>NZ_JALEBH010000001.1:0-1200000 GCF_022758885.1 Sphingobium sp. BYY-5
CCGTCATTAGGTCAGATGATGCAAAATGCTCGGGAAGCCCATGCTTTCCCGGTCGATGCTGATTGCGCCTTGTGAACCTGATGTTGGGGATCGATTAATAATGAAGGGCAGGGCTGCGGTGGCTGGATATCAGGCAATGGAAGTACAGGATGTTTCCGGCCTGGAATCCGCCTGGACTGCCATCCGTGCCGGTCTGCGCCGCGATCTGGGCGCGCGCCTGTTCGATCAGTGGCTGAAGCCTGCGCGGCTGGGCGACTATTGTCCGGACTCGCAGACGCTGGACCTGTTCGTTGCGACCGATTTCAGCGCCAATTTTGTGTCCGGTCACTTTGGCGACCGCTTGCGCATGGCATGGCGCAGCGCTGGCGCTGCGGTGCGCGAGGTGCGGGTGCGCCGCGCACCCGACGCCACTGGCCCCCGGCTGCTGGAAGTGGCCAGCGTCGAGTCGGTGGAAGAGGTGGCGCCGTTCGTATCGCCCGTCGCCTCCAATTTTCATCCGCGCCACGGCTTTGCCGACTTCGTGGTGGGCGAGACCAACCGCCTGGCCTATTCGGCCGCACAGGCGATGGCGGGCGAGGCGCAGCCGCGTTTCTCCCCGCTCTTCATCCATGGCGGCACCGGCCAGGGCAAGACGCATCTGCTCCATGCGATCGCCGCCGCCTTTTCCGCCCATTCGCCATCGGAACCGGTACTCTATATGTCGGCCGAGCGTTTCATGATGGAATTTGTGAACGCGATGCGCGCCAATGAGACGATGGCGTTCAAGGCGCGGCTGCGGGCGGCGCGCCTGCTGCTGATCGATGATATCCAGTTCATCGCCGGCAAGGGATCGACGCAGGAGGAGTTTCTCCACACGATCAACGACCTGATCGACACGGGCGCGCGAATCGTCGTGACCGCCGACCGTGCGCCGCAGATGCTTGAATCGATTGATGCCCGCATCCTTTCGCGCCTGGCAGGCGGCCTGGTCGCCGATATCCGGCCGGCCGATCTCGACCTGCGCCTCGCCATCCTCGAATCGAAGCGCGCCGTCGCTGGCGATCCGCCGGTGCCCAATGCGGTGATCGATTTCCTCGCCCGTTCGATTCGTTCCAACGTGCGTGAGTTGGAAGGCGCCTTCAACAAGCTGGTCGCTTATGGCCAGCTCACCGGTCGATCGATCGATCTCGACTTCGCGCAGCAGATGCTGGCCGATGCGGTGCGCGCCAATGCCCGCCGCATCACCGTGGACGAGATTCAAAAGCTCTGCGCCGCCCATTTCAAGATTGACCCGGCCGAGATGCGTTCCAAGCGCCGCGCCCGCGCTGTCGCTCGTCCGCGTCAGGTCGCCATGTATCTCGCCAAGAAAATGACGCCGCGTTCGCTGCCCGAAATCGGCCGCATCTTCGGCGGTCGCGACCACAGCACCGTGATCCATGCGGTGCGCACGATCGAAGCGCTGCGCGAGAGCAATCCCGACATGGATGCCGACGTGCGCGCATTGCTACGCCAACTGGAAGGCTGAAGCGCCACTGGCACAATATGGATGATCGGTTAGGCTGGCGACATGATTCGCCAGCTAGCCCTCATCCTTCTCGCCGCCTTTACCCTGTCCCCCGCGCTTGCGCAGACGGTGCCGGCGGCGTCCAATCCCGCTGACGTGCGGGTCGCGCTGGAAACCGACAAGGGTCGGATCGTCGTCGCCGTGCATATGGACAAGGCGCCGATCACCGCCGCCAATTTCCTGAAATATGTCGACCAGAAACGGCTCGACGGCTCGCTCTTCTACCGGGGTGTCGGTGCGGCCGACTATGGTTTCGTCCAGGGCGGGGCGCAGAATGATCCCAAGCGCATTCTGCCGCCGATCCGGCATGAACCGACGACGCTGACCGGCCTCACCCATGATGATGGAGCGCTGTCGATGGCACGCTATGCGCCGGGTAGCGCGACCGGTGATTTCTTCGTGGTGCTGGGCAAGATGCCCGCTATGGACGCCCATCCCGATGCCGCCGGCGACAATCAGGGCTTTGCCGTCTTCGCCCATGCGGTCGAGGGATTGGACGTGGTGAAGGCGATCCTGGTCGCGCCCAAATCACCGACTGCGGGAGAGGGAGTGATGAAGGGGCAGATGCTGGAGACGCCGGTCAAGATACTGACGGCGCGCCGGGTGCCCTAGGCGCCATCTCCACTGCCCTGATCGATGATGCGTGCGGCCGCCATGTCGGCGGTGACATTGCCCACGGTGCGGAAAATGTCGGGCACCGTTTCCACCGCCAGCAGCAGTGGCAAGGCCTCCACCGGCACACCCATGGCCAGGCAGATGGGACCGGTGGTGGTGAAGAAGGTGATCTGGCCAGGCAGGCCGACCGCCGCCAGATTGACGATCGCGGCCACTACTACGCCCATGACGAGTTGCGTCGGGCCGATCGTCACGCCGTTCATCGCCGCCACATAGAGGGCGACGCCCAGATTGGCCGCCGGGCTGGTGATGCGGAACAATGATATGGCCAACGGCAACACGATGCTGCGGGTGGTTTCCCGCACCGCCAGCGGGCCGTCGCTGGCCTGGATCATGGCCGGCAACGACGCGATCGAGCTTTGGGTGGAAAAGGCGATGGCCTGGACCGGGAAGGCAGCGCGGGCGAAACGGCCGGGCGCGATCCGCCCGAGGATGACGACGATCGGATAGACCAGCAGCGTCACCAGCAGGCAGAGGAGGACGATGAAACCGATATAGTGGAGCAGCGCCCCTGCGGTCGCGAGGCCCGATCGTGCGCCCGCCACCAGCGCCAGCGCGAAGACGCCGATCGGTGCCAGCCACAGCACCCAGTTCACCATTACCAGCAGTGCGTCGGCCAGCCCCTGGAACAGGTCGGTGATCTGCGCGCGGCGGGCTTCGGCGATGCGCGTCACCGCGAAGCCGAAGATCAACGCGAACAGCACCACCGCCACGACCTGCCCATCGGCGGCGGATTTGAACGGATTAACCGGGATGAAGCCGAGCAGCCATTCGGCCGATGGCCGCACGTCAGGCACTTCCGCGACATGGCTGGCGCCCGTCACCGCGCCGATAGCGCCGGCCGGTACGGGCCAGAGATGCAGCATCAGCGGCCCCGCCAGCGCGGTGACAGCCGCTGATCCCAGCAGCAGCGCCGCGAACAGGCCGATGGTCCGGCCCGCCATCCCATTGCTGCGCGCGGTGGTCGCCGCCTGGGCGATGCCGGTGACGAGCAGCGTGAAGATGAGCGGGATGAGCGGCATTTGCAGCCCGTTGAGCCATGCCTTGCCGATGGGCTGGGAGGCCGCCACGATGTCCGTTCCCCAGCCGCCGCCCCATTCAGCAAGCGCGATGCCGCAGGCCAGCCCGGCGACAAGGGCGATCAGGATGCGGACGGTCAAGGACATGGACGGCTTTCCCCTTTCTTGGTCCGCTTCGCTCCGGCGAAACGGACCATGTCAGTCTATGCCGCTATGCCCTTTAGAGGACAGGAAAAACTTCTGCCTCTTTCACTCCCCGAAGCCGCGCGGGGCCGCATCGATCACGGTGAAGGCGCCTGCGCCCACTTCCGACACTTCCAGCGCCCGCTCAGCGACGCCGGTGCGGTTGAAGCGGAACGCGCCGTCGATGCCGGAAAAGCCGCCCGCATCGCGCAGGCGCGCATTGGGGAAGGCGGTGCCCGGCTTCCAGTCCTGCGCAATCCGTACCGTCAGCAGCACCGCATCATAGCCCAGCGAGGACAGGCGGAAGGGCGCGCTGCCGTAGCGGGCGCGATATTTGGTCGCGAGCTGGCGATAAAGGGCGTCGGACACGCTGGCGAACCAGGCGCCGCGCAGCACCGGGCTGGAGGCGAGCGAGGCGTCGGTGTTCCACAGCTCCGTACCCAGCAGCCGCGCGGTCGCGCCGCCATTCTTGCGCACGATCGGCGCGACCTGCAACGCCACCCGGCCGCTGTCGGCGATCAGCAGCGCATCATAGCTAGAGGATGCCTGCAATTTCTTGACCGCTGCGGTGATCGACGCGGGCGACCGGTCGAAGGTCTGCATCGACACCACCGTGCCGCCCGCCTGTTCGACCGCGCGCAACAGCGCGTTGCCCGCACGCTCGCCATAGGTGCCGCGCGGCACCAATGCGCCGAAATTGCTCAGCCCCTTTTCGCGGGCGAAGCCGACGACCCGCTCGATCGACTGGTTGGGATTATAACCCATGATGTAGACGCCGTTGCCGGCGGCGCTGGCGTCGTTGGAAAAACTGATGACCGGCACATTGGCCCGCGCTGCGATCGGCCCGATGATGCGGGCGTCCTCCGCCAACAACGGCCCCAGGATCAGGCGGTTGCCCTCCGCCAGCGCCTTGTTGACCGCCGCCGCCGCGCCCAGCGCGGTGTCATAGGTGGTGATGCGCACCCTGTCGGTCTTGGTATCGAGCAGCGCCAGCGTGGTCGCGTTGGCGATCGACTGGCCGACACCGGCATTGGGGCCGCTCATCGGCACCAGCAGTGCGACGCGATGCCGCGCGGTGTCGGTGGGCAGGCCTTGCGTCACTTCCGGCCCAGTCGGTTGGGTGGGGCCGGTGGGGGTGGTCGGTGCCGGCCCCTTGGGCACGATCGACTGACAGGCGGCGAGGAACAGGGCCGCCCCCATGAAGGCGATCCGCGCGCCCCGTTTCACGGCTGCGAATACATCTGCTTGCCGTGGGGCATCCGTCTCTGTCATCTGGCGTCCTTATGGAAACTCGAAATTCAGGGCTTGAGCCAGGGCTTTACATCGTTGCAGGGCCGATCGGCAACCTCGGAGACCTTACGCCGCGCGGCGCCGAAGTCTTGCGGCTGGCCGATGTGATCGCCGTGGAAGATACACGGGTGAGCGCACGGCTGCTACGCCATGCCGGATCGGACCGGCCGATGGTCCCCTATCACGACCATAGTGCAGAGGCCGTGCGGCAACGGCTGATCGATCGGATGGCGAGCGAATCGGTCGCGCTCCTGTCGGATGCGGGAACGCCGCTCATCTCCGATCCGGGCTATAAGCTGGTGCGCGACGCGCGTGCGGCGGGGCGCAAGATCACGACCCTGCCCGGTCCCAGCGCGGCGATCGCGGCGCTGACATTATCGGGCCTGCCGACCGATCGCTTCCTCTTCATGGGCTTCCTGCCCAGCAAGGCGAAGGCGCGGGGCGACGCGCTGGACGAGGTGGCGACGCTGCGCGCGACTTTGGTCTTCTACGAAAGCGGCCCGCGCCTGTCGGAAAGCCTGTCCGCCATGGCCGCGCATCTGGGCGATCGCGAAGCAGCGGTCAGCCGCGAGATCAGCAAGACGTTCGAGGAAACGGCGACGGGTACGCTCACCGAGCTTTCCGCCCGCTATGCCGATGCCCCGCCCAGGGGCGAGATCGTCGTGATCGTCGGCCCGCCCGGCGAAGCCCCGCCGCCCAGCGACGAGGATGCCGACGCGGCCTTGCTGGAGGCGCTGACCCGCCTGCCCGTGTCCAAGGCAGCGGGCGAGGTGGCCAAGAAACTGGGCCTCGACCGGCGTGCGCTCTACGACCGGGCGATGGAATTGAAGGGGTGAAAAAGCAGGCGGCGGAACAGCGCGGGCGTCAGGCGGAACGCATCGCCGGTTGGTGGTTGCGCCTGAAGGGCTGGCAGATTGTCGGCCGCCGCCTGCGCACTCCGGCGGGAGAGGTCGATCTGGTCGCGCGCCGGGGCAGGATGCTTGCCTTCGTCGAGGTGAAGGCACGTGGTTCTGCGGCGGAACTGGACCTTGCGATCGACGCCCGGCGGTTGGCGCGGGTGGCGGCGGCTGCGGAAATCCTGCGGCACGACCTGGCCAAGCCGGGGGACGACATGCGAATCGACGTCATCCTCCTTGCACCCGGCCGCGCGCCGCGCCATCTGGCCAATGTCTGGCATGGGGGGTGAACATTGGCTCTGCCCACGCTTCGTCACTTTATGAGGTGCGCTGAATGACCATACTCAACCCCCTGACTGTCGCCGTGCAGATGGACCCGATGGAGGGCATCAAGATCGCGGGCGATTCGACCTTCCACATCATGCTGGCGGCGCAGGCGCGGGGGCATCGCCTCTATCATTATCTGGCGCCCGACCTCACCTACCGCGATGGGCGGGTGCTGGCCAAGGCGCACCCGGTGAAGGTGCAGAAGGTGGATGGCGACCATTTCGCGTTCGGCGCGCCGGAAATGCTGGACCTGGGCCGCGATGTCGATGTCGTGCTGATGCGGCAGGACCCGCCCTTTGACCTGAGCTACATCACCGCTACCCATTTGCTGGAGCGGGTGCAGGCAGAAACCCTGGTGGTGAATGATCCCGCCAGCGTCCGTAACGCGCCGGAAAAGTTGTTCGTGCTCGACTATGCGCGCTTCATGCCGCCGACGATGATCACCCGCGACCTTGCCGAGGTGAAGAGTTTCCTCGCCCAGCATGGCGAGATCGTGGTGAAGCCGCTCTACGGCAATGCCGGGACGGCGGTGTTCCATGTCGATGCGAGGGGATCGAATCTCTCCGCGCTGGTGGAAATCTTCAAGGCGTCATGGGTTGAACCCTTCATGGTCCAGGCCTTCGTCCCCGGCGTCGCGAAGGGCGACAAGCGCATCGTGCTGGTCGACGGGGAAGTCGCGGGCGCGGTCAATCGTATTCCCGGCGCGGGCGAGATCCGCTCAAACCTTGCGGTCGGCGGATCGGCGGCCAAGACCGAACTGACGGAGAAGGAGCGCGAAATCTGCGCGGCGATGGGACCGGAACTCAAGCGCCGGGGCCTGTTGTTCGTCGGCATCGACGTGATCGGCGGCGAGTGGCTGACCGAGATCAACGTCACCTCGCCCACGGGTATCGTCTCGATCGACGCCTTCGACGGCACCGACACCGGCGGCATGATCTGGGACTCGATCGACGCGCGCCTAGCGGCGCGGGCTGCGGCCTGATCCTTATGCTTTACCTTCGTCATGCCAGCGAAGGCTGGCATCTCCCTTCTACTTTCCACCCTTGCCATAAGAAGAGAGATGCCAGCCTTCGCTGGCATGACGGAGCAGTAGCTGAATGACCGACTGGGTTCTCCGCCTGATCGACGCGGGTGGCTATTGGGGCATCTTCTTCCTGATGGTGCTGGAAAATATCTTCCCGCCGATTCCGTCCGAACTCATCATGGGGATTGGCGGCATCCGGGTCGGGCAGGGGCGGATGGATATGGGCTGGCTGCTGCTGGCGGGCACTATCGGCACGACCATCGGCAATTATTTCTGGTATCTGGTCGGTCATATTCTGGGCTTTGCGCGGTTGAAGCCGCTGGTGGACCGCTATGGCCGCTGGGCGACGCTGGAGTGGCGCGATGTCGAGGCGCTGGACCGGCTGTTCGAAAAATATGGCCGGATCGTCGTCTTCGTCTTTCGGTTCATGCCCGCCTTCCGCACGATGATCTCGCTACCCGCTGGCCTGTTTCGCATGGGCCATATCCGCTTCCTGCTCTGGACGGCGGGCGGGGCGCTGATCTGGAATATGATCCTGGCCTATGCCGGCTATGTGCTGGGGCAGAATTTCAGCAACATCGACGCCTATGTCGGCCCCGCCGCCACTATCTGCGTGGTCGGCGCGGTGATCCTCTATCTCTGGCGGTTGGCGACCTGGCGGCCGAGAGGGTGAGTCAGGCGCGCGGATGGGCGTTGCGATAGATGTCCAGCAGATGTGCGGCATCGACCTGGGTATAGATTTGCGTCGAGGACAGGCTGGCATGGCCCAGCAATTCCTGGAGCGAGCGCAGGTCCGCACCCCGGCCCAGCAGATGGGTCGCGAAACTGTGGCGCAGCGCATGTGGTGTGGTCCGTTCCGACAGGCCCAGCCGTCCGCGTGCGCCCTGCACCGCGCGGCGGATGAGCGCGGGGGAAAGCGCCCCGCCCCGCGCGCCCCGGAACAGCGGCTGGTCGCGCGCCATGGGGTGAGGGCAGGCCTCAATATAGGCTTCGATTGCCTGCCGTACCTGCGGCAATAGCGGGACGATGCGGGTCTTGCCCCGCTTGCCGGTAACGCGCAGCGTTTCGGCCAGCGGCAGGATGTCGCCGTTCAGGCCCATCGCCTCGCTGATGCGCAGCCCCGCGCCATAGAGCAGCAGCAGCACCGCCCAGTCGCGCGCGCCGATCCAGCCTTCCCGCGCAGTTTCGGCGATGTCCTGTGCCAGCGCGACCGCTTCGTCAGGGGATATGGGACGGGGCAGGCCGCGCTTGACCCGTGGCCCCTTGAGTTGCGGCACACGGGCTTCCTCACCGCCGACGAACTTCAGAAAGCCGCGCACGGCCGACAATTCGCGCGCCGCCGACAGGTTGCCGATTCCGTCCATCCGCCGGCTGGTGAGGAAAGCGCGCAGGTCCGCCTGATCGAGGCTGGCGAGCGTCGCGGCCGTGACCGCTTCGCCGCGATGCTCCTCCAGAAAGGCGATCAGCCGCTCGGCCGTCGCCACATAGGCTCGCACCGTATGCACCGATCGTCGCCGGTCGAGGGCAAGATGCTGGCGCCAGCGTTCGGGAAGGAGAAGGCTCATGTTGGAAAGACCGGGCTTAACTTCGCACATTGCCCGCTGATTTCGACACTTATGTTCAAATGTTGGAAATTAAGTTGCGATGCACATGTCGTTCGGCGGGATGATGCGGCGGCCATGGCTCCAGCCTATCAGAGCCGCCGCGAATAGGACAGTTCGTCAGCCGCCGCCCTTGTAATCCGTCCCGAAATAGGCACATGGGAAGCATGGCTACCCCGTTCGATCCGGCCGATCTGCCGACCGGAATCCTGATGCCGCTCAGCCCCCTGGTGGCTCGCGTGCTGGCGCCCAATCCGTCGCCCTTCACCTACACAGGCACGCAGACCTATGTGGTGGGCGGTGATGCGGTCGCCGTCATCGATCCCGGCCCGGACGATCCGGCGCATCTGGCCGCGCTGACCGCCGCGATCGGCGGGCGGCCGGTGGTGGCGATAATGTGCACCCATACCCATCGCGACCACAGCCCGGCTGCGCGGCCGCTGAGCGAGAGGACCGGCGCGCTGGTCATCGGCTGCGCGCCGCTGACGCTGGACGATGACGGCCCGCGCGCCGACGCCGCGTTCGACGCCGATTATCGCCCCGACCGCGTGCTGACCGATGGCGAGCGGGTGACTGGGACGGGCTGGACGCTGGAGGCGGTGGCGACGCCGGGTCATACCTCCAACCATCTCTGTTTCGCCCTGTTGGAGGAAAAGGCGCTGTTCACCGGCGATCATGTGATGGGCTGGTCCACCAGCGTCATTTCCCCGCCCGACGGCGACATGAGCGCCTATATGCGGTCGATGCAGTTGCTGCTCGACCGGCCTGACATCGTCTATTACCCGGCGCATGGCGAGCCGGTGGAAAATCCGCAGCGGCTGGTGCGCGGCATGATGGGGCATCGCAAGCAGCGCGAGGGGCAGATATTGCGCTTCCTCGAACGCCATGGCGACAGCGCTATCCCCGACATGGTGGCGGAGATGTACAAGGGCGTCGACCCGCGCCTCTATGGCGCTGCAGGGCGATCGGTGCTGGCGCATCTGATCGATCTGGATGGCCGGGGCCTTGCCGTACCGACCGAGGACGGGCGATGGCAGATGCGTTGAGGCGCCACGCCGGGCCGATCGCGCTGGCGCTGCTGGTCCTGGGCGTCGGCGCGGCGATGCTGGTCGGCTGGCAGCGCTATAATCGCGACTATATCGTCTCCATGGAGGATGACGGATCGGCGGTGACGAAGATCATCGCGGAGAAGATTTCCGGCGCCAGCGCCCTGCGCGTCTCGCAACTCAACGGCACGATCCAGAGCACGGCGCAGGATGTGCGCGGTTTCGGCTGGCTCAAGTCCGACCAGGTGGTGAAGATGCCCTATTCGGTCGATTATTTCGTCGATCTCAGCGGCCTGACCGCCGCCGACCTGGAATGGAACGCGCAGACCCGCACCCTGATCGTCAACGCGCCCGACGTGAGGCCGGGCAAGCCCAATGTCGATGAAAGCCGCCGCACGCTGGTGCGCACCAATGGCGTTTTCGTCACGCGCGAAGCGGGCGAGGAACTGAGCCGCCGCACATCGGCCCATGCGCAGGCCCGCGCGGAAGCCTCCGCCCGGTCGCCCGAGCGCATGGCGCAGGCGCGCGACTATGGCCGCGCGGCCCTGGGCAAGTTGATGGCGGCGCCGCTGGGCGCGATGGGCTATGGTGACGCGCGGGTGCTCGTTACCTTCCCGCCGGAGCGCAAGGACGATCATCGCGAGCGATGGGACGTCACCACGCCGATCAACGAGGTACTGGCCAACAAGTCACAGCAGCGCTAGGGCGCGCGCAAAGGGCCAGCAATGGGACCGAGGAGTTACAGGGTATGAACGCTTTCACAGGCATTCCGCAGGGCACGGACCTGCGCGCGGAAATCGACCGGCTGCGCAAGGAACGCAACGCCGTCATCCTCGGCCATTATTACCAGTCGCCGGAAATCCAGGATCTGTCGGACTTTGTCGGCGATTCGCTTGAACTGTCGCGCAAGGCGGCGGAGACGGACGCGGACGTCATCGCTTTTTGCGGTGTGCGCTTCATGGCGGAAACGGCCAAGATATTGTCGCC
Source organism: Sphingobium sp. BYY-5 (assembly GCF_022758885.1). Lineage (NCBI taxonomy): Bacteria > Pseudomonadati > Pseudomonadota > Alphaproteobacteria > Sphingomonadales > Sphingobiaceae > Sphingobium > Sphingobium sp. BYY-5. The sequence continues at coordinate 10,592 of NZ_JALEBH010000001.1, forward strand.
GGAAAAGATCGTCGTGCTGCCCGACATGGATGCGGGCTGCTCGCTCGAAGATTCCTGCCCGCCCGCGCAGTTCAAGGCGTTTCGCGAGGCGCATCCCGATCATATCGCGCTCAGCTACATCAATTGTTCGGCCGAGGTGAAGGCGCTGAGCGATATCATCGTCACCAGTTCGTCGGCGGAAAAGATACTGGCGCAGATTCCCAAGGAACAGAAGATCATCTTCGGTCCCGACAAGCATCTGGGCGGCTATCTGAAGCGCAAGCTGGGCCGCGACATGCTGCTCTGGCCGGGCGTGTGCATCGTGCATGAGGCGTTCAGCGAAACCGAATTGCTCAAGCTCAAGGCGCAGCACCCGGATGCGCCGATCGCCGCGCATCCGGAATGTCCGCCCTATATCGTCGACCATGCCGATTATGTCGGGTCGACCAGCGGTATCCTCACCTTCGCCAAGACGATGCCCGGCGACACGCTGATCGTCGCGACCGAACCGCATATCATCCACCAGATGGAAAAGGCGGTGCCGGACAAGCATTTCATCGGTGCGCCCGGCGCGGACGGCAACTGCAACTGCAACATCTGCCCCTATATGGCGCTCAACACGATGGAAAAGCTGTACCTTTCGCTGCGCGACCTGCAGCCGCGCATCGAAATGGACGAAAGCCTGCGCCTCGCCGCCAAGAAGAGCCTCGACCGGATGCTGGAGATGGCGAGCAGCACCGTGGGGCAAGGGGATGTGGGCGCGCGCTGAGGAGTCCTCATGATAGAATTAAGCCAATTTATTGAATCGGTCCTTTTTGATATTTCAATGGGGGTCGCGAAGGCGAAAGTGCGAGCTGGCGACCTTGCGGCCATTGCTCCTCCTCTCATTGATGGAAAGCCTGTTAGCGAGGTAACCCATGTAGAGTTTGACATAGGAGTAAAAACGTCTTCAACGGATTCAAGTTCATCTGGAGCGGCCGGCAAAATTGGTGTTCGGGCGCGGATATTCGTCACGGATGCTTCGGCTGAACTTGGCGGGAATAAAGGTAAGAATGTTGAGAACAGGCATGAACATAATCATCGTGTTTTGTTCAAGGTTCCCCTGCATCTGACCGCAAATTATCGCAATAGCCCTAATTTAGAGGTTGATGCAGCAGTCATCGCGAAAGTTGAACAACGAGAGGCGTTGTTAGGGTCATGACCTTCTCGCTTCCCGGTTTCGACCTCGACGCCTTCGTTGCGTCTACGCTGGCCGAGGATCTTGGCCCGGACGGGCGCGATGTCACCAGCGAAGCGGTGATCCCCGCTGATGCGATCTTCGAGGGGGTGATGGACAGCCGCGACGCAGTGACGCTGGCGGGGCTGCCGATCGCCATCGCCTTCTTCCGCGCGCTCGACCCGGAGGTGGAGGTGGAGCAGCTCAGGCAGGATGGCGACCGCATACCGGCTGGGACCGACATATTGCGTATCCGTGGGCGCGCCCGTGCGATGCTGACGGCGGAGCGGTCGGCGCTCAATACCGTCCAGCACCTGACCGGCATCGCGACGATGACGCGCGCCTATGTCGATGCGATCCTGGGCACCGGCGCGACCCTGCTCGACACGCGCAAGACCATTCCGGGCCTGCGTGTGCTGGAGAAATATGCGACTCGCATGGGCGGGGCGACCAATCACCGGATGGGCCTGTGGGACGCGGCGATGATCAAGGACAATCATGTCGCCGTCGCCGGATCGGTCGAGGAAGCGGTACGCCGCGCCGTGGCGGCCGGCACAGAGCGGATCATCGTGGAGGTCGACCGGATCGACCAGATCGAACCCGCGCTGGCCGCCGGCGCCACGCATCTGCTGCTCGACAATATGGACGCGCCCACGCTGCGGGGCGCCGTAACCCTGGTCGGTGGCCGGGTGCCGACCGAAGCGTCGGGCGGGGTGACGCTTGACACTATCCGGGCCAGGGCGGACACCGGCGTCACCTACATCAGCGTCGGTCGCCTGACGCAATCCGCGCCCGCCGCCGATATCGGACTGGATTTCGCCTATGCTTAAGCCGCTGATCGCCTCCGCTTTCGCTCTCATGCTGATCGCCGCGCCGGGTGTGGCTCTCGCCCAGTCGGCGCAATGCCGGCTGCCTGCGCAGATCGAACGGCCCAAGATCGAAGGGCCGACCGCGAAGGAGCCAAAGCGTGTCCTGCCGATCGGCAGCTATACGCTGGCGATTAGTTGGTCGCCGCAATATTGCTCGACCGGGCCGGAGCAGGCCAGCCTGCAATGTAGCGGCCGCAGCGGCAAGTTCGGCTTCACCCTGCATGGCCTGTGGCCCGACGGCTATGGCAAGGAATGGCCGCAATATTGCCGCGCCGCCGATCTGGTCCCGCGCGAGGTGATTAGGCAAAATCTCTGTAACACGCCCTCGGTCCAGCTCATCCAGCATGAATGGTCGAAGCATGGCACCTGCATGGCGACCAAGCCGGAGCTGTATTTCAACCTGTCTCGCGCTTTCTATCAGTCGCTTCGCTATCCCGACATGGCGGCGCTGGCGCGGCGCAAGACGCTGACCGTCGGCCAGTTCGCGGACGCCTTCGCCCGCGCCAACAAGGGGTTGAAGGCGGAGATGATGCGCGTCACCACCACACGCGGCAACTGGCTGAGCGAAGTGTGGCTGTGCATGGACCGGGCGCTGGAATTCACCCGCTGTCCGGGGCATCAGGGCGGAGCGCCGGATAGCGCTTATCTGCGAATCAAGCCGGGGCCGAACATTCCCAACCCGCGCCGGTCTCCCGCTGCGCCCGTGCCGGTACGCCAGCCGGGTCTGCTGCTGGACCTCGATCCTAACGCCCAGCCGCTGACTGGAAGCGGCAACCCATAATCAGCCCAACCCATATCAGCCGTCGATCGTCACCGTCGAGGGATGGTGGCGGTCGAGATGCTTGCGGATGATACGCAGATTCTTGGTGTTCGACTTGTAGAGAAAGTCGAAAATATCCCCCGCGAAGGGAATGGCGCCGATGATCGTATCGACGCCGACATTGGCCGCCATGCGGGTGAGCTGCCATTTCGACATGCCCAGATTCCGGGCTTCCCATACGATCCATGCGCCCATGGCGGCGGTGGCAATGTCGCCGACCACCGGGATCAGCCCGACCAGGCCGTCCAGGCCGACCCGGCGATTGGTGCCGGGAATGACGAACAGCCCCTCCAGAACCGCCTCCATCGCCTCGACCCGGCGACGGATCGAAGCGGGATCGCGGCCGAAGCCGGGCATGTCCCGCATGATGCGGTCGAACTGATCCTGCGAAAGCGCCATGTGCCTGTCTCCTTGTCCCTTAATTGGGGCGGCGGAAGAGATGGTTCAATGGGTGCCGCGCGCGCGGCGAGGGCGTGAATCCGGTCAATCGCTTCGATGCCAGCGACCAACGCACCGGCGCCCCCAGGGCGATATAGCCATTATATCCCTGTACCAGCGCTTCGGCCTGGGCGATGCGGGCAGCCCGCTCATCGGCGCTGCTGGCCAGGCTCGCGGCCTGTAGCTGCGCGTCGGCGGCGGCGCTGCAACGGATTTTCCGGGCGCATCCGACCCGGCCCAGATACCAGAACGCGCTGTCATAGGGGGCGACCTCATCGACCAGGCGCAGGTCCGCTTCGTCGCGCATATCGACGCGGCGCGTATCGAGGCCGACGGCGGCCAGGTTGCGTCGCACCATGCCGAAGAGCAGGGTCGCACCGGGGCCGGCGGGCAACGCGATGCGCAATATCGGTGGCGCGCCATTCTCCGCCCGCCAGTGGGCGATGGTGGCGCCGGCCTGCGTGCGTCGGTCCTCCATCGACAGATTGGCCCAGGCAGGCGGCGTGGGCGCGCGGCCCAGGTCGATCTGCGACGGGACGATCTGCTCAGTCGTCGCCCATCCGCCCAGGGGGAAGATGGCGGGCAACTGGCTACGGTCAATCGCCATGTTGATGGCAGCGCGCGCATCGGCGTCATCCAGCAGTTTGCCGTCGCCCACCACCGCCAGGCCGAACAGACCCTGTACCGGATCGACCCGCACGGCATCGCGGTCGATCCCGGCCGGCACGAGCAGGGGCAGGTCGGTGAACCGTCCACCCAGAATCAGCGCAGCCTGGCCTCCGCGGAAACGAATGATGGCGAGCGCCGCCCGTTCGCTGCGCAGCACCCGAAGCTGGGATCGCGGGACCGGGCCTTCCGCTGATTCGTCATCGCCGCTCAACCGGTCGATCGGCGTCAGCAACAGCGTCTTGCCCTGTTGCGCGCGTCGATAAGGGCCAGTCCCGCCTTCTCGCGAGAGCAGGCCCATTTGCGGCTGGGCCAGCATCTGGAGCACGAAGGGCCGGGCTGCACCCAGGCGAATCTCGATCACCTCGCCAGTCATCGGCACCACCGTCTGCACCGCGTCGAGTGGCCCATCGGGGTCGAGACGCCGGAGCGAGACGATGCGCGCCATCAATATGCGGGCGACATCGGGCGCGGTGACGCGCGTTCCATCCGCCCAAAAGGCGCGACGCAGGCGAAAGATATAGCTGCGCCCTTCATCCTCGACGATCCAGCGCTGGGCCAGGGCAGGCACGATGTCGCCGCCCGCGTCGAAGGCGACCAGTCCCTGCGCGGTGCTTTCCAGCATCAGCTTGGCGGCGGGGTTGGGGAGATTCTGTAGCGGCTTCGCGAAATCGTCATGGCTGCCCACTACGCTGACGACCACTGGCCCGCTGCCTTCGCCAGAGCAGCCGGCCAGCGAAACGCCGAGTGCGATGCTGCCCAGCAACAGGCCGCGTCGGCAAGAGCGGAAAAAGAGGGGCAGGGGATCCATGTCGGCCACAGGAGTAACCCGTCATCGCGCCGCCGCCAACCGGGATCGGGCGATATCGGCAGTCATAAAAATGACATCGTAACTACGCCTGTTTGTAACAGGAAATTCATACGGGCGTCGCCAGACAAGAAAGGGAAACAGATGACGCCCCGATTTCGACTGGCTGCCGGCACCGCGCTGGCGCTGCTGATGATGCCGGCGCCGGCCGTTGCTCAGGCGATCAGTGCGGCGGAGGCGGCTTCGTTGCGAGCGCAGATCGCCGCGCTCAGGGCGCAGGTCGACCGGCTGGAAGCGCGATTGGATGGTCAGACGCCCGCACCCCAAGCCAGCGTTGTCCCACCGTCCCCGGCCGCCGGTGCGCCAGCCCAGATCGCACAAGCCAAGCCCGCGAGCGAGACCGCTGTCGGCTGGAAGGGTGGGCCGGTCTTTTCCAGAGGGGCAGCCAGCTTTCACGTCAAGGGCCGCATCCAATATGATGCCGGGCTGCTGATGACGCCGGGCGGCGTCAATGACCGCGCGAAGGGCTATTCCAACGAACTGCGCCGCCTGCGGCTCGGCGGGGAAGGGCAGTTGGGCGGCGGTTTCGGCTATAAGCTGGAACTGGAGCTTTCGGACAACAGCGTCGATCTGGTCGACACCTTCATCACCTATGAGAAGGGCAAATGGCTGATCACGCTGGGCAATCATAACGCTTTCCAGTCGCTGGATGAACTCATCAGCGATACCGGCGGCGCAGTCATGGAACGGGCAGCCTTCACCGACGCCTTCGGCTTTGAACGGCGCCTGGGTCTTTCGGCGCAATATCGGTCCGGTATCCTGCTGGCGCAGGCGGGTATCTTTTCCGACAGCGCCGATTCGCTGACCAATGACAGCGATGGGGCCGATGGCGGGGACGAGAATAACAGCTATAGCGTCGATGGCCGTGTCGTGCTGGCGCCCCGGCTGGGCAAGACCCAGTTGCATTTCGGCCTGTCAGGTCACTGGCGCGATTTGCAGCGGCTGAGCGAGACTCCCCAGCGATACCGGCAGCGCGCCTATCTCCACAGCGCGAACAGCCGCTTCCTGGCGACGCCCAACATTCCGGCGGATGGTGAGAGCCATTATGGTCTGGAGTTCGGCGGGGAGCGCGGCCCGCTCTGGTGGGCGGGGGAAGCGCACTGGCTGCGCGTATCGCGGCCGGGACTGGCCGATCCCACCTTCTTCGGCGGCTATGGTGAGGTCGGCTATGTGCTGACCGGGGAGAGCCGCGGTTACAAAAATGGCATTTTCGGCGTCGTGAAACCTGACAGTCCGGTCGGCAGCGGTGGCTGGGGCGCGCTGCAGGCGACGCTGCGCTATGATTATCTGAGCCTTAACGACAAGGATATTGTCGGCGGCACGCAGAATGGGATCATCGCGGCGCTGGTGTGGACCCCGATCGAATATCTGCGCTTCAACGTCAACTATGCGCATCTTGCCTATACCGACGCGGCGATCCTAGCTGGTGGACGAAGCGACTATGGGGTGGATGTGATCGGCTGGCGCGCGGAACTGGATTTCTGACCGGCTTGGACGGCCGGCGGAAACCTTATGCCAAGATGCGTAGAGAATGACTCATCAACTTTGGTTGCTTGTTCCCCGGCCTTCGCCGGGGAACGGGTCTATATCGGTTCCAATCAATGCAACCCGCTATTATGCTCAATTGCCATGCAAGCCTATGCTGGCATGACGAAAAAAGGGCGGCAACCTGAAAAGGTGCCGCCCGATATCCTCCGACCCTGGGCCGGAACGATGTGCCCCGGATATCCGGGGCGCACCGATTACTTCAGCTCGACGGTCGCGCCAGCTTCTTCAAGCTGCTTCTTGACCTTCTCGGCCTCGTCCTTGTTCACGCCTTCCTTGACGGCCTTCGGAGCGCCTTCGACCAGAGCCTTGGCTTCGGTCAGGCCCAGGCCGGTGATGGCGCGGACTTCCTTGATGACGTTGATCTTCTTGCCACCGTCGCCGGTCAGGATGACGTCGAATTCGGTCTGCTCTTCAGCAGCGGCGGCGGCGGGAGCACCAGCGGCCGGGCCAGCGACGGCGACGGCAGCGGCGGCCGAAACGCCCCACTTTTCTTCAAGAGCCTTCGACAGCTCAGCGGCTTCGAGGACGGTGAGGGCCGAAAGCTGGTCGACCAGAGCGTTGATGTCTGCCATTTGTCTAATTCCTTTTATGGGGCAATGCGCCCCGTCAGATGAGGGTCAAAAAATCGGATGGGAAACGGCTCAGGCCGCTTCCTTCTCCGCATAGGCGTTGAAGACGCGCGCAAGCTGCGCAGCCGGTGCCTGGGTGACGGTCGCGAGCTTGGTCGCGGGTGCAACGAGCAGCCCGACGATCTTCGCACGCAGTTCATCCAGCGACGGCATCGACGCCAGGGCCTTTACGCCCTCCGCATCGAGCAGCACTTCGCCCATCGCGCCGCCAACGATCTCAAGCTTGTCGTTGGTCTTGGCGAAATCGATCGCAACCTTGGCGGCGGCAACCGGGTCGACCGAGGTGGCGAGGCCGACAGGGCCGGTCAGCAGGTCGCTGATCGAGCCGTAGGCGGTGCCATCAAGGGCGATACGGGCGAGGCGGTTCTTCGTAACCTTGTAGGACGCACCGGCTTCGCGCATCTTCTGGCGCAGGACGGTCGACTGGGCGACGGTCATGCCGAGGTTGCGGGTCACGACGACCACGCCAACTTCTGCCAGCTCTGCGTTCAGCGCGGAAACGACCTCAGCTTTCTGATTACGATCCATGCCATTACTCCACTTCATGTTCGCCGACCTGCATCGGCAAACGACTAAACCCACGCCTTGCGGCATGGGGCACTAGGTCCGAAGGGGAGAGATCGACTGGCCCGCATCCATGAGAAACAGGCAGACCCGAATCGGGCGCATGGCCCGTTCGGCAAAGAACTTTTCCCCGTCTAGGCTGGACATTAAGAAGGGCAGATTCCCTTCACCAACTGTCTCGGACGGAAGACCCACGGCATTGCTGCCAGGAGTCTGCTGCGCGCGCCTTTAAGGGAAAGCGCGCGTTGTGTCACGCGGAATCTGGGGCGACCGGGCGCGCCTCCGTCGCGACAGGAAGGTCACAATCGGGCGACAGGGCGGGGCGTGCTGGTCCATCGGGCAGGATAGATCAGAAGAAATCCTACGGGGCGCAGCTTTCGTGAGATGGAATATCTGACCTTGCATATAGTGAAAGTGATTGGTTTCAGGCGGCCAGAGAGAGACATATTCAGCCTCTCCTGCAAGGGAGGGGAATGTCTTGGTTCCACCCCTCTTCGTCATCCCCGCCTTCGCGGGGATGACGATGGAGCAAAAGGGGCTGTCGCCTACCCATCCCATGCCGTCATGCTGACGAAAGTCAGCATCCATTGGCGCAATGGTTGTACGTTGATGAAAGGCTGAGGCTCATGGATCCCAGCTTTCGCTGGGATGACGGAATATGGGAATGTCCGCCCCACCCATTCCGCCCTTCGCCCCTGTTCCGTTACGCTTCTTCTTCCGGCGCTTCTCCCGGTGCTGCATCCACCCAGCGGCGCGCCACGGCATAATCATGCCCTGCGCGCAGGAAGGCGGCGATCGCCTTTTCGCGCTGTTTGGGGTCGAGCGGCGCCATGGCGTAGGGGCCGAGGCGCTTGCGGCGGGCGAAACGATCGGCCGCCGACCAGGCTTCCGATGCAATCTGCGCGTTCGCCTGTTCGCGATCGCTTTCCGCAATGCCTGCCGCGCGCAGCGTTTCTTCGATCCGGCGCGCACCATAGCCGCGCCGGGCCAGCGCCGCGCTCTTCATCACCGCATAGCCGGCGTCGTCGATATAGCCCAGTTCCACGAAGCGGTCGGCCAGTCCTTCCGGATCGGCGGGCTGTTCGCCACCCCAGCCGCGATCCCGCAATTTTCGTTGCAGATAGGCGAGCAGCTTGCCCCGGCTGATGGCGAAACGCGCGACATGACGCAGCGCCAGGTCGCGCAGCGCTTCCTCGTCAAGCGGCGGAGGGGGGCGTTTCCCGGTCATGCCGAATCTCAATGCCCGATGCGCCATGTTTATGCCACAGTCGGGCCGGAATTTTACCGTGCCTTGTCGGCTATTAAGCAATGCTGGAACGGAATAGGCGGTGCAACCGGCGGCCAAAGCTGCTAACGGCCGCGTTTTCGTAAGTTTAAGACATTGGGTGAAACCAATATGACGGGTTCGCAAGAGATGATGGCACCGACGCCGACCACTGACGATCTGCCGCGCCGCTTCTCTGATTTCGAGACGCTGGGGGAGGCGCTGGACTATGCGGCCCAGGGCAAGCGCGGCCTGAATTTCCATGATGCGCGCGGCAATCTGGCGCGCGCCTATCCGTTCAGCGAACTGCGCGCCGACGCCATCGCCTGCGCCCACCGCCTGATCGCCCATGGCGTGCAGCCGCAGGATCGCGTCGCGCTGGTCGCCGAAACCGGCGCGGATTTCGCGATGCTGTTCTTCGGCATCGTCTATGCCGGCGCCTGGCCGGTGCCGCTGCCGCTGCCGACCAGCTTCGGCGGCAAGGAAAGCTATATCGATCAGCTCAACGTCCAGCTTTCAAGCTGCGACCCGATGCTGTTCCTCTTCCCCAAGGAACTGGAAGAGATGGCGGGCGAGTCCGGTCGCCAGAAATCGGTGGAGAGCATCGCGTTCGAGGATTTCCTGGCCCGCGACGTCATCCCCGCCGACCTGCCCCAGGCGAAGACCGACGAGATCGCCTATCTGCAATATTCGAGCGGATCGACCCGCTTCCCGCATGGCGTCGCCGTCACCCATCATGCGCTGCTCAGCAACCTGTCGGCGCACAGCCATGGCATGGAAGTGCAGGACAGCGACCGCTGCATAAGCTGGCTGCCCTGGTATCATGACATGGGCCTGGTCGGCTGCTTCCTGTCGGTCGTCGCCAACCAGGTGTCGACCGACTATATGAAGACCGAGGATTTCGCCCGCCGCCCGCTGGCCTGGCTGGACCTCATCAGCCGTAATGAAGGCACGTCGATCAGCTATTCGCCGACCTTCGGCTACGACATCTGCGCGCGACGCATGTCGAGCCAGACTAAGGCGGCCGATCGTTTCGACCTTTCCCGATGGAGGCTCGCGGGCAATGGCGCGGATATGATCCGCCCCGACGTGATGCAGAGCTTCGTCGATGCCTTTGGCGACGCCGGGTTCAGCCCGAAGGCTTTCCTGCCCAGCTATGGCCTGGCCGAAGCGACGCTGGCCGTCACCATCATGCCGCCGGGCGAGGGCATCATCGTCGAACTGGTCGAGGAAACCGACCTGTCGGGCGGCGACGCGCCGGAGGGGCGTCCACAGCGTTTCCGTTCGATCGTCAATTGCGGCAAGCCGGCCAAGGACATGATCGTGGAAATCCGCGACGAAGACGGTGGCCTGCTGAACGAGCGGCAGATCGGCAAGGTGTGGACTACCGGTCCCAGCCTGATGGTCGGCTATTTCCGCGATCCCGAAGCGACCGCCGCCTGCATGGCCGACGGCTGGCTGGACACGGGCGACATGGGCTATCTGTCCGACGGCTATCTCTACATTGTCGGCCGCGCCAAGGACATGATCATCATCAACGGCAAGAACCACTGGCCGCAGGATATCGAATGGGCGGTGGAGCAGTTGCCGGGCTTCAAGCAGGGCGACATCGCCGCCTTCGCCATCACCACGCCGGGCGGCGAGGAAGCGCCCGCCGTGCTGGTCCATTGCCGGACATCGGACAATGAGGAGCGGTCGCGCCTGCGCGATCAGATCCGCGAGCGGGTCCGCGCGATCACCGGCATGAACTGCGTGGTCGAACTCGTGCCGCCGCGCACCCTGCCGCGCACCAGTTCGGGCAAGCTCAGCCGGTCGAAGGCGCGCAACCTCTATCTGACCGGCGAGATTCGACCCTACGACATCGCGGCCTGAGAGCAGGTTGCCATTATTGGGAGCTGGTTGTTCCCCGGCGTAGGCCGGGGTCCAGCTCCACGGCCTGAACTGGACCCCGGCCTGCGCCGGGGAGCATGAAATAAGTCCATAATTGGCTTGATGTTATTTCGCGTGCAGTTGCCGTTCCACCTGCGTCCACAGCGCGGAGAAGGCCTGCGCCGGGGGTGACGTAGGCGCGAAGGCGCCGAGCGGTTTGCGGCGTACCGTCATCTGCTCGATCGCGCTGGCCATCGGGATGGCGGGCCAGCCGGATTGTTCTTCCAGCGCCTTGCGATGGAGGCTCCGGCGACGATCGACCATCGAATAGACGGGCAGGATCGGCGCATGATTGCCGCCACGCTGGACCAGATAGCGGGCGACCTCCCCCATGGCGCGTTGCGACAGCGGTGAGGGGATTACCGGGATGACGATCATGTCGGAGGCGCGCAGCACCTGTTCGCTGGTTTCGGTGAGGCCCGGCGGGCAATCGAGGATGATGCGGTCATAATCGCGGCCCAGCGTTTCGATCAGCTTGGCGAGTCGTTTTTTCTTGTCCATCTCGCGGAACAGATGATCCAGGCCACGCAGCGACGTGTCGGCGGCGATCAGGTCCAGCCCCGGCACGGTCGATGGCTGGATCAGCTTCCTGATCTCCACATCCTTGCTGAAGATCGCCTGCGCCGCGTCGCGGCTGGTCTGGTCGGTGGAAATCAGCCAGCTCGATGCCGCCTGCGGATCGAGATCCCAGAGCAGCGTGCGCCGTTTCGAGATGCTGGCCGACGCCCAGGCGAGGTTGATCGCGAAGGTGGTTTTACCCACACCGCCCTTGAGGCTGTAGACGGCGATGGTCGCCAATACCGGTTCCTTTGCCATGAGACGGGAGGCTACGTTTTCCTCCCGTCAAAGCAAGGACTGAAATCATGTGATTGTTACACGGGCATGATGCAGCCTGACGGGACCAGGCGCATCGTCGAAAATGATCGACGATGCGACGGATCAGAGGATGTCGCGCACCATGTCCTGCGGGCGGCAGAAGCGCACGCCCTTTTCGGTTTCGACGAAGGGCCGGTTCACATAGGCGGGATTGGCGGCCATCGCGTCGAGGATTGCGTCGCCGTCCATGTCCGGAAGGCCGCGTTCCTGCGCATCGGTTCCCATCAACCGCAGCGCTTCACGCGGGGTCAGGCCGGCGTCGGCGATGAGTTGCGCGACCTTTGCCCGTGTATAGGGCGTCTTGAGATATTCGATCAACTCGACCTCGACGCCGGGCGTTTCCTGGAGGATGGCCAGCGTCTTGCGCGATGTGCCGCAATTGGGATTATGCCAGATGGTGGCCTTCATGATGTCGGGCTTTCCTGTGGTTGAAGGGACGGGGATGAAGGTGCGGCGAGCAGCCATCCGGCCATATGATAGCCCGCCAAGGCCCCTGCGCTCTGGGCGAGGATGAAGGCCGGGACGTCGAGGGGGCGGATGCCCGCGAAACTATTTGTCAGCGCGCGCGCCAGCGTCACCGCCGGATTGGCGAAGCTGGTCGATGCGGTGAACCAGTAGGCGGCGACGATCCAGGCGGCGACCAAGGCAGGCAGCGCGGCGGGGCGGAAACGTGCGCCCAGGCGAATGGTGAGCAGCAGGCCAAAGGTCGCAATGGCTTCCGCAAGCCACTGTGCCGGGCCGGTGCGCGTGGTTGCGCCAACTTGCAACAGCGACTGCTGGAACATCAAATGGCTGAGGGCCGTGCCCAGAAGGCCGCCGCTGCATTGCGCCGCGATGCGGGGCGCCCATTCGGCGCGGGGAGCGAGCAGCAGCGAAACGACGGGATTGAGGTGCGCACCGCTGATCGGTCCCAACAGGGTGATGAGGGCGTAGAGCATCGCCCCGGTCGCCGCGCTGTTCGCCAGCAGGGCAAGGCCCATATTGCCGCCCGACAGCCGTTCGGCCATGATGCCCGAACCGATCACGGCGGACACGAGCAGGGTAGTGCCGAGCGCTTCGGCGGCGGCTATCCTCTTCATGCTCCGTTGCCGCCCGGTTCACGGGAGCCGCCGCACAGGTCGGGCCGCCCGCCGCAGCATTGGTCGGTCAGAAACTCTACGAGACCACGGACCGCGGGCGGATTGACCGCATAGAGGAGGTGGCGCTGCTGGCGGGTGGACCGGATGAGGCCGGGCCGTTCCAACGCCGCCAAATGGTGGGAGAGGGTGGAAGGAACCACCCCCAGCCGTTCCGCTATTTCGCCAGCCGCCATGCCCTCGCCCGTTCCCGCAGCGAGCAGGCGGAACAGCGCCAGCCGCGTACCATGGGCGAGTGCGCCGAGTGCTTCAATGGCCTGGTCTGATTCCATATTTCGATATTACTCGAAATATGGAAATGCTCAAGCCTGCCCGTCCCGCGCCAGCCATTCTTCCAGCCACTTGATCGTATAATTGCCGTCGAGGAAGTCGGGATCGGTCAGCAGCGCCTGGTGCAGCGGGATGGTGGTCTTCATCCCTTCGATCACATATTCTTCCAGCGCGCGGCGCAGGCGCATGATCGCGCCTTCGCGGGTGCGGCCATAGACGATCAGCTTGCCGATCATGGAGTCGTAATAGGGCGGCACCTTATAGCCCTGATAGAGGCCGCTATCGACGCGGACATGCATCCCGCCCGGGACATGATAGCTGGTGACGGTGCCCGGCGAAGGCGCGAAGGTTTTCGGGTCTTCGGCGTTGATGCGGCATTCGATCGCATGGCCGGTGAAGCGGATATCTTCCTGCGCCACCGAAAGCGGCTTGCCCTCCGCCACGCGGATCTGTTCGCGAACCAGGTCGAGGCCGGTGATCATCTCCGTCACCGGATGCTCCACCTGCAGGCGGGTGTTCATCTCGATGAAGTAAAATTCACCATTTTCCCACAGAAACTCGATCGTGCCCGCGCCGCGATAGCCCATGTCGGCCATCGCCCTTGCGCAGATGCCGCCGATGCGTTCGCGCTCGGCCTGGCTGAGGATCGGCGAGGGGGCTTCTTCCAGCACCTTCTGGTGGCGGCGCTGGAGCGAGCAGTCGCGCTCGCCCAGATGGATGGCATTGCCATTGCCGTCGCCGAAAATCTGGATTTCGATGTGGCGCGGATTGCCGAGATATTTCTCGATATAGACGGTGGCGTCGCCGAAGGCGGCTTTCGCTTCCGAACCTGCCTGCTGCATCAGCGTTTCGAGCTGATCGGGCGAGGTGCAAACCTTCATGCCGCGACCGCCGCCGCCGGATGCCGCCTTGATGATGACGGGATACCCCGCCGCTTCGGCGATAGCTTTTGCTTCCTCAAGCTCGCTGACCGCGCCGTCCGACCCTGGGACCAGCGGCAGGCCTAGCGCGCCTGCGGTGCGCTTCGCCTCGATCTTGTCGCCCATTGTGCGGATATGTTCGGGCTTGGGGCCGACGAAGGCCAGGCCGTGCGCTTCCACGATTTCGGCGAACTTGGCGTTTTCCGACAGGAAGCCATAGCCTGGATGGATCGCGTCCGCGCCGGATATTTCCGCTGCGGAGATGATCGCTGCGACGTTCAGATAGCTGTCTCTGGCTGCGGGCGGGCCGATGCAGATCGCCTCGTCGGCCAGGCGCACATGCATGGCGTCGGCGTCGGCGGTGGAATGAACCGCGACGGTCTTGATGCCCATTTCATGGCAGGCGCGGTGGATGCGGAGCGCGATCTCGCCACGGTTGGCGATCAGCAGCTTTTCAATGGCCATAAGCGATGCGGGCCTTATTCGATGACGATCAGCGGCTGGTCATATTCGACCGGCTGGCCGTTATCGACCAATATCGCCTTGACCGTCCCGGCGGCGGGGGCGGTGATCGCGTTCATGACCTTCATGGCCTCGACGATCAGGATGGTCTCACCCGCGGCGACCTGCGCACCCACGCGGGCGAACGGCGCGGCGCCCGGTTCGGCCGACAGATAGGCGGTGCCGACGATCGGCGATCGGACCATGGTGCCGGCCGGAACGGCGGCTTCGGCGGCGGGCGCAGCGGGGACGGCCGCCGGAGCCGCCGCGACGGGCGCTGCAACGGGAGCGGGGGCGTAGACGGCGGCGGGCGCACCGCCAACCTTGCGCGCGACGCGGATCTTGCGATCGCCGTCTTCCACCTCGATTTCCGTCAGGTTGGTGTCGTCGAGCAGCGCGGCGAGATCCCGCACGAGTTGTACGTCCACCTGCATTGCGCCCTTTTCAATCTTATCGTTCATCGGAAGTCCCTGGACGGTGAATGTCGTATCTGGTGCCCGCGCCTATGCGTATTTACGGCAAAGCGCAACTTTTGTGCGTCGGAATCACGGTCGGCTATAGCTCCAGCGCGGCTTCCAGCGCCAGCATATAGGATAAGGGGCCAAAGCCCGCGATCGTCCCTTTTGCGGCCATGCCGACATAGCTTTTGTGACGGAAAGCCTCGCGTGTGTG
The DNA here is from genome assembly GCF_022758885.1 of Sphingobium sp. BYY-5. Taxonomy (NCBI): domain Bacteria; kingdom Pseudomonadati; phylum Pseudomonadota; class Alphaproteobacteria; order Sphingomonadales; family Sphingobiaceae; genus Sphingobium; species Sphingobium sp. BYY-5. Next base: position 25,757 of record NZ_JALEBH010000001.1, read on the forward strand.
CGGGTTGGACAGATGGATTTCGATCACCGGCACCGTCACCGCCTTGATCGCGTCATGCAGCGCGATGGAGCTATGGGTGAGGCCGCCGGGATTCATGATGATGGCGTGGGCGCCTTCCTGATGCGCTTCCTGGACCCAGTCGATCAGATGGCCTTCATGGTTCGACTGGCGGAAGTCGATCTCCACATGAGCGCGGTTGGCGGCATCCTCCATCCGCTCGGCGATATCGTCGAGCGTGTCATAGCCGTAAATTTCCGGCTCGCGGGTGCCGAGCATGTTGAGATTGGGTCCGTTCAGCACATAGATTTTGCGCGTGTCGGCCATGGCGATCCCCCTTCTTCTGTTGCGGCGGGGGCAGGGCCGCCCCTATATGCGGCACGATCCTTAGCCCTTCCTGTCTCGCTTAGTCGAGACATCTTCGCCATTCGGGAAAGCATAGTGAGCATAGACGGCACCATCTCCATCCATATCAATGGCGAGCATCGCCGCATCCGCCAGGGCATGACCCTGGCTGACCTGGCGAGCGAACTGGGTTTCGTGCCGGAAAAGGTGGCGGTGGAGCGTAATCTGGAGGTCGTGCCGCGGTCCACCCTGGCGCAGGTCAGGGTCGAGGATGGCGACGAGCTGGAGATCGTGCATTTTGTCGGCGGGGGCGATGCGTCTCCGGTCGACGACGATAGTTGGACCGTGGCGGGCAAGACCTTCCGATCGCGCCTGATCGTGGGCACCGGCAAATATAAGAGTTTCGAGCAGAATGCGGCGGCGCTGGCGGCGTCTGGCGCGGAGATCGTGACGGTCGCGGTGCGCCGGGTCAATGTCAGCGATCCCAGTGCGCCGATGCTGACCGACTATATCGACCCGAAGAAGATCACCTATCTGCCCAATACGGCGGGCTGCTTCACCGGTGAGGACGCGATCCGCACGCTGCGCCTGGCGCGGGAGGCGGGCGGCTGGGACCTGGTGAAGCTGGAAGTGCTGGGCGAGGCGCGAACCCTCTATCCCGACATGGTGGAAACGCTTCGTGCCACGGAAGTCCTCGCCAAGGAAGGCTTCAAGCCGATGGTCTATTGCGTCGACGATCCGATCGCCGCCAAGCGGCTGGAAGATGCGGGCGCCGTTGCGATCATGCCGCTGGGTGCGCCGATCGGGTCGGGACTGGGCATCCAGAACAGGGTGACGATCCGCCTGATCGTGGAAGGCACCAAGCTGCCGGTGCTGGTCGATGCGGGCGTCGGCACGGCGTCGGAAGCGGCGGTGGCGATGGAATTGGGCTGCGCCGGTGTGCTGATGAACACCGCCATCGCCGAGGCGAAAGACCCGGTGCTGATGGCTGCCGCGATGAAAGCGGGCGTGGAAGCGGGACGCATGGCCTATCGCGCCGGGCGCATGGGCAAGCGCCTCTATGCCGATCCGTCCAGCCCGCTGGCGGGATTGATTTGACCCTGCCGTAAATCCTTTCTTTTCGCTATCGCAGCAAATTGACCGACTCCTTTCCTCTGCCTATGGCAGGAGCAAAGACGGAAGAGGAACAGGCGATGGTGAACAAGCTCTACCCCGATGCCGCGGCTGCGCTGGAGGGGCTTCTCTTCGACGGGATGCATATCTGCGCGGGCGGTTTTGGCCTGTGCGGCATCCCCGAACGGCTGATCGACGCGATCCGCGATTCGGGGGTCAAGGACCTTACCATCGCCTCCAACAATGCCGGGATCGACGGCGAGGGGTTGGGTAAGCTGCTGCGCACGCGGCAGGTGAAGAAGATGATCTCCTCCTATGTCGGGGAGAATAAGGAGTTCGAGCGGCAATATCTGGCCGGCGAGCTGGAAGTCGAGTTCTGCCCGCAGGGGACGCTGGCCGAACGCTGCCGTGCCGGCGGCGCGGGCATTCCCGGCTTCTATACCAAGACCGGCGTTGGCACGCAGGTCGCCGAGGGCAAGGAAGTCAAGAATTTCGACGGACAGGATTATATCCTGGAGCGCGGCATCTTCGCCGATATCGCGATCATCAAGGGCTGGAAGGCCGATGAGAGCGGCAACCTGATCTTTCGCAAGACGGCGCGCAACTTTAACGCGCCCATGGCGACGGCGGCTAAGATCTGCGTCGCCGAAGTCGAGGAAGTGGTGCCGGTCGGCAGCCTCGATCCCGATGCGATCCACCTGCCGGGCATTTATGTGAAGCGCATGATCATCGGCGCGCCTTACGACAAGAAGATCGAGTTTCGCACGACGCGGGCGCGGGAAGCGGCCTGATGCCGGTGATGACGCGCATAGGCCTGGCGTTGCTGCTGGCGCCGCTGGCAGCCTGTGCAACGACGCCAACGGTCTCCGCGCCGCCCGCGACTGTTTCCGCGCCGCCCGCCAATCCGCCCGCAGGGATGCAGTATCTGTACGGGTCGGGCGAGGCGTCGGCGCTGTCGGTGCAGGCTTGGCATGCGCTGCTGGGCTATGTGACGGCGAAGGTGAAGGCGCGCCCGGTCGACAGCGTGGTGCTGGCGGACGGGGCGAGCCTCGATACGCCGAAATTCCTGCCCTGTGGCGACAGGCCGCTTGCTGCGATATTCGATGTCGATGAGACGGTGATGCTCAACATCGGCTATGAATATCATGATGCGAAGACCGGTCGGGGCTGGAACGCCGCCGAGTGGGATGCATGGGAGAAGAGTGGCGAGGGTGCGGTTAGCGCCGTGCCGGGCGCGGTCGAGGGCGTCGCCGCCCTGCGTGGCCTGGGCGTGACGGTCATCTTCAACACCAACCGCGCGGCCGCCAATGCCGATGCGACCGCGCGCGCCATCAAGGCTGCGGGGCTGGGCGATGTCGTGCATGGCCAGACGCTCTATCTGAGCGGCGACGACGCGATGGGTCCGCGCAAGGATGGCCGCCGCTGGACGATTTCCTCCAGATATTGCGTCATCGCCATGGGCGGCGACCAGCTTGGCGACTTTTCCGACCTGTTCAATGCCGGGCAGTCCGTACCCGCGCGCCGCGCCGCGACCCTGCAACCGCCGATCGCGGGTCTGTGGGGCAATGGCTGGTTCGTGCTGCCCAACCCCGTCTATGGCAGCGGCCTGAAGGGCGGGTTTGATGACATATTTCCGATGGACAAAAGGTGGGCGCTGCCCACCGATGGGGAGAAGCAATAATGCCCTGGACTCGTGACGAGATGGCCGCGCGCGCGGCGAAGGAATTGCAGGACGGCTTCTATGTGAACTTAGGGATAGGCATTCCGACGCTGGTGGCGAACCATATTCCCGATGGCGTGGAAGTGACGCTCCAGTCCGAGAACGGGATGCTGGGCATCGGCCCCTTCCCCTATGAGGGGGAGGAGGACGCCGACCTCATCAACGCGGGCAAGCAGACGATCAGCGAACTGCCGCAGTCGGCCTATTTCAGTTCGGCCGACAGCTTCGCGATGATCCGGGGCGGGCATATCGACCTCACCGTATTGGGCGCGATGGAAGTGGCGGAAAATGGTGACATCGCCAACTGGATGATCCCCGGCAAGATGATCAAGGGCATGGGCGGCGCGATGGACCTGGTCGCGGGCGTCAAGAAGATCATCGTCGTGATGGAGCATGTGTCCAAGAATGACGATCCCAAGTTCATCCCTGCCTGCACCCTGCCGCTGACCGGCCGGAATGTGGTCGACATGATCGTCACCGACCTGTGCGTGTTCCAGCGGCCCGACCATGATAGCCCGTTCAAACTCTTCGAACTGGCGCCTGGCGTGACCGCGGAGGAAGTCACTGCTAAGACGACCGCCCATTATATCAGCTAAGGTCACTCCATGAGCCTAGACGGCACCTATGACGACGCCAATGTCTTTGCGCTGATCCTGGCGGGCAAGATCCCGTCGACCAAGATTTACGAGGACGATACGACATTCGCCTTCCTCGATATCATGCCGCAGACGCGGGGCCATGCGCTGGTCATTTCCAAATGGTCCAAGGCCCGCAACCTGCTGGAGATCGAGGATGAGGCGCTGGCGCAGGTGATGGCGACTACCAAGAAGGTCGCCACCGCCATCCGCAAGGCGCTCGACCCCGACGGTATCCAGATCGCGCAGTTCAACGGCGCGCCGGCGGGGCAGACCATCTTCCACCTGCATGTTCATATCCTGCCGCGCTGGGAGGGCGACCCCAGGGGCTTTGCCGCCCATGGCCATGGCGCGCCGGTGGATGTAGGCGAATTGCAGGCGTTGGCCGACGAGATTCGCGCGCAGCTCTGATGCCTCTTTCCTTCTCCACCCCTCTGCGGGACAGGCGCTGAGATGGCTTTGCGTCCCTTCAATGCGCCCGGCGCGCGACTGGCCCTGCGGTCCAAACGCGCCAGCGAGCGGTTCCTGGGTCAGCGTGGCGAGAGCGAGGTTATCCTCGACCTGTCGCGGCTGCTCTCGCGGGCTTTCCATCCGGCGCCGACCGGGATCGACCGGGTCGAATATGTCTATGCCCGCGAATTGCTGGAGCGGCTTCCCGATCGGCTGGCCTTCGCCGCCGTCCATCCGGCGGGCGGCTATTATGGCCGGCTGGACAGTGCCGCCGTTCGCCAGTTCCTAGCCTTCACCGCGGCCAAATGGCGCAACGCCCGATCGGCCGACGCGGGAGAGGGCAAGGCGGCGGTGGTCCGCCACATGTTCGCCACCCGGCCCCGCCCCGTTCCGCGCGCGACCCGCCCGCGCATCTATCTGCAGGTGTCGCCGCACCATCTGGACGATCATGGCCAGGTCGGCGCGATCCTGCGCGCCGAGGGGGCGAAGCTGGTGACGCTGGTTCACGATGTCATCCCGCTCAGCCATCCCGAATATGCGCGGCCCCAGGGCGCCGACGAGCATCGCAAGCGGGTGCGCACGATCGACAGCTATGCCAGCGGCATCATCGGCAACAGCCAGGCGACGATCGACGCGCTTGTGCCGCACATGAGGCAGGGGCTGGATGGGCGCGTGGTGCGCGTCGCCCATTTCGGCGCCGACCCGCCCGACATTTTCGGCGCGCAGGACGAGAGCCTGCCCGACCGGCCCTATTTCGTCTACATCTCGACCATCGAGCCGCGGAAGAACCATCTTCTGCTGCTCAACCTGTGGCGGCGTCTGGTGGAGGAGCAGGGCGACCGCGCGCCGATGCTGGTGCTGGTCGGCCGGCGCGGTTGGGAAAATGAAAATGTCATCGACATGCTGGAACGGGCCGAGGCGCTGCGCGGCCATGTGATCGAAGCGGGCGAAGTGTCCGACAACCGGATGCAGGCGCTGGTCGCCCATGCCAGGGCGATGCTGATGCCTTCCTTTGCCGAAGGGTTCGGTATGCCGGTGGTGGAGGCGCTGGCAGCGGGCGTGCCGGTGATTTGCAGCGACATCATCGCCCATCGCGAGGTGGGTGGCGCTGCGCCCGACTATCTCGATCCGCTCGACGGTCTGGGGTGGATGCGCGCCATCTGCGCCTATGCCCCGCCGGATTCGGCGGAACGTGCGGCCCAGTTGGCGCGGATCGCGGACTGGCGCGCGCCGACCTGGCGTGACTATTTTGACATCGTTGCCGATCTGATCGAAGAAGTAACGGCTTCTGTTTCTTGACCTTCGTTCCCCCGCCGCCCAAGGATGGCGGCGAAGGGGCATGAAGATGCAGTGCGCGATGCGCTCAGGGAAGATGTGGCATGGGGCGGCGGCGGAATCGACTGGTCAGCCGGTTACTGCCGACTCATGCCCATGACTCCCTTTCTGCGATCCCCGCCCTTTCCCCATGTCGCGCCTTCGACGGCGGCGATAACCATGCTGCTTGGCGATGGGCAGGATGGAGAGGCGGTATCGGACAGCCTGCTCGATAGCGTGGTTGCGGCACGGGTGGGTGGCACTTTCTGGGGGCGTCGCCCGCCACCGGTGCGATTGCTGGTGCGGATCGGGACGCCGGTTGACCCCGAAGCGCTGGCGGGGCTGTATCCCGATCAGATCGGCCTGCTGCCGGGGAAGGGGCGAGCGCCCGTGGTCGGCAGGATGCTGCCGGCCGATTGTGATCCCTGGGCGCTGATCGAGGGCGCGCAGGCGCTCCATGCGATGGAGCAGGATGAATGGGCGCTGGTCGCCGGGTTGATGGGCGTGCCGGTGATCGGTTCGGATGGCACGCGGATCGATCCCGCAAGGCTGCGGGCGGCGGCAAGGGCCGCGATCGGCCAGGCGCGGTATCGCGATCCTTTTTCAGGTGAGCCGGTGGATGCGGCCGCAGCCGTTATGCAATTGGCCGACTGGCGGCGGCATCTGGATGGCAATCGCGGCATTGCCGCAGCCAGCGGCATGGCGTTCTGGAAGCGGGAAGCGATCCGCCTATTCTTGTGGGACGGGGTGCAATCGCCGCCCCTTCTGTCCGTATCGCGCGGTTTGCGCCGGGCGCGGCAGGAGAGGGGCGCGCTGGCTGTCTGGCCATCCCGCGTGCCGTCAACCACCGTGCAGGCTGCCGCCACGCAGCACATAGCGCTGGCGCAGGTGGAGGATGGGTTCATCCGATCGAGCGGCCTGGGCGCAGCCTTGCATCCGCCCGGGTCGGTGGTCGTCGACCGCACGGGCATTTATTATGACGCGCGTGCCGCGAGCGATCTGGAGATGCTGCTTGCGACCCATGATTTCCCGGCACCGCTGGTTGAGCGTGCGGCGCGACTGCGCGCGCGCATCTGTTCGGCCGGTGTGACCAAATATGGTCCGGAGGCTGGAGATATGTTGTCGCTCCCGGAAGGCCGGCGCACGGTGCTGGCCATAGGGCAGGTCGAAGATGATCTATCTGTCCGGTTCGGTGGTGCGGATGTCGGTGGCAATCTCGATTTTCTTGCGCGGGTGCGTCGTGCGGAACCCGACGCCTGGATCGTCTACCGCCCCCATCCCGATGTGCAGGCCGGTCATCGCAAGGGACATTTGACCGATGCCGTCGCCCTTGCCCATGCCGACGCGATCGACAGCGGCGCGCCGTTGATGGAACTGGTTCAGGCCGTCGATGAGGTGCATGTCCTCAGCTCCCTGACCGGGTTCGAGGCGCTTATGCGTGGCTGCCGCGTCACGGTACATGGTATGCCCTTTTATGCCGGCTGGGGGCTGACCCGCGACCTTGCCCAGGTGGTCGTCAGGCGGGGGCGGCGCTTGACCCTGGATCAGCTTGTCGCCGCTGCATTGATTCTCTATCCTCGTTATCTGGATCCGTCGACGCAATTGCCATGTGGACCGGAAGTGATGGTCGAGCGCATGGCGAGCGGGTCGACGCCGCCGGTGACATCGCTTATCCGGTTACGGACGTTACAGGGGAAGTTACGAAGATTTATGACATTGTCCGCAGAGTATCTTCGTGGTTGAAGCGTCGATGAAAACTTTCCTGTTCCTGCAAGGACCGCATGGCCCCTATTTCGCGATGTTGGCTGATGCCCTGCGCGACAGGGGGCATCGCGCGTTGCGGATCAACATCAATGGCGGCGACAAGATCGATTGGCCTGGAGTGGCCACGGATTATCGTGGCACTTTCCGCAACTGGCCGCTCTTCTTCGACGATTTCATTGTCAATCTAGGTGTCACCGACCTGATCCTATACGGTGATTGCCGACCCTATCATACATCGGCGCACGGCATGGCGCGCCTGCGCGGTCTGCGCGTCCATTGTATGGAGGAAGGCTATATCCGGCCCGATTTTCTGACGCTGCAGGATGATGGCGTGAACGGCAATTCGACCTTGCCGCTCGACCCGCAATGGTTTCTCGACCAGGTGCAAAACCTGCCTGATGCTGAAGTTGTCGAGCCGACTGTCCCTTCGACTTTCCGGGCACGGGCGCGCAACACCATGCGGAACGGCCTCGCGTCAGCGATGATGCGGCCTTACTTCCCCTATTACAGGACACATCGGCCACACAGTTTTCTGCTCGAATCGGCCGCCTGGTGCTGCAAGCTGATGATGCGGCAGGGAGAAGCGAGGCGATCGCTGGCAGTATGGGAAGCGATCAAGGATCGGCCCTATTTCACCCTGCCGTTGCAGCTCAATTCGGACTATCAGATCCGGGTGCATTCGCCCTTCGGCAATATGCGTGCTGCCTTGCGCTTCGTCATCAAGAGCTTTGCGCAACATGCTCCGAAACATGTCTTGCTGGTCGTGAAGCGGCATCCGCTCGATCCAGGCCTTGTCGCCTGGAATCGCCTGACAAAGCGGCTGGCGACTCATTATGGAGTCGCGGATCGGGTTTGCTATCTGGCTGACTGGGACATTGCCGAAGTGGTGGGCAGGTCGCGGGGTGTGGTGACGGTGAACAGTACGGTGGGAACGCTGGCGCTCAACAGCGGCAAGCCGGTGGTCGTGCTGGGCCATGCGGTCTACAAGGTGCCTGGCGTGGTTCACCATACCAGTCTCGACGATTTCTGGGCAGCGCCACGTCAGCCGGATATGGAACTCTATTCCGCTTTTCGCCGTGTGTTGGAGGACCGCTGCCTTATTCGTGGGGGTCTGCTCAGTGAGGCAGGGTTGCAGATGCTCGTCGCCAACGCGGTCGGGCGACTGGAAAAGGAGCCGTCCGAAGTGTTGCCGATGCCGCAACCGGTCGGACGCAGGCGACGGTCCATGGGTGTGGTGCGGGGTGACGCCGCCTGATCCTGCAGGCCGTGCTTTCAGGGACTGAGGCCAGCGTCGGCATGACGTGACCGATTGCTTATAATTATCTGGAATATCTTGGGAAATGGATGCCCGACGAGGATTCGAACCTCGATTGACGGAGTCAGAGTCCGTAGTCTTACCATTAGACGATCGGGCATCAGAAACGGGGTGGCCCCGCTTGGGAGGCCGCAGATAAGCGGGGTTTGGAGGCCGGTCAAGCCCTTTGTGCGCCTTGCCGGTCGACTTTCGCAAGTTGATCGACAAGGTGCCGCGGATCAGTGGCGCGTCCGCAGCCATCCCCCAGTCTTGGTCTTCTTGCTCACTAATTCTGCGCCGATCACGGTGATTGACGCGCGGCGTTCCGCAAATTCGGGAGACTGGAGGATCGAGCGGAGCATATCCGATTTCGAAACGCCGCTGCTGAGCAACGCTACATGATGCGAGAGGCCTGCGGGGTCGGGGTTGCGCCCAAGCGCCTGCTTGTAGAAAGCTTCGACAAAGGCTTGATCGTCGAGCGCGAGGATAGCGGGTACGTCGACCGTCGCAGACGGCGTGAGGTTGACTGGCGGTGGTGGCGCGACGACTTCACTTGCAAGCTTACGCATAACGTCGCCATCTTCTATTCGATCCATAAGCCGGTCATACAAGTCGGACTTGGCGATCAGATCGGTCGCAAAATCGAACAGCCCTTTCGACCATTCATGCCAATCTATGCCATCCCGCTCGACGACCGTCGATCGCCCGAATTCGACTGCTTTACGGATCTGTCCAGGCAGGTCCTGATCATCAAAATAGAGGAACAGGCCTTCGATCGAATCAAATGACGAAAGAATCTCTCGTGTCGCGGGAATATCGCGAGCCACAATCGGTTTGCCCAGGGTGAGCGCGTGCAACAAGGACAGGCCAAACCCCTCATAATAGGAGGGCAGGACGATCACGCTGCTTGTGGCAAAAAGCTCGTTCATTTCCGAGTCAGGCACCACGCCTGCCTGCAATTCGCGAATATTACGGAGTTCTCCACCATTGCCAGCGCCCATGACGATGACAGAGAGGCTGGGAATATGCTCGGCAATGATGCGTCCCGTGATTCCCGCTGCCTTGTGTGCGAAGTGATTGCCCATCACCAGAACATGCTCACGTCCCGTTGGCAGACCGGCGTAGCGGCCCTTGTAGGCAGCCAGCCTGGTTGGCAGGAGGCGAGTATAGTCGTCCGCCCGATATTTGCGCGAGAATCGGCTGACAAAAATATCGTGTGAGAATCGGCTGTTGAAAAACAGCCCGTTGGCATTGCGCGCAATATGGGACCAGAGTGTATAGACATTCTTGCCGCCATCCAAATTATTGCCGTGCAGATGGCCGCAATCCAAGGCTATGACATCCAGCATTCCGTAAATATTGATGGGGGCCAGATGTTCCATGACATTGACCTCATGCAGGTCGAAAGGCTGGCAGAGCAAGATCGAGATGGCATAGACGGGTGCGATCTCGGTGCGCAGTTTGATATTCTTCAACTTGCTCAGTCCATGAAATTCCGCTGCCGTGCGATCACAGATCACGTAAATTTCGAAATCGCCATGGGGCAGTTCATCCAAAGCATGCAGAATGTTCACATTCTGCTCATTGGTGCCATTGTGATGGCTGCCCATAGTGAGCAAGTTCAGCGCGATCTTGAGCTTGCCGTCGGCGGTCGGCACCAGATTCTTGATCTGGGTCATGGCCCGATATTCGGGTGAACGCTCAAATTCCTGCACCAGCGGCAGGAATTGGGGATGGCGTGCCGTCATTTTCTGAAGGTTGCTCTGCTGCTGTCCCTTCAAGTCCATTTCATGCAGCATGAAGGATGCGGAGCCGGCATGATAGGCGAAGGCATGGTTTGCGAGGGCGGCACGATAGCCCACTTTGCCGGCGCGCATCACCAAGTCATTTTCTTCCTCGTAGCCGATCCCGAATTCTTCATCCAGATAACCGAAATTGGCGATCACCTGCGGGGATATGAGCATGTAGAAGCCTACTGCCGTGGGCGCCAACGTATGGCGCGGTAGATGGCGATACACTGATTCCCATGCGATATGGCAAATCTCCGGCGTGGTCGCGATGCCGGAGAGATTGTGGGGGGACTGAGGGAAGGTGGCAATCGACGCATTGTTCGACCGTGGACAGACGAAGCCGATCTGTGGATCGGATTGCAGCACCGCCACCATTTCCGACAATGTATTCTGGTAGGTGATCGTGTCACTGTTCACCAGGATTGCGCCCGCACCATGTTTTTTGGCGATCGCTAGCCCCTTGTTGACGCTCTTTACGAAGCCGACATTTTCCGGATTGCGAATATAGATGTCGACAAGGCCTGCTGCCTGACACTCGGTCAGGTAGCGCCCGACTGCCTCGTCATCGGGCGAATCGTTGATGACAATGATCGTTGGACTATGGACACGAATTTCATCCAGATGCGCCGTCAGTGATTCCAGGCAGGCCCGAACCAGATCGACATTGCGATAAACGGGAATGATGAGGTCGAGTTTCATCGAAAGTCCTTGCTAACTGACAGTCTGCCCGGTGAAGGGTTCAATCCTGAGTGACGGGAAGGCGATCGCCCGTCAGGCGACCAGCGCAGCCCGCCCGGTCAGCGGACGCCACCAATCCTGATTGTCGAGGAACCAGCTCAGCGTATCGGCGAAGCCCTGCGGGAAATCGCGCGATGGTGCATAGCCCAATTCGGAACGAATCTTGGTCTCGTCGATCGCGTAGCGGCGATCATGACCCTTGCGATCCTGCACATAGGTCATGAGCTCGCCCGAAGGACGGCCCTTTGCGGCAGGCGCGTTCGGGAACATCGTGGCAAGGGCCGGTTTGCGGGCGAAAGCCTCATCCACACCATGACAGATTTCCTTGATGACCTCGATATTCGGCAGTTCCTGGCCGCCACCGACATTGTAGGTCTCACCAACCCGTCCCTTGCGCAGGATGAGTTCGATGCCGATGCAATGATCCTCGACATGCAGCCAGTCGCGGATGTTCATCCCGTCGCCGTAAATAGGCAGATTCTTGCCCGACAGTGCGTTGAGCGTGAAGAGCGGAATCAGTTTTTCGGGAAACTGGTAAGGGCCATAATTGTTCGAGCAGTTGCTCGTGGTCGTTTCCAGCCCATAGGTGTGATGATAGGCGCGTACCAGATGGTCCGATCCGGCCTTGGACGCGGAATAAGGCGAATTGGGCGCGTAGGGCGTGGTTTCGCTGAAGGCCGGATCATCCAGTTCCAGCGTGCCATAGACCTCGTCGGTGGAAACATGATGGAAGCGATGCGGTCGGCCAGTCCCCTTGTCGAGCCAGGCGGTCTTTGCTGCCTTCAGTAGGCTGTGCGTGCCGATCACATTGGTGGTGACGAAGGCGTCAGGCCCGGTGATCGAGCGGTCGACATGGCTTTCCGCGGCGAAATGGACAATGGTGTCGATGTCATGATCCGCTATCAGCCGTGAAATCAGTGAAGTGTCACAAATATCCCCTTCCACCAAGCTTATGTCATCTACCTCGGCAATATTGGCGGGATTGCCGGCATAGGTCAGGGCGTCTAGAACGACGATAGCATCGTTGGGCGACGTCTTGCGCCAATGACGAACGAAGTTTGCGCCAATAAAGCCCGCACCTCCCGTAACGATAAGATTGGCCATGTGTTTGTACTTTGCTCCTTCGCTGATCCACATTCAAATGCGGCGCGTTAAGTTGAAAATTGTGCAAACCCATCGGGAATTGTGATTCCCTCATCCGTTAAGATCAAGAAGTAGCCACAAATTGGCGTGCTTCGCAATCAAGATAAGATTTTCTGCATGACTTTGTGGATTCGGTAGGAACAGTTTCCGGATTCCGCCTCAACGGATATCATAGGGAGGCATGGTTAGGGGAGCGGAGCCGTGCTGAGGAAATGGAATGTTCGGGTTCGTCGATCCCCCATTTTACATCCTCCGATGGAATGGCAGATTGCCAACTCTATCGTATGATTATGACATCTCGGCCATCCAATCCGCGCGTCAGGGGCATCAACTTACGTCCAGCGAAACCAGGCCGACGCCCAATATGCGCCCATCCGGGGCCAACCCTATGGAGGCGGGAGAATGGGTCGTTTCTGGGCGCAGTTGAAGCAGAATATCACCACCGTCAACGCAGGATGGCGGTAGGCGCAACTGTACGAGCTGAGGCAATGGTCCGACACGGAAACTGCCCAGGAAATAGCCGTTGGCGCTGATGTCGACGTTAACCTTATTCCCGCCAAGGGGGATTAAAGCCAACAAAGTCAGGTGCACGGTGACATAGCCGCCGTGATGCTCTTCCAATGCGAAGCGGAGAGTCTGGACTGTGTCTCGGCCCCAGATGCCCCAAGGCTCCATGTCATACCAGCCGCTGGCCAGATAATCCTGCGCGTCCCGATAGTCGAACGGGCGCTCGGTGCCGAAATGGACCGGATAATTGCGTGGAAGAAAGGGGAAACCTGCCGGCGACCAAAGCGAAGCCGTTTCGGGACGAGAGGTGTTCGTCTGGCGGCGTGCAAGCGCTTCGTTGAGGAGCAACTCTACCAGATGCTGCACGCCATCGATGCGACTGATGCTGTGGAGTATCATTCCTTCCAAAGTGCCCAGACGTTGCTCGATCGTGGCGGTTGAGGCAGTTTGCACCTCGTCCGGTGGCGTTTGCGCATCATTATCTTGCTGTTCCATCGGTTTCATTGTTGGCGGCCAATCGCTTTCCTGTCGACCTATTTCATAGTGTGCCGGTTCAATTCTCCGGCATCTCGACGATCAGGTCGGCCAGTCTTTCGGCTTCCCGCAGATCGTGGGTGACGTAGAGGATGGGTAGGCCGATCTCGTCGCGCAGCCGTTCGATCAGTGGCAATATCTCCTCGCGTCGCGCCCGGTCCAGGCCGGTGAGCGGTTCGTCCATCAGCAGGAAGCGAGGGGCCGACAGGAGCGCTCGGCCGATCGCGACTCGTTGCGCCTCGCCGCCAGACAGGCTTGCTGGCATCCGGTGGAGCAGATGGCCGATGCCGAGAAAGGCAAGTACTTCGTCCTGCGAAAGGCGGCCTCCGGAACGGCGGCCATAGCGTAGATTGGCGTCGACCCGCATATGGGGGAAGAGTCGCAGATCCTGGAACAGATAGCCGGCGTGGCGCGCCGCGACCGGCAAGTCGATGCCGATGGCGCTGTCGAACAGCCGCTCGCCACCCACCGCGATATGCCCCTCGTCCGGTATCAGCAGGCCCGCGACCATGTTGAGGATGCTGGTCTTGCCCACGCCCGACGGGCCGGTCAGCGCGATCAGCCGGGCGTCGGCGCGGCAGGTGAAGGCGATGTCGCGATCACCCAGGCGGCGGCGGACGGCGATGTCAAAGGACATGGGTTACATGCCCCCGCGTGACCCGGCGGGCGAGTAGTTCGGACAGGAGCAATGCGCCGAGCGAAAGCAGGACCGAGATGATCGCGAAGCGGCTGACCGTGGTTTCGGCGCCCGGCACCTGCAGTGCAGCATAGATGGCGATCGGCAGGGTGCGGGTTTCGCCGGGAATGTCGGAGACGAATGTGATGGTCGCGCCGAACTCGCCGATCGAGCGGGCAAAGCCCAGCATCGCGCCCGCCAATATGCCGGGCAGCGAGAGCGGCAGTGAAATGGACAGGAAGCTGCGCAGGCGGGAAGCGCCCAGCGTCTGCGCGGCCTGCTCCAACCGCCGGTCGACGGCTTCGATCGACAGGCGCATCGCCCGCACCATCAGCGGCATGGCCATGATCGCAGCGGCGAGCGCCGCGCCGGTCCAGCGGAACAGCAAAGTAACGCCGAACCATTGATCGAGCCAGCGACCGATGGGGCCGTTGATGCCGAACAGGATCAGCAGCAGCCAGCCGGTCACGACCGGCGGCACCACCAGCGGCAGGTGGACCAGCGCGTCGAGCAGCAGCTTGCCGGGGAAGCGCCAGCGCGCCAGCACCCAGGCGAGCGCGAAGGCGATCGGCAGCATGGCTGCCACCGCGACCAGGCTGACCTTGAGCGAGAGGACGATGACGGCCCAATCGTCCGGCGTCAGGGAGACATTCATGTCCCGATGGGTGGGCGATATGGGTCCGCTCGTCAAGAAAGTGCGGCCATGCTCGGCAAGGTTGCGGATAGGGTGGGCGATGGTGTAGCGCGCAGCCGCATGGCGCGCGCCGCCATTCGCTTTACCCTTTCCTCTGACTGGATAGCCGTATGAAAGACTTGATCGCGTTCGACCTTGATGGGACCCTGGCCGAGAGCAAGCAGCCCCTGGGCGAGGCGATGGGTGAGGCGTTGGCCGACCTGCTGGAGGTTGCGCATGTGGCGGTGATTTCCGGCGGCGACTGGCCGCAATTCGACAAGCAGGTGGCGAGCCGTCTGCCGGTGCGCGCGGATGTGACCCGGCTGTGGCTGATGCCGACCACGGGCACGAAGCTGTACACATATGGGGATGGCGGCTGGAATCCGGTCTATGCCGAATTGTTCGATGCGGGGCAGAAGGGCGCGATCCTGGAGGCGTTCGATGCGGCGCTGGAAGCGACCGGCTTTGTGCCCGAACAAGTCTGGGGCGAACGGATTGAGGATCGCGGCAGCCAGATCACCTTTTCCGCGCTCGGCCAGCAGGCGCCGATCCATGCCAAGGAGGGATGGGACCCCGATTTCGCCAAGCGCAAGATCATCCAGGCAGACCTGCGTCGGCGCTTGCCCGGCCTCTCGATCAACATGGGCGGGGCGACATCGATCGACATCACTCGTGAGGGCGTGGACAAGGCCTATGGCCTCAAGAAGCTGCGCGACGCCAGCGGCATTGCGCTCGATGCGATGATGTTTATCGGCGACGCCATCTTCCCCGGTGGCAACGACTATCCGGCCAAGGAACTGGGGCTGGACACGGTGCGGGTGCGCGACCCGCAGGAAACGCTGGCGGTGATCGCGGCCATCGTTGCCTGCCAGAAATGAGGGTCAGGGCGCGCTGAAGCCATAGCGCGTCAGGATCGCGCGTCCCGCCGAAGACAGCAGGAAACGCCGAAAGGCTTCCGTATCCTTGTGCCGGCTGGCGGTCAATCGAGCGACGGGATAGCGGATCGGCGCATGACTGCCGACGGGAAAAGCGCCGATGACGGCAACGCTTTTGTTGGCGCGCGCATCAGTCGCATAGACGATGCCGAGCGGTGCGGCGCCACGCTCGACCAGGGCAAGGGCGGCGCGGACATTGTCAGTGCGGGCCACCTTGCTTTCGACCGACGGCCAGACGCCGAGCGCGGTGAGCGCCGCCTTGCCATATTTGCCGGCGGGGACGCTGTCGGGATCGGCCATGGCGAGGCGCCCGTCGCCCAGCGCGCGGGCGATCGGCATGGCGCGCCCGATCCGCAAGGAAACGGGCTTGCTGGCCGGACGGATCAGCACCAGCCGGTTGCCCGCCAGATTGACCCGCGTGCCGCGCGCCACCAGGCCTGCGCGCTCGACATCGTCCATCCATTCTTCGTCGGCGGACAGGAATAGGTCGGCAGGCGCGCCGGCCTTGATCTGCCGGGCGAGGGCGGAGGAACCGGCGAAGGAGAGGACCGGGCGGGGATGGCCGTGCGCTGCCCAGGCGTCCGCCGCCGCGTTCATCGCCTCCTGCATACTTGCTGCCGCCAACAGCAGCGGTCCGCGATCGCCGGGGGTGGCGTGTGCCATCGAGGAACCGAGCAGGGCGAACAGCGCCAGGGCGCGAAACAGCAGCGTCATCATGCCGCCTCTGTGCGCCGGTCGCGCCGACCAGGCAAGCGGCGCGCGCTTTTGTCCATGGCTTCAATCGGCTAGAGTCGGCGACAATGATCGATCGCATCCGGAATCCGCGCTAACCATGGCGATCGTGAGGAGCCAGTGCGGCCAGTGCGCCGTCGGTTGCGGCATCCGTGTATTGACGGGCGAGGACCGGCAGTTGCGGATCGAGGGCGACGCGACCCATCCGGCCAATGGCGGGTTGCTGTGCGCGCGGGCGCGCGTGCTGGAAGACAGCGTGGACCTTGACGGGCGGTTGCTCGATCCGCTGGTGCATGGGCGGCGGCAAAGCTGGGACAGGGTCATTGCGCAACTGGCGCGGCGTCTTTCCGCCATCCTTGCGCGTCATGGCCCCGGCAGCATCGCGCTGCATGTCGGCGGCGGTTTGCTGACCGAAGATTATTATGTCGCCAACAAGCTGATGAAGGGGTTTTTCGGATCGGCCCACATCCATGCGCCTTGGCGCGGCGGCCTCGCGGAGTTGCAGCGCGCCGCTTATGGCGAGGATGTGATGCCGGCCGCTTGCGAGGATATCGGCAGGGCCGGCGTCATCCTGCTGTTGGGCGCGACGATTTCGCGCGACTATCCGGTGCTGATCGACCGGGTTCAGGCGGCGCGGGCGGATGGCGCGCGGCTGATCCATGTCGCGCCGGCGGGGGAGGGGGATGCTCTGGAAGCCGATCTGCATCTGCCCGTGGCGCAGGACAGCATCGCGCGGTTGATCGGCGGCCTGCTGCTCCATTGTTACGACACCGGCTTGGTCGATCCGGACTGGTTGACGCATGGTGTCGCGGTGCCGCCCGGTTATTGGGATGCGCTGCGCCGGGGGCATGACATCTGGTCGGTCGCCCGTGGCTGCGGATTGCCGCCGGCATCGATTCGCGCCTTCTACGAGCTATGGGCCGCTGATGGTCGAGCGCTGACCCTGTCCAGTGCGGCGGATGATGGAGCATCGTCTGCGATCCTGAACCTGCATCTCGCCACCGGGCGGATCGGGCGGCCGGGCGCGGCGCCCTTCCTGATCGGCGGCGGCGCCAATGGCATGGGCGCGCGTGAGGTGGGGTGCAAGGCTGACAGCCTGGCCGCTCATATGGGTTTCGATGCCGATGCATTGGCCCGCACCGCCCGCTTCTGGGGCGCGCGCAACATGGTGCAGGAGACGGGGGGGCTGGAAGGCGAAGCGCTGCTGGAGGCGATGCGCGACGGTCGGGTCAAGGCGCTGTGGAGCATTGGTGCGGATGCCGGCGCAGCGCCATGGCTAACAGAGGCACGCGCATTGGTGCCCTTGTCGATCCGCGCGACCGATCGGGCTGAACCGGATGCGACCGGCTGGACTTTCCAACTGCCTTCGGCCGCCTGGATCGAGAAGGACGGGACACTGACCGGCATGGATCGGCTGATCAGTCGCCAGCGCCGCCTGCTCGATCTGCCCGGCGCGGCGCGGCCGGACTGGTGGATGCTGACCAAGGTAGCGCAGGCGATGGGATGGAACGACGCCTTCCACTATGAATGGGCCGCCGACATTTATCGCGAGCATGTGCGCCTGACCGCCTATCAGAATGACGGTATGCGGCTGCTCAACCTCAAGCGCCATGCGCCGATTTCCAACCCCGCCTATGAGGAGCTGACGCCCTGGCGCTGGGGCGAGCTGCCGTTCGACGAAGGGTGTTTCCCGACGCCTGACGGTCGCGCCCGGTTGCTGCCGGTCGGCGATCAACCGGACGCTGCAATGTCCTGAAGATGGGCGAGCAGTGTGTCGCCATTCGCTTGCCAGGTGAAGCGCAGCGCTGCTTCGCGCACTGCGGCCTGTGCGGGTGGATTGTCCAGGATCGCCCTGATGGCAGCGGCTATCGTATCGGGATCGCGCGCCACGATCCGGCCCGCATCGGGCCGGTCGAGCAACTCACGCGCGCCGCCCACGTCGCTGATGACGATCGGCGTGCCGCAAGCGAGCGATTCGACCCAGGCATTGGCCAGCCCTTCCGATTCGGACGGCAGCGCCATGACGTCGGCGGCGGCAAAGATACGCGGCAGCTTGTGATGCGGCACTGACCCCAGAAAGCCGATCCGCCGTTCGACGCCCAGGTCGAGCGCCAACGCCTCCAGCGCGCGGCGATATTGGCCCTGCCCCGCCAGCAGCAGGGTGACGTCGGGCAACTGTGGCAGGGCGCGCACCAACAAGTCCTGCCCCTTACGCGGAATGAGCGCGCCGACGCTGAGCACCACCGGCCCATTGAAATCCAGTGCGGCCTTGGCTGCCGTGCGATCGGTGACGTCGAAGCTGTCCAGATCGACGCCGGTATAATGGACCTGGATCTTGTCGGCATCGATGCCCATGCGCACCATCGACCGACGCATCGCGTCCGATACGGCGAGCAATCCGGCCGCGCCATCGGCGGCCCGCCGCACCATCTTGCGCGTGCCGCTTTGCGTGCCCCAATAATGGATGTCGGCCCCGCGTGCCTTGACCGAATAGGGGATGCCCAGCGCCTTCGACAATCGTTGCGCCACCGGGCCGTCCGGGAAGAAGAAGCTGGCGTCGATCACGTCGAACGGCTTTTCTGCATGGAGCCGCCTTATCAGCGGCAGAATCGCACGGGCCATGGCGCCGACATTGGTGCGGCCGCCGAACTTGGGAATGATCGGAAAGGTGGGGCGGTAAACCGTCAGTTCGCGCCAGCGTTCCTTGCGCGCCAGCGCGCGCAGCGGCGCATAGCGGCCGGCGAGCGAGAGCGGCCAGGGTGGGAGGCCGATCGGCGCGATCACGGTGACTTCGGCTTCGGGGCGGCTCGCCAGTTCCAGCGCCTGCCGTTCCACGAACACGCCGAAATTGGGCCGGCTGATGTCGGGGAAGAGGGTCGACAACATGAGGACGTTGAGTGTCATGGTCCCTCTCTGGATGCACAGCTTTTGACGCATGGTTAAGCGCAGAGCGGCGGAATGGCTAGAGTCGTCGGACGAGTTGCTCTGCAACGGCGGCCCAGGGCGGGTCGGTCAGCACCAGTTGGCGCGTGCCGGAGCCGAGCGGCAGCAGTTGCAGGCGGTCGCCTTCGCGGCCGATCAGGCGGCCGAACAGGAAGCGGCCGGCGGGGCGGGGCAGCAGCACGTCGCGGTTGAGCGCGTTGCCATATTCCTCCGGTGCGATGCGGCGGCACCAGATGGCGTCGCCCGCGCGATAGTCGCCGATGCTGGCGCCCACATGCACGCCGACCATGCCGTCCGAGGCGATGGAGGGCGGGAAGGTGAGGGCGCGGGTCGGTGCGCGTGCGCCATCGGGGCCGAGCAGCGCGGCGACGGTGATCTCGCTTTGTCCAGGCAGCGCCACCAGTTCGGCGCTGGTAACGCCCAGCGCCTGGGCGATGCGGTTCAGCCATTTGACCGACACGGTGCGGGTTCCGGTTTCCAGCCGCCCGATCGTCTGGGCAGTGGTGGGCGGATCGCACAAGGCGCCGACCTGCTCCAGGGTCAGCCCCTTCGTCTTGCGGACCTCACGGATGCGGGTAATCATGCGGGCCTCTTGAATAACCTATTTGGTTTTCTCTTTCCTACAAATTATCCGGCGTGGCAAGCATCATCATCCTGATTCTTTGTGATGGAGGCGCGGATGACGAACCATGTCGAACAGCTTGTCGAGGGGCCGGACGGCCGACAGCAGAAGGTGATGGTGCATCTGGGCGAATCGCCGCTGGCCTGGCTGCGGGCACGCGGGCATTTGAGCGAACGTCATTATGTTGCCGGCGACCTGCTGCGCGCAGATTGGGAAAAGGCCGGGCTTAGTGCGCGGGTGACGATGCGCTGGGATGCGGCCCCGCGCGAGGGCGGGCGGCATGGGACGTGGGGACGGGCCGATCCGACCCTGACGCAACTGTCCGCGCGCGAACGGTTCGACGGGGCGGTCAGCGCAGCGGGACCGGGGTTGGCGGATATCCTTTGGCGCGTCGCCTGCGCAGGCGAGGGGCTGGTCGCGGCCGAAAAGGCGCTGGGCTGGCCGAGCCGTGCGGGGAAACTGGTGCTGACCCTGGCGCTGGAGCGGGTGGCGGGCTGGTATCGGGTGCCTTGATGTCGTGTGTCAGGCAACCATGCCCGCGCCGAGCAGCAGGAGCAGCTTCACGTCCATCGCATAGCCTTCTGCGCGCCAGGCGGCGATCTGGTCGGGGAGGGTGTCGAGCGATACGCGATGGACATGGATGTCCTCTCCGTCGACGCCGCCGCCCTCGCCGGTCTTCTTCAGATCATAAGCGCGGAACAGGGTGAAGCTTTCCGACACCATGCCGGGGGAACTGTAGAATTGACCGAGCGATTCGAGGCGGGCCGGGCGATAGCCGGTCTCCTCCTCCAGCTCGCGTGCAGCGGCGAGGCTGGCTTCCTCGCCTTCCTCCTCGTCACCGACCAGACCAGCGGGCAGCTCGATGCATCGGCGGCCCAGTGGCACGCGATACTGGTCGACCAGCAGGATGTGGCGACCATCTTCTGCTTCGTCGATGGCCAGAATGACGGCGGCGTGGATACCGCGCGCTCGACCGACATATTCCCATCTGCCGCGTTTCTTGGCAGTGATGAAACGACCCGCCCACATTATTTCTTCGGGGACGGTCCGGTCGGGGTCGGTCATAATTCGATCAGCCTGTCGGGAAGTTCGTTGATGTCGTCGTCGGCGCGCGGGAAATGCGCGGCGAGCACCACGCCCACCTGGCGCACCGCTTCGGCGAGGCCTTCGCCCGCGCGGTCGGCGCGGATCGCATGGATCAGCGCAGCCATCGCCTCACCCCAGGCTTCGGGGGCGACTTTCTCGTTAATCGCGCGGTCGGCGACGATTTCGGCGCGATGTTCGTCGAGCGAGAGATAGATGAGCACGCCGGTACGCCCGCGCGTGCGGGCTTCGGCAGCGGTGCGGAAGAGGAGGATGGCGCGCCGTCGTACCCGTCGCGCCTTGGTTGCGCGCGGGGTCATCAGCATCCGCAGCGTCATGATCGCCAGCAGATAGCGCACGACCAGATATTTGAGGATGAGGATGCCGAGCAACCCCATCAGCAGTTTCCAGTCGGCCAGTTCATGCTCCCAGTCGAGCAGCAGCATGGAAAGGAAGCCGCGCAGGTGGGCGGGGAAGGCGGCCATCAGCGACAGGGCGATGAATACCGCCGCCACCGCCCAGCTCAGGCCCACATCATGATAGCTGTCGGATCGTCGTGCGACGATGGTGACGATCTCGCCGGAGGTGTGCGCTTCCGCTGCCGTCACGGCGGCGGAGACGAGGTCATGGTCGGCGGTCGTGAGATGAAGCTGCATCACCAATCCCCCGATGCGCCGCCGCCGCCGAAGCCGCCACCGCCTGAAAATCCACCGCCGCCGCTGTCGCCGCCACCCCAGCCTCCGCCGCCACCCCAGCCTCCGCCGCCACCCCAGCCTCCGCCGCCACCTGATCCCCAGCCGGAGCCGCCCGTTCCCGGCCCCCAGATGATGACGGGTGGAATGCCACCGCCACGCATGTAGCGCTTGCCGCCGCGTGCCCGTGACAGCAACGGCAGGACGACGAAGAAGACGATGAACAAAATGGCCCAGAAGCCTATGATCGAGCCGCCGCCATCGTCCTGCTTGCGCGCATTCGCTTCTGCGGTTGCGGCACGCTGCCTCGCCTGGTCAGGGGGCAGGGCGAGCAGGGTTGTGATCTCGTCCACACCGGCATTGACGCCGCCCGCCATGTCGCCGGCCTTGAAGCGCGGAGTAATGGCGGTGCGGATGATCTGGGAAGAAAGGGCGTCGGTCAGGATACCTTCCAGGCCATAGCCGACCTCGATGCGCACTTTCCGGTCGTTAGGCGCAATGATCAGCAGCGCGCCATTATTGTCCTTGTCGCCGATCCCCCAGGCGCGGCCGAGGCGATAGCCATAGTCGGATATGTCATAGCCCTGCAGGTCGGGGATGGTCGCCACGACCAGCGACCGGCCGCTCGCCTGCTTCTGCGCGATCAGTTTCTGGCTGAGCGCCTGTTCCTGCGCCGGATCGAGGATGCTCGCGGCATCGACCACGCCCTTGTCGTCGAACTTGGGGAAATTCTGTGCCCATGCTGCCGGCATGACGACCAGCAGCATGAGGAGCAGGAGTATGTGTGATATCCGCCGTAATGGACCGGCCATGTTCGCTCAGCCTTTCGACCGTTCGCGCTGTTCAGGCGCGGCGCTTGCCCCACCTGAATGTCGAAGGCCTGCACATTTCTTCAAGAACAAGAAAGAGCAGGGCTTCGACAGGCTCAGCCCGAACGGCGTTGTGGGAGGCAGATGTCCTGTGCGCACTGCCTCAATTGCCGAAATCGACCTTCGGCGCTTCCTCCGCGCCCGGCGTGGTCGCCTGGAACGGGGTCATGGGCTTGGCGCCATGGATCAGCTTCGCGCCGATCGCGTCGGGGAAGGTGCGGATGCGGGTGTTATAAGCCTGCACCGAGCCATTATAGTCGCGGATGGCGACAGCGATGCGGTTTTCCGTGCCTTCCAACTGCGACTGGAGTTGCAGGAAATTCTCGTTGGTCTTCAGGTCCGGATAGGCCTCAACCGAAGCGAGCAGGCGACCCAGGCCCTGGCTGAGCTGTGCCTGGGCAGCCTGGAACTGCGCGACCTTGGCGGGGTCGGACAAATCCTCGGCATTGATCTGAATCGATGTCGCCTTGGCGCGGGCTTCCGTGACCCTGACCAGCGTGTCCTGTTCCTGCTTGCCCGCAGCCTTCACCGTGGCGACGAGATTGCCGACCAGATTGGCCCGGCGCTGATACTGCGCCTGGACGTCAGCCCATTTGGCCTTCGCATCCTCCTCGGCGGTCGGCACGCTGTTGATGCCGCAAGCGGAGAGGGCAAGGGCGCCGAAGATCGGCAGCAGAAAAGTGGAGAAGCGGCGCAGGAGCGTCATGGAACATCCTCGGCTTTTGTTTCGACGATGGAAATAGGGCGTTGCCCCGTTCGACGCAACGGGCCATTCTGATATTATCGCAGTCAGTATAAGGGGTTTGTACATGGGCCTGATTTCTGAGTTCAAAACCTTCATCAACCGCGGCAACGTCATGGACCTGGCCGTCGGTGTCATCATCGGTGGCGCTTTCGCCACCATCACCAAATCGCTGACCGACGATCTGATTATGCCGGTGGTCGGCTATCTCTTCGGTGGAGCGGACTTTTCCGGCTATTTCCTCCGGCTTGGCGAAATCCCCGCCGGGTTCAAGGGCAATCCTGCCAGCTACACCGACCTCAAGGCGGCGGGCGTCGCCATGTTCGGCTGGGGCGAGTTCCTGACCGTGTTGGTGAACTTCCTGATCCTGGCGTTCATCATCTTCCTGCTTATCAAGGCAGTGAACAAGCTGATGCCCAAGGAAGATACCGCCGAAGCCACGCCAGAGGATGTCCTGCTGCTGCGCGAAATCCGGGATTCGCTCAAAAAATAATCGTTTATGCGACGAAACGAGGCTGCGGCGGGAACCATCCCTGTCGCGACCAGTTGATCGGCGTCAGGATTCGGCCGGCGTGACGCCGGCCGAATCCCGTACCGAATTGACGTCAGCCCGTGGGGCGCAACAGGAGAATACGCCGTGAAAACCTTCGTCACAGTTCTTGGTCTTGCCAGCATGATCGCACTCGCTGCGTGCGATTCCAAGCAGGAGAACAAGGTCGAGAATGTATACGAAAACCAGGCGGACGCCCTCGACAACCAGGCCGACAATATGGAGTCGGCGGCCGACAATCTGACCGGCAACGCGGAAAATGCAGCCGAAAATGCGGTTGGCACGCTGGAGAACAAGGCGGATGCTGTCCGCGAGGCAGGCGAGAAGGCGGGCGACGCCGTCGAAAAGAAGGCAAAATAAGAGCGAGCGGCTCAATTATCCGAGCCGTGTCAGGGGCGCTGCGATCCGATCGCGGCGCCCTTTTTGCGTCCCGCCGCCTTTAACGGCCCTTTAACCACGTCCCGCCATGATATGGCCGCGCGCCTCTGTGGGACCCAATGGGAATGGACGAACTACTACAGGAATTCATATCCGAGACCCAGGAAACGCTGGAGGCGCTGGCCGGGGAGGTTGTTGCGTGGGAGGCCGATCCTTCCGACCGTGACCGGTTGGATGCTATTTTTCGCTTCTTCCATACGGTGAAGGGAAGCTGTGGTTTCCTGAACCTGCCCCGGTTCGAGCGGCTGAGCCATGCTGCTGAGGATGTGCTGTCCGATATCCGCGCGGGCAATCGGCAGGCCGACCCCGCTACAGTCAACGCGGTGCTGGGCCTGATGGATCGGATCGGCGAATTGACCGAAGCCGTCGCCACGGGCGCCGCGCTCCCGAACGAGAATGACGATTATTTGATCGCGGCCCTTAGTACGCCGTCCGATGCCATGCCGGCCGAAGCGGGGGCGGGTTCCGTCGCCGTCGCGCGGCAGGGCAGCCAGGCAAGCCCGCGCACCATCCGCCTGCCTCTCAGTCTGATCGACCAGCTTATGAACGGCGTGTCGGACATGGTGCTGGCGCGCAACGAACTGTCGCGCAAATTGCGCGAGCGGTCTGCCGATCCCGAACTGGACACGGTGTTCGAGCGGTTGTCGGCCTGTGTGGCGGACATGCGCGACGTGATTTCCAAGACGCGAATGCAACGCGTCGATCGGCTGTTCGCCGCCATCCCGCGCATGGTGCGCGATCTGGGCCGCGAACTGGGCAAGCGCATCGATCTGACCCTGGAGGGTGGCGATGTCGAGATGGACCGCGAGATGGTGGAGATGGTCGTCGACCCGCTCACCCATATCGTGCGCAACAGCATCGATCATGGCATAGAGGCGCCGGACAGGCGCAGAGCCATGGGCAAGCCGGAAGCCGGCAAGCTGCGGTTGGAAGCGCGTCAGTCGGGCAACCAGATCGTCATCGCGATTGCCGACGACGGGGCGGGCATCGACACCGCGCGGCTGGTCGAAAAGGCGGTTGCGGCGGGACGGCTGACCCTCGATGCGGCTGCGCGCATGAACGAGCAGGAGAGGTTGGACCTCATCTTCCAACCGGGCCTTTCCACCGCGAGCCAGGTTACCGCCATTTCCGGCCGTGGTGTCGGCATGGACGTGGTGCGCGCCAATGTGGAACGGATTGGCGGTGTCATCACGCTGGATAACCAGGCGGGGCAGGGGCTGAGCATCACGCTGCGTGTGCCTCTGACGCTGACAATCATTCCCGGCCTCATCGTCCGCGCGGGCGGGCAGCATTTCGCGATCCCGCGCGCGGCGGTGGTGGAAATCCTCCATGACAACAATGCTATGCTGCAGATCAGCGAAGTCGGGGGTGCACAGATTGCCACCATTCGTGGCGTTCGCCATTCCATGATCGTGCTGGAGGATGTGCTGGGGATGGAGAAGGTGACGCAGGCTGGGCCGCGCGCGATCATGGTCGTGCGCTCTGCCACTGGCGTACCCTTTGCGCTGGGGGTGGCGGCGGTCGACAATCATGAGGAGCTGGTGATCCGTCCCGCTTCGCCGTTGGTGATGGCGACGGGCGTCTATGCCGGCATGACCCTGCCGGACAATGGCAGGCCGATGTTGCTGCTGGATGCAGCGGGATTGGCCAATGCCGCGCACCTGCCCAATATCATCGACGATCGGGACGCGCAGCAGCAGGATCAGGTCGATGCGCAGGCCGGGGTCGAAATGGTCGCCGCGCTGCGTTTCGAGGAATTGTCCGGCGAGCGGCGTCTGTTGAAATTGTCGCTGATCGAACGGGTCGAGGATATCGATGCGCGGTTGTTTGGCCGATCGGGCGGGCACGCTTTCGTTCGGCTCGACGGACGGCTGGTCCCGGTGGCCAATGGCCAGTGGAGTGTCGACCGGGACAAGGTTCCGGCATTGCGCCTGCGGGACGGTCAGCGCGAGGCCTGTTATCCGGTCGCCGCCGTGCTGGACATTGTCGAGATGCCGCTGGTGCCCGACATGGTGGTGGCGCAAGGGTTACTGAGCGGTGTGTCGGTGATCGAGGGCGATCATCTGGAAGTGCTCAATCCCTTTGCCTTGTTTGCGGCCCTGCCGGAAGAAACGATGGCCGAACGTCCGCGCGGGCGATGCCTGCTCGCGGATAGCGAGGATGGCTGGACGCGCGAGATACTCGCGCCCCTGCTGCGTCAGGCGGGGCATGATGTGATGCTGGGCTTGCCGGCCGACGCAACGGTCGATCCGCGAGATGTGGTGCTATGCAGCCGATCCGATGTCGTGGAGGCGGCGGAGATACTGGGCTGCCGCGTGGTGCAGCTACGCATCTCGCCGCGCGCGGCCGGGCCGCAGGATGACAGCATCTACCGTTATGACCAGGATGCGCTGATGGCAGCGATCGCCGGTGGACGGGGATAAAGCCATGGACAAACTCTATCTTCTGGCGATGTTGGCGGGCACGCGCGTCGCGGTCGAGGCCGGGGAGGTCGAGGCGGTGGTGAAGCTGACCGATATCTCGCCGGTGCCGGGGATGGGCGCGCATGTCGCCGGGCTGTCCGCGCTGCGTAGCCGCGTGCTGACGATCATTGATGTTGCCGCGATCGTGCACGGCCGGGCGACGGCATACCAGCAGCCCGGATTGGCCATCATCGCAGACATCAGCGGTCACAGCTATGGGCTGATGGTCGAGAATGTGTCCGACATCTGCCATGTGCCAAAGGGGGAGCTGCCGCTGCGCGGGCAGTTGGATGCCGCTTGGGCGCCCTATGCCCGCGCCATTATCGAACATGACGGGCAGTTCTGGCTGCTCGTCTCATTGGCCGGCTTCATCGAGGGCTGCATGGCGGCCCAGGCGGCCTGAATTCTTTCCCCGTGTTTACCAAATGCTTGGTTTTGACGGGTAAGCTCGTGCGTAAGGGCCGCACAATATAAAGGGACGTTTCATGAAGAATTGCCTGGTCGTCGACGATTCGAAGGTCATCCGAAAGGTGGCTCGTCATATTCTCGAATCGCTCGATCTGACGGTCAGCGAGGCGGTGGACGGGCAGGACGCCCTGACCCAGTGCGAAGCGTCCCCGCCCGATGTCGTGTTGCTCGACTGGAACATGCCGGTGATGAGCGGGATGGAATTTCTCCAGGCGCTGTCGAGCGCGCGGATGGAAGCGCGACCCAAGGTCATCTTCTGCACCACGGAAAATGGCATCAGCCACATCAAGGCAGCGGTTGAGGCTGGCGCCGACGAATATGTGATGAAGCCGTTCGACCGGGAAACGCTGGAAAGCAAGCTGACCATCGTCGGCGTCATCTGACCGCTTCGCCAGAGCCTGATCCGGGGCATTTCGTTTCTTTCTTTCATCGTTCGTGCAGAAGGCGACATGATGACTGCCATCGTGCCGATCATGACCAGTCACACCAGAGAACTCAAACCGGTTCGCACGCTGGTTGTTGATGACTCGGTCGTTGTGCGTACGGTCATCGAGCGCATTTTGAACGCAGACCTGCGCTATAAGGTGACGCACAAGACTGGCAGCGCCGAACATGCGCTGGGTTATCTGGCCGACAATGCGGTCGATCTGGTTCTCCTCGACATCGAACTGCCGGGACAGAGCGGGCTTGCCGCCCTGCCGGCCATTTTGCAGGCTGGCGCGGGGCTGAAGGTCGCGATCCTGTCGGGTAAATGCGAGGAGGGCAGCGCCGCGGCGGTCGAGGCGCTGGCGCTTGGCGCAAGCGACATCGTGTCGAAGCCGGGCAGTGGCAGCTTTGGCGAGCATTTTTCCCTGGCGCTGATCGAGCGGCTCAATCGATTGTTCGATGGCGGACCGGCAGAGCCGGTTCAGCCCCGCCCGATCACGCCACCCATCGTTCAATCGGCGGTGCAACCGCTAGCCTGCTTGGGCATCGGGGCGTCGACTGGCGGCATTCATGCTTTGGGCCAGCTTTTCCACGGACTTGCTGCGCCATTGGGCGTACCCATTCTGCTGACTCAGCATTTGCCGCTCAGTTTCACCGTTTATTTCGCGCAGCAACTTTCGCGCATGACCAGTTTGCGCGTGAAGGTGGCCGAGACCGGAGATTTGCTGGCGCCCGACACGGTCTATGTCGCGCCGGGCGACGCCAATCTACGACTGCGCAAGAGCTTGCATGGACGTGTGACGGTCCAGCTCGATCCCGCGCGCACGCCGGCCGGGAACCTGCCGGGCGTCGACCCGATGTTCGCCAGCATGGCGGATGTCTATGGCGCCGGCGCGGCTGGGATCGTGCTGACCGGCATGGGGCGCGACGGCATGGCGGGCGCGCGCGAGATTGTGGCAGCGGGCGGCTGGATCGTCGCGCAGAATGAAGCAAGTAGCGTGGTGTGGGGTATGCCCGGTTCTGTCGCCGGAGCCGGTCTGACCTGCGCGCTCATGGAGCCGGCAGCGATGATGGCCTTCGTCGCCCGGCGTGGAAAGGTATGCGTTTGATGACCTCTTCTCCTCCAATACCGACCGGTCGGCTGAATCAGGGCGCGGCGCGTCTTCTTTCCGGCCTGCTAGAGGCGCGGACGGGCCAGACCCTGTCCGAAGGGCGCGCCTGGCGCATGGAAACCGCATTGCGGCCGGTGCTGCGCGATCATGATTTGGTCGACATGGATAGTCTTGCCGCGACGTTGCTGCGCAACAGCGACGCGCCGCTGGAGGCGGCGGTGATCGACGCATTGCTTAACAATGAGAGCAGCTTCTTCCGCGACCTCCAGATCTTTGACATGATCGCCCGCCAGATCCTGCCGCATGTCCATACCGACCGGCAGGATCGCACGCTGCGCATCTGGAGCGCGGGTTGCTCGACCGGACAGGAGGCCTATTCGCTTGCCATCCAGTTGCGCAATGACTGGTCGCGTTGGAATGGCTGGCGCATCGAGATACTGGCGACCGATGTGTCGGGTGCCGCGATCGATCAGGCGCGTGCCGGCATTTTCTCCCAGATGGACGTGCAGCGGGGGCTGGCGATTGGCGATCTGATCAAATGGTTCGAACCCCATGGGGACGATTGGCGAGCCAGTCCTGAATTGCGGCGGATGATCGATTTTCGTCAGGATAATCTGTTCGATCCGGCCGTGCCAACGGGTGAATATGACCTGCTGCTCTGTCGCAATGTGCTGCTCTATTTCACGCCGGAGCGGCGACAGGTCGTACTCAGCCTGCTGGCGCGGCGCAGTCATGCGAAGTCGGTTCTGTTGCTGGGTGCCGGGGAAACGGTGATCGGTCAGGGCGGCGATTTCATCGCCCATCCTGAGTTTCGCGGCGGCTATGCGCGGCAGGGGTTGCTGCCAATTCCTACAGCAGGCCCGACGCGCCGCGCCGGCTGACCATCCGGGCGCCCCGGTCCTTAACCATGCTTGATTGCCGCGCCGGTCTCGGCCATGGTCGGTCACGGCCGCCGACTGTGAACAGGCGGACCGGAAGGGCGCAATGATCGAGTAGCTGTGGTGACTGGCCTTTCCCGATGAGCGACATTCCCATGATCGATACGCCGTCGCCCAATTTCGACGAGCGTAAATCGCCGGTCACGATGCTGGTGCTGCACTATACGGGGATGCCCGACGCAGCGAGCGCGATCGACTGGCTCGCCAATCCGGAATCGAAGGTGTCGGCCCATTATGTCGTGACCGAGGAAGGGCAGATCGTTCGCATGGTCGATGAAGCCAAGCGGGCCTGGCACGCCGGCCGATCACACTGGCGCGGCACCGACGACGTCAATTCGGCGAGCATCGGCATAGAGATCGTCAATCCGGGCCATGAATGGGGGTATCGCCCCTTTCCCGAAGCGCAGATGGGCGCGCTGGTCCCTTTGATCCATGACATCGTTCAGCGCCATGGCATCACCCGTGGCAACATCGTCGGTCACAGCGATGTGGCGCCTGCGCGCAAGCTGGACCCCGGCGAACTCTTCCCCTGGGGGCAACTCGCACGACTGCGTCTGGCGCTGCCGCGGCCGACCAGGAATCTGATGGACCCGCTCTGGACCGACAGCGCCTTCCTGCTGGCGCTGGAGCGCTTTGGCTATGACATTGCCGAGGCGGATGCGGCGGTGGTTGCCTTCCAGCGCCGTTTCCGTCCGGAACTGATCGACGGGGTGATCGACGGCGAATGTCGCGCCATCCTGCTCGCGCTGCTGCTGCCAAAGCCCCAGGGTGATGAATAAGCGGGATGACGGCGCGCGCGAATCGGGCTAAGGCGCTCGACGCCAGAGGGCCGGGCGGCCGCGGCGTGGCGGGTAACTTCCACGGCGAGGAAAGTCCGGGCTTCACGAAATGACGGTGCCGGCTAACGGCCGGCTGGAGCGATCCAAGGGACAGTGCAACAGAAAGCAGGTCGCCCAGTCTTTACGACTAAGCCTTCGGGCGGGCGAAATTGAAAGGGTGCGGTAAGAGCGCACCGCGCCCCCGGCAACGGGCGGCGGCACGGTAAACCCCACCGGAAGCAAGACCGAATAGGGGCGGCGCGCAGTCGCAAGGCTGCTAGGCAGATTTCGGCCGAGACCGCCCGGGTTGGTTGCTGGAGGAACGGAGCAATCCGTTCCCTAGAGGAATGGTCGCCTATCTCCTGAGCCTCTGCGCTTGGGAGTGGACAGAACCCGGCTTACAGGCCCTCTGGCATAATCCTGATACTTTGCTGCAGTGCGGGGGTGGCGTTTCGGCGCCTGAATCCCTACTCTGAGATGATGGCAAGACAGAGCCGATCCAATGACTGGGGATTTCCCCGTTGGCGCAGCTATGGCGCGACGCGTGAGGCGCAGCAGGTGCGTCTGTGCGATCGTCATGGCTGCGATAAGCCCGGCGATTGCCCGGCACCCAAATCCCCCAACAGCCCTGACCGCTGGTATTTCTGTGCGGATCATGCGGGCGAGTATAACAGGAACTGGGATTATTTTCAGGGCCTGGACCGTGAGGAACGGGAGCAGCGCGAACATGCCGAGCGGCGCGATGCGAGCGGCTTTCAGTCGAGCGCCTATCATGGCTGGGGCGGCCCCGGCGATGGCAGCCGTTCGCGCGATGAAATCCATGCGCTCAAGGCGCTGGAGCTGGAGGATGACGCCAGTTTCGACGCGGTGAAGAAGAGCTGGCGACGGCTGGCCAAGGAATATCATCCCGACGTCAAGCCCGGCGATGCCGATGCCGCCGTGCGGTTCCAGACCATTCAAGCCGCCTATGAAGTGCTGCGCACGGCTGAGGAACGCCGCACCTGGAAACCGACGGGCGTGGCCGATTAAGGACCATGTCCGCTCCAATTGGCGGAACGCCGTGCTGGTCTGCCGCAAATGCTCGAAGAAGCTGGACGGCGGTTTCGGTCCGCGCGGCGACGAACGACTGGCCAAGATGTTGCGCAAGCACCTGTCTCTGAAAAAGGGGCGTAGGGCGGACGCCGGCATTATCGAGGTCAATTGCCTGGGCGTCTGTCCCAAGGGCGCAGTCACGGTGGTGAACGGCGCGGACAGTCGGGAATGGCTGTTGGTGCGGCCGGATGCCGACCTGGATGAGCTGGCGGCGATGCTGGGACTGGCGATCGCCGGTCATCATTAATCCTATTCTTACCTTCTTGCCCCAAAGGCGGGCGGGATGAGATTGCTTACCCCCCTGCGAGGGCGTTGGACCCTGTTTGCGCAATGCGGGCTGATCCTGTCTGGCCTGACGGCGCTCTATGCCGTGCCACCGGCCAGCGGTCGAATGCTGCTCGTTCCGATGACGCAGCAAGGTCGGACGGTGCTGGCTTCGCTCGCTGTCACGCACGGCGCGCGCTTGGTTTCAGCCGGGCCATGGGCCGGATCGTTGCTGGTCGAAGGGCGGCGTGACCGGCTTGCCGTACCGCTGCTTCGTGCGGGGGTAATCGCGGTTTCGACGCGCGCGGGCGGCTGTGGCGAGGAAAGCCGATGAGTGCGCTCAATAGCCTTAGCCGCCTGCGCCTGCACGGGCTTCGCATCCTCGTGCTGGCAAGCTGGCTGTGGGCCGCCATATTGGGCCTGATGGCGCTTGCGCTAGGCCTGGATCATGGCGGTCGGGTGCTGTTCCTGTCCGCGCTGGTCAATGCGCTGCCAACGATCATGGTGCTGCGCCAGCGGAGTGACCTCGACGTGCGGCTTGCGGTCGGCACGCTCGCAGCGGTGCAGCCGGCGCTTGGCCTGTTTCTGATGTCCGGGCATCGCTGGCAGATGGACGGCCATATGTTCTTCTTCGTCGCGCTTGCAGGATTGGCGCTGCTCTATGACTGGCGACCGATCCTGCTGGCGGCGGGCCTGGTGGCGTTGCATCATCTGATGTTCAGCTTCCTTGCGCCTATTTGGGTCTTTCCCGGCGGGGGAGATGTGCAGCGTGTAGCGATCCATGCCGTGGCCGTGATCCTGGAGGCGGCGGTGCTCTGCTATCTGACGACGCGTTTGCGGGCCTTGCTACTGGCGCTTGATGGCCATGCGACCGGGGCCGCACAACTGGCCCAGGCGGCCGAGGCTGGACGCACTGCCGCCGAGGCGGCCATGATATCGAGCCGGGCAGCAAGCGAGCGCGAGGCGGGGCTGCGTGCCGAGCGCGAGCAGGAAAGGGCGCGCCTTGCTGCCGATCGTCGCGCTGGAACATTGCTGCTGGCGCAGGCTTTCCGCCAGTCGATCGCCGATGTGGTTCATTCCGTCAGCGCCGCGACCGGTGAACTGGAGGAATCGGCGCGATCGCTGAACGATGTGGCGCGCCGGGCGAGCGCCGGTACGGACGAAACGGTCGCGGCGGCCGAGCAATCATCCAGCCGCGCGGCGCAACTGGCGCGCCGGATCGAACAATTATCCGAATCGATCACAGCCATTGCGACCGCCGCGACCCAGCAGGCCACGCTGGGCGGCGAAGCGCAGCGTGTGTCGGGCGCGGGACGGCAAGCGATGCACGATATGGAAAATCGGACAGCATCGATCACCGGTTTCGCCGATTCCATCACGGAAATTGCTGCGCGCACCAACTTGCTGGCGCTCAACGCAACGATCGAAGCCGCGCGTGCCGGGGATGTGGGGCGTGGTTTTGCGGTCGTAGCCCAGGAGGTGAAGCAACTGGCGGGTCAGGCCGCCAGCGCGACCGGTGAAATCCAGTCGCTCGCCTCGTCCGCGCAACAGGGTGCAGGAATCGCGCAGGGTGCGCTGTCTGACGTGGCGGGAGCGGTCGAGCAGCTTGCGGATGCTGCGCATGAAATCCAGCGGGCTGTAGGCGATCAGCGCGACGCCACCGCCGCGATCGGGCAGTCAGCAAGGGATACGGCGCGCGATGCGACGCTGATGGCCGATCGCATGGAGCAAGTAGCCGACATGGCGCGTAGTACGGAAAGTCTGTCCGATCGCGTTTCCATCGCTGCTTCGGGGCTGTCGCGGACGGCGCAGGCCTTGCAGCGCGCGACCGATCAGTTCGTTGCTCAGCTTGAGGCGGCCTGAGAGGGAGCAGCCGGCGGGGTGCGATCACCCACGGCTTGGGCCAGCGGGTAGAGTATGCGGTTCTCGCAATCGATCCGCGCGCTCAAGGCATCAAGGATCGACCGCGTTTCCACGCAAAAGCCGGGCCATTCATGGGCGATCCGATCATCGCTCCAGCTCGCCATATAGACAGCGAAGCGATCCGACAGCGCGCCGATTTCCTTCTGCAATGCCATGGTTCGTTCGCGCACGACGGGATTCGTGGATCGCATCAGGGCCGGGTAGAAGATCCGATCTTCCAGTGCGAGATGCGTCATCAACTGCCGCGCCAGTTGCCAGCGTAGTTTCGCTACGCCCTGGGGGTGTCGATCGTCGGATATGGCCTGCGTCAGCAGCTGTGCTGTCAGGCCGATCTCTTCATGCTGCCGTCGCAGATCGCTCAAGTCCATGTCTGGCGCCTTCCGTCGCTACGGAAGGGGGATCATGTTCACGGGAGCCTTAATAAAATCTTGCGCTGCCTCCATAATGGAGGAGCGGCAGCGCCCTCCGCACCGATAGGATGCGGAGGGCGGACGCGGGATCAGGCCGGCTGGTCGGCGCGGCTGGCGCCTTCGCCGTCCAGGTTCAGCGCGGCGAAGTCCCAGTTGATCGCTTCCTTGAGGATGCGGTCGGCATAGCTGGGGCGTAGGTTGCGATAGTCGATATAATAGGCATGTTCCCATACATCGACGATCAGCAGCGGCAGGTGGCCTTCATGCGCGACGGGTGTGTCGGCGTCATGATAGCTGGCGACTTCCAGCTTGCCGTCCTTCAGGATCAGCGCAGCCCAGCCGCTGGCGAAATGCCCGACGGCTTCGGCTTTCAGCTTTTCGATCAGGGCATCGACTGAACCAAAGGCTTCGGTGATGAGGTCGAGCAGCTTGCCGGTGGGCGCGGTCTTGGTGGGCGACAGCGAGTTCCAGTAGAAGGTGTGGTTCCAGATCTGGCCGACCTGGTTGAACAGGCCGCCCTTGGCTGACTTGATCAGCTCGACCAGCGACTTGCCCTGCAGGGCGGCGTCCGCGGCGACCAGTTCATTGGCTTTCACGACATAGGCATTGTGATGCTTGCCGTGGTGGAAGTCGAAGGTTTCGACCGACAGGATGTCGCCGAAGGCATCCTTGGCATAGGGCAGATCGGGCAGAACAAAGGCCATGGCGGAACTCCTCGGGTTCGTTATGGGGCGGCCGCACGCAGGTCGGCGCGGCCGGTTGGTCATATGGTCCAGACGGGGCGTGGACGCCTCCGCCGCTTCCCATATGCTCCCCCAACGCCCAAGAAAACAGATATGTGCCTATTGCGAAACGATCGCAGAAATAAGGGCTTATCCTTGAGGAGGACTTGTCTCGCCGATATCGTCGCTTGCCGGTTCTTCACCCAAAGTCAGGCCATGGCGCATCAGCATCGGGATGTTGGCGGCGGCGAAGACCACCGACACGATGGTCACGCCCCAGACCTTGACCGCGAGCCATGTGTCGAAGTCCATCGACCGGCGCATCACCTCGTTCGCCACCGCCATGGCGACGAAGAAGAGTGCCCAGTTGCGCGATAGCTTCATCCAGCCGGTTTCGGTGAGGCCGTCATAGGCTGCCTGGAGCAGATATTTGAGCAGCGGCTTGCCGCGTAGCAGCCCGGCGAACAGCATCAGCGCGAAGAAGGCGTAGATGATGGTGGGCTTCAATTGAATGAAGCGCTGGTCGTGGAAATAGATGGTGAGGCCGCCGAAGAAGAGGATTAGCATCGCCGACAGCCAGAGCATGGGCGACACCCGGCCCAGCTTCACCTTGGAGATGATGACCGCGATCACGATCGAGGCCATGAAGGCCGCTGTGCCAAAGGTCATGGCGGTGATCGGATTGCCCGATCCCCAGATCCAGCCCGCGCCCTTGTAGGTCAGGAAGAAGACCAGCAGCGGCCCGAAGTCGAGCGCCAGGCTGAGCGTGCCGTTATGAGCGGGTTTGGCGTTAGCCATGTTCGTTTTTCCTATCGTCATCCTGCCGAAAGTCAGGATCCAGGGCGTCTGAACGCTGTGTGTTGGACTCTGGATGCCGGATCAAGTCCGGCATGACGGAGATGGGATGGGCATCACCGCGCATAGGCTGTCCCCGCGATTGCCCGCGCCATGTCGCCCGGATCGAAGGGGCGCAGGTCCTCGATCTTCTCGCCCACGCCGATGGCGTGGATGGGCAGGCGAAATTTCTCCGCTGCCGCGACCAGCACGCCGCCGCGCGCGGTGCCGTCCAGCTTGGTCATGACCAGCCCCGTCACCTGCGCGGTTTCCTTGAAGACTTCGATCTGGTTCAACGCATTCTGTCCCGTGGTGGCGTCCAGCACCAGGACAACGTCGTGCGGGGCGGCGGGGTTCAATCGGCCCAGCACCCGGCGCACCTTGGCCAATTCGTCCATCAGTTCGGTCTTGTTCTGGAGGCGCCCGGCGGTGTCGACGATCAGCACGTCGATGCCGGTGGCCGTCGCCTGCTTGACCGCGTCGAACACGATGCCGGCCGCGTCGCCGCCTTCCTTGCCCGCGACGATGGGGATGCCCAGCCGCTCGGCCCAGACCTTGAGCTGGCCGATCGCCGCTGCGCGGAACGTATCGCCCGCCGCCAGCATCACGCCATAGTCCTGCTCCAGGAAATTATTGGCGAGTTTGGCGATGGTGGTGGTCTTGCCCGAACCGTTGACGCCGATCACCAGGATCACCTGCGGGCGCGGGAAGGCCTCGATCTCCAGCGGGCGGGCGACGGGGGCCAGCACCTTCTCGATTTCCTCCGCGATAATCTCGCGCAGATACTCCTCGGTCAGTTCCTTGTTGTACCGCCCATCGGCCAGCCGATCGCGCACGCGCGCGGCCATGGCGGGGCCAAGGTCGGACATGATGAGCGCTTCCTCGATCTCGTCGAGCGTCTGCGCGTCCAGCGCGGCCTTGGTGAAAAGGCCGGTGAGGTTTTCGCCGAGCTTGTCGGACGTGCGCTTCAATCCGCCGAAGAGGCGGTCGCGCCAGGAAGTTTCAGCCATGTAAGTAAACCATCGTCATTCCCGCGAAGGCGGGAATCCATCTCCCGCCATATCCACAAGATGCAAGCTTGGGAGATGGATCCCCGCCTTCGCGGGGATGACGGAGGATGGGAATCCCTATCATGCCGCCTCTTGCGCGATCAGCGAGCCATTCTCAAGGCCCGTGATGCGCGCGCGCACGATGGAGGAGGGGCATTGTACCGACGCCAACCGCACCGGAGCAAAATTCTCGGCATGGCCAGAAAGCCCGTTCCGTTCCACGAGGACCGACTGCTGTGTGCCGATCAGGCTGCGCAGCCAGGCTTCGCGCCGAGTGGCGCAGGCGTCGCGCAGGCGGGCGGCGCGGGCCTTGATCGTCGCGCGATCGACCTGCGGCATCCGCGCAGCAGGGGTGCCGGCGCGGGGCGAATAGGGGAAGATATGGCCGTGGACGATGTCGCATTCGTCCACCAGCGCCAGGCTGTGTTCGAACATCGCCTCTTCCTCGGTCGGGAAGCCGGCGATGATGTCGGCGCCGATGCTGATTTCGGCGCGCGCGCTTTTCAGGCGCTCGACGATCCGGATCGCGTCGGCGCGGCTGTGGCGGCGCTTCATCCGCTTGAGGATCATGTCGTCGCCCGCCTGAAGCGAGAGGTGGAGGTGCGGCATCATACGGGGTTCATGGGCGATCAGGTCGAATAGGCGGTCGTCGATTTC
This sequence comes from Sphingobium sp. BYY-5, assembly GCF_022758885.1. Classification (NCBI taxonomy): domain Bacteria; kingdom Pseudomonadati; phylum Pseudomonadota; class Alphaproteobacteria; order Sphingomonadales; family Sphingobiaceae; genus Sphingobium; species Sphingobium sp. BYY-5. Next base: position 63,231 of record NZ_JALEBH010000001.1, read on the forward strand.
CACACTGTCGATTGAGGACAGGCGCAGGCGGGGGAGGTCTGGCACGCCCTTCAACAGGCGCTCGACCAGCAGGCCCAGCGAGGGGCTGCCCGGTAAGTCGGGACCGTAGCTGGTGACGTCCACCCCGGTCAGCACGATTTCCCGATAGCCCACGCCGACCAGTTGCTTGGCCTTTTCCACCACCGCGCCGGCGGGGACGGAGCGGCTGTTGCCCCGGCCATAGGGGATGATGCAGAAGGTGCAGCGATGGTCGCAGCCATTCTGCACCTCCAGGAAAGCGCGGGCATGGTCGGCGAAGGCGGACGCCATATGTGGCGCGGTGTCGCGCACGGCCATGATGTCGGAGACTTTGACCTTCTCCGTCACATCAGCCCAATTCGTCACCCCAGCGAAAGCTGGGGTCTCACTTTCTTTGGGTGAGACAGAAGAAAAGAGAGATCCCAGCTTTCGTTGGGATGACGGAAGATAGGTTTCCGCCTCCATCTTCTCCCGATTGCCGATCACGCCGTCCACCTCCGCCATCGCGGCGAAGGTCTGCGGTTCGGTCTGGGCGGCGCAGCCGGTGACGAGGATGCGCGCGTCCGGGCGTTCGCGGCGCGCGCGGCGTATCGCCTGGCGGGTCTGGCGCACCGCTTCGGCCGTCACTGCGCAGCTATTGACCACGATCAGGTCATCCTGGCCCTGCGCCATATCCCGGATCGCCTCGCTCTCCGCGATGTTGAGGCGGCAGCCCATGGTGATGATGTCCGGCCCGCTCATCAGAAGCGGTCCCAGTCAGCCTCACCGTCGAAGACATGGGTGGCGGGGCCGGTCATGCGGATGGTGTCGCCCGCCGCCCAGTCGATCAACAAGTCGCCGCCCGGCAGGCTGACCGTTGTGGGGCCGCTGACCAGCTTGCGGCGGACGGCGGCGACGGCGGTGGCGCAGGCGCCGGTGCCGCAAGCGCGCGTCAGGCCCGCGCCGCGTTCCCACACGACCAGGCGGATATGATTGTCGCCGACGATCTGCGCGAAGTTGACGTTCACCCGCTGCGGAAAGAGGGGATCATGCTCGATCAGCGGGCCGAGCCGGTCGAAGTTCACACCATCCATATCGTCCACGAAGAAGATGACATGCGGGTTGCCGACATTGACCGCGGCGGGGGCGGGCAGGTCTTCCCAGCTTGCGCCCATGGTCAGCGTGTCCATGGGATAGGCGAGCGGGATCGCATCCCAGTCGAAGCGCGGCGCGCCCATGTCGACGCTGGCCCCGCCATCGACCGCCTTGGCGTCGAGCAGGCCGGCTTTGGTGCGGATCAACACGTCGCGCCCGACGAACAGCGGCACGCAGCGGGTCGCGTTGCCGCACGCTTCCACTTCGCTGCCGTCGGCGTTGAAGATCTGCATCGACACGTCGGCATCATCGCCCGTTTCGGCCTCGCCGATCAGGATCAACTGGTCGCAGCCGATCCCGGCATGGCGGTCGGCAATGGTGCGGGCGCGCGCCTCCGTCATGTCGAGCGCGCCGTTGCGCGCGTCGATCACGACGAAATCGTTGCCCAGCCCATGCATCTTCGAAAAACGGCCCATAATGGCCGCGCATGTAAGGCCTGTACGGCGAAAATGCCAGTGGTTCAGTTCCAGGCCAGCCGTGCTCTCCATGTCCCGGCTGCGGGTTGCCGGTTGGCATCCAAGGCCGGCAGGAACGTTACGCGAGCCATCAAGGTGGTGCACAGCGCCTGGTCGTGCATCGGGGAACCGGAACTTTCATCGATGGTGCAGTCCACCACCTTGCCGGTTTCATCCACGTGCAGGACATAAGCTGTGTGATGGCCCGAAGGAACCGGGCGAAGCATGGCGGCGTCCGCACCGGTGAACCATGTCCGTGGTTCGGATCGTGGAATGGGCTTGCTACGATCGAGTTCGTCAAAAGGGATGACCTTGCGCTTTGCCGCTTCTGCTTGTGCCGGCATTGTCAAGATGAGCGCATGAACGACGCCCACCAGCCATCTGTTTCCTGTCATTTGCTGCCAGTTCCCTGTTATCGCGCAACTGCGGCGCGTTTCCTTCCATAAAGGCCATATACAGCCAACCCTATCGCGTTCCATATCAGGCACGCCAAAATCGTCTTCATCGGCAGGCTGATGAAGAGGTAGGCGCAGCCCGCTATCGCGCCGATGCCGACGAACCAGGCGGCGGGGGTGCGGAAGGGGCGTCTGATGTCTGGCAAGCGCTTGCGCAGGACGAGGAGGCACAGGCCCACGGCGGTGAAGGCGATCAGCGTGCCGGCATTGGCGAGGGCGGCGATCTCGTCGATCGGCAGGACGCCAGCGATGATCGCGACCAGCACCGCCGTCACCAGTGTGATGCGGGCCGGGGTGCCGCGCTTCGAAATCTTCGCCAGCGATTGCGGCAGGAAGCCGTCGCGCGCCATCACCAGGAAGATGCGGCTCTGGCCGTAGAGGAAGCCCAGCAGCACGGTGGGCAGTGCGATCACGGCGGCGATGCCGACGATCCGCGCGATCGGTCCCTGGCCCATTTCGCGCAGGATGAGGGCGAGCGGTTCGGGGCTGTCGGCGAAGCGGGTGAAGGGCAGGGCGCCGACGGCGGCGGCAGCGACCAGGACATAGATCAGCGTGCAGATGACCAGCGACCCGACGATGCCGATGGCGAGGTCGCGGTCCGGGTTCTTCGCTTCCTCCGCCGCGGTCGAGATGGCGTCGAAGCCGTAGAAGGCGAAGAAGATGATCGCCGCCGCCGCCATCACGCCGCGCTCCACCCCGTCCGGCCCCATCGACTTGGCGAAGCCGAAGGGCATGAATGGCTCCAGATTCTGCGCATCGAAGGCGGGCAGGGCGACCGCGACGAACAGGCTGAGCGTCGCGATCTTGATGAGGACCAGCAGCGTGTTCAATCGCGCGCTTTCCCGCGTGCCGAACATCAGCAGGCCTGCGACCACGGCGATGATGAAGATGGCGGGAAGGTTGATGACGCCGCCCAGTTCCGGCCCCTTGGTCATCCATTCGGGGAAGCCCAGCGGCGTGAGCAGCGGTCCGGCATAGCCCGACCAGCCGACCGCGACGGTGGATACCACCAGCGAATATTCGAGGATCAGGCTCCAGCCGACAATCCAGGCAATGCCTTCGCCCAGTGCGACATAGGAGTAGCTATAGGCGCTGCCCGCCGCCGGCATCATGGTGGACAGTTCGGCATAGGCGAGCGCGGCGCAGGCGCAGATCGCGCCGGCAATGGCGAAGGAGAGCAGGACGGCGGGACCGGCGCGGTCGGCGCCTACGCCGATCAGGGTCAGGATACCGGTGCCGACGATCGCGCCGACGCCCAGCGCCAGCAGGTGCGGCCAGGACAAGGTACGCGCCATCTGGTGGCCCGCTTCTTTAGGCCTCATCGCCTCCATCGGCTTGCGGCGTGTCCAGCTCATGACGTCTCGGCTCCCCTTTTGCTCTGTCGAGGGCGTGTGCTGGCGCAAATGAGAAAAGTGCGCAAGCGTCGTGCGGCGGCGGGACGGCTTGTTACAGGATCGGGCTGGAGTGCTGTGCGAATCTTGCTTGGTGCCGGGGGTGTGGAGCAATGACGGTCGAGATGCGCGGGCGGGCGCGCCGCCTGAAACGAGTCGCGGACGCGCCACCACCGAAGTTCACACTGTCGTCGGCCTATTTTGACCAATTGCGACAGAAACGCATCGGCTTTGCGCCACAAACGCGACAGGGCGGCGACAGGCGCGCGCCACTGACGCGCCATCCGGGTCACATCAAGGTCACACCAGCGCGACAGGGAGGCGACCGTTGCGCGCCGTGGCGGCGGCGATGTGGCGGCAGTGTGGGAGGCGGGAGCGGTCATCTATCAGGGTAGATCAGACAAGTTCCTATTTTGAAAGGAGAAATGGCGGATCGTTCAGACAGGGCGAGCGGAGGTGCGTCTGGATGCGAGCAAAGGCGGACCTTCTTTCTCCCCTCCCTTCCAGGGAGGGGCCGGGGGTGGGTGCGCCGCGTTAGCGGCGCTCTGGCCTGGCGGTTGCAAGCTCGCTGCGCTCGCCACCCACCCCTAACCCCTCCCTTGAAAGGGAGGGGAATGTCTTGGTTCCACCCATCACAGCCATTCCTTATGGGCGCGCACGGCCCGCTTGCGCTTTGGTCGCCTTTCGCCTAAAGGCCGCGCTGCAATCGGTCGGTTTCCGGTCGATACCCTGATGACTCCAGGACGCCCAGGATGGGGCATCGGATGGACGCTGGCCGGCGAGGTTTCGCCCGCCGGCGATTTTGTCGTTTGACGGGGTAGGCATGTTTTCCGGGCCTTTCGGCCCAAATGAGGTGATGATGTTCGATTCGCTAAGCGATCGTCTCGGTGGGGTATTCGACAAGCTGCGTGGGCGCGGTGCGCTTACGGAGGACGATGTCCGTGCCGCGATGCGCGAGGTGCGAATCGCGCTTCTGGAGGCCGACGTCGCGCTTCCCGTCGTCCGCCAGTTCGTTGAGCAGGCGACCGAACGCGCGGTTGGCAGCGATGTTCTGCGCTCCGTCACGCCGGGCCAGATGGTCGTCAAGATCGTCTCGGACACGCTGACCGAAACGCTGGGGTCGGAAACGTCGGACCTGCTGATCGACGTGACCCCGCCCGCCGTCATCATGATGGTGGGTCTGCAAGGGTCGGGTAAAACCACATCCACCGCCAAGATCGCCAAGCGCCTGAAGGACAAGGAGCGCAAGAAGGTGCTGATGGCGTCGCTCGACGTCCAGCGCCCTGCCGCGCAGGAGCAGTTGGCGGTGCTCGGCACGCAGACCGATGTGGCGACGCTGCCGATCGTGCCGGGCCAGCAGCCGGTCGATATCGCCAAGCGCGCGCTCCAGGCGGCGAAGCTTCAGGGCTTCGACGTGGTGATGCTCGACACCGCAGGCCGTCTGCACGTCGATCAGGCGCTGATGGACGAGATGAAGGCGGTCGCTGATGTGGCGAACCCGGCGGAAATCCTGCTGGTGGTCGACTCGCTGACCGGCCAGGACGCCGTGAACGTTGCGACCAGCTTCTCCGTGCAGGTGCCGCTGACCGGGGTGGTGCTGACCCGTATGGACGGCGACGCGCGCGGGGGCGCCGCCCTGTCGATGCGCGCCGTCACCGGCCAGCCGATCAAATTTGCCGGCACCGGCGAAAAGCTCGACGCGCTTGAGCCTTTCCATCCGCAGCGTGTCGCGCAGCGCATCCTGGGCATGGGCGACGTCGTATCGCTGGTCGAAAGGGCCGCCGAGACGATCGACGCGGAGGAAGCCGACAAGCTCGCCAAGAAAATGGCCAAGGGTCAGTTCGACATGAACGACCTGCGCAGCCAGTTGAACCAGATGCGTCGCATGGGCGGCCTGGGCGCGCTGGCCGGGATGCTGCCGGGCCTCAAGAAGGCGCAGGCGGCGATGGCCAATAGCGGCGCCAACGACAAGACGCTGCTCCATCTCGATGCGATGATCGGCTCCATGACCCCCAAGGAGCGGGAGAAGCCCGCCCTTATCAACGCCAAGCGCAAGATCCGTATCGCCAAGGGCGCGGGTCGGACCGTGCAGGACGTCAACCGTCTCCTGAAAATGCATCAGGAAATGGAAACGGCGATGAAGAAGATCCGCAAGATGGGCGGCCTCAAGGGGCTGGCCAAGATGTTCGGCGGTGGCGGCATGGGCGGTCTGGGTGGCCTTGGCGGCCCGGACGGCGGGCAGGGTGGTCCGCCCGACCTGTCGGGTTTGGGTGGATTGGGCGGCAACATGCCGAAACTTCCGCCCGGCTTTCAGAATTTCATGAAGAAATAAGCAGTTTCAACAGATTAGTTTAGAGTAGAAAGGTAAGTTCCATGGCAACGTCCATTCGTCTGTCGCGCGGCGGCTCCAAGAAGCGCCCTTATTACCGCATCGTCGTGGCCGACAGCCGCGCACCGCGTGACGGCAAGTTCATCGAGCGCATCGGCAGCTACAACCCCGTCCTGCCCAAGGGCGACGAAAAGCGCGTCATCATCGACGTAGAGCGCGCCAAGCACTGGGTTGCCGCCGGCGCCCAGGCAACCGATCGCGTCGCTCGCTTCCTCGACGCCGCCGGCGTGAAGGAGCGCGCTGTTCGCAACAACCCGAAGAAGGCGGAACCGGGCCAGAAGGCCAAGGAGCGCGCTGAAGACCGTGCCGCCAAGCTGGCAGAGGCCGAGGAAGCCGCGAAGGAAGCCGCCGCAGCCGCTGCTGCTCCGGCCGTTGAAGAAGCGCCTGCCGAAGAAGCCGCCGCTCCTGTCGAAGAAGCCGCCGCTCCCGCCGAGGAAGCAGCCGTTCCCGCCGAGGAAGCTGCTGCCGAGCAGGCCGAGGGCTGATCCTCTTGACCGACAAGCCCGTCACTCTGGCCGTCATCATTGGTGCGCATGGGGTGGCGGGCGATGTCCGTCTGAAACTTTTTGGCGAAGGGGCGGAAAGCCTCAAAAGCTACAAGGGTTTCGATGTGGCGGGGCGCACGCTGACGCTGAAGTCGGTGCGCCCCGGCCCCAATGGCGCGGTCGCCCGTTTCGCGGAGATCGGTGATCGGAGCGCGGCCGAAGCCCTGCGCGGGACCGAATTGACCGTGCCCCGCTCCGCCCTGCCGCCTCTGGGCGAGGGCGAATATTATCATGCCGACCTGATCGGCCTTTCCTGCACCTCCAGTACCGGCGAAGCGCTGGGCGAGATCGTCGCGGTCGAGAATTTCGGCGCGGGCGACATCATCGAGGTTCAGCGACTTTCCGTTGGCGACAAGCCGGGCAAGCGCTTCATGGTGCCGATGCATGTCGTCATCCTGGGGGACGGCGGGGCCGTGATTGACGCCGCCTTCGCGGAATAGTATATACACTCCGTATATACGGAGGCTCCCATGGGCGAAGAATATAGGGCCAAGGTGTTCAAGTCGGGCAATAGCCTGGCTTTGCGGCTGCCTGCTGCGCTTGGCCTCAAGGAAGGCGCCGAGATGACCCTGCGTGAGGATAAGGGCAAACTCACGCTGGAACCTGTCGACGTACTGCCGCGCAAGATCGACCTGACCGGCATTGTCGGGACCATGCCCTGGCTCAAGGAAATCCCGCGTGAGGATTTCGATGATTCGCCGCGCGATTGGCATTTGCTGAACGGGCCGCAGGAGAAATAGATGCGGTATCTGATCGATACCAATTGCTGTCTCTATCTCTTCGCTAGCCAATATCCACGTCTCAACGCGCGTATCCTTGCCACCGACAAGGGAGATATCGGCTTGTCGGCTATCGTGTTCGCCGAACTGGCCCTGGGCAGCATGAATGGGAAGGCGCCGCCCATGGCTGCGCTGGAGCTGTTGGCGATGCAGATGCCGCTCCTGCCCTTTGACGCGACGGCAGCGCGATCCTATGGCGCGCTGCCTTTCCGTCGCGGGCGGTTCGACAGGCTGCTGGCCGCTCACGCGCTGGCCCTTGGCTTGACCGTCATCACCCGCAACCTAGCTGACTTCGCGGATATCCCCGGCCTGAAAGTCGAGGATTGGACGCAGTGACGAGACGCTTCTTCCCATGGCTGTTGCTCCTGGCCTTCCTCCCCGTGATGGCCCAGGCCGCCGATGAGAAGAAGATCGCCGCCGCCATCCCCGAGATCGACCGCCTCTTCGCCGACTTTCAGGTCGACAGTCACACGCCCGGCCTGGTCTATGGCATCGTCGCCAATGGGCGGCTGGTCCATGTGAAGGGGCTGGGCGTCCAGGATCTGGTGCGCAAGCGGCCGGTGACGCCCGACAGCCTGTTCCGTATCGCATCGATGACCAAGGCGTTCACGGCGCTGTCGATCCTGAAACTGCGCGAGGACGGCAAGCTGTCGCTGGACGATCCGGCGGAGAAATATGTTCCGGAAATGGGGGGGTGGATCTATCCGACCAAGGATAGTCCGCGCATCCGCATCCGCGATCTGCTGACCCACAGCGCCGGTTTCGTCGACGACAATCCCTGGGGCGACCGACAGACGCCGATGCCGCAAGAGGAATTTACCCGGATGCTGGCGCAGGGCGTGCCGTTCAGCACCGCGCCGGGCAGTCGCTACGAATATAGCAATTTCGGCTATGCGCTGCTGGGGCGGATCATCGCCAATGTGAGCGGCATGTCCTATCGCCGCTATGTCGAGCAGAACCTGCTCGTGCCGCTGGGCATGGCGTCGAGCGGCTATGAGGTGAGCGAGTGGCCGCTCGATCGCCGTGCGATGGGTTATCGCTGGGAAGGTGGGCGCTGGAAAATCGAGCCGACCATGGCGGATGGCGCCTTCGGGGCCATGGGGGGCCTGCAGACCAGCGCCAACGACTATGCGCGTTGGGTCGCCTTCCTGTTGTCCGCCTGGCCGGCGCGGGATGACGACGACAAGGGGCCGGTGTCGCGTTCCGCCGTGCGGATGTTGGCGGAGGGGAGCAATTTCCTGGGCCTGGCCCAGCGCAACGGAAAGAGTGGCCCGACAGCATGCAAGCAGGCAGCGGCTTATGGGTTTGCCATGCGGATCGCGCAGGACTGCGATCTGGGGCTGACCCTGGCGCATGGCGGCGGCTATCCCGGCTATGGCAGCCATGTGATGCTGATGCCCGATTATGGCGTGGGCATCTTCGTCTTCACCAACCGCACCTATAATGGTGGCGCCGGCCCGGCCTGGGATGCAGCAGTGGTGCTCAAGCAGGCGGGCGCGCTGATTGCTCGCACCGTGCCGGTATCGGCGCTGCTGGCGGAGGGCTATGCCGCAGCCGGGCGCATCTATGCGGCGGGTAATGTCGGTGTGGCGCGGGATCATCTGGCGATGAACTTCCTGATGGACAGCGATCCGGACAGTTGGACGAAGAAGCTCGCGGCGCTGAAGGGTGAGGTTGGGGCGTGCAGTACGGATGCGCCGATCATCGCCACGGGCAATCTGTCGGGCAACTTTACGTGGACCTGCGCAAAGGGGCGGGTGGCCGGTAGCCTGTTGCTCGCGCCCATAATGACCGCGCAGATTCAGGAACTCAAGATCGCGACCAAGACGCCCTGAACTGGACGCTGGCCGCACCTTGGCCTAAGCGCGGCCTATGGCCCAGATCATCACCGCTATCTACCTGTTGCTCATGCTCGCCGCAGGGTGGCGGCTGTTCGGTATCGGCTGGCCGCGCGGCGCGAAGCTGGCAGCGGCCGTCGCGCTGGTCTGCCCGATCCCGCTGCTGTTGCTGATCCCGGCGTTGCTGCATCCGGAGCGGCCCTTTAACGATCTGCTGCGGAACATGGGTGTGGCGCTGCTGGTGTGCGGCATCATCTGCATGGCGGGCGGCTGGTCTGTCGCCCGGATAAGGGCGCGCCGGAAATGAGCTTCACCGCGCAAATCCTGACGCTCTATCCGGAGATGTTTCCGGGGCCGCTGGGCGTGTCGCTGGCGGGGCGGGCGCTGGCCGAGGGGAAATGGGCCTGCAACCCGATCCATATCCGCGATTTTGCCGCCGACCGGCACCGCACCGTGGACGATACGCCGGCGGGCGGCGGGGCGGGCATGGTGCTGCGCGCGGATATATTGGCGCAGGCGGTGGATCATGCGCTGGAGGCGCGTCCCGACCTGCCCGTCCTGGCCATGACGCCGCGCGGCAAGCCCATCACCCAGGCGCGGGTGCGCGACCTGGCGGCGGGGCCGGGGGCGACGATCCTGTGCGGCCGGTTCGAGGGGTTTGACGAGCGTATTTTCGACGCGCGCCCGATCGAGCAGGTCAGCATGGGCGACATCATCCTGTCGGGCGGGGAAATGGCGGCGCTGCTGCTGCTCGATGCTTGCGTCCGGCTGCTTCCCGGTGTAATGGGCGCCGCTTCCAGCGGAGTCGAGGAGTCCTTTGAAACGGGCCTGCTCGAATATCCGCATTATACCCGCCCGGTGGAATGGGAGGGACGCGCGATCCCCGAAGTGTTGCGATCGGGGGATCATGCGAAGATCGCCGCCTGGCGGAAACAACAGGCGGAGACCGATACACGGCTAAGGCGGCCGGACCTTTGGGAACGTCATATCGGCGTTCGGGACCAGTCGCCCTCTGGTGCGCAGCAAACGACCAAGGACTGACGTTAGAATGAACATCATCCAGCAGATCGAGGCGGAAAGCATTGCCGCCCTCGCCAAGGACATTCCCGATTTCCGCCCCGGCGACACGCTTCGTGTCGGCGTGAAGGTCATCGAAGGCGAACGCAGCCGCGTCCAGAATTATGAAGGCGTGTGCATCGCCCGCTCGAACAAGGGCATGGGTTCCAACTTCACCGTGCGCAAGATTTCGTTCGGCGAAGGCGTGGAGCGTGTGTTCCCGCTCTATTCGCCCAACATCGATTCGATCACCGTCGTCCGTCGTGGCGTCGTGCGTCGTGCCAAGCTGTACTATCTGCGCGGCCGTACCGGCAAGCGCGCCCGTATCGCCGAGCGTCGCGACGTCCGCAGCGAGGATTGATCCTCCGTATCGCTTTTCGATAAGCGAAGAAACAAGAAGGCGGTGGTCATCGGACCGCCGCCTTTTTTGTTTGGGCGTTCGCGGTAAGGGATCAGGAAGCGTCTTTCCACGCGCGCCGATCCTTTCTATGCCGTTACGATCATGGCCTTGACTCACCGCCTCGCCATACTGGCCGACGAACCGGCCCTGTCCGCGCTGATGCTGCTGGCGATCGACCGGTTGCAGACCGGCTTTCTCGATCCCGCGCAGGTGAAGGCCAGTCACGCCTTCATGGGATTGGATAGTCGGCTGATTGCCGATGGCACCTATTTCGTTATCGAGAACGGAGGCGAAATCGCCGGGTGCGGGGGCTGGAGCCGGCGGGCGACGGCGTATGGCGGTAATCATAGCGCGGGCCGGGATGACCGGCTGCTCGACCCGGCCACGGAGGCGGCGCGGGTGCGGGCGATGTATACCCACCCCGATCATGTGCGCAAAGGCGTGGGCACGCTGGTCCTGACGCTGTGCGAAGCGGCGGCGAAGATGGAGGGGTTCGCCGCGCTGGAGCTGTCGGGCACGATGGCAGGGGTGCCGCTGTATCGCAGTTTCGGGTTCGAGGGGGTGCGGCCGTTCGAGGACAGCGGCGTACCGATGCTGCTGATGCGCAAGCCTATCTGACGGCGGGCGCCCGGCTGGTCCACCACAGGCCGGCCAGGCTGAGGAGCGCGGCTGCCGCCATGTAGAGGCCGACCAGCGCCACGCCCTGCGCCCCGATCAGCCAGGTGGCGACGATCGGCGCGAGCGCGCCGCCCACTATGCCGCCCAGGTTGAAGGCGAAGGACGCGCCGGTGTAGCGGAGCTGGATCGGGAAGAGGGAGGGTAGATAGGCGCCGAGCGGCCCGTAGATGAACCCCATCATGAACAGGGCGAGGCTGAGCGCGACGAAGATTGGCAGCAACGCGCCGGTGCCGATCATCGGCCCGAAGACGAGGCCCATCAGCAGCGTGCCGGCGCAACCCCAGGCTAGGACGCGGGTGGGGCTGCTATGGTCCGACCACCAGCCGGCGAGGATGATGCTCGCCGCCATGAACAGGATCGCGCCGAGCTGGATGGCGAGGAAGATTTCGCGGTCGATCTTGAGCGTGGTGGTGCCATAGCCGAGCGCGAAGGCGGTGGCGATATAATAGACGGCGAAGCAGGCCGCGCAGGCGAAGGTGCCTGCGATCGCCGCGCCCAGGTGGGAGGAGAGCAGGGTCGCCAGCGGCACGGCGGGTGGGGGCGCTTCCTTCTGAGCGGCGGCAAATTCGGGCGTTTCGGTGAGCTTGAGGCGGACCCAGAGGCCCAGGATCACCAGCACCGCGCTGCCCAGGAAGGGCAGACGCCAGCCCCAGGTGAAAAATTCCGCGTCGGTCAGGAACGCGCCCAGGATCAGGAACAGGCCGTTGGCGGCGATGAAGCCGACCGGCGCGCCCAATTGCGGGAACATGCCGAAGCGCGCCCGCCATCCGAGCGGGGCGTTCTCCACCGCCAGCAATGCCGCGCCGCCCCATTCGCCGCCCAGACCAAAGCCCTGTCCGAAGCGGAGCAGGCAGAGGATCAAGGGCGCCCAATAGCCGATCATCGCATAGGTGGGCAGGAAACCGATGAGCAAGGTGCAGCCGCCCATCAGCATGAGCGAGGCGACCAGCGTCGCCTTGCGCCCGATGCGGTCGCCATAATGGCCGAAGACCGCCGCGCCCACCGGTCGCGCGAAGAAGGCGAGGGCGAGGCTGCCATAGGAAGCCATCAACTGCGCCGAGGGTGAGGAGGAGGGGAAGAAGAGAGAGGGGAAGATCAGGCTGGCGGCGGTGGCGTAGATGTAGAAGTCGTAAAATTCGACCGCCGTGCCGATGAGGCTGGCGGCGAGCACGCGCTTGTGCCGCCACATTTCGCCTATGCCGTTTGTTTCCCTCATCTCGTTTGCCCCCACATCCTTCATAATATGCCTACAGACCCGATGAATCGCGTCTGAAATCTGCTCCGATCATCCTCCCCTGTAAGGGGAGGGGGACCACGAAGTGGTGGAGGGGTGTCCCCCTCTCGATAGGGGGACACCCCTCCGTCACGCGCTTCGCGCGCGCCACCTCCCCTGCCAGGGGAGGATGATATGATGCTGCCCTTTATCTTGTCCGTCGTTTCTGGTTCAGCAGTTCATAGGCCATCACCGCCGTCGCCACGGCGGCGTTCAGGCTGTCCGCCTTGCCCAGCATCGGCATCTTCACCAACTGGTCGCATTCGGCCTCATAGGCTTCGGGCAGTCCCTGCGCCTCATTGCCGACCAGCAGGAAGCTGGGGCTTTGATAGCGTGGTTCCTGATAATCTTGGCGGGCTTTCAGGCTGGTGCCAATCAGTTCGCCCGGCCCCTGGCGCAGCCAGTGCATGAACTCGCCCCAGCGTGCCTGGGTGATCGACTGGGTGAAGAGCGCGCCCATGCTGGCGCGCACCGATTCGACCGAGAAGGGATCGACGCAATCGTCGACCAGGATGAGGCCGCCCGCGCCGACCGCGTCGCCGGTGCGCAATATGGTGCCAAGGTTGCCGGGATCGCGCAGCGACTGGGCGACGATCCAGATGTCGGCCCGGTTGCGGTCCAGCTTTTCCAGCGGGGTGAGGCGGTCGCGGTAGACGCCGACCACGGCCTGGGCATTATCCTTGCCGCTGATCTTCGACAGGATGTCGGGCGTGGTTTCGATGACGTCGCCGCCCGCCGCCTCCATCGCCGCAATGAGGTCCAGCGCCAGCGCATGGGTGGAGCCGGCATGGAACAGCATTTCGGGCAGCACGCCTTCCTCGCGCGCTTCGGTGAGGATACGCAGCCCTTCGGCCAGGAACAGCCCCTCGGCCTTGCGGAACTTCTTTTCGCGCAAGGAGCGGACGCGCTTCACCAGCGGGTTGGAAAATCCGGTGATCTCGCGTGCCACGTCTGCTGCTGGTCCCAAATGAAGGAAAGAAGCGGTTTCTCTACCGGGGGAAAGGCGAAAAGGACAGGGGGAGGTTATGATGATCGCTACGCGATGGATTTGGATCACGAATTTTGCGAAGGAAGGGGCATGAACGTCGATACGCCCCCGCCGCTGCACGTCACGCCCAAGCTGGAGGACGGTTTCTTCCTCGGCGTCGTGCTGCTCGTCTCGATCGCCTTCGCGCTGGTCGTCGAGCCATTCTTCGCTGCCATATTGTGGGGCGTGATCGCCGCGATCGTCTTTGCACCGATCAACCGCCGGATATTGGCCGCGATGCCGACGCATCGCAACGGCGCGGCGCTGGCCACGCTGTTCCTGATTCTGGGCGTGGTGATCGTCCCGGCCTTTGTGCTGGGCGCGGCTCTGTTGCAGGAGGCGGCCTATTTCTATGGCAAGATCCAGTCGGGCGAAATCAACTTCGCGCGGCTTTTCTCGCAGGTGGTGGACAGCCTGCCCGACTGGGCGATGCCCTATCTGCGGCGGCTGGGCCTTACCAATTTCTACGCGGCTCAGGACATGGTGACACAGGGCGTCACCAGCAGCTTCCGCACGCTGGCGGCCCAGGCTTTCCAGATCGGGCAGAGCGCCTTCAGTTTCCTGGTGGCGCTGGGCGTGATGCTTTACCTCACCTATTTTCTGCTGCGCGATGGAGAGGCGCTGTCGCAGCGCGTGGCCGCCGCCGCGCCGCTGCGCGCCAGCCAGCGTCAGGCGCTGATCGAGCAGTTCGTCATCGTCATCCGCGCCACCATCAAGGGCAGCATCGTCGTTGCCATCGTGCAGGGGCTGATCGGCGGCATCGTCTTCTGGGCGCTGGGCATTCAGGGCGCGTTGCTCTGGGGGGTGCTGATGGGTGCCTTCTCGCTGTTGCCGGCGGTGGGCACGGGTCTGATCTGGGTGCCGGTCGCCATCTTTCTCTTCGCTACCGGCGCGATCTGGAAGGCGGTGATATTGGTGGTGTGCGGCGTGCTGGTGATCGGCATGGTCGACAATGTGCTGCGCCCGATCCTGGTCGGCCGCGAGACGCGCATTCCCGACTATGTGGTGCTGATCTCCACCCTGGGCGGGATCGATCTGTTCGGTTTCAGCGGCATCATCATCGGCCCGGTGATCGCGGCGCTGTTCATCGCGACGTGGAATATCTTCACGCGGATGCGGGGCGTGGCGGACGCGGGCTGACGCGACACGCCGAAGTTCACAGTGTCGTGGGGCATATCCGGGCCGATTCGCAGAAATTGCGACGGAAACGCGACAGGAACGCGCCGCCGACGCGACAGGGACGCCACAGCGGTGCACCGTCGAGGCGACGGCAGCGCGCCATGCGCGCGCCGGTTGCGCGACGGGTCGGTGGCGGTTGGGGGAGGCGGCAAGGACGGGCTGATCCATCCGACAGGATAGATCAGAGGAAATCCTACATTGGAAGGGTGTCGTCCGTGGGAGCGGTGGCGAAGATCGGGAATGGCAACGCGCCACCCCAAACCGCGTCATTCCTCGCCGAATTTGTCCTGGACCAGGGTGACGAGCTTGTCGAGGGAATCGATGGCGTCGGGGCCGACGGCCTTGATGATGATGCTGTCGCCCATGGCGGCGCCCAGCATCATCAGGCCCATGATCGATGTGCCGGTGACGTGGTTGCCATCCTTGCTGACGATGATGTCGGCGGACAGGCCGCTGGCCAGGGTCACGAACTTGGCGCTGGCGCGTGCGTGGAGGCCGCGCTTGTTGCTGATCCGGACTTCCTGGCTGATCTCGTTCATGTGGTGCTGCCCAACAGTTCCGACGCTACGCTGATATATTTCTGCCCCGCTTCACGCGCGGCGGCGACGGCGGCGCGGACGTCCATCACCTTGCGCGCGCTTTCCAGGCGGATGAGCATGGGGAGGTTGATGCCGGCGATGACCTCTATCTCGCCCGCCTTGAGCAGCGAGATGGCAAGGTTCGACGGGGTGCCGCCGAACAGGTCGGTGAGCAGGATGACGCCCGACCCGTCATTGACGCGGGTAACCGCCGCCGCAATGTCCGCGCGGCGCAGTTCCATGTCATCCTCCGGCCCGATGCAGATCGTGTCGATCTGCTGCTGCGGTCCTACAACATGTTCCATGGCGACAACAAATTCGGTCGCCAGCGACCCATGGGTGACGAGTACGAGTCCGATCATCTGATTTCGCGGCCCACCTTTGTCATGATTATGCTTTCGGGCCTCCCGGACGGCGCTTCTCCAGACTGTCCTGGGGCGCCGATTCTATATTGCGGTGCAAGACCGTGGGCGAAAAGCCCGCTTCTTGCAAGTGTCTCGCGACCCGTTCGGCGACATGGACGGAGCGATGCCGTCCCCCGGTGCAGCCGAAAGCCACGGTAATATATGTCTTTCCGCCCTCCGCATAGCGGGGCAACAGGGTGACGAGCAGATCCTCGATCTTGCCCACCGCTTCCTCATAGGCGGGGTCTTCCATGACATAGGCGGCGACGGCCGGATCGAGTCCGGTCCGGGGTCGCAGCGCGTCGTCCCAGTGCGGATTGCGCAGGAAGCGCATGTCGAACATCAGGTCGGCATTGCGCGGTACGCCGCGCGAAAAGCCGAAGGAGAGGATGGTCAGCACCGGTTCCGACAGCCCCTCGCGCGAGAAGCGGTTGCGGATTTCCTGTTGCAGGGCGTTGCTGGTGAAGCTGGTGGTGTCGATGACCTGGGCGGACCAGCGGCGCAGCGGTTCGGTCAGTTCGCGTTCGCGGGCGATGCCGTCGGCGGCGGGGCGATCGAGCGCAAGCGGGTGGCGGCGGCGGGTCTCGGCGAAACGGCGCTCCAGTTCGGTGCCGGAGCAATCGAGGAACAGGGTTTCGACATCATGGGCGTGCCGTTCGCGCAGCGCCTTGATCCGCTGGACGATGGCATTGGCGTCGAAGCCGCGGGTGCGCGCGTCGATGCCCAGCGCGAGCGGCCGGTCGTCGCCATCGACATGGCCGGCGGGCAGGGGCGTGTCGAGCAGCCGGTCGAGCAGCACGAGGGGGAGGTTGTCGACCACCTCCCAGCCCATATCCTCCAGCGTCTTGAGCGCCGTGGTCTTGCCCGCGCCGGATAGGCCGGACACCAGCAATATCGTCTTGGGCTGGGTCATGACAGGCCCAGCGTCTTGAGCGCCAGTTCGACCTTGATCGGGGCGGATGTTTCGAAGGGCGCGATCTTGACGACCGGCACCTGAATGCCAGCGATCGCGCGGTGCAGCGGGTCCAGCGGCATCCGGTCGACCTTGTCGAACAGGTCGGCCAGCAGGGCGACCGGCGCGTTCTCCATAGCGGGCAGGTCGACGATGCCCAGGCCGCGCACCTCCATCTTGCCCGCGATGGTCGCTGGCGAGGTGGCGAAGAGGCGGCCGTCGATCCGCTGCACCAGTGTATAATCGTCGCTCACCAATATGCCGCCACGGTCGATCAGGCGCAGCGCCAGGTCGGACTTGCCGCTGCCGCTGGGGCCGGATAGCAGGACGGCGCGGCCGCCAATGGCCACGCTGGTCGCATGAAGCGTTTCAGATGAAAGTGCGCGCGCCATATCCCCTGCGATCTTCTAGCCATAGTTGGCGGCGATGGAAATGGCTGTGGGGCCGGACCTATGTATTATTCCGATACGATCCCCGGATCGCGCGCCACCGCCATGGGCAGGCGCACGATGAAACGAGCGCCGCTCTGCGCATCTTCCCGGTCGCCGATGCTGATCCGGCCCTGATGCCCTTCGACGATCGAGCGGGCGATGGCGAGGCCCAGGCCCGAATGTTTGCCGAACGCCTCGCCCTCCGGCCGGACGCTGTGGAAGCGGCGGAAGACATGTTCGCGCTCGGAGACGGGGACGCCCGGTCCCTCATCCTCGACGCTGACCAGCACCTGGTCGTCGGCGACGGTGGCGATGATCCGCACCAGACCGCCTTCGGGCGAGAAGGAGACGGCATTATCGATGAGATTGTCGAGCACGCGGACCAGCCTTTGTTCCTCGCCCAGCACCACCGCGATATCCTTGCGCGGGCGGGCGAAGGCGAGGCGGACGCTGCGCGGCACCCCGCGCGCTTCGCGGGCCAACACCATCTTTTCGATCAGGAGGCCAAGGTCGATCGGCTCGAAACGGGTGCGGGACAGTTCGGCATCGACGCGCGACGCTTCGGCGATGTCGGTGACGAGCCGGTCGAGCCGGCGGACATCGTCCTGCGCGATGGCCATGAGCTGTGCGCGCAGGTCCGGCCGGTCCACCCGGTCGAGCGCGTCGAGGGCGGAGCGCAGCGAAGCAATCGGGTTCTTGAGTTCATGGCTGACATCGGCGGCGAAGGCGTCGGTCGCGTCGATCCGCTGACGCAGCGCCTGGCTCATGTCGGAAAGCGCGCGGGCGAGCATACCGATCTCGTCGCGCCGCTCAGGCAGGCGAGGCACCGTCACCTCGCGCGCGCGGCCCAGGCGCACGCGCACGGCGGCACGGGCGAGGCGCTGGAGCGGCTGGACGATGGTGCGGGCGAGGAAGAGCGAGAGCAGCACCGAGGCGAGCGCCGCGACTGCCAACACCATGCCCAGCCGCAGCCGTTCGGCGCGCACGGTGCGGGTGATGTCGCGCGCATTTTCGGTGGCGAGCAGGCTGGTCCCGTCCCTGCCCGCGACTGCCGCCGAGATCATGAAGGTGCGGTCGGGTGCGTAGCGATTTACCGCCTGGGGATGGCCGGTCTTGCGGGCGAGGGTGACTTCTGGCCAGGCGGCGGCGCGATCGACGGCCGGTTCCTCGAAATCGGGTGGCAGATCGGCCGAAACGACGCGGTCGACCAGCTTGTCGAGGAAGCGGGCGACATGGCGCTGCCATTCCTCCTCGGACGGCAGGCGCAGGCGGTAGCGCGGCGCGTCCATGGTGAAGCTGTCGGCGATCAGCATCCCGTCGGCGCCATAGCGACGGACCCGGTCCCCGGTCTGGCGGGAATAGGCGGCGATCAGGGCGTTCTGCCGGTCCGCCGGTGCATTTTGCAGGCCGATGGCGAGCAATTGCAATTCGCGCGCCGACTGATCCAGCCGGTCATCAACGATGCGCGTGCGATAGCTGTCGAGATAGAAGAAGCCGCCCGCCAGCAGGGCGAGCGCGAACACGTTCACCGCCAGGATGCGCGGGGTGAGGCTGAGCCGCCCCGACCAGCGCACCGCAAGCGGTGCGCATTCATTCTTCTGAGAAACGGTATCCGGCGCCATAGAGTGTGTCGATTGCGTTGAAATCGGAGTCTACCTCGCGAAACTTGCGGCGAAGCCGCTTGATATGGCTGTCGATCGTGCGGTCGTCGACATAGACATCATCCTGATAGGCGGCGTCCATCAACTGGTTGCGATTCTTGACCACGCCGGGGCGCTGGGCAAGCGTTTCCAGGATCAGAAATTCGGTGACGGTCAGGGTGACGTCCCTGCCGCCCCATTTCACCCGGTGCCGGGCCGGGTCCATTTCCAGCCGGCCACGAACGATGGGATCGGCGACCGGTTCGTCCGGCTCGCCGCTGACCTTGCTCACTTCGGCACGGCGCAGGATGGCGCGGATACGCGCGATCAGCAGGCGTTGCGAGAAGGGCTTGGAGATATAGTCGTCCGCGCCCATGGCGAGGCCCAGCGCCTCGTCCAGCTCATCCGCCTTGGAGGTGAGGAAGATGACCGGCATCTGGCTCTTTTCCCGCAGGCGGCGCAGCAGTTCGATGCCATCCATCTGCGGCATCTTGATGTCGAAGACGGCCAGGTCGGCGGGATTGTCGAGCAGGGCTTTCAGCGCGCCTTCCGGGTCGGAATAGATGCGCGTCATAAAGCCTTCCGCCTGAAGCGCGATCGACACGGAGGTGAGGATATTCTTGTCATCATCCACAAGAGCGACGGTGGCGGTCATGCGGCTACCCGGAAAGAACGGAAAGAAGAAGGTCCAGAGCGTTAGACCATGGTTGGCCCGGCCGCAAGGAAGCGGTGGCGGCACGCTCTGCGGCGTGGGCATGGATATTCGGGACGAATGGCCGCCCGACCCGATTTGACGACCGTTCCGCAAAGCCCTATGCCCGATGGGTCTGCAATAGTGCGGCCGCGCGACAAATAGATGCGGCGCATGAGGGGCGGATTGGTCGCAGGATGAAAAACATCGGCGACCCGACATTGTTAGATCAGGAGTAAAGGCGTGCAGGCCAAATCCTCAATCACCCTGGCGGACCAGGGCATTTCCGTGCGTGCCAATCAGTTCTGGAATCTCGGCACGGCGCCGCTGGTCGAGGCGGCTATCCGCAACGGTGAAGGCATATTGTCGAAGGACGGCCCGCTGGTCGTCAAGACCGGCAAGCACACCGGCCGCAGCGCCAAGGACAAGTTCATCGTCCGCGATGCGGAGACCGAAAACACCGTATGGTGGGGCGATACCAACGCGCCTATGACGCCCGCCCATTTCGCCGCGCTGAAGGAGGATTTCTTGCGCGCGCTGGGCGAGAAGGATGCGCTCTATGTCGCCGACCTGTTCGGCGGGTCGCAGCCCGAGCATCGCGTCAAAGTGCGCGTCATCAACGAACGGGCCTGGCATAATCTGTTCATCCGCACCCTGCTGGTGCGTCCCACGGCCGATGAACTGGCCGGCTTCACCCCCGAATATACGATCATCGACCTGCCGACCTTCCAGGCGGACCCGGCGCGCCACGGCACGCGTAGCGAAACGGTGATCGCGGTCAATTTTACCGAGAAGCTGATCCTGATCGGCGGCACGGCCTATGCCGGCGAGATGAAGAAGTCGGTGTTCGGCATCCTCAATTACCTGCTGCCGGTGAAGGGCGTGATGCCGATGCATTGCTCCGCCAATATCGGCCCGAACGGCGACACCGCCGTCTTCTTCGGCCTGAGCGGCACCGGCAAGACCACCCTGTCGGCCGACGCCAGCCGTACGCTGATCGGCGACGACGAACATGGCTGGTCGGACACCGCCGTCTTCAATTTCGAGGGCGGCTGCTACGCCAAGATGATCAACCTGTCGGCCGAGGCCGAGCCGGAGATATTCGCCACCACCAGACGGTTCGGCACAGTGCTGGAAAATGTCGTGATCGACGAGGAAGCGCGCACGATCGACCTGGACGACAACAGCCTGGCCGAGAATAGCCGGGGTTCCTACCCGATCGACTTCATCCCGAACACGTCGGAAAAGAATCTGGGGCCGGTTCCGAAGAATATCATCTTCCTGACCGCCGACGCCTATGGCGTGCTGCCGCCGATCGCGCGGCTGACCCCGGAACAGGCGATGTATCATTTCCTGTCGGGCTATACCGCGCGCGTCGCGGGGACCGAGATGGGCGTGACCGAGCCGACCGCCACCTTCTCGACCTGCTTCGGTGCGCCCTTCATGCCGCGCCATCCGTCGGTCTATGGCAATCTGCTCAAGGAACGGATCAACAAGGGCGGCGTCACCTGCTGGCTGGTCAACACCGGCTGGGCGGGCGGCAAGGCGACGATGCCGGGGATCAAGCGGATGCCGATCAAGGTGACGCGCGCGCTGCTCAATGCCGCGCTCGACGGCAGCCTGAACGATGTCGCGTTCCGCACCGACCCGAATTTCGGCTTCGAGGTGCCGGTGGCGGTGAATGGCGTGGACGCCACCATCCTGGACCCGCGCGCCATGTGGGCGGATGCCACGGCCTATGACGAAACGGCCGCGACCCTGGTCAAGCAGTTCGTGGACAATTTCACCCAGTTCGAGGAGCATGTCGACGACGGCGTGCGCAGCGCAGCGCTGACCGCGGCCTGAGAATTTGTTTGAAAATGCGCCGATAGGCGCCAAATGATCTCCCTTCCGGCGCTTTTGCTTTGGGTTGCGAGCGCAAAATGCTATTCTGACGGCTCATTTCATGCAGGAGTTCTAGGCATGTTCGAAGATCTGATTGGCAAGCTGGGTGGCCTTGAAGCGATTGCAGCGCAGATCGGTGTGTCACCGGAGCAGATGCAAGGGCTGCTGGGTGGGATCAGCGCCAAAATCGGTTCGGGCGAAACCAGCGTGGCGGCTCTGGCCGACACCGCGGCCGAGCATGGCGTGTCGGCCGACAAGCTGCAGGAACTGCTTGGCTCGTTTGGCGGGCCGGAAGCGATATTGGGCAAGCTTGGCGGCTTTTTCGACAAGGATGGCGACGGCAATCCGCTCAATGAGCTGGGCGGCATCGCCAAGGGCCTGTTCGGCTGAGGCCATTAGCTTGGGGCGCCCTGCAAAGGGCGTCCTTTGCTGTCCCCAAGTTTTTTTGGCCTTGCCTTCGCGGCGCTGACGGGCCATTCGCGGTGTCCGATTTTACTGCGAATGATCCGCAAGAAGCATCGCTCCGTGCGGTGTCTGCATGGCAAGGAAAAGGTCTTGACCGACGTGACGATCGAAAAGCCGGTTCTGGAACCCACCGGCGCACTTTCCGTGGAAACCGTGCTGTCGGTGCGCCACTGGAACGAGCATCTCTTCAGCTTCCGCATTACCCGCCCCGCCAGCTTCCGCTTCCGTTCGGGCGAGTTCATCATGATCGGCCTGATGGGCGACAATGGCAAGCCGCTGCTGCGCGCCTATTCGGTCGCCAGCCCCGCCTGGGATGAGGAACTGGAGTTCCTGTCGATCAAGGTGCAGGACGGCCCGCTGACGTCGAAGCTCCAGCTCATCCAGCCGGGCGATCAGATCTATCTCGGCCGCAAGCCGACCGGCACGTTGGTCACGGACGCGCTGCTGCCGGGCAAGCGGTTGTTCATGCTGTCGACCGGCACCGGCCTTGCGCCCTTCCTCAGCCTGTCGCGCGACCCGGATGTCTATGAATTTTACGAGCAGGTCGTCGTCGTCCATTCGGTGCGCCGGGTGAGCGACCTGGCGTTCCGCGACGAGATGGAAGGCAAGCTGGCGGAAGACCCGCTGGTCGCCGAACAGGCCGCGACCCAGTTCCATTATGTGCCGACCTGCACCCGCGAAGCGTTCCACAATAATGTCCGCATCGACAAGCTGGTAGAAAGCGGCGCGCTGTTCGAAGGGATTGAGGGGCCGGCCAGGTTCGATCCCGAAACAGACCGGATCATGATGTGCGGCAGCATGGAGATGATTAAGCAGTTCGCGGCCTGGTTCGAGGAGAACGGCTTCACCGAAGGCTCCAACGCCGCGCCGGGTCAGTTTGTGATCGAGCGGGCTTTCGTGGGCTGAGGCTGCCGGTCTGAGTGATTTGGGAAGGGCCGGGAGAGCGATCTCCCGGCCCTTTTTCATTTCCGTCATCCCGGCGAATGCCGGGATCCAGAGTCCCACAGGCTGCGCCTTGCCGCCCTGGATCCTGACTTTCGTCAGGATGACGGAGGTGTTTATACGGCCCGGCGCTCCGCCACCCAGGCGTCGACATTCTTCGCCAGCACGGTCATCGGCACGCCGCCGCTCTTGACCACGGCGTCGTTGAACAGGCGGAAGTCGAATTTCGGGCCGAGCGCCGTCTTCGCCATTTCGCGCAGGCGGACGATTTCGCCATGGCCGACCTTGTAACCGCAGGCTTGCCCCGGCCAGGCGCAATAGCGGTCGACCTCACCCTGGACATCCTCGACGCTGGAGCCGTTGGTGGTGGCGAACCAGTGGATCGCCTGATCGCGGGTCCAGCGCTTGGCGTGGAGGCCGGTGTCGACCACCAGGCGGCAGCAGCGATAGGCGATCGACTGGAGATAGCCCAGCCGCCCCGCGACATCGCCGTCATAGGCGCCCAGTTCGTCGCCCAGTTGCTCGGCATAGAGCGCCCAGCCCTCGCTATAGGCGTTGAAGGCGAGGAGAGAGCGGATGAGGGGGAGCTTGTAGGTATATTCGCCCTGCCAGATATGGCCGGGAATCCCCTCATGATAGCAGAGGGTGGGGAGCGAATAGCGGGGCCAGATGCTGGTGTCGCGCAGGTTGATATAATAGTTGCCGGGGACCGATCCGTCGATCGATCCCGCGCCCGCATAGGCGCCGGGCGCGCCGGCCTCTATCTCCACCGGCACGCGCTTCACGATCAGCTTGGCGGGAACGAGGGTCGCAAAGGCGCGGGGCAGGCGGGTGCGGATGTCGGCAAGGCGGCCGTCGATGAAGGACAGTATCTGCTGGCGGCCTTTGTCGTCATTGGGGAAGAGATAGCGCGGGTCTTTCCCCATCGCGGTCATGCGTTCGCCGACCGTGCCCCTGGTCATGCCCAGGCTTCTGAGCAGCCGGTCCATTTCCAACTGGAGTGCGGCGAGTTGATCGAGGCCGAGCTTGTGCACCTCCTCCGGCGTGCGGGTGGTGGTGGTGCCGGCACGGAGCGCCCAGGCGTAATATTCCTCACCCTGCGGCAGCTTCCACACGCCCGCATCCATGGTGGCGGTGGCGCGCTGGCGCTGGAGTTCGGTCACTTGGGCGGCGAGGGCGGGGGCGACCTTGTCGCGGACGATCGCTTGCGCCTTGGCGGCATAGTCGCCGGGCATGTCCTTCGTGCGGCGGGCGATGGAGGCGACGGGGACCCACTGGTCGAGCGGCTGGCCCTGGACCGTGGCCATTTGCTTCAATGTCTTGTCGAGCAGGAAGGCGGGGGCAACGACGCCGATCCCCGCGTCATGCCTGAGGCGTTCGGTTTCGCCGTCGAGGTTCGCGGCATAGGCGGTCAGGCGGGCGAGATAGGCATCGGCGTCTGCCGCATCCTTGATGCTGTGATTGGAGTCGAGGAAATCCGGGGTCTCGACGAAGCTGCCGGTATTCTGCGCGACGGCATAGGGCGCGTTGCGATAGGACCAGTTGCTGTTCATCATCGCCATGTCGCCGAAGGGGAAGGCGAAGCCGTCCGCCGCCAGTTCATGGGCGGCCAGCACCACCTCTACATCGGTGCGGGTGGCGGGCGAGAGGGGCGCGAGGTCGATGGCGCGGAGTTTCGCCAGGCGTTCCTGCACATGGGCGGCGATCTGCGCCTGACCGGCAAGGCTCTTGTCGCCCAGGCGGCTTTTGAGCGCGGCGCGGACGCCGGTGTCGATGCCAAGGCCGCTCGCGGTTTCGGGCGCGTCGGCCAGCATCGCTTCGGCCATGTCGGCCAGGACGGCTTCGGCCCGCGCGTCGGGCGTGCCTGTCGCGGCGAAGGCGCGGACGGGGAGAGCGGAAAGAGCGAAGGCGGAAGAGCCGGCGACGAGGAAGTCGCGGCGGGAGGTCGTCATGGGGCAGGGGTCTCCGTAGGAAATCTTTCCCTTAACTTCGCATATTTCCCGCATATTTCGACATGAAATTTCCTGTTCGCGAAAGATTATGATAAAAGATTATGACAGGGCCGCCGGTCCGGCCGATCCCGGCGGCGGGATGGTGACGGCGCGTCTCAGTGCATCCCAGTCGGTCGGGTCGAGCGGTCCCATGGCGCAGATGGTGTCAAGCATATCGCGCAGGGCGATGCGCTGGCGGTGGGGCATGTTGGCGCGCTGTCCCGTTCGCTCCGCGCTGATCGCGCGCAACGCCGCGAGCATGACGCGGTGATTGGAGACGAGCCGTACGCCGACCAGCTCGCCGCGACGGATGATGGGCCGCTCCTCCCGCCCCCCGATCAGGGCGAAGGCGCGGGCGCGGCTTTCGTCGAGGCCCATTTCCAGCGCCCAGTCCCAGGCGGCGGCGAAACTCTCGCCCCCGGCCTTCTGCCGCAGATGATAGGCCGAGCGCGGCGAACAGCCGACGCTTCGCGCCGCCTGCGCTACCACGCCGCAGCGGGACAGGGCGTCGATGCAAGCGCGCTGGGCATCGGCCGTCCAGCCGCGCGCGCGGCGCTGATGCGGGACGGGGGTGAAGTGGAGGAGGGATGGGGTCTTGCTCATGACGCGAAGGCTATCATGGGCGCGGATCTGTAGGACAGAGCCGATATCGGCTGGCGGCGTCGGGGGCCGGTGGCGTGGGGGACGGGCAGATGTGGCGACCCCGGAGGGCTGCCGACGAAAAGATAACTATACGGATCGCTTTGCCAGGTTGATGATCTCGGCCATGTGACCGGTGACTTGAACTTTGACGCCTCTGCCATCTGTATTCGGCGTCAGGATGATTGATTCGATCAGGCTGCGGATCGCGCTGGCGGCGCGTTCGCGGGCTATGCCGTCGGCGGCCAGCGCGATGTCCAGTTCGGCGACATAGGCGCAGTAACGTTCCCCCAAATCCTGCGACAGTTCGATCGGCGTGTCGGCCGCGAAGCTGGCCAGATGGTGTTCGACGTCGAGCAACTCTTTCCGCGCCGCCTGTAGCCGGTCTTTGACTTGCTGAAATTCTCCGGCGCCATCGGCGATCGCATCAACCAGGCGCGTCACGCGGGCGCGAAGGTCCGTCGCCTTGCGTTCGAGCGGCGCGCGATGCGTGTTTGCTTCTGTCTGCCGCGCCCGAATGCCTGCATTGTAGCGGGTAACGAAAAGGCTCACGGCTTCGGAATTGAGAAGCAATTCTTTCAGTTGTCCGAGCACCGCCCGCTCATAATGGACCGTCGAGATGGAGCGCGTATTGGTGCAGTCGCCCTGCGCCTTGTGGATCGAGCAGCCCCAGCGTTCCCGTCCGATGACAGTCCACGGGCCGCCACATTCGCTACAGCGGCCGAGCATCGAAAGTAGACGCTTGGGACGGCGGTTCTGCTTCTGTATGGTGCCATCAAACGCCGTATAGCGGGCTTCGATCTGCGCCCACTGTTCATCAGTTACGATGCGCAGGTGTGGGACTTCGACCGTGCGCCATTCGCTGAGCGGGTTGGAGCGAAGAATGCGGCGGCGCGTCTTGGGGTGATAGGTCTTGCGGAAGCGACCATAGATTTTGATGCCGCGATAGAGGTTGTTGCGGAGGATGCCATTCGCGCGGGCGCGGCCGCCATGGATGACGCTGACGCTCCAGTGCTTGCCTCTGGGGGCAGGAACAGCTTCGTCATTGAGCGCCTTGACAATGGCGCGCGCGGGAACACCAGCGATTGTTTCATCGAAGATGCGGCGGATGATCGCCGCTTCATCGTCATTTATTTCAAGAATGCCGCGCACGATTTCGCCGTCGGGGCCGATGGGCTTGACGACGCGATAGCCATAGGAACGGCCACCCGCGTTGAAACCTCGGCTGTGCTGACCACGCTGGCCGCGCCGCACGCGATCCGCCAAATCTTTGAGAAATCGAGCATCCATCAATCCTTTGATGGTGCCGGTGATTTCATCGACATGGCCATCTGCTAAAGTGAACAGGCGAGCGCCGAAATGTTCCAGATGCTCGCGCACTGCATGGGCATCGCCGATATGGCGCGCGACACGATCGGTCGCTTCGGCCAGAACCTGATCGACATCTCCGCGTTCAACGCGCGTGAGCATCGCATTCAGGCCGGGCCGTTGCATTTCGCTGATGCCAGCACGGCCGCTAATCTCTTCGTCAAAGAAGGTGTCAATTACCGTCCAGCCTTCACGGTCCACACGTTCGCGCAGCGACGCGAGTTGATCGGCGGTCGAGAGGGGATTCTGCAGGTCCGAAGAAAAACGGGCGTAGAGGATCGTGCGCATAGATTAGTGGGCACCCTTCACGTGCAAAGCGGACCTTGGAACACCGCTGCCTTCCTTAGTTCACGGTGGCGCGCGGGGCGGCGGCGGGGGAGGAGATACCGCGTATGCGCGCAATGTCGCGATCGACCATCAGGTCGGCGAGGGCTTCAACGATGCGCACGACGGCGGGGTCGAGAGGACGGGGCGATGTCATGAGATTTTCTTCCTGATGAAGGGGGCCGGGTCGATCTGTCGCCTTTGGACTACCGCCCGGCCAAAAATGTCGGGTGCCGATAATCAATCCATTCCCAACGCGGCGAGATAGGTCTGGAGGATTGCCTCCATTTCCTGCCGGTCATGAGGGGCCATCTTTCGTAGCCGGTAGATCTGGCGCATGATCTTGGGGTCGTAGCCGGTGGCTTTGCCTTCGAGATAGACGTCGCGAATGTCGTCGCTGATACCCTTCTTTTCTTCTTCCAGGCGTTCGATGCGCTCCATCAACAGGCGCAGTTGGTCGGCGGCGGCATTTCCATTGCTCATCGTGAGGTTCCTTTCGTGTTGGCGACCGCCCAAGCGATGATGAAGGGCGTGGCGAAAATGGCGGTGAGGATCAGGAGGATTTTGATCAGGCGCATCGACGGGCACCCTGCGCCTGTTCGTCTTGTTCGCAGCGCGTGCAGATGCCGGGTGTTTCGCGCGACCAAGTCGCAAGGGCGCCCAGGCGATCGGGCTGGTCGGTATGAGCATCCCAACCGCAGCGTGCGCACAACGGCGGATGTTGATGCGGCGGAAGGTCGGCCAATTGGCGATAAACATCAGCGCTGAACGGCATGGCGACCGAAAGGTCAGCTATCTGATGGAACCGAAGGCCCGGCGTCTCGATAGCGCGTAGGTGCCGCGCATAGAGTTTTCCGCCAAGGATGGCTGCGACCTGTTCAATCGACAGGTCGGCAGCGTGACGCCGCATGACAACATAGTCCCAGGGATGGATGATCGGTGTTTCGATAGCGGAGCGAGGCAGATCGGGGTGACGCATGTTCGATACTCCTGGCGTTGGATACAGAGCGGGGCGTTCCGACGCAGAGGGTGCGACGGGTGCGAAAATTCGGTTCGGGGGGAGCAGGCTCGCGTGCCTGCTGACGTCTTAGCTGGTCACGGTGTCGGCGATCTGCCGGCGTTGGGCGGGCCATCATCATCGTTCGCGGCGGGGCCGAATGATGATATTGGCAGCGTTTCGAGAGGTTGCGCCACCAAGCTGGGCCGGATGGTCCGCAGGGGCGACATGCCAACGACGAAGGTGTGCCCACAGGCCATTTCGTTGCGGCAGTGGTAATAGACCTCCCGGTACATCAATGACAGTTTCACGCTCGATCGCGCGAAGCTGTCATTGCCGCAGGCGGGGCAGGACACACGGGGCATACGTCTGTTGTCAGCCGTCACGATCTCCCCCTTGCTCCCAATGCTTCCTCACTTTTGTTTCCCCCATGAACCTGCTCAGCGGCATTGTTGTGCTGGAAGGATTTGAGCCGACCCAGCAGGCGGGCCATGTAAGTGCTGGCCTCTTCCGTTTCGGCAATGGCGCGGTGGATGTCGGTCAGGGACGCGCCGGGCTGCATCACATGGATGCTGCCAAAGACATCGAAGACGTTCCATTTGTGAGCCATGGGCAGGTTGTGCGAAAATTTCCCACAATATGCAAGGCAATTATTCCGTGATACTTTGTGCGAAAATTTCGGATGGTACACGTATGGAACATGTGAGCATTCGGCTGAGAGATTTGCGGAAGGCGGCGGCACCGCGTTTAACCGTGCGTGCTATGGCCGCCGCTCTGGATTTGCCGCTGGGAACATATGCGTTTTATGAAGCGCCGGCTAAGTTTAAAAAGGCAGCACTGCCTTTAGATTTGACGAGGAACATTGCTGCCGTCCTTGCGCGCCATGGTGTCGATTCTGCTGAGGTGATGAAGCTGGCGGGCCTCAAAGATGCGGAAGCAGAACCGGAAGCGCGGGAAATTGAGGCCGCGCGTCCCGCGTTTCAGTTTGTGTCGCTTCCCGTCGCTCTTCCTAGTGAAGCCGCGCTTGCTGATATGTTTGAAAGCTTGTTGGTGCTGGTGCCAAAGGGAGCGACGCGGGCCGAAGCCGCACGAATTCTCGCTCAGCGGCTTCCATCTGGTTTTGCAGCGATCGGACCTGCCGTGTTCGATCAGGGCACGGTTCCATTGATTGGAGGCGTAGCAGCTCCTCGAGCTTCCGCCAAAGATCATCACGGGCCTGCACAATCGTAGCGCAGCGCACGCTGCACTGCTGGCAAGCAAATTCACATCCTGGCGTAAATCGGAAGATACTCCTGCTCAATCCGTCATTCCCTATTTCGTTCTTGATTCGTTCCGTTTTTGACTAAAACGGATCAAGTGGGAAAGGGTTAACGGGCGGGAGAAAATTTCCTTGTAGACGAGGGGTTTGGCTTTGCCGAAGGCATGGCTTCGTTTAGGATAGCAGCTATTGCCCCGCCCGTGGCAAGGCACATGCTCTCCTACGGGATGATAGAGACATAGCTGACCGTCTCAACGCCGGCCAGAATGGAGCATGTACCAGTGCCGATGATGTTCAACATATTCTTGTTGTAGAATGCAGTGATGATCGATGCGGCAAGGCCCTGCCCGGTGGGCGTGGCCATGTCGATTACCCATTGATCGGTCGCACTTCCTGAGACGCAGGAAGCCTTTGGCCTTACCAAGCGGGCGCATATAGAGCCCGCTTTCAACGGCACGGTCGGACATGGGCATTTCTCGCGATATCATGTATCGCGAGCAGAATGGGCTCCGCTCGTAAGGCCAAGCTCGGGGTGCATTACACTAACGAATATGTGGCGTGGCACCGTGGCAAAGCTGCTTCCAATCCGATCCGCGGCCTGGCTGCAAATGATATCAACATTTATGGATTTAGGGGTATGCCTCATGGGACAAAGCCCAAGGACTGGACATAGGCATAGCCATAATTTGTGCATTCCGCCATGTTGGCGGTAACCAGATGATCTGTATCGCTTGCCCGGAAGCAGCGATGCAGTTCGGTCAGACCCGCTGCGTTCGAGGCGGCCGAATAGCCGAGAATGCCCTCCACCGTCTGTCCTTCGCAGTTGCTGGAGGCGGTGACAAAATGATTGCCCCCAGCCGCATCGTAGCAGCGATAGAGGGCGTAGCGCCCTGAACCCCCCGAAGTATAAAGATAGAAGGTGGGACCGGCTGCATCCATGCCGGCATTATGCCCCTCCATAAAGCCGAGCGTATAAAAATGGCCGCGGCTTGGCTCGAAAAAGGTAAAAACCGGGCGCTTTGTTGCATCAGCCTTCGCTACAAAGACGACAGAACGGTTGTCCGCCTTGTCATAGAGATAGATGGAGGTGGTGATCGCCGCAGGCCCCCTATCCGATACCGCGCCTACCAGCCGGCCCAGCTCGTCATAGCCATAGGTGAGCGTCTCGGCGCGCGCGACGCTCGCACAAAGCGATAGAACAGCCAATGCTACAGCCGATGCAAGAAAATGACGCATAAACCCCCGGAGTCTTGACGGATACGCAAGACGATCGATCATAATTTCTCGACTCTTTCTGTCCATGTCAATGGCTTTCCTACCACCGGAAAGATAGCTTCTTGTAAATAAAATAAAATCATGTGTGCTCCGGCTCTTCGCCTGGAATATAAGCGCTTTGATCGCAGGAGTGGGATGGCTCGTAATCCGATTTATTGTTGCATAAGCGATAATCCACTGGCACCGTAACAATATATCTCTCTGGCACGGGCCAGGGAATCGCTTTGTGGGGGCCATAAGGTGTTCGGATTATTTTTGATTGCCGCGCAGGCGGCAACGGGCGTTGCTGCGCCGGTGCAATGCCAGATCATTGCGGAGAAGGAAGAAGCGGCCACGCTTCTGATCGGCGTGTGCGGCGAGCAGGCCGTGATGCTGGGATCAGCCACGACCTACGAGAGCGCAGCACATGCGGGCACGGGCGCGGTCGTCGCGGTGGTGCACCGCCTTGAAGGTACGCAGGTGTTGATGGTGCGGCCCGGGCAAGAGGGAAGCGCCTTCCTGGAGAATGTGACGGGCGACCTTGCAAGGCAGGCGGGGCGATCGGCGGACGCCGGACTCGGTGACTTGACCGTCGACCTTTCGCGCTTTGCCGGGAACGGCATAATAGGGCTGACCGGTGCGACTGTTGCGAGCAGAAATATAGCTGCGCAGACTGCGCCGGCGCTGGGCGGACTCTCCATCGAAACATGGGTTGCCGATGAGGCAGCGCGGCGCGCCTTGCCGAAGGAGGAGCCTCGGGTGGTCGAGGTAATAGCGGAAGGTCGGGGGCCTGAGGCGCAGTGATGGATATTCGGGGGAAAGGTGAAATGATGCGTTACTGGCTCGCCATGCTGGCTGCGCTCGGGATCGTGGCGGCAAATGCTGCCCAGGCACAGGAGGTCGCGCCACCTCCGCCCTCCAGGATCAGTATCGATGGTAATTCGGTGAATCTCATGACCGGTCAACTCATTTCCGATGTCACGGACTTATCGATTGGACCTAGGAATCATCATGGGCTCCAATGGAATCGGCAATGGGTTTCGACCGGATGGGGACCAAGCAGCATTCCGCGCATTAATGGAAGTAGCGAAACGGTTACTGTAACGTTCCAAGGAAAAAGCACCGTTTTCATTTGGAATGGAGCGGATTACAAACCTGAAGATCCAGATGGATCGAAATTGGATCTTGATAGAACTGTATTTACAACGCCCGATGGAACGAGAGTCAATTTTTACCCTGACCAATCAGCCATTGGGATATATGCCGGCTCCAATCTCGGCCGTGTGACGTCTGTCGTATTCCCCGATGGGACAGAGCATCTTTACAGTTACGACCTTGGCTCCTTTCAAACTTGTTTCCCTGGGGGATGCGTTAACGCGCCTGTTTTCCGGCCAAAAGCTATAACTACTTCTATCGGTTATCAGATAAGACTAAAATATATATCTGATATTTTAACTGATAGAAACAGTTTAAATAACTGGTCGACTATAACTCGCATAACCGCACTCAATAATGCTATCGATTACTGTAACCCAACAGGAAATTGTACACCCTCATCTACTTGGCCATATGTCACCTATGCCGGCTCCAGTACACTGGTCTCATCCGTAACGGATGCAGCTGGTCGTGTGACTAACTACAGCTATGCAGGAAGCCGCCTTTCGGCAATTCGCATTCCCGACGCTGCTGTAAACACGGCGGAGGTCACCTATGATGGCTCTGGCAAGGTAGCGACGGTGAAGCAGGCGGGTCAGACGTGGAGTTACAGCTATGGCGCTGGCAGCACGACGGTCACGGATCCGCTGGGCCACCCGCGCTCGATCGGCTTCAACGCGAGCAGCTTGTTGAAGACATCCGAGACGAACGAGAATGGCTATACGACCAACTTCGAATATTGCACGGTCAATGACGCGACCTGCCGGATCAACCTTCTCAAGAAGGTGACGATGCCGGAGAGCAATTCGGCCAGCTATGAATATGACACGCGCGGCAATGTCACGAAGACGGTGCTGACGCCCAAGTCCGGTTCGGGCAATCCGGCCTTCGCGGCCTATCAGGCGACCTTTCCTTCGAGCTGTAGCAACCAGAAGACCTGCAACCAGCCGACAACCACCACGGATCAGGCAGGACAGGTCTCAAATTACGAATATGACGACAGCTCGGGCATGGTGAGCAAGGTCACCGCGCCCGCGCCTGCGGCTGGTCAAGCGCGTCCTGAGAGCCGCACGACCTTCGTCAACTTGCAGGCCTGGGTGAAGGATGCCTCGGGCGCGCTGGTGCCAGGATCGGCCGTGACGCGTTATCCCCTGACCATCTCGACCTGCGCAACCGGCAGCGCGCCGTCATGTGTGGGTACGGCCGCCGAAACGGTCGTCGAATATGCCTATCAAGGCGGGCCAACCACAGGGGCCAACATGCTGGTGGTTTGGCGTAAGGTCCGATCCGGCAATAATGATCCCGGCCAACTTCAGACGGTCAATTTCGGTTATGACGATATCGGAAACGTCACGAGCCAGACCGACGGCCTCGGCAACGCCATGCAGATGCGCTACAACAAGGCCCGCCAGATCGAGAGCCGCTGGACGCCCGATCCGGATGGAGCGGGCTCGAGGCGCCCGCGGATCGAGTTGATCCACTATGGCGCCTATGGCTTGCCGGATTCTGTCACGTTCGGTACGGTTGATTACAACGGTACTAATTTCGCCGCGTTGCAATATTATTTCCCCTATTATGACGGCTATGGCCGGAAGATTTACGATCGCATTCACGCGAACAATGTTGATTATGCGCTGACCCAAACCAGCTACGATGCGCTGGGCCGCGTGGATTGCGTTGCACAGCGCATGAACCCTGCCAATTATGGTGCGCAATATGGATCAGGCTCTCCCGCCTCGGCCTGCACGCACAGCAGTGCGGGCAGCAATGGCCAGGACCGGATCACCAAATATATATGGGAATGGGCCGGCGCGCTCGATCGGACGATCAGCGGCTATGGCACGCCAGCACAGCGGGACGACGCGCATTATCAGCGCAACCTGAACGGCTCTGTGATCCGTGCGGTGGACGGCAAGGGCAATGTGACCTCCTATGAATATGACGGTCACGACCGGCTGCTGCGGACCTGCTTCAACGCGACGACCTGCAACAGCGGGGCAGCGGACAAGTTCCTCTACACCTATGGCACGAGCGGCAATGACACCGGGCGGATCATCCGCAAGGGGCTGCGCGGGCATTCGGAAGCGGTCTATACCGAATATAGCTATGATGCGCTGGGTCGGGTCACCAACACCAATTATCCGGGCGACGGCTTCTTCGATCAGGATGTGAGCTACAGCTACGACAATTTCGGACGGATGACCCGGGCGCTGGACGCCAACACCCATTATGTCTCCTACAGCTATGATGCGCTGGGTCGGGTGACGAGCCAGGGCGACCAGGCCCAGTCCCTCACCATGCAATATGATGCTGCGGGACGGCGCACGCGGCTGACGTGGAACGACGGCTTCTATGTGACCTATGAATATGATCTCACTGGCGCGCTGAGATATATACGCGAGAATGGCAGTGCAGCCTTGGCCACATTTGGTTACGGCGACTGGGGCCAGCGTACCTCGATCACGCTCGGCAATGGCGCCAGGACCAACTATGGTTATACCGGCCCGAACCTGACGGATTTCAATATCTACCCCTCCAGCACGAACACGAGCTACGATCAGAAGATCGATCTTCAATATAATGCGGCCGGACAGATCACGACGCGGATCAGTTCCAACGACAGCTATGCCTGGAATGGGGCAGTCAACACGACGCGCGTCTATCAGACCAACGCGCTCAACCAATATAGCCAGGTCGGGTCGATCACGCCCAGCTATGACGTCAAGGGCAATCTGAGCAAGGCGGGCGGCGACACCTTCGCCTATAATGTCAACAATGCGCTGGTGACGTCGAGCAACGGCACGCAACTCTATCAGGACCCCGTGGGCCGGATGAAGCTGGTGGGCAACGGCACGACCTGGCGGGCATTCGAATATGACGGCCCGCATGTCGTGAGCGAGCGCCGATCGAGCGACCAGGCGATCCAGCATCGCTACGTCTTCGGACCGGATGACGACCAACCGCTGGTGTGGTACGACTATTCATCGGGCAGCCTGGTCAAGAAGTTCCTGTCGGCCGACGAGCGCGGCTCGATTGTGGCGGTGACCAATAGCAGCGGCGGGGTCATGAAGATCAACAGCTATGACGAGTTCGGCATCCCCGCCAGCGGCAATATGGGCATGTTCCAATATACCGGCCAGGCCTGGATACCCGAACTGGGCATGTACAACTACAAGAGCCGCATCTACTCCCCCACCCTCGGCAGGTTCCTCCAGACCGATCCCATCGGATACGGCGACGGCATGAACTGGTATAACTATGTCGGGGGAGATCCGGTTAACGCGCGTGACCCTAGTGGGCTGGCGTGCAAATCGCAAAACTGCAATGGTCCTGGCGAATCGATCGAGGTGAAGGCATCATGCCGCGGTGCTTCATGCGATCCGTTTTTCATGGGAATGGGCTCGCAGACGCTCATTCCATTCCTGAGTGAGCCAGGGCCATTCGATACCCCGATTAAATATGAACCCGTCCGAACGCCGCAAAGTGCGAAAATCCCGGCCTGCGAGTTATCATGGCTGTCAGGCCAGTTAAGTTCTGTCGGCGCTGATGCCAGCGAATTGGGCGACATCACATTTCATAATGGTTTGCCGCCTTTGGGAAGCGGTAACATATTAACTGATTTGGCTTTCAATAATGCCGGAGCGGTCACCAACGGTAACGACATATATGTCAACACCAACTTCTCTACATTTAGTGCTCCGGGAAACCGACTTCATTATGAAGAGATATTTCACGCTGTTCAGTTCAAGATGCTCGACAAGGCAGGCTTTTATGCGACTTACGGACTAAGTTCCTTGATGCAGGGTTTGATGGGCAATGATGCCTACAACGACAATATTCTTGAAAGCACCGCAAAGAAGGCCGCCAAAGCATTGGAGCGTCGATACGCTAGGGACAAGCCTTGCTAGGTAGTGACCGTTGCGGAGATATGATATGAGTATCGGCAAAATCGTTTTGATAACATTGATATTTTTATGCTTTGCCTTTATCTTCTTTGTAGGCTCTATGATGGGGGATTGCGGTCCTTCGATCAGTGATATCGTTTGTTCTGCCCAAAAAACCCATACAGCTCGGATGAGACTGGCCTTCGTCGGAATAGCGTATTTGGTTGCTATCTTTCTGGTCGTAAGGTCGAAGCGCGACAAAGACCTTTGAAAGGCTTAGGTTCGCTGGCTGACGTTCTCACACAGTCCTGCTCGTGCGAGACGGAGTGAACCGCCAGCGGCGGCGTTTTGCATGACTCACCCTTGATCCTGTGAGGCATGATTTCATAGGGATCGGAGCCTCATGAGGCGGTCGATCGTGTAATTGCAAGATTAAAGTAATGGCACCCCCGCCTGTGGCTGGGGTGCCATAAGAGTTTGTCGGCACATCGTTTTTGGGCCGATGAGCGATTTGGAAATGCGGCGGGCGGGGTCAGGGAGCAGTTTCCATTCGGACCTCCGTCCCGAACCCACCGCCATTGTCGAGCCGATGCGTGACCTCGGCGATCAGCCAGGTCGTCGCATCGATTTCGTCCTTGAACCCTGATGCCGTCACCCGCGCTTCGGGGAAGGCATCGGGACGGCCAAGCGCCAGCTTCACGTCCAGGCTGGCGGGCGCGCGTTTCAGCCGGTTGCGCTCCGCGACGGCGGCGCGTTTCGCGGATGCTTCGTCGGGATAGAGTTTGCGCAGCGTCTTCGCCCCGTCTGCCTTGCCCACGGTGACGGCCTGACGCTTCGCGCCCTTCCTGTCGTGCCAACTGGCGGTGACGCCTTCCTGTCCATCGCGCTTCTGGCGCTGCCATATATGCCCATCGCCATCGCGGCGGGCGATGGTGAGGGTAGGCAGCGCCTTGCCGCTGGCGGTAGCGCCAGCGCCCTTGCGGGCAAAGATCAGATGCTTGTCCTTGATCGTCGCCACGGCATCATGCTCGCGGCCGAGGCGGCGCAGGAAGGCGATGTCGCTTTCGCGCGACTGACTGATCGATTTGAGTGCGATCGCGGACAGGTCGGCCGCGACCTTGAGCGTCAGGCCATTGCGGCCCGCCACATCCTTCAGCACCGCGCCCAGCGTCGTGCTTTTCCAACTTTGCTCGCGCCGGTTGCGGATCGCGCTGGTGAAGTCGGCGGCGCGGGCGCGTATCCTGATCTGATCGGGCGGGCCGCTATGGGAGACGTCATCCACCTTGAAGCTGCCCTTTGCGACCAGGCCGATGGTGACGTCCCGCCCCTGTTTCCAGCCCAATTGCACGCTGAGCAGCGCGCCTTCCTTCGGGATCGACAACATCCCGTCCGTGTCGTCCAGCACGATATCCAACTGATCGGCTTCGTCACCGCGCTTTTCCGACAGGGTGAGCGATACAAGGCGCGGGCGCAGCCGGTCCGTCAAATCCTTGCCGTCCAGGGTAACGCGCCAGTCGGGAATATTGCTGATCCCCTCGGTCATGAGGTTGCTGCTGCGTCCGTGCTACTGGCGGGATCATCGACGCGGAGCAGATCGATACCGAAGTCGATCCGGCGCGGGCGGCCGTCAGACATCAGGAAGGCGTGCCGCTCATCGATCGCCTCGATCACGAAATTGCCGAACACTGCGCCGGTCCCGTCGATCAGCGGCAGCGCCTCGCCATCGTCGGCCATGGCGCGCAGATCATCGAGCGACACACGCCCATCGGCAATTTCGGCATAGACCGCCCCCGACAGGCTGATCGTTTCATCGCCCACGCCCAGAAATTGCGTGGCGTCGCGCGCGCCAACGCGACCGGATCGGACATGCCGCCAATCGGTTTTGCGCTGGAGTTCGTCATAGGGCAGCGTTCCGATCTCAAACAGGAACATGCCCAGCGCCATCAAGTGCATTACTTGGTCCCCTTAATCGTCCGCGAAGCTGCGCCCGCGCCGCTCACGCTCCATCTGTTCGATAGCCTCGCGGACTTGGCGTGCGATGTCCTGGGCCGGTGCGGCATTGGCGTGAATGGTGATGGTGTAGGTCGCGGAGACAGGCGCAGACGCGCCGCCATCGGCTCTGTTCGCGGACGAGGCTACTGGTGGCGCAATAGCGGCCATGGCAGGGGCCACCGAACCAGCCGCGATAGCGCTGCTGATCTGACCGGACATGGTGGCGATGCGCGAAAGGAGGGCGCTCCATCCTTCGCTGTCGTTGCCGCTGGCTTGCCCGGCAGAAGCGATCTTCAACCGCTCCGTCATATGGTCCGACAGGTCGGAGATACGGCCAAGCGGCCCGGTGGCATTGTCCGCAAGGCCCTGGTCCAGCCCGTCCATCACAAAGCCGCCAAGCCCGGCGAAAACGCGCGAGGGGGAATGGATGCCCAGCTTTTCCTTGAACCAGTTGGCGACGGCACTGGCCGCGCCAACGATGGTGGACTTGAGCGCGCCGAGCCTATCGGTAACGCCCTTGATAAGCCCCTGGATCAGGTTGCGGCCGATCTCGGTAAAATTGAGCGAGCGCAGATAGGCAAGGGCAGGCATGAAGGCGCGGATCAGCAGGCCAAGGGGCGTGAAGGTGAGGAAGGCGTCGATCAGGAAACCGATTGCCTCGCTGACCATGGCCTTGATGCCCTGCCACAAGCCGCCGAACCACGCCGATATAGCGCCCCAATTATCATAGATCAGATAAGCCACAGCGGCGAGCGTGGCGATGGCCGCGACGATCAGGAGAAGCGGCCCAAGCGCGATGCCGAGCGGTGCGGCAGCGGCGGTCAGTGCGGCGAAGGCCAGAGCGATACCGCCCAGCAGAATGAGCAAGGCGGCTCCTGCGCCCATGAAGATCATGATCCCCTTGGCGAGGGCCGGGTGCGCCTGCGCCCATCCGCGCATGGCGCTGGCGGCGGCACGCACATGATTGGCGAGCGCGACCACGGTGGGCAGCAAGGCGTTGCCCATGGTGATGTTGAGGCCGGAGAGGGCGTTGGTGGCAAGGCCGGTGGCCCCCTCGGTCGTTGCAATGCGGTTGAGGAATTCCGCGTGCATCGACCCGGCGGTCTTGCTGGTGTCGCCGACCAGGGCAAGCCGGGCCTTCAACCCGTCGAGATTGGTCAGCATTGGCGCGATGGCGGAGACGCTTTCGGAGCCGAAGAGCTGGGTCAGTATCCCGGCCTGTTTATCGACATCGAGCTTACCGATCCGCTCCATGACGTCGATGATCGCGCCGGCGGCGTCCTTCTGCATCCGCTTACTGACTTTGACCGCATCCAACCCGAGTGCCTGGTAGGCGGCCCGCTGTGACTTCGTTGCGGCTTCGCCCTTGGTGAGCGCCAGCATTGTGTTCTTGATGCCGGTGGACGCGACCTCACTCTGCACGCCGATGGAATCGAGCGTTGACCCAAGCGCCGCGATCTCCGGCGCAGCAAGGCCCGCCACTTTGCCCAATGGCCCGATGCGCGTAATGATGTCGGTGACGTTGGCGGCCTTACCGCCAAAACTGTTGGTCAATGCATTGACGCGGTCGCCCAGCGCGCGAACCCCCGCCTGGGGCAGTTCAAAGGCAGTGCGCCATTTCGCCATGGTTTCGCCCGCCACATCGGCGGTCATATCGAAGGCGACGCCCATTTCGGCCGCATCATTGGTAAATGCGAGCAATTGTTTGCGCTGATCGCGCAGGGGATTGCCCAATTTATCCATGCCCACGCCAGCGGCCCCCGCAGCGGCGGCGATCTGGGCCAGTTCATTGGCCGCCATGGGGATGGTCTCGCTCATGTCGAGAAAGTCGTTCGACATGCGCTCGATGGCAGGCTGCGCCATGTTGGTGACTTTGGACACGTCGGCCATGGCGCTTTCCAGCGTCATCGCCTGCCGGGTCGCCATGACGATCGGCGCACCGGCGGCGGTGCCGGCGGCCACCATGCCAAGGCCCATGCCGGTCGCTTTCTGGCTGACCGCATTCAGCTTTTCCGAGTTGCGATTGGCCTGTGCGACCTTTTCCAACTGCGCGGTCTGTTTGCGCAACGCCTGATTGGCCTGCGCCGTTTTAGCGGCCAGGCGATCTTCATGGTGGGCGAGGTCAGCGACATCGATCCCGGCAGAGGACAGCTTGGCCGACAGCCGCTGCAATTCTGTGCCCCCGTTTTCAATGCGGTTGGCGAGGTGTGCCGACTGTTTTTCGGTTCGCGCGAATTCGTCGCGCAGCTTCTTGGTCGGCTTTTCCGTCGCATCCAGTTGCGCGCGCAGCGCCGCCAGGCGCGTCTGGCTTTCCTGATATTGGCGATTGTCGTCGGCGAAACGGGATTCGGCCGCCTTATATTTGCCGACCTGCTGCTGGAGCGCATCGAGCGCCTTCAACTGTTTGTGCGTTTCGGCCAAATCCTTGCGCGCGGCCGACGACGCACCGGTGATGGACTTGAGCGGCGCGGTAATGCGATCCAGCCCCTCAAGAATGACCTGCAATCGGAGATTTCTGTCCGCCATTATCGCTTTCCGGGTTTATCAGCGGGTTTGGAGCGCCGGGCGGCCTGCTCGCGCCAGCCCATCAGTTCGGACAGATCCATTCCGTCCATGACGGCGGGCGACCAATGGAAGATGATCGCCACGTCCGCCATCGCGTCATCTACTGATCGAGGACAGCCGCGCGCTGCGACTTCTGCAACAAAAAACTCCCGATCTCTGCGCCGCAGGCCAACAGGTCCGCCGGTTCCATGTTGCTGACTTCGGCTTCGGTCAGGGTCGGCATGGTGATGCGGGGTAGCAGCCTGGTCAGGCTGTCCACCTTCAACTGGCCCAGATCGACCAGGGACAGGCCGCGTAGTTCGCCCGAACGAGGCTTGCGCAGTGTCAATTCTTCAATGCTGGCTTCCCCGCGCACGATCGGCGCATCGAGCGTGACGGTGCGGAAAATGGGGGTGGCGCTATCGCTCATGATAATGGTCCTATTCAAAGGTAGGGAAGGACTGCCCGCGCGCTGCGCGGGGCAGCGAGGATCAGAAGATGCCCAGTGCGGCGCGCTGCTCAGCCAGGCGGTCGACGCCGCCCACCATCTCAACCATGTTGAGCGGATCGATCTCGATTTCGGTGCGGCCGTTCCAAACGAGCTTGTAATAGGCGAGCGCAGAGGTGACGGTGAATTCACCGACCTCGCCGACTTCCTGATCGCCCATTTCGATTTCCGAATGACGACCACGCACGATCAGTTCGATAGTATCCCCAGCGCTGCTGTCGTCGCGCTGATAGGAACCGGCGAAGCGGAGATAGACGCCGTTCACCCGCGTCGTCCCATATTGACGCAGGAC
This sequence comes from Sphingobium sp. BYY-5, assembly GCF_022758885.1. Classification (NCBI taxonomy): domain Bacteria; kingdom Pseudomonadati; phylum Pseudomonadota; class Alphaproteobacteria; order Sphingomonadales; family Sphingobiaceae; genus Sphingobium; species Sphingobium sp. BYY-5. Next base: position 104,041 of record NZ_JALEBH010000001.1, read on the forward strand.
ATCGCGCATCGGGCCGCCGCAGGTGAAGGATAGTTCCATCGCCTCCTGCCCCATGTCGATCGAGACCGGGCCGCTCATGCCGCCGCCGCGATATTCTTCCAGCTTGCGGGTGAGGGTAGGCAGGGTGACGGTCTTGACCTCGCCAACATAGCCAAGGCCTTCATTGAACAGCATCATATTCTTGAGGGTGCGGGGCAGTCCCATCACAGGCTCCTATGCAGATTGAGAGGGAGGCGCGCCGATCAGGCGGCCTGGGTCAACTGGCTCGCGAAATCGGCGAAATAGCTGTCGGTGATGCGCTGGTTGAAGCCCAGGTCTTCGAGCGGCGGCGGCACGGTGTAATCATAGTCGATGCGCAGCTTGCCCGCCTTGAGGCTGGCGGTGCTGTTGTTCGCTTCATCGAACCAGGCGTTGAAGCCGAGCACGACGCCGGCGGCTTTGAGATCGCGGCCGAAGCCGTTGATCGTTTCGACGATGTCCTTCGCCAGCGACGGGGTCAGCGGCTTGTCGAGCGCCCAGATCATGCCATTGACGACCGTGTCGGTCAGCAGTTGGGCGACGCGCACCGTGCTTTCGAAAGCGAAGAGCGGTTCGTCGGAACAGGTGCGGTTGCCCCAGAAGCGATAGCCGCTGTCGGTACGGATCAGCGCCGTGATTTGAGACGCATTGAGCAGGCCAGCTTCGGTGTCCTGATCTTCGATATCCCAATGCACATCCTTGGTCAGGCCGACGACGCCCTCCACCGCGACGTTGGAGAGGGTCTTGTGCGGCCCGACCTGTTCATCGATCAGCGCGCGCAGGCCCATGGCGCGGGCGGCGGCATAGCTGGTGACATTGGCGCTGGTGGCCGTGTCCCAGCTAAGGAAATCGGGCATGAGCAGCATCAATTCGCGCTGGGCGAAGTTCTTGCGATAATTGGCCGCTTCCCCCACGGTTTCGCCGATCGCACGGGCATAGGCAAAGCCGCGCAGCTTCTTCGCCACGACGGCCAGCGCCGTGGTGACGGCCTGCGTTTCAAGACCAGGCGCGCCGATGATCTTGGGGCGGACGCTGAGTTGCGCCTGTGCGGCCAGCAGCGCCTGCATCCCGGTTTTCTGCCCTTCCGCCGTCGTGGTGCCGATGACATTGCTGGCGGTGGCGGCGTCATCCTCCCCTTCGGCAACGCGGACGACCACGACAATAGGGCGGGTCTGATCGGCGATCGCGCGCAGGGACTTCGCCAGCGTGCCCAGCACGCCCGCCTTGCCGATCGCCGTTTCAATGTCGGTGATGAGGGCAGGCCGATCGAGCGGGAAGGTCGCGGCATCCGCATCGGACGCGGTGGCGACCAGGCCGATGATGGCGGTGGAAACGGCAGTCAGGGTGCGTGCGCCGGTCGTAATCTCGGTGACGGTGATGCCATGTTTGAAGCTGGCCATGGTGGCTCCTTGATAGAGGGGGCGTTAGAGGGTGAGGGGCAGGACAAGCCGGGTTCGGGCATTGGCGGGCGCTGTGTCCGTGCGTTCCGCATCGATCGTGACGATGGCCTGTCCGCGCCGTTCGCCCGTGGAGAGGCCGACGCGGCGCAGGCGGATGCGATCTTCAAAGCGGGAGAGGGCGAGCGCCGTAGCCGCGTACAGGCGCAGGATGTTCGCAGCGGTCATGGGCTGGTCGATCAGGTCGGGTAGCAGTGAACCATAATCCCGGCGGCCGACGCGCGAACCAACGGGCGTGGACAGAATATCACCGACCGATTGCCTGATATGGTCGAGACCATCGAGCGCGGCCCCGCTGCTGCGCGCCATGCCGGTCATCAGACGGGCGCGCCTGTCTGCGCGGTCCCGGCCTGGACGCCGCCATGCTTGTGGCTCTTGAGGCTTTTGCCGCCGCCGATCACGTCATCGGTTGCGTCCACCGTGCCGCTGACCGCGACATTACCATTGATCGTCACGTCGCCGTTGATGGTCGCGCCGCCGGGCGCATCGATCGTGGCCGTGCCGCCACCGGGCAGGGTCGCCGACAGGGTGTGCGCTGCATGATTGTAGATCAGGGTCGCGCCATCGGGGAATTCCAGATGGGTGACATCGGGATCGCTGGACGGGGCCGGGCAGGCGTCGGAGAAAAAGCCCAGCACGACCAGGCCGTTTTCAATATCGCCTTCGGGCGACAGCAGGACGCATTGTTCCCCCACGCTGGGCGGCGACCACAGACGGATGCCGCCCGCGCGCTGCGCGACCCAGGGCAGTTCGCCGGTGACAAGATCGCCGGATTCGACCGTGCAGGTGGCATTGGCATGGTCGACCGACGCGATGGTGCCGATGCGAATGACATCGCCGGTCAATTGTTCGGGGTCTTGGGTCTGTGCCATGGGGCGGACCATGGCGCGCCCGTGCCGCTATTTCGCGGGCCTGCATTTGTAGAGGCGGCCTCTACAAATGCAGGGAGTGGCCTGTCAGGCGGTAGCGGTCGGTTCAGCTTCGCTTGATCCGCCTTCCGGTTCGGGCTGAGGCATGGTGATGACGCCCAGGCCGATCTTGTGCGCGACGCCACGCGCCACATCCTCGACGCGCGTCTTGGTCGCTGCCCGGTCATAGCTGCCGTCATCCTTCAACACGGCATTGACGTCGCGCTTATGGACGATGTCACCGCTGGTGAAGGTCACTGGGATGGTCCTTTTATCGGCGTTGAACGCGCCGATTTTCGTGGTCAGATCAGTCATGGAAAATCCTTTAGACAGAGGGAGGGGTGGGCCATTCGACCGATGCGAGGTCGTTGGCGGTTTCGGTGAGGTCACGTAGGGCCTGACGATATACGCGCCATTCCTCGCGCTTGGCGGCCGTCAGCGGGCTATCGGGCACCTGCGTAAAGTCACAGGCGGCAAGTAGCCGGTCGCGCTTGGTGCGCATCTGGCGGAGCAATTCGGCGGCATCTGGCGCGGGTAGCGGGACAGCGACGGGATTGCCGCTGTCGTCCGCAACGATAGTCGATCCGCTGCACGCCGCTGCGATCAGAGCCTGATGGGCTTGTGCCGTGACGGGCCGCGCATCATCGGGAATATTGCCATGGATAGTGTCGTCCAAAAAGCCGCCAGCGCAGGCGCTGTAGAAAAGAGGCACGCGAATTTCTCCTTATCTGCCGATGGCCATCCACCAGGCGTTGGCCGCCGGGGCGGCGTTCCAAAAACTGGCCCCGTCTCTGCTCACGCTGTAGGGAAGCGGACAGTTGGCTTGCGCATTACCGTTGCCGATTTCGGTGGCGACGCCCGAATGAATATGGAAACAGGCGGTCGGGAACTGGATGGGGAAGGTGATGGACCCATAGGAGTCCGCGTTGCAGTAGACCATGCCCCACTGCATGATGAGGCCGTTGGGCAATCGGCAATAGCCGGTGCTGTCGAGGTTTCCGCTGGGCAGAATGTCGCTGAGTTGCCAGCCATCCAGCAGATCAGCGTCGAGGCCGGAGCCAGAGCCGTCATTGCCAGTGTGCCAGACTAAATTGCCGTTCCAGTGCATGACCCCGGAAGAGTTGAAGCCGAACGCCCCCCAGTTCACCGTCCCATTGTTCGATGTGACCTGAAAATAGGCATCGCCACCGTTGGATGGCGCGCGCAGGCGAAAGCCGCCGGTGACGCCGTTGGCGGGCGAAACCGCCTCTACTATGCCGGTGAATATTTGGCCTGCCACATTGGCGGGGGTGTAACCAAGGCGGGCCGGAATATTGGTGTAATAGCTGCTGTCTTGTCCATCGAGCAGGTCGGCGTCCAGGCCCGATCCCGCGCCGTCATTGCCCGAATGCCAGACGACGCTGCCGCCATATCGGAGCAATTCCTCATTCGCGTTGCAACCCAGCGTGTGGGGTGAGTTGCCGAAGCGGACGAAGCCGGCGTTCCAGTTGCCTACACCCCGGATCGAGAAGCCGTTCGCGATGTTGGAATCGCCAATAAACGCATCGTCGCCAAGGCGGATATTTGCGCCGTCGCCGTTGGCCGTCACACTGAGATAAGGCAGGCTCAAGCTGCCCGTCAGAGTGTCACCTGCCTTATTGACAGGGGTATAACCCAGGCGGGCTACGATATTGGTGTAGTAGCTCCCCTGCTGCCCATCGAGCAGATCAGCGTCCAGGCCCGACCCTGCGCCGTCATTGCCGGAATGCCAGATTTCATAAGCGTTCGCACCGAATGACCAACCGCCCAGCTTGAGCTTATTGTCCGTGTCGAGACCGAAGTAGAAGGCACGCTGGTTCGGACGGTGGAAGCAGAGCATGGCGGCACCTGTCCCATTGCCCCGCACCTCGATCTCGCCGAGGTTCGAGGCCGTGTTTGCCATGGCGCTGTCGCCCGTGCCGTTGCCCATGACCGTGATCCGGCCCGTCGCCACGTCACCGGCCTTGTTCAGCGGGGTATAGCCAAGCCGCGCGGTGATATTGGTGTAATAGCTGCCATCCTGCCCATCGAGCAGGTCGGCGTCCAAGCCCGATCCCGCGCCATCATTGTCGCTATGCCATATAGTGGCGCTGCCCCAGAGCAGGCCCGTACCCAAGGTAAGCCGCAGCGCATCCGGGTTGATCTGCAATCTTGTGCCCGCGTTAGCGGTGCTATTTTCACGAACGCTAAGCGTTGAGCCGTCCGCCACGAGATACCATTGCTTGGCCGTATCCGTTTCCGAAAACAGGATACGAGGCGCATTATGAGAAATGGTGAGGGGACCGGTAAATGTGTCACCAGCTTGGTTTGCTGGTGTGTAGCCGAGCCGGGCGGGGACATTGGCGTAATAGCTGCCCTGCTGGCCATCGAGCAGGTCTGCGTCCAGGCCGTTGCCCGCGCCTTCATCCTTGAGCGCTGCGGATTTGAGGCCCAGCGCCCCGCGCATGGCCACCGCACTGGCCGCCGTCAGCAGGGATTTGACGAAGGCCGATGGCGCACCTTCGCCAAAGCGGGCGTTGATCCAGTTGGTGACGGCGGACTTGACGCCCTTCGGCGTGACCGCACGCGCGCTATCTGCGCCCGCATCCGTTTCCGCATCGGTCGCCAGTTCCACCACGCCCTGCATCGATGTCGTAGCAGGCGGGTTCAGGAAGTTGGCGTTGCCAAAGCTGAGCGCGGTTGCGGCTACGTCAGCGAACTGGACGTCGATGGCCATCAAGAGCATCGCCTGCGCCGATTTCTCCACGATCACGGCGGACTGGCCATAAATGGCGAACAACGTGCCATCGGCCAGATAGAGGGCGAAGCTGCGCACCGTGAAGACGCCGGTGCCTTCATCGCGCACGATCAGGTGGATGGTGTCATCGGCCACCACATCGCCTGACAGGGTGTCGATGCGCTTATGTTCGCCGGGGAGAGATGTCGCGGTCTTGGAAGGGGTCAAGGCCGTGGCCGACAAGCCCACCTTGGCGATGGTGACGGGCGCGGTGCCGGTATTGGCGGCATTGACGAGCGCTGCGCGGCCTGCATTGGTGACGATGATGGTAAGAGCCATGGTTCCTCCGGTCAGGGGGCAGGAGTTTCTGGCGGCGCCACGCAGGACAGCCGCGCGTAGATGGTCGGGCGCGCCGCCGCGATCAGGCCGACGCCGGCCTTTGCGGTGACCCCTTGCGTGAAGGTGAAGTGAGAGCGCACCGGCTTGGCCCGACTGACTTCCGCAATGACCTGATCGACAAAGGCGGCCGACGCAGGCGCGCCCTGCTGGTCAAGGTTCAACACCAGGCTGAAAGAATAGGGATCGCCCTTTGGTGTCATCTGCCACCATTCGCGGATCGCGACCGATCCGCCGAAGCTTTGGACGACAGCGCGCACGGACGCAGCGGTGCCCTTCTGCCGAGCGATCGTGATCGCCTTGCGTACCCGTTCGCGCTTGACCGCTTCGGGCCAGTCCGATGACCAGTTGTCGAGCGACAGGCCCCAGGCAAGCCATGGTAGAAGGGCGATCGGGCAGTTGGAAGGCGACCAGACGTCTCGAACCAGCACGGCGATGTCGAGCAGCCGGGCAACGACCTGTTCCAGCGCCTTTTCCAGATCGGTCGAGGCAGGCGGCAGAATGGACGGATAGGTCATTCGCCCGTCCCCGCGTAGCTGAGCGTGACGCCGGTGCAGTAAGGGGCCTGCTCGCGCGAGATCACGATGTCCGCAGCCGGGGACGTCAGGACGACATTCTGCACGCCCTCAACATGCAAGGCGGCGAAGATGCCCGATCGAGTAATGTCGCGGCCAAGGCGATGGCTGGAGGCGACATAATCGTCCAGCTTGGCGCGGGCCGCGTCCAGCACCACACTGCCATCGGGACCGCTGAATGTCGTGATGGTGGCGTTGACGTTGTAATTGACGATCGCGGCGGACTGGACGGTGACAAAGTCGGTAAGCGGGCGACGCGTTTCGTCGGACACATAGGCGGCGACGGTCGCGATCAGCCCGGCGGATGCCGCGCCGGATCCGATGCGGGACAGGACCGACACCAGCACTTGGCCGGGGCTGGGACTAATCGCGCTGGCGTCCAGCACATCGGAGTCCGCCGACAGGGCGTGGAAGATATAGGCCCCTTCCGGTCCCGCGACCGAATAACCTTCGGGAGCCAGCACCATACGGCGGCGGAAATCAGCGTCGCTTTCCATCACCGCCGGGATCCCCAGCATTTCATCCGCCGGGGTGATGGTCAGGCGGGCGATGCCGAACAGGGCCGCGATATGGTCGAGGTCCGCGCCCACGGCATAGGCAGGCATGACGGCGCGGGCCGCATCATTCACGCGCTGGCGCAGCAATTGGGCGAAATAGGCGAACGTCTGGAGCAACTTCGACGCTGGATCGCTGTCCCGGCTCACAAAATCCGGCATCAGCGTCTGCATATATGCGACGGCGTCCGCATAGATCGTTTCGAAATCTAGCGGGTCGATGATGTCCGGCGCGGGAAGGCGCGACAGATCAACGGCGGTGAAGGTTGCATCGGCCATGGCGCCCATGTCGGCCGTCGGGTATGGCGGATGCTATCGGCTCCATTTGTAGAGGCCGCCTCTACAAATGGACTGGCGACCATCCGGGGGTATGATTGGCGCAGCCCTGCAAACAGAAAGGGCCGTAAAACCAGAGGGTGGTCATCAATCGATATCGCAATATGTTGCGCAAATATTTGCGCATTCCCTCTTGCTATTGCCCTCAGTCATGCGTAAATATTTGCGCATGGAACGGGACAGCAAAAAGATCGTCAGGCGTTTGCTTGAAGAGGGGTTTGAACAAGTGTCGGTCAAAGGATCGCACCACAAGTTCAGAAAGGACGATCGGACTATCATTGTTCCCCACCCGAAAAAGGATCTCCCTATCGGGACGGCCCGGAACATAGCGAAGATGGCGGGGTGGCTCTAAGCCGCCCCAGAGAGGTAAAGTGATGAAGGTTTTTTACGCGATCGTTCACAAGGATGAAGACAGCGCCTTTGGCGTGAGCTTCCCCGATTTACCCGGTTGCTTTTCGGCAGCCGACACGGAGGATGCGGTATTGCCCAAAGCCGTTGAAGCGCTCGACCTTTGGTTTGAGGATGCGGAGGAAGTCGTGCCCCGCTCGATCGAGCAGGTGCGCGCCGAGGTGGCGGATGAACTGGCCCAGGGCGCCTATCTGCTTGCCGTGCCGCGCGTCAGCAACGCCGGGAAAATGACCCGCGTGAACCTGTCCATGGATCGGGGTATTGTCGAGGCCATCGACGCCGCCGCCAGGATGCGAGGGTTGACCCGTAGCGGTTTTGTGGCCGAAGCGGCGCGCAACGAGATTGCGGGCCTGCACTGACCTGTCTTGCCGGTAGCGGAATGTCCGCATCGGAGCCAACTCGCGAGGATAGCTGACCTGCGCGAACTCGCGAGCATTGAGACCGCCCTCATCAATGGTCACTCGACTAATTGGGTGGGATCCCGCGAAACTATCTACCTAATTCGTCGAAAAAACGCGATATTTCTAACTGGCGAGAGCCCTGCCTATCACGGATCAAACCATAATGGGTGTCGGGGCAGCGCTCTCAGCTGCGGCTCAATCCGCAGCGGCGGCTTTGCTTTCAGCAACAGCCGGTTCAGCCTCTAGGACCGTGAGACCGGGCTCGATAGCGCCAAGCAGATCTTCTACCGAGGTCTGGTCGCTGCCCAAGAATTCTGCCGCCAGATCGCCGTCGCTAGTGTTGGCGGCTTCCTGCTCAGTCTTTTTCCGAGCTTCGATCTCAACCCGATCTTTTTCCCAAGCGGATATATATACTTTGTAATATTCCGGCACTTCGATGTCAGCACTACGGTACGCAAGCTTCAACTCCGGCTTTTCGATCCGGTATGCCTGAATGTAGCTTTCTAGATAATCAAATAATGTGCCTATCTCTGCCTCGCGCGGTCTATCAAGCAACTCCGCCTCCAGACACTCAACAGCCTCATGATTTTCATCGCGGCTTGTGATGAGCGAAATTACTGGATATTTTCTTCCACCCACAACGCCTTTGAATACCTGCGGCTCATGAAATGAAAATTTGCAATCAAATTTTGTAGTATCGACGTTGCGTTTTGCCTTGCAGAGCAAATAAGCAAGAGCAGGCGAAAGAGTCATCGCATCAATCGCTGAATTTCGCGAAATGCGAAAGCCGCCGTCGATACCTTTGCCTAGAAAATCGAATTTTCCCGGAGCTTCGTCTACAGCGATCTCGACCTCTTCGGTCAACAGGTCGTATCCTTCCCCGTACAAGGAATCGCCACCATTCAGCGACAATTGGATACTGCGATTAGGCGTCGGGAAAGCGGCGACCCATGCATTTCCCTTGGTGTTGAGATCGAAGGCACTTCCGATTTCCTCGCCAAAATCGATGAGAGCCTCCCTGAATGCGTACACATAGGCCGCTAGATGGGCTATGCTATAAACGCGATTCACAAAGAGAATTTCATCCCCGATGGTCTTCCAGACTTTGGGTAGATCGCTCTGTTCTTTTTCGTCAATTTCTGGATTGGAGGCGCAGAAATCCTCATACCGCTTTCGAAATATCTTCGGAAAGCGGCCATAGAACTTTTGGAAAGCCTTCATCCACACAAGGTTGTTGTGCGATTCTTTCGACTTGAAGGCCGTAGACCCGACTAGATCAACGGAAAGAAACAATCGAATACGATAGCCCGGCTTCGTAGGTAAAACGACGATATCGGCGCTCATACGTCAAAGACCCAATGCACGAGCCCTCGTATCTGCCGCAGAACGACTGACATCGAAGACTTCTTTGGCACCGTCCACGCCTGCAGAACTATAAACTTCGCTGAAAGCTTCCGCCGGCATAAGAAAGGCTGCAGCGAACCAATTAGCCTCAAGTTCGGCCCTGCGCTGATCCGAGTCACCCATGTCTACCCACCGGGTCGCCCGCATGACTGCACTGGGGCACGCCTTTTTAATTTTCGGTAGATGAAGCAGCAGGTGTCCGAGCTCATGAGCTATGGTGAATCTGTCGCGCAAACGAGACGTATTGGGGGACAAATAAATCGTATAATCATTCAGATTTCTAGCTACGATCGATCCGCTATCGTGATCTTCATCGCCACTGGAGCCGATTACTATCTTGCCTCCATGGTGCGCGACCAGCTCCTCCAAACTTTGCCCTGGCTTGTAGTCATAGATTTCAGCTACGCGTTGCGCGAAATCTTCTACAACGCTTTTCGAAGCTCCAACTCCCGTAGGTATCTGGTACAAAGTGCTCATGCTGCCTTACCCTCCTGCGCGAAAGCGCAGTGCCTGCGCGCGCCTACTTGGCCACATTACAGAACACAAACAAAAATCACCTTCTGCCTTGTAGCACGCTCACCAGCTCTCCAACGTCGCTTTGGGCATCTTACCCGAGCCACTGGCCGTTCGAAGTGTGAACATACACAACGATGCAGTGTTCCTGCACCGCCACGCTTCTCAGAAAATAGTGGTCCCACATCACTGGAGCAATAGCGCGGCAGAGTTCCATTCTCGACTTCTCATAGAGGTAGCGCAGCTTCGGCCGAAGGGCAACCAGCCTCTGAGGTCGGGTTCGCAAGAGGCGGTTATTCGAGGTGGCGTTAGCGAATGGCGAGAAAACCCCAGCCCCGGTCATGAGCAGAATGTCCGCTAATTGGTTTGCCGATGATCTCGCTCGAGCGGCTTGGCTGGGCGCAATGCCGATGAGCCGGTTCTATCAAGGCCCCGGCCTGTCCCATGTCCGCAACCCATCCCCTGAAGCTGTTCGCGCCACGGTTCGACGCCGGATTGAAGCTGCCGGGCAACACCCAACCACTTGCGGCTATAGCCACAGAAGAGCAACTGTCTTGAAAGCGGAAGAACGGGATGCAAGGCAGTGATGTCAATTGAGATGTTGAGCACACAAGATGCGTTGGAGCGCATCAAAGCAAGCACACAAGGCGGGCAACAGGTGCTTGGTGTGGACGGCTTCAAAATTGTGCCGGAGGGCTACATCGGACTGCTTGACCTGATTCTCGATTTGTCAGTTCATCCTATTTCCCCTCAGGCTGCCGAAAGCGCCGCTTTGCAATTCGTTGAGGCCAATGCTCGGGACGGCGTCATGTGGGAAATCGTTATCGGGAGGCCGACCATACGCTAACGACCAGTTTTCGTCGTTCATCGGGCTGACATGGATGCTCAATTGCAGACATTCTGCTTATCAGGCAGCATAGTCCCCATGAATTTGGCGGCAGATAGCATTATCGAGGAAATCGACGCCGGATCGCTTCATCCGACGACGCATCTGGTCGTTCGTGCCCTCCATCAGCACATCAATCTCGCTGACGACCTACAGCGTGAGGCGCTTGCAGCTTTTGATCGTGGCGACCAATCAGCCGACACGGGCCTGCAAAGTGCAATGTGGACGAAAATCCGAGAACTTGCGGTGGAAGACCAAAGCGGGATGCGACTTTCGATTTGCCTGACACGGCCGAATGAGGCCATTGACTGGTATCTGGCCGAATACATAATTGGTTGGGCGCGGGAGCAAGGGGTCGCCGAGCGACAGATCATTGATGCCTTCCACGCTCCCTCACGCGGGGGATAACGACCATGAGCGGACATCATTCAAAGTTTACCGTCACGTCTAAACCGGATCCTTACCCACCAAATGCCAGCGGCAATGGGCAGCGCTCCTATTGCCAAATATAGCGGGTAAAAGATCGCTCCCAAGGCAGAAGTGGAGCTTCCCGTCAGATTGGTGGTTCGGAGAAACTCGCGGTAGGGATACAATAAAGCTATCGCGGCTGTGCAAAATAGCCAGCGCATCCAAGCGTCAGGCGAACGACGCGCCAGCCAAAAAAGTCCGAATTGGGATGCCCCAACCACAGGTGCGAAAAGGAAGAGTGCAGGAACTCCGATGAACCACTGCACTAAAATTTCGAGGATAGAATATTCAAACCCAGTGGGGCCGACAGTCTCAGGGCCGCGCGTGAACAGCATGATAAATATGGGAACTGCGCATACCAAAGCATTGATCTTTAGTACGGCGTCAAGGCTTTGCCACCAGCTTGCAATCCGTCGTAACATGGTCGTCATTTGGTGATGATGCGGTATTCGTTTCCGCTTATCAATGTCCGATTACCTGCAATAGCCGCTAGTCCGAAATCCACCTTCGCAGCCATTCGTCAGCCTTCCGCGATGTGGGTATAGAGCAAATCGAGCAGATGCTCGCGATTCGCCGCCGTCGCGCCGAGCAGTTCGCGCTTGGGATAGGGTACCGCCTGCGCCCGCAATGACGGCTTGTCGCGCAGGCCATATTGATGGACACCTGCGATCTGCGACGCCTTGCCGGAAAAGCCGATCCAGAAACCCTGATCGTCCGTCCCACTGCGCAGAAACCGGGCGCTCGCGAGGCGCCGAAGCATCGCCTTGCGCCGGATGCCGCCGCGCCGGCGCAGGCTGCTGCCGCCAGCGCTACGATGCTCTTGCGGCACGGGGAGCCATTTGACGATCTTGTCGAACGCGAAGGAGCGGATCGCGCCCGCCTCAATGTCGAACCCGGTCATCATCCGGCCTGGTGCCCAGGTGAAGCTTTTCATGACGACCTTGCGTGGGCCACCGCCGCCGCTGGATGGATAGAGGAAGCAGGCCGCGCCCCGGCCCGTCATGGGCGGCTGCTTTTCCTTGCGCGCTTCGAAGGCCGCGCCGTCGGGTTGTCGTTGGGCGGCAACACGTTCCCGCTGGCTCGACGCCAGGCTACGGGCCATGCGGCGCATGAGCGCGCGGCGTTCGCCCGATGACAGGGTGCGCAGCAGCGCGCCTGCGATCCGTTCGATTTCGGTGAGATCGTCGGTCATGCCCCGGATATCAGGCAATCGGCGGTATGGCAGGGGTCAGGACGGCGTCGGGATCGTCGGTTTCGACCAGCAGGTCCACATTGCCAAAGCCCTGGAGGAAAGACGCGGTGACGCCATCAAAGGCATCGCCAAAATCCGGTTCGGGGGGATGCTGGACGTCATAGCCGCTCCCATCGGGGCGCGGCACCACCAGCACGGTTTCGGTAAGGTCGATCGACAGCAGGATATCGGACATTTCGCTATCCAGCAGTTCCGCCTCAAATTCGAAGGGCTGCGCGTCATCCCGGCGCAGGAGCTGGGGCTGTTCCTTTTCGATCCATGCCAGCATCGGCACCATGATGGCGTCGGCGTCGCCCGCAAATTCCCACAGGCCCACCTTGAGCGTGTAGCGATAGACGAACGACAAGGTCGCGGATCGGCGCGCGGCGACCTGGCCGCCCTCGACATAGATATGAAGGCGGTCAGGATGGGTTTTCAATTCCGGCAGGAAGGCGGTGAGCCATTGCCGCAGACTGTCGGCTTTGCGCATCGTCAATCCGCCTGTGCATTCGCCATGCGGGCCTGCGCCTGCAATTCGACCAGGGTGGCGCGGATTTGGCCCGCGACGTCATAGAGGGCGATGAGACTGCCGAGGCACTGCGCCCCGCTCATCTCGCCCCCATCAGTCCGCTGGACTTTCGGCAATGGGGCGGGTGTCGCCAACAATCCCCCAGAGATCTTCGCTGTTGGCCGTGGCGGCGGCGCGGTCGAGCAGGCCGACGCCATCAGCATCGATGCAGACATTGCGATAGACCGGACGCTCAATGACCTTCTGACTTTCATGATGGATTTCCCTGACATGGCCCTGCCGGGCATATTCGCTGGCCTGATAGCGTTCGCTCGATGCGTCGATCTGGCCCTGCAGCGCCCTGGTGGCGGCCGCCCGCGCCGCGTCGGCGCGCTTTTGCGCGGCCTGTTCCTGCGCGCTGCCGACGCTGGCACCATAGAAGAAGCCGCCGATCCCTGTCGTGCAGGCGGCCAGCGCGGCGGCCATGACGAGGTGCGATTTGCCGATCATGCCAGCAGCCCTTTGAAATAGGCCCGGCGCGAATAGGTCAGCACCTCCTGGCGGAGCCGGCCACCCCGATAGCTGGCATGAATCCAGCCACTATTGGGCTGCCCGCGCACATAGTTTTCAAGGATCAACTGGTCGAAGGGCAGGCGGTCGCGAATGAAGCTGGCCACCGTCAGATTATCGATGCCGGGGATTTCCAGATCGGCCGCTTCGCCTTTGGCGTGCTGGCTGGAGACGGACGAACCGACCGCCAGGCACAATTTGGGCGCGCGAAAGCCCGACGTGATACGGATCGGCCGCCCGAAATGGGCGCGCAGCGGCTCCAGCACCTTGGTACAGAGCAGCGTCATGGCGGCGATCTGTTCCGCATTGGGGGTGTTGTCGATCCGCTGCGCCTTGGCGGTGGCGGACGCGGTGAACTCGGCAAGAGTGAAATGGGGCGATAGCTGCATGGGGATTTAATCCTTCTTGGGCAGGAAGCGGTCGGCGATGCGGCCCGGCACGCTGGTCAGCGTGTCGGTGATGGCGCGCGCGATGCGGGGCGTGGCGTCGAAGGCCAACAGGGCGATGGCGAAGGCGATCGATTGCGCGACAAAGCCGGTCCAGTCGGTCACGGCGATGATGGCGATGGTCGCGTAATAGCTGACCGTCGAGCCAACCACCCATTGGAGGAAGCGCTGGCGGAAAGGCAGCGCCGGCTTCCATGCCTGGGCGACGGCCGAGCCGATCAGCGAGGGAGAGAGCGATCCGACGATGTCGCTCGCCGATTCCAGAAAGGGGCGCAATTCCATGGTTCAATCCCAAAGCTGAATGAGGGGGCGGACGCGGGTGGCGCCGGCGTCGGTGGTGGCGGGCACGGTAATGACGGTCCCCAGCGGCAGAATGGGGCCAAGGTCGGCCAGCCCCGGATTGGCGTCGAGAACGCGGGTGATTTCTCCCGGTCCAAGGCCAGCGTCGCGCCAGAGCAGCAGGTCCAGCTTGTCGCCCTGCCGGGCCACAAGTTTTCGGGCTATGGGGCGCTGCGTTGTCGCCATCAGATGAGGTCGACTTGTGTGCGGGTGCGGCCCAGTATGTCGCGCACGGCATGTTGCGCATCGCGGCGCAGTTCGCCGATGGTAGGGCCAAGTTCATCCGCCTGCGCGCCGCCGGCGGCCGTCGTATCGAAATCGCGATGGCGGTCGATCAGTTCGGCCTTGGCATAGAGGGCGATGGCGCGGGTGTAGCGGATCATCTGCACGCTCTGGCCGTCCAGTTGCGGCGCGGGCACGTCGGCCAGCGTCGAATGACCGGCGGCGACCGAGGCCATAGCGAAGGCGCGCAGATCGATTTCTACCGTCATGATTGCGCCAAGGATAGCGGCGCGCAGGCGGGCAGGCGTAATGCTGGTCGGGATACGCGCGGCTTCGCGTATCGATACGGGATCGATATCGGGGAAGAAGCCGTCATTGATGACGGGCACTTCCTCTGCCGGGGGCTGCTCCATCTGTGAGGCGGGAGGGCGGGCAACGAAACTCATGCCAGAATGACCTGGGCGAGCCGGTTCATCATCGCGATGCAGACCATGGTGGATAGGAGGCCGATGGCGAGGACGCAGGATGGCATCCAGCGTGGGCGCACATCCTCATGGGCGGCCAGGACACCGCCGACCAGGGCGCAGATCGCCAGGGCGGCGAAGGCCAGCGCGGCCAGCGAAAGGGCAAGCGTCTTGAAGATGAGCCAGATGGCAAGACCAATGGTCATAAATTCTCCGATATTGCCGCCGGCATACAGGGGTGGGGATCGGGTCAGATGGCGGCCCTGCGGCCCGAAAGCCTCCCGCATCGCGCGATCCGCCCCTGAGCGCCGGGGGCGAGCCTGTCAGGCGGCGCTATCGCCGCCCTGTTCGGTGTTGGGGTCGGGTGCGGCGGCGGGGATGGCCGCCAGCAGCTTGATCGCCCGCTTGATCCTGTCCTTGACGCCGATGCGGTCATGAAGGCGCTGGGCCTCGGTCAGGCTTGCCAGCGCCTGTTGCAGGACCGGCTTGCCCTCTTCGGCCACCAGGCTTTCGCCCCTGTCCAGCTGCTCGACGCCGATCGCTTTGAGCAGCTTGGCGCGGACCTGATCATGAATGTCGAGATGGCCGGTCAGGTCGGCCACTTCCTCCAGCGTCGCGAGGGAGAAGCTCTCGTTCGCGCCCTGCGCCTTGATCGCGGCATCGGCGATTTCCTCAATGAGGATAGTCGCCGCGTCGCGCTGGTAGCGCGCCGGCATGGCGACCCTATGTCGCATCACGAATTCAGCCAGGCTGATGGCGTTGTCATAGTCGCCGACATCGATCAGCCAGACCATGCAGGTCGGCACGACTTCGGCGGCAAGGCCCGTGCCCACGCCCGCATCAGCCGCGATGATGCCCTGCACCCAGGGTCGATATTCCGGCAGCATCTCGCGCTTGGCCGCGATCTTCATGTCGATCGAACGGATTTCCTTGAGGCGGCGCAGGTCATGGGTGAGGCGAAGGCCCATCTGCCGCGCGGCGATATCCGCCGGGGAAGGCTTGGCCGTCCCCGCTGCCGGCAGAGGTGCGGCAGCAGGGACGGTTGCCCCTCCATGTGCAGGTGCAAATGCTGCGGTGATGGTCTGGGCAGCGAGGATGCGTTCACGGTGGCGGCGAGCAAGGCTCATGCGCGTGTCCTGTCAGATGGAGGGGATGGGGGAGCGAGCAGGAGAAGCCGGCGATCAGGCCGGTTTCTTGCCCATCACGACATTTTCAACGAGGGCGACGCGGCCAAAATCCTCGACCACATAATCCTCGTTGACCGATTCATAATTTTCGATCTGGTCGAGCGCCGGTTCGTCCTTCACCTGACGGCGACGGGTTTCTTCCTGTACATAGATGGCCAGATTATCGAGGCTCGTGACCATCAGCGCGTCTTCGGGGAAGAAGGGCACGATGATGGCGCGCTTGCCGGCCAACTGCATGGGCAGGGTCAGGATGCGGTGCGCGGCCTCATTTTCGGTCGCGGTCGCGCCGGCACCCTGCAGAAGGTTCAGATACTTGTCCTTGACCAGCTTCCAACCGACAATGACGACAAGGTCGGTGTCGCTTCGGTGCCAGGGATCGAGCAGGTCGAGCGCGTCGAACGCCAGGGCGTCGAGGTTGGCATAGTCGGCCTCAGCCGTGTCGATGTTGGTTGCATCGCCATCGACCACTTCGACGCCGGCGGCGACATAGATCGCCCTGGTGGGATCGGTCGACAGTGCCCCGTCGTCCAGCACGCGTTCGGGCGCGCGGGTGCGGACCTTGTGCAGCCAGCCTTCATTGACGTCCTGCAGCAGCGGGTTGTCGGCGCGGTTCGTGGTTGGGGCGACCGAGGTGCCGTTGAAACCGATCATGATGCGGTCGCGGCCCTGCTGTTTCAGGATGGCGTCGCGAACAAGCGTCTGGAACTCAGGGCGGTGACGCCAGGCGTCCAGCTTGGCATATTTGATCGCCGTGTCATAGTTGGTCTGGCGGCAGTGGTAGCCGCCTTCATCGCTGGTGTCGGTCGGATCGGTCGGCGTGCGGCGGTCGCCGGCATTGGTGTTGGTGCGGCTCGCGATCGGGCGGGTGACGCCGACGCCGACCTTGTCGCCGGTCTGATTGGGGACCATGACGACGCTGATCGAACCCAGAAAGTCGCTCGACTCCTGAATTTTCTCTTCCAGCTTCTGTTCGACAACGGGCGCGACGGTGAATTTGGTGCCGGTGACTTCGGCGGCCTGGACGCCATTGAGCAGCGCGATCTGGCTGACATAGGCGGTGAAGGCGACGCGGGTTTCTTTACGCATGGTGGCTCCTGAGTGCGGGGGCGAGCGGGACGGGTGGGATCAGCAGTCGGTGACGATCGCCGCATTGCCGCCGGTGGCGAGCGCGCGGGTGAAGGAACCGGGCCGCTCGGTCGTTTCGAGGCGGGCCGTTAGCGCGGCCAGATCGGCGCCGATGGCCGCGACCGCATCATTGGCGGGCTTGGTCGCTGCCGCGATCTGATCGGCGACCGATGCACCGAACGCCGTGGCGAAGGCGGCCACGTCAAAGCCATTGTCATTGGCGGGCTTGGGATGTGCCGGCGGTGGAGCCGGTTCCTCCTTCTTCTCCTTCTTGAAGAAGGCCAGGATCGATTCGCCGATGCTCTTGCCGATCGCGTCGCTGTCGAGCGGCGCGGCCAGAATTTCGATCTGCGTTTCGCAGGCGTTGGTGAACAGGTTGGCGCGCGAGAGCGCCGCGAATTTCAGCGGCTCGGTGCCGAGCGATGCGGGCTGATCGGTGACGGCCAGGCCAACCAGATAGGCCTCGCCCGTGCCCGCGAAATTGGGATGAATTTCGCAACTGGTGAAAAGCTTCTGCCCGGCCTTGTTGAGGTCGATCAACTGATCATTGGCGTCGATTTCGGCATAAAGGCCAAGCAGCGTCTTCTTTTCGCCGCCGATCGTCAGTTCGACTTCTTGCGTCTTGAGCGAGACGACGGAGCCATAGGCGTTGAAGGGCGGAAGGCCGCTTAAGCCGACAATGTGGCTGCAGTTGATGCGGGCGGTATAGGTTTGCAGCGCATAATTTGCGGCGCACTGTTCCAGCCATTCGCGCTTGATCTCCCGACCATCAACGGTCGGGCCTTCGACGGCTACGCGGAAAAATTTGCTCTTGGCCATGGTCGGTTCCGGTTCCCGTGGTTGCGGGGCGGCGCGCCCCTGCGGTGATGGGAACAGAAAAGGGCGTTTGGGCGGCCTTTTCTCAAGTCGGTCCATTTGTAGAGGCGGCCTCTACAAATGGACGCCGATGATTAGGGGCAGAAACGCGCGGCATGGTCGCGGCAATGGCAAATCAATCCTCTTCTGGGCCAACCCCTCCGCAGCCCGGTGCACCTTCCGCCATGTGGCAGTTCGATCCGCGCCGTCATGCGCGCAGCCTCTATTGGCGCGGATGGGGCGTCACCCAGATCGCCGACGAATTCGCGCTGCACGGCCTGGTCAACGACAAGGGTGGGCCAATCCCTCGCGCCACGATCGAGGCATGGAAGCAGCGCGATCGATGGGATGATGCGCCATCAATCCGTAGAATCGAGGACGGCCTTGAAATCCGCCTCCTGACGCTGATCGCGAAGGAGAAGAAGACCAGCGCCGATTATGTCGAGATGGACGCGCTTTCGCGCCAGATCGAAAGCCTGGCCCGCGTCCGTCGCCACGATGCCCCCGGCGGCCATGCCGGCGACCTCAACGACAAGATCGCCAACCGCAACGCCGGGCCACGCAAGAAGGCGAAGAAGAACCATTTCACCGAGACCCAAGCGGCCGAACTCAAGCGCATCTTCCTCGACGGTCTCTATGATTATCAGCATCGCTGGTGGCAGGCGAAGGATCAGCGCACCCGCATGATCTTGAAGTCGCGCCAGATCGGCGCGACCTATTATTTCGCCTTCGAAGCGCTGATCGACGCGATCGAGACGGGCCGCAACCAGATATTCCTCTCCGCCTCCAAGGCGCAGGCGCATCAGTTCCGATCCTATATCGTGAGCTTCGCCAAGCTGGTCGGCGTTACGCTGACGGGCGATCCGATGCTGATCACGTCGGATCTGCGGCCAGCGGAGGAGGCGGCGGCCGAACTCCATTTCCTGGGCACCAATTTCCGCACCGCCCAGGGACGCCACGGCAATTTCTATTTCGACGAATTTTTCTGGGTCCATTCGTTTGAGGAACTGAACAAGGTCGCGTCGGGCATGGCGACCCATAAGAAGTGGCGCAAAACCTACTTCTCGACGCCGTCGAGCGTCGCGCACCCGGCCTATCCCTATTGGACCGGCGAGCGCCGCAACCGGCGGCGCAAGAAGGAAGATCGGATCACGATCGACGTCAGCCATACAGCGCTGGCGGCCGGCATGGTCGGACCGGATCGCGTATGGCGGCATATCGTCAATATCCGCGATGCCGAGGCGGGCGGGTGCGACCTGTTCGATATTGAGGAACTGGAAGACGAGTACGCGCCCGACGAATTCGCCAACCTGTTCCTGTGCGATTTCGTGGATGACAGTCTGTCGGCCTTCAAGTTCAACGACATGATCGCCTGCGGCTGTGACAGCCTGGTCGAATGGACGGATTTCAATCCGGAAGCGGCGCGGCCCTATGGCAATCGGTCGGTCTGGGCGGGCTATGATCCGCAGGAAAGCGAGACGGGGGATAATGCTGCCCTGGTGATCGCTGCGCCGCCGCTGATCGAGGGCGGGCAGTTCCGCATCCTTGAACGCCACCAGTTGCGCGGTCTCGATTTCGAGCAGCAGGCCGAATTCATCAAGGCGGTGTTGTCCCGCTATAATTGCTCCTATCTGGGCGTCGACGCGAAGGGCGTCGGTGCGGGCGTCTATCAGTTGCTCGCCAAGGTCGGCGCGCTGCCGGTCTGCGCGGTCGCGAAAATCGAATATTCGCTGGAACTGAAAGCGGGCATGATCATGAAGGCGCAGAACGTTATCCGCCGGGGCCGTCTCGCCTTCGACAGTGGTCTGCTCGACATCGTGTCGGCCTTCGTATCGATCAAGAAGACCCTGACCACCAGCGGGCGCAACGTCACCTTCAAGGCCGGGCGCGGCGGCAATGACGGCCATGCCGATCTGGCTTGGGCCACCATGCACATCCTCATGAACGAACCGCTCGACGGCAAGGAAGTGCCCAAGGGCAAGATGGAGATTTTCGAATGAGCAAGCGCGCACGCCGCCAGAAGACCCTGGGAATGAACCGCCGGGAGTCGGTCGCCGCGGCCAATGACAACCGATCGAGCGCGATCGAGGCCTTCACCTTCGGCGATCCCGAACCGGTGCTGAGCCGGGCCACGATGCTGGACATGCTGGAATGCTGGCATAACCAGCGCTGGTATGAGCCGCCGGTATCGCTGGATGGCCTCGCCCGTGCCTATCGCGCGTCCCCCCATCATTCGAGCGCGATCATCCTCAAACGCAACATGCTGGCGGCCAGCCTGGACCCAACGCCCTATTTGTCGCGTAAAGCCTTTGCGGGATTGGTGCAGGACTATCTGGTGATGGGAAATGCCTATGTACAGGCGATCTCCAACCGGCTTGGCGGGGTGATGCGGCTTGACCATGTCCTGGCCAAATATATGCGGCGCGGGGTCGAGCCGGGCCGTTTCTGGTGGGTGCCGGGATTCCAGAATGAGAGTGAATTTGACCGGGGCACGGTCCACCACCTGATGGCCCCGGACGTCAATCAGGAAATCTATGGCCTGCCCGAATATCTCTCAGCGCTGCAATCCGCGCTGCTCAATGAGAACGCCACCCTGTTCCGCCGCCGCTATTTCGAGAATGGGAGCCATGCTGGCTATATCCTCTATGCCACCGGCGAGTTTGCCGACGGCGATGTGGACGGGATGCGCAATGCGCTGAAAAAATCCAAGGGACCGGGGAATTTCCGCAACCTGTTCGTCCATTCGCCTAACGGCAAGGAAAATGGCATCAAGTTGTTGCCGATCGCCCAGGTGGGCGCAAACGACGAATTTCTGGGGATCAAGAACACGACGCGCGATGATGTGCTGGCCGCGCATCGGGTGCCGCCGCAGTTGTTGGGCATCGTTCCGGCCAACACGGGTGGCTTTGGCGATGTGACCAAGGCCACGGACGCTTTCTTCGAACTGGAGATCGGCCCGTTGCAGTCCGTCTTCCTCGAACTCAACGAGGCGCTGGGGTTCGAGGTGGTGCGCTTTGCCGAGCGGGTGAAGGCGGCGGCTTAGGCCGCCGCTTCGAACTTCATCCGCAGGCCCAGGGCGGGCAGCACCTTTAGCATCGTTTCCAGGGTCGGATTTCCGTCAACGCTCAGTGCGCGATAGAGAGCCTGGCGCTTGATGCCCGTTTCCTTCGCCAGTTCCGTCATGCCGCGTGCGCGGGCCACAATGCCGATGGCGGCAGCGATCGTATGAACATCGCCGGACGCAAGGGCATCGGCCAGCAGTTCGGCCTGATCCTCCGGCTCTGAGATATGTTCTGTCGCATCGAAGCGGGTCAGTTCGATAGTCATCTCCATTTCCTCCAATTGGTACAATCAACGCTAGGGCGGTTCAGGGTATCTGGGCCGCTGAACCATTCGGCAAATGCGGGAGTCTGCATCCTTTCCATGTTGTCACTTATATGTGACGATGAGCGATGTATCAACATTTAAGTGACATATGGTGCGAAGGGCTGGCCCGACGCGCGATCGAGGAGGGCGGTCCAGCCCATCGGTGCGCCGGCGGGGCCGCGACCCCATTTCGCGCGCTTATTCCCCCGCCTCGCCCGCGCACTTTTTATGTCGGTTTTGATGCAGTGGCGGCTATCGCCGCGAGACGGCCTAAGTCCTAGGCCGAAGCCGGCTCGAAGGCTGAGCTACGCTGATGCATTTTGATGCAGCTACAGCGCCGCTTGCGCGACTATCGTGAAATGCACTCGTTTTCACCTGGGCTCCCCCTGGGAAGCCCCCGGAGACGCGCAAGCGGCTCCGGCCCCCGACGGCGCGTCGGGAGTGCTTGATGGCCTTTCCAGGCAACGATGATGGTGGTCCCCTCAAATTACGTCTTGCGAAGCAAGTCCATCGCCCTTTTAATCTTCTACCCCTGGATAGTGTCGGGACTTCCGACTAGCGCTATCCCGCTGTTCGAGGGCGTTGCCCAAAGAATTTAAACGCGACATGAGTGTGGGATCGTCAGCCCTCTTAGGCTGCGATTGCAGGCCTTCTGGAGCCTTCCCGCGCCGTTTGATGAGCTTCCGACGCATTGCCGCCTTGAACGTTGCCCAGACCCGTCTGGGAGCCTGGCTGATGTCGAAATAAAAGGCATTGCTAATCTGTTCGCGCTGGGGGCCAGCCTGGCCGACTGTTTCAGCGACGATCGTGCGGCGGACCCAGCGAAGGCCCAGCCACTTCGCGAATCGCTTGCACGCCTCGATAGCTGTGGCGCGATGACAGCCCGCGCGATCGGCGAGTTCTTGATAACTCGGGTCGAGTTGCCCGGTTTTGAAATCCATCAGCTTGAGAAAGCTAAGTAGGATTCGGCGGTCGCCATCCTGAAGCCGATCACTTTCCTTGTAGCGGGTGACGCGCTGATCATGCAGCAACTCGTCAAATGCCTGAAGGACGGCACCGATCCAGTCCCAGCCATGGCGGACAGGTTGAAAAACCTGCGCGCGCTTGTCATCGATATCGTAGCTGTTGCGACGCGGAGTGCGTTTGCGGTCGGGGTCTTTGCGGTCTGCAAAGGCGCCAGCGATGTCACCGAAGGAGAGCGCCGTCATGCGTGCGCCCCTTGGAAACCGTTGAAAATGATAGGTTGTGTCTTGCGTTCGGTGAGCACAATATGCCCCTCAGAAACGCAAAGCGCCAATGTATCTTTTCGTTGGCGACCCCGGCAGGATTCGAACCTGCGACCATCCGCTTAGAAGGCGGATGCTCTATCCAACTGAGCTACGGGGCCGTGCCGCCTGTCGCGATAGCGGGCGTTACCACTGCTTGCAATCACCTGACCACAGGATAAGCATGGTCGCATGAGCAAGGGGACGCTTCGCAGGGTCGATGCCGGGCAGTTGGGCACGCGCCCGCTGCGCTATTATGATTTCCTCATGGCGGCGTTCGTTGCCATCCTGCTGCTGTCCAACCTGATCGGCGCGGCCAAGCTCTCGACCCTGGGCGGCTTCACCTTTGGTGCGGGCATTCTCTTCTTTCCCCTGGGCTATGTGCTGGGCGACGTGCTCACCGAAGTCTATGGCTATGCCCGCGCGCGCCGCTGCGTCTGGGCGGGCTTCGCCGCGATGCTGTTCATGGCGTTGATGAGCTGGGTGGTCGTTGCGCTTCCCCCGGCCGATGGCTGGCCCGACCAGAAAGCCTATGAGGCGGTGTTTGGCAGCACCTGGCGGATCGTCTTCGCCTCGCTCTGCGCCTTCTGGGCGGGCGAACTGGTCAACAGCTTCGTCCTCGCCAAGATGAAGCTGCTGACGCAGGGCCGATATTTGTGGACGCGCACCATCGGTTCGACCGTGGTAGGGCAGGGGGTCGACAGCCTGCTCTTCTATCCGCTCGCTTTCTATGGCGAATGGACCAACGCGCAGGTGCTGACCGTGATGGTCACGAATTGGGCGATGAAGGTTTTGTGGGAAGCGGTGCTGACGCCCGTCACCTATGCGGTGGTAGGGTTCGTCAAGCGGCGCGAGGGGCTGGACATCTACGATGGAGCCACCAACTTCACGCCCTTCAAGACCAGCCTCTAGTCAGCCCGGATAATCGGCCCGAACGAAATAAAGCCCGTCCGGCGGCGCATTGAGGCCCAGCGTCGCCCGGTCCTTCGCGTCCAGCGCCGCGCGCAGATCATCCGGTGTCCACCGCCCCATGCCGACCAGCGCCAGACATCCGACCATCGAGCGCACCTGATGGTGCAGGAAGGATCGTGCCGCCGCATGGATGGCGACGCGGTCGCCCTGGCGCTCTACCGCCAGCCGGTCGAGCGTCTTGACCGGGCTTTCCGCCTGGCAATGGGCCGATCGGAACGTTGTGAAATCGTGCAGTCCCACCAGTATCTGCGCCGCCACATCCATCGCGCCGGTATCGAGCGGCTGCACCACCCGCCACATCAGTCCCCGTTCGAACGTCAGCGGCGCGCGGCGATTGACGATGCGATAGACATAGGATCGCCCGATGCAGGAAAAGCGCGCGTGCCAGTCGTCGGCGACCGGCTCGCACGCCAGGATCGTCACCGGATCGGGCCGCATCTTCGCGTTCAGCGCCTCCATCAGGCGGAAGGGGGCGATGTCCTTTGCAATGTCCGCATGGGCGCGCATGGCAAGGCCATGGACGCCCGCGTCGGTGCGGCCGGCGGCGTGGATGACCGCGCGTTCGCCGGTGACGTGGAAGATCGCGTCCTCGATCGTCTGCTGCACACTGGGGCCATGGGCCTGGCGTTGCCAGCCCATGAAGGGGCGGCCGTCAAACTCGACGGTGAAAGCGAAGCGGGTCATAGGATAGGGGGCGTTCGTTTCGAGCGAAATCGAGAAAGCTGTGGCGCAGCGCTAGCCGCTTCTCGACACGCTCGAAGCGAACGGAGGTAGCATTTACCCATCCACCCGGCTCCCCGCCGGCATCTCATAGCCGCGCAGCAATTCGCCCGGCGTCATCGCCGCCTTGCCCGCGCGCTGGATCAGCGTCGGGCGGATTGCGTCATGGCCGCAGCCGATCAGCAGACTGTCGTCCAGCAATTCGCCCGGCGTTCCCGCATGATGCTCGATATGGGCGGTGAGGATGCGGAAGCGTTCGCCGCGATATTCGAAGAAGGCGCCGGGGAAGGGGTTGAAGGCGCGGACCTGCCGTTCGACCTGATGCGCGCCCTTCGCGAAATCGACGCGCGCCTCGGTCTTGTCGATCTTGGCAGCATAGGTGACGCCTTCTTCAGGCTGGACCATGGCCGGATGGAGTGCGATGTCGTCGAGCACTTCGACCATCAGGTCCGCGCCGGCCCGCGCCAGTTCGGTGGTCAGCGCGCCGGCGGTTTTGTCCTCGATCGGGGTGATATGCTTTGCGCGCATCGGCCCGGTGTCGAGGCCTGCCGCCATGTCCATGATCGTTACGCCGGTGACATTGTCGCCCGTCAGGATCGCGCGCTGGATCGGCGCGGCGCCACGCCAGCGCGGCAGCAGCGAGGCGTGGATGTTCATGCAGCCATGGCGCGGCGCATCCAATATGGCGCGCGGCAGGATCAGCCCATAGGCGGCAATCACCGCGACATCCGCCTTCAGCGCCGCAAAGGCGGCCTGCACATCGGCATCCTTGAGCGAAAGGGGCGTGCGGACTTCGATCCCCAATTCCTCCGCCCGGACGTGGACGGGGGAGGGGCGCAGCGCCTTGCCGCGGCCTGCCGGGCGCGGCGGCTGGCTGTAGACAGCGGCGATATCGTGCCCCGCCTTCATCAGTGCGTCGAGTGCCGGGACGGCGAAATCGGGGGTGCCCATATAGATGATACGCATGGTGGCCTCTCAAACCCCTTGTCTCCCCGACTTGCAACCCCTTATCTCACGATATGGCTTCTCCCGAAATCGAAGCGCTTACCCAGGCGCTGTCCCGCTTGCCCGGTCTTGGCCCGCGTTCGGCGCGGCGCGCGGTGCTGCACCTGCTCAAGAAACGCGAAGGCGCGATGGAGCCGCTGCTGCGCGCGCTGGAGGCGGTGAACGACCGGCTCGTCACCTGCCATGTCTGCGGCAATGTCGACACGGTCGATCCCTGCGGCATCTGCGCCGATCCGCGCCGCGACGCCCGCGCGCTTTGCGTTGTGGAGGATGTCGCCGACCTGTGGGCGCTGGATAAATCGCGCCTCTTCCCCGGCCGCTTTCATGTGCTGGGCGGTCGGCTTTCCGCGCTGGAGGGGGTGCGGCCGGAGGACCTGACCATCGACGCGCTGGTGGCGCGGCTGGAGCAGGGTGGCGTGGATGAGGTGGTGCTGGCGATGAACGCCACGCTGGAGGGGCAGACCACCGCCCATTATCTGGCCGAGCGGCTGGAGCGCTTCCCCATCCGCCTGACCCAACTGGCCCATGGCGTTCCGGTCGGCGGCGAACTGGACTATCTGGATGAAGGCACGTTGGCCCAGGCATTGCGGGCGAGAAGGCCGGTCGGATAGGCCGGTCGCTTGAAATAGCCCGTCGTTCCATCTATGTTCGGCGCATGGCCATTCTACCGATCCTTGAAGCGCCCGATCCTCGGTTGCGCACCATTTCCACGCCTGTCGCGGCGATCGACGACGATCTGCGGCAGTTGATCGACGACATGTTCGAAACGATGTACGACGCGCCGGGCATCGGCCTGGCCGCGATCCAGGTCGGCGTGCCCAAGCGGGTGCTGGTGATCGACCTGCAGGAACCCGAATCGGACGAAGAAGACGCGCCGCCGGTCAAGAAGCCGATGGTCTTCATCAACCCGGAAATCCTGAAAGGGTCGGAAGACCTGTCGGTCTATAATGAGGGCTGCCTGTCGGTCCCCGACCAGTTTGCCGAAGTGGAACGTCCCGCGGTGATCCGCGCGAGCTGGATGGACCGCGAAGGCCGCATCCATGAAGAACAGCTTGAAGGCCTGCTGGCCACCTGCCTCCAGCATGAGATGGACCATCTGGAAGGCATCCTCTTCATCGATCATCTGTCGCGCCTGAAACGCGACATGTTGTTGAAGAAGCTGAACAAGGCGCGTCGGGCGGCCTGATTACCTGAGCTGATCCACGCCTTTGCTGTGGATGAAAGCGCCTCAACCCTGCGGTTGGGGCGTTTTTCTTGTGTGCGGCAGGCGGCATTGCGCCACTTCTGGTAGGATGCCGTAAAATAGGTTAGGATGGCTTAGGTCAGGGGAGGCGGGTATAGACGCGCTGGCGCTTATCGGACTGGCAAGCAGTGTCAGCCTTCTGGCTGGATGGCGGCTATATCTTTGCATATTTGCCACGGGTCTGGCCATGCGAACCGGTTGGATCGCGCTGCCCGAACATCTCCATGGCCTTGCCATCCTCGCCAATCCGTGGGTGATCGGGGTAGCCGCAGTCGGACTGATTGCCGAATTTTTCGCGGACAAGATATTGTGGCTGGATTCCCTGTGGGACGGTGTCCATACGCTGGTACGCCCGATCGGCGGCGCTCTGCTCGCCATGGCGATCGTCGACCCACGGGACCCGACATGGCAGGTTGTGAGCCTGCTACTCGGCGGTAGCGCGGCGCTGCTGACCCACGGGGCGAAGGCGGGCACGCGCGCCGTCGTCAATACCAGCCCTGAACCCGTGAGCAATGTCGCTGTGTCCGCTGTGGAAGATACCGCGACGGGCACGCTGCTGCTGCTCGCGCTCTATAACCCGGTGATGGCGATAATCATTGCCCTGTTTCTGGCCGTTACAGCCATTGCCGTCCTGTTGCTGCTGCGCCGTCTCTGGCGGCGTATGCGCGCAATTTCATCGGGGGCATCCGATGGAGGAAAGGAACCGCCGCTGCCCATTGGCGGGTCTTGATTGTCGGTAGTAATGGGCGACGCAAGCAGGAGAACAGGAATGGAGTATGGGATTATCGGCTGGATTGTCGTTGGCCTGATCGCCGGCGCCCTTGCGAAGTGGATCATGCCCGGAAAAGACCCCGGCGGGATTATCGTCACGATATTGATCGGGATCGTCGGCGGCTTGCTGGGGGGCTTTATCGGCTCCAAAATCGGCATTTCTGGCGGCAATATCGTCAACATCCTGCTGGCGACCGCGGGTGCTATCATCCTTTTGTGGATCTACAGGCTGGTCAGGGGCCGGGTAGCCTGACGGTCATCAACCCGGTTCGAAAGATCGGAGCGTTTCCGCTCAATGTGGAAACGCTCCGGAGCTGATCCGGATGTGCAAAGGGGAGAGGAGCCATGCTCCTCCCCCCTTTTTTAAATGGCGGGATCAGCGTCCGGTGAATTTCCGGGCCATGCCCAGAATATCGTCAAGAGGATTGCCGTCCCCATTGAGGTCCAGCATCGAACCCAGTCCGCCAATGCCTCCGGCAGCAGGCGCCTGGCCCGCATTGCCCGGCTTTCCACCCAGAATACCGCCCAGGCCTCCGCCTCCAAGCAACCCGCCAAGCAGGCTGCCGAGGCCGCCGCCTGCGCCACCCGCCACCGCGCCACCGGCCTGTTTGGCCATCGCGCCGGCCACCAGCATCGCGACCATCGGCAACATCTTCTTGAGGATGGAGGTGTCAATGCCGCTTGCTGCCGAAGCGTGCTGCGCCACGGCTATCGATCCTTCCTTGGACCCGAACATTTCCCCCAGAAGGGCATTGCCGGAATCCACTGCAGTCGGTTGCGTCCCCACCACATTTTCAAACAGGCCGCCGCCGCCCAGGCCTCCGATCATGCCCAAAAGGCCTTCGACACCGGCCGGCTGATCCTGTGCCGATCGCTTGAAACCACCGAGCACGGCGGGCAGCAATGCCGCCACGCCCGATTGCGCCACATTGGCGGGAACACCCAACTGGCTGGCAATTGCGTCGATGCCGCCGCCCTGACCGATTATCGCCTGAATATCCATGATACCCTCCCAGTCCCGTCTCTCCGCCGATAAGTCGGCCCGGCACGTTAGCATGAGTCGCGATAGCGACGCGATTACTTTACATAGTGGCTGGATCGCGTCACCGCTTGCGAGTCGACAGATGATTACTTGCGGTGGGTTGATCTTAGGAAGGAGTAGCCCATGAGCATTTTCGGCAAGATCAAGGATGCAATCTTCGGCAAGAAGAAGGAACCTGAAGCGGCTGCGGCCGCCCCGGCTGCTCCCGCAGCGCCACCGGCGGGCGCCGCTGCCCCGGCCGCGCCTGTTGCGATCGGCGAAGTCGATGTGGAAAAGATCCTGAGCGAGACGGCCGCCAGTAGCGGGAGCACGCTGAACTGGAGAAGCTCGATCGTCGATCTGATGAAGCTGCTCGGCATCGATTCGAGCCTGGGCAACCGCAAGGAGCTGGCCACGGAACTGGGTTATACCGGCGCGCTTGACGGAAGCGCGGAGATGAACATCTGGCTCCACAAAGCGGTGATGCGCGAACTGGCCAAGAATGGCGGCAAAGTCCCGACCGCGCTGACCGATTGAGCTGAGCCTGACGTATGAGAAGAAGCAGAGCTGGCGGAGTGATCCGCCGGCTCTTTCTTGATTGAACGCCTCCGAGAAGGAGCAGAGGTAAATTTGATCCTCCCCTTACAGGGAGGATTGTTACGTCCATTTTTGGCCGCCTCCCTCTTTCTCAAGGGCCGCCCAGGAAAAAGCGGAATCCCGGATCAAGGCGGACCTTGTCCGGTGCGGGGGAGATACATTTCCTGCAATCGCCTTCGAACGTATTGCATTTGCGAAACAGCCCGCCGAAGCGCAGATGGATTGTGATGCTGCAATGCAGCAATTCACTATCGAGGCTGTAAGATGTTTTCCCTGCTGTCGCTTTATTTCGCCTATCGTCGCGATGTTGTGGTTGCCGAGCGCTATATCGCCGGTCTCGCCAAGGCCCAGGCCGAGGTCGCCGATACTGTGACCCCGACCCCGATCGAAGAGCAACTGCCGCTCGCGGCCTAATCCATGCGAAAAGGGCGGCCGAATGGCCGCCCTTCGCGTGATTTCCGATAGTTGCCCTGGATCAGGCGGCCAGGAACAGGTCCGGATCGAGCGCCATCAGCGCATCGGCGCCGCCCTCGATCTTCCGCCGCAGCGACCCGGCATCGGGCATGACCCGTTCGGCAAAGAAACGCGCCGTCACCAGCTTGGCTTCCAGATATTTGGCGTCGCCTTCCCCCGCGTCGATCAGGGCGGTGGCGACCTTGGCCATGCGCAGCCACATCAGGCCCGTCGCGACGATGCCGAGGATGTGCATGTAGTGATGCGCGCCGGCCCCGGCATGTTCGGGGTTCTTCATCGCATTCTGCATCAGCCACATGGTCGCCGCGCCCAACTGGCCGCTGGCCTTTTCCAGCGCTTCGGCCAGGCTTGCCAGCTTTTCATTGCCCTTCGCCTCGGCGACTTCATCGCCGACCATCTTGAGGAAGGACTGGAGCGCACGGCCACCGTTTGCGGGCAGCTTGCGGCCGACCAGATCCATCGCCTGCACGCCGTTGGTGCCTTCGTAGATCTGGGCGATGCGGGCGTCGCGCACATACTGCTCGACGCCATTTTCCCAGATATAGCCATGGCCGCCGAACACCTGCTGGCAGGCGACCGCCACGTCGAATCCCTTGTCGGTGCCATAGCCCTTGACCACCGGGGTCAGAAGCTGGAGCAGGTCGTCGGCCGCCTGCCGCTCTTCCTCGGTCGCCGCATGATGTGACAGGTCGACCTGCAACGCGGTCCACAGGATCAGGGCGCGTAGCCCCTCCGTGATCGCCTTGGCTTCCATCAGCATCCGGCGCACGTCGGGGTGGACGAACAGCGTGTCGGCCTTCTCATTCGGTTCCTTGGGGCCGGTCAGGGCGCGTCCCTGGCGGCGGTCCTTGGCATAATGGACGGCGTTCTGGAAGGCGATCTCCGCCTGGCCCAGGCCCTGGAGGCCGACGCCCAGCCGCGCCGCGTTCATCATGATGAACATGGCGGCCAGGCCCTTATTCTCCTCACCCACGATCCAGCCGGTCGCGCCGTCATAGTTCATGACGCAGGTCGCGTTGCCGTGGATGCCCATTTTATGCTCGATCGATCCGCAGGACACAGCGTTGCGATCCCCCAGCGATCCGTCATCACCCACGAACAGCTTCGGCACCACGAACAGGGAGATGCCCTTGCTGCCTTCGGGCGCGTCGGGCGTCTTGGCGAGGACGAGGTGGATGATATTTTCCGCCAGGTCATGCTCGCCCGCCGAAATGAAAATCTTGGTGCCGGTGATGGTATAGCTGCCATCGGCCTGCGGCACGGCCTTGGTCTTGATGAGGCCGAGGTCCGTGCCGCAATGCGGTTCGGTCAGGTTCATCGTGCCGGTCCATTTGCCCGACACCATGTTGGGGATATAGCGCTGTTGCAGTTCGTCGCTGCCCTTGGCGATGATCGCCGCGACCGCGCCCGCGGTCAGGCCATGATACATTTCGAACGCCTGATTGGCCGACAGCACATATTCGTCCACCGCCGTCGCCAGCACACTGGGCAGGCCCTGTCCGCCAAATTCCGCGGGTCCGTGGATCGTGGTCCAGCCGCCCTCGACAAACTGGTCGAAGGCCGCCTTGAAACCGGTCGGTGTGGTCACGCTGCCATCGGGATGCCGAGTGCAGCCTTCCTTGTCGCCCACCGCATTCAGGGGGAAGAGGACTTCGGCCGCCATCTTGCCGCCTTCGGTCAGGATCGCCTCGACCAGGTCGGGGGTGGCGTTCTCGAAACCGGGAAGGTTGGCGTAGCGGTCCAGCCCGACGATATGCTCCAGCACGAAGCGGGTGTCACGAACGGGGGCGGCATAGCTGGGCATGATCTTCTCCTGATATATTCTTTAGGTCCCCCCGGTTGGGGGGAGGGGTTATCTTGCTTGGATCGTCTCGACGAAGCTGGCCAGTTCGGCGATGGCGGCGTCGATATCATCCTTCTGCCGGGTCAGCAGGTCGATGCGCGCCTTGCACTTGTCCACGGTGACGCGGCGCTGTTCCTCATGCGCTTCGTCCGCGTCGTAAAGGTCGATCATCTCGCGGATTTCGGTCAGGCTGAAGCCCACCCGCTTGCCGCGCAAAATCCAGGCGAGCCGGGCGCGGTCGCGGCGCGAATAGATGCGCGACAGGCCCTGGCGTTCGGGCGAGATCAGCCCTTCATCCTCATAGAAGCGCAGCGCCCTGGCGGTGACGTCGAACTCTTCCGACAGGTCGGTGATGCTGTAGCTCTGCCGTTCGCTATGGTCGGGCAGTTCGATGCCGGCGATGCTGCTGCGCTTGTCCATGATGCCGATGTAGCCCTGCTTTACGTTTACGTCAAGGTTAGTGAATGGGAGTCCATCCCGCCCCTATGATCCTTTTGCCCCAGCGGCACGCAGGGGCCAAGCCGCTACGGCAAGGAGGAATGAATGGAATGACGGACGCGAATGGGCGCACCTGTCTTGGCGAGGACTGGAGCGGCGGGCCGATTCAGACTATGGGCGGCCCATGATCCGTCTTTCCGGCCTGAAACTGCCCCTCGACCACCCGGCCGAGGCGATGCCCGTCGCCATCTGCGCCCGCCTTGGTCTCGAACCGCAAGAGCTGCGTGGCCACAGCGTCGTGCGGCGCGGCAATGATGCGCGTCGCAGAAGTGCGATCCAGCTTGTCTACACGGTTGATATCGATGTCGCCGACGAAGCGGCCCTGCTCGACCGCTTTGCCACGGACCATGATGTCCGCCCGACGCCCGACACCGCCTATAGCTTCGTCGCCCATGTTCCCGAAGGCTGGCAGGGCAAGCGGCCGGTGGTGATCGGCGCGGGGCCGTGCGGCCTGTTCGCCGGCCTCATCCTCGCGCAGATGGGGTTCAGGCCGATCATCCTCGATCGCGGCAAGGTGGTGCGCGAGCGGACCAAGGACACGTGGGGCCTATGGCGCCGCGGCGAACTCAATCCCGATTCCAATGTCCAGTTCGGCGAAGGCGGGGCGGGTACTTTCTCCGACGGCAAACTCTATTGTCGGGTGAAAGACCCGCGCTTCCTGGGCCGCAAGGTGCTGGAGGAGTTTGTCGCTGCCGGTGCGCCCGATGATATTCTCTGGGAAGCGCACCCCCATATCGGCACCTTCCGCCTCGTCTCCATGGTGGAATCGATGCGCCGCCAGATCGAGGCGCTGGGCGGCGAATATCGCTGGCAGCATCGGGTCGACGATCTGGTGCTGGAGCGGCAGGGCGACGGCACGCAGGCGCTGCGCGGTCTCGTCCTGCACAACGGCGATGTGATCGAGACGGATCATGTCGTCCTGGCGGTCGGCCACAGCGCGCGGCCGACCTTTGAGATGCTGCACCGCCGGGGCGTGCATATGGAGGCCAAGCCCTTCTCGATCGGCGTGCGCATCGAGCATCCGCAAGGCTGGATCGATCGCGCCCGCTACGGCAATTGCGCCGGCCACCCGGATCTGGGCGCGGCGGCCTACAGCCTGGCCCATCATTGCGACAATGGCCGCACCGTCTACAGTTTCTGCATGTGCCCCGGTGGGCGCGTGGTTGCCGCCACGTCCGAAGAGGGGCGCGTCGTCACCAACGGCATGAGCCAATATAGCCGCGCGGAGTTCAACGCCAATTCGGGCCTGGTGGTCGGCATCGATCCGGAGCGCGATTATCCCGGTGGGCCGCTGGCGGGCATCGATTTCCAGCGCCATTGGGAATCGCTCGCTTATGTCGCGGGCGGCTCTTCCTATTGGGCGCCGGGGCAGACGGTGGGCGATTTCCTTGCCGGGCGGCCTTCGACCGCGCTCGGATCGGTCGCGCCCTCCTACAAGCCGGGCGTCACCCCGACCGACCTGTCCCAATGCCTGCCCGGCTTCGTGATCGAGGCGTTTCGGGAGGCGCTGCCCGTCTTCGGTCGCCAGCTTGCCCATTATGATCATCCCGACGCGGTGATGACGGGTGTGGAAACCCGCACTTCCTCGCCGCTGCGGATCACGCGGGGCAAGGATTTTCAGAGCCTCAACGTCACGGGCCTTTATCCGGCGGGCGAGGGGGCGGGCTATGCGGGCGGCATATTGTCCGCCGCGATCGACGGCATCAAGGTGGCGGAGGGCGTCGCGCTGGCGATCACCGCCGACTGACATTTTCCCGTCATCGGGTCGTCACGGCTGCGCCGCCGTCCGGTCTTGGCTGCGTCATCGCCCGGTCAAGGCCCTGTCATGCGGCTGGGGCAAAAAGCCTCGCATGTTGACCCATATTGATCGCTGCGTGCGCATCTCGCTGGCCGACAAGGCTCGGCTGCGCGTCCTTTTTCTCGCCAAACATGCGCGGGCGACCGGCGCGCCCGATGTGGTGGACGGCAATCACGCCATCTATCATCATGAGATGCGTACCACGCTGGAGGATATCGGCCTCAATATCCGTGTCGCCAACAGCTATGAGGCGTTGTTCGAGCGGCCGGATGTCGATTTCGTTGTCACCCTGCTCAATCGCGGCGGCTTCCAGAATAGCGAGATGATGGCGCCGCTCCTGCTGAGCTGGCGCGACGTGCCTCATATGGGCGCCAGTCCGATCTTGCGCGGGGTGTCGGACGACAAATATCTGAGCAAGCTGATCGCTCGCGCCCATGGCGTGCCGACCATGCCGGCACAGATTTTCCGCCGTGGCGGCCTGCCCGCCGAACCGGCCTTTCGCGCTGAACGGCTGGTGGTGAAGCCCAACGCTTCCTCCGCCTCTTGGGGTCTCGCTATGGTCGATAGCTGGGCCGAGGCGCAGGCGCAGATCGATTATCTGCATGGCGAAGGGCATGACGTGCTGGTGGAAGCATGGGCGCCGTTGCTGGACGTCGCCGTGCCGGTTGTAGGCGGCAGCGGGGGGCAGCCCTGGATCTTGCCGCCGATGATGTACGTGCCCGCCGATCCGCATCGCGCGCGCAGCCATGAGGAGAAGCGCGGCCTGATCGACGCGGGCGACGATCCGCTGGTTCTGGTCGAGGATCGCGCGCTGCTCGGCCAGCTGGAGGATATGACCCGCCGGCTGCTGCCCGAACTCTGGCCGTTCGATTATGGACGGTTCGAATTTCGCTATGATCCGGTCAGCGGCGCGGCGCAGTTCATGGAAGTGAACCTGTCCTGCAATCTCTGGTCGAAGAAGACCATTTCGCGTTCGGCCCGGTCGATCGGGGTGGATCACCAGACGCTGGTCGAAACCATCATCGGCCATAGCCTGGAACGGCAAGGATTGCTGACCGAGGCGCCGTTGCGGGTCGCGGCCTGATATGGGCGGCCTCACGACCGCGTTGGTGCTGGCGGGCAAGCGTAATGGCGCGACCGATCCGCTGGCGCTGGAGGCGGGCGTCACGCATAAATGCCTGGTGCCGGTAGCGGGACAGCCGATGCTTGTCCATGTCATCGACGCGCTGGCGGCGAGCGAACGGATCGGCGAGATTCGTATCGCGATCGAGGAACCGCAGGTGCTGGACGGGCTGGCGCAATTGCGCGGGCTGATCGCCACCGGCCGTCTGGTGCCGATCGCGGCGCGACCCAATCTGGTCGATTCGGTTCTGGCGGCTGCCGAGGGCGCACATTTTCCCCTGCTCATCACCACCGCCGACAATGTGCTGCTGACCCCGCCGACCGTGGCCGAGATGCTGGATGGCTGCAAGGCGCAGGCCGCCGACGCCGGGGTCGCCTTCACCCGGCGCGAATCGGTGCTGGCGGCGCATCCGGTAGGACAGCGGAAATTCTACCGCTTCGCCGAAGACAGCTATTCCAACTGCAACAGCTATTGGCTGAAGGACCGTGCGGCGCTGGGAGCGGCAGAGACGTTCCGGTCGGGTGGGCAGTTCGTGAAGCATCCGATGCGCATCATCGACGCTTTCGGCCTGGTGAACCTCATCCGGTTCCGTTTTGGCCTGGGCACGTTGGCGGCGACGTTCGAGCGTTTCTCGCGCCGTTTCCGCATGACGATCGCGCCGGTGATCCTGTCGGACGGTGCTGTGGCGATCGATGTCGATGATGCCCGAACGCGCGGCATCGCGGCCGAACTGCTGGGTCAGCGCGCCAGCCTGATGCAGGCTGCGGAGTAAGATTTGTTCACCATGCGCGCGGTCCCCAAAAGGGACGAGAATAGCCTGCTTGCCGCCTATCATGGCGGGCTGCGGCGGCACTGGCCGCTTAGCGCGCGCGCTTTTGCGCACTTGCTGGCATATGGGGGGCAGGGTGGCTGGTCGGCATCGGAACGGCAGCTGCTGCCGGATGCTGTGCGACGGGCTGGCCTGTCGATGCGCGATCGCAAGGGCTTGCACCGGTTGCTCAACCCCGCCGCTTTTCCCTTCACGGCCAACCCGCTCAAGAACAAACAGCTTTTCGCCCAGGTCGCGCAAGCGGCGGGGCTGCCGATCGCGGCAGCCTGCGACCTGGCGCGCGAGGATCTGGCAGGCTGGCTGGCGGGAGAAACGGATATCATCGCCAAGCCCAGCTTCCGATCCAAGGGGGAGGGGGTAGAGCGGTTCCAGCGCATGGACGGCGGATGGCGGGGCGGCGGCGGGCCGATCGCCAAAGCCGCATTGCAGGCCCGGCTGCGCGACCTCTGGCAGGCGGGCGGTGTGATCCAGCGCCGCCTGCCGACGCATGAAATGCTGGCCGACCTATCGCCCGGCGCCCTGCCGACCTTGCGGGTCGTCACCTGCCTGGACGAGGTGGGCGCGCCCGAAGCTTGCGGCCTGGCGCTGCGCCTGTCGGCGGGTGGCGCGCGACCGGTCGACAATTTCAATGCCGGCAATCTGGTGCTGGGGATCGACGATTGGGGCGCTTGCCTGACCGCCTGGCTGGGCGGCGCGGGACGGCCGACACGGCACGACCGGCATCCCACCACCGATGCGGTGATCGTCGGGACGCCTGTCCCCGACCTGATCGGGGCGATTGCGCTGGCTGGCCGCGCCCATCTCGCCTTTGCGACGGGCTTCACCGTGATCGGCTGGGATGTTGGGCTGACCAGCGCCGGACCGGTGCTGATCGAGGGGAATTGGAACCCCGGCACCGACATATTGCAACTGGTGTCGGGGCGGGGGCTGGCCGACACGCGGTTGGGCGCGCTGTATCGTCATCATCTTGACCAGTTGCCGGCCGATCGCTGGCGCGCGGCGCGGGTGATGGAATGGGACCGGCGCGGCCGTTGATCTGTGTCTATGTCCATGCGCTGGTCGCGACCGGCGTGGTGCGCAATGCGCGTCTGATCGCCGCCGATCTCGCCGCGCAGGGTCATGCCGTGCAACTGGTCACGGCGCTGCCGGGCGGGGAGGGCGTGCCGGGCGTGACGCATCACGCGCTGTTGGAAAAAGCGCGGCCGTCGCGCTTGCGGGAAAAGCTGCACGCCGCCATCGCACTGCGCCGCCATTTGTTGCGCGAACGGCCGACGATGCTGATTTCGGCGGGAAATCACGGCCATGGCACGGCCTGGGCAGGCAGTCGTGGCGTTCCGGGGCTGAAGCGAGTCTATCGCATCAGCAATGATATCATGCGCGTCATCCCCGGCGCGCCTTCGGGTGGTGTCCGGCGGTGGGGCCGGATCGCGATGGCGCGGTTGATCGCGGCGGATGCCGCCCATCTGGTGCTGGTGTCGCCGACTTTGGCCGATACGCCCGCCTTTGCCGGCGCCGCGCGGGAGCAGCGGCTCAGCGTGATCGCCAATGGTATCGACGTGGTCGCGGCGCGGCGACGGATCGGGGACGCTGCGCCCTATCCCTGGCTTAACGAGGATGTGCCGGTACTGCTCGCGATCGGACGGCTCGCGCCGCAGAAGAATTTCGACACCTTGCTTCGCGCCTTTGGGCTGCTGCGCCGGGAAAGGCCCGCGCGCCTCATCATCCTGGGGGAAAGTCGCGACGATGCGCGTGAGAAACTGACCGCGCAGGCGCGACAGATCGGCATTGCCGACGATCTTGCGTTGCCGGGCACGGTCGCCAACGTCTTTCCCTGGCTGGTGCGGTGCGACGCTTTCGTGCTGCCGTCCTGGTGGGAAGGGTCGGCCAATGTGCTGTTGGAGGCGATGGCGGTCGATGCGCCCTGCGTCGCATCGATAAGCGCGGGCAACGCGGCGCAGTTGCTGAATGATGGCCGTCATGGCCTGCTGATCGATCCTGCCGACGCGCAGGCGATGGCGCAGGCCATGGCCCGGCAGATCGATCCGGCTACGCGCATCCGTCCGGGGGATCGTATCGCGATGTTCGGGATGGAGAGCGTGTCGGCCGGCTGGGGGAAACTGGTCGACAGATTATTGACCGGGTGATCGAAACCGCCCGGCCATAGGCGGATCAGGCGGCGTCCTTCGCCAGTCCGGCGATCAGGCCCAGCACCCTTTGTGCATGGTCCTTTCGGCAGATCAGCAGGTCGGGCAGATAGACGTCGCTCTGGTTGTAGACCAGCGGCGATCCGTCGATGCGGCTGACGTGCAGGCCATGGGCCAGCGCCACGGAGGCGGGCGCCATGCTGTCCCACTCATATTGGCCGCCGGAGTGGAGATAGATATCGGCCTGGCCCAGGATGATGGCCATCGCCTTGGCCCCGGCCGATCCCATCGGCACCAGTTCGGCGTTCAGCGTCTGCGCCACCGCCACCGCTTCGGCGGCGGGGCGGGTACGGCTGACGACCATGCGCAGTTTTTCCGGTGCGGGCGGCACCACGCGCGGCTGGTCGGACCGCAGCACCGTGCCGCCATCCAGCCCCGGCAGCGCGACCGCGCCGATCACGGGAGCGCCGTCCACCGCCAGCCCCACATGGACCGCCCAGTCGGACCGCGCCTCGCCATATTCGCGCGTGCCGTCCACCGGGTCGACGATCCACACCCGGCTCTTGTCGAGCCGCGAGGGATTATCCTTTTCCTCCTCCGACAATAGCCCGTCGTCGGGACGTGTTTCGCGCAGCGCGTGGCAGAGGAACTGGTTGGCGGTCTGATCGCCGGCCTTGCCCAGCGCCTTGGCGCTGAACAGGCCGGACGATCGCACCTCGACCAGGATGCGCCCGGCCACCTCGGCAAGATGGGCGGCGAGGTCGGCGTCGGTCATCGCCGCGCTCATGGGATCAGCCTCGCAACGATCAGGTCGGCCGCTTCCTCGGGGGTCAGGCTGGTCGTGTCGATGCGGATTTCCGGATCGTGCGGCGGTTCATAGGGACTGTCGATGCCGGTGAAATTCTTGAGCTGCCCTGAGCGCGCCTTCTTGTAGAGGCCCTTCACGTCGCGGGCCTCTGCGTCAGCCAGCGGCGTGTCGATATGAACCTCGAAGAACTCGCCTGGCTGCATCATCTGCCGCACCATGTCACGTTCCGACCGGAAGGGCGAGATGAAGGCGGTGATGACGATCAGTCCTGCGTCGGTCATCAGTTTCGCGACCTCACCCACGCGGCGGATATTTTCAACCCGGTCGGCATCGGTGAAGCCCAGATCCTTGTTCAGGCCATGCCGTACATTGTCGCCGTCCAGCAGGAAGGTGTGGCGGTTCATTCTGGCGAGTTTCTTCTCGACCAGATTGGCGATGGTCGACTTGCCCGCGCCCGACAGGCCGGTGAACCACAGCACGGCCGGCTTCTGGTTCTTGATGCCCGCATGGAAATCACGGCTGACATCGGTCGCCTGCCAATGGACATTCTGCGCGCGCCGCAGCGAGAAGTGCAGCATCCCTGCGGCAACGGTGGCGTTGCTGATCTTGTCGATCAGGATGAAGCCGCCGAGCGTGCGGTTGGCCTCATAGGGTTCGAACACGATCTGCTTGTCGGTCGACAGGTTGGCGACGCCGATCGCGTTCAGCTCCAGCGTCTTGGCCGCCAGATGCTCCATCGTGTTGACGTTGACCTGATATTTGGGCTGCTGGACCGTGGCGGTCACGGTCTGGGTGCCGATCTTGAGCCAATAGGAGCGGCCCGGCAGCATCTCTTCATCCGCCATCCAGACAATGGTCGCCTCGAACTGATCGGCGGCCTGGGGCGGATTGTCGGCGAGTGCGATCACGTCGCCGCGCGAGCAGTCGATCTCGTCGGCGAAGCAGAGCGTGACCGACTGGCCGGCCACCGCCTGCTCCAGATCACCGCCAAGTGTGACGATGCGGGTCACTGTCGACGTCTTGCCAGAAGGCAGCACTCGCACCGCGTCGCCCGGCTTCACCGTGCCGGTCGCGATCAGGCCGGAAAAGCCCCGGAAGTCCAGGTTCGGGCGGTTGACCCACTGGACCGGCATACGGAACGGCTTGTCCGCGTCGGTCGCGCTGTTGACCTCCACCGTTTCCAGATGCTCGATCAGGGCCGGCCCCTTGTACCAGGGCGTATTGGCCGACGGGCCGGTGATATTGTCGCCCTTGAATCCGGAGATGGGCATGGGCGTGAAGGCCTTGATGCCGATCGATTTCGCGAACTCGGCATAATCCTTGACGATGCCGTCGAACACTGCCTGGTCATAGTCGACCAGGTCCATCTTGTTCACCGCCAGCACGATGTTGCGGATGCCGATCAGATGGGCGAGGTAGGAGTGGCGGCGGGTCTGGGTGAGGATGCCCTTGCGCGCATCGATCAGGATGACGGCAAGGTCGGCGGTCGAGGCGCCCGTCACCATGTTGCGCGTATATTGTTCATGGCCGGGCGTGTCGGCGACGATGAACTTGCGCTTTTCGGTGGCGAAGAAGCGATAGGCGACGTCGATGGTGATGCCCTGTTCGCGCTCGGCAGCGAGGCCGTCGACGAGGAGGGCGAAGTCGATTTCCTGCCCCTGGGTGCCGACCTTCTTGCTGTCCGCTTCCAGAGCGGCGAGCTGATCCTCGAAGATCATCTTGCTGTCGTAGAGCAGGCGGCCGATCAGGGTGGACTTGCCGTCATCAACGCTGCCGCAGGTGATGAAGCGCAGCATCGTCTTATGCTCATGCACCTTCAGATACTGGTCGATATCCTGCGCGATGAGGGCGTCGGTCTTGTAGATGGGTTCTGCGATGGTGTCGGTCATAATGAGAAAATCCCGTTCGGGCTGAGCCTGTCGAAGCCCTCTACTGAGCGAAGCGAAGTACCTCCCTGCGGTCGGTAGAGCCCTTCGACAGGCTCAGTGCGAACGGAGGGAGTGTGCGGGTTCAGAAGTAACCCTCCTGCTTCTTCTTCTCCATGCCGGCGCCACCGGCGTCCTTGTCGATCGCGCGGCCCTGGCGTTCCGACGTGGTGGTGAGCAGGGTTTCCTGGATCACCTCCGGCAGCGTCTTCGCCTGGCTCTCGACCGCGCCGGTCAGCGGGTAGCAGCCCAGCGTCCGGAAGCGGATGGAACGCATCACCGGCTCTTCGCCGGGATTCAGCGGGAAGCGGTCGTCATCGACCATCAGCAACATGCCGTCGCGCTCCACGGTCGGGCGTTCGGCAGCAAAATAGAGCGGCACGATCGGCACGTCGTTCAGGTGGATATATTGCCAGATATCCAGCTCGGTCCAGTTGCTGATCGGGAAGACGCGGATGCTCTCGCCCTTGTTCTTCCGGGCGTTGTAGAGGTTCCACAGTTCGGGCCGCTGGTTCTTGGGATCCCAGCCGTGCGATGCGGTACGGAAGGAGAAGATGCGTTCCTTGGCGCGGCTCTTTTCCTCGTCGCGCCGCGCGCCGCCAAAGGCCGCATCGAAGCCATGGAGGTTGAGCGCCTGCTTCAACCCTTCGGTCTTCCACATATCGGTGTGCAGCGGGCCATGGTCGAACGGGTTGATGCCGCGTTCCTGCGCCTCGGGATTCTGGTAGACCAGCAATTCCATGCCGCTTTCGCGCGCCATCCGGTCGCGCAGGTCGTACATCGCCTTGAACTTCCAGGTCGTGTCGACATGCAGCAACGGGAAGGGCGGCGGCGAGGGGTAGAAAGCCTTGCGCGCCAGGTGCAGCATCACCGCGCTGTCCTTGCCGACGGAATAGAGCATGACCGGCTTCTCAGCCTCCGACACCACTTCCCGCAGGATGTGGATGCTCTCGGCTTCGAGTCGCTCCAAATGGGTCAGAGTCTTTGCGTCCACCACTATATCCTCGATCCTCGCAATTTTCGTGCGCAGAGCCATGGCAGCAAGCGGCGGGACGGGAACCTCCCAAATGGGAGGATGCTTCCTCATCGCCTATGCGATGAGGCCACGTAGCGCGGTATCCGTCGGTCAGCTAATCAGGCGCCAGCCCGCGACGAGCAGCACCAAGGCCAGCAAGGGCTGCAATACCCGTTCGGGCACCTTCGACGCCAGCATCGATCCCAGGATGATGCCGGGGATGGAGCCTATGAGTAGATTGAGCAGCAGGAGCAGGTTGAAATTGCCGATCCACAAATGCCCCATGCCCGCGACCAACGTCAGCGGGACGGCATGGACGATATCGGTGGCGACCAGTTTCTGCAGCCGCATACGCAGCGGATAGAGTGCGAGCAGCAATGTCGCGCCCAGCGCGCCCGCGCCGACCGAGGTCAACGTTACCATCACGCCCAGGAGCGCGCCGGCCGCCATCGTCAATCCGGCCTGGTAACGCAGGAAGGTGCCCGCCGTGTCGGTGCGGGCGTTGACCGCCCAATGATGGAAACGGCTGCGGAACAGGGTGGCGAAGGCGGTCAGGATCAGGACGATGCCCAGTGCGGTCATGATGAGGCCGCTCTTGACCTGATGGGCGTCGACCTGTGCCAGCAGGATTAGGACGATGATGGCGGCGGGCAGGCTGCCGATGCATAGGCGGCGGATCACTTCATAGTCCGGTCCGCCCTGCGCGCCGCCATGACGGTGATGCACAAAGCCGCCCACAGATTTCGTGATGGCGGCGAACCAGAGGTCGGTGCCGACCGCGGTGGTGGGGGCGACGCCGAAAAGCAGGATCAGGATCGGCGCCATCAATGACCCGCCACCCACGCCGGTCATGCCGACCATGACGCCGACGAACAGCCCGGCGATCGCATGTAACCAATCCATTCCTGTTCCTTAGCCAACCATCTTGTGATTTCGTGACGGCTGACAGGGCATATCGGCAGCAATCGGTGGCGGAAAGCCTTTTGTCGACTCATCCTGTTGATATTGGCTTTGCTTCCGTTGCGGTGACGGCGCTTGCGGCAATCGGTGGACCGACGGGAAAAATATCCGTTGTTGCGAGGGCGGATTGCATATCCCCGTTTGCGTCAATAGACAGTGGCCTGGGGGCGCCTTTTCGCATTTGAAGCTGG
The DNA here is from genome assembly GCF_022758885.1 of Sphingobium sp. BYY-5. Classification (NCBI taxonomy): domain Bacteria; kingdom Pseudomonadati; phylum Pseudomonadota; class Alphaproteobacteria; order Sphingomonadales; family Sphingobiaceae; genus Sphingobium; species Sphingobium sp. BYY-5. The sequence continues at coordinate 146,614 of NZ_JALEBH010000001.1, forward strand.
AAGCGGATACCGAGAAGGCTGCGTTTGACGCTAATTTTATCAGGGGAATCTGACCATTTCTTCCGTATATTTTTCTTCGCCGGTCTACCCGGTGATCTTGTCGGGCGGATCGGGGACGCGCCTTTGGCCTTTGTCCCGGTCCGAATGCCCGAAACAGTTCATGCCTCTCGTGGGCGATCGGTCGATGCTGCAGGAAACCTTGCTGCGTACCACGGACAAGGAAGGGTTTGCGCCGCCGCTGATCGTATCCAGCGTGGATCATGCGGCGCTGATCGAAGAGCAGCTTTCTGCCATCGGTATTGAACCAGCCGGGATCATATTGGAACCGGAAGGGCGCAACACGGCGCCCGCCATCGCCATTGCAGCGCGCTGGATTGCGGAACGGGATCCGGATGCGTTGATGCTGGTGATGCCATCGGATCATGTCATAACGGAAGTCGCCCGTTTTCATGCCGCAATAGCGGCGGCCCTGTCCGCGGGACGGGATGGGCATCTGGTCACGTTTGGAATCCAACCGCATTATCCCGAAACGGGTTATGGCTATATCGCAAAAGGCCCTGCGCTTGATGAGGCTGGCGTCATTCATGCGGTCGCGGAATTTGTCGAAAAGCCGCTGCGACCATTGGCGGAGACTTATCTTGCCAGTGGGCGTCATTATTGGAATGGCGGTATCTTCCTGTTTGGGGCGCGGGCTTTTCTCGATCAACTGGATCGTCATGCGCCGGAAGTCGCCGTTTCGGCTGCGAAAGCCATGGCAAGCGCCAGGGTAGAGGCGGGCTTCACCTTGCCTGATGTGACCGCCTTCCGTGCGAGTCCCAATGTGTCGATAGACGTGGCTGTGATGGAGAAAACCGACCGGGCTGCCGTGGTACCGGTGGATATGGGCTGGTCCGACGTTGGTTCATGGGAAGCGCTATGGGCGATTCGCGCCCGTGATGGAGATGGCAATACGATCAAGGGAGGGGCAGTAACCATCGATGGTGCGGGCAACCTCATCTATGTCGATGGTGGCCCGCCGGTTGCTTCGGTCGGTCTGCGCAACATGGTGGTCGTGTCGACCGCTGCAGGCATATTGGTGATGCCGCGCGATCGGTCTCAGGATGTAAGGCTGGTTATCGATCGAATCCGGATGGGTGCTTTCGACTGAGCAATCTCAGTTTGGGTGGCGAGTGGGCGTCCGCTCGTGCCGTCCTGTCTAAAATCCTGGGGAGGCTCGACCGCTCCCCCGGATTTCTCGATTAGATATACGCGCAATTTGTGCGGATGTTGACCAACTCTCGGTAGGACAGGTCGAAGAAGGTCAATTCCTGTTCACAACATTATCGACCGTAGCGATCGGCAATATGGTCGACGCCAAGAGGTTGATGACCCTCTGAACGTCCGATATCGGATTGCTGGACACGTACAGCACATCCTTGTTGCGGATCTGAAAATACTGCATCATGAAATAGGTCGCGGGATCTTTCATGTCGGCGCGGTAGATGACCGGCACGCGCCCGTCCGGCCTGGCGGCAACGTCAGGACCGAGATTTGGCACCACGGCGGGATCCTCCCAGCGGAACAGGAACACGCCTCTCGGATCGGCCCGGCCATCCTGAAGTCCGCCGATGCGTCCAACCGCCTGTGCAAAGGTGATGCCCGTTGCTTCGAAGGTGATCTCCTGATTCTGGCCGATCGCGCCCAGTGCAATGAAGCTGTAAGGCTGAAACAACGCCGTCACAATGTCGCCTGGCCGCAATACTACATTCTGCCTGGGGTCGTTGATGACGGAGGTCAGCGGCATGGAAAACACCTTGCCGCCGCGACTGATCTGCACCGTCATCTTTTCCGCCGGATGCTTGGTACCGCCCGCGGCAGCGATCGCATCCAGGATAGTCTCTCCCTTGGGTGATAGCGGTATGCGACCGCTCGTTGTGACTTCACCGACTACGGAGGCATTGGCGCTCACGTTGCGAAACAGCCTCGCCGCGACCTCGGGCAGATGCGCCTTGCCGCGCAAGCGGTTCACGATCGCCTTTTCGATATCCGGCAATGTGCGTCCCATAACCTGCACCTGGCCCGCGAAGGGGATCGAAATATAGCCGGACGGATCTACGACAAAATCCGGTAGCACTGTCGAGCGGCTGGTGTCGACATTTGCAATATCGGAGTTACTGCCACCGAACAAAACGGCCGGCGGTGCTTCCCAAATGGTGATTCTCAGTACGTCACCAGCACCAACAATCTCGCTTACGGCAGGAGAAGCGCCCAGTTCGCCGGCGAAATCGGGCGTGGATGTGCGAACCCGCTGCGCGACCATCGGCGCATCCAGGTTGATGACCTGAATGCCCTGAATCGAAATGCTTTCGCTTTTACCAGCATTCGCAATCTGACTCGTACGCGGGCCTACCGTTGTGCAGGCGGATGTCGCAAGCAGTATGCTCACAAGGCAGAGTTTCGGAAGGCGAGCGCCGATCAGGCAATGCGACAAGCGGTTCATGAATTCTCCCAGAGCCCCCCGGCTCGACATGGCATGTAAAATCAGCCTTTCGACGAACCAGTCTTCAAACATGGTCGTCCGCCTCATACTCGCAGTGTTTCCACCTGTCACCTCATGCTCTCAGCATCCAGGACAGTGTTTCGTCAAGCGGAATGCGGGAAAGAGGTCCGATAACCGACTCTATGCGTGCGGCTGATCCGCAGAGAGTCTTCACTTCGTCGGCGCGGACAAATGCGGGATTGACCCGGACCCCGAATTCATGGGGTGAAAGCGCACGCACGGTGTCCAGCACATGCTGAAGACTGATCGCCTCGCCGGAACAGACGTTAAAGGTTCCGCCAATCGCAGCGGGCGCCGCCAGCAATCGGGCATAGGCGTCAACCACCATGCGAACGTCCGAAAAGTCACGGGCGACATCCAGATTGCCAAGTTCGATGACAGGCGCCCCACGGCGGACATGGTCGATGATCTTGGGAATGAGGAAGTTGATGGATTGACCATGACCAGTATAGTTGAACGGCCGGGTCACGATGATCGGCAACCGCGACGCGAACAGATTGCATATCAGTTCACTCGCCACTTTCGTGAGGCCATAATCATTCGCCGGCGCGGGCGACATGGCTTCATCCAATATGCCCGCGCGGCCATTTCCATAAATATTCGCGCTGCTGGCGACGAGGATGGATTGCGGTTTCCGCTTCATCGCCTCCAGCGCACCGAGAAGATTGCGCATCCCGATGACATTTGCGCGGTACATTTCTCCAATGTCGGCATGGGCGACAAAGGCGATCGCAGCGAGATGAACGACATGGTCCGGCTGAGCCGCCTCGATCACGGCGCGCAAACCTTCGGCATCGTCCAGGTCGCATATATAGGAGTCGGCAACGCCCTCGATGGAACTGTCGACAGGATCGCGCAACAAACCGCTGACCTGATGGCCGCTATCAGCAAGTCGCTTGGCAAGATAGCGGCCCGTAAAGCCGCCCACGCCGGTAATCAGGGTCCTGGTCATGGCCGGTCTCTTGTCAGAAGCTTGCGCCGGCTTCATTGCGGCGGAGGTCTGCCAACACCATCATCTCGCACAGCGCTTCCAGGGTCGTTTGCGGTGCCCAGTCCAGCATCTGCTTGGCGTAGCTGGCGTCGCCGATCAGCAGTTCGACTTCGGCCGGTCGGTAGAAGCGTGGATCAATGCGCATGACCGTCTTTCCGCTCGCACGGTCGATGGCGATTTCTTCACTGCCCTCACCGGAAAAATCGACTGCAATCCCTGCAGCCTTGAAGGCAAGGTGAACGAAACTGCGCACAGTTTCGGTACGGTTCGTGGCCAGAACATAGGTGTCCGGCTTTTCAGCCTGCAATATCCGCCACATGCCTTCGACATATTCCTTGGCAAAGCCCCAGTCGCGGCGAGCATCGATGTTGCCCAACATCAGGCAATCCAGCTTGCCCTGTGCGATCTTGGCAACACTGTCTGAGATTTTGCGTGTCACGAACTCGCGGCCGCGCAGAGGACTTTCATGGTTGAACAGGATGCCACTGCATCCGAAAATGTCGTAACTTTCCCGATAATTGACGGTGCTCCAATGGGCATAGAGCTTAGATACGCCATAAGGGCTGCGCGGCCAGAAGGGCGTGTTTTCCGTTTGCGGAACCGCCTGTACCTTGCCGAACATTTCCGACGTGCTGGCCTGATAGAAACGGATTGCCGGATTGACGACGCGAATGGCCTCTAGCAGGTTGAGCGGACCGATGCCGGTGATTTCGGCCGTGGTCAGCGGTTGGTCGAACGAGACGCCGACGAAGCTCTGCGCCGCGAGATTATAGACCTCGGTGGCTTCGGATCGCTGCAACAGCCGGATTGATGCGGATAAATCGGTCAGGTCATATTCGACCAGATGCAGGTCGGGATGAGCGGCGATTCCCAGTTCTTCGATCCGCCAGAAATTGACTGAGCTGGTACGGCGATAGGTGCCATAGACCTTATAGCCCTTGCCCAACAGAAGCTCGGCCAAATAGGCGCCATCCTGGCCTGTAATTCCCGTAATAACCGCTGTTTTCATAGTTTCGTTCTATCCAATTACCGTAGCTAAAATTCAGTTGTCTGTGCCCATTCCGCCGACGCGGGAGAGGGCGAAGCCAGCGTCTGCGGCTTCTGCGAGTGGGTATATGTTGCGCAGGTCGACGAGGACGGGCTGGGCCATGGAGGTGGCGAGGCGCTTGAGGTCGAGGGCGCGGAAGATGTCCCATTCGGTGACGAGGACGAGGGCGTCTGCGCCCTGTGCGGCTTCATAGGCGTCCTTGACCATGGTGACGCCGGGGACGAGCGGCGCTGCGACCTCCATGCCTTCGGGATCATAGGCGACGACCTTGGCGCCGGCATCTTCGAGCGCCTGGACGATGGCGATGCTGGGGGCGTCGCGCATGTCGTCGGTGTTGGGCTTGAAGGTGAGGCCGAGCAGCGCGACCGTCTTGCCGCGCGCGTCGCCGCCCAGCGCCTTGACGATCTTGCGGCCCATTGCCCGCTTGCGCAGGTCGTTGACCTGGACCACCGTCTCGACGATGCGGATCGGGGCGTCATGATCCTGCCCGGTCTTGACCAGGGCGAGCGTATCCTTGGGGAAGCAGGAACCGCCATAGCCCGGCCCTGCGTGCAGGAATTTGGAGCCGATACGGTTGTCCAGGCCAATGCCGCGCGACACGTCCTGCACTTCGGCGCCGACCGCCTCGCACAGGTCCGCCATCTCGTTGATGAAGGTGATCTTGGTCGCCAGGAAGGCGTTGGCGGCATATTTGATGAGTTCGGCGGTGCGCCGGCCGGTGAACATCAGCGGCGCCTGGTTGAGGTTGAGCGGGCGATAGACCTGGCTCATCACCGCAATGGCGCGCTCCGACCCGGTGGTGCCCACAACGACGCGGTCGGGGCGCTTGAAGTCGCCGATCGCTGCGCCCTCGCGCAGGAACTCAGGGTTGGAAACGACCTGGATGTCGAGGTCCGGGCGCAGGTCGCGCGCGATCCGCTCAACCTCGTCGCCGGTGCCCACGGGCACGGTCGACTTGGTGACGATGACCGCCGGGCCATCGAGCGATTCTACGATTTCCCGCGCTGCAGCATAGACATAGCTCAAATCGGCATGGCCATCGCCCCGGCGCGAAGGCGTGCCCACCGCGATGAAGATCGCGTCCGCGCCCTTGACCCCGTCCGCAAGGTCGGTGGTGAAGGTCAGCCGACCGGCTGCCGCATTGCTGCCTACCAACTGGTCCAGCCCCGGCTCGAAAATCGGCATCCGTCCCGATTCAATCGCCGAGATCTTGCCTGCATCCTTGTCGACGCACACAACATCATGACCAAAATCCGCAAAACAGGCTCCCGACACCAAGCCTACATAACCCGTGCCGATCATCGTGATTTTCATGATGCCTAACGGCCCCCGCGATAGGATTTGAGTTTTGCCCTAGCATGCTGATTTCTGATTACAAAGCAAAAGCAGGGGCGGTGTCGGCCTTCCTTTCATCGCACTATTGCAGTGCGTCATTCAAGTCACTGGACTTTGGCGGAAGCACCTCCTAACACAGCGGCGAAGAAGGGGCGTCTGGGTGCCGATGATTAAAATTCCTGAGCGTGTTGGCGGATTGCCGACCTTGTTTGTCGTTGCGGTTTTGATTCCCACGATAATTGCGGCAATTTATTTCGCGTTCAGTTCCGATGTATATATGTCGGAATCGCGCTTTGTGGTGCGCAGCCCCGACAAGGGATCAAATTCCGGCCTGGGTGCCCTGTTCAAGGGCGGCGGCCTGTCGAACGATGCGAACGAAGGTTATGCTACGCATGACTATGTGATTTCGCGTGATGCTCTTGCTACGCTCAATCGCGATGGATTGGTTACACATGCCTATGGCAATCAGGACGTGTCATTGTTCAACCGTTTCGATCCTTTCAAATGGAAAGGCGGACGGGAGCGGCTTTATGATTATTATTCCAATAAGATTGAAGTAAATCACGACACGGTGTCTTCAATCACAACCCTGAGGGTGCGGGCTTTTTCCCCGGATGATGCGTTTGAGATTAACCGCCGCCTGCTTATTCAGGCCGAAGCGCTGGTCAACAAACTGAACACGCGGGCGCGTGAGGATCTCATAAATTACGCAACGAATGAATTGGATGATGCCAAGGGGGTGGCGCGCCGCGCCGCACTCGCCCTGTCCGAATATCGGAACAGGGAAGGCATTGTCGATCCGGAAAAGCAGGCGACCGTCCAACTGCAAATGATCTCCAAATTGCAGGACGAGATGATCGCGACGAAGACCCAGTTGGTCCAGTTGCGTATTTTTACCCCCCAAAATCCTCAGATTCCCGTGCTTCAGGCACGTGTTGAGGAATTGGGCAGGGAAGTTAACCAGCAGATTGGTCTGGTCGCGGGCAGCCAGAAATCGCTTGCGGCGAGTGCGGTCCAGTTTCAGCGGTTGCAACTGGAAAGTCAGCTTGCTGACCGGGAACTCGCTGCCGCCATCAGTTCCTTGCAGGAAGCTCGGAATGAGGCGCGACGCAAGCGCGCTTATGTCGAGCGTATCGTCGAACCGAACAAGCCGGACTATGCTGGAGAACCGCGTCGCATCCGTGGTATTTTGAGCACTTTTGTCGTCGGCCTTGTCGTTTGGGCGGTGCTCTCCATGCTTATCAGCGGCGTCAAGGAACATCACGACTGATGGCTTCCGGCGATCATAACGTCCCGCAGACCAGCTTGCTGCAATCCTGGGTGGTCCAGCGACGCATCATTTTCGCCCTGGTGATGCGGGAGATCATCACACGCTATGGTCGCCACAACATCGGTTTCCTGTGGCTCTTCGTCGAGCCAGCCACCTTTACCATTGGCGTGACGGTGCTTTGGACGATAATGCGTTCGGTACATGGAGCTAATCTGCCAATCGCAGCCTTTGCCCTAACCGGCTATTCCTGCGTCCTTGTATGGCGCAATATGCCGTCGCGGGTGGTCGGGGCGATCGAACCTAACCTGTCTTTGATGTATCATCGCAACGTCCGGGTTCTGGATATTTTCATTGCGCGATTGTTGCTGGAGGGGATTGCCGTCGCCACTTGTTTCCTGGTGTTGACGTTGGTGTTTGCTGCCATCGGTTTGATGAATCTGCCTGAAGATCCGCTCAAGGTCGTTGTCGGTTGGTTGATGCTGGCGTGGTGGGGAGTGGCATTGGGCATGTTCATCGGTGCTCTGTCGTATCGTACCGAGCTTATCGACAAATTCTGGCATCCCGTCACCTATCTGCTTTTCCCTTTATCTGGTGCAGCCTTTCTGGTGGAAATCCTGCCGGAGGGTTTCAGGAAGGTGGTACTTTACCTTCCCATGGTTCACGGCGTGGAATGCGTGCGCGATGGCTTCTTTGGGTCTCAATTTACGCCCCATTATGACCTTTTCTATATGGGGATGATCAACCTCGTTGTTTCTTTTCTGGCGCTGATCGAAATTCGACGGGCCAGCCGGAACCTGGTCCCCGCATGATCCAGTTGGAAAATATCGCGAAAGCCTATCATACGCGGTCGGGGCTTCATTGGGTTTTCCGCGATGTAAACTTCAAGATCGAACGTGGCGAGAAAATCGGCATATTGGGTCGAAATGGCGCGGGAAAATCAACTCTGATCCGGCTCATGGGTGGGATCGAGCAACCCTCAAGAGGGCGCATTCTAGCCGATATGTCGATCAGTTGGCCGCTCGCTTTCTCCGGTGCGTTCCAGCATTCCTTGACTGGAATGGACAATCTGCGGTTCATCTGTCGCGTCTATGACAAGAATCCGGAAGAAGCCGTGGAGAAAGTCGAGGAGTTCGCCGAACTTGGACGTTTTCTGCGAGAACCCATAAGATCCTATTCAGCGGGTATGCGCGCGCGTCTGGGCTTTGGTATTTCTCTTGCCGTCGACTTCGATTGTTTTCTCATCGATGAAATCGTTGCTGTGGGCGATACCCGTTTTCAGCAGAAATGCCATGAGGAACTGTTTGTGAAGCGCCGGGATCGCGCCATGATTATCGTGTCGCACAGCGATAGCTATATTCGCGAACATTGCGATCGGGCATCGGTATTGTCTGGTGGCACATTGCACCATTTCACCGAAATGGAAGACGCCTACGCTTATTATCTGGCGCACGACAGGGAATGAGCTGGTTCGCCCGGCTGCTGCATCCCTTCCTCCCATCGGTAGCCCAGCAGCCCAAGTGGGAAGCGCGACGATTGCTGGTCGATGTTTCCACCATAGCGCAACATGATGCCGGAACCGGCATCCAGCGCGTGGTCCGGGCGATCTGGCTGCATCTTCATGCAATGAATCTGGGCGATATCACGCTCATTCCCGTCGCAGCGACCGCGCGGCGCGGATATAGCATCGCCGGTTTCGATCCGGACACCGGCCGATTGTCGCTACCCGATGCCAAGGCTCCGTTACTGCGGGCTGGGGCAGGGGATATCTTCCTAGGTCTGGATCTTGCGGCACATCGTCTGTCGCGGCATGAGGGGCAAATCGCTCGCTGGCGGCGGCAAGGGGCGAGTATCCATATCCTGGTCTATGATCTACTGCCGCTCCAGCACCCCGAATGGTTCCCCGCGAGCACCGGGCGCAATTTCCGGAAGTGGATAAAGATACTGGCCCGCCACGCGGATAGCGCCATCTGCATCTCGCGGCAGGTCGCGGCGGATTTCGATGAATGGCTTGCGGCGACCGGCGCCCGGCGGCGCGCGAAAATTGCGCTTCCTGTCATTCCCTTAAGCGGGGCGGTCGATGCCACCCGTCCCACCCGCGGTGTCGGCGACAAGGGGCACGAGGTCATTGCCAGTGTTGAACGACGGCCGACCGTGTTGATGGTCGGCACGGTGGAACCACGCAAAGGCCATGATTGCGTGCTCGATGCGACGGCGCATTTATGGCGTGTGGCGGGGGAGGATGCGCCGAGCCTGATTGTCGTGGGGCGTCCAGGCTGGCGCACCGATGAGTTGCAGGCGCGGATGCGGACGCTGGAAGAGGAGGAATCCCGTTTTACCTGGCTTAGCAAGGCATCCGACGAACTGTTGAGCGCTCTCTATGCCCGTGCGGCACTGGTAGTGGTAGCTTCGCGGGGCGAAGGGTTCGGCTTGCCGATCGTCGAGGCATTGCGGCAGGGACGAAAGGTGCTGGCCCGCGACCTGCCCATATTTCGGGAACTGGCGCGGCCAGGGCTGTTTTATTTTCACGATGAGGCGCCTGAGGCGCTGGGCGCGGCGATCCTCAGCACATTGCAAGAGCAAGATCCGGCGCCTTGGGCAGGCGATGGCTGGGATGACAGTACGGCTGCCTTGCTGCAACTTCTTGGCCTGAAAGGCGAGGCGGCGGTTCAACCCTGATCGATCGCGGCGCCAAGGCGCAAAGTCGAACAGACGGGAGCGAGGGCGTTACCCCTCTGCCCTGATGGCATCGATCATGATGCGCAGGTTGGCGCGCCAGTGCGGTGTGGGGCCACCCAGCGCGGCATAGGTCGTCGCCTTGTCCAGCACCGAATAATGCGGCCGTTTCGCCGGCGTTGGATAGTCGCTGGTCGGGATCGGCACGATCCGGGCAGCCTGACTCAGCAAGCCTGCTGCCAGCCCTTCTTCCTGGATAGCGACGGCGAAATCATACCAGCTTGCGGCGCCGCTGTCGGTATAATGATACAGGCCCGTGACGCCGGCGCCCGCCATCGTCCACAGCGCGGCCGCCAGACCCGGCGCATAGGTCGGCGTACCGATCTGGTCGGCGACGACGCGCACTTCCGGCCGCTCCCCCATTAGCCGCAACATCGTCCGCACGAAATTGCCGCCGGTGGGCGCATAGACCCAGGCGGTGCGCACGATGAGCGCATCCGGCCCGGCCAGTTGCTCGCCGCTCAGCTTGGTACGGCCATAGGCGCTCAGCGGGCCGGTGGGCGCGTCGGGCGCATAGGGCACGCCGGATAGGCCATCGAACACGAAATCGGTCGAGACATGGACGAAGCGCGCGCCGACAGCATGGGCGGCACTGGCGAGCGTGCCGACGGCCGTGCCGTTGATTGCCAGCGCCAGTTCCTCTTCCTGTTCGGCCTTGTCGACCGCCGTATAGGCGGCGGCGTTCAGCAGCAGGTCGGGCTTTTCCTGGGCGACAAAGGCTTGCACGGCCTCTGGCCGGGTGATGTCGAGTTCATCTGAGCCGACGCAGGTCAGCACGGCATTGGCGGGCGCGGTCGCCTGCAGTCCGCGGCCCAACTGGCCCTTGGCCCCGACGATCAGCGCCTTCATGCGAAAGCCTCGATCTCATGCAAGGAATGGCCGACCGCGTCCTTGCCGGATAATTGCGGTTCCAGCCCTTCGAGTGGCCATTCGATGCCGATGGCCGGATCGTTCCACATCAGCGAATGTTCGGCGGCCGGATCATAGGTGGCGGTGCATTTGTAGAGGAACTCGGTGCCATCCTCCAACGCGATGAAGCCATGCGCGAAGCCTTCGGGCACCCAGAACATGCGCTTGTTGGCGGCGGACAGTTCCACGCCGACCCATTTGCCGAAATGCGGGCTGGACTGGCGAATGTCGATCGCCACATCCCAGACGCGCCCGGCCGTGACGCGGACCAGCTTGCCCTGCGGATTGGGGTTCTGGAAATGCAGCCCGCGCAACACGCCTCGCGCCGATTTGCTGTGATTGTCCTGTACGAAGGTCAGGTCGAGCCCCGCTGCCTTGAAGGCGGAGGCGTTCCAGCTTTCGTAGAAGAATCCACGATCGTCACCGAACACCCGCGGCTCGATAATCAGCGGACCGGGAATGGCCGTTTCAATGACGTTCATGCGATCGCGCCCTTACCCTTCAACAGGTCCATCAGATAATTGCCATAGCCGCTCTTGCGCAGCGGCAAGGCCAATGCTTCGAGTTGGGCGTCATCGATGAAGCCCTGCCGCCAGGCGATTTCCTCCGGGCAGCATATTTTGAGACCCTGCCGCTCCTCCGTCACACGGACATAAAGGGCCGCATCGAGCAGCGATCCATGTGTGCCGGTGTCGAGCCAGGCATAGCCGCGTCCCATGATCTCGACCGAAAGCGACCCTTCCTCCAGATAGAGGCGATTGAGATCGGTGATTTCCAGCTCGCCGCGGGGTGAAGGTGCCAGGTCGCGGGCCATGTCGACGGCGCGGCCATCGTAGAAATAAAGACCGGTGACGGCATAATTGGACTTGGGCTGTGCCGGCTTTTCCTCGATCGTTTCGGCGCGACCATCCTTGTCGAAGGACACGACACCATAGGCAGCCGGATCTCTGACATAATAGCCGAAGACCGTGGCGCCGCTGTCGCGTTCGCTCGCGTGGGTCAGCAGGTCGACCAGACCGTGACCGTGAAAGATATTGTCGCCAAGAACCAGCGTGGACGGGTTGCCGCCCACAAAGTCCGCGCCGATATGATAGGCTTGGGCCAAGCCCTTTGGTTCAGGTTGGACGGCATAGGACAGGGATATGCCCAGTTCCTTGCCGTCGCCCAGCAGCGCCTGGAAAGATGGCGCATCATGCGGGGTCGTGATGATGAGGATGTCGCGAATCCCGGAGAGCATTAGTGCCGATAGCGGATAATAAATCATCGGCTTGTCGTAGACGGGCATTAATTGCTTGGAGACGCCTTTGGTCAATGGATAAAGTCTAGTGCCGGAACCGCCCGCCAATATTATTCCCTTGCGCACGTCTCTCTCCCATAGAAGGCGTTTTGGGGGTGTAAATGCCGGTCGCAGCGATTGCAAGATGATGTTGCGGTGCATCAAATAACGGTTGCAGGAGCAATCCTGTCATATCTCGTGAAGGAGAATCGTCTACAGCCACCCTCATCGAAAAGTGGTCCGACGAATAGTTGTTTGGATGCGGTCAATTGTGCGTGCGTCTTCAGGAGGGTTGGCTGGCGCGCCCGTTGAATCGTCGGCAGGTTTGATGTGTCGCATAGCTAAGTTGCGCCGCTAAAGTGAGGCATAATGCGGGCTTTCTCATTGACATGCGGGGTGCTGCGGTCAGAGATAAGAGGGATCAGGGGTGAAGAGGCGGGCCTTTAGGTGAATGATACGGTGTCGACGGTAGAAACAGGCGCGGCCAGCGGTGATAAACGGCCTGACCGGGCCGAGGATGATCTGGCCATTGGCATTTCCGGAGAACCAAAACGCACGGCTGTTCTGGTTGTGGCGATGCATCGTTCCGGAACCAGCGCCTTGTCGCGCGCCCTCAATCTTCTGGGTTGCGATGCACCTCCGGATAAGATGCCGGCAGACAAGTTTAATGAATCGGGCTATTGGGAATCCCGGCCTATCTATGAACTGAACGAGAAGATTCTGAGTTCGGGTGGCGGCGGTTGGGCCGATTGGCAGGAATTCAACCCGAACTGGTTCCGGTCTGCCGCCATGGATCGCTATCGCGAACGCGGGGTGGCGTGCGTCGAGGCTGAGTTCGGCAATTCCAACCTGTTCGTCATCAAGGATCCACGCTTCTGTCTGCTGATGCCCTTCTGGCGCAGCGTGTTTGAATCCATGGACATCGAACCGGTCGTTATCCATACGCTGCGCAATCCGATCGAGGTTGCTCGGTCGCTGGAACATCGCAACAAATTCCTGACGTCGAAGGGCGTTTTGTTGTGGTTGCGCTATACGCTCGAAGGTGAGCGCGGCAGCCGTGGCCTACGTCGTTTCTTCACCAGCTATGATGATCTGATGGAAGATCATGTCGGCTTCATCGAACGGTCGCAGGAAGCATTGGGTCTGTTCTGGCCGCGCAATTCGGACAAAACGCGCCGGGAACTTGGCGCATTTCTGACAGACGGATTGCGCCACCATCGCGAGCACGCCAAAGCGCTGCGTTCGCTGCATTATGCCGCCAAATGGGTGGAAACCGCCTATGATGTGTTGCGGGATTTTGCGGCGCGCGGAGAGGATGAGGATGGCCGGACGGCGCTTGATGCCGTCCATGCCGAATTTACCGCAGCCAGTCATGGGCTGGGTTCGATCGCCAAGGACAATGACGAGCGTTTCGCGCAACTGGCGCAGATGCAGGAGGAACGGGAGGCGCTCCAGGCTCGACAGATCGAGCAGGAGCAACATCGGATCGCCCTTGAGCAGGAGCGCGACGGGCTGCTGGAGCAGGCCAAGGCGATGGAAGAGGTCATTGCCCAGTCGAGCGATCGGTCGGTGGCAAGCAGTGCTGAGGCGAAGGCAGCGACTGCATTGCAGCGAAGCGAAGCCGCCCTCAAGGAAAAGGCTGCGATCGAGGAGCAACATCGCGAGGCGTTGGAAGAACGCGAGGCGTTGCGCGCCAAGGCGCGATCGCTGGAAAGCGAAATTGTGCAATTGCGCCAGCGGTCCGATGAGTTGAAGGCGGCGCAGGCGGAGGTGGAAGCGAAAGCTGTGGCGGCGCAAGAGCGCGCCGATGCCATCCAGCGGGCGAAAACGGCGCTGGAGGGGCGTCACCTGGCGACGCAGAAAGAACGAGATGCGCTTCGCCAAATGCAAGCGGAACTTGAGAAGGAGCGGGATACCGCCCTTGCGGATGGCAAGGCCGCGCGGGAGGAAACCGAAACGCTCCGGAGAGATTTGCAACTGCTGCGCGGCGCCTATGTGTCGCAGGCGGAGGTGGAAGCGAAAGCTGTGGCGGCGCAAGAGCGCGCCGATGCCATCCAGCGGGCGAAAACGGCGCTGGAGGGGCGTCACCTGGCGACGCAGAAAGAACGAGATGCGCTTCGCCAAATGCAAGCGGAACTTGAGAAGGAGCGGGATACCGCCCTTGCGGATGGCAAGGCCGCGCGGGAGGAAACCGAAACGCTCCGGAGAGATCTGCAACTGCTGCGCGGCGCCTATGTGTCGCAGGAGGTGCAATATACTGAAACCTACACGGAACGGAACGCGATCAACGCCGCGCTGGCAGAGCGTGAGGCATCACTGACGTCGCTGGAGCGCGAATTCAACGACACGAATGACGTGCTGGAGATGCGAACGCGCGAACTCGCCGATGTCATGCGTTTCCTGGCGGACGTGGAGCGGTCGGCAACCGACAGCCAGATAAGGGCGACACAGACCGAAAAGCTGGCGAAGCAATGGGAATCGCGCTCTGCTGAGTTGGTGGAGGAACTGGCGCAGGCGCGCGCAACCACCGATGCGCAACTTGCGGAGTTGCGAGATAGTTTGGCGCAAACCGAAAGTGCATTGCGGCAACGCCAGCTTGAGACGGAGCAGGCGGCGGATGCTCTGCTCGATGCGAAGAAGCAGGCGCAAAACGAACGTGAGGAATATGCCGGCGCGCAGTCCCGGTTGGAACGCGACTTGGCGGAAGCGCATGGAAAGCTGGAAGAGCTGAAGAATATACGGGCCGAGCTGGAGGAATCGGTCAATGCGCGATTCAACGAGATCGCGCAGATTACCGAACAGCTTGCGACGCGGGAAAACGATCTTGCGCAGATTACCGAGCGGCTTGCGACGCAGGAAGACGATCTTGCGCGCATGCATGGCGCACTGGCCGACCAGGAAAAGATGCTTGCGGACATGGATCGCCAGAAGAGATTGTTGCGCGCAACGGCTGCCGCCAGTCAAGCTGAACTGGAACGCCGGGAGGCGGAAGCAGCAGCATCGCACGTTGCAAGCCTGAATCTGTATCAGCATTTCACATCAGCGCTGCAAGCCATGCTCGCGAACGCCGTGCTTCCCTTCGCTTCCTTAACTCGCAAGCGGACGGAGGCGCGACAACGTGGCATCCTGGCGGAGTATGCGGCCTTTGACGCTGACTGGTATGTCGCTGCGCATCCGGATCTGGTTGATATGACGATGGATCCCGCGCTTCATTATATCCGTCATGGTCTGGCGGAGGGGCGCGCGCCCAATGCTGCGATGGAAGCTGTGCGCATCGCCGCTGTACAGGCTGAATGATCCTGTTCTGGGGCCGATCAACAAGATAATCGGCCTTCCGTCTGACGGCGCGTCAACAACGGCTGTTCGTTCACCCGATGCGAGCGATCTGGCGATGGTGGCCGAATTTTTGAGCTATATGGTCATGGATATCAGCAAAATATTGTTCCATCGACCTAATTACTTACTTATGCTCAAAGTGTTTCTAACAAGATCGTCAAAATTTCTGAACGCATCGTTTATTCCAAATTTGTTCAGAATGTGTCTCTTTATTCGATCACCCTGCCTCTGTACGGATTGAGCGCTGTTGATCGATGCTTCCAGGGCGACGATCCAGTCGCGTAACATGTTCTTGACCAGGCTTATTCCCTCGATGCCCGTGAACATGGCTCGATAGGATGGCACGTCGGAGACGAGCACCGGCAGGCCGAGCGCTGCCGCCTCCATCGCTTCCAGTCCGCTTTGGTGATGGTTGAGGGCGGGGTCGCTCAACGGCGCCAATGCAAAATCGAAATCTTTGGCCAGATCGCGCAACCAGTACACGAAATGCGTATAACTCTGCACGTCGGCTGGTACGTCGATCCGTTCTGCCCAGGCAGGGACGGGATTGTCCTGTACTCCGATCATCGCCATGCGGAAATGGGGGTGCCGTGACGCAATGACGTCAAGCGCCGGTTGGATCATACCAAAATCAGGGGTCTGGATAAGATTGCCGAAATACAGCGCGCGCACATGGCCATCATTCTGTCGGTGCGTCGCAGGTCCGCGCCAGAGTGCCGTGCTAAGCTGGTTGGGTAAATGGTGTGTGTCGCGATCCAATGCCGTCATGCGCGTCTGCAAGGACGCGGTCGATACTGTCACCCCTTTTGCGTTATCGATAAGAGGTTGCAAATGTGGTGCGCAGGCCTTGTACGCACCGTCGGGATCCCTGTCGTCCGGCATGCCCGTCAGATCGTCATCCAAATCGATCATATAGCCGATGCATGCTTCGTCACAGGCGTTTAACAATGGCTCTACCATTGCCGCCGGAATGACGTTTCCCTGGAGAATTGCGCCGTCGATGCTTCGGCTGCGCAGGTTGGCGAGCAAGGCATCGGGCGTCATGCGCACGTAAATGGCGTCGCGGGCAAAATCATTGCGGGAGCGTTCCAATAACCGAACCTCGGTGGAAATGCGCGCGCGTGTCAATGGCGGTTCGGTAGGCGTGGTTACGGCTATGAGGGGCGCGAGCGCCTGGCCGCGCGCCTGACGGTAGATGTTGAGATATCGTCCGCCCATTAACTCCGTCGTTTCGCCCAGGCCGGCCCCTTCCTGCCATGCGGTAAGGGCTGCATCCACGCGATCCTGCTCGCTCTTGTCGAACGCGATGGCCAGTATCTGCTGATAGAGGGCGTCGATATCCTGGTGCGGTAGCACCCAGCCCGCACCGCTTTCTTGAATGCGTGTGGCAACGGTAGGGAAATCAAGGACTATGGAAGGGACGCCAACGGACCAGAGTTCCGTCAAGGTATGGCAGTAGGTTTCGTTCCAGATAGAGAAGATGGCGCCAAGATGGATGTTCAACGCCTGGACGCGCAAAGCGAAGTCGTCCCGCTCATAGCGGCCGTGCCGGATGATGTTCGGATGGTCGATGTTCTGGGAATCGTCGGTCGTGCCCAGGATGTGGAATTGCAGTAGGCCTGCCTTATCGGCTTCTGCCAGGGCCTGTATGACGCCAAGGCCCTTCGCAATATCGATGTTTCCGGGAATGAGTATGCGCAGGGGCTCGCCACGCCGGGGGCGGACGCGCGCACGGGAAAATTCCGAAAAATTGCGGCCATGCGGAATGACATGGAATTTTTCCGGTTCGATTCCAGGTAGATATTCTAGAATCGTCGCACGAGTACTGGGCGACGTGGTGACGAACGCATCGCAAACGGACAGTGCCTGGCCGAAACGTTTGCGCCAATGTCTAATCCAGTTGGCCCCTTGATAGGGCATAGCGTCTTTGGGCCAGAGATCGGAAAACACTTCCCCTGTCAGCGCATCCAGATCGCCGCCATAATAGGTTCCATCCTCCTGCAGCAGTTTGATGGAAGGGCAAAGCGCATAGAAATCATGAAAGGAAAAGACGACGGCGCAACCATGCATCTTGGCGATGTTCGGCAGATTGAGACTGTGCCACGCCAGATGGCGGATATGCACCAGTTCGAAGTCGAAGCGACGCAGCCATTCTCCGACGATTTCGTCATATTCCGACGAAACATGCCGCAATGGTTCTACGGCTTCATGCAATTCGTGGCTGGCGACCTCCTCGAATATATTTCCGTTCTTGCGTATGAGCAGCAGCCGTTTGCTGTCGCAGTGAAGGAGCCAGGAATCAAAGTCGTCTGCCAGCGCGTTCATAAGGTCGAGATTGGTCTGCGGGGTGCCGCCCGCTTGTGTGGCGATGACGAACAACAATCTTGGCTGGGTCGCCCGCGCCGTGCTGCAATCCTGTACGGCCAAATGGACGCACATGCGGGCCAAGTTGATGTCGGCGCTAGTCGAAAAGGCGCGGATGGCGCTTTCATATTCCGGATAGCGCATATCGATCATCACACGACCCGCCTGCATCAACATAGTCTTGGCGGTGGTGGATTTTTTCGGGCGGCCATGAAAGACATAGGTGCGGTCATCGATCAGATGCGTCCATCCCGCCCGACCGGCGCGCATACAGAAATCACGCTCCTCGCCAGAGCCATGGGGGAATGTCCTGTCGAGTATACCGATTTCGTCCAGGCAATCGCGGTTGACGAACATGCAGAAGCCGTTTCCCGTCGGCGCCACGGGATATATGCTCAGGCTGCGGCGCTTGAAAGCGCGGGCAAAGGCGATTTCATCGACGCCAGGGGGCAATATATTATCATCGTCCATGTTCGGCGCCGAAAAGGCGCCGGCGCGATCCGACATGGCTGTGACGGTCGCAACGCGAGGGCGTGAACTGGCGGCCGTCAACATGCCCTCCAGCCAGCCGGGCGTTACGCGCGCATCACTGTTCAGCATGACGGCATGTTTCCGGCCGATGCTGTTCAGCCCCTTATTGATGGCTTCTGTGAGTCCCAAACCATCATCGTTGCGCAGGACGCGCATGTTCGGATGTGCCTGTGCCTGCTTCATCAGTTCCGAAATACGCGGATCGGTTGAAGCGTCGTCGATGAAAAGGATGTCGACATCCTCGGATGTGAAGGCGGCGAGTCGCTCGATGCAGACTTTCACGTCATCCGCCGCATTGTAGATGGGGACGATGACGGCCGTCTCCGCCAGATGGATTTTCGGCACACGGGCATGGCTGCGCAGGGCGCGCCTTCCCGTTTCCACCTTTATGTCGTGGCTTTCGATCTTTCCGTCGGGCAGCCGCAGCGCAATATTATATGTGCCTGGGTCAAGCAAATACAACGGCATGGCAACCTGAATGCCGCCTTGTCCTGCCGATCGCTCGTCGCGCAAGAGGTCATCGCGGCGCTGGTGGTTCCGGACTTTGCAAAAAAGGGCGCCGTCTATGAGTATGTCGACGGAGAAAATCTGCATCTTGTTGCAGCCATTGACGGCCCAACCGCGCAATTCCTTGTCCGTTACGCTGTCGATATGCGCGCTGCAATGATATGCGGCTATATGCTGAAGCGCTTCAATCTGCTCGATGGTTGCACGCAGGCTCACAGGTTGCTGCAACAGGATGGTCCGGTCGGCGTGCGACCGGATTTCGACCATGACCTCTTCCTTGTTGCCCAAATTGTGCGTCAGCCGGCCGTCCGTCACAAGCGAGCAGGCGAAACCATATTCACCGGAGCCAAACCCGGCGGTGATCAGGTCCGGTCGGCCGATATTTGCGGTTGCCGCAACGGCAACGGCTACGCCATCCACCCATATGTCGATGGTCAGCGGTTCGGCTTTGCCGTCCACCTTGATCCAGCCGAGGATAACGCCATCCTTGATCTGATCGATATGGCCAACATAGGCTTGGTCCATTGCCCGGCCTGCGTCAGGGGTGCCGCTGCGTGCGCTAACTAAGCTGGTCATGTAGAATCCTGGCGCATTCTCTATGGTGATAGCCTGTGCATGAGTGCCCGCTTAGCGACGGGGTGGATATTTGGATATACGAACTTGTTATGGAAATGTTTCCAACCATCTAGCGGGATATAGAAGAAACCATGGATTGCCGTTGGTCCCAATGTGACGCCCAAGAATCTTATGACGCTGTTTCCGGGATCACGGTGACGCATTGATTCCTGGTCGATGTTACAGATCAGATGGGCTGACCAGATCACGCAGAACTTCTTTCATCTGCTGCCCGAATCTGCACGAAATCGTTAAGGTAAGCAAAAGATACGTCCTTAATTTAGGGCATTTTGTCGCTTTTGATACTTTTTGACATTCTGGCATCCTTGATTTGAGCCATGCACAGGGTCACGCTGATTGTGTCCCCGATATAATGAACGATAAGCGCAAGTTTTATGCGTCGCAGATGCCTGGGGCCACAGGAGAGGCTACGGACCAATCGGTTCGCCAATTGGCGGTCCATATGGGACATGAGGGGAAGTTGGTGCAGAATGTGAAGCTGGCGGGGGCTGTATCCGCTGAGGACATCGCGCGTATCAGGGAGTCGGGGCTGTTCGATGAAGAATGGTATCTCGATACATATCCGGATGTGCGCATTCTTCAAATGGATCCGGTTGAGCATTATCTCTGGCTGGGCGCGCGCCTGCGACGCGACCCTTCGCGCTTTTTCAGCACGGTGGCGTATCTGGAGGTCAATCCCGATGTAGATGCAGCGGGCCTCAACCCGCTGGCGCATTATGCGAAGAACGGCAAACGTGAGGGGCGCAAGATCGCCCGGCGTCGGCGTGCGCTGGATCCCAAGTCCTGGCGCAAGGGCGATGTGCCGGTCATCGACGATGCGCCGTCCGTGCTGCTGTGCGCGCATGAGGTGAATGAACTGATGTTCGGCGGCGAACGCAGTTTCATCGACATGCTCGAAGCCCTCGCGCAGATGAGGCTCAATGTCTATGTCGCGGTGCCCAGGGAGGATAATCGCGATTATATCGAGCTGTTGCGCAAGAAAAGCGCCGGACTCTTCTCCTTCCCTTACTTTCAGTGGTCGAAAAACCGCAAACCCGACGAGATTTCGATCGAGGATTTCACCCACATCATCGAACAGTGCAATATCAGCCTGGTCTACTGCAATACGATCGTGTTGGTGGACCCGCTGATTGCTGCGCGTCGCGCCGGCCGGCTGACCGCCATCCACGCTCGTGAACTGATCGATCATGATGAGCATCTGCGACACCGTCTGGGCATGGATGCAGCGGGCATCATCGCCCGCATCCTGCAACAGACCGATTATGTGATCGCCAATTCCGCAGCGACGCAGAAGCTGTTTGCCGATAGCCGGCGCAGTTTCCATGTGCCCAACGTCGCCAAGGTCGATTCACTCGACATGCCCAATATGGTGGGCGAAAATGTCGTCTTTGGCATCATCAGCTCGAATATTCCCAAGAAGGGGATTGCCGACTTTGTGGAAGTCGCGCGCAAGGCGGAGGAACTGGTTCCCAATGCGCGTTTTCGCGTCATCGGGCCGAACAATGATTATGTCACCGAACTCCAGGCTGCGGGACTGCCAGGCAATCTGGAATTTGCCGGCTATGCCAACAGCCCGGCGGAAGCGATGGCGCAGGTCAATGTCGTTATGGCGCTGTCGCATTTCGCTGAATCCTTCGGTCGTACCGTGGCCGAAGCGCAGGCGGCGCACCGTCCGGTGATCGGTTATCGCTGGGGTGCTGTGCCGGAATTGATCGATGACGGACAGACCGGCTTCCTGGTGGAGTATAAGGATGTCGAGGCGGTGCTGGCGTGCGTCAATAAGCTCTGCAAGGAGCCGGAACTGATCGCGACCATGGGGGAGGCGGGCCGGCAGAAGATCGTGCGCCAGTTCGCGCCGGTCGTGCTCCGTAACAATCTGCGCCACGCGCTGTCGGCGATCCTGGCCGAAAATGTGCCGCTGCGCGCCGACGAGGCGCGTCGCCTGACGATTATCGTGCCGGTCTATAATGCGCCGGATGCGGTCGAGCGCTGCCTCAATTCCGTGCTGACCCGCACCGACCTTTCCAAGAATCGCGTGCTGATGATTAACGACGGCAGCAGCGACGCGCGTGTGCAGCCCTTGCTGGAAAGCTTTGCCCGCAATCCGGGTTTCCACCTGCTCGTGAACCCGCAGAATATGGGCTATACCCGCACCATCAACCGTGGGATCATTTGGGCAGGCGCGGATGATATCCTGCTGCTCAACAGTGATACGATCGTGCATGACGGCTGGATCGAAGGCATGCAAAAGATTGCCTTCGGCACGCCCAAGGCGGGCACGGTGACGGCGATGGGCGACAATAGTGGCGCCTTCTCCTTCCCGACCGCCAATGTCGTCAATCCCAGGCCCGATGGTCTGTCCCATGACGATTGGGCGAAGCGGATTATCGGTTTTACCGGGGAATCCGATCCGATCGACGTGCCGACCGGCAATGGCTTCTGCCTGTACGTCCGACGCGATCTGATGGACCATATCGGCCTGTTCGACGAAGAGGCTTTTCCGCGCGGCTATGGCGAAGAAAACGACTTCTGTATGCGGACGATCAAGGCAGGGTGGAAGAATTTCATATCCCCGCACGCCTATGTCTTCCATCAGCGCACCGCCAGCTTCGGGAACGAGAAGGAAGGGCTGATCAAGACGGCGATGGAGATCGTCAACCAGCGCTATCCCGATTATGCCCGCAAGGTGAAGGCCGCGTTCGGTTCAGGCCGGATGAAGGCGTTGCGCGCCCTGTCCGCCAAAGCCTATGAGGATGGTCCGGCGCCGTCGCCGCCCGCTTGGCGCGCCGCCGTGCCTGGCGAGCCGACCGACAGCGCCAAATATCGCGTCGGCCCCGAAAAGCGGTTTCAGTCGCTCAACCGCATGGTGATCGACTGGCATAGCCTGCGCGCTCAGGCGCCGCAGCGCGACCCTGATCTGGTGTCGATCATCGTCTGCGTCTACAATCAATATTCGCTGACGAACAGATGCCTCAATGCGCTGGTGCGCGAAGGTGAGCAGGCGAAGATCGAAATCATCATGGTGAACAATGCCAGCGATGAGGAGACGTCCGGTCTGCTCGACAGTTGGGCCGAAAAAGATGCACGCATCAGGGTCATTCACAATTTCGACAATCTGAACTTCTCGCTTGGCAATAATATCGGCTTCGCTGCTTCACATGGCGCACGTGTGATCTTCCTGAACAACGATACGGAAGTACAGGCTGGCTGGATGGAACCGTTGCTGGCGCCCTTGGCGGACCCGGAGGTAATGGGCACGCAGCCCAAGCTGCTTTACCCTGACGGTCGTGTTCAGTGTGTGGGCGTGGTCTTCTCCGGCAAGACGCCGCTCGGCTATCCTATCTATGTCGATGAAGCTGCGGATTCTCCGCTGATAGCCCAAAATCGTCGTTTCCGTGCGATCACCGGCGCCTGTCTCGCAATGCGCGCAACGGATTTCGCCGCGGTGGGCGGGTTCGACACGGTCTTCATCAACGGCCAGGAGGATATCGATCTCTGCTATCGTGTAGGCCATGGCCGGGATGTGTTCGAATATGTCGCAGGCTCGACCGTGACCCATCATGAAGGGCGAACCAAGGGACGAGGCCGCTTCATCAGCCACAACCGCTACAGCTATGCCGCGCGCTGGACCGGCGTGTTTCCAGGCGACGACGCCGACCATTATATCAGGGACGGTTTTGTGGTTGCCGAATATCAGATCGATCGTCCCGAACTGGATGGCACGGGTATCGCCTGCTGGCGAGGACGGATTGAAGCGAAGACTTGAATCTGACGTTCAGACGGCCAAACGATGATATGTCCATGAATGGCTGCCGAGCAGTGAGAGAATAGGAAGGATGCCTTTGGACAATCGTCGGGATGCACGCATGATTGGGTAGCTGTGGCACCTTATCGGCGGTCAGTCGTTGTTCATGGCTGGTGGTTTAGCTGAAGGGATTGCGTCGATCCTTTCCTGTCGACCCCGGTCATGAAGTAGAAGGACATCGATATGATGCGCTGGATGACTGCTGCTAAATGGGTCGGTATCCTGCTAGGCGGAACCGCGGCGGCCGCGGACGCGCCGGAACCGCAGCACCGTCTCTCCATGGATTTTGACGAGGGGCAGAGCGTGGCGGCGGACACAATAGTCGATCGCCGTGGCAATCAGGATTTTCGTCCAACCATCGATAAGGGGACCGAAGCGGCAAATCGGCCCCAGATCGTATCGCAGGGGTGCCATACGCCACCTGGCTGCCTGCGCATCTCCCTGGACCCAAGCGCGAAGGGTGCTCCGAAGAACAAGATCATGTATAGCTTCTGGTCGCATTACAAACCTTTGCCCGGCGGGGAGCAGGGCAGGATGCGCATCGGCGACAATGATATTACACATATCCGTTTTTCGATGAAGCTCGACCAGCACTACGATACGCCGCTTCACCAGATGATTCATTTCCAGATTTTTCAGCCACAGGAAGCGGGCAAAAATCCCGATGGCCAAAATATAACGCCGGGCGGTCCGGTGGTGTCGCTTCGCATCGTGCCGGTTTCACGGCGTCGGGATAAATCGCCTGACGTTGAGGAGTTCATCATCGCCGTCCGTAGCCCCGCAGCGCAAAGCTATTATTATTTCGATACCCGTGATCCTGGTGTCCTTTATCGCGGCGCCATTCGGAAAGGGGAATGGAATACATATGGTTTCGCGCTGCAATCTTCGGATGTTGGGGGTGAAATAGGCGGCAGAATCGCCTTCTGGCTGAACGGTCAGGAAAAGGTCGACAAGGTCGTCCCTTGGGGCTTCGACCCGGCGAAGTTTGCCGTCAGCCAGAATCTGGGCTTTGAACTTGGCAGCTATCGCAGTGCCGACGCCACAGGCCAGCAAACCGTCTATTTCGATGATGTGGAGATTGATCGCTGAAAGGGCAGGCGGCCCAGCCAATCCCATCGATCCACAAAAAAAAGCCCGCCGATGCAACATGCATTCGGCGGGCATTCTTATGCGTTCCTGAGGACGCAAAAGGCCTGGGAGCCGCTTTCCATATAGGAAGCGGCTCCCGTGCTTTCAAAGGTCTTATTCCATGTCCTCGGTGGTGAAGTCTTCACCCTGGACGGCGCCCAGCGGATCGTCGCCGATTGCCGCTTCCGGACCCTGCCGCAGTTCGGCGGCATGTTCCTCGGCGGCCGTTTTGGGAGCGATCAGGTCGACCTGGCTGGCGGCGCGGAGCGCGGCGCGCATCGCCGCATCGCGCGACGAGGCGGCAACGCGCAGGCGGTTCATGCCCGCACCGGTGCCCGCCGGGATCAGGCGGCCGACGATGACGTTTTCCTTCAAGCCGACCAGCGTGTCCTTCTTGCCCTGGACCGCCGCTTCGGTGAGGACGCGGGTGGTTTCCTGGAAGGACGCGGCCGAGATGAACGACCGGGTCTGCAGCGAGGCCTTGGTGATGCCCAGCAGCACCGGCTTGCCCGCGGCAGGCTGGAAGCCCGGCTGGAGCTTGGAGTTGATCTCCTCCATCTCCTCGCGGTCGACCTGCTCGCCCACCAACAGCGTGGTGTCGCCGGACTCGATGATCTCGACCTTCTGCAACATCTGACGAACGATCGTCTCGATATGCTTGTCGTTGATCTTCACGCCCTGCAAGCGATAGACTTCCTGGATTTCGGCGACCAGATATTCGGCCAGCGGCTCGATGCCGAGCACTTCCAGAATGTCGTGCGGATCGGGCGAACCACCGATCAGGTTGTCGCCGCGCTTCACGAAGTCGCCTTCCTGAACGTCGATCACCTTGCTCTTGGGGATCAGATACTCGACCGGCTCGCCGCCATCCTCGGGATTGATGGCGATCTTGCGCTTCGCCTTGTAATCCTTGAGGAACTGCACGCGGCCCGACACCTTGGCAATGATTGCATTGTCCTTGGGCTTGCGGGCTTCGAACAGTTCGGCGACGCGCGGCAGACCACCGGTGATGTCGCGGGTTTTCGCCGCTTCACGGCTGACACGCGCCAGCACGTCACCGGCCTGCACCTGGGCACCGTCGTCGACCGACAGGGTCGCACCCACCGCCAGCATGTAGCGGGCGGCTTCGCCCGACTGGTCGTCGAGCAGGGTGAGGCGCGGACGCAGATCCTCCTTGGTACGGGCGGAACCGCGATGCTCGATGACAACGCGCTGGGCGATGCCGGTTGCTTCGTCGGTCTGTTCGGTCAGCGTCTTGTTGTCGATCAGATCGACATATTTCACGATACCCGGTTTTTCCGTAATCACCGGCATGGTGAACGGGTCCCATTCGGCGAAGCGATCGCCCTTCTTCACAGTGTCGCCATCCGCAAATAGGATGGTCGCGCCGTAAGGCAGGCGGTGCGTTTCGCGTTCGCGACCTTCATTATCGATGATCGCGATCTCGCCGTTGCGGGCGAGCGACAGGCGACGGCCATTCTTGTCGGTGATGGTCGGCATGTCGCGCAGCTCGATCGTGCCGTCCGACAGCGCTTCCAGGTTCGACGTTTCGTTGAAGTTCGCCGCGCCGCCGATGTGGAAGGTACGCATGGTCAGCTGCGTACCCGGTTCACCGATGGACTGCGCCGCAATGACGCCGACCGCTTCACCGATATTGACTGGCGTACCGCGGGCAAGATCACGACCGTAGCATTTGCCGCATACGCCCATCTTGCTTTCGCAGATCAGCGGGCTGCGGATCTTCACGGCCTGCGTACCGATGGCTTCGATCTGCGCGATCATCGCTTCGTCCAGCAGGGTGCCGATCGGGATCAGCACGCTGCCGTCCTTGCTGTCGACGATATCCTGCGCAGTGGTACGGCCCAGGATACGCTCGCCCAGCGAAGCGATGACGCTGCCGCCCTGGACGATCGCCTTCATCTCCAGCGCCTTTTCGGTGCCGCAATCTTCTTCGACGATCGTGCAGTCCTGCGACACGTCGACCAGACGGCGGGTCAGATATCCTGAGTTCGCCGTTTTGAGCGCGGTATCGGCCAGGCCCTTACGAGCACCATGGGTCGAGTTGAAATATTCAAGGACGGTCAGGCCTTCCTTGAAGTTCGAGATGATCGGCGTCTCGATGATCTCGCCGCTCGGCTTGGCCATCAGGCCGCGCATACCCGCTAGCTGCTTCATCTGGGCTTGCGAACCACGGGCGCCCGAATGCGCCATCATGTAGATGGAATTGATCGGGGCCAGGCGGCCGGTCTTGGGATCCTTGGGCTGGGCGCGGATTTCATCCATCATGGCGTTCGCAACCTGGTCGCCGCAACGGCTCCAGGCATCGATCACCTTGTTGTACTTTTCCTGCTGGGTGATGAGACCGTCCTGATATTGCTGCTCATAGTCGGCCACCAGCGCCTTGGTTTCGTCGACGAACGTCACCTTGCTGTCGGGGATGACCATATCGTCCTTGCCGAACGAGATGCCGGCCTGGAATGCGTGGCGGAAGCCCAGCGCCATGATGGCGTCGGCGAACAGCACCGTGTCCTTCTGGCCGGTATGACGATAGACCTGATCGATGACGTCCCCGATTTCCTTCTTGGTGAGAAGGCGGTTGACGACGTCGAAGGGCACCTTGTGGCTCTTGGGCAGGCATTCGCCCAGCAACATGCGGCCCGGCGTGGTTTCGAACCGCTTCATATATTCCTGACCGGCCTCGTCGGTCTGCGGAACGCGGCTGGTGATCTTCGAATGCAGCGTCACGGCCTTGGCATAGAGGGCCTGGTGGACCTCCTGCATGTCGGACAGCAACATGCCTTCGCCCGGCTCGCCTTCGCGTTCCATGGACAGGTAATAGATACCCAGCACCATGTCCTGCGACGGCACGATGATCGGCTTGCCGTTCGCGGGCGAGAGGATGTTGTTGGTCGACATCATCAGCACGCGCGCTTCCAACTGGGCCTCAAGGCTCAGGGGAACGTGCACGGCCATCTGATCGCCATCGAAGTCGGCGTTGAAGGCCGAGCAGACCAGCGGGTGAAGCTGGATCGCCTTACCCTCGATCAGCACGGGTTCGAACGCCTGGATGCCCAGACGGTGGAGCGTCGGCGCGCGGTTCAGCATCACGGGATGCTCGCGGATCACCTCGTCCAGGATGTCCCAGACTTCCTTGCGCTCCTTCTCGACCCACTTCTTCGCTTGCTTGAGGGTCATGGACAAACCCTTGGCGTCGAGGCGGGCGTAGATGAACGGCTTGAACAGTTCGAGCGCCATCTTCTTGGGCAGGCCGCACTGGTGCAGCTTCAGCTCAGGACCGGTCACGATGACCGAACGGCCGGAATAGTCGACGCGCTTGCCGAGCAGGTTCTGGCGGAAGCGGCCCTGCTTGCCCTTGAGCATGTCGGACAGCGACTTGAGCGGACGCTTGTTCGCGCCGGTGATGACGCGGCCGCGGCGGCCATTGTCGAACAGGGCGTCGACGGCTTCCTGCAACATGCGCTTTTCGTTGCGGACGATGATGTCCGGCGCGCGCAGCTCCATCAGCCGCTTCAGGCGGTTGTTGCGGTTGATGACGCGGCGATACAGGTCGTTGAGATCCGACGTCGCGAAGCGGCCGCCGTCCAGCGGCACCAGCGGGCGCAGTTCGGGCGGGATGACCGGCACGACGTCCAGGATCATCCACTCAGGCCGGTTGCCGGATTCCAGGAAGCTCTCAACCACCTTGAGGCGCTTGATGATCTTCTTGGGCTTCAGTTCCGACTTGGTGGTCGCCAGCTCTTCGAGCAGGGCCTGCTTCTCGCCATCAAGGTCGAGGTCCATCAGCATCTGCTTGACCGCTTCCGCGCCGATGCCGGCGGAGAAGGCGTCCTCACCATATTCGTCCTGCGCGTCGAGCAGTTCGTCTTCGGTCAGAAGCTGGAACTTCTCCAGCGGGGTCAGGCCCGGCTCGGTGACGATGTAGGACTCGAAATACAGCACGCGCTCAAGCTGCTTCAACTGCATGTCGAGCAGCAGGCCGATGCGGCTGGGGAGCGACTTCAGGAACCAGATGTGCGCGACAGGAGCGGCCAGTTCGATATGGCCCATACGCTCGCGGCGGACCTTCGACACCGTGACTTCGACACCGCACTTCTCGCAGACGATGCCCTTATACTTCATGCGCTTATACTTGCCGCACAAGCATTCATAGTCCTTGATCGGACCGAAGATGCGCGCGCAGAACAGACCATCGCGTTCGGGCTTGAACGTGCGGTAGTTGATCGTTTCCGGCTTCTTGATCTCGCCGAAGGACCAGGACCGGATGCGTTCCGGCGAGGCGAGGCCGATCTGGATCTGGTCGAAGGTTTCCGGCTTCTGGATCGGATTGGCGAAGTTCGTAAGTTCGTTCATCTTCTTTTCCTCAATTCCCCTCCCGCTTGCGGGAGGGGTTAGGGGAGGGAATGTCTTGCGCTGAGGTTGGACCCATTACAGGCCCTCCCCCGGCCCCTCCCGCAAGCGGGAGGGGAGATAGGAGGCTTACTCCGCCGCCTGCGCCATGCCGTCGTCATCCTCGACCTCGTCCATCGCGGCGAGTTCGACGTTGAGGCCCAGCGAGCGCATTTCCTTGACCAGCACGTTGAAGCTTTCGGGAATGCCGGCCTCGAACGTATCGTCGCCCTTGACGATCGCTTCATAGACCTTGGTGCGGCCGACAACGTCGTCCGACTTCACCGTCAGCATTTCCTGCAGCGTGTAGGCGGCGCCGTAGGCCTGGAGCGCCCACACCTCCATCTCACCAAAGCGCTGGCCACCGAACTGCGCCTTACCGCCCAGCGGCTGCTGGGTGACGAGCGAGTAGGGGCCGATGGAACGGGCGTGGATCTTGTCGTCGACCAGATGGTGCAGCTTCAGGACATATTTGTAGCCGACAGTCACCTTGCGGTCGAAGGCGTCGCCGGAGCGGCCGTCATACAGAACGACCTGACCCGATTCATCCAGACCCGCCAGCTTCAACATTGCCGACACGTCGGCTTCGACGGCGCCGTCGAACACCGGCGTCGCCATCGGCACACCGCCGCGGACATTCTGCGCCAGCTCAACGATTTCCTCGCTGGTGCGCTGGTCGATCTGCTCGATATAGTTGGCGCCGTAGATCGTCTTGAGCAGTTCCTTCACCGCCTCAGGGGGCTGGCCCACCTCAGGGTTCGGATTGGCTTCACGCCAGCTATCCAATGCGCTGCCGATCTGGGCGCCCAGGCCGCGAGCGGCCCAGCCCAGATGCGTCTCGAAGATCTGACCGACGTTCATGCGCGACGGCACGCCCAGCGGGTTCAGCACAAAATCGACCGGCGTACCGTCCTCCAGGAACGGCATGTCTTCTTGCGGCAGGATGCGGCTGATGATGCCCTTGTTGCCGTGACGGCCGGCCATCTTGTCGCCCGGCTGCAGCTTGCGCTTCACCGCGACGAACACCTTGACCATCTTGAGCACGCCCGGCGGCAGTTCGTCGCCGCGCTGCAGCTTGTCGACGCGATCCTCGAACTTCTCGACGATCAGCTTCACCGCTTCGTCATACTGCGCCTTGACGGCTTCGATGCCGGCCTGGCGGACGTCATCCTCAACGGCGAACTTCCACCATTCGTGACGCTCGACCTCGCCCAGCAGGGCTTCATCGATCACCACGCCCTTCTTGATGCCCTTCGGCGCGGCGGAGGCGGTCTGGCCCAGCAGCATTTCCTGCAGACGGTTGAAGGTGGCGCGGTTCAGAATGCCGCGTTCGTCCTCACGGTCCTTGGCGAGACGGTCGATTTCCTCCCGCTCGATCGCCATGGCGCGCTCGTCCTTGTCGATGCCGTGGCGGTTGAACACGCGCACTTCGACGACCGTACCGGCAACGCCCGGCGGCAGACGCAGGGACGTGTCGCGCACGTCGCTCGCCTTTTCACCGAAGATCGCGCGGAGCAGCTTTTCTTCCGGGGTCATCGGCGATTCACCCTTGGGGGTGATCTTGCCGACCAGGATGTCGCCCGGCTCCACTTCGGCGCCGATATAGACGATGCCCGCCTCGTCGAGGTTGCGCAGCGCTTCCTCACCGACGTTCGGGATGTCGCGGGTGATGTCCTCCGGACCCAGCTTGGTGTCGCGGGCCATGACCTCGAACTCCTCGATATGGATCGAGGTGAAGACGTCATCCTTCACGATCCGCTCGGAGATCAGGATGGAGTCCTCATAGTTGTAGCCGTTCCAGGGCATGAACGCGACCAGCACGTTGCGGCCCAGCGCCAGCTCGCCGAACTCGGTCGACGGGCCGTCGGCGATAACCTCGCCGGCCTGCACCAGCTCACCCACCTTCACCAGCGGGCGCTGGTTGATGCAGGTGTCCTGGTTGGAGCGCTGGAACTTCTGCAGCGTGTAGATGTCGACGCCCGACTGGCCGGGTTCGACGTCGCCGGTGGCGCGGATGACGATACGGGTCGCGTCGACCTGGTCGACGATGCCCGCGCGGCGGGCCGCGATGGCCGCCCCGGAATCCCGCGCCACGGTGCCTTCCATGCCAGTGCCGACGAACGGCGCTTCGGCACGGACCAGCGGAACCGCCTGGCGCTGCATGTTCGATCCCATCAGCGCGCGGTTGGCGTCGTCATTTTCCAGGAAGGGAATGAGCGAGGCCGCGACCGACACCAACTGCTTGGGACTGACGTCCATCAGCGTGATGTTGTCCTTGGGCGCCATCAGGAATTCGCCGGCTTCGCGTGCGGAGATCAGATCCTCGGCGAAGCTGTGGTCGGGGTTCAGCTCCGCGTTCGCCTGCGCGATCGTGTGCTTGGCCTCTTCCATCGCCGACAGATAGACGACGTCGTTCGTCACCTTGCCGTCGATCACCTTGCGGTAAGGCGTCTCGATGAAGCCGTACTTGTTCACGCGGCTGAACGTTGCCAGCGAGTTGATCAGACCGATGTTCGGGCCTTCCGGCGTTTCGATCGGGCAGATACGGCCATAATGGGTCGGGTGAACGTCGCGGACTTCGAAGCCTGCGCGCTCGCGGGTCAGGCCGCCTGGCCCAAGCGCCGACACGCGGCGCTTGTGGGTGACTTCCGACAGCGGGTTGGTCTGGTCCATGAACTGCGAAAGCTGGCTGGAACCGAAGAACTCACGCACCGCAGCCACTGCGGGCTTGGCGTTGATGAGGTCGTTCGGCATCACGGTCGACACGTCGACGCTCGACATGCGTTCCTTGACCGCACGCTCCATGCGCAGCAGACCGACGCGATACTGGTTCTCCAGCAGCTCGCCGACCGACCGGACGCGGCGGTTGCCGAGATTGTCGATATCGTCGATCTCGCCCTTGCCGTCCTTCAGGTTCACCAGCTCCTTGACCACGGCGAGGATATCCTCGGTGCGGAGCGTGGTGACGCTGTCTTCGGCATCCAGGTCGAGGCGCATGTTCATCTTGACGCGGCCAACAGCCGACAGATCATAGCGTTCCGGATCGAAGAACAGACCGGCGAACAGCGATTCAGCGGTTTCCTTCGTCGGCGGTTCGCCGGGGCGCATGACGCGATAGATGTCGGACAGCGCCTGATCGCGCTCCTCGGCCTTGTCGGCCTTGAGCGTGTTGCGAATCCAGGGGCCGGTGCCGACATGGTCGATGTCGAGCAGTTCGAGGCGGTCGATGCCGACCTTATCCAGCTTTTCCAGATTTTCCGGCGATACTTCGTCACCGGCCTCGATGTATATCTCGCCGGTCTTCTCGTTGATGAGGTCATAGGCGCTGTAGCGGCCATAGACTTCCTCGGTCGGGATCAGCAGCGTTTCCAGCCCGTCCTTCTCCGCCTTGTTGGCGGCGCGGGGCGAAATCTTGTGACCGGCGGCGAACACGACTTCACCCGACTTGGCGTCGACGATGTCGAAGGCGGGCTTGAGGCCGCGCCAGGCTTCGGCGGTGAACGGAATCTGCCAACCGCCTTCGCCACGCACGTAGACGACCTTATTGTAGAACTGACCCAGGATTTCCTCGGCGGTCAGGCCCAGCGCATAAAGCAACGCCGTGACCGGCAGCTTGCGCTTGCGGTCGATGCGGACATTGACGATGTCCTTGGCGTCGAACTCGAAATCCAGCCACGAACCGCGATAGGGAATGACGCGCGCGGCGAACAGATATTTGCCCGACGAGTGGGTCTTGCCACGGTCATGGTCGAACAGGACGCCCGGCGAACGGTGCATCTGCGACACGATGACGCGCTCGGTGCCGTTGACGATGAAGGTGCCGTTCTGCGTCATGAGCGGCATGTCGCCCATGTACACATCCTGCTCCTTGATATCGAGCACGGAGCGGGTTTCGGTGTCCTGGTCCACCTCGAACACGATGAGGCGCAGGGTAACGCGCATCGGCGCGGCGTAGGTGATGCCGCGCTGACGGCATTCCTCGACGTCGTACTTCGGGTCTTCCAGCTCGTAATGGACGAAGTCCATCTCGGCGGTGCCGGCGAAGTCGCGGATCGGGAAGACGCTGCGCAGGGTCTTTTCCAGGCCCGACACATAGCCGATCGACGGATCGGAGCGCAGAAACTGTTCGTAGCTCTCCCTCTGGACTTCGATCAGGTTCGGCATCTGCACCACTTCGTGGATGTCGCCGAACACCTTGCGGATGCGCTTCTTAGCGCCGGTGTTGATCGTTGGGAGAGCCTTGGTCGCCATGCGTTGTCCTTGCCTTCATTCGTCATTTTTTTCGCATCCCAGCGAAAATTCAGTCCGGCGCAAGCAGTGAAAGGAGGTGATTCGCTCCTCTACCGCCACGCAAAAAGGTGCGGGCCGGGACTGTCCGATCCGCACTCTCAGCGTCTTGTGACCCTATGATTTCCGCCCATTCTACCCGAAACCGTGCGCTAGGCAGTTCGGAACCCGGCGAAAATCAAAGGCCGGTCCATAAGCGCGGGGAGCGCCGTCCGGATCGGATTTCGTTGACCTATATAGGCCCGCCTGTTGGATTTGTGAAGGGGGCAGGGGCTGCTTTACGCTAACTTGGGCCGGAAGCGACCCGCGTTGCTGTCCCAGCTCGGAACGTACTGCCTCTTCAAGCCGCGACAACATCCTCTCGCGGGACGAAGGGCGCAACGGCGGCCATGGCCTGCTCGATATAAAGCGCCTTCTCACCCACCGGTGCGATGTAATGCATCGCTTCTTCGGCGTCGCGCATGGAGGCACGACGGGCGATCACCCATGTCGCCAGATATTGTGAGGCGAGGCAGCCTCCCGCCGTCGCCACATTGCCATGCGCGATAAAGGGGGCATCGATTATCTTCACGCCCGCCTCAATCACCCAGGGCTTGGTAGTCAGGTCGGTGCAGGCGGGCAGATCGCCGATCAGGCCCAGCTTCGCCAGCAACAGCGTGCCCGAACATTGCGCTCCAATCAGTTGGCGGGACGGATCGAGCTTGATGCGGGAAAGCAGGTCCGCGTCCGACGCGATATTCCGGGTCTTGACCCCACTGCCTATCAGGACGACGTCGGCTTCCGCCGCAAACTCCAACGGCTGCTGACGCCGGACAGTCACGCCATTCATCGACGTAACATGTTCGGTCGGCGAGGTGATATGCGCCGCCCATCCCTTCGTTTTCATACGATTGAGGATGGCCGCCGCGACGAAGGAGTCCAACTCGTTGAAACCGTCAAACGTCAGAACCGCGATCTGCACTATAATCTCCGAAAAGGAAGACTTCTGAAAGCAGCTCCGTTTTACGGCGTCGAAATATCCAACGGAACGTCCAATTCCGATCTTTTGGTCTGCAAGCGGATTGTCCGTTCTCCCTGGCTGCCGTCGCCTCCAAGCGCCCTCAGATCACAGGATTCCCCTCGGCCTTCACCACGGTGCCGCCCTTCATCACGAAGCCGACCCGCTCCAGCAGGCGGATGTCCTTGAGCGGATCGCCGTCCACCGCGATCAGGTCGGCATAGCGGCCGGTCTGCACCGTGCCGACATCCTGGCTGCCCAGCAGGTCGGCGGCGCTGCCGGTCGCGGCCTTGATCGCATCCATCGGCGTCATGCCCGCACCGACCATCAGCGCGAACTCCTGCGCATTTTCGCCATGGCGCGACAGGCCGAACGTGTCGGTGCCGAACGCGATCTTCACGCCCGCCGCATAGGCGTCGCGCAGGTTCTTCTGGAGCAGCGGGCCGATCACCAGCGCCTTTTCGGCGGTGGAGGGGTTCAACTGTTCGGGATGCTCCTTCGCCCGCTGATAGACGCGCTCGCCCACCAGCATGGTCGGCACCAGATAGGCGCCATATTGCTTGAAGATCTTGTAGCTGCCCGCATCGGCATAGGAGCCATGCTCGATCGAATCGACGCCCAGCGCGATCGTATGGTCGATCGCCTGCTTGCCATGGGCGTGGGCCGCGACCTTCATCCCCAGCGCATGGGCGGTCTCAATCACCGCCTTGATCTCCTCATCGGTCATCAACTGGTGGGTGGGATCGTCGCCGATCGACATGACCCCGCCCGACGGCATGATCTTGATGAGGTCCACACCCTCGCGCTTCAGCCGCCGTACGGCGACCCGTGCAGCTTCGGGGCTGTCGATGATATTGTCGGCGATATGGGGAATATCCGCAAATTCGGTCCGCAGCCCGTTCACCGCATCGCCATGGCCGCCGGTCGGCCCCAGCGGCGTCCCCGACACCCACAGGCGCGGCCCCGGAATAACCTTGCCCTCGATCGATTTCTTGAGCGCGACGATGACGCCGGTATTGGCGCCGCAGTCGCGTACGGCGGTGAAGCCCGCCAGCAGTGTGTCGCGCACGAAGCCGGTCGCCTCGATCGCGTCCTCATAATCGCTGCGGGTCACACTGTTGCGGATCGGGTCGCCTGTGTGCCAGCCGGCGGTGATATGGTCATGCGTGTCGATCAAACCGGGCAGCACGGTCTTGGCGGACAGGTCCATCACTTCCGCGCCCTGCGGCGTCACGAAACCCGGCTGGATGGCGGTGATGCGGTCGTCCCGGATCAGGATCGACACCCGCTCGCGCGGCGCCGCGCCCGTGCCGTCGATCAGCCGCCCGGCATGGACCACGACATCCTTTGCGCTCGCCACGCCGGCCAGCGCGATCGCCGCCACGCCCAGCGCCCAGGCAGCGCGCTTCATCCTCTTCATGCAAACCCCCTTGTCGATGTCTGTCCGACAAGGTTGCGCGGCTGGAACGATCCGTCAACGGCCCTTGCGCATTTGGCCGTCCTCCCTGGTCAGGGTTGGGAAGCGGGAGCGGCGGCAGGCGGTATGATCTTCACCGTTTCGAACCGTTCCTTGCGCCGTACGCCCGCCAGCCCGGCGTCGTTGGAGGGGACCGGAGCGGGCACGACGACCGTCGGCACGCGCTGGCGCATACATTGGCTCGGGATGGCGCGGGGCGTCTGGGTGCAATTCCACAGCGCCCGCTGCAATCCGCTGCCGACATTGTGGATATAGGCGAAGCTCATCGCCTCGATCGCGCCATCGTCCAGCGGCAGCCTGGTCGGCGCGCCGCCCGCGCGCCAGGCCATGATGCGGCATTCCGGCCGTCCGGCGCAGAAGGTCTGCGCCATCGCCGGCCAGCTATCGGGCGTGCTGTCGCGCGCCAGTTCGACCAGGAAGCTCTTGCCGCCCGGCCCCAGCATCGCCAGCCGCGCGCCGCCGACCGTCTTGCCCAGTGATGTTTCGTTGATGATCTGCTGCGGTTGCGCCGCCAGCACCGCCGCGCCCGTTCCGGCCACCAGCACCGGCGGTCCGTCCGGCACCGTCTCGCCAGCGGCCTGATGGGCGGTTGAAAAGCGCGCGATCCGCGCGATCAGCGGTTCGCCCGTCTCGCCCCCCTTGCGAAAGGCGGGGGGCGTTCCCCACCATCCGCGCCAGCGGAAGAAAAGGTGCGTGCCGACCGCCGTGATCTTGTCCAGGCTGCCGCTCCAATAGGGCACGACCCAGTCGGTATGATAATGGGTGGCATGGCCGACCGCCCCGTAGACCTTGCCCGCCAGCGCATTGCGTGCGATTTCGCGCGCCCGGTCCCAGGCGGCTTGCTGCGGCGTGCGCGCCAACGCCCCGTCGCAGGTGAAGGTGAATTGGCAGCCGGTGCTGCGCTCCTGCCCCTGGAAGACGACGCCGCATACCGTCTTGGGAAAGGCGGGATGGCGCACCCGGTTCAGCACCACCTGCGCCACCGCTTCCTCGCCCACGGCATCGTCGCCCGCTTCGTAGATTTCCGCCGCCGCCAGACAGTCGGTCGCACGGGCAAGGTCCGTTTCCGACCCTGAAAACAGATAGGGCCGCGCGGCCGGATTGGGATCGCGGGAAAAGGGGATGTGGGCGTTGAACGTCCGCGCCTGATCGCGATCCAGTGCATAATTCTCGACCGGCTCAACCGGGGGAGGTGGCGTGCCGGGCTGTCCGGGTCGCGCCATCGTCGCATCGAAACGGGACGCGGCCCCGGCGGGACGCGGACGGCTTTCCCAGCCCGCGACGCAGAGGGGCAGGCCGACGAACAGCAATGCCCAGACCAGCCACATGAAAGCATGTGGCTGGGGTGAGGAGGATGCGTCGGTCATGCCCGGTCCGGTGCGACCTTATTCGGGCAGGAAGTCAGGCACAGACAGATAGCGTTCGCCGGTGTCATAGTTGAAGCCCAGAACACGGCTGCCGGCCGGGAGTTCCTTCAACTTCTGCGCGATCGCGGCCAGCGTCGCGCCCGATGAGATGCCGACCAGCAACCCTTCCTCGGTCGCGGCGCGGCGGGCGTACGCTTTGGCGTCCGCCGGATCGACCTGGATCACGCCGTCGAGCAACTGGGTATGCAGGTTCGCCGGAATGAAGCCTGCGCCGATGCCCTGGATCGGGTGCGGGCCGGGCTGGCCGCCGCTGATGACGGGCGACAGGGTCGGTTCGACCGCATAGACTTTCAGACCCGGCCACTGCTTCTTCAACACCTCGGCGGTGCCGGTGATATGGCCGCCGGTGCCTACGCCCGTCACCAGCGCGTCGATCGGCGTGTCGGCGAAATCGGCCAGGATTTCCTGCGCCGTGGTGCGGACATGCACGTCGATATTGGCGGGGTTCTCGAACTGCTGCGGCATCCAGCTACCGGGCGTCTGCCCCACCAGCTCCAGCGCGCGCTCGATCGCGCCCTTCATGCCCTTTTCGCGCGGGGTCAGGTCGAAACTGGCGCCATAGGCCAGCATCAGCCGGCGGCGCTCGATCGACATGCTTTCGGGCATGACCAGGATCAGTCTATATCCCTTGACCGCCGCGACCATGGCGAGGCCCACGCCGGTATTGCCCGACGTCGGTTCGATGATGGTGCCGCCGGGCTTGAGTTCGCCCGACGCCTCGGCCGCCTCGATCATGGCGAGCGCGATGCGGTCCTTGATCGATCCGCCGGGGTTCGACCGTTCCGACTTGATCCAGACTTCGGTGCCTTCCGGCGCGTCGGCGAACAGTCGGTTGGCGCGGATATGCGGCGTATTGCCGATGGTTTCGAGTATCGTGGCAGCTTTCATAGGGTCTTCTCCTGGCTGGCATCTGCTCGCCCGATTTCGGGTGGATCGAAGCTACGTGCTAGGCGCAATTCGGGAAAGAGTCGCGCCCAAATAAGGGTGATGATGATGGCGCCAACGCCGCCGCCGATGACGGCCGCGACCGGCCCGACCAGCGCGGCGAGGAAGCCGGATTCGGCCTCGCCCAGTTCGTTGGACGCCGAAATGGTGAGTTGCGACAGGCTCGACACGCGCCCGCGCATCGCGTCGGGCGTATGGAGCTGCACCAGCGACTGGCGTACGAAGACGGACACCATGTCCGCGCTGCCCAGCACGATCAGCGCGGCGACGCCCGCCTTGATCGCGATGCCATGCGGCAGGAAGGCGGTGCAGCCAAAGGCGATGGTGGCCAAGCCGAACAGGATGACCGCGCCCAGCATTTTCAGGCCGACCTCGGTCTTCATCGGCCGGAATGAGAACCAGAGCGCGGTGACGGCGGCGCCTATGCCCGGCGCAGCGGCCAGATGCCCCAGCCCCGCCGACCCCACATGCAATATGTCGCGGGCATAGACCGGCAGCAGCGCCGTCGCGCCCGCCAGCAGCACGGCGAACAGGTCCAGCGTGATCGTCGCCAGCACCAGCCGGTTGCCCCGCACATAGGCTAAGCCGTCGGCCATCTGGCGGATCGGGTGGCGGCTGGTGTCGCGTGGTGGCTGCGGCACCTTGCTGATCATCAGCATGGCGGCCAGTGCCACGGCATAGAGGGTTGCCGCCAGCGCATAGGCGCCCCAGGGGGTTGCCGCATAGGCATAGCCGCCCAGCGCCGGGCCGGCGATCATCCCGGTCTGCCAGACGACGCTGGAAATGGCGATGGCGTTGGGCAGCACCTCTATCGGCACCAGATTGGGGGCAAGCGCGCCATAGGCGGGGCCGTTGAAGGCGCGGGCGATGCCGACGATGACGGCAATGCCGAAGATCAGCGGCAGGTTGACCCAGCCTTCATAGGTGGCGAAGGCCAGCAGTGCCGACGCCGCCATCAGCAGCGTCAGGGTCAGCCGGGTGATGATCCGCCGGTCATAATGGTCCGCGACCCAGCCCGTCACCGGGGTCAGGAAGAAGAGCGGCAGGAACTGCGCCAGGCCGATCAGCCCCAGTTGCGCCGACGCACCCGCCGTCGTCATCGAATCGCGCGCGATATTATAGGCCTGCCATGCCAGCACGATCATCATGCTGTACTGCGCCAGCACGGCGCACAGCCGCCCGACCAGATAGGCCCGGAAATTACCGAATCTCAGAGGGTGGCGGGGCAGGGGAGGAGCCTTCATGGCGATGGCTTTAGCCGTGAGGCGGGGCAATAGGCAACCGCATCGCTAGACAAAGTACGCAGCTTTTCTTGGGCGAATGATGCGTCGCCTATCCGCCCCAGAAAACCGATCGGGAAAGCCGGTACCCCTGCTCGCGCAGGGGTCGGATTTCCCTCGATTCTACTGCCGCAACAGCACTCCGCTGACCGATCCGTTACGCACCGAGCAGACGAAGGGAATATCGCCATTTTGTGATGTGACGGTCCCTTCCACTTCCCATCCGGTGGACATGGTGCTGGCGTGGGCGGGGCCGATCAACCTGGAGGCCGGCCCGGCCTGATACAGCGCCTTCGCCGCGCAGGCATCGCGGGCCGCCTCGGCCGACGCGATCGACCCATAGCCGGGCGAGGCATAGGGCGTGCGCCGCGCTTCCCGCTCGGCCTGCCGGTCGCGCACGATGTCGCCGACGATCGCCGCGGCCACGACCTCACGCGGATAGATAACCACTTGTGCATGAATTGGCCCGGCGATCGTCATCATCATTATCATCGCCATAGCTGTACGGGTCGCTGTCTTCCTCATGTCGCTCCACTTCCCTGTTGACGTCTTTTCATAGCCTATTTGAACAGATTGCCCAATATGCCACGCACCAATTGATCAGCAGTGCTGTCCTTTCATGCGGCGGACCATGAAAAATCCTCCCCTGTAAGGGGAGGTGGCTGGCCGAAGGCCAGACGGAGGGGGGTCACCCTATCGAGAGGGGAACACCCCTCCACCGGCTTCGCCGGTCCCCCTCCCCTTACAGGGGAGGATTTTTATTGGCTCGCTCCCGTCACTTACGTTCAGAAAACGGGTTTGCAAACGCCATGATAGCCAAAAGAAAACCCGTTCGGCCCTTCGACACACTCTCCTGAGTGTGTCGAAGGGCCGAACGGGTCTTAGAACCTTAGAGACGGCAAGCGCTGCTTATTTGTCCCGCAGGCGCACCGGCAGGAAGATCGGTTGCTGGCCACGGCGCAGCACCTGCAGCAAGATGGCGTTGCGGCCCTGTCCGGCCACCGCCTTCACCTGCGCGTCCAGCTCCGCCTGGTTGGCGACCGGGCGGTTGTTGGCGGTGATGATGACGTCGCCACGACGCAGGCCCTTGGCGCCCGCATCGGTGGAACCGTCGACGGCGGTGATGACGATGCCGCGCGTGTCGGCCGAAACGCCCAACTGGCGGATGATGCCGGGCGTCAGCGGGATCGCCGAAATGCCGAGCGACTGTTGGGTCGCCTTGCCGGGGTTCGAATCCTGCTGGCTGAAATCCTCATCCTGTTGCGGGGCGAAGCTGTTCAGCTCATCTTCCGACGGACGTTCGCCGACGATCGCCGTCACCGTCTGGCGCTGGCCATTGCGCATGAGGGTGATCGGCACGCGCGCGCCGATCGACTGGCTGGCGATGATCGACGACAGATTCTGGTCGGCGGTCACTTCCTGGCCAGCGACGCTGACGATCACGTCGCCTGCCTTGATGCCGGCCTTGTCCGCGCCCTTGCCCGGTTCGACGCTCTGGACGAACTCGCCGCGATTCTTGGCAAGGCCCAGCGAATCGGCCATGTCTTCGCCCAGCGGGCTGATCTGGACGCCCAGATAGCCGCGCTTGATGCTCTGACCCTTGCGCAGCGTATCGACGATCGGCGCCGCCTGTTCCGACGGAATGGCGAAGCCGATGCCGACATTGCCGCCCGAAGGCGAGAGGATCTGGCTGTTGATGCCGATCACATTGCCGCGCATGTCGAACATCGGGCCGCCGCTATTGCCCTGGTTGATCGATGCGTCGGTCTGGATGAACTTGTCATAGGTGCCGCCGGTGCCGCGATGCACGGCGGAGATGATGCCCGCCGTCACGGTGCCCGACAAGGCGAAGGGGTTGCCGATCGCGATCACCCAGTCGCCCACGCGCGCCTTGGTGCTGTCGCCGAACTTGACGAAGGGCAGGGGCTTCTTCGCCTCGATCTTCAGCACCGCCAGGTCGGTGGCCGGATCGCGGCCGATCAGCTTGGCGGGATATTCTTCCTTGTTGGTGAGGGTCACGGTGATCGAATCCACCGTGGCGCCTTCCGCGCCAGCCGACACCACATGGTTGTTGGTGACGATGTAGCCGTCGGCCGAAATGATGAAGCCCGACCCCAGCGACTGCGCCTGGCGCGTCTGCGGCTGGCCGCTGCCCTGGCCGAACAGGTCGCCAAAGGGCGTGCCGGCGAAGGGGTTTTGCACCTGAACCCGCTGCTTGGTCGAGATATTCACGACCGCGGGTTGCAGTTTTTCGACCATGTCGGCCAGGCTTGCGGGAGCGCCGGTCGGGGCCGCCGCCTGCAAGCCTTCATTCTGCGCGATCTGCGCGCCGACATTGGAACTGGTGGTGACGGCGATGGCGGTACCGCCCAGCAGCAGGGCGCCGGTAATGGCATAAGCGTAACGCACTCGTGACGGTCCTCTTCAAATCTTCTGGGAATGGAAGGCGGGACTTTTAGGGAAGTCCTGACATGCGCCGCCTTGCCTTAACCCTCATTGAATGACGCTGGTTCCGTAATGATCCGTATGGATCATGACGAAAATTTAACGTCGCCCCTGAAATTGCCGCAAGAACTCATTATCCGGCGACAGGATGATGTTGGTCTGCCCGGTCCGGTCGGGCGCGAACGTGTAGCGATAGCTCTGCATGGCCCGGTAGAAATCATAGAATTGCGGGTCCTTGCCATAGCTTTCGGCGTAGATGCGCGCGGCGTTGGCGTCGGCCTCGGCGCGGATGATCTGCGCCTGCTTGGCGCCTTGCGCGCGGATGGTCAGCGCTTCCTGTTCGCGCGCGGTGCGCATCCGGGTGAAGGCGCTTTCCAGCGGCGTGCCGTCGGGCAGGTCGGCGCGCTTGATCCGCACGTCGACGATCTCAGCGCCATATTGACGGGCGACGCGATTGAGTCCCGTCTCGATATTCTGCATCACCTGCCCCCGCTCCGGGCTGAGCAGCGCGGCGAAGGGCCGCTTGCCCAGTTCGTTGCGGAGCGCCGAACCCAGGATCGGGCGCAGCGCGTCGGACACGCGATCCTCATTGCCCGCAGCAATATACATGCGCAGCGGATCGACGATGCGATAACGGGCGAAGGCGTCGACCTGCAAGCGGAGCTGGTCGGTCGAGAGCACTTGCTGCCGCTCCATTTCCACCGACAGCACGCGCTTGTCGATCCAGACGATCTGGTCGATGAACGGCCAGCGCCAGATTATCCCCGCGCCGGTATGGCCGAAATTTTCATTGGCCTGATAGCGGTTGATGATTTCCTTGGGATCGCCGAAGCGGACGATCACGCCCTGCTTGGTTTCCGGCACGATTGCAATGGTGCTGCCCAGGATGATGAGGGCGAGCAGCGCGATCAGGGCGAGGGCTACGGGATGGCGCAACAGGGTCATCACTGGCCTCCCGTGCTGTTCGCGGTTGCGGCTTCGGCGGGCGCCGCCTGCTGCGCCCGCCTCTTCAGTTCGGGCAAGGGCAGATAGGGCGTCACATTGCTTCCTTCGACGATGGTCTTGTCGACGTTCGACAGAACACCCTCCATGGTTTCATAATACATGCGCCGCCGGGTCACTTCGGGCGCAAGCCGATATTGTTCATAGACCTTGTCGAAGGCGGCGGCCTCGCCCTGCGCCTTGGCCGTCACCTGCTGGGCGGCGGCGCGGGCCTCGTTCAGATAGGTCTGCGCCGTTTGCTGTGCGGCGGACACTGCCTTGAAGGCGTCATTGACCGCTGTCGGCGGATCGGCCTGCTTGATCGCGACGCCCTGGATGCGGATACCCGATTTGTAGCCGTCCAATATCTCCTGCATCCGTTGCTCGACCTGCTGTTCGATGCTGCTGCGGCCCGCGCCCAGCGCATCGTCCAGGCTC
This sequence comes from Sphingobium sp. BYY-5, assembly GCF_022758885.1. NCBI lineage: Bacteria > Pseudomonadati > Pseudomonadota > Alphaproteobacteria > Sphingomonadales > Sphingobiaceae > Sphingobium > Sphingobium sp. BYY-5. The sequence continues at coordinate 189,706 of NZ_JALEBH010000001.1, forward strand.
ACGCTGGCCAGGACGGATCGCATCGCGCTTTCCGCCACTTCGCGCACCGTCGCGTCCGGGTCAGAAAGCTGAAACAGATAGAGTTCCGGATTGCGGATGTTCCAGCGCACCGAATAAGCGAGGTCGATGATATTCTGATCGCCGGTCAGCACCAGATTCTCACTCTCCGCGCTCACCGACCCGACGTCGATGGTGCGGATTTCCTCGACATCGACCGTGGACACTGCCTCAAACGGGGCGGGCAAGGTCAGGCTGATGCCGGGAGAAAGCGTGCGGCTATATTTGCCGAGCAGGGTGACGACGCCGCGTTCCTGCGGGCCGACGCGGTGGAAACTGGTCAGCACCAGCCACAGCACCACCAATATGCCGATGGCGATGGGCCACAGCGCCTTGCCGGATGCGCGCGGGGGCAGGCCGCCAAAGCCGCCGCCCTGACCGCCACCGCCCTGGCCGAAGCTTTCGCGGCCCCGGCGCAGCAATTCCTCGATCGCGGACGGGCCTTTCTGTCCGCCGGATGGCTTGCCCGGCTGGGTCCACGGATTGCGCGGGCCGCCGTCGCCGCCGCCCTTCTGTCCGTCCCCGTCCGGTCCGTCATTCTTGCCGCCCCAGGGGCCTTGGACCATCGCTGCGATCGCGGGCATCCACCCGAATATTCTTCTCATGCCACCTTCTATAGGAAGGCTTATCCACGAAAAACAGTGCCAATGGCTGCGAATATTGCCTACAGGGCCTCGTCATGACCGATCTTGCCGATTTTACCGCCCGTCTGAATGCCCTGACCGACGGCCGCGCCAGCGCCCCGCGCGTCAAGGACGGGGTGATGACGCTAGCGCTCGACGTCGGCGGACTCTCCCCTGATCAGCGCGATGGCCTTGCTGCCGCGATCCGCGAAGGCGGCCTGACCGTGCCTGGCGTCACCGACGTTCGTATCGCCCAAACGGCGGAGCGAACGCTGACGGAGAGCAAGCCCCTTCGGATCATCGCCGTCGCCTCGGGCAAGGGCGGGGTGGGCAAATCGACCCTGTCGGCCAATCTTGCCGTCGCGCTGGCGCGGTTGGGCCTGAAGGTCGGATTGGTCGACGCCGATATCTACGGACCGTCGCAGGCGCGGCTGATGGGCAGCGAGGATCAGAAGCCGGTCGCGCGGGATAAGAAGCTGATGCCCGTTACCGGTGCGGCGGGCATTCCCATGCTGTCGATGGCGCATCTGGTCGAACCCGGCAAGGCGCTGGCCTGGCGCGGGCCGATGGCGGGCAATGCGTTGTCGCAACTGATCGATGCCGAATGGGGCGACGCCGAACTGCTGGTGGTCGACATGCCGCCGGGCACCGGCGACATTCAGCTTTCCATGGTGCAGAAGCATAAGCCCGCCGGCGCGGTGATCGTCTCGACGCCGCAGGATCTGGCGCTGATCGACGCCACCCGCGCGGTCAGCCTGTTCAATCAGGCGGGCGTGCCGATGGTGGGCCTGGTCGAAAATATGGCCGGTTATGCCTGCCCCCATTGCGGTGAAATCTCCGATCCTTTCGGGCAGGGCGGGGCGGAAAGCACGGCGGGCGACCTGTCCATGCCCTTCCTCGGCCGTATCCCGCTGGCGATCGACATTCGTCGCCGCTCCGACGCGGGCGATCCCCCGGCGGCGGGCGAAGGCCCCCATGCCGACGCTTTCCGCGCGATCGCGGAAAAGGTGGCGGACTGGCTCAAGCGGGCGGCTTGATTACAGGTCCAGATGCAGGAACTGGTTGAAGGCGCTCTTGGTATAATCGCCGAACGCATCGCCGTCGGTGAATCCATGCGCCCGGTAGAGCGTCAGCGCCGGGTTGAAGGCGGGGCCGCTGCCGGTCTCCAGGCTTAGCCGTCCCATTCCCCGCTGACGCGCCTGCGCGATGATGTGGCGCAGCAACACCGCCGCCGCGCCGCGCCGCAGATGGTCGGGATGGGTGCGCATCGACTTGATCTCGCCCTGGTCCGCGCTCAGCATCCGCAGCGCGCCGACCCCGGCGATCTCCTCGCCATCCCAGGCGGTCCAGACCTGGATGTCCGGCGATTGCAGGCCGGACAGGTCGAGCGCGAACACGGCGTCCGGCGGGCTGTTGGACAACATGCCGGACAGGTGCAACGCCAGTAGCGCGCGGGTTTGCGGATCGGTCAGGTCGTCGGGGCGAATGTCGAACATGCCGCTTCGCTATCGCAATCGCAGCGCCAAGGGAACGTCTTGCAAGCGCCTGCGTCCTCCCCATGTGTCATGAAAAGGAGATCGCCATGCCGCTCGCCGCCTCGCAAGACATTGCAACCCTGCTTCGGGAAACCCGCACCATCGCGCTGGTCGGTATTTCCGACCGTCCGGACCGCCCTAGCTATGGCGTGATGCGCTTTCTGCAGGATCATGGCTATCGCGTCCTGCCGGTCAATCCGCAGATCGCGGGCGAGCATGTCCATGGCGAATTTATCTGGGGCCGCCTGTCCGATATCGGCGTGCCGATCGATCTGGTCGACATCTTCCGCCGCAGCGAAGCGGCGGGTGAGGCGGTGGATGATGCCATCGCCATCGGCGCCAAGGCTGTCTGGATGCAACTTGGCGTCGTTAACGAAGCCGCTGCCGCCCGCGCCGAAGCGGCGGGATTGAAGGTCGTGATGGACCGCTGCCCGGCGATCGAAATCCCCCGGCTCGGCCTCGCGCCGATCGTCGCCGAATAGGTCTAGGCATTCGCGCCGCGCCTCTTTATCAGGCGGGCATGGCGCGCTTACCGCGGAAGCAATCAGACAGGAACAGGGGCATCAGCCGGCGTACCCTGCTGGTCGGTGGCGGCGCGGGCGCGGGGCTGCTGATCGCCTGGGGTGTCTGGCCGCGCAGCTATAAGCCCAATCTCAACGCCGGGCCGGACGAAACGATCGTCAACGCCTTCCTCAAGATCGACCGGTCGGGGCAGGTCATCGTCGTCGTGCCGCAGACCGAGATGGGGCAGGGCGTCACCACCATATTGCCGCAGATTTTGGCGGACGAACTCGGCGCCGACTGGCGCACCGTCGCGGTGCAGAGCGCGCCGGTCAGCCCGCTCTACGCCAACACGCTGCTGGCGCGCCAATGGCTGGCGAGTGACTGGACAAGGCTGCTGGGCGGTGCGGGCGATTGGGCGATCGGCCAATATGCGACCCGCAGCGCGCTGATGCTGACGGGTGGGGGCACATCTGTCCCCATGTTCCACGACGCCTATCGCGATGCAGGCGCGGCCGCGCGCATCCTGTTGTGCAAGGCGGCGGGCGCGCGCTGGAATATCCCCTGGGAAAGCTGCGACATTCAGGAAGGGATCATCTCCGACGGGGGCGATCGCCGGATGAAGATCGGCGATGCGGTCAGGGACAGTGTGAACTTCGACCTGCCCGACATATTGCCGCTGCGTCAGGGGCAGGACGGCCGCCTGACCGGGCAGGATCTGCCCCGGCTCGATACGCCGTCCAAGATCGATGGCAGCCATAATTTCGCCGCCGACATCCGTCTGCCCGACATGGTTTATGCCTCGATCCGGCAGGGGCCGATCGGCGATGCGGTCCTCGCCGGGCTGGATGAGCGGTCAGCCAGCGGCGTTACCGGTTTCCTGAAGCTGGTGCGGCGCGAACGCTGGATCGCGGCGGTGGCGAGCAACTGGTGGGCGGCGAACAAGGTGCTGGACCTGGCCGACCCCGTCTTCACCCTGCGCGGCAGGATGGTCAGCAGCGATAGTATCGGCGAGGCGCTGGAAAATGCCTTTGCCGGTTCCGCTGGACGCCGCCTCTATTCCCAGGGCGATCTGGCGCCGGTGTTCGAAGGGGCGACCATCCTCGCCAGCGAATATCAGGTTGAGGCTGGTCTCCACCTGGCGCTGGAACCGATGGGCGCCACGGCCCGCCTCACGGACAGCGGCGCGGAAGTGTGGATGGCGACGCAGGCGCCCGGCCTTGCCCGCGCCGCCATCGCCGATGCGCTGGGCCTGTCGACAGACGCCGTGACGCTCTATCCGCTCCATGCCGGTGGCTCCTTCGGCCGCAGAATGGATTGGGAGGCGGGTGTGCAGGCGGCGCTTATCGCACGCGAAATGGGCCGCCCGGTGCAACTAACATGGTCGCGGCTGGAGGATGTGATCCAGGACCGTCCCAGTCCGCCCGCCCACGCGCGCATGGCCGCCAGGCTGGGCCGCAACGGCACGGTCCAGGGCTGGCTGGCCAAGGTCGCGACACCCTGCGCCATGACGCAGAGCTGGGCGCGCATCGCCGAGGGCAAGCTGCCCTATGAGGCTGCGGAGGGGGCGGCGGACAAGGCGACCCGGCTGGCCGTCGCCGGCATGGCGCCGCTCTATGCCATCCCCAATTGGGCGGTGGACCATTATCCGACCGACGTCGGCCTGCCGGTCGGTTTCACGCGGAGCAACGCTCATCTCCACAGCGCCTTTTTCACCGAAAGTTTCATCGACGAACTGGCGCATCTAGCGAAGATGGAGGCCACGTCCTTCCGCATCCAGATGTTGGGTGGCAATCCGCGCCTTGCCCATTGCCTTTCCACGGCGGCGGCGATGGGCGGTTGGCAGGGCGGCATTCCCGGAAGCGGGCAGGGTATCGCCACGCACATGATGGACGGCGCCTACGCCGCCGTCATGGTGGAGGCGGCGATGCGCGGCGACAAGCTGAGCGTCAATCGCATCATCGCGGCCGTCGATGTCGGCGACCAGGTCAATCCCGACATTGCCCGCCAGCAGGTCGAAAGCGGGCTGGTCTATGGCCTTGCCTATGCGATGGGCGCGTCCGTCCCCTATGAACGCGGCTTTCCGACCCGCGCTATCCTGGGCCGGATGAACCTGCCGCGTCTGGCGGATGTCGGCGAAGTGACGGTCGAACTGATCCGCAGCACCGCCGCCCCCACCGGCGTCAGCGATCTCGCTGCGCCGCTGATGGCGCCCGCCATCGCCAATGCCCTTTACACCTGGACGGGTCAGCGGCTGCGGAGCCTGCCACTTGTGGGAAGCGCATGACCCGGCCCGTCGATCATCCCGCCGTTGCGATGCCCAAGGTCGGCATATTGCTGATGAACCTCGGCACGCCGGACGCGCCGGACGTCAGGTCGGTGCGGCGCTATCTGGCCGAGTTCCTGTCCGACCCCCGCGTCGTGGAAATCCCCAAGCTCATCTGGCAGCCGATCCTGCGCGGCGTCATTCTCACCACCCGGCCGAAGAAGTCCGCCCACGCCTATCGACAGGTGTGGACCGACCAAGGCTCCCCGCTCGCCGTCCACACCCGCGCCACGGCGCGGGCGCTGCAACAGGCGATGGGCGATGCGGTGACGGTCGACTGGGCGATGCGCTACGGCAATCCCGCCATTGCGAGCAGGCTTGCCGCGATGAAGGCGCAAGGGTGCGATCGCATCCTGCTGGCGCCGCTCTATCCGCAATATAGCGCCGCGACGACCGCCACCGCCAACGACGCCGCCTTCGCCGCGATGAAGGCGATGCGCTGGCAACCCGCGATAAGGACGTTGCCGCCTTATCATGACGACCCGGCCTATATCGGTGCGTTGCAGGCGGTGATCGAAGCGCATCTGGCGGCGCTGGATTTCCGGCCCGACGCCTTGCTCGCCAGTTTCCACGGTATGCCCGAACGCACGCTGCGCCTGGGCGATCCCTATCATTGCCAGTCGGTGAAGACTGTTCGCCTGCTGCGCGAGGCGTTGTCGCTGCCCGTCCATATGAGCTTCCAGTCCCGTTTCGGCCGCGCCAAATGGCTCGAACCGGAAACCGAGGCGACGCTCGCCAATTTGGTACAGGAAGATGTCCGCAATATTGCTGTCGTAACACCCGGATTCGCGGCGGATTGCCTTGAAACCCTAGAGGAAATCGCCCTGCGCGCAAAAGAGGTTTTTTTGACCCATGGTGGTGAAAATTTTGCCTATTTGCCCTGTCTAAACGCATCGGCGGAAGCTATCACTCTCTATCAGAGGCTTATAAGCCGCGAGCTTGCGGGTTGGATGGACTGACCCCCGAATTGGAAGAGGACGCTTTTATGTCGAGAGTGGCGATCGTGACGGGCGGGACGCGGGGCATCGGTGAAGCGATCAGTCTGGCGCTCAAGGAACTGGGCTATACCGTCGCCGCCAACTATGCCGGCAATGCGGAAAAGGCGAAGGCCTTCACCGACAAGACGGGAATCCCTGCGTTCAAATGGGATGTGGGCGATCATCAGGCTTGCCTTGACGGCTGCGCCGCCGTGGCCGAAGCGCTTGGTCCCATCGATATCGTCGTCAACAATGCCGGCATCACCCGCGACGGCGTGCTGGCCAAGATGAGCTTCGATGACTGGAACGAAGTGATGCGGATCAACCTGGGTGGTTGTTTCAACATGGCCAAGGCAACCTTTGGCGGGATGCGGGAGCGCGGCTGGGGCCGCATCGTCAATATCGGATCGATCAACGGCCAGGCCGGCCAATATGGCCAGGTGAACTATGCCGCCGCCAAATCGGGCATCCATGGCTTCACCAAGGCGCTGGCGCAGGAAGGGGCGAAGGCGGGCATTACCGTCAACGCGATCGCGCCGGGCTATATCGACACCGACATGGTCGCCGCCGTGCCAGCGCCGGTGCTGGAGAAGATCGTCGCGAAGATTCCGGTCGGCCGTCTTGGCCAGGCCCATGAAATCGCGCGCGGCGTCGCTTTCTTCTGTAGCGATGAGGGCGGCTTCGTGACCGGCAGCACGCTGTCGATCAACGGCGGCCAGCACATGTATTGATGGGGGAGGGCGGCCCTTTGGAAGCCTCAGGGCCGCCCCTCGCGCCGCCGGTGAAGCGGAGCGTCACCATCGCCGGACACCAGACGGCGATCAGCCTTGAACCGATATTCTGGGATACGCTGCGCCGTGTCGCGGCGGAGGAGAATGTGCCGATCAACGCCCTGATCGCACGCATCGACGTCGCGCGTCTGGCTGCCGACCCGGCGCCCAATCTGGCTAGCGCCATTCGATGCTGGCTGTTTGACCGTACGCTCCGGCAACGAATATAAGAATAGTTCGCATTAGCGTTGACAGTAAGAACGATTCGCAATAGCAGGCGCCCCAACTAAGAAAAGGGGACTCTGCTCCATGAGCAAGATTGCATCGACATCGTTTCTGGCCCTGAGCTGCGTTGGCGCGCTGGCTTTTGCGGCGACCGGCCATGCGCAGGAGGCCGAGCAGGGCCAGAGGCTGGGCGGCATGACCGTCACCGACACCGCGATCGATGAATCCGAAGTGAAGGTCGAAAAGGCAGAGTCGCCCAAATATGTCCGCCCGCTGCTGGACACGCCGCAGACCATCACGGTGATCGGCAAGGCAACCATACAGCAGCAGAATCTGCTGACGCTGCGCGACGTGCTGTCGACGGTGCCGGGCATCACCTTCGGCGCGGGCGAGGGTGGTTTCGGCTATGGCGACCGCATCATCCTGCGCGGCCAGGATGCCAAGAATGACGTGACGATCGACGGCGTGCGTTCGGGCGCGTTCCTGAACCGCAACGAAGTCTATAATATCGAGCAGGTCGAAGTCACCAACGGCGCCAACTCGGTCATGAACGGCGGCGGATCGGTCGCCGGTACGATCAACCTCGTGACCAAGCGCCCGCTGGCCGACGATCAGACGATCCTGAACGCGGGCATCGGCACCGATAATTATTATCGCGCGACGGTCGACGCCAACAAGCGCGTCAACGACCTGATCGCCGTGCGCATCAACGCCGTCTATCACAGGAATGACGTTCCCGGCCGCGATGTGGAGGATTATAAGCGCTGGGGCATCGCGCCCGCCATCACCATCGGCATCGACGGCCCGACCAGCCTGACCGTCCAGGCCGAACATCTCGATGACAAGGCGATGCCGCAATATGGTCTGCGCTATTATGCGAATAATGGCGGTTTCCTGTCGGACTTCGACCGCAGCGGCTATTATGGCTTCGCCAATCTGGATCAGCAGAACAGCAAGACCAATTCGTTGCAGGCGATCTTCTCGCACCAGTTCAGCGACGCGGTGAAGATCCGCAACCTGACCCGCTATGAGAATATTCGCCAGAACACGATCACCAGCCAGCCCAACGGCACCTTCTGCCTGGCGTCGACCGGCCGGCAGCCGATGGACATCAACGGTGTGTCGGCGTCCTGCACCACCACGACCGCCGGTGTCACCACCACGGTTCCGGCGGGCTACTACCTGCCGACCGGCGGTCGCGGCGTGCAGCGGATCATCACCAACGAGACCGCCTATAACCAGCTCGACCTGAGCGCCGATTTCAACACCGGCGGAATCGAACATACGCTGGTGATCGGCGCGTCGGCGATGTGGGAACGCTATCGCCAGAAACAGGGCACGTTGCCGCGCAACGCGGATGGCTCCACCCCGGTCTTCCCGATGGTCAACATCGCCAACCCCGGTGAAGTGGTCCAGGGGCCGGCGGGTTTTACCTATGGCAGCAACGTCTATACCGGCCCGATCAACTTCATCCTGGCCAGCAATAATGTCGGCGAGCAGACCAGCTATGCCGCCTATCTGTTCGACGCGGTGAAGTTCACCGACTGGTTCGAAATCAACGGCGGCGTCCGCTATGAAAAGGTGGAGGGCTTCAACCGCACCTTCACCTATAATGTGACGCCCGGTCCGTTGTTGGGCCAGACCAGCGCCGTGAGCGATCGGCTGGAGGTAGACAATAACCTCTTCTCCTATCGGATTGGTGCGGTGGTGAAGCCGACACCCAACACCAGCATCTATGTTGCCTATGGCAATTCGAAGCTGCCGTCGAAGGGATCGGTCGACGGGGCGTGCGCCGCGCCGAACGCCACGACCGGCCTGAACGGCAATTGCAACCTGAGGCCCGAAACGACGAAAAACTATGAGATCGGCGCCAAGGCTGATCTGTTCGACGCCAAGCTGCTGCTTACCGCGGCCTTGTTCCGCAATGATCGCGATACGATCAAGCTGGCATCCGGGGATGTCGATATCCCCGACCAGGTGTTGGACGGAAAGCAGCGGGTGGAAGGGATTTCGCTTGGCGCATCCGGCAACATCACCAGCAACTGGACCATTTCGGCCAATTACATGTATCTGAAATCGAAGATCCGCCAGGGCGTGTCCGATTTCTGTCTGGCCAACCCCGGCGTCAACAATGCGACGGGTAATTGCAGCGCAATCAACAGCGCCGCCTTCCCTGATCCGACCGCCGGCTATGCCCTTACCAACACCCCGAAACATTCGGGCAGTCTGTTCACCACCTATCGCTTCGGCTTCGGCCTGGAGCTGGGTTATGGCATCACTTACCAGGGCAAGTTCCTGCTCAACCAGCCGACGCTGACGCAGCTCGCGGCCGGCAATTATGTCGGCTACAATGTGCCGAGCTACACCATCCACCGTTTCATGGCGAACTATCCGATCACGGAAAATCTGAAGGCGCAGGTCAACGTCCAGAATTTCACCAACGAGAAATATGTGACGACCGTCCGCAACGCGGTGGGCGGTAGCTGGGCGCAGCCGGCGCCGACGCGGTCGGCCGTGTTCAGCCTGAACTATCAGTTCTGATCCACCATTCCCCCGGCACGTCCCGGCCGGGGGTAAGGATGGGCGGCGATACACTCCATTACTCCTCGGATCGCCGCCCATCCAAACTTTTCCGCACGACCCATAAACGCAATTGATTCGCATTAGGCTTCGCGTTATGGGCGCGGAAAGGGAGGCGCTTCCATGCTGCAAGCCGCGAGCCAGCCGATCGACGATTATGGCCCGTTGGCCGAGCCGGACGAGGCGCGCCCGCCGCTGCCGGTGGCGCAGCCTGTTTCCGCCGCGCTGGTTGCAGCCGGACGCTATCGTGCCCAGTCCCGGCCCAATATGCTTGCGATCATCGCCATCGTGGCGATCCATGCGCTGGCGATCGGCGCGCTGATCCAGGTGCGCAACCATGTGCAGCGCGTGGAAGCGGCCAGGCTGACGGTGGTCAACCTCAACCCGCCGCCACCGCCGCCCGCCGCCGAAACGCCACCCCCGCCGCCATCCACACCGCAGGTCGTGGCGCCACCGCCGATCGTGCGGACGCCGGTGCCGCCCCTGCCGCAGGTGCAGACCACGCCCGATCCCGTGCCGGTGCCGACGCCCGCCCCGGTGACTGTCGCGATCCCCGGCCCGCCCGCGCCCGCCGCTCCACCCGCACCGCCCAGCATGGTGCAGGGAGGCGACCTTGGCACGCAGATGGTAGCGGGCAAGCCGCCGCGTTATCCGATCGAAAGCCGCCGCAAGCATGAGCAGGGGACGGTCGTGTTGACCCTGATCCTGGGCCTGGATGGCGCGGTGGAGAGCGTCACCCTTGCCCAGAGCAGCGGCTCTTCCCGGCTCGACAATGCGGCGCGCGATGCGGTCAAGGGCTGGCGCTGGAAACCGACCATCCGTGGCGGGCAGCCGGTGCGGGTCAAGGGCGTGGTCGAAATCCCCTTTGTGCTGCGGATCGATGCGGCCTGAATTTCCATGCTGATCGCCATTCCCGACCTGATCGACGCCCAGGGCGTCGCCGCTATCCGCGCCGTCATCGACGCCGCCGAGTGGGTGGACGGCAACGTCACATCCGGCCACCAGTCCGCGCTCGCCAAGCGCAACCTGCAACTGCCCGAAGACTGCGACGCGGCGAAGCGGGCGGGGCAGATGGTGCTCGACGCGCTGGGCCGATCGCCTTTGTTCATTGCCGCCGCGTTGCCGCTCAAAATCTTCCCGCCCTTGTTCAACAGCTATGCCGGTGGGCAGAATTTCGGCGTGCATGTCGACAATGCGGTGCGCATCCAGGCGGGGACGGGCTTTCGCGTGCGATCCGACCTGTCGATCACGGTGTTTCTGGAAGAACCGGACGCCTATGACGGCGGGGAACTCACCATCGAGACGAATTTCGGCGTGCAGCAGGTGAAGCTGCCCGCGGGTCATGCGGTACTCTATCCCTCCTCCTCGCTGCATCGGGTTGAGCCGGTGACGCGCGGGCGGCGGATCGCCAGCTTCTTCTGGCTCCAGTCGATGATCCGCGACGATGGCGCGCGGCAGATGCTGTTCGACCTCGACCGCAGCGTGCAGGGCGTGGCGACCGCGCTGGGGCAGGGCCATGATGAGGTGATCCGGCTGACCGGCGTCTATCATAATCTGCTGCGGCGCTGGGCGGACGCCTGAGCCTGGGGTCACGGTTTCGATCTCCGCCGAAGTTCACACCGTCATTGACCCGCATCCGGAGCATTTTTGCGGCAATTGCGCCCGCGAAGCGGCAGTAATGCGTCGGCGACGCGCCACCGGCGCACCATCCGGGTCACGATGACGCACCACCGACGCGACAGCAACGCATCGCCCGCGCGACAGCAAGGTCACACCCTGGGCGCGGGCGGAAGAGGGTGGTGTAAAATGGCGGGCCTGGTTCATCCACCAGGATAGATCAGAGAAAATCCTACATTGGAAGAGGAATAGCGGCGGGTTTGGCGGGGACTGAAGCGAACCTTCTTATACCCGGCTGCGTAGAGAATGACTCATCAAGATCGACCGATTGCTGTTCCCCGGCGAAAGCCGGGGTCCAGATCCACGGTTCGAACTGGACCCCGGCTTTCGCCGGGGAACAGGCCGGCATGAGTTCTCATCAATGCATTTTGGTATTACTCCCCTCCCTGCAAGGGAGGGGTCGGGGGTGGGTAGGCGAGCGGAGCGAGCCTTACTACGTTGCGGCTATGCGCCGGGTTCCCGAACATCTGACGGCCAATGCACGCGCGCTTCGTAATGCGCCCACAGATGCCGAGCGCCTGATATGGCGGCGCATTTCTCAATATCGGCCCCGCTTCACAAGGCAATTGGTGATCGGTTGCTATATTGTCGACCTGGCTTGTCGCCCCGCAAAGCTGGCGGTGGAGTTTGATGGCGCCCAACATATCGACGCGCAGGATTAAGATGCCCGTCGATCGGCTTTCCTTGCGGGGCAGGGTTGGACGGTCATGCGGTTCTGGAACGTAGATGTAGTGCAGAATCCCGACGGGGTGGTCGAGGCGATCTTGCGCAAGGCCGCCGAGTGCCTCGGCGGCACCCACCCCCAACCCCTCCCTTGCAGGGAGGGAAGAAGAAATACGGACTGACCGCTCTCCACCCCCTTCTCGTCATTCTCGCGAATGCGGGGATGACGGTGGAAACTTGCATTTGCGCCCCGCGCCCCAACGTGCCCTTACCCCAGCATCGCCGCCAGCGCGGGGGTCATATATTCCTGCGCGCCTTCTTGCGTGCGCAGCACCAGGCGCGCGGCGAGGTTGTGGCGGGTGGCGAGCGTCATGCCGCGGTCCGGCCCCATGACGGTGATCGCGGTGGCCCAGGCGTCGGCGAGCATGGCGCTGTCGTGCAGCACGGTGACGGAGGCGACGCCCTCCCTGATCGGCGCGGCGGTCGCGGGATCGATGCTGTGGGAGAGGCGGGCGCCATCCTCGACGCGGAAACGGCGATAGTCGCCCGATGTGGCGACGGCGAGGTTGCTGAGCGCTACACGGAGCGTCGGGACGGTGAGGCCAGGCGGGGCTTCGACATCGACCCACCAGGGCTGGATATCGGGCTTGATCCCGTCGCCGCGCAGCTCGCCGCCGATCTCGACCAGGAAATGGGCGACGCCCAGCGCGCGCAGTGCCGCCGCGACGGCATCGACCGCAAAGCCCTTGGCGATGCCGGAGAAGTCGAGCGCGACGTTGGCGAGGCGGCGAGCCTTGCTGCCTTCCACCGCGATGCGGGTCCAGGGGGAGGGGACGGGGAGGGCGGAAGCGGCCCCCCTAGTCGGGCCGAAACCCCATAAGTCCACGAGCCGGCCGATAGCGGGGTCGAAGGCGCCGTTCGACAGCCGGGCAATCTCCAGCCCGGCGCGCAATACGGTCAGCATGTCGGCCGGGAGTGGCATCCATTCGCCGACGGGCGCGCGGTTGAAGCGGCTGATGGCGGAGTCTGCTTCCCAATTGCTCATCTGGTCGATGATGCGCGCCAGCACCGTTTCGATCGCGGTGGCGCAGCCTTCGGGCGGGTCGACGATCTGCGCGGACCAGTCTGTCCCCATGGTGGCGCCGCCCAAAGCAACGACAGCGCCCGTACGCCGCCGCCCGAGAAATGGCTCGGGCGACAGGCCGGGCGCTATCGCGATGCGGAGGCCGACGGGATGGGTCTGGCTCAGGGCGCCAGCACTTCCAGCGTGGTGATGTAGGAGGCGCGGCGCTGCGGCGGGCCGGCGGGCGCTTGCGGGCGTGGACCCTGCGGCGCGCCAGCAGCCGGACCGCCCTGGTTCGGACCGCCGGGACCGCCCTCACCACCGGGGCCGCCCTCACGGCCGCCGCCGATGCTGGCGTTCAGCCAGTACAGGCCCGGCTGTGGCCAGGTGATCGCGACCTTGCCGTCCTTGTCGGCGGCGAGGTCGATCTGGCCCAGGGCATCGCGGTAACGAATGCCGCCGGGGATGACCGTGAGCTTCAGGCCGGCGGCGGGCTTGCCGTCGAGCAGGAACTGGAAGGTCGCCGCTTCGCCCGACACCAGGTCGTTGGGGTGGGTGACGGGGACGAGTTCGATGCCGATGCCGGTCGGCTTGAAGATGGTGCTGGTGGGCGCGCCGAGCGTCACGAAAATCTCGTTGCGGCTGGACATTTCGGCGGTCTGTACGTCGGTCGCGCCAGCGGGAATTGTGCTGGCCAGCTTGTCCTTTGTAGTGCCGCGCGGCAGCCGCTCCCGCTTGCCGTTCAGCATATAGCTGCCCATGAGGGCGGTCGAAACATTGGCGATGCGATAGGTGCCCGGCTGGGTCAGATGCACGTCGAAGGTCGAGCGATATTTGCCGGTGGCGGCATTTTCGATCTTGCCTGCGCTGCCGTCCGGCTGGGTGACGGTGATGCCGTCAGTGCGCATCGGGAAATGTTCGAAATAGAAAAGATCGTTGGAGACGGCAGCGTCCACCGTGACCCAGCTTTCATTACCCGACAGGGTGGTGGACGAGGGCATCATCCATTGGCGATGCGCCTGCGCCGCACCGGCGAGCGACAGGACGGCGAGCGCGCCCGCAATCAGATATCTGGCCTTCATGATAGTCTCCCCCTTATTTGCTGAAGCTGAGGGCGACGGCGCCCAGTTCACTGCTGCCCTGCGCCTTGACGGTCGCGCCCGGCTTGGGCGGCCAGGCGAAGGGCAGGCGGACGACTTCGCGGCCGCCGACTTCGCGCGCGGCTTCGATCAGCAATGTGTAATTGCCCGGCGCGAGCTGTCCCAGCGGTCCCTTACCGGCGGTGAAGGCGATCTTCTGTTCGCCCGGCGCGCGGGTGGCGCCGGTGACGCCGTCGGCCGGGAACTGCATCGCCCGGCCCGAAGCGCGCCACCATTGGCGCACGTCGCGCAGCCATTTGGTGCCTTCGCCATTGCGCTTGTCATAATCATACCAGACCGACAGGCTGCGGGGCGCTGCCCCCTCCTTCTCGATCCAGATGGCGACATAGGGCCGGTGATATTCGGCGACCGACAGGCGCGGGATGGCGACGTTGAGGTTGAGCGTCTGGGCGCTGGCGGGCGCGGCGAGCGTGCCGGCTGCGCCGAGCGCCGCCGTGCCGGTCAGCAACAGGCTGTGGCGGATCTGCATGATATTCCCCCGTTTCAGTGGATGAAGATGATGGCGAGGATCGCCGGAATGGCGAGGCCGGCGGCGACCAGCGGCCAGGTGGTCGGGCGTTTCTTCGCATGAAGCTGAAGCAGCAGCAGGCCGGTGAGGGCGAAGAGGAAGCAGGCGACCGCGAAAATATCGATGAACCATTTCCAGGCGGTGCCGGCGTTGCGGCCCTTGTGCAGGTCGTTCAGATAGCTGATCCAGCCGCGGCTGGTGCTTTCGCTGGTGACGGCGCCGCTATGCCGGTCGATCGCGACCCAGCCGTCGCCGCCGGGGCGGGGCAAGGCGAGATAGACTTCGTCGGCGGACCATTCGGCGACGCCCGCCCCGCTCTGGCCGATGGCCTTCTCGACCCAGGCGGCGACCGGCACGGGCAGCGGCTTTTTCGTGTCGGGCGCATCGTCGGCCGCGACCTGCTTCAACAGAGTGGCGGGGAGGGTGGCGCTTTTTTCGACCGTTTTCGGCGCGCCTTCGACATCGGCGGCGTGGTTGAGGGTGATGCCGGTGAAGGCGAAGAGCAGCAGGCCGATGAGGCTGATTGCCGAGCTGACCCAATGCCAGGTGTGGAGCTGCTTCAGCCAGAAGGCCTTGGCGCTCTTCTTCTTGGGCGTCTGGATGCGGGCGGTTCCGTGCATCGGGAAAGCGATTGGTCCTGCGGGAAATGAGGTAGATCGCATAACGCGAACGACTCGCAATTGCAAATGAGTCGCGGGACATAAATTGTATTAAAATGTAAGGAAGCCGCGCCGGCTGCGATGGAAGCAGTGCAGCGGGCGACGGGCGCCCTGGCGGCGCTATTGACGGGCAGGGCTATCCCGCCTAGCCGCTGTGTTTACCGGACGTAATATGGGTTACATATTGCGCGGTTGTCGCGGTGCTGGATCGGCCTGCTCTTCATGGGCGTGCGGTGATTGCTGTTGGGAAAAAAAATATGCTGCTACCGGCCGTCGCTGCGGGAATGATGATGATGGGCGTGCAGGCGGAAGCCGACGCGCCGCAACTGGCCACGGCGCCCGTGGCGGAGGCCGGGGCGTTGCAGGATGTGACGCCCGCCGGGATCGCGCCGCAGGTGGCTGTGCCACCCGTGACCACCGAACCGGCGTCACCGCCCGCCGTCGTGCCGACCGTCCCGCCCGCTGCGGCCGACGGCGAGGACGGGCAGGACATCGTCGTCACCGGCGAGAAGGGCGCGCCCAAAGGCGATCCGCTGGAGCAACTCAACGCCAAGAGTTTCGAGGCGGTGCAGTCGGTGGACAAAGCAGTCGTGGAACCTGTAGCCAAGGCCTATAACAAGAGCCTGCCGCGCCCGGTGCGCAAGGGGCTGCGCAACTTCTTCTCCAATCTGGGCGAACCGGTCGTGTTCGCAGCCTATCTGTTGCAGTTCAAGCCGGGCAAGGCGGCGGAGACGGCGGGGCGCTTCGGGGTCAATTCGACGCTGGGCTTTCTGGGCCTGTTCGACGTGGCCAAGCGCAAGCCCTTCCACCTGCCGCACCGGAACAACGGCCTTGCCAATACGCTGGGCTTCTACGGCATAGGGCCGGGGCCGTACATGTATCTGCCGATCGTCGGGCCGACCACCTTGCGCGACATCGTCGGCGATACCGTCGACAAGATGATCCTGCCCTTCGCCGTGGGCAAGCCGTTCAACACGCCGGCCTTTGTCCTCCCCGCCACCATCCTCAACCAGTTGGGTGAGCGCGCCGCGTTCGACGAGACGATCCAGGCGATCCGCAAGGAAGATGACCCCTATACGGTCTATCGTACCATGTATCTGAAACAGCGGCAGGCGGAGATCGACGCGCTGCACGGACGCGCGCCCGCCGAGCCGGTGGTGCCGCTCTATGGCGAGGAATTGCCGACGCCGGGCAAGAAGGGCGCGCCCAAGGTAACGTTGCCGGATGCGGATGGGCCGGATGCCGATGTGCCGGATGTCGATGCGCCGGTAACGAACCAGCCGCAATAAGCGGCAAGATTTACAGAAAGGCCGTCATCCCCGCCTCCGCGGGGATGATGGTTGTTTATTACCTTCCCAGCAAACCGCGCGCCTGCCCGGCGATTTCGGCGAGCATCGCGACATTGGGTGTCGCGGCGGCCTTGGCGCGCTGGACCAGGGTGCGGAACTGGCGGACGCGGGCGCCCTTGGTCTGTAGCCATTCCTCGACATGGGTGGCGATGTCCTTGCCGCCATTCTTCCCGCCGCCCTGGGCGAGGAAGTCGAGCCGGACCTGCTGCATGTCGCGCGCCACGCCGGAGATGAGCAGGCGTTCCCACGGATCGGTCGGCTCCATGCGCGCGGCGGCGGATTGGACCCAGTCGATCCCGACCGCTTCACCTAGATGGGTGAAGGCGCGGGTCAGCGCGACTTCGTCCACCTCCATGCGGCCCGCCAGTGCAGCGATGCCGACGGCGCCGTCCAGCTTGAACAGGCCAGCGGTGCGCAGCGCCAGCGCTTCGGGTGCGCCGAGGCCGAGCAGGCGGTCGGTCACGGCATTGGTCCGCCGCTGCGCCTCGCTAGTCAGCAGATCGTCGACCTGCGCCGCCAGCTTGCCGACGCCGGCAGCCAGACGATCATGGCCCTGCGCGGGGAGCGTTCCTGCGGGCAGGGCGCGCAATATGTCCGCGATCTGCGCGCGCATCCCGCTGGCAATGTCGCTGAACAGGGCAAGGCGCGCGCCTTCCGACATGTCCGCCGCGTCGATATCCGTCCAGAGGGTGCGGATGTCGTAAAGCCGTTCGGCGATCAGGAAGGCGCTGGCCAGGTCGGCGAGCGAGCAGCCTTCCTCCTCCGCCAGTTCGAACGGGTGGATAAGGCCCAGGCGGTTGACGATGCGGTTCGCGACCTTGGTGGCGATGATCTCTTTCTTCAGCGCATGGGCGGCGATCGCGTCGGCTTCCTTTGCCTGCATCGCAGGGGGGAAGGCGGCGGCCAGTTCGCTGCCCATGCTGGCGTCGGTGGCGAGATCGCCCTGCTCGATCGCATCCTGCAGCGCGAGTTTGGCGGTGGAGAGCAGCACGGCGAGTTCGGGGCGGGTCAGTCCCTGGCCGTCCTGGCCGCGACGCAGAAGCTGGTCGTTGGCGGACAGCCCCTCCACCTGCCGGTCGAGCCGGCCGGTTTCCTCGAACGTTTCGATCAGGCGGACATAGGAGGCGAGGTCGGCCGCCCCTCCGGCTTCGGCGATGGACAGGCCTAGCGCCTGGAGCCGGTTATCCTCCAGCACGATGTCGCCCACGGCATCGGTCATGCTTTCCAGCAGCGCGTTGCGTGCTTCGAAGGGCAGACGGCCTTCCGCCATTTCCTTGTTGAGCGCGATCTTGATGTTGACCTCATTATCCGAGCAGTCGACGCCCGCCGAATTGTCGATGAAGTCGGTGTTGATGCGCCCGCCATGCAGCGAGAAGGCGATGCGGCCGGCCTGGGTGACGCCCAGGTTCGCGCCTTCGCCGATCACCTTGACGCGAAGCTGTTCGGCATTGACGCGCAGGCGGTCGTTCGCCGGATCGCCGACATCGCCATGGCTCTGCGCGGCGGCCTTCACATAGGTACCGATGCCGCCGAACCAGAGCAGGTCGGCCGGGGCCTTGAGGATGGCGGAAATGAGCGCGGCCGGTTCCATCTCCTTCTCGGTCACGCCCAGGATCGCCTGGATTTCGGGCGTGAGCGGCACGCTCTTGAGGCTGCGCGGGAAGACGCCGCCGCCCTTGGAGATCAAGGACTTGTCATAATCGTCCCAGCTCGACCGAGGGAGTTGGAACAGGCGGTTGCGCTCTTCCCAGCTCTTTGCCAGATCGGGCGAGGGGTCGAAGAAGATGTGGCGATGGTCGAAGGCGGCGACCAGCTTGATTGCCTTGCTGAGCAACATGCCGTTGCCGAATACGTCGCCCGACATGTCGCCGCAGCCCACCACCTGCACCGGTTCACTCTGCACATCGACGCCCATTTCGGCGAAGTGGCGCTGGACGCTGATCCAGGCGCCACGGGCGGTGATGCCCATCGCCTTATGGTCGTATCCGTTGGAGCCGCCGCTGGCGAAGGCGTCGCCCAGCCAGAATTTGCGGTCGAGCGCGATGGCGTTGGCGACGTCGCTGAAGGTCGCGGTGCCCTTGTCCGCGGCGACCACGAAATAGGGGTCTTCGCCGTCATGGATGACGACCTGCGCCGGGTGCTTCACCTTGTCGTTGACGATATTGTCGGTGACGGACAGCAAAGCGCGGATGAAGATGCGATAGCTTTCGGTGCCTTCCGCCAGCCAGGCGTCGCGGTCGATCTGCGGGTTGGGCAATTGCTTGGGATAGAAGCCGCCCTTCGCGCCGGTCGGCACGATGACGGCGTTCTTGACGCGCTGCGCCTTCATGAGGCCCAGTATTTCGGTGCGGAAATCGTCGCGCCGGTCGGACCAGCGCAGCCCGCCGCGCGCGACCGGGCCGGCGCGCAGGTGGATGCCCTCGACGCGCGGGGAATAGACCCAGATTTCGCGCCAGGGGAGCGGCGCGGGAAGGCCGGGGATCTGTGCGCTGTCGAGCTTGAAGGCGATGGCTTCGGCCGCCGCCTTGCCGAAGAAATTGGTGCGCAGCGTGGCGGCGATGACGGCGCGCAGCAGGCGCAGCACGCGATCCTCATCGATGGCGGTCACATGGTCGAGGCCGGCGTCGATCGCCGCCTGCGCCTGTGCGACCCGGTCCTCGGCGCCATCACGGGCGGCGGGATCGTGCAGCGCCTCGAACAGGGTGACGAGGCTGGCCGCCACATCCTGCGCGCGGCGCAGCGTGTCGGCGACGGTCGCCATGCCATAGGCCATGCCGGTCTGGCGCAGATAGCGGTAGAGGGCGCGGAACAGCACGACGGAGCGCGGGGCGAGACCGGCGGTGACGATCAGTTCGTTGAACCGGTCATTTTCTGCATGGCCCTCCAGCACCTGGGCGATGGCTTCGGTCACGATTTCGGCGCGGTCCACCACGGCTGCGGCATTGCCGCCGGCGGGCAGTTCCAGCACGAAGCGCTGGACATGGCCCAGCGTGCCGCCGTCGATCGGCGTCGTCATTTCCTCGATCACGCGGAAGCCGAAATTCTCGAAGACGGGGACGACTTCGGACAGGGCGACGGTGTCGTGGCTGTAGAGTTTGAGGCGCAGCCGTTCTGCGCTGTCTTCCGGATTGCGGTAGACGCGGATGGACTTGTCGCCGGGGCCGGACAGGCCATGGATCAGGCGGATGTCGATCGCCGCTTCGGCCGGACCCGCGCCGTTGCGATAGGCGAGCGGGAAGCCCGATGCGTAGCGCTGCGCCAGGGCGGCGGCACGGCCGCCTTCCTCGGTTTCGACCAGGGCTTCCTCGACGGAGGGCACCCAGCCGCGTACCATCTGCTTGAGCCGATGGTCGAGCGCCTCGTCATCGGGCACCACGCCGCCATCGCGCAGGTCGAGCGTAATGCGCAGCAGCGCCAGGCCGCCTTCCTCCAGCGCGATCGACCAGCTCAGGACCGGGCCATTGGCAGCCTGCGCCAGCATATCCTGCACCGCGACACGGCGCGCGGTCGACAATTCGTCGCGCGGCAGCCAGACAAAGGCGTAAAGGTGACGCGCCAATGCGCTGGTGGCGAGCGCCAGTTGCGGGCGGGGCCGGTCGCTCAGCGACATGAAGGTCAGCGCCAGCCGCTCCAGCGTTTCCCGGTCGAAGCCGATGGTGATGTCGTGCGGCAGGGCGGTCAGCGCATGGGCCAGCGTCTTGCCCGCATGGCCGCCCGGATCGAAACCGAACTTGTCCATCAGCGTGGACAGGGCCGAACGCAGCAGCGGCACCTTGTCCGGGGTCGCCGACAGGCCGGAACTGGTCCACATGCCGGCATGGATCGACAGCGCCTTCACGTCCCGGCCTTCGCGGATCGGGACGATGATGAGGTCGAGCAGCACATGGCGATGCACGCGCGACAGGCGGCTGGACTTGATGATGAGGGGGGTGCGCTTGCCTTCCTCGAACCAAACGAAGGCGGCCTCCAGCGACGTGGGCGCGATCAGCGGCTTGTCATGGCGGGTGCAGATGCCCAGCCGCGCCTCACTGCTGCCGTCGCGGCGCAGGATTTCTTGCCCGACCTGGGTGAAGTGGCGGGCGAGGAACCAGCGCAGCAGCGCGGCGCCTTCCTCATCGGGCACCGCGTCGGCGTCGCTGGCCATGGCGGTCTGCATCGACGCCCAGTCGGCCACCGTGGCGCGCACATCGGCCAGCGTATCTTCCAGCGCCTTTTCCAGCGCCCGGCGCGCCTTGGCGTCGGCGCGGTCGGCCTCGATATAGATCATGGATTCGCGGCGCGCACCGGGCGTGTCGTCGTCCAGGATCGCGGACAATGCGCCATCGCCGTCGCGCGCGACCGACAGCACCGGATGGAGCAGGCGATGGATGGTGATGTCCACCGCCGCCAGCGTGTGGGCGATCGAATCCACCAGGAAAGGCATGTCGTCATTGACGAGCGCGATGCGCATGAACCGGCCGGTGGCGCCTTCACCCAGCGTTTCGATGGCGATTGCCGGTTCGCCGGCCTTGCGGCCATTGGCCGTGCGCCCCAGAAAAGCCGCCGCAGCCGCGACGGCCGTGGTATCGAAACCCTCCCGCTCGCCCGGCAAAGCGCCGCGCGCCAGCGCTGCTTCCAGCGCCTCACGGATAAAAGTGTCAACTTCCTTGATCTTCGTATCAGCCGGCGCCGTCATTCGCTCACCTCTCAGCGCGGGTGGACCCCGCTTGCCTATCAAAACGGAGGAGACGCTGGATGGCCGCCAGGCGACTCCTCGGCATTGGAGGGCCTATATGCGCCGGAGTGATGAACGGCTCAAGACAAGAGCGAAACAAAATTTCCTGCGCGTGAAATAATATGATGCAGCGCAAAATGGGCCGTCCGCGCGAAAGCGGGGCCTGGGTCATGGCAGCGATTATGAGTCAGTTGCAGCGGCCTGTCGAGCGCCGATCTGGCCTGCGGGGAAGCATTTTGCGGCGAATGACGGCCGCCCGGCGGTGAGAGATGCCGGGGGAGATGCTGGGGCGATCGTCACGGCGCGGCGGCGGCGATCACGCGCTGGCCAAGGTCCGATCCTTCGGGCAGGGCGCCCACCAGGGCCAGGGAGCCGTCCGCCTCGCGCCGCGCGATCACGACGGCGAAACCGTCCGCATCGGTGTTGATCGCGACCGGATCGATTGGCGCTGCGGCCTTCATGGCGTCGCGGGCGATCCGGCGCTTGTCGGGACGTCCGGGCCGGGCGGAACGGCGCTGGGCGCGCTCGTCCCGCACCACTGCCTTGAGCCCGCCGACATAGGTGGCGAGATATTCGGCAAGCTGCCCGACGCCCAGGTCCGCCGCCAGCGCATGGTCCAGCGCGGTGGCATATTCGGTGATGCGCGTCTTGTCATAGGTCGCGCCGAAGACGAGCTTGATGATCGCGGTCATCGGGCTGCGTGCCTGGGTCTTGATCCCATAATCGGCCAGCAGTTCGGCATAATCGTCGGGCCGGGCGCGGGCGACCAGCGCGAAGTCATGGGCCAGGCTGACAGCGCGATAGAGGGCGGCGTGGCTGCGCGCCTCGCTGATGCGAACCCGTGCGGCGCCGTCACGCGCGACGGCGAGCCAGTCGGCGAGGGAAGCGTCCTCGCCAGGGCATTCCGTCCCCGTCAGGTCCAACCTGTCGTCATCATTGTTCGGTATCGACAGGCTGGCGGGGCCGTCGGCCCAGACCGGCGTCACCGCACGCGGTTCGGGCGCGGTGCGCAATGCTTCGCCGACTTCCTGTTCCAGCGACTGGTGCGCGTCGTCATTGGCCACTTCCTTCCAGTTGATGACGCCGAACACGAAGTCGATCACGTCCCCATCGGAGGAAAAGGGCATTAATATGCCGCGGTAGAGGATTTCCGCGCCGCGCTGATTGACGAATTCGGCCTCGAATCCGATCGGCGCGACATTGGCGATGATCTGCAGATAATGATCGGTCAGTCGCGACAGCAGCGACCGCGCCGGGACGTCGTTGATATAGTCGATCGTGCCTTCGATATCGCATTCCCGGCGCAAGGCCGGACCAAGATAGACGATCGCCGGGTTTTCAAGGCCGGTGCTGAAGTCCAGCAATACGCTGTGTGGGCCGAAATCCTCCAATTGCTCGGGCGAAAGATCTTCGATCGAGGGCAAGGTGCGGTCGCCCAGCAGCGATGCCCAATAATTATAGGCGCGCACCTGCATCCGCCGTTCGTCGGAACCCACGGCAGGCGGCGTTTCGATCGCCGCATCGGTGGCATCGTCATAATCATTCTGATCGTTGGCGACGGCATGTCCCCGCAGAGTGTCCATTTGGTCGATCCCCAAAACCCATGGAAAGCCTTCCCAAGGAATCGACATTGGCACTCGATGGTAAAGGGCGGGTAAAGACGCCGCCGCGACAAAAGGTTGCCGCCAATGCAATTTGTCCGCTTGTGCCGCGCGCCAACCGCTGTTATCTGCCCGCGCCAACGCCGCTTTAGCTCAGTTGGTAGAGCATCGCATTCGTAATGCGGGGGTCACAGGTTCGAGTCCTGTAAGCGGCACCAGGATCCCCCCCATCTACGGGGCTGAAAATCCTCAAAAACCCCGGAAATACTGGTCTATTGAGGCATTGGCTTTCCAGTGTTGTACGTCCTTGTCCACCTGCATCCAGGTGATTTGGGGGCCACGGATTGGGGGCCACAACGGCAAATTCGAGGTCGTGGCCCCCAATGCTTACCACAGTCGAAATTAATGCGCTTAAGCCAAGAGAGAAGGCCTATAAGGTGGCTGACGGGAAGGGCCTGTACCTTTTGGTCCAGCCATCCGGATCCTTGCTATGGCGCGTCAAATTTCGATTCCACGGGATCGAGAAGAGAATGGCGCTGGGACGATATCCTGACGTCAGGTTGACGTTTGGGCTTGTCGCCCTCGATGTCGGGCAGACGAGAGATGCCGTGTCGCTGCAGGCACCGATGCAGCGCTGAGCGGGTCAGATGCGGGATCGATGGCTGCAACGCATAGAGACAGTCGTCCAGCGGCAGCAGCGTGTGTCGCCGGAATGCGACAACCATCGCCTCCTCCGCCTCGGTCATGGTTGTGGAATGAGGGGCCTTCGGCCCGGTCTTCAGATCATTGACCGTCGTCCGCTTGCGCCACTTCGCCACCGTCTTGGGGTTGATCCCAAGCTCCCGGCTCAGCGTCGCGAGCGAAGCCTGCGATCGCTGTATTGCTGCTCGGACGGCGTGCGTGGTCGTGGCGCTCCCGTGACGTACTTGCCCCATAATGCTTCCTTCCATTCCAACGAAAGGATCGCACCATCAAACTGTGGGATCAAACACCTAGGGCAGGCGCTCGATCACGACGGATTGCAGCCGGTCATGCAGGTATCAACCGCGATCTGGAGATTGTAAGATGGTGGTTTGCTACCTTGGTAGCAGCTTATCGGTTGAGCGTTTAGTTCAGGATTTATACGTTCTATGCAGCGCAACCCCTGCGATGACGAGTGCGATCCCTGCCAACTCGGTCAAGCTTGGCACCTGGCGCAGCACAATGAAGCCGATCACCGTCGCGCTGGCGGGAAGTAGCGATAGGAGCAGGGCAAAGCTCGCGCGCGGTAGGCGCGACATAGCGAGCTGGTCGCAGACATAGGGGATCACTGAGGAAGACACGCCGACTCCGATCGCTGCCGCCAGCAGCAAAGGGTTCGAGAATGCCGGTAACGCGCTGTCGAGACCGAACGGCAGCGCGGCTATGGTCGCGACCAGCATTGCACAGCCGAGCCGGTCGATGCCCGAGACGCCCGCACCGCCGGACGAAATGTGATGCCCGAGAATGATGTAGCCCATGAACAGCGCGCAGTTGGTAAAGGCGAAGACGTAGCCGAGCGGCTCGCCTGCGATACGGATATCGGTCAAGACAAAAATCCCAGCCACTGCGAGGACCAGGGCGAGGAGATTGCGGCGCGCGCGTACGCCGTAGGCTGCAACCGTGATGGGGCCAAGGAATTCGATCGCACCCACCGTCGCCAGCGGCAACCGGGCTATCGCTTCATAGAACAGGGTGTTCATCGCGGCGAGGACAACGCCGAGCGCGACAATGATGGCCATGTCGCGCGATGCCAAAGTAGCGAAGGTTCGCCACGGCCGCCGCCAAATGGCGAAGATCAGCCCGGCACTGGCGATCCGTAGCCAAGCGACGCCGGGCGGAGCGAGACTGGCGAATAGCAGTACGGCGAAGGACGGGCCGAGATAGTGGAACACCGCGCTGACGAGGAAGAAGACGTGCGGCGGCAGCCGATCAACGATCTTCGGCGAAGGAACTGCGATGCTAGTGGCGCTATCAGTGGGCATGAGCGTAGGATAAGCGGAGAGAGCAGGCTATTGAATGTCAACTTGAAGGTGATATTCTAATTTTGCATTCAATTTTGTAAGCGGAGTTACGTTTGATCCTTCAGAAGTCGAAGCTGCTGCATGATCCGCGCAATGTGGAGTTACTCTCTCTGCTCGGGGATAATCCACGGCTTGGTGTCTCGGAATTGGCTCGACGGGTTGGCATGTCGGCGCCCGCTGTGCGGGAGCGGGTTTTGCGGATGGAAGAGGCGGGTGTCATTCGCGGCTATCGCCTGGAATTGGATCCCGCCGCCTTAGGCTATCCAGTTTCGGCTTATGTGCGCGTGCGCCCCGCGCCGGGTCAGCTTTCGAAGGTGGCCGAGTTAGCTCGTTCGCTGCCACAGATAGTCGAATGCCATCGAGTGACAGGCGAGGACTGTTTCGTGCTGAAAGTCCATCTGCCTTCGATCGGTGACCTCGATCAGGTGCTGGATCAATTTCTGACCTACGGCCAGACCACAACCAGCATCGTGCAGAGCACGCCGGTTTCGCTACGCAGCCTGCCTCTCCAGAAAATATTAGGGGAAGAGCGACGGCATTGATGGCCGCCGCCGATTGATGTGAGCCCCTGACGTTGGTCCAGCGCCAGAGGCTCACATCACTACAGTGCCGCTGGTGCGGCCGTCGTGAAATGCGCTCGTTATCACCTGGGCTCCCCCTGGAAGGCCCCGGAGACGTGCGAGCGGCTCCGGCGCCCGACGGTGCTTGATGGCCCAATTGGGCAAGGTTGATGGTAAGCGCACCATTTCCCGCCATATCGATAGTCCCGCGCTTGCGGATCGCGTTGTGGCCACGCTAGGTTTGGGCATGACCGACGCCCCTGCCATCACCATCGACGATATTCTGGATGCCGCGCGGGTGATTGCGCCTGCGGCGGTGCGTACGCCGCTGCTGGAAAATGCTAGGTTGAACGAGCGATGCGGGCGGTGCGTGTTGCTGAAATTCGAAGGCGCCCAGCATACCGGGTCGTTCAAGTTTCGCGGGGCGTATAACCGGCTGGCGCGGCTGGATGAGGCCGAACGGGCGGCGGGCGTTGTCGCCTGGTCGTCGGGCAATCATGCGCAGGGCGTGGCGGCGGCGGCGCGGATGCTGGGGATGCCCGCGACCATCGTGATGCCGGCCGACGCGCCCGCGATCAAGATCGCCAATACCCGCGCGTTGGGGGCGGAGGTGGTGTCCTATGACCGGCTGACCGAAAGCCGCGAGGCGATCGCCACCGATCTGGCGCAAAGGCGGGGGGCGACGCTGGTGCCGTCCTTCGACGATCCCTTCATCATCGCGGGACAGGGCACGGCCGGGCTGGAGATTATCGATCAAGCGGCGCAGGCCGGTGCGGAGATCGGGCAGGTGCTGGTCTGCTGCGGCGGGGGCGGTCTGACGGCCGGGATCGCAACAGCGGTCAAGGCGCGCGCGCCGCATGTCGATATTCATACCGTCGAGCCGACGGGGTTCGACGATACCGCGCGATCGCTCCGCAACGGGCAGCGGGAGGCGGTTGCGCCCGATGCCCGGTCCATCTGTGATGCGTTGCTGGCGCCGAGGCCCGGCGCGCTGACCTTTCCGATCAACCGGGCGCTGGTGACGAGCGGGCTGGTCGTGACCGACGATCAGGTGCGTGAAGCGATGCGCTTCGCCTTTTCGACGCTCAAGCTGGTGGTCGAGCCGGGCGGGTCGGTGGCGCTGGCGGCGCTGCTCGCCGGGCTGACGCCGGAGCGGGACGGCGCGGTGGTTGTCGTGCTGTCGGGGAGCAATGTCGATCCGGCCGACTATGCGGCCATCCTGAGCGGCGACGCCTGATTATCGCCAGGGCTATTGCGCGATCACCCTGACCGCGAAGGCGGCGGCGGCGGCGCGGGTTTCGACGCCCAGCTTTTCGAATATCTGTTCCAGATGCTTGTTCACCGTGCGCGGGCTGATGGTCAATATCTCGCTGATGACGCGGTTGGGCTTGCCATAGCTGATCCAGAGCAGCACCTCCGCCTCGCGCTGGGTGAGGCCGAAATGGCTTTGCAGGCGGCTGATGTCGGCCAGCGGATCGAGATGGTTGAGGCGGATCAGGATTTCGTCGCGGCGGGGGCGACCGACGATGATAAGTTCCACTGTGTCGCCCTGGCCGCTGTCTGCCTTGGCAGTGGTCCCGGCAGGCAGATCGTTGCCCAGCAGGCGCGTGACGGCGGTGCGCAGCAGAGCGGGCGGGGCGATGGCGCCGCGCGACCAACCGGGTTCCAGCGCTTCCATCAGCTTTTCCGCGCCCGGTGTGCTCCAGGAAAGCTGACCCTCGGTCGTGACCGCGATCAGGTTGCGCCCGGTCGCGTCGAGGGCGAACTGGCCGCCCTGGGTCTGGCGGGCGTTGGCCATGTGGACGCGGACGCGGGCCAGCAGTTCCTCGACCACGATGGGCTTGCGCACATAATCGACGCCGCCCGCTTCCAGGGCATGGACGACATGCTCGCTTTCGGTGAGGCCGGTCATGAAGATGATCGGGATGGGCGCACCGATGGGAAGCTGCTTGATTGCGCGCGTGGTTTCGAAGCCGTCCAGGCCGGGCATCACCGCGTCCATCAGGATGAGGTCGGGCGCGACATGCTCCAGCAGTTCCAGCGCTGCGTCGCCGCTGGTGGCGATGAGGACGGAAATATGCGCGGCTTCCAGTGTGTCGGTGAGGAAGCGTAGCGATTCCGGCGTGTCGTCGACGACCAGAACGGTGTCGTTGTGGGAAGGCATGGTCATCGGGCGGCCCTTATGGTTCTGATAAGCCCCTTGAGGTCGAAACGGTCGAGATGGCCGAGCAGGCGTCGGGTGAGAGGCTGGGCGTCGGGCACGATTTCCTCCAGCGCGCGAATGCTGGCTTCGATACCGCGGACATGACCGATGATCGCCTTCTGCTCAATGTCGGCGAGAAGGGGGGCGGCTTCTTCGGGCAAGGCGGGGAGGGCGTCATCCTCCGCTTGCGGAAGCGGCGTCAGGGGGGCGTCGCCGGTCCAGCGGATGCGAAGCTGATCGGCGATCGCGTCCAGCAGCGCGTCGAGATCGACCGGTTTCATCAGGAACATGTCGTGCGCCGCACGTCCGTCGCCGCCGCGATGATATTCATGCGCGTTGGCGGAGACCATGACGATGCGGACAGCGCCGCCCAGCCGTTCGCGCAGAATGCGGCATATGTCCCAGCCGGACTCGCCGGGCATGGAAATGTCGAGCAGGACGATGTCGGGTTTCTCATAGGCTGCGATTTCCAGCCCCACATGGCCGCTCAGCGCTTCGAACACCGTGAAGTCCAGCGGTTCAAGCAGGCCACGCAACACGGCAACCTGCGCGGCGTCATCGTCGATCAGCAATATCTTGCGGCGCGGACCTTCATAGCCCTTGATCGTTTCGACCGGCTGGCCGTCCGTCGCCTGGGCGGCGACATGGCCCAGCATCAACCGCACGGTGAATTGCGTGCGCCCATTCTGCATGTCGCCGCCCGGATCGCTGGTCACGGACAGGTCGCCGCCCAATATCTGTACCAGCGCCTGGGTGATGGCGAGGCCGAGGCCCACGCCCTTCTGCTTCTGCGCGTCGGGATTGGAGCCGCGTTCGAACGGGTCGAAGATGCGTTTCAGGTCGTCCGGCGCGATGCCGATGCCGGTGTCGATAATGTCAAAGGTCGCCATCTGGCTGCGATAGGCGACGCGGAAGGTGACGGAGCCGCTGCGCGTGAACTTGATCGCGTTGGAGAGGAGGTTGATGAGGATCTGGCGCAGGCGCTTTTGGTCGGTGCGCACGAAATCGGGCAGCTTTTCGGGCCGCTCGTACAGAAATTCGATCCCTTTCGCCTGTGCCTGCGGGCGGAACATGTTGGCGATCTGGTCGACGAAGGGGGAGAGGCGGACGGTTTCGTTGCTGATGCGCAGCACGCCGCTTTCGACCTGGCTGATGTCCATCAGCCCTTCGACCAGGTTGGTGAGATGTTCGGCGCTGCGGCGGATGACCTTGGCGGCCTCGATCGGCGCGATTTCATGGCCGCGCTCCATCAACTGGGCATAGCCGTAGATGCTGTTGAGCGGCGAGCGTATCTCATGGCTGACGCTGACGAGGTAGCGGCTCTTCGCAGCATTGGCGGCCTCGGCGGCTTCCTTCGCCCGTTGCAGCTCCGCCCCGGTCACGTCATGGGCGATCACCTCCTCCATCAGCTTCTGCACATGATGCTCGCTTTCCTGCATCGCCGACCGGCGGCTCTGATGGGCCAGCACGATCATCCAGGCGATCACCCCGCCGAACAGCGAGAAGAGCAGGAAGAGGCCCAGCATCAGGCTGCCGGTCTGGGTGGCGATGGAGGGCGCGCGGCGGGCGACCTGCCAGCCGATGCCGCCCAGCACCGCACCATTGGCCAGGGTGATGATTGTCATCACCGCGATGAAATGGCCGACAGGCGTGTGGACATAATCGGCGACGGCGCGCGGAAGCAGGCGTTCCAGCCAGCGCGCCGCCTGCTGCGTGGCGCGGCTGTCGCTCTTGCACCGGTCGTGGCAGCGCGCCTCCAGCGTACAGCAAAGCGAACAGATGGGCGCGGCATACATGGGGCAATGCGCCATGTCGGCGTGCTGGAAGGCGTTTTCGCAGATAATGCAGGTCTGCGCTTGGCTGCCTTCGGACCAGTGGGAGCGGCGGGCAATATAATAGCGGCCATGGGTGACGAGCGCGATGATCGGGGCGCTGGTGAAGGCGACCGCCATGCCGATGACCGGGGCGAAGGCCTGTGCCAGGGGACCGAGCAGGCCGAGATGCGCGCTGCCCGACACTAGGATCGACAGCAGCATCGCGCCGATGCCGACCGGGTTGATGTCATAGAGATGCGCGCGCTTGAACTCGATTCCTGATGGGGAGAGACGGAGCGGCTTGGAGATCATCAGGTCGGCCGCCAGCGCGCCGATCCAGCCCGCCGCGACCGTAGCGTAGAGGATCAATATCGCCTCGATCGCGTCGAAGATGCCGACTTCCATCAAGAGCAGCGCGAGCAGTACGTTGAAGATCAGCCACACGACGCGGCCGGGATGGTTGTGGGTCAGGCGGGCGAAGAAGTTCGACCAGGCGATCGACCCGGCATAGGCGTTGGTGACGTTGATCTTGAGCTGGCAGATGACGACGAAGAGGCCGGTCAGGATCAGCGACAGCCCGGCATGGCCCGACATGGCGGTGTAGATGGCCTGGAACATGGCGGTGGGGCTGGATGCCTCGCTTTGCGCCGCCGCGCTACGGATCAAGAAATGGGCGAGCCAGGAACCGAGCAGCAGTTTCATGCCGCCGATCAGCGTCCAGCCCGGTCCGCCCGCCAGCATCGCCGCCCACCATTTGCCCCGGCCGATCTTCGCCCTGGCGGGCAGGAAGCGCAAATAGTCGGCCTGCTCGCCGATCTGCGGCAGGAGGGACAGGAGCGTTGAAAGGGCGAAGCCGAAATAGAGCAGGCTGACGCTGCCGTCCTTCGCGCCCAACTGGCCGGTGAAGCGGCTCCATTCCGCCAGCGCCGTGGGGCCGGACCAGAGGATATAGGCGATCGGCGCGACCTGGAGCGCGATCCACACGCCTTGCGTGGCGTTCTGGAAGCGGGTGATGGCGCTCATGCCGTAAAGGGCGATGGGGATGACGACGAGTGCGCTCACCAGATAGGCGATGCTCATCGGCATTCCGGTCATGGCTTTGAGCGCCACCGCCATGATCGTCGCTTCCACCGAGAAGAGGAGGAAAGTGAAGCTGGCGTAGATGAGCGAGGTGAGGGTGGACCCCAGATAGCCGAAGCCCGCGCCGCGCGTCAGCAGGTCGATGTCCAGGCCGTGCTTCGCCGCATGATAGGCGATGGGCAGGCCGATGACGAACATCAACGCCACGGCGGCGGCGATGGCTGCGACGCTGTTGGCAAAGCCATAGGTCAGGGTGATGGACGCGCCGATCGCTTCGCAGGCGAGGAAGGCGGTAGCGCCGATCGCGGTGTTGGCGACCTGCCCCGCCGACCAGCGCCGAGCGCTGTCGGCGGTATAGCGCAGCGCATAATCCTCCAATGTCTGGCTGGCGACCCATTTATTGTAGAGCCGCTTTTCGCGCAGGACATAGGCGGCGCGGTCCATCGATCAGGCCGCTTGGGTCCGTAGACCGCCGGTCGTGACGATGAAGTTGATGATCGCGGGCAGGCCGATATTGTCCTTCAAATTGGTGAAGAGGAAGGGGCGGGTGCCGCGCATCTTCTTCGCGTCCCGGTCCATGACATTGAGGTCCGCGCCGACCAGCGGGGCGAGGTCGATCTTGTTGATGATGAGCAGGTCGGACCGGGTGATGCCGGGGCCGCCCTTGCGCGGGATCTTGTCGCCCGCCGACACGTCGATGACATAGATGGTGATGTCGGCCAGTTCGGGGGAAAAGGTCGCGGCCAGATTGTCGCCGCCGCTTTCGATGAAGATCAGCTCCAGGCCGGGGAAACGGCGGCTCATCTCGTCCACGGCGGCGAGGTTGATGCTGGCATCCTCACGAATGGCGGTGTGCGGGCAGCCGCCGGTCTCCACGCCCATGATCCGTTCGGGGACGAGCGCGCCGGAGCGGGTGAGAAACTCCGCATCTTCGCGGGTGTAGATGTCGTTGGTGATGGCGGCGATATTATGATGGTCGCGCATCGCCTTGCAGAGCCGGTCGGTCAGCGCGGTCTTGCCGGAGCCGACCGGGCCGCCGATGCCGACGCGCAAGGGGCCATGGTGCGAGGTCATGATCGAAAGAGCCTTGTATAGAGGGTTTCATGGGCGAGGCTGGCGAGTTCGAGATCGGGCGCGGCGGTGCCGAGATCGTCCAGTGCCGTGACGAGCGCCTTGTTCGCGATGGCGGGGATGGCGTGGGACAGGGCGGCAAGCGCAAGCTGCCCGTCGGTCTGGCCGAGCGGGACCAGGCGGACGCCGGCCGACACAAGATTGGCGGCGGTGGCATGGAGCCAGCAATGGAGCGCCGGTTCGAGCGGGATGGCGTGCGCGGCGCAGGCGAGCGCCATGACCGTGGCGTGGGCCATGGGCTGGTCGCCCCAGCGCTGCGCGAAGGCGTCGAGCGCGGGGTGGGGCCATGCCTTGCGCGTGACCGACAGGAAGGAGCCACCCTGCTGGCGGCTTTCGAGCGCGGTCTCGCTGCTGCCGCGAAAGGCGGCGGCGAGTTCGGCGATGGCGTCGAAGGCCGCCGCATCGCCCGCCGCGCGATGGGCATGGACGAACAGCACCGCGTCCACCCAGCCGCCGCCGCGCGCCAGCACCGCCTCGATATAGGCGGTGACGTCGGCGGCGGTGCGGACGCGGCCATCCTCCACCGCCGTTTCCAGGCCGTGGCTATAGGTGAAGCTGCCCACCGGATAGGAAGGCGAGGTCCAGGCCAGCAGGCGATGGAGGGCGGCGTCAGCCAGCATGGTCGTGGTGATGATGGGCATGGGAATGCTCATGATCGTGGTCATGATGATGATGATGATGGTCGTGGCTGTGACTGGCCCCCGAATAGGCGCCGCCTTCGGGGGTGAAGGGGG
This sequence comes from Sphingobium sp. BYY-5, assembly GCF_022758885.1. Classification (NCBI taxonomy): domain Bacteria; kingdom Pseudomonadati; phylum Pseudomonadota; class Alphaproteobacteria; order Sphingomonadales; family Sphingobiaceae; genus Sphingobium; species Sphingobium sp. BYY-5. Next base: position 222,258 of record NZ_JALEBH010000001.1, read on the forward strand.
CTTGGACCTTGGTCACGGTCGCGCCCAGCCCCTCCAGCATGGCGTTGATGACATGATCGTCGCGCAGACGGATGGCGTGCGGGTGCAGTTCAGCGGGCAGATGCCGGTTGCCGATATGCCAGGCGAGGCGGATCATTGCGGCAGGATCGGCGGCGGTGACTTCCACCAGCACTTCGGGCGCAGCGAGGACTTCGACCAGCCGCCCATCCGACAGTTGCAGCGCGTCGCCATGCTGAAGGACGGTCGCGCGGGCGAGGTCGAGCAGGAAGGCCGTGCCATGATCGGCGGTATAATACCAGCGCCGCCGATGGCGGGCGTCATGGTCCAGCGTGATATGGTCGGCGGCCGGGCCGGACCAGTGGCCGTGGGGAAGGACATCGTGGGCGGTCAGCATGTTCGATCTATCCTAAAACCACATCCGTCATTCCCGCGCAGGCGGGGATCCATCTCCGGCCCTTTCGACAGGTGATAGGTTGGGAGATGGGTTCCCGCCTGCGCGGGAATGACGAGTGAATGGGAGATAGGGCAGCGCATCAAAACAGGAAATACCGTTGCGCGAACGGCAGGACACTCGCCGGTTCGCATGTCAGCAGTTCGCCATCCGCCCGAACCTCGTAGGTTTCGGGGTCGACCTGAATATCCGGCATGGCGTCGTTCAGGATCATCGACGCCTTCCCGATCCCGCCGCGCGTATTGTGCACCGCCTCCAGCGGCCGGACGAGCTTGAGCCGTTCGCCGATCCCCTCCGCAATCCCCGCTGCCGACACGAAATGCACCGCCGACAACGCGCCCGCGCGGCCCATCGCGCCGAACATCGGGCGATAATGGACCGGCTGGGGCGTCGGGATGCTGGCATTTGGGTCGCCCATCGGCGCGGTGGCGATGCTGCCGCCCTTGATGACCAGATCGGGCTTCACCGCAAAGAAGGCAGGCGACCAGAGGACGAGGTCGGCGAGCTTCCCCACGGCGATCGACCCCACGATGTGGCTGATGCCGTGTGCGATGGCGGGGTTGATCGTATATTTGGCGATGTAGCGCTTGGCGCGGAAATTATCGCTGTCGGCGTCGTCGCTGCCCAGGCTCCCGCGCTGCTGCTTCATCTTGTCGGCGGTCTGCCAGCAGCGGATGATGGTTTCCCCCACGCGCCCCATCGCCTGGCTGTCCGACGACATCATGGAGAAGGCGCCCAGGTCGTGCAGGATGTCTTCCGCCGCGATCGTCTCCTTGCGGATGCGGCTGTCGGCGAAGGCGACATCCTCGGCGATGCGCGGGTCGAGATGGTGGCACACCATCAGCATGTCGAGATGTTCCTCGATCGTGTTGACGGTATAGGGCCGGGTCGGATTGGTGGAGGAGGGCAGGACGTTAGGCAGCCCCGCCACCTTGATGATGTCCGGCGCATGGCCGCCACCCGCACCCTCGGTATGGAAGGCGTGGATGGTCCGCCCCGCGAAGGCCGCGACGGTGCTTTCGACGAAACCGGCCTCGTTCAGCGTATCGGTGTGGATCGTGACCTGAACGTCGTAATCGTCCGCCACCGACAGGCTGCAATCGATCGCGGCGGGGGTGGTGCCCCAATCCTCGTGCAGTTTCAGGCCACAGGCGCCCGCGCGGATCATCTCCTCCAGCGCGCGGGGCTGGCTGGCATTGCCCTTGCCGAACAGGCCGAAATTCATCGGCATGGTCTCCAGCGCCTGGAGCATCCGGCCGATATGCCAGCTTCCCGGCGTGCAGGTGGTCGCCAAGGTGCCGTGCGCCGGGCCGGTGCCGCCGCCCAGCATCGTCGTGATGCCTGCATTGAGTGCTTCCTCCACCTGCTGCGGACAGATGAAATGGATATGCGCGTCGATGCCCCCGACGGTCAGGATGCGGCCCTCGCCCGCGATGATCTCCGTGCCCGGACCGATCGGGATGTCGACGCCGGGCTGGATGTCGGGATTGCCGGCCTTGCCGATGGCATGGATGCGGCCGTCGCGGATCGAGACGTCTGCCTTCACGATGCCCCAATGATCCAGGATCAGCGCGTTGGTGATGACGGTGTCGGGCGCGCCCTCCGCACGGCTCATCTGGCTTTGTCCCATGCCGTCGCGGATCACCTTGCCGCCGCCGAACTTCACCTCCTCGCCATAGATGGTCCGGTCTTCCTCGACCCGGATGAAGAGGGAGCTGTCGCCCAGCCGCACCCGGTCGCCGACCGTGGGACCGAACATCCCGGCATAGGCGCGGCGGGACAGGGTTACGGGCATGAGACGCCCTTGCACCAATTAACATCGTCATTCCCGCGAAGGCGGGAACCCATCTCCCAACCTCTATTCTGGTTGCAACGCTGGGAGATGGATCCCCGCCTTCGCGGGGATGACGGATGATATTGATGAGTTCGCATCACAATTCCCCCATCACATCGCCCCGGAAACCAATGACCGTGCGGCTCCCGGCATAAGGGATCAGTTGCACATCCCGGCTCTGCCCCGGCTCGAAGCGCACGGCGGTTCCCGACGCTATGTCCAGCCGATAGCCGCGCGCGGCGTCGCGGTCGAAGCGCAGCGCGGGGTTGCTCTCCGCGAAATGATAATGGCTGCCGACCTGGATCGGCCGGTCGCCGCTATTGGCGACGGTGAGGATAAGCGGCGCGCGGCCTTCGTTCAGCACGATGTCGCCGGGGACGGTGAGGATTTCGCCGGGGATCATGGGAACCACCTCCACAACCGTTCGCCCTGAGCTTGTCGAAGGGCGTGCCTGAGCGAAGACGAAGGCACTTCGCTCCGCTCAGTGGAGGGCTTCGACAGGCTCAGCCCGAACGGATGTTGGTTGGTTGCCCTCACCGGATCGGCCTGTGGACGGTGACGAGCTTGGTGCCGTCGGGAAAGGTCGCCTCGACCTGGATGTCGTGGATCATCTCGGATATACCCTCCATCACCTGGTCGCGGGTCACGACATGGCCGCCGCTGGCCATCAGCGCCGCCACGGAGCGCCCGTCGCGCGCGCCCTCCATCACATGGTCGGTGATGAGCGCGATCGCTTCGGGATGGTTGAGCTTCACCCCGCGCGCCAGCCGGCCCCGCGCGACCATCGCGGCCATCGCCACCAGCAGCTTGTCCTTTTCGCGCGTTGTGAGTTTCATGGCCCTAACAGTAACAGATGGTTGGCATGGTCGGTGACAGTCCGAAGATGGCGGCGCGCAGCACCCCGGCGGCGCGCATGACGTCCTTGCGCAGCGCCTGCGGGTCTGCGCTGGTCAGGCGCAGGATGAGCAGCCCGTCGAAGCTGGTCGCGCCGCTGCCCGGTCCTTCGAACAGGCTGCGGGCGAGGTCGAGATAGTCGCCTGCATCAGGTCCGGCATAGACCAAAGTGGCGATGGCGGTTGCCTCGCCAAAGCCGAAGGGCGCGCGGCCCTGGGCCGCGAAATCGCCCTCGACATGGAGCGTGTCGGCCCAGACCAGCCGCCCGTCGCGGCGGATGCGCCATGCGTCGTGGATCAGACCCTGGCGGTAGGCTTCGCCCATTGCGCCGCGCCCCAGCACCAGCATCTCCATCGCCAGCATCCGCGCGTCGGGGGCAAGATCCGCCTCCAGCGTGCGGCGCATCCGGCTGCGATCGAACAGGATCGCCTCCTGCGCCAGCCATTCGCAGGCCGCGCTCGCGCCGATGGTGATGCGCGTATCGATGCGGGTGGGTTCGTCCTCGTCCAGCGCGCGATAGAGCTTCTCCGCCGCCTGCGGGACGATGGTCGCCGCCGCGCCGGGATCGACATGAATGTCGAGAGACAAGCGGTCGCCGCCGGTCAGGCCGCCGCAGGTGGTGACGGTGACGGCCAGCGGAAAGTCGCCCTCGCGTCCCTCCGGGAAGAGCAGCCGGGCGGGCGCGACCTGCGTCATGTCGCGGATGCCGCGCAGGGAAAAAGCGACCATGGCGCGCCCGTCCACCCGCTGATGCCGGGAGCGGGGCGGCAGGGCTATGGCGCGTTGGACGGTCATGAATGACATCTGGTCAGGCGCGGCGGGTCACGACATGGGGCATATGACGTATAGAACGAAAGGGCCGTGGGCATCCGCCAGCAGCCAAACACAATCCTCCCCTTACAGGGGAGGATTTGGTAGTCAGGTCGTCGGACGGCGGCTGCCCCGCGCGAAATTCGGATCGACCTTTTCCGCCTTGCCGTCCTTCGCGGCCTTCTCGCCGTAGAAGGGCTGGCCATGTTCGGTGGTCAGGTCGGAGAGATAGCCCGCCTGCTTGATGTCCTTCTTGCGCATGGCAACGCCAGTCAGGCAGGCGTGCATGATGAAATTGGCGTTTAGCGCGCTGCGATAGGTTGGGTCCAGCACCGGGGCCAGTTCGACGATCTCGAAACCGACCAGCTCATTCTCCGCGCACAGCCGCCGCACGATCGGGATCGCCTCGCGCATGGTCAGGCCGCCGGGGACCGGGGTGCCAGTGCCGGGGATGAACGCCGGGTCGAGCACATCGACGTCGAAGGAGACATAGAGTTTCTTGCCGCTTTCGCGGGCTTCCTTGAGTGCGCGCTCCATGGTGGCTTGCCAGCCATTCTTCTCGACCTCCGGCATTGCATGATAGCGCACGCCATTGTCGCGCATCCATTCGAAGCCCTCCTTCTCCGGCCAGGGGCCGCGCAGGCCGACCTGGATATAATTCCTGCCCAGCACATGGCCTTCCTTGACCGCGCGATAGACGGGGGCACCATGGGTGATGAAATGGACGCCGCCCTTGCCCGCGTCATAGTGGGAATCGAAATGGACGACGCCGAAACTGCCCTTGCCATGGACGTCGGCCAGCCCTGCTACATCGCTATATTCCAGGCTGTGGTCGCCGCCGACGATGAAGGGGATGGCGCCGGTGCGGGCGATTTCCGCCACGCGCTCACGGACATGGGCGACGGTGCGCTCGATGCTCATATTGTCGACGGCGATGTCGCCATAATCGACGATCTTCAGCTCCTTGGACGGGTCGACCATGGTGTACATGTCGATGCCGCCCGCGCCATATTGGGTGCGCATGGCCGATGGGCCGCCCTTGGCCCCGCGATAGCCCGACCCCATGTCGAGCGGCGCGCCCACGATCGCGACGTCGACCTTACCCGCCACCAGATCCTCCGGGAAGATCGCGACCGGCGCGCCCGCGAAAGTGGCGATGCCGCCGCCATAGACGCCGCCGCCCCGGCCATGGGCGTAATAGCTGAGTTCGAACGGGCCGGGTTCGCGCTTGGGGTCGAGGCCGCCGGGCCGGCGCAGTTTCCAGCCGTTGAAATTTTCATTGTCGGTGTCGAGCGGGATCGCCGCCATGTCTGTCCTGGCGTTGAATTTCGACGCCTTCACCGCGTCCATCATAGCTTCGATATAGGCGTCGATTTCCTGCGGACTTTTGGTCGCCAGCCGCTCGAACAGCTTGTCGTAGGAGCCGGCGAACATCTCCGCCGGGTCGGAAGTCAGAAATTCGCGCTTGTCCTTGCTCAGCCCCTTGATCCTGGCTTCTAGCGCGGGCGGGATGGTCGGTTTGTCATTCTGCGCCACCACCGCCGCCGACGAGATCACCGTGGCCGCGAGCAAGGCGCCCAGCAGCCCATGTTTCAGCCTCATCACGAACCCCTTTTCGAACCTTGACGTTTGTCCTGAAAGCTAGGTGCGGGCGACGAGGCGGCAATGGGGCGATTGACGTAGCCCCCCGATGCAACGGCCCGGACCCACAGGGAGTCCGGGCCGGAGCAGGCGCTATGGGAGAGGTGTTGTGCGCGCCTGCTGCAGAGCGGCCTCGGCCGCCCAAGGGGATCCTGCGAACGACCCCGCATCCGGCATAGCGGCTTGATGCGCCACGGCTCTACGTCAAACACCCTATCGAGCGTGGACGGGGGGCGGGGTAGCGCGGCGGACGGGATCTATCGGGGTTGGGACCATGACAAAGGCTGTGGCCACACCATGTTGATCGCCTCTCTCTTCCTGTTGTGGGTCATCGTCATCCTGCTGGTCGTCGCCGTCATCGCGCTCGCGCGGCAGGTGCGGCTGTTGCAGGATCGGGCGGCGGCAAGCCCACCGCGCGGGCGGGTGAAGGGCGCGGGCGGCAACGCGCCGATCGTGAGCGCGCCGACGCTGGCGGGGGACATGCTGACGATCGGCGGGCCGAGCGCGGACGGGCGCGCGATGCTGTTGCTGTTCATCCGCCCCGGCTGCCCGGCCAGCCGTTCCGCCATTCGCGACGCGCTGGCGCTGACCGACCGCAAGAAACTGCGGCTGCTGTTCCTGGGGGAAGGGCAGGCGGAGGAATATGGCGACCTGCTGCGCCAGCACCGCATTCGCGACACCGACATCATCCTGAACGCGCAAGTGCTGGGCGATTATCGCGCGGGCGACCGTCCGTCCGCCGCGCTGATCGATGCGCGGGGGCGGTTGGTGGCGCGCGGCGTGGTGGAAGCGCGGGCGCAACTGGACGCATTGCTGGTCCATATCGAGCCGGGTGAAATCGACGGGGAAGATAAGGAAGGCATGACCATCCTATCCTGATGCGACTGGACATGACGGGGCAGATCGGCATCTAATAGGGTACAAGAATATGGGGTAGGCATATGGCGATCAGTTTCACGGTGAACGGCGAGAAACGACAGATCGATGGCGATCCGGCCAAGCCCCTGCTCTGGGTGTTGCGCGAGGATCTGGACATGGTGGGCACCAAGTTCGGCTGCGGCGCGGGACTGTGCGGCGCCTGTACGGTGCATGTCGACGGCAATGCCGTGCGATCCTGCCAGACGCCGCTGGGCGATGTGCAGGGCATGGCGGTCACGACCATAGAGGGCGTGCAGAAAAGCGATCCCGGTAAGCGGATCGCCGCCGCCTGGGTGAAGCTGGACGTGCCCCAGTGCGGCTATTGCCAGGCCGGGCAGATCATGAGCGCGACCGCGCTTCTGGCGCAGACGCCCAAGCCGACCGATGAGGAGATTGACGGGGCGATGATGGGCAATCTCTGCCGCTGTTCCACCTATGTCCGCATCCGTGCCGCGATCAAGGACGCGGCCGGGATCAGGGAGGCAAAGGCATGAGCGCGACCGCCCTTTCCCGCCGCAGCTTCATCTCCGCCTCATTGCTGACGGGCGGTGGACTGCTGTTCGATCTCCATGTGCCGATGGCGCGGGCGGCGGACGGAACGCCGGTGATCCTGACGGCCTTCATCCGCATCCTGCCCGACAATCGCATCATCATCGGCGCAAAGAATGCGGAGGTCGGGCAGGGCGCCAAGACCATGTTGCCGATGATGATCGCGGAGGAACTGGACGTCGACTGGAGCCAGGTGACGATCGAGCAGACCCATGCCGACCAGTCCATCTTCGGCGGCCAGGTGGCGGGCGGCAGCCGCACCACGCCGCGCGAATGGCTGCCCACGCGGCAGGCCGGCGCGGCGGCACGGGCCATGCTGGTCGCAGCGGCGGCGCAATCATGGGGCGTGGCGCCCGATACGCTGAAGACCGCTGGCGGCAAGGTCAGCGATCCCGTATCCGGCAAATCCGTGCCCTATGCCGCGCTCGCGGCGGCGGCGGCGAAGCTGCCCGCGCCCGATCCGGCGACGCTGAAACTGAAAGACCCGGCCGATTTCCGCATCATCGGCCAATCGATCGGTGGGGTCGATACGCCCGCCATCGTCGCGGGCAAGCCGCTGTTCGGCATCGATTTCAAGCTGCCGGACATGCTCTATGCCGTCCTGGAAACCTGCCCGGCCTTTGGTGGTACTTTCAAGTCGGCCAATCTGGACGCGGTGAAGGCGCTGCCGGGCGTGGCGCATGTGCTGGCGATCAAGGGCGACGGCACGCCGGAATCCGGCTTCGATGGCGTCGCGATCCTCTCGAAAAGCTGGTGGAGCGCCAATCAGGCGCGCGAAGCGTTGAAGGTCGACTGGGACATGAGCGCCGTGAGCGGCTTTTCGACCGAGCGCTATGCCGCCCAGGCGGCGGAGAAACGCCAGGCGAAGGCAGATGGCGAGATTGTGCGAACCGGCGATGTCGATGCCGCCTTTGCGAGCGCGGTCAGGACGGTCACGGCCGACTATAGCTATCCCTTCCTCGCCCATGGCACGCTGGAGCCGCAAAATTGCACCGCCTTGTTCAAGGATGGCGCGATCGAGATATGGGCGCCGACGCAGAATCCGGAAAATGGACGCGGGCTGGTGGCCAAGGCGTTGAACCTGCCGCCCGAAAAGGTCCGCATCAATTTCTCGCGCATCGGCGGCGGTTTCGGCCGGCGATTGATGAACGATTATATGGTGCAGGCGGCGGTGATCGCGGCACAGTTGCCCGGCGTGCCGGTCAAGCTGCTATGGAACCGGCAGCAGGACATCCAGCGCGACTTCTACCGTCCCGCCGGCTGGCACGGTTTCCGCGCGGCGCTGGACAAGGGTGGCCGGCTGACTGCCTTCCACGATCATTTCCTGACCTTCGGCAAGGATGGCAAGCCGGTGCGCGGGGCGGAACTGTCCGCCAGCGAGCTGCCCGCGGGCCTGATCGACCATGTGCTGCTGGAACAGAGCTTCATCGCCACCAACATGCCAACCGGCTGGCTCCGCGCGCCCGGCTCCAACGCGCTCGCCTTCGTCTATCAGGCCTTCCTGGACGAAGTCGCGCAGGCGGCGGGCAAGGATCTGCCGACGCTGATGCTGGAGATTCTGGGCGACCCGAAGGTCATGCCGCGCGGGAATAACGCCCCGCCCTTCGTCACGGCGCGCGCCAGGGGAGTGATCGAAAAGGCCGTCGCGATGAGCGGCTGGGCCGAACGCAAGGCGCTGCCCAAGGGGACGGGCAAGGGCTTCGCCTTCTATTACAGCCATATGGGCTATTTCGCCGAGGTGCTGGAGGTCGCGCTCGTCGACGGCAGCCCCAAGGTGAAGACCGTCTGGGTCGCGGGCGATGTCGGCAGCCAGATCATCAACCCCATCAACGCATTGCACCAGGCGCAGGGATCGGTGATCGAAGGACTGGGCCAGGCGCTGGCCGGGCAGCAGATCACGCAGGTAGCGGGCGCGGTGGAGCAGGCCAATTACGACACGCACCCCTTCCTGCGCATCAACGACGCACCGGAGATCATCGTCGAATTCGTCAAGGCCGCCTATCCGCCCACCGGTCTTGGCGAGCCTGCCCTGCCGCCGGTCATCCCGGCCCTGGTCAACGCGATCCATGCCGCGACAGGCAAGCGCATCCGCAGCCTGCCGATTACGGCGGAGATGCTGGCGTAGCCGGGGGATCGACATGTCTTCGCGCTTTACCCCGGCCGTCAGCGGACCCGCACACTGAACTCGTTGCCACGGCCTTCGCCGATCGGCAGCGATTGTGAGAGATAGCCGTTCACACGATCATGGACATAGGCCTGATATTCAGGATCGAACGCATTCTCGCCCAGGATGATCGCGCCCGGCATCAAACCCGGCTCGACCAGTTTCAGCACTGGAAGATACAGTGAAAAGGCGCCGTCGATGAGCAACAAGTCGACGTCACTGCCGACATGCTGCAAGGTTTCGAGCGCGTCGCCCTCGCGTATTTCCACCAGGTCCGCCAGACCGGCCGCAGCGAGATTGGCCCGCGCCCGCGCCACCTTGGTCGGCTCGATTTCCGAACCGATGAGCTGCCCGCCGCCATTGTCGCGGAGCGCGGCGGCAAGGTAGATCGCCGATATCCCCATGGACGTGCCGAACTCAACGATCCGTGTAGCCTTGCAGGCGCGTGCGATCGCGTAAAGGAAGCGACCAAAGGCCGGAGAGACGGCCAGGAAATTTCCGGCCGTGCTGCGCGTGCTTGCTCGATAGTCTATCTTCTCTTTCGCCAGGAGGTCGGCGACCACCTGCTCCAGCGATGCGCCTGGGGCCTCGATCGCCGCCATCATTTCCTCGATATGCTGCTGATCGGAGATTTCGGCCTGGCGGTGCAGAGTGTCCAGCAACTTGCTGACGGGAGCAGAATCCAAGGTGGTCAAGATTTTTCCTTTCGAATTGGCCCTTCCGGACAAGGCGTTCAAAGCGACCTCGACAGGTCATGACCTGATGGATATTGGGATCAATGCATGGCGTCATTCCGAAGGTTGGACAGAATGTTATTCAATACCGCCAAATTTAGACGGATCATCGGGATATAGACGATGCCGATCCTGACCGCCGTCGATGGACCCGGCTGGATCGAGCCTGACGACGTGCCCCGTCCCATCGTGGCCTTCGGCGCCGCGATGGCAGATAGCGGCGGCTTCGAACTCCACCCGCACCGCCACAGGAAGGGGCAGATGCTGCTTGTCCAGCGCGGCGCACTCAGTTGCGAGGTTGAGGGCGGATTGTGGATCGTGCCGCCCGGAAGCGCCATCTGGATACCGGGCGGCGCACTCCACGCATTCAAGGTGACGGGCGCGCTCGAAGGCTATTGCGCTTTCGTCGATCCGACTGTCGGCGGAGGGTTGCCGGATTTGTGCCGTGCCGTTTCCGTGACCCCGCTGCTGCGGGCGTTGCTGGCCCGCGCCGCGCATCTTCCGTACCTTTACGAGGAAGGCGGCGCCAATTCGCGATTGGTGGCAGTGATCCTTGACGAACTCGTCACGGCGCGGATCGAGGATTTCCACCTGCCGATGCCCACTGACCCTCGCCTGCGCAGGGTCGCTGATGACATGATCGCGACACCAGCGAATCGCGGGACATTGGTTGGCTGGGCGCAGCGGGCCGGCATGAGTGAGCGGACCATGATGAGGCTCATCAGCCGTGAGACCGGTATGAGCTTCGGCCGCTGGCGTCAGCAACTGGCCGTCATGCTGGCGGTGAAATGGCTGGCGGGCGGGGCGTCAATCCAGCAGGTGGCCGCCGATCTTGGCTATGAGAGCGTGCCCAGCTTCGTGACCATGTTCCGCAAGGCGCTTGGTACATCGCCTGCCCGCTATATGGCGAACCGTCATGCGGATTGATCGTAGCGCTTTGGGCCAGGCATCAGTGGGCTGTCAGGTTTGACCAAGGGGAGCCATCCGCGGTGCTGCCCCATGCGTCATTTGACGTAGAGGGGTGGGCCTCCCGGATCGTCATAATTGGGGAGGAACGCCCGATGCGCCGGGTGGGTGTGAAAGGGTTTGCGCTGATGCGCCATGTGCTGGCTTCGTTGCGCGGGTCGCTTTTGTCGCTGCGCGGCTTGGCGAACCGCGATCCGTTCTTCGTCTTCCTGCTCGTCGCGGGGGCGATTTTCCTGCTTTATTGGGCGGTCAGCGCCCGGCATGAAGAGATTGATGTGCCGCTTTCCGTGCAGAAGAGCCTGTCCGACGATTATGAGATGATGGCGGGCAAGAAGCCCGACCGCCAGGCCAGGGCCAAGCTGATCCACGATTATGTCGCCGACGAGCTGTTGTTCCGCGAGGCGGTGGAGCGCGGTATGCACATGACCGACAAGACGACCAAGCAGCGGCTGATCGACCGGGTGCGCTTCATGATCGCAGGCGCACCAGCCGATCCCAGCGAGGACCAGTTGATGGGCTATTATGCGACCCATCGCGACCTCTATCGTGCCGAGCCGCGCCTGTCGGTGGACCATGTGTTTTTCGAGAAGCAGCCGGCCAATGCACCCGCGTTGCTGGCGATGTTGCAGTCGGGCGGCACGGTCAAGGGCGATGATTTCTGGATGGGGCATGACCTGCCCGACTATGGCGAATCCATGCTGCGCGGCATGTTCGGCCAGCCGTTCCTCGATAGGCTGAACAAGACGCCGACCGGGCAATGGGTTGGGCCGCTGCGATCGACGCGCGGCTGGCATTTCGCACGGGTGCGCGATCGGGGGGCGTCCGCGATGCTGCCCTATACCGAGGTGCGCGATCAGGTTCGCCAGGACTATCTCGCGGCCGAAACCGGCGCGTTGGTCGAAAAGGAGGTCCTGAAGCTGGAGACCGGCTATCGCATCAAGGTGGAGCAGTAACATGCTGCGTCGTGCGTTGCTGATCCTGGCGGTGGCGATGGGCTTTCCTGCGCCGGCGCAGGCCGATGTGTTTCGTGTCGGTGACTTTGTTATCCAGCCGGACGTCGACCCCGGCAGCTTCGAATTGAGCGCGTCGGTCCCCTCCGTCCTTGCCAGCGACAAGCGGCTGGGCCTGCCGCAGGGCTGTCGCGAGACGAGCCGTGAGAAGCTGACCGAGGCGGTGATGACCCGCTATGCGATCGGTATCGCCTGCGACCGGGTGCTGGCGGCGGAGGACGCGATCGTCACCCCGTGGGCGGTCGATGGCGGCACCTTCCTGTCCACCGCCACCGGCGCGCGGGTGCAGCAGGCGTTGCAGCCGGACGGCGACACGCTCTCCCTGCCGATCGGCGAAACGGTGGCGCGGAGCAGGGCGCTGCCGGAGGTCGCGGTCGAATATACGTGGCAGGGAATCGTGCATATATTGGGCGGCTGGGACCATCTGGCCTTCGTCCTGTGCCTCTGCCTGCTGGCGCGGGGGCGGTTCCTGCTGGCGCTGGTGACGACCTTCACCCTGGGTCATTCGCTGAGCCTTGCGCTGGCCTTCTTCGACATCGTCAAGGTGCCGGTGCCGCCGGTCGAGGCGGTGATCGCGCTGTCCATCGCCTTCATGGCGCGCGAGGCGATCCGCGCGAAGGAGAGCGACAGGGACGATCCGGGCAAGCGGCGGCGCCAGCTTGCGGTGGTGGCGGGCTTCGGCCTGCTGCACGGACTGGGCTTCGCGACCGTGCTGCGCGAACTGGGCGTGGCGCCGCAGGAGCGTTTGCCAGGCCTGCTCTTCTTCAACGGCGGCGTGGAATTGGGGCAGTTGATCTTCGTCGCCTGTGTGTTGGGGGTGATGAAGCTGGCCAGCATCTTCGACCGCGACCAGTGGGTACGGCAGGGCGCGCTTTATGGCGCGGGGATCGTCGGCTGCTTCTGGGTGATCGAACGGGTGGCGGGCTTCACCCTGGGGACGGCATGAGCCTGGAGGCGCTGGCGCGCGCGGCACTGGTGCGGGGCGACCTCCCGGCCGCAGCGCAGGCCGCGCAACGGCTGGCGATGGCGGAGCCGGACAAGCCGGGTGGCTTCTTCCTGCTGGGCATGGCGGCCGCGGAGGCAGGGCAGGTCGCCAAGGCGCTGCCCATGCTGGAGCAGGCGGTGGCGCGGGGCGGGGAGGCGGAGCATCTGGCGCAATATGCCCGGCTGCTGATCCTGCTGCGCCGTGATGGCGAGGCGGCGAAGGCGGCGCGGGATGCGCTGACGGCCGGGCCGGGGGATGCCCTGACGCTCGACACGATCGGCTGCGTGCTGGCGCGGCTGGGCGATCATGAGGCATCGGTTGCGCCTTTCGAAGGCGCGGTGGCGGCTGAACCGGGCAATCTGGGCTATCGCTATAACCTCGCCGCAGCCTGCGGGTTCGTTGGGCGAGTGGAGGCGGCGCGCGACCATTATGAGGCGATCCTGCGGGCCAATCCGGGCGACGCGCGGGTCCATTATGCGCTGGCCATCCTGTCGCGGCAGAGCGTGGAGGCGAACAGCGTGCCCCGGCTGGAGACGGCGCTGGGTGAGGCGACACGGCCGGAGGACAGGCGGCGCATCCGCTATGCACTGGCCAAGAGCCATGAGGATATGGGTAACGCCGCCGAAGCTTTCGCCCATCTGTCGGTCGCCAATGCCGCGCACAAACAGGCGATCGGCTATGATTTCGCGCAGGACGCGGCGATCTTCGACGCGATCGAGCGGCTGTTCGCCGATGGCGCGCCGAAGACGTGGGGCAGAGGGCTGGACGAGCCGGCGCCGATCTTTGTCGTGGGGATGCCGCGCACGGGTACGACCCTGGTCGATCGTATCCTGTCCTCCCACCAGCAAGTCGGGTCGGCGGGTGAGTTGCAGGCGATGCCGCTGGCGGTGAAGCAGTTGGCCGGAACGCGATCCCGCCTGGTGATCGACCCGGAGACGATCGCGGCGAGCGCGGCGGCGGACCCGTTGGCGATCGGCCGGGCCTATATGGCGCGCGCCAGCCACCACCGGCCCGAAGGCAAGGCGCGCTTCGTCGACAAGCTGCCGGCAAACTTCCTCTATGTCGGGCATATATTATGCGCGCTGCCGCAGGCGCGGATCGTCTGCCTTCGCCGCCATCCGATGGATACGGTGTGGAGCAACTACAAGAATCTGTTCGCCAGCCAGTCAGCCTATTATGCCTATAGCTACGACCTGATGGACATAGCGCGCTATTATGCGCGGTTCGACCGGTTGATGGCGCTGTGGGACCGGTTGTTTCCGGGCCGGGTGCTGCAGCTTTCCTATGAAGCGCTGGTCGCGGATCAGGAGGGCGGGACGCGGCTGCTGCTGGCGCATTGCGGGCTGGACTGGGACGAAGCCTGCCTGTCCTTCCATGAGAATGAGGCGGCGGTCGCCACGCCCAGCGCCGCGCAGGTCAGGCGGCCGCTCAATGCGGAGGCGGTCGGACGCTGGAAGCGGCATGAGGGCGACCTTTCGCCCGTGCATGAATGGCTCACCGCGCAGCAGATCGCGCTGGATTAGGGCGGATCGACATTCACAGTTTTAGGCGCTTCCCAAGCCGTCATGCCGGATCAGGTCCGGCATGACGTTGAAAATGAGGCTGAGGCTTCCGCATTAACCTGAATGTCGATCGGTCCTATAACCGTCGCGCGATGGCGCCGGCGGCCCAGCCCATGCCGACCGCAAGGAGGATGGCGGTCAGGCCGTAGAAGAAGGACCAGCGCTCGGCCGCCACCGCCATGAACTGCTCGAAGCCGGATTTGCGCACGGTGATGTCGCGGACGGCCGCAGCGACGACGCGGCCGTCCTGCACCAGGAAGGTTTCGGCGGTATAGTCGCCCACGATGACGCGCGCCGACATCGGCAGGCGCGCGCGATAGAGCACGCCGTCGGTGATCTCCAGCGTGCCGGGGCGTTCGACGAACAGGCCGGCGCGCTGGCGCAGGTCGACCAGCCCGGCCTGGAACCGGTCCAGTTCCGCGCTGTCGTTGAGCGAGGAGGGTGAGAGTTGCAGCTTGTCGACGCCCAGTTCGTAGATGGCGGCGGTGCGTTCATCGACGATCCGGTCGATCGGGCGCGACGAGGCCATGGCATAGAAGCTGGGCGCCGACTGGAAGCGCGCCCGATCGGCATTGACCCAGATGCCGGCGACCTTCTGCTTTTCGCGCATCAGGATCGACTGGTCCGGCCCCTTGAGCACCACCACGACATCGGCGGGTTTTTCCGGCCGTACGCCGCCCGGATAGACGATCGCTCCGAACAGCAGCAGATCGGCGCCGGTGAAGCTGTATTGGATCTCCACGTCGCGCTGCGACACGTCGGGCACCAGTTGCGGTTCGTCCGCCGCGCCGAGCAGCAGCGCTGCTGCCATCAGGACGAAGGGACGGCGCATCGTCAGTGAATCTCGATCGTGTAGATTTCGTCGGGCCGCCACCCCAGGCCGAGCGCCATGCGCGCCGCGACCAGCAGGACGATGGCGGCGAGCAGGATGCGCAGATATTCCGGCCGGATCGTCATGGAAAGGCGCGTGCCCACCTGCGCACCGGTAACGCTGCCGATCAGCAGCAGCATGGCCAGCACCAGATCGACGGCCTTGGTCGTCATGGCGTGCATCATCGTGGTCGCCATGGTCACGAACAATATCTGGAACAGCGACGTTCCGACCACCGACTGGGTCGTCATGCCCAGCAGATAGAGCATCGCCGGCACCAGGATGAAGCCGCCGCCCACGCCCAGCAACATGGTGAGGATGCCGGTCGCCATGCCGAGCAGCAACGGTGCGAGGGGCGAGATATAGAGGCCGGAACGGTAGAAGCGCCAGCGCATGGGCAGGGCCGCGACCAGCGGATGATGACGCCGCTTGCGCGCTTGCGGCTTCTGCCCGGTCTTGAGCGCGATCAGCGCCTGGATCGATTCCTTGGCCATCAGGCCGCCGATGCCGCCCAGCATCACGACGTAGAGGATGCCGATCACGGTATCGATCTGCCCCAGATGCTGCAGCAGGCGGAAAATGAGGACGCCAAGGCCCGCGCCGACCACGCCACCGGCGATCAGCACACCGCCCATGCGGAAATCGACAGTGCCGCGCGACATGTGCGTGACGACGCCCGATACGCTGGCGCCCGTGACCTGCGACGCGGCGGAGGCGGCGGCGACGGTAGGGGGGATGCCGTAGAAGATCAGCAGCGGCGTCGTGAGGAAACCGCCGCCCACGCCGAACATGCCCGACAGCAGTCCGACCACGCCGCCCAGTCCGATGATGACCAGCGCGTTCACCGACAGATTGGCGATGGGCAGGTAAAGATCCATGGCTTCTCAGGGCCTAGTCGCAAAGCGCGGCGATATAAAGGCGGCTTGGGCGGTGTCGGTCAAAAATCCGCGGCCAGGGTGACGGCGAGGCCGGAAGAGGGAGCCGCTTTCCCCGCAATCCGTTCCCGCCATTCGATGGAGAGGCGGGCGGCCGTGCTGGGCAGGGGGAGGCGGAGCTGGATTTCGGGGCCGATGTCGATCCGCTCGATCCCCGTTTGCGCGCCGCCGGAAATGGCCGC
Source organism: Sphingobium sp. BYY-5 (assembly GCF_022758885.1). Classification (NCBI taxonomy): domain Bacteria; kingdom Pseudomonadati; phylum Pseudomonadota; class Alphaproteobacteria; order Sphingomonadales; family Sphingobiaceae; genus Sphingobium; species Sphingobium sp. BYY-5. The sequence goes on from NZ_JALEBH010000001.1 coordinate 238,764, forward strand.
CCCGACCCGGAGGGGTGTATGGGCGATGGGGGACAGGAGCGAGAGCTTGCCGTCGATAAAGGCATCGCGACGGCGGAAGCCGACCAGACCGACCTGCGCATAGGCTTCGGCATCGATGCCTGGTGCGATCCGGGTAGGGCCGAAGCCACCCGCCGCCAGCACGGCCATCGCGTTGCGGGCGCCATCGGCCAGTTTGATGCGGCGTTCCATCGCAAAGCTGACGGGAAGGGCGGGGAATGGCTGGATGGCGACACCGATGGCGGCTTCGGGTGCTGTCGGGCGTTCGAGTGCGCTGGTGAGGCGGGCATAGGCGGCGGGGTGTCGGCGCGATCCTGGAGCCAGCGCATAGTCGATGCGAAGCCCCGCCTGCGATCCGCCGAGCCGCCCCGCTGTTGCGATGTCGGCGCGGCTGGCGTCGCCGGGCCGCCAGAGCGCCCAGGCGCTTCCGCGCCAACGACGGGGGTTGGGCTGTGCTGGAAGCCATACGGACAGCGGGCGGGGAATTGCGGACGGAATGCTGTTCATAGTGTCGATAGCATGATGCTGGCTGGCATAGACGCGCGGCGCGCCTCGATGGGTGGACGGAGATGCGAGGAGCACCGGTAGGGGCAGCCGGGTAGGGAGAGAATGCGATGTCAGAGCCATCCGCCGCGCGCCGTGAGGAAAAAGCGTAGGGCTGGCCCCGATTTTGGGGGCTGAGGGAGGCGCAGCAGCGGAAACGCCGACGGGGCGGGGCGAAGCGATAGCAGACAGCGGTGCGTCGGATATGCTTGGCTGGGCGGCAAGGCGGATCGCGACCCAGCCGATCATCAGCAGCGCGAAGAAGCGCAGAGGCCGGCCGCTACGGGTCGCCGTCATGGATCTGTCCGCAGGTCCGGGAAATGATGATGTGTCTTGTCCCATGTCAACGGCTTGCCGAGGAGCGAGCGGACATAGAGAAAGACGGCGCGACGGGCAGCCAGAATGGCGACAAGGTTGGCGACCACCGTACGCGGAATGGCGCCCAGCCCGTAACGCCAGCCATAGGCGTGCGTCACGAAGAGTACGCGCATGACCCCGCGCCAGATCATTAGGCCGAGATTGAACCAGAGGAGACTGGTGAGGAAGGGAGGCAGGGGCTGTGTCGGGCGTGGATAGACCTGATCGATCGCCCAAAGCGCCACCCAGAGCAACAGGGTCAGATAGGCGGCAAACAGCACCAGCGCGGTGAGCGCGGAACGCCGGTCGCGCAGGCGCATCCACCATTCGGCCACGCCGCCCTGCCATCCCATGCGATCCCATCCGGCGAGCGAGATGCCGACTATCCAGCGTGCCTTCTGCCTGACCGCTGCCTGGATGCTGTCGGGGAAATATTCGCGCGTCGCGACCAATTCTCCGGCGGCGTCGCGCATCCGGACGAAGACGCCGCGCCCGCCCATGGCGCGGATGCGCAGGCCTGCTTCATAATCCTCCGTCAGGCAGGACGGGTCGAACGGGCCATAGGCGGGATCGTGCGCCAGAGCCGCCAGCGCGTTCCGTTCGAAGGCGCAGGCGACCCCGGCTGACGGAACCGAAGCGCCCAGCGCCTCCCGGACAATCAGGAGCCGGCCATGGCTCTCTGCAAATTCATCGCCATAATGATTGGCGATGGCACGGGCGAACCAGCCGCCACGGCCGGGCAGGGGCAGCACGGGTAGTTGCACCAGGTCGAAACGGTCGATCATGAAGTCGAACAGGCGGATCTCGTCGGCATGGACGACATCCTCCGCATCGTGGAGTATGATCGCCTTGTAGCGGAAACCGCCAGCCTCCTCTTCGGCCAACATCGCGCGCCAGAGCAGGTTGAGGCAATCGGCCTTGGTCGTGGGGCCTTCACGGTTGTTGACGGCCAGCGTCAGGCGGGGGTCGCTTTCCGCGCATGTCGCAACGGCGTTGATCGTTGCCGGGTCGTTCGGGTAGGTGCCGACAAAGATGCGATAATGCGCTGCGCCCCAGCGGCTGAGCGCATTGTGCAGCATCGGCCCGATCACCGTCGCTTCCTGCCAGGCCGGTACGAAGATGGCGATCTTGCCGGGGTTGCAGGAAACGGGCAGGCTTGCGGTCGTCATCCGAGGATGGCGCGCATAGATGGTGAGGTCGCGCCAGGCTTTGCGGAAAAGAAACAGGAGATCGACAAGGACATCGTCAATGCCACCAAGGGCGAAGCCGACGGCTGCAAACAGCAGCAGTTCGTGATGCAGCGCGGCGAGTGCCGCAACCAGCATGTCCCCCAAAGGCTTGACCCCCGTGCCCGATCGCGAGAGAGGATGCCATCGGCCTCTGCCGCTTCCAAGCCCCTTGGCGTCCTTATGCACCAGAAGGGACCTATTTCGGATGAAGCATCGACCATCTTCTGCACTGCGGGATTTTCTGACTGGCGAGGCGGGCGGCGCGATGCTGCTGATCCTGGCCGCCGGCCTGGCGATGTTGTTCGCCAATCTGCCCGGCATGGCGGGCCATTTCTATCATGACCTGATCCATATGGAATTGGGGCCGACCCTGTCGCCCAAATTGGGTCCGATGACCGTCCATCTGTGGATAAATGACGGCCTGATGGCGGTCTTCTTCCTGGTCGTCGGGCTTGAGATCAAGCGCGAGTTCCTCGATGGCGGCCTGTCCACCTGGGACCGGAGACGTCTGCCTATCCTGGCTGCCGGGGCGGGGATGGTGGTTCCGGCGATCGTCTATCTGGCGGTTACGATGGCGCAGCCCGGCCTGTCCAGCGGATGGGCCATCCCCGCTGCGACCGACATCGCGTTTGCGATCGGCGTGCTGGCGCTGCTCGGCGATCGTGCGCCTGCCTCCCTCAAACTGTTCCTGACGGCGGTCGCGATCGTCGATGATATGGGGGCGGTGGCGATCATCGCCCTGTTCTACACCCATGGCCTGGACCTGGTCGCGCTTGCGGGCGCGGCTGGTGTGCTGGCGGTTATGTATGGTCTCAACCGCGCAGGCGTCCGGATGCTGGCCCCTTATCTGATCGGCTTTGTGCTGCTCTGGTATCTGACGTTGCTGTCGGGCGTCCATGCGACGGTGGCCGGGGTGCTCGCCGCCATGACGATGCCGATCCGCTGCACGCCCGGCGCGCCCGACGCGGAGGATAGTCCGCTGCACCGGCTGGAACATGCGGTGCATCCCTGGAGCGCCTATGCCATCATCCCGCTGTTCGGCTTCGTCAATGGCGGAATGACGCTCAACGGGGCCATGTTCGCGGCGCTGATCGCGCCCCTGCCGCTGGGCGTGGCGCTTGGGCTGTTTGTCGGAAAGCAATTGGGCATATTCGGGGCGATCTGGGCAGCGGTGCGGCTTGGTATCGCCGAACGGCCGGCCGGCGCCAGTTGGGGGCAGGTCTATGGCATGGCCATGTTGTGCGGCATTGGCTTTACCATGAGCCTTTTCATCGGCGCTCTGGCTTTCCCCGGCCAACCCTTGCTGGTGGAGGAGGCGAAAGGGGGCGTATTGATGGGATCCCTGCTTTCGGCCCTGATCGGCTATGCGGTCCTGCGCCTGGTCGCCCGCCGGCCGCACCATGCCGAACATCCGGCGTAATAGGCTATTCGCGCAGCCGTGCGATTATGTTAAGTTCAACTCGCCGCTATGCGTGCGACTCGCATAGCCGGTTCATCGACCAATCTCACGGCAATAAGCGAGGAGGCGAGATGAGCATGGAGATGGATGTCAACTACCTGCTGCATCGCCAGCAAATGTCATTGATCCGCGCGCAGGCCAGCCCTTCGCGGGAGGGGCGCGTGGCTTATGAGAGTCTGGCGCGCAGCTATACCGATCGGATCGACGCTTACCGCAGGGAAAATGAACGGCTGATCGTGCCCGCCCATTGAGGGGTGTGGCGTTGATGGACGGGGATGGTCAGCGTCGCTGGAGCAGACGTTCGATCGCATGGTGATGGGCTTCGTCGTCGCCGCATTCCTGTTCGAGAACATGTTTGATGCGTTCCAGTTCGGCTTCGGTCAGATGTTCGATGCCGATAAAATCGTTGCGTGCATTTTCCACGGCCCGGATCAGTTCGTCCAGCTTGGCCTGGATGGCTGATCCGTCGCGGTTCTGCGCATTCTGGATCAGGAACACCATCAGGAAGGTGACGATGGTCGTGCCCGTGTTGATGATGAGCTGCCATGTATCCGAATAGTGGAACAGCGGCCCGGTGAGGAGCCACAGCAGGACGACCGCGACGGCGAGGATGAAGGCGGCCGGTTGACCGGTCCAACTGGCGATCCGGTGAGAGAATGTCGCGAAAAACCTGCCCATTGTCGGCTCCCTATCGGCGCATCCGCATTTAGGTTGTGTTCAGGCATGTTTTGGCATGAATGATGGCATGACCACCATTTCTTTTCGTGCCGCCGTCGGCCTGCTTTCCCTGTCGATGCTTCTGGCGTCCTGCTCCGGCCTGTCGCCCGAATCGCGGCTGCGGGCGAAACTGCTGGAGGCTGGACTTTCGCCGCATATGGCGGGGTGTATGGCGGAACGGATGGCCAGCCGCCTGAGTATCGACCAGTTGCGCAAGCTGCAGTCGATCGCGTCGCTCCGCAAGTCTCACAGCGAGAAGCTGAGCAAGGATGAATGGCTCTACAAGCTGCGTGCGCTGGACGATCCGGAGATATCTCGGGTGACGAGCAAAGCGGTTCTGAAGTGCAGCTTGTGATCCCGATTTCACAATAATCCGGGGCCGTTGCCCGCAACGGTTTTGCAATTTTGCAAAGTGATTTTGCAAAATCTGCTGGCGCCGTCATTTCACCTGTGCTTAGCCGCTGGACATCAGGTTCAACGCAAAAGGACGGGCCAGCCCCATGAACATCCACGAATATCAGGCCAAGGAATTGCTGGCGAAATATGGCGCGCCGATCGCCGCTGGTTACGCCGCTTTCTCGGTCGAGGAAGCCGTCGAGGCCGCCAAGAAGCTGCCTGGGCCGCTTTATGTCGTGAAGTCGCAGATCCACGCCGGTGGCCGCGGCAAGGGCAAGTTCAAGGAATTGGGCCCCGAAGCGAAGGGCGGCGTCCGCCTGGCCTTCAACCTGGACGAGGTGAAGGCGCATTCGGCCGACATGCTGGGCAACACGCTAGTCACGATCCAGACCGGCGATGCGGGCAAGCAGGTCAACCGCCTCTACATCACCGACGGCGCCGACATTGCCAAGGAATTCTACCTGGCCCTGCTGGTCGACCGCGCCAGCAGCCGGATTGCCTTCGTCGTGTCGACCGAAGGCGGCATGGACATTGAAGAGGTCGCCCACTCGACCCCGGAAAAGATTCACAGCTTCTCGGTCGATCCCGCCGCCGGTTTCCAGCCGCACCATGGCCGTTCGATCGCTGCCGCGCTGGGCCTGACCGGCGATCTCGCCAAGCAGGCTTCGAAGGTTGCTTCATCGCTCTATGCCGCGTTCCTCGACACCGACGCCGAGCAGATCGAAGTCAATCCGCTGGCGCTGACCGAGCAGGGCAATCTGCTGGTGCTCGACGCCAAGGTCGGCTTCGACGGCAACGCCATGTTCCGTCACAAGGACATCGCTGCGTTGCGCGACCTGACCGAGGAAGACCCGGCGGAAGTCGAAGCTAGCGAATATGACCTGGCCTACATCAAGCTGGACGGCAATATTGGCTGCATGGTGAACGGCGCGGGCCTGGCCATGGCGACGATGGACATCATCAAGCTGAACGGCGAATTCCCCGCCAACTTCCTGGACGTCGGTGGCGGCGCTTCCAAGGAGAAGGTGACGGCAGCCTTCAAGATCATCCTGAAGGACCCGGCGGTGAAGGGCATTCTGGTCAACATCTTCGGTGGCATCATGAAGTGCGACATCATTGCCGAGGGCATCGTCGCCGCCGCCAAGGACGTGAACCTGTCGGTTCCGCTGGTGGTTCGCCTGGAAGGCACCAATGTCCAGCAGGGCAAGGATATTCTCGCGGCTTCGGGCCTGGCGATCGTCCCGGCGGACGACCTGGGCGATGCGGCCAAGAAGATCGTGGCGGAAGTGAGGAAAGCAGCCTGATCGGCTCTTTCGCCTGAACCAGACACCAAAGGGTGCGGGTGGTCCGGAAACGGGCTGCCCGCGCCCGTGCTGGCGTTGATAAGGAGGATGTTGAAGATGAAGATCCTTGTGCCCGTGAAGCGGGTTATAGATTATAATGTGAAACCGCGTGTGAAGGCGGACGGGACGGGCGTCGAGCTGGCGAACGTGAAGATGAGCATGAACCCGTTTGACGAGATTGCGGTCGAAGAAGCCATTCGCTTGAAGGAAAAAGGCGTGGCGACCGAGGTGATCGCGGTGTCGATCGGCGTGGCGAAGGCGCAGGAAACGTTGCGCACGGCGCTGGCGATGGGCGCGGACCGGGCGATCCTGATCCAGACGCCGGATGATGTTGGCGCTGACGTGGAGCCGCTGGGCGTCGCCAAGCTGCTGGCCAAGGTGCAGGAAGAGGAGGGCGCTGGCCTCATCATCCTGGGCAAGCAGGCGATCGACGACGACAGCAACCAGACCGGCCAGATGCTTGCCGCGCTGTTGAACCTGCCGCAAGGCACCTTCGCCTCCAAGGTCGAGGTTGAGGGCGACAAGGTCAGCGTGACCCGCGAAGTCGATGGCGGGCTGGAGACGGTGAAGCTCAACATCCCGGCGATCGTGACCACCGACCTGCGCCTCAACGAGCCGCGTTATGCGTCGCTGCCCAACATCATGAAGGCGAAGGCCAAGCCGCTGGCGACCAAGACGCCCGCCGATTACGGCGTCGATATCGCGCCGCGTCTGGAGACGCTCAAGGTTTCCGAACCGCCCAAGCGATCGGCCGGCGTCAAGGTCGCCGATGTCGATGAACTGGTGGCGAAGCTCAAGGCTCTGGGCGTCGCTGGGTAAGTTTTATTTCCGTTCGCCCTGAGCTTGTCGAAGGGCTGTTCTTCTTTTGAGGAAGTGCAGGGCTTCGACAGGCTCAGCCCGAACGGTGGTAGAGGATTTAAGACAATGAAGACTCTGGTATGGGTTGAACATGAGGGCGGCGCGGTCAAGGATGCGACCCTTTCCGCCGTCACCGCCGCTGCGAAGCTGGGCGAAGTGCATCTGCTGGTCGCCGGGCAGGGCGTCGACGGGGTCGCTGCCCAGGCCGCCAAGATCGCCGGTGTGGGCAAGGTCCATGTCGCTGATGACGCTGCTTTCGGTCATGCGCTGGCGGAGAATATCGCGCCGCTGGTGGTCGAACTGATGAGCCATCATGACGCCTTCGTCGTGCCGGCCACCAGCAACGGCAAGAATATCGCACCGCGGGTCGCGGCCCTGCTGGACGTCGCGCAGTTGAGTGACATCCTGTCGGTGGAGAGCGAGGATACGTTCACGCGCCCCATCTATGCCGGCAACGCGATTGCGACCGTCCGGTCGAAGGACACCAAGAAGGTCATCACGGTGCGCGGCACCGCCTTCGAGAAGGCGGCGGCCGAAGGCGGTTCGGCTGTGGTGGAAGCCGTGGCTTCGACCGGGGATAAGGGCATCTCCTCCTTCGTTGGCGCCGAGATCGCCAAGCTGGAGCGTCCCGAACTCACCTCCGCCAAGGTCATCGTGTCGGGCGGCCGGGCGCTCAAGGACGGCGAGACGTTCGAGGCGACCATCTTCCCGCTGGCCGACAAGCTGGGCGCTGCGGTTGGTGCGTCGCGCGCGGCGGTCGATGCGGGCTATGTGCCCAACGACTATCAGGTCGGCCAGACCGGCAAGATCGTTGCGCCCGAAGTCTATATCGCCATCGGCATTTCCGGCGCGATCCAGCATCTGGCCGGCATGAAGGACAGCAAGACCATCATCGCCATCAACAAGGACGAGGATGCGCCGATCTTCCAGGTCGCCGACATCGGCCTGGTCGGAGACCTCTTCAAGATCGTCCCGGAGCTTACCGAAAAATTGTAAGCCAGCGGTATGGAATAGGAAAGGGCGCGGGGTGAAAATCCCGCGCCCTTTTTCATTTTCCGAGCCGCCAGATGTATCCATCTGACTTGAAAATGCTTTTATTCGCAGTGGACGTCGTTCTTGTCGATCGCCCGGCCGGCCAGCGCGCCGCCGGCGCCGCCTAGGATGGTGCCCAGCGTTTTCGAACCGCCCGGTGCAATGACATTGCCCAGCACACCGCCCGCTATGGCGCCGACGATGGTGCCGGTGGTGCCGTCGTCGCGCTTGCAATAATAGCGGCCGTCGCGGTCGCGGTAGATCTGGTCATTGTCGCCCAGTTGGCGGCGCGGGTGATAATTCTGGTCCCGGTCGCGGTCGCGCCGATATCGCCGCGACTGGCCGTCATAATTGTTGCCGGGACGGTCATAGCCATAACCACCCCCATAATTGTCGGAAGCACAGGCGCCCAGCGGTAGCATGGCGACAAGAGCGATGGCGAGGATCGGTTTGCGCACAGGGACTCTCCTTCTTTCCCTCAACATTATCAGCGGGCCAACCCCGCAACGGCGGAATAGTTGCGTCTGGGTAACAATTTTATGTGACCAGCAGGCGCGTTGAAGGATGTCATACTAGGATGGATCGATGGGAACCCATAGCGACCTGTTCCCCGGCCTTCGCCGGGGAACAACCAGCCGATTTTGCTGAGTCATTCTCTCTGCAACTTGGTATTAATTGAGGGGGCGGGTCGGGTGGCTGGGGTTTTCGACCTGATCCTCCAGCCTTTCCTTGGCCTGGTTGTAGCGGGTGACGAGATCATTCTTGAACTCGGTCAGCTTGCCTTGGTCGTAGAGTTTCTTGCCGACATAGCCGGCGATGGCGCCGAAGATCAGGGTGCGGATCATGACATGCTCCTTGTTGCAGGTTGGAGCGATAACCGGCGGCGCGGCGGCGGGTTCCGCAGAGGGGCAGGAACGGCGCGACGGAGCGACGTGGGCGTGCGGCGGCCTATGCCTTATGCTTCGCCGGCGGGCACGTCTTCGCCCCGTTCGCGGCGGGCGCGGTTGGCGTCGCCCAGATCCTGGCGCTGGGCCATGGCGAGGAAAGCGGCTTCGGAGCGGAGACAGCGGTCGCGGACATTATCCAGCGTGGCGGCGTCGGCTTCGCCGCGGGCCTTGGCGGCGAGGGCGCGATAGTCGGGATTGGCCAAGACGATGATCCTTCTTCCCGAGAAAGGCCGGCCACCGGCAAGCGGCGCCCGACCGGCCCGCGCCGCGATGCCCACAGGGCGCGGCGCGGGCCAATATGACAAGGGGGCGCACGGCGACAGGCCGCCGCCCCGCAAGCCTTTATTCGGCGTGGGCGATGTTCACGGCCGCCATCTTGCCGCGACGGTCCTGCTCCAGATCATAGGAGACGCGGTCCTTTTCGCGCAGCGTGGCGAGGCCAGCGCGCTCTACGGCGGAGATGTGAACGAACGCGTCCGGGCTGCCGTCATCGGGAGCGATGAAGCCATAACCCTTGTCGGCGTTGAAGAATTTGACGGTTCCGACGATGCTCATGGTAGATTTCCTTCTTTACAATGCGACGCATCCCGTGTGGACGCGCCGGGTTGCTAGAGGGGCAGGGAAAGAAGGATATTAGGTGCCGCAAAGCGCCGAAGACCATCGATTTGCGACTATAGCTCGCTCCATATAGGCCATCGGCGCGCGAATAGCAAACGCGGGGTGATCGCGGGGCCGATGGGCTGCTGGAGGCGCGCCGATCCTGTCGCGGCGGGCCTGCTGTCGCCTTATCCCGGTTCGCTTTGGGCGTCCGCCTCCGCTTCCTCTTCCCCGGCAAAGCCGAAAAAGACGTCGCGGGCGCGGGCGGCGGCATCCTCATAGGGACGGCGTTCGGCTTCCTCATGCAGGGCGACCGCCGCTTCCTCCTCCGGCGTCAGGTCGCGCTCATAATCGTCGACGTCGTAGATCTCTTGGCTTTCCTCGCCGTCGAAGCCGGGCGGGGCGGGATAGTCGGTGCGCCAGACCTCCCGACCCTCTTCCCACCAGATGCCGCGCAGTTGGGCGGCGGCCTCATCGGGCGGAAGGGTCGCGCGGACCACCGGCGGGGTGCGAAGTTCACACCGTTCATCGGCGACGGAAATCTGCGAATTTTCAGGGGCGCGGGCGGAGTTGCGCAGCGCCATGCGGGCGGCGATGAAGAGGGCGACGGATGCGCCGGGAGAGAGGCTGGACGCCATAGCCTGGGCAGTGGCGTCCTCGACCGGTTCGGGCATGTCGGGCGCGCCGCCGTCGAGCATCCGGGCATCGTCCATGGTGCGGGCCATGGGTTCCTGGCCGGGTCGGGGCAGGTCGAGGCGCTCGGCCTCCGCCATGGCGACATCCTCCGGGCAGATCATGTCGAGAAAGGCGACGAAATCCTGCGCCACGATGCGGGCGAGCGCGGCGTCGCTGCCCTCCGCCGGATTGTCCGCCATGCGATCGAGCCGGGCGAGCATCGACATGGCGAGCCGGTTGTCGTGGCGATGGCGGGTCATTTCATAATTGTCGGGGTCGCGGCGGATAACCTCCTCCTGCCCCAGGATCGCGCGGGACAGCAGCGTGTCGGCCAGGCGCGCGCGGGCGATGAGGACGGCCGCTTCCCATCCCAGGCGAAAGGCGGCGCCGTCGCGGCGGATGCGCAGATTATAGGCCGCGCGCGAGGTGATGAGCGCGGATTCGCAGGCGAGGCGGATGACGCCGGTCGCCGCGAGTGTTTCGAGGAAGCGGCGCTGGCGCGCGGGACTCCAGCCGTCGACGCGGACCTGCGGTTCCGGGGTGGGGAGGTCGGGGAAATGATAGGACATGGGTCTGCGTGCCTCCGGCTGAGGGGTTTGCCGGGAGGGTAGGCAGATTATGGGCGTGTAGGACAGAACAAAATGGGAACGGTTTGGGGGCGTTCGGTCAGGCTTGGTAGTTCCCCGGCCTGCGCCGGGGAACAGGGAGGGTCAGGGGTATTGCTGGCGGGTATGGTGGAGGGCCAATATTTGGATGGCGTCAGCCTTGACGCGGTAAATGAGGACGTAGTTGGGATGGGCCATCGCTTCCCGCCTGCCGGGGACGCGGCCGGGGCGGTGCATATAAGGATGGTCGGGCAGACGATCGGCCGCGTGGCGGATCGCGGCGCCGATACGTTCGGCCGCCGCCGGATTGCGTGCCTCTATATAGTCGATGATGCTTTCGAGTTTTCGCAGCGCTTTCGACTTCCAGACGACCGGCAGCCCTAAGCGGTCTTGCGTCCGTCGACGCTTTTGCGCCTGTCGAGGATGGCCTGCATCCTTGCCATGGCTTCGTCATGCGGGATGTCGGGTTCGTCCGATGCCATCGCCGCCTCGACCTCTGTGCGGAACCAGGCGTCATAGGCTTCCGCTTCCTGCGTCGTCGCGAATTCGGACTCGATGGGGGTTAGCTTGGTCATGGGGTGGAGGATATCAGGGATGTAGGATGGTGTCGATTGAGGGAGGCGGGATCGCTTCGTTATGGTGGGAGTTCATTCCGAAATTCCGCAAATAGTCGCCATAGCCATTCTATCGCGCAATATTATAACTATTGACTATGGCTAAAATACGGATTATCTTGAATTTAAAGAAAAGGAGTGTTAATGATGGCGAGCAAGCCGCTTTTGGCGGTCTCGGCGAAGGATGTGGCTGGTAAATTCGGCTACTACACTGATGAGGCGATGCTTCGTCCAGTGGGTATTCAGAGGCATGGCGTCACGCGGGTCGTGATGCTGTCGTTGGACGAATATGAGCGCCTCCTGCGTCGGGATCGTCAGGTCATTTTGACGAGAGACCTAGATGACGAAACGCTCGATGCCATCCTCAATGCCGAAATCCCCGAAGAAGCATGTGCGCTCAACCAGCTCATGGACGATCCCGCAGCCGACTGACGTTCTGTCCTATTCCTATTTGTGGGAACGGGAGGCAGCGCAAGGGCGGGACGAGGGCGTAAAGGACCGACCGGTCGTTGTCGTGCTGGCGGCAGTGACCGAAGGTGATTTGCTGCAGGTCTATGTAGCGCCGGTGACGACGCAGCCGCCACGCGAGGCCAGCGGTTTTGTAGAAATGCCGATGGCGGTGAAGCGGCATCTGGGACTGGACGATGCGCGATGCTGGATCGTGGCGAGCGAGGTCAACCGCTTCATCTGGCCGGGACCTGATGTGCGGCCCGTGCAAGGCGGAGACGGGTCGCCCTATTATGGCAAGATACCGGGGAAGCTATTGGAGCAGGTACGGGCGGTCATGCGCGAGGGGAGGATACGGATTACGCCTAGGACGGAGTGAGTTTGGTGTAATTGGGCAACTGTCGCCGAAATCTCTGTGGCCTGAACTGGCCCCGGTCTGCGCCGGGGAACAGCCTTCAGCTTTTATGAGCTATGCGCTAACAGCTTGATATCACTCCGCCGCCACACTCTCCAACCCCAGCAACGGTGCGAGATAGTGCCCCGTAAATGACCGTGGCTCCTTCGCGACCTGCTCGGGCGTACCCTCCGCCACAACCTCACCGCCCTTGACGCCGCCTTCCGGTCCCATGTCGATGATCCAGTCGGCGGTCTTGATGACGTCGAGATTATGTTCGATCACCACCACGCTGTTGCCCTGGTCGACCAGGGCGTGGAGGACTTCGAGCAGTTTGCGGACGTCTTCGAAGTGCAGGCCGGTGGTGGGTTCGTCCAATATATAGAGGGTGTTGCCGGTGGCGCGGCGCGAGAGTTCCTTGGCGAGTTTGACGCGCTGGGCTTCGCCGCCGGACAGGGTGGTGGCCTGCTGGCCGACCTTGACATAGCCGAGGCCCACTTCGGCGAGCATCGCCATCTTGTCGCGGATGGGCGGGACGGCCTTGAAGAATTCGACCGCATCCTCGACCGTCATGTCGAGTATGTCGGCGATCGAGTGGCCCTTGAACTTCACCTCCAGCGTCTCGCGATTGTAGCGCGCGCCGTGGCACACGTCGCAGGTGACGTAGACGTCGGGGAGGAAGTGCATCTCGATCTTGATAAGGCCGTCGCCGGTGCAGGCTTCGCAGCGGCCGCCCTTGACGTTGAAGCTGAAGCGGCCGGGCTTGTAGCCGCGCGCCTGGCTTTCGGGGAGGCCCGCGAACCAGTCGCGGATGTTGGTGAAGGCGCCGGTATAGGTGGCCGGGTTGGAGCGCGGGGTGCGGCCGATGGGCGACTGGTCGATGTCGATCACCTTGTCGCAATTTTCGAGGCCGGTGATCTTGTCATGCGCGCCCGCGACGATGCGCGCGCCGTTGAGGGCGCGGGCGCTGGCGGCGTAGAGGGTGTCGATGGTGAAACTGGACTTGCCGGAGCCACTGACGCCGGTGATGCAGGTGAAGGTGCCGAGCGGGATAGACGCGGTGACGCCGCGCAGATTGTTGGCGCGGGCATTGTGGACGGTGAGCTTCTTGCCCGTGCCCTTGCGGCGCTTGGTGGGCACGTCGATGCGGCGGGTGCCGTTCAGATAATCGGCGGTGAGGGAGCCTTTTGCCGCGAGGATTTCGGGCAGGGTGCCCTGCGCGACAATGGTGCCGCCATGGACGCCCGCGCCCGGCCCCATGTCGACGATATAGTCGGCGTGGCGGATCGCATCCTCGTCATGCTCGACGACGATGACGCTGTTGCCGAGGTCGCGCAGGCGCTTGAGGGTCACGAGCAGGCGGTCATTGTCGCGCTGATGAAGCCCGATCGAGGGTTCGTCGAGGACGTAGAGGACGCCCGACAGGCCGCTGCCGATCTGGCTGGCGAGGCGAATGCGCTGGCTCTCGCCGCCCGACAGGGTGCCGCTGGTGCGGTCGAGGTTCAGATAGTCGAGGCCGACATTGTTGAGGAAGCCGAGGCGCTCGACGATTTCCTTGAGGATGGCCTTGGCGATCTGGTTCTGCTGGTCGTTCAGCTTTTCGGGCATCGCGGTGAAGAAATTCAGCGCGTCCACCACCGAGCGGCGGGTGGAGAGGGAGATGTCCTCGCCCGCGATTTTGACGGCCAGCGCTTCGGGTTTCAGGCGCGCGCCGTCGCAGGTCTCGCACGGCATGGCGGTCTGATATTTGCTCAGTTCCTCGCGCATCCAGGCGCTGTCGGTCTGGAGCAGGCGGCGGTTGAGGTTGCCGATGACGCCCTCAAACGCTTTCTTGACCTCATAGGCCTTCTTGCCGTCCTGGAAGCGCAGGGTGACAGGCTTGCCACCGGTGCCGTGGAGGATGATGAGCTTCACCTCGCCGGGCAGGTCGGCCCAGGGGGTTTCGAGCGAGAAGCCGAATTCCTTCGCGAGGGAACCCAGCACCTGCATATAATAGGGCGACGGCGGGTTGGACTTGGCCCAGGGGACGATGGCGCCCTTTTTCAGGGAAAGGGCTTCGTTGGGGACGACCAGTTCGGGGTCGAATAGCTGCTTTTCGCCCAGGCCGTCGCAGGCCGGGCAGGCGCCCATCGGCGCGTTGAAGGAGAAGAGGCGCGGCTCGATCTCCGCGATGGTGAAGCCGCTGACCGGGCAGGCGAATTTTTCGGAGAAGACGATGCGGTTGGCGGGGACCGCGCTACCTTTCATTCCCGTTCGCCCTGAGCCTGTCGAAGGGCCGTTCTTTTCCTCTGAAGAGAAGGACTGGGCTTCGACAAGCTCAGCCCGAACGGAGGAGGGGGCGGCGCCAAGGTCCGCCAAGGTCCCGTCCGCCAGATCCACAAAGGCCAGACCGTCCGCCAGTTTCAGCGCCTGTTCGAAGCTGTCGGCTAGGCGCGTGCCCATGTCGGGGGCGACGGCGAGGCGGTCGACCACGACTTCGATGTCATGCTTGTACTTCTTGTCGAGGGCGGGGGCGTCCTCGATCAGATACATTTCGCCGTCGATGCGGACGCGGGTGTAGCCTGCCTTCTGCCATTCGGCGAGTTCCTTGCGATATTCGCCCTTGCGGCCGCGCACCACTGGGGCGAGCAGGTAGAAGCGGGTGTCTTCGGGCAGGAGCATCACGCGGTCGACCATCTGGCTGACGGTCTGCGCACTGATGGGCAGGCCGGTGACGGGCGAATAGGGGATGCCGACGCGCGCCCACAGGAGCCGCATATAGTCGTATATCTCCGTCACGGTCGCGACGGTGGAGCGCGGGTTGCGGCTGGTCGTCTTCTGTTCGATGCTGATCGCGGGCGACAGGCCCTCGATATGCTCGACGTCAGGCTTCTGCATCATCTCAAGGAACTGACGCGCATAGGCGGAGAGCGACTCCACATAGCGGCGCTGCCCTTCGGCATAGATGGTGTCGAAGGCGAGGGACGATTTGCCCGACCCGGACAGGCCGGTGATGACGATCAGACTGTCGCGCGGCAGGTCGACATCGACGCCCTTGAGGTTGTGTTCGCGCGCACCGCGGACGGAAATGTGGGTCAACATGCGGAAAACCTCTGCGGCGGGAAGGGGAGGAGACTCATTGTTTCGTTCTTTATTTGTTCGGAGGGTGCGGGGCAAGCGGCTTGAAGGAGATTCCGCCGCAAAGCCGGGAAGAGGCTGGCCAAGCCGGAGCGGGTCGGGCAGAGGCGGGCGATGACGTTGCCTGATCCTTCCACCTTCATCGCCGCCGGCGCGAGCGCGGAGGTTTACCGGATGGATGGCGGGCGCGTGCTCAAGCTGTTTCACGCCGATGTCGATCCCGGCATCGTCACGCGCGAATATGAGATTGCGCGCGTGGTTCAGGCGATGGGCCTGCCGGCGCCCCGCGTCTTTGGCCTGGAAGCGGTGGCCGGGCGGCAGGGCATCGTCTATGCGGAAGTGCGTGGTCCCAACCTGCTGGCCTATATCGCGCGCCGTCCGCAGCGGGCGCGTTGGGCGCTGGAGCAGATGGCCCGGTTGCAGCAGCAGCTTCAGCAATGCCGGGTGCCCGCGCTGCGCAGCCGCAAGGCGATATTGATGCAGGATATAGAGTTCGCGCCGATAAGCGATGCACTGCGCGCGGCGGCGATCGAGCGGCTGGTGCAGCTTCATGAAGGCTATGGGTTGACGCATGGCGACCTGCACCTGGGCAATCTGATCGTGACCGAAGAGGCGACGGGGGCGAGGGTGAGCGTGATCGACTGGTCGCGGGCGGCGCGCGGCATGATCGCGGCCGATGTGGTGCGGACGGAGATGGTGATGCGCTTCGGGCTTGGGCGCGGCGAGGATGTCGGGCGCGTGGAGGCGGCGGTGCGGGATGCGGCCTGCGCCTGGTATGAGCGGCGCTATCGGGCGTTGTCCGGGCTGGACCCCGAAGCACTGGCGGCCTGGCGTCCGCTGGTGGCGCTCGCCTGGATGCGGCAGCGCGCGCCGGTGCGCGAGGCGGCCTTCGCCGCCTATCTGGCCGAAGCGCTGCGCGTCGCGGGATTGCCCCCGGTCGATTGATGTCGTTGGTCGGCGGTCGTGGGTGGTTGGTCGCCCGGCCATGCCGCCCGGCGTCCGGCGAAGGCCGATCATCGAACTGCCCGTCACCGGCCCCGTCATGTCGCTATGATGGTGGGCGTTAAGGGACGGTTCACCGCCTGTGGCGCCGTTTCTGTCCAGAGAGTTCATCCCGATCCTGGAGTGCCCGACAGCATCCTGGATACGCCCCCGGCATCCCTTGCGCCGGGGGCGTTTTCGTTTGGCGATCGGGGTGTTTGGCAAGCCGCTCGCTGAGCGTGGGTGACGGGGACGAGCCATAAAATCCTCCCCTGTAAGGGGAGGGGGACCGCTGCAGGCGGTGGAGGGGTGTCCCCCTCCCGATAGCGGGATACCCCTCCGTCTGGCCTACGGCCAGCCACCTCCCCTTACAGGGGAGGATTTTCGACGGATCGGCGAACGCCATAATCGTCTTTCTTTTGACTCCCTTTTCGTTGCGAGTCGTGCTTTCCGTTACGGAACATGTCGTTCGCGGCGGGGCAGATGTCGTTCGTCGTGCCGTTCGTCCCCCGTCATCCTGTCATTGGTCGAAGCCGGTGTCGTTGGCCGATGCCGATCGCATCCGGTCGAACCGGGCGCGCGGCGATCGCGGCCCGGACGTAAACAGGATGGGCGAGCGGGACAGGTGCTGACTCCGAAGACCTCCGGCCCTTCCCGTTCGCAACCCGGCGCCGCGATGCCCCCCGTTGGCGGCCCGGTCACAACAGGTTTTGAGGAGATATGCCCATGTTCCGTTCGTCCAAGATCGCCGCCGCCTTTGCCGCCGCGGCCGCCCTGATCGCCGCCGCCAGTGCGGCCTCCGCCGAAGATTTCCAGTCCAATGGCCGCACCAGTGAAGTCTATCATGGCGACCTCAACCTGGCGAAGGCCGACCAGCAGAAAGAACTGCGCAGCCGCATCGCCCGCGCCGCTTCCAGGGTCTGCGCCAGCACCGACCTGAAGAGCATGATGGCGTGCCGCAGCAAGGCGATCGCCCATGTCCAGGCCCCGGTCACAGCAGCCATCGCCCGCGCGGAAACCGGCGAGCGCTATGCCGCGATGAACAAGGATGTCCGCCCGGTCGTCGGCAACTGACCGCCGCCACCCTTCCTGACGCGCCGGAAACGGCAAAGGCCCGGAGCTGATCCGGGCCTTTTTGTCATGCCCAATAGGGTTCCCAGGGGTGGCGCAGGCGCATCAGCGCTTCGAGGTAGAAATAATCGCCCCAGATGCAGGCTTCATCCACGCCGGCCTTGTTGGGCATGTGGTAGACGGCGTGGAGCAGCAGGGCGTTCGATCCCTCCAGCGGGGCGAGATAGCGGTCGCCCAGCGTCTTCACGATCGCGACGGCCCAGGCTTCGTAGGTGGCGCGGGTTTCGTCCGACAGCGGCAGCGCCTGCGCGAGTTCTAGCAGGCCGCAGGCGGCGATCGCGGCGGCCGAACTGTCGCGCGGGGTGCCGCTTTCGTCGGTGAAGATGAGATCCCAGCAGCAGATGCCGTCGCTGGGCAGGCGGTTGAGGAAATGATTGGCGAGCTTGGCCGCCAGATCGAGATAGGCGGGGTCGGCGGTGTGCCGCCACGCCAGCGCGAAGCCGTAAATGCCCCAGGCCTGACCGCGCGCCCAGCTACTGTCGTCGCTATGCCCCTGATGGGTGCTGCCGTGGCGAGGCTTGCCGGTCCTGGTATCGACATAGAAGGTGTGGAAGGTCGAGGCGTCCGGGCGCACCAGCAGGCGGGCGGCCTGGGCCAGATGCCGGTCGGCGGCGGCGGCGAAATCCTTGTTCCCCGTCTCCCGCGTCGCCCAGTAGAGCAGGGGCACGTTGAGGTTGCAGTCGATAATCATCCGGCCGCGCTGCCGGGGGTCTTTCATGTCGCCCCAGGCCTGGATCACCTGCGCTACCGGATCGAAGCGCTTGAGCAGCAGGCGCGCAGCCTCCAGCCCGGAGGAGCGGGCCAGCGTGTCGCCGGTCAGCCGATGGCCCGCGCAGGCGGACAGGGTGTAGAGGAAGCCCAGGTCGTGATGATCGACATGGATGTGCCGCTCGACCCGCGTGGCGAAGGACTGGATGTTGCGTTCGGCGACCGAGCGGTAACGGTCTTCACCGGTCAATTGCCAGGCGAGCCACAGCATCCCGGTCCAGAAGCCGTTGGTCCATTCGACATTGTCGATCGGGGCATAGATGCCGCTTTCGCTGGATGGGGCCGGGAAATAATCGGTGAATTGCGGCAGCATCCGGTCGATCCGGGTGAGGGCGGCGGCGATCCGCGCGTCGAGATCGGCCGTGACGGGCCGCTCCAGCTTTCGCGCGGCCAGGGGTTCGTGGGCGATGGCGGTCATGGGCGCGGTTCCTCGACAAGGGGGAGGGTCGGCGCGCCTGCACTCGCGCGGTGGGGGGAGCCATGTTCGGGCGGGGTGGGAGAGAGGGCGAACAGCGACCAGGTCCAGAACAGCAGGGCAAAGCCCGCGATCAGGAAATAGCTGTGCTGGAAGCCGATCAGGTCATAGCTGATGCCGACCAGCGGCGAGAGGATGGCGAGGCCCAGCGAATGGCCGAAGCTGACGCCGACCATATAGACGGTGGCGGCGAAGCGGGCCTCGAAATGCCAGGCGATGTAGCGGAAGATCGACACGGCCAGGATCGGCAGTTCGATGGCGTGGGCCATCTTGCACATCGAAATGGTGATGGGACCGATGGCGAGGCCCGATCCGCCGATGC
Organism: Sphingobium sp. BYY-5; assembly: GCF_022758885.1. Classification (NCBI taxonomy): domain Bacteria; kingdom Pseudomonadati; phylum Pseudomonadota; class Alphaproteobacteria; order Sphingomonadales; family Sphingobiaceae; genus Sphingobium; species Sphingobium sp. BYY-5. Next base: position 257,789 of record NZ_JALEBH010000001.1, read on the forward strand.
GCAGGATCATGATCGCCGCCGCCAGCAGCAGGCCGCGTGTCGCGCCGATGCGCCGGACGATCAGCGGGGCGACGAACAGGCCGCCCGCTTCCACGAAAATCTGCGCCGAATTGAGATAGCCGAACATGGCGTTGCCTTCTTCCGGCGTGGGGAAGAGGGAGGAGAAATAGAAGGGGAATTGCTGGTCGTAGACGAGATAGAGGTTCGTCACGCCCAGGATCAGGATCATGAAGCGCCAGAATTGCGGCTGGGACAGCAGCGAGAGCGAATCCCGCAGCGTCAGCCGGTCGGCCGCCGCCTGCGCTTGCGGATCGGGCTCGACCCGCGCCAGGTAGATGAGGGGCAGCAGCAGCAGGCCCGCCGCGCTGGCGAGGAAGAAATTGATTGCCGGATCGACATTGTAGAGCCGCCCGGAAAAGGCGGCGGCGGTCGCGAAGCCGATCGACCCCCAGAGACGCACGCGGCTATATTCGAATGCATAGCGCCGCCCGACCCGATCGACATAGCTTTCCAGCGCATAGCTGCCCGCCATGAAGGTGAAGCCGAGATAGAGGCCGCCTGCGACCGCGCCCAGCGGCAGGCTCCAGTGCAGCAGCGGCGCGTAGACATGGAGGAAGAAGGGACCGGCGAGGATCACCAGCAGGGCGATGAAGGTCGGAACGACCTTTCGGAAGCCCATGCGGTCCGACAGGAAGCCATAAGCCGGTTGCGCCAGCATTGCGCCGATCGAGTTGACGGCGAAGACCGTGCCGGCCTGCGTCCCGTTCAAGTGCAGCGAGCGGGTCAGCCAGATGGACAACAGCGAGATGGCCATGGCCTGGGCAAAGAAAAAGCAGAAAAGAAAGGCGCTGAGCGCGAGATAATTGCGCTTTCGGAAAGAGGCCACGACATCCCCATGATCTGTTATCGATATCAAATATGCCCGTTTGAAATCCGCTTGGCAAGCGCTATTGATTGACAGCCTCGCTAGATGAGTTATCGATATCATATCGATTATGCCGTGCCGACCATTTGCGGCCGAGCCTGTGGGGAGGAAGTTTCGTCGCATGAGTGAGGACAGGGAAGAGAAGGACGAGGCCGTCAAAAGCGCCCATCGTCCGGTCGTGACGATCCATGACGTGGCGCGTCATGCGGGCGTCTCTTCCATGACCGTGTCGCGCGTGATGACGGGCAAGCGCCATGTCAGCGAAGCCATGCGCGAGCGTGTCAACGCCGCGATCTCCGCGCTGAACTATTCCCCCAACCTGACGGCGCGCAGCTTTTCCAGCGCGGTGCGGGTGGGGGCGATCTATTCGAATCCTTCATCGTCGAACCTGGGCGCTTTCCTGATGGGCGCGTTCCGCCAGAGCGGCGAGAGCGGCTGCCAGTTCCTGATCGAGCCGGGCCGCAACGAGGAGGAGGCGCTGCAAAGCCTGCACCGCCTGATCGAATCGCGCATCGGCGGCGTCATCCTGCCGCCGCCGCTCTGCGATTCGGAAGCGGTGCTGGACCTGGCGCTGAGTTCGGACGTGGTGCCGCTGGCCTTTGCCACCGCCATCCCGCGCGAGGGCGTCTCGGCGATCATCGTCGACGATTATAAGGGCGCCTATGACATGACCCGCTACCTGATCGGGCTGGGGCATCGGGCCATCGGTTTTGTGCAGGGCGACCCGCAACATTCGCCCTCGCAGCGGCGCGAGCAGGGCTATCGCGCGGCGATGGCCGGCGCGTCGCTGATGATCCGGGACGAATGGATCGCGCCGGGCCTGTTCACCTACCGGTCGGGGCTGGACGCCGCGCGCCAGTTGCTGGGATCGGACCAGCGGCCCACGGCGATCTTCGCCAGCAATGACGATATGGCGGCGGCCATTACCGCGGTGGCGCATGGCATGAAGCTGACCATCCCCCGCGACATCAGCATCGTCGGGTTCGACGATGCGCAGATCGCGTCGACCATCTGGCCGGAGCTGACGACGATCCGCCAGCCGATTTCGGACATGGCGTCCCGCGCGGTGGCGCTGTTGAGCGAGCAGGTGCGCGAGGCGCGGACCGGCAGCAAGCCGGAAGTGCGGCATGTGCGCGAGATGCTGACATTGGTGGAGCGGGCGTCATCGGGGCCGGTGGCGGGCTGATCGTCGCCGATCCGCGCGAAGATTTCAGAAACGGGGGGAAGAGGGTGATGGCGCGGCGTTTCATGCGGACGGCCTGTCTGGCGTCGCTGTTGGCGCTGGCGGCGCCTGCCTTCCCGGCGGGGGCGAATGACGGCCGCTGGTTTGCGGACCAGGGCGATGGCAGCTATCGCAATCCGGTGCTGATCGGCGACTATTCCGATCCCGATGTCGTGCGCGTGGGGGAGGATTATTATCTGACATCCTCGTCCTTTACCGATGTGCCGGGCCTGCCGATCCTGCATTCGCGCGATCTGGTGAACTGGACGATCATCGGCCATGCGCTGACCGCGGTTCCGCCCGAAGCCCATTATGCCGCGCCGCGTCGGGGCGGCGGCGTGTGGGCGCCCGCCATCCGCCATCGCGACGGCCGGTTCCTGATCTATTATCCCGATCCCGACCGGGGCATATTCCTGGTTTCCGCCACCGACCCGCGCGGGCCATGGAGCGCGCCGGTGCTGGTGGAGGGGACCAGGGGCGTCATCGATCCCGCGCCATTCTGGGACGAGGACGGCACCGGATGGCTGGCCTATGCCTATGCCCGGAGCCGGGCGGGCAAGGCCAATATCATCGCTCTCAAGCGGCTGAACGCGGACGGCACGGCGACGCAGGGGGCCGAGCGGGTCATCATCGACGGGAACGGCCTGCCCCCGGTCAAGACCAGCCTTGGCCCGCGCCCCTGGCAGACGACCGAGGGGCCGAAGCTCTACAAGCGAGACGGCTATTATTATGTCTTCGCCCCCAGCGGCAGCGTGAAGGGGGGATGGCAGGGCGTGTTCCGCAGCCGGTCCATCACCGGTCCCTATGAGGGGCGCGACGTGATGGACCAGGGGCGCAGCGAAACCAACGGCCCGCATCAGGGCGCCTGGGTCACGACGCCCGGCGGCGAGGACTGGTTCCTGCATTTCCAGGACCGGGACAGCTATGGCCGGGTGGTCCATCTGCAACCGATGCGCTGGGCGAAGGGCTGGCCCGTCATCGGCGCGGATGCCGATGGAGACGGGCGGGGCGAGCCGGTGCTGCGTCATGCCAAGCCCGCGCTTCCGCCGCAGCCGGTCGCGGCCCCGGTGGCGGATGATGAATTTGATGGCGGCCTGTCGCTCGCCTGGCAGTTCGGCAGCAATCCCGCGCCCGGCTGGATGGTGGTGGAGGACGGATGGTTGCGGCTGACATCGGTGAGCGGGTCGGCCGATCACTATGAGAATGGCGCGATCCTCTCACAGAAAATCCCCGCGCCCGGCTTTACCGCGACCACCGCGATGCGCTTTGCGCCGCTGCGCGAGGGGGAAAGGGCGGGGCTGACCGTCCATGGCATGAGCTTCGCCTGGATCGGGGTGGAGCAGGGGAAGGACGGCGCGCATGTCGTGCAGGCGGCCAAGGCCGATCCCGCGCCGGGCGCGCCCATCCGCGTGACGCAAGGGCCGCCGCTGCCATCGGACCGGGTGTGGCTGCGCATGGAGGCCCGCCCCGTGACCATCAGCGTGCCGCCGCCGGACTTTTCGCCCTACTGGCCCTCCATGCTGCGGGAGACGCATATCCGGGTCGCGTTCAGCTACAGCCTGGACGGCGCGGCCTTCACGCCGTTGGGAGAGGCGTTCGAAACCCGCCCCGGCCGCTGGGTCGGCGCCCAGATCGGCCTGTTCGCGCAGGCCGCCTATGGCACGCCGTCGGCCGTGGCGACAACGGTCGGCCATGCCGATTTCGACTGGTTCAGGATCACCCCATGACGCGCAAAATCACCCTTCGGCTTGTCACCGCCGTCAGCCTGGCCGCGATCGCGCCGGCGGTGGCGGCGCGACCGATCGTCTACGACAATCCGCCCAGCAAAGCGCTCTACACCTATCATGACGACAGTTTCACGGTGCGTGTCCGCGCGCCGGGCGGCAAGTGGCAGGATCTGTATGAATATCGGGTGATGGTCGACCTCGACAATCCACAGCCCGCTTCGATGGTGACGTTCGGCATGGACGGGCCGGTGGAAGTGGCGGTGCAGAAGAACAACGGCGATGTGCGGCGGGTGGAAATCCGTCCCGGCTCCAAGGGCGTGCAAGCGCGGCTGGAGGGCAATATCGCATATTTCACGCTTGCCCGGCCGGCCAATCTGTCGGTCGAGTTCGACGGCGACCGGCTGCATAACCTGCACCTCTTCGCCAATCCGGTCGAGCCGCCGCTGCCGGACCGGGCGGACCCGAACCTCGTCTATTTCGGGCCGGGCATCCATGAACTGCCCGAAGGCCAGACGAAATTCCCGATCGGGTCGAACAAGACCGTCTATGTGGCGGGCGGCGCGATCGTGAAGGGGCAGATCGACATCAGCAACGCCAGCAATGTCCGCCTGATCGGCCATGGCATATTGGAAGGTGGGAAGGAGGGGATCAGCGTCCTCTATTCCCGCGACGTGACGATCGACGGGCCGGTGGTGCTCAACCCGCAGCATTATACCGTGATGTGCGGCCAGTCGTCGGGCCTGACCATCCGCAACCTCAAGACGTTCAGCGCCGGAAGCTGGACCGACGGGCTGGACATGATGAGCTGTTCGGACGTGACGATCGACGATGTGTTCCTGCGCACGTCGGACGACGCCATCGCCATCTATGCCGATCGCTGGGACTATCATGGCGATGCGCGCAACTATCGCGTGACCAATTCGACGCTGTGGGCCGATGTCGCGCACCCGATCAATATCGGGCTGCACGGCAGCAAGGATGAACCGCGCGTCATCGAGAATCTGACGTTCCGCAATATCGACATCCTTGGCCATGACGAGGATGACCGCAACTATCAGGGCGCGATGGCGATCACCGACGGGGACAATAACCTGGTCCGCAATATCCTGTTCGAGGATATCCGCATCGACAGCATCGAAGAGGGAATGTTGTTCAACTTCCGCGTGGTGTTCAACGAAAAGTACAGCCTGGCGCCGGGGTGCGGGATCGAGAATGTCACCGTGCGCAACGCCCGGTTCAAGGGGGGCATCGTCAACCCCGCCGTCGTGGCGGGCTATGCCGCCGACCGTGCGGTGCACAATGTGACGATCGAGGATTTCCGGGTCGGCGCCACGCCGCTCGGCGCGTCGGACGTGGAGGTGGGCGCGTTCGTGAAGGATTTCAGGCTGCGGCCCTGATGGGGCTGGGCCATCGCCGCTAAAGGAAAAGCGGGCCGCCAGAGACTGGCGGCCCGTTCGAGTTTGGGAGGTTGTGAGGGAGAAGCGTTCGTGCAGAAACCCTTCTCCCTCCATCCGGCAGCCGGGCGGCTGTCGAAACTGTGACGGCATGATGCCGTCGATCTGGTCCGGACCGATCTGTGGTCCGGGTGATGTGGTATCGATATCAGAACTGATGGCGCCATATGGGGTTGGTCACAAGATATTTGTTGGTTCCTGGGGCGGAATCATGTCGGTGGGGGCGTTGCGACGAGGGGTTGCGAGCGATCAGAAGGGGGCATTTTGTCTTCCTCCCTGGAAGGTTCGACAGAGTCACGTGTCTCTGTCGAAGGCCGGGGGTGGGTGCGCCGCGTTAGCGGCGCTTGCAACATGACGTTTTAGGCTCGCTGCGCTCGCCACCCACCCTTAACTCCTCCCTTAAAAGGGAGGGGGATATGTTGCTTCCACCAACACCGATCCTTGAGAGGGGGGCAGGGCGGGATGAAATCCGTGCTCAGGTCGTCCGTTCGAACAGGATGGCCTGGCCGCCGGAGGGTTGCATGGCGATCGGCAGGGTGTCGCCCTGCGCGACCTTGCGGGTGGAGATGACCACCGGGGTCGAGCGGGGCTGCTGGCCGGGTGCGCCGTCCGCGAAGATGGTGGCGCGCCAGTCGCCTTCGCCCAGGAAGCTGAGGGGGACGTCGATCCGCCGGGCATCCTCATTGGTCATGGCGCCCAGGAACCAGCGTTCGCCGTGCCGCCGGGCCACTGCCACGAACTGGCCGGGCTGGCCGTCGATCGCCCGGGTTTCGTCCCAGCTTGTCGGGCATTCGTCGAACCAGCGCAGCGCGGGCCAGGCGCCGGTCGCATATTTGGCGGGCGTGTCATACCAGTAGAGGAAGGTGAGCGGATTATAATAGACCGCCGCCATCGCCAGCTGGTGCGCGTTGGTGGTCTTATTCAGATAATGGTCGTAGCAGATCGTATAGTCGATCGGTCCCGACAGGGCGCGGGTGAAGGGCAGGGTGACATTGTGGCGCGCGGTCGGGAACTGCTCGTTGCCGCGCACCCCCTCCAGCGCGACATAGTTGGGCAGGGTGCGCTCCAGGCCCGCGGGGCGGAGATTGTCGTGCAGGTTGACGAGCAGGTGATGCTCGCCGCAGCTCTTCACCAGATCATAGATGAAGTCCGTATCTTCCTGCCGCCCTTCCCAGATGAAGCCGAACTTGATCCCGGCCACGCCCCAGCGCCGATAGGTGGAGACGATGTCCGCCAACTGGCGCATGGCGGGGACGCGGTCGACATAGAGGATGGTGCCGATGTTCCGCTTGCGCGCTTCCGCCACGATGGCCTGCATGTCGAGGCCGTCGATCGGGCGGGTCGCGTCGCTAGGGTCGGTGCCGTCGCCATACCAGTGGGCGTCGAATTCGATATAGTCGAGTTTGCGCTTCTCCGCGAAGGCGATGCCGTCCATGGCGCCGGCGTTGGAATAGGGCTTGCGGATGCGGAAGGCGCGGCCGGGCCTGATCCAGCCGGTGTCGCCCAGCCGGTTGGGCGTGGCGAGGGTCGTCACCAGTCCGGCTTTCTCCAGCAGTGCGGCGGGCGTATCGCTGACCAGGATCAGCCGCCAGGGCGTGGTGAAGGGCGTGTCGACGGAGAAAAGCGGCGCGGCATGGGTCTCGCCCGGCCCCGAATAGCCGGTGGCGCGGCCGGGGAAATGCATGAGGCGGGTGGTGACGCTCTGGTCCGTGTCGCCCGGCGCGAACATCAGGCGGGGATAATGAAGCCGGTCGGATTCGCTGATCGACAGGGACAGGCCGTCGGGCGTCGTCGCCAGCAGCGGCGTGTCGGCCAGCGCGCCCTTGTCGGTGCTGTTGGTGAGTTCGGGATGCGGGACCGGGGCGATCCGGCCGGGGGCCGAGCGGGCATAGTCGCCCTCGTCGCGGCTGCTCCAGATGTTGGTGCCGGTGGGGAAGCGAAACTCCATGGCTTCGCCGCCCAGTTCCACCTTGTTTCCGGGGGCCGCCAGCAGGACGAAGCGGATGGCGACGCCGTCGTCATGCGCCAGCAGGCGGATGGCGAAGCGGATGCGCGACCGGCGATCCTCAAACTGCGCCTCGATCTGATGGGCGCGGCCGTCATAGCGGGTGGCGATGCCGTAGGGCGGCGTCCAGCTATCGTCGATGGCGCTGGCCGTATGGCCCAGATAGCGGGCCTGGGGGCCGAGCAGCCGGCCATTGGCGAGGACGAGCGCCAGTTTGGAAGGCTCCAGGGCGGGTTTGCCGTCCAGGCTGGCGGACCAGAGGGGATAGTCGGCGGAGCGGCCCGGAAGCAGGAGTTGCGCGGTCAGCCTGCCGTTGGGGGAGGAAATCGACAGGGCGGTCCGGTCGGGCGCGGATTGCGCGTTCAGGGGCAGGCCGATCCCGCCGATCGCCGATACGCTCATCCCGCCGAGGATGGTGCGACGGGTCGGGTGCGAGGTCATGCGATATGTTCCGGTTCAGACCGTGGAACTGGACCCCGGCTTTCGCCGGGGAACAGGTAGGGTTTGTGTCATTAGCTGCCGAAGCTGTAGCGCAGCGTGGCGCCGAAGTTACGGCCGTTGACGAAATGCTGCCGTTCGATGCCGGTGGCAAGACCCGGCTCGCCCACGAAGCGGTCCGCCGCCTGGTTGGTGAGGTTCGAGGCCGTCAGCGACAGCGAGAAATTATGCGGCAGCTTGAAGTTCAGCGACGCATCGAGCAGCCCGAAGGAGCGGATGTAGCGGCCGTCGATCGGGTTGGTCGCGACGCCGAAGAGAACCGCCTTGGACCGCCAAGTATAGACGATGCGGGCCGAGATCGTCTTGTCTTCGTAGAGGCCCGCGACGGAATAGGCATATTTGGACGTCAGCGGCTGCATGGTGTTGACGCGCTGGCCGTTCAGGGTCAGCGGATTCTTGGTCTCCACATAGGTGAAGGAACTCACCACGCCGAAATGGTGGAGGAAGTCGGGCATGAAATCATAGTCGAAGAAGGTCTGGGCTGCGAGTTCGACGCCCTTGGCCGTGCCCTTTTCCGCATTGACCGTCTGCGTCAGGAAATACTGGTTTCCGGTGCAGTTTACGTTGGTAATGGGCGTAGGCGCGCCCGCGACGGTCTGGCAGGAACTGATGCCGCTGAAGAAACCGTCGATCTTCTTGTAGAACAGACCCGCCGAAACATAGTTGACTGGCGAGAAATAATGCTCGAGCGACAGATCGAAGCTGTCCGCCTTTTGCGGGCGCAGGTTCGGATTGCCGATCGACCCGTTGCCGCTGTTGACGTCGAAAACAAGCGTCGGATTGAGCGCGCCAAGATCGGGCCTGGTGATGCCCTTGCCATAGCCGAAGCGAACCAGCGTGTCGGGCGTGATATAGCCCGTCAGGTTGAAGCTGGGCAGGACGTCGGTGTAGGAGGAGGAACTGGCGTTCGGGATGATGTTCGCGGTTCCCGGCTGGGTAATCATGGCGCGGACGAACGTGTCGGTCTTCACGACGCGGACGCCGGCATTGCCCTTGATCCGGTCGTCCAGGAAGCCGAAGTCGGCGACGGCGTAACCGGCATAGGTTTTTTCGCTGAAATAGCGGCGGTTGAGGATATTTTCCGTCAGCGCATCTTCGGACTGAATACCGGCTAGCGGGAAACGGCCCGTGACATTGTCGCCCAGCACGGCATCGGGCGAGAAGACCAGATAGCCGCCGCGATAGCCGGCATCGCCGTTCATGAAATTGGTCGGCGACCCAACCACCAGATCGGTCATCGAGGTTACGGGGATGGCATTGGACTGATTGGCCGCCAGCACGGCGCCGTTCGTGGTCAGGTTTTTGCCCGCGAAGCTGTAATTATTATACTGGTCCTTCTGGGTGGCGTAGCGGCCGCCGACCTTGATGTCCTTGAGGAAGGAATTTTCGAAATCATATTTGAGGTCGAGCGCGGCGGCGATGCCGCTATCGTCCCAGACCTGGTTGGTGCCGTTCGCATAATTGTTGAACACCCAGCTTGACGGGGAAGCCAGGTCGGGGCCGGAGATGGCGACATTCTGCGGCGTGCCCAGATCGCGGGTGATGTTCCAGCCCAGGCCTGCCGCCGATGTCAGCGTGACCGAGCGATTATCCTGATATTGATCGGCCTTGACGTAGGAGAAGTCGAACTTCGCCTCCAGCCGGTCGGTCGCCTGCCATTTGACGTTACCGGCGATCACATAGGTCTTGTAACGGCGATGTTCGTCGCCGCCCGTCGACGTGAAGGTCGAATTGAGGAAGGTGCCGCCGGTGATATGCTGACCGGACAACAGGTCGTTGGAGCCGCCGTTCGCGTTGCGATTGGCCAGCATCTCATCGATCGTGAAGGCTTCGGTGGTGAGGCCCTGCGCGTAACGGCTGTCTACGGCGTTCAGGAACCGATAGTTCTGATGATAGAGATAGTCGTTGTAATTACCCTCGACCGTGAATTGCAGGTCGGGATTGGGCGCCCATTGGACCGCCGCGCTCAGGCCCTTGCGGGTGCGCTTATAATCTTCCTGCGCAATGTTGTTCTGCACGCCGACGGAGGAGAGGAGGTTCTGCCGGTCGGCCGCAGCGACCGTGGTCGGGTTGACGTCCGCCAGATAGGTGACGTCCGATCGGCCGACATAGGCGGAATTGAGGTTCAGGCCGGTGCCGACATTGGCGGCATATTCCGCGCTGTCCCCACGAATGGCGCGGCGGAACTGGGTGCCGCCCACGGAAGGTGTGTTGTCGCCGCGGTTGAAGCTCTGCGAATAGCTGCCCGCGACCAGCACGCCCAGTTCGCCGCCATCGCCAACATCCCAGCGCTTCGACACCATCCCGAAATATTCGGGGGTCAGCTTCTTGCCGAGGCCGTTGTAGCGGCCGCCCACGGCGGCGGATACGGCCATATCCTTGAAGTCGAACGGCTTGCGGGTGCGGATGTTGACCAGGCCGCCGATAGCGCCCTCGATATGGTCAGCGGAGGGGTTTTTGTAGACATCAAGGCCCGCGACCATGCCGGGGCTGGCGCCTTCCACGTTGAATTCGCGGCTGCCGGCGGTGAAATAGGCGCGGCCATCGACGCGGGAACCGGTCTGGCCCGTCAGGCCGCGGATGGTCAGGCCTGAACCGTTGCCGACGGGGGAGGCGGCTTCGCCGCCGAAGCGATAGGCCTGGACGCCCGGAACGCGGGTCAGCGTTTCCGCGACGTTGGGATCGGGCAGCTTGCCGATGTCGTCGGCCGTGATCGAATCCACGATTTCCATCGTGTTCTTCTTGATCTGGGCGCTGTTCTGCAAGCTGGCCTTGAGGCCCGTGACCACGATGTCCGCGCTGGAAACGTCGCCGCTTTCCTGCGGTGCGGCGGCCGTCTGCGCCATCACCGGCGTCACCGCGCTGGTGGCCAGCAGCATGGCCGTGACATGTGCGATCTTCTTCATATCCCCTCCTTGTTAGGCTTTTTGAACCGCATTCGAGCCGGGGACGAATCATATCCCGGACTGAATATCTGTTATCGATAGCATTATGATATCGATATCAGACAACATCCGCAACAGATTTTGAGCGGGACGGCAAAATTATTGCGGTTTTGGAGATGCGTCTTTCAGCGCATTGCGATGGGATCAGTGGGGCAGGGCGGCATCACTCCCTCCCCGATCGCGCACGCGTCAGACGCGGCGGTAACGAAAATACCAGACTTCATGGCCGATGCGGCGCGCCTTGGCTTCGTAGCGGGTTTCGGGCCAGCCGCCGGAGCGGACCTGGAAATCTTTCGGCTCGTGCGCCAGCCATTCGAAATCGGGATGGCCGTTCATCACCATCAGCGCCCAGCGCAGATAGACGGGATGATCGGTGCCGAAGCGGAACTCGCCGCCGGGCTTGAGCTTCTTCGCGATCATCGCGACCGGGCCGGGGTTCATCATCCGGCGCTTGGCGTGGCGCGCCTTGGGCCAGGGATCGGGATGGAGCAGGTAGACGAAGCTCAAGGCGCCGTCGGGGATGCGGCTGAGTACGTCCAGCGCGTCGCCCATATGCAGGCGGACATTGCCCAGAGCCTGGTCGCGGACATGGCCGAGCGCCTGGACGACGCCGTTCAGGAACGGCTCGCAGCCGATGAAGCCATGGTCGGGCAGCATGTCGGCGCGATAGGCCAGATGCTCGCCGCCGCCGAAGCCGATCTCGAAATGGAGCGGGCGATCGTAACCGAAGAGGTTCGCGGCGGTGACTTCGCCCTCCGTGGGCACGGAGAGGGCGGGCAGCAATGTATCGACCAGTTCCTGCTGGCCCTTGCGAAGCTTCGGCCCCGACTGGCGGCCATAGAGGCGGTTGAGGGTCGTGGGATCGCCGGATTTATGCGCTGTCATGGGGCGCGCGCTTAGCGGCGGCGGCGGCGCGGGGCAAGCAGGACGATGTCAGAATCCCAGCAACGGCCACAGCACTATCAGCAACCCGATGAGGCCGAGCAGGAAGAAAAGCGAGCGTATGACCGGCACGCCAAAGCCATAAAGCGGCAGATAGACGATGCGCGCGCCGAGCCAGATCCAGCCGCCCAGCGCGGTCCATTCGCTGGTCTTTCCCGCGACGACCACGCCGATCAGCGCGACGATGGCGATGGGCAGGGTCTCCATGAAATTGACCTGGGCGCGCGAAAGGCGACCGGCAAGCGCGTTCAGCGGGGGAAGCGCTTCGTCGCGCGCGCCCATGTTCCATTTGGAGCCATATTGCTTCGTCTTCACCTGGACGGCCGCGAAGATGTGGACGAGGAGCAGGATCATGCCCCAGGCAAGGATCGTGAGTTCTACGGGCATGGCGACGTCCTCCTGCGGGCGATTGTAGCAAGGTTGGCGCAGGTAGGACAGGCGGTGAAAGTTAGAGGGTGAAGCCCAGCCTTGCGATCAGGCTTGCGCCCGCATGGGCGCTGTTCGGGGCGTCGATGTCGGTGTCGGCGTAGCGCAGGCCGGCGGACCAGCGGCCCTGATACCAGTCGAGCGCGACGCCATGGTCCCAATAGCCGCCGCCCGGGCGCAGGCGCGCCGCCCTGACAGGATCGCGGACGTCACCGGTCGAGCGGCCGACATGGCCCGATAGGGTGAAGGGCGTGCCGGGGATGCCGACCGCCGTGCTGCCGGACAGATAGAGATTGTCGCCGCCGATCGCGGACTGGCGCGGGGCGTAGCGGGCGCCCAGATCGACGCTGGCCGGGCCGAGTGAGAAACCAGCGATCGCGCCGACTTCGCCATAATGCTGATGAGAGGCGCCGGGGAAGAGATGGTAGCGGCCCTCCGCCGTCAGCCGGAAGCCGCCCAGGTCTTTCCCATAGGTTGCGCCCAGGTCGAGCACGGCGTCGGCACCGCCATGGCGGTCGCTGCCCCAGAGCGTCGTGGCCGCGCCGTCGAGGCTGAGGCCTTGCGCCACGGGGACGGAAATCGCGCCGCGCAGGACCGGGTCGCCGTCGCTCCAGCTAAGGCCGCGGCGGCGTTCGTCGCTGGCGGCTTCGAGGGTGACGGTGGTGCCGGCCGCATATTGGGCGGCGGCCGGTGCGGCATGGACGGCGAGCAGGAACGCTCCCAGCCATGCCAGGCGGCAGTAGCGATCAGTTGGATGCAAGATTACGTACCGAATCCAGTTCAGCCAGGAGGCGCGCGCGATCGGCTTCCGCCACCGCGACCAGATGGGCCTCTATCTTTTCCTGATGCTGGGCAAGGTTGCGTGCTCCCGAATTGCGGCCGGGCGTGCAGGCGCCCGCTTCGCTGCCCGAAAAGCGCTTGTCAGTGGGGATGGTGCGGGCGAGGGCCGGGCCATGGTCCAGTTTGCGATCGACGACGATGGTCGCGGTCCATTGGCAGCGCTGGCCGTCCATGCGGTTGGGGGTCTTCGCGCCGATCGTCTTCGCGCGCATTTCCGCGCGGGCGGTATAGGTCGCGCCGAGCTGCTGGCCGTGATGCTCGACGGAAACAGTGTGGGTCGCGGCGGCGGCCGCGAGCGCGATTAGGGTCAAACTCATGAATATTCTCCTGCTTGTGACGCCGTACTTTGCTGCCCGGTCGTCAAAGGCGGATTTAGGTTTCCACTGTTGCCGGTTGTTTGCTGGATGATGAGGAATGGCTGCGCGTTCGGATATGGTCGACCACAAATGAAGGGTTGTTGCCCGCGCGCACGTCATCGCAACTTGCGTCGCTTCTTCAAATCGGACACATTTCGCGAGACAATAAGAGGAAAGCCGAATGTTCGCCCTTTTGCTTCTTCTCCAGTCGCCATCTTCCGATATCATTGTTACCGGCCAGCGTCTTGTCGAGGTGCAGGCAGAATGCGCCCGTGGCGATTGTACGCCGTTGCGCGACGCGCAGGCGACCATTGCTCTGGCCGAAGAAAAATTTCGCGGCGGAGCCTATCTCGACGCCAAGCGATTGTTGTCGGCCGCCATCGGCCGAAATCGCGACAAGGGAGCGATTGCGCCGCGCCCCGTCGCCGCCCTGTATGAGGCAATGGCTACGGTTTCCCTGCATGAGGGCGATCAGAACGATTATCGCCGCGCGGTCGCACATCAGGTCGCAATCCTGCGCGACAATCTGCCGCCCGATGATGTTGCGGTACTTTCTGCGACGACTGCGCTGGGCGATATGTGGATCAAGTTGCGCAACTATCGGCAGGCGGAAAGCACCTATCGCGGGATCGAGCAGGCGGCCTTGGCGGACGGTCGCGCCTATGCTGCAATGATGGCCGGAATGAAGCGGGTGTGGCTTGCGGCCGCAATGGACAAGCCGCGCGAGGCGAACCAGATGCTGAATGAACTGGAGCGCCGTCCGATCGCGCAGGAGCCGGGGTTTCGGACGGCGCTGAGGGTGGTGAGGCTACGCATCGCGGCCCGCGGCGGTGACGATGGCGCAATCACCAGATTAGTGGGCGAAATTGCGGAGGATCAGGATACCGGTCCTATCCTGATCTGGGCGCCGCCCTATGCCAGCAATGCGGCAGCCGACGCCAATGCCCAAGCGCGTTCATTTGGTGCGCCGGATCCGGTGCCGGTACGGTCGAGCGATCTGGCCAGCATCCAGTGGATCGACGTCGGCTTCTGGATACGGCCCGATGGCCGTACGGAGGAGGCAGAGATATTGCGCGGGTCGCGCACGCCCGGCTGGGCACCGACGATCCTGGCGCAGATTGCGCAGCGGCGTTATTCGACGCATCCTGATGCGAAAGATGCGGATGCCGCCGGCACCTATCGCATCGAGCGGGTTACACACAGGAGCGTCTATGTGACTCCTACGGGCAGTCATATTCGTCGGCGTGTCGCCGCTAGCGGCTTTGAGGTGCTTGATCTGACGCAGGCATCGGCTGCTTCGCCGCCGACTTAGCCCGCCGCCTTCGCCAGTCCCTTCGACAGTTGTAGCGCGCCGTTCAGTCGCGCCTGGGGGTCGGCCCAGGCGCGGTCGAGGACGATCTTGCTGTCGGGGCGCAGGCGGGCGACGCCGTTCAGGCGCTGGACGTAGGCGATGAGGCCCGCAGGCTTGGGGAAGCGGTCTTCGAAGAAGCTGACCAGCGCGCCCTTGGGGCCGACGTCGATCTTGGAGATGTTCGCGGTCATGCAATTCTGCTTGATCTCGATGATCTTGAGCAGGTTCTGCGTGGGCAGCGGCAGCTTGCCGAAACGGTCGATCAGTTCGGCGGCGAAGGATTCCAGGGCTTGGCGGTCTTCCAGTTCGTTGATGCGGCGATAGAGGCCCATGCGCAGGTCGAGGTCCGGCACATAATCGTCGGGGATGAGGATCGGCGCGTCGACCGTGATCTGGGGCGAGAAGCTGTCGCGGCGCGGCTCCAAGCCGACCCCGCCAGCCTTCGCGTCC
This sequence comes from Sphingobium sp. BYY-5, assembly GCF_022758885.1. Taxonomy (NCBI): domain Bacteria; kingdom Pseudomonadati; phylum Pseudomonadota; class Alphaproteobacteria; order Sphingomonadales; family Sphingobiaceae; genus Sphingobium; species Sphingobium sp. BYY-5. The sequence goes on from NZ_JALEBH010000001.1 coordinate 272,930, forward strand.
ATGATCGCGTCCTCCAGCATCGACTGGTAGAGTTCGAAGCCGACTTCCTTGATATGGCCCGATTGCTCGTCACCGACCAGATTGCCCGCGCCGCGAATGTCGAGGTCGTGGGACGCCAGTTGGAAGCCTGCGCCAAGCGTATCGAGGTCGGACAGGACTTTTAGCCGCTTTTCCGCCGTTTCGGTGATGATGCGGTTGGCGGGCGTCGTCATATAGGCATAGGCGCGGGTCTTCGACCGGCCCACGCGGCCGCGTAGCTGGTAAAGCTGGGCGAGGCCGAAACGGTCGGCGCGGTGGATGATGAGCGTGTTGGCGCTGGGGATGTCGAGGCCGGATTCGACGATGGTGGTCGAGAGCAGCACGTCGTAACGCTTGTCGTAGAAGGCGGACATGCGTTCCTCGACATCGGTGGCGCTCATCTGGCCATGGGCGACGATGGCCTTGATTTCCGGCACTTCGTTGCGGAGAAATTCCTCTATTTCGGTCAGGTCGGCGATGCGCGGCACGACGAAGAAGCTCTGGCCGCCGCGATAATGTTCGCGCAGCAGCGCCTCGCGGATGACCACGCCATCCCACGGCATGACATAGGTGCGCACCGCCAGGCGATCGACCGGCGGGGTCTGGATGACGGACAGTTCGCGCAGGCCCGACATCGCCATTTGCAGCGTGCGCGGGATCGGCGTGGCGGTGAGGGTCAGGACATGGACGTCGGTCTTGAGGGACTTCAGGCGTTCCTTGTGGGTGACGCCGAAACGCTGTTCCTCGTCCACGATGACGAGGCCGAGGCGCTTGAACTCCAGCCCCTTGGCGAGCAGGGCGTGGGTGCCGACGACGATGTCGATCGTGCCGTCGGCCAGGCCCGCCTTGGTCGCCTTCGCCTCCTTGTCGGGGACGAGGCGGGAGAGGTGGCCGATATTGACCGGGAAGCCGCGAAAACGCTCCTCGAAATTCATGTGATGCTGGCGGGCGAGCAGGGTGGTGGGGCAGATGACCACGACCTGCATCCCGGCCATCGCCGCGACGAAGGCGGCGCGCAGGGCCACCTCGGTCTTGCCGAAGCCGACATCGCCGCAGACGAGGCGGTCCATCGGCTTGCCCGCGCCGAGGTCTTCCACGACATCGCTGATCGCGCGGTCCTGATCGTCGGTTTCCTGATAGGGGAAGCGGTCGACGAAGGCGGGGTAGCCGGCTGCGTCGGGTTCCGCGACGGTGGCGGCGCGCAGGGCGCGTTCGGCGGCGGTCTTGAGCAGTTCGCCCGCGATTTCGCGGATGCGCTCCTTCATCCGCGCCTTGCGCCGCTGCCAGGCTTCACCGCCGAGCTTGTCGAGGGTTACGCCCTCATTCTCGCTGCCGTAGCGGGAGAGGACTTCGAGATTTTCGACCGGGACATAGAGCTTGTCTCCGCCGGCATAGGTCAGGGCGACGCAATCATGCGCGGCCTTGCTGACGGGGATTTGCGTCAGCCCCTCATAGCGGCCGATGCCATGGTCCATATGGACGACGAGATCGCCCGGCGAGAGGGTGGCCAGTTCCTGGAGGAAGGCGTCGGCGCTCTTCTTGCGCTTGGCGCGGCGGACGAGGCGGTCGCCCAGCATATCCTGTTCGGTGAGGACGGCGACGTCGGGCGCGGTGAAGCCATGGTCGAGGGCGAGGACGGTGAGGGTGACGCTGCCGTTTGCGGCGATGCCCAGCGCTTCCTGCCAGCTATCGGCGGCGGCGAGGCGGGTGACGCCATGATCGGTGAGCAGGCCGGACAGGCGCTCTCGTGCGCCGACCGAATAGCTGGCGATGACGATCTTTTTCTTCTCGCGACGCAGGGCGGCGATATGCTTGCCGACGGCTTCGTAGATGTTGCTGTTCTGCGCGCGTTCGGGGGCGAAATCGCGCGGGCTGTCCACCGCGAAGTCCAGCACGGTCGTGCTTTCGGGTTCGTGGAAGGGCGTGGTGCCGTGCATCGGCAGGGTCGCGACGGCAGCGTCCCATTCGGCGGCGTCGAGATAGAGGGAGTCGGGCTTCAACGGACGGTAGGAACCGGGGTCGGACGACTTCGCCTGGACGCGGTTGGCGTGATAGTCGCGAATCGCCTCGAACCGGGATTCCGCCGCGCCTGCGACGCCGGGGTCGCGGATCAGGACGGTGCCTTCGCCCAGATGGTCGGCGAGGGGGACCAGCTTTTCCTCGAACAGGGGCAGCCAATGTTCCATGCCGGCGAGGCGACGGCCGTCGCTGACCGCCTGATAGAGCGGGTCGCCGGTCGCGGTCGCGCCGAAGGTTTCGCGATAGCGGCTACGGAAGCGCTTGATCGTCTCCTCATCCAGCAAGGCTTCGGAGGCGGGGAGGAGGGTGAAGCCGTCGACATTTTCGATCGTGCGCTGGTCTGCGGGATCGAAGCGGCGGACCGTCTCGATCTCGTCGCCGAAAAAGTCGAGGCGCAGCGGTTGCTCCTCGCCGCCGGGGAAAAGATCGACGATGCCGCCGCGAATGGCGAACTCGCCTCGGTCATGCACCGTGTCGGTGCGGACATAGCCGTTCGCCTGGAGCATCTGCGCCAGCGTTTGAATCGCGATCCGCTCCTTGGGCGCTAGCTTCGCGACGAGCTGGCGGACGCGAAAGGGGGTGAGGGTGCGCTGGGTCATAGCCGCCAGCGTGGTGACGACCAGTTGCGGCCCTTTTGGCTTGGCCTGCAGGGCGTAGAGGCCCGCGAGCCGCGCGGATGCCGCGCGCAGCGAGGGGCTGGCGCGGTCATAGGGCAGGCAGTCCCAGGCGGGGATTTCGATGATCTCGATCTCCGGCGCGAAATAATGCGCTGTGTCCATGACCGCGCGCATGAGTTGCTCGTCGGAGGCGATGAAGACGGTGCGCCCGCCCGCCGCGCCGGCGGCGCGGGCGATGTCGGCCAGCAGCCAGGGCTGGAACCCCGCGGGCACGCCGGAGAGGGTGAGAGGCGCCTTCGCCTTCAGGATTTTCTGGAGATCGGTCATGCTATTTCTTCCTTCCTCCCCCTGAGGGGGAGGGGAACCGGCGAAGCCGGTGGAGGGGTGTCACGCTATCGAGAGGGGGACACCCCTCCGTCATCGCTGCGCGATGCCACCTCCCCTTACAGGGGAGGATGTATCAGTTTTCGATCTTCACGAAATCGAGTTTCAGGAATTTGTCCATCATCGGGCCTTTCCATGCGTCGGGGACGGGGATGGTGCCGAGCGCCCAGCCGATGATGTCGGCATCCTGCTCCTCCATGAAGCGTTCGAACCAGGCGATGTCCTCGCCCGACCATTCCATATGATAACGCTCGAAGAAGCCGCCGACCGTATAGTCCGCTTCCCGCGTGCCGCGATGCCAGGCCCGGAATTTCAGGCGGCGCATCAGGGGATTGTCGTTCACAATTTGTTCCTTTAACGGGCGCGGCAAAGAGGCCGATCGGGTGTTTGTATGACCGTCCCGGCTGCGGTGCTCTTGTTTGTCGCATTTTCCGAGCCGCCGGCCGTTCCGGCCGCCTCGAAAATGCTCTAGATGCCGTCAGATAGCCATGCGACCCGATATTCTCAATCCGTTCTTTGCCGAAATATCCCTGTTCAAGGGGATCGGCCCCGCGCTTGCCCGTCCGCTGGAGCGGCTGGGGCTGGCGCGGGCGGTCGATGTCGCCTTTCATTTGCCGGTCAGTTGGGTCGACCGGCACCTGACCGACGAACTGGACATGGCGGATGCCGGGCGGGTGATCGGCACGATGCTGACACCCGTCGATTATCGCGCCAGCGGTAGCACGCGGGCGCCGTTTCGCGTCGATGCGGTGGACGGGCATGGCAACCATGTCGCGCTCGTCTATTTCGGGAAGAACAGCGCCTGGCCGCGAAAGCTGCTGCCGCTGAATGAACCGAAATTCGTGTCGGGGAAGCTGGAAAGCTATGGCGACACGCTCCAGATGGTGCATCCCGATTATGTGCTGCCGCCCGAAGAAGCGGGCACGGTCCCGGCGCGCGAATCGGTCTATGGCCTGTCGGAGGGGCTGACCAACAACCGGATGCGCGATATCGCGATTCAGGCGCTGACCCGTGCGCCCGACCTGCCCGAATGGATCGAGCCGAGCCTGCTGGCGCGCAAGCAATGGCCCGCCTGGCGCGAGGCGCTGGCGCGGGTTCATGCCGATCCGTCCGACGCCAGGGCGCGCGAGCGGCTGGCCTATGACGAGATATTCGCCGGGCAACTGGCGCTGATGCTGGTGCGGCAATCGTCGCGGCGGCGGCGGGGCGTACCAATCGAGGGCGACGGGCGACTGCGCGCGATGCTGAAACTGCCCTTCGCACCGACCGGGGCGCAACGCCGCGCCACGTCCGAGATTGAGGGCGACATGGCGCAGGCGACGCCGATGCTGCGGCTGCTGCAGGGCGATGTGGGATCGGGCAAGACGCTGGTGGCGCTGATGGCGCTGCTCAACGCGGTCGAGGCGGGGATGCAGGGCGCGATGCTGGCGCCGACCGAAATATTGGCGCGGCAACATTATGAGACGCTGCGGAAAATGGCGGCGGGGCTGCCGGTCGAGATCGCGATCCTGACCGGGCGCGAGAAGGGGAAGGTGCGGGAAGCGACGCTGATGGGGCTGGCGGACGGGAGCATCGACATCCTCGTCGGCACCCACGCCATCTTTCAGGAAGCGGTGCAGTATAAGGCGCTGGGCCTCGCCGTGATCGACGAGCAGCATCGTTTCGGCGTGGCGCAGCGGATGATGCTGGCGAGCAAGGCGGAACGCGCGCCGCACCTGCTGGTGATGACGGCGACGCCGATCCCGCGCACGCTGACGCTGACCTATTATGGCGAGATGGACGTGTCGCGGCTGGACGAGATGCCGCCGGGGCGCCAGCCGATCCAGACGGTGGTGATGTCCGCCACGCGGCTGGACGAGGTGGTGGAAGCGCTGGCCCGCCATGTCGAGGGCGGGGGTCAGGCCTATTGGGTCTGCCCCCTGGTCGAGGAAAGCGAGACCAGCGACCAGGCGGCGGCCGAGGCGCGGGCGGAATCGCTGAAACTGCGGTTCGGCGATCGGGTGGGGCTGGTCCACGGGCGCATGAAGGGGCCGGACAAGGATGCGGCGATGGAGGCCTTCGCCGCCAACCGCACGCAGATATTGGTGGCGACCACCGTGATCGAAGTGGGGGTGGACGTGCCCAACTCCAGCCTCATCATCATCGAGGGGGCGGACCGGTTCGGGCTGGCGCAGTTGCACCAGTTGCGCGGGCGGGTGGGGCGCGGCGACAAGCCGTCGGTCTGCCTGCTGCTGCGCGGCAATGCACTGGGGGAAACGTCGCGCGCGCGGCTGGCGCTGATGCGCGAGACCAATGACGGCTTCCGCATCGCCGAGGAGGATCTGAAGCTGCGCGGCGCGGGCGAGGTGTTGGGCACGCGCCAGTCGGGCGAGGCGGAATTGAAGCTGGCGACGCCCGAACATGTGGCGGCGCTGGTCGATCCGGCGCGGGACGACGCGCATCTGCTGATCGAGCGGGACGGCGGGCTGGACAGCGCGCGGGGCCAGGCGGCGCGGACCTGCCTCTATCTGTTCGAGAAGGATGCGGCGGTGGGGTTGTTGCGCGGTGGGTAGGGCCGATCGACATTCAGCCTTTAAGGCGTTTCCTATCCCGTCATGCCGGACTTGATCCGGCATCCAGGGCCACAAAGGGCGGCACCTGCGACTCTGGATGCCGGATCAAGTCCGGCATGACGCTGAAAATTGGGCTGAGGCTTCTGCGTTAATCTGAGCCGGAAAGGTCGCGCCGAATGGATACTGACTTTCGTCAGGATGACGGAAGCTGTCCTTATGGCGCTATTCCGTTTGCGGGCATTACCAGGCCGTCCGGCGTGGCGGGATGAGGGCCATCATCGCGCTGTAGAGGGTGGGCGGGATCGGTTCCACAAACTCCATGCCCGCCCGGCCATCCTGAACCCAGCGGATTTCGGCGGGATAATCCTTCACCACCGGAAGCCAGACGGTGATGCGCTCTCCGGTCAGGCATTCGCCTTCGGTTCGGCACATCAGGCCGAGCGCCGAGATGTTGATGATCCGGATGCCCTGGTTGCGGCCGCGCACGGTCGCGTGGCTCACCATGTCGACCAGTTCGCGGCTTGCGCGACGCTGCTCGACGGACGGGTCGCGTGAACGCAGGACATGGCCGAGATCGGCAAAGACGGAGGACGACATGCCCCAAGCCTAGTGCCGCGAAATGGACGGTTTGCTAGAAAAGAGCGTTAACCTGCGGCTAACGCTCTTTTCCTGATCAGGCGACCACCAGCCCATGTTTCTTGGCGCCGAAGCTGAGCTTGTCGCCGGGCTTGAGCATTGTCGCCGGGTCGGTGACGACATCGCCATTCACGCGGATCGCGCCTTCGGTCAGCTTGCGGCGCACTTCCTTGTTGGATGTGGCGAAGCCGAGGCCCGTGGTGGCCTGCACCACGGTCAGGCCATCGGCGCCAAGGCTGACGGTCGGCAGGTTGGCGTCCGATGCGCCTTCCTCGAACGTCCGTCGCGCGGTTTCGGCGGCGGCCTGCGCGGCGTCCGCGCCATGGGCCATGGCGGTGGTGGCGTCGGCGAGGATTTTCTTCGCATCGTTGATTTCCGCGCCCTCCAGCGCCGCCAGCCGGGCGATCTCGTCCAGCGGCAGGTCGGTGAACAGCGCCAGGAACCGGCCGACATCGGCGTCCTGCGTGTTCCGCCAGAACTGCCAATAATCATAAGCGGGCAGGGCGTCGGCGTTCAGCCACACCGCGCCGTTCATGGTCTTGCCCATCTTGCCGCCGTCGGCCGTGGTGATGAGCGGGCTGGTGATGCCGAAGACCTGCGTGCCGTCGACCCGGCGCGCCAGTTCGATGCCGTTGACGATATTGCCCCACTGGTCCGACCCGCCCATCTGCAACCGGCATTCGGCGCGGCGCGACAGTTCCAGGAAATCATAGGCCTGGAGGATCATGTAGTTGAACTCAAGGAAGCTGAGCGACTGTTCGCGGTCGAGCCGCATCTTCACGCTGTCGAAGCTCAGCATCCGGTTGACCGAGAAATGCTGGCCGATGTCACGCAGGAAGGGGATATATTCCAGCTTGTCCAGCCAGTCGGCATTGTCGACCATCACCGCGTCGGTCGGGCCGTCACCGAAGGTCAGGAACTTCTCGAACACGCGCTTGATGCTGGCGACGTTGGACGCGATCGTGTCGCTGGTCATCAGCTTGCGCGCTTCGTCCTTGAAGCTGGGGTCGCCGACCTTGCCGGTGCCGCCGCCCATCAGCACGATCGGCTTGTGCCCCGCCTGCTGCATCCGGCGCAGCATCATGATCTGAACCAGGCTGCCGACATGGAGCGAGGGTGCGGTCGGATCGAAGCCGATATAGCCCGGCACCACCTGGCGTGCGGCGAGGGCGTCCAGCCCCTCCGCATCGGTCAGTTGATGGATGTAGCCGCGTGTTTCCAGCAGGCGGAGGAGATCGGACTGATAGTTGCTCATGGCGCGCGCCTGTAGCATTGGGACGAGAGCGATAAAAGAGGTGGAGTTTTCGATCATGCTAGCAATCGGTTTGATGTCCGGCACCTCACGCGACGGGATCGACGCCGCGCTGATCGAAACGGACGGGGAGGGCGCGGTGACGCCGGTTGCCTTCCACGCGATGGCCTATGATGACGATTTCCGTCAGCGCCTGGCGCAAGCCTGCCAGCGGGCGATGACCATGGAGCAGCCGGGTGCCGATCCGCTGATCGCGCCGGTGGAGGCGGAACTGACCGAACGGCATGTCGAGGCGGTCGCCGACCTGCTGGGGCGCAGCGGGCATATCGCCGAGGATGTGAGCGTGATCGGCTTTCACGGCCATACCGTCGCGCACCGGCCCGAACGGGGATGGACCTGGCAGATTGGCGATAGCGCGGCGCTGGCCGGCGGGTTCGGCATCCCGGTGGTGGGCGACCTGCGCAGCGCCGACGTGGCGGCGGGCGGGCAGGGTGCGCCGCTGCTGCCGGTCTATCATCGCGCGCTGGCGCAGGGGCTGGTCAAGCCGGTGGCGGTGCTGAACCTGGGCGGCGTCGCCAATATCACCTTCATCGGGTCGGACGGGACGCTGATCGCCTTCGACACCGGCATGGCGAGCGGGCTGATCGACAACTGGATGCAGACCCGTGGGCAAGCCGCCTATGATGCGGGCGGCGCGACGGCGGCGCAGGGGCGGGTGGATGAGGCGCGACTGGCGGCGATGCTGGCCGATCCCTGGTTCGACGCCCCCCCGCCCAAAAGCATCGATCGCGAACAGTTCAGCATCGGAGCAGTGGAGGGGCTGACGCTGGAGGATGGGGCGGCGACCCTGACGGCCTTCACCGCCGCCGCCGTGGCGCGGGGCGTGGATCATCTGCCCGAACGGCCGGCGCAGATATATGCGGCGGGCGGCGGGCGGCACAATGCGACCCTGATGGCGATGCTGGCGCAGCGGACCGGGGCGCAGGTGCTGTCGGTCGATGGCCTGGGCTGGGACGGCGACGCACTGGAAGCGCAGGGCTTCGCCTATATGGCGGTGCGGCACCTGAAGGGGCTGCCGATCAGCTTTCCGGGAACCACCGGAGCGCCGGAGCCGATGACGGGCGGGGTGCTGTTTCCGGCGTGACGAGTTCCCCCCCCCGCGGGGGAGGGAGAAAGCCCCTCCCTGCCCCTATCGTACGGGCGTCCAGGTCTGGGTCTTGCAGAAGAAGGCGATGCAGCCCTGCACCTTCAATGTGCCGTTGGCGTTGCGGCTGACCTTGCTGGTGTAGCTCTTGCCGCTTTCCGGGTCGTAGATCGTCCCCTTCCACAGGTCGCCATCGTCCGAAAAGCCGGAGAGCAGCGCCAGGCCGACGAGCGGTTTGGAGCGGAGCGCGGGGTCCGGGTTCTTGATGTCGGTCTGCGGGCGGCCCGGCGTGGGCTTCACGATCTTTTCGATCCGGCCGCAGAGTTGCTGGCCGCAGGGGGCGATGTTGACGATCGCCTTTCCATCGACCGTGGCCCAACGGCCGGTGACGGGCTGCGCCGCCTGGGCGGGCAGGGCGGCGATGGCGGCAAGGGCTGCGGCGGCAAAGGCGGCAGCGTGGCCGGCGGCACGGATGATGGTCATGTGATCCTCTCTTCTTTCCTCTGTTGTCGGAAGAAATAAGTGAGGAAACCACTGGGTTCCAGCCAAGAATTAACCGGTGCGGGCCATGGGCGGCAAGGACGTTACGGCAGCGCCTCTTGCCGCCCGCAGATTTTTTAAAAAGCGGTGCTGATCGAGCAGGCCGCCGGACCCAGGATGACGACGAACAGGGTCGGCAGGATGAAGAGAATCAGCGGCACGGTCATGATCGCGGGCAGGCGGGCGGCCTTTTCTTCCGCGCGCATCATGCGTTCATGGCGGAACTCGGCCGACAGGACGCGCAGGGCGCTGGCGAGCGGTGTGCCGTATTTTTCGGTCTGGATCATGGTCGTGACCACGCCCTTCACCGCATCCAGCTTCACGCGGTTCGCGAGATTTTCGAAGGCCATGCGGCGTTCGGTGAGGAAGCTGAGTTCGATCGCGGTGAGTTGGAACTCGTCGCCCAGTTCGGGATAGGCCTTGCCCAGTTCGCGCGCGACCCGGCTGAAAGCGGCGTCGACAGTCAGGCCCGCTTCGGCGCAGATGACCAGCAGGTCGAGCGCGTCGGGTAGCCCCTTGCGGATCGCGGCCGACCGTTTCTGCACCTTGTTGTCGATATAGAGGTCGGGCGCCTTGTAGGCGAGCAGCAGCGTGATGGCGAAGGCGAAAAAGCGCTTCATCGGCCCCCATTCGGGTTCGATGCCCACGCCATAGAGCAGGATCGCGGCCAGGCCGCCGATAAGGATCGGCAGGATCAGCCGGCCGAAGATCACCGTGACGGCCATATCCTTGGACCGGATGCCGGCCTGGGCCAGGCGGATCTGCGCATCCTTGAGCTGGTCGTCCTGCAACACTTTCAGGCTGGACAGGAAGGACCGCATCTGGTCGGTCGTCTGGTTCTTCTGCATCAGCTTGGCGCGGCGCTTGGCGGTCGACGCGGTGATGCCGGCCTTCAACTGCTCGCGCCGTTCGTTGAGCGCCTTGACGCGCTTGGCCATCGGATCGCGCACCGTCATCACCGCATAGAGGGCGAACAGCACCGCCAGCGTCGCTAGAGCCGCGAGCAGGGTGCCGAAATCGGTGGCGGTCAGGCCGAACAGGGTGCCGGCGGGGGTAGGCGCGTCCATGATCCTATCGCTCCCTTGTCAAATCTCGAAACTGACCATCTGGGCCATGATGAAGGCGCCTATGCCCATCCAGCACATGCCGCCGATGCCGATGACCTGCATCAGCGACAGCCCGAAAATGCCCGCCGGATCGGGCGTGAAGAAGGGGCTCATATAGTGGAAGTTGATGTAGGTAATCAGGCCAAACACCAGGGGGGGGAGCGCGCCGATGATATAGGCGGACGCCTTTGATTCCGACGACATGGCGCGGATCTTCAACTTCATCTGCGCCCGCTGGCGCAGCACGGTGGCGAGGTTGGACAGGGTTTCGGCAAGGTTGCCGCCGGTTTCCCGCTGGATCGCCAGGGTGATGACGAAGAACTGAAATTCCGCCGTGCCCAGGCGGTCGGCGGTTTCCTGCAACGCCTGCTCCATCGTGCGGCCGATCTTGATGCGTTCGGTGATGAGCTTGAACTCCACGCCCACCGGGCCGGGGATTTCGTTCGACACTACGCCCAGCGTCTCCGCGATCGGCAGGCCCGATCGCAGGCCGCGCGTCAGCAGTTCCAGCGCGTCGGGAAATTTTGCGGTGAACTGGCTGATCCGCTTGCCGATCAGGCGGCCGACCCACCAGTGCGGCAGGCCAAGGCCCGCGGCCAGGCCGACCATCAACGCGAACAGGAAGGGAAAGCCGCGCAAGGTCAGGAGGGCGGTGATGACCAGGAAAACGACGGCGCAGGCCGTCATATACTGGCTGAGCGTCCATTTTTTGCCGGTCATCCGTATCCGCTTGGCCAGATTGTCCGGATTGGGGATCAGCGACACCAGTAGCTTGGCTTCGGTCCCGGTCGGACGATTGGAGATGACCTTGCGCATACGCGCTTCCATCATCGCCTCGGTCGAATCGCTGTGGCGGCCACGGATCAGGGCGACGCGGCGTTTGCGCGCCTTGTCCGGCGACGGGCTGGCGAAAGCGACCAGGGCAAGGCCCAGCATCGTCGCCACCAGCACCGCGATCAACAGGATATTGCCGTCCATCTCTTCGCCTGTCCTTCATGAGCCGCCGGCAAAGGGCGGCGCTCCGTCAATCTTCCAGTGCGACCTTGGCCTTGCGGCGCGACGAGATCATGGTCTTGAAGTCGATCTTGCCGAGCAGGGAAGTGCCTTTCCTGGCTGTCGGCTTGCCGTCCGCGCCATCATCCGCCTCCGCCGCGCCCAGCGCTGCATTGAGCATCGCGGTGCAGGCTGCGCCGACCTTGCTGCTCTTGGCGGTTTCGGCGAGCGTCTTGCCGAGCTTGGCCGCCTGCGCCGCGACGCGCAGGTCGAAGGGGATGAGGACATCGATCTTGCGCTCGATCGACTGTTCGAAATCCTTGCGGCTGATCTCGGGCGATCCGGGATGGACGCGGTTGGCGACCACCACGAGACGCGACTGGGGCGCATTGGTCTTGAGCCAGGACAGGATACGGATCGTATCGCGCGCCGACGCCAGCGTCAGTTCGGTCACGACCAGCGTCACATTGACGTCGCTCATCAGGTGCGGATGCTGGATCAGCATGTTGCGCGGCAGGTCGATGACGCTGCATTCGAAAGCGAGGCGAAATTCCTCCATCAACTGGTAGAAGGCGCCGCCGTCGTTCAGCATCGGCTGGCTGATCGGCGCTTCGGCCGACAGGATGGCCAGCCGGTCACTCGCCCGCACCATCGCGCGCTCGATGAACAGCCCGTCGATGCGGCTGGGATTCTCGATCGCATCGGTCAGGCCGCGGCCCGGCTCCAGGTCCATGGCCAGCGCATTGGTGCCGAAATGAACATCGAGGTCGAGCAGCGCGGTCGGGTATTTCTTCTTTTCCGAAATCATCCAGGCGAGCGAGGTTGCGATGCTGGAGGCGCCGACTCCCCCCCGCGTGCCGACCACCGCCAGGGTACTGTGGGGCCGCTCCGGACCCGCTTCGCGCGGCGCCATGAACACGGCCTGCGCCTGCGCCAGCGCGTCGCGCAACTGATCCGCGCCAAAGGGCTTGAGCAGATAATCCTGGATGCCGCTGGCAATGAGATCGCGATAGAGGCGGACGTCGTTGACCTGGCCGGCGGCGATCACCACTGTTCCAGGCTCGCAGACTTCGGCCAGGCTGTTGATGTCGTTCAGTGGATCGCCGCTTTCGGACATGTCGACGAACAGGATTTGCGGAGAAGCGGTGATCGACAGGCTCTGCACGGCGTTGCGCATACCGCCCCTGCTCACCTTTTCCGGCGCCCAGCCCATTTCGGTCGCGACCGCGCACAGCATGTCGAAACTATGGTCGTCGCAGACGAAAGCGTGGAAGGGATCGCGCAGGCCTGCGCCGGGTTTCCAGGGTGCGTTCATCTTATTGGGCTCCCGCCTTTATCTGCTTGAGGTCGCCGGCGCCGGTCGGCGCCTTGTCGCGATAGGTGGAAATGGCGCGGTTGGACGTGGCGGTGCGCAGGTCGCTGTCCGTGCTCTGGCCGCGCACCAGATCCTCCGGATTGGCGACCATGGCGGCGAGGTTGCCGTTCACGCCGCAGCCGAAATTGGAGGAGGTGCCGAGATTCGTCTCGGTTTCCTGCTTCGCGCTCCAGTCCGGGCAGCCCGATATGTTGGCACTGGCGCGGCGCACGATCAGGCGGATCGCACCCTGGGGCGCGGCACCGGCAACGGCGGAGCTGTCTTCGCCCACCAGCAGGCCGTGGCGCGCCACGACGGCGGCAATCCCGTCGCGCAGCGCGGAGCCATGATAGCCGTCGGAGACGATCGCTACCTGATCGCCATAGCCAAGGCGGATAGAGGCGAACCAGTCGTCGAGACGGCGGGCTTCCACGGGAGCCAGCCTGTCGTCAGCCCCGGCCTGCACGTCGAAAGTGTAGCTGGCATAGCGCACCATCGGCTGGTGGATCGATTCGACGCTGCGGTTCTGACTGTCGGTCACGCAGCCTGCGAGTGACAGTGAGAGAACTGCCAGGGCGCCCAGCGACAGGCTGGACAGACGGAGAGGGATTTGGGAGGTCATGTCGTTCGTCCTTCCGTCAGAAGCTGAAGCCGGGGGTGGCGCTGGCGTCCTTGCCCGGCTTGCCCGGCGCGGCCTGCGAAATGCCCGGCGCGTCCGGTGCGCGGCTGGGCATCGCGCCGCGCGCGCCGCTCACCCCGTCATTACCCTGCTGCGCCAGCAGGCCCTGGGCCACATCGGCATTGCGGAACCCGTCGGTCGGCAACCCCACGTCCGATGCGTTCATGGGCTTCACCAGATAGGGGGTGACGACGATGACCAGTTCGGTCTCGTTGCGCTGGAACTGGCGCGATTTGAACAGGCTGCCCAGGATCGGCAGGTTGCCGAGGCCAGGGAGCTTGTTGACATTGTTGGACGCTTCATTGTTGAGCAGGCCGGCGATCATGAAGGCCTGACCCGAACCCAGTTCCACCGTGGTTTCGGCGGTGCGGCTCCTGAGCGCGGGGACACTGGCGCTGATCGAGAAGTCCAGGCTCGACACGGTCGGCCGGACGCGCAGGGAAATACGGCCGTCGGCCAGCACGGTCGGCGTGAAGGCCAACTGCACGCCATATTGCTTGAATTCGATGCTGTTGCCCGACGATGGCCCGTTGTTGACCGTATAGGGATATTCGCCGCCCGCCAGGAAGCTGGCGGTTTCGCCCGACAAGGCGGTCAGGTTGGGCTGCGCCAGGGTGGTGGCGAGGCCGCTCGATTCGGCCAGGTCCAGCGCCCCCGCAATGTCCATGCCCAGGATACGGGCGACGCCGCCCAGGCTGAAGCTGCCGTCGGCGGGATTGTTGAAGGTCCATTCCGCTGGCTTCGTAATAAGACCTGTGACGGCATCAATTTCCGGCTTTGTGTAGGTGGAGAAGGCGCGAGTGCCACCCCCTATGAAGCCGAGAGTGCCTCTGCTCTTGTCCGCGCTCGCGAAGTTGGTGCCGATCTTGTGGCCGACATCCTTGCTGACCTCGGAAATCTTGACCTGCAGCATGACCTGCAACGGGGTCGCCATGCGCAGGCGGCTGACCACGGTCACATCCTTGCCGACGAAGGCCTGGGTCAGCCGTTCGACCTCGGCCGCGTCCTCGGGCGCCTTGATCGTGCCGGTCAGCAGCACCATGCCGTTCATGTTGTTCACGGCGATATCCGCTTCCGGCATGGCCAGGCGCAGCATGTCGTCGATGCTGGTGATGTTGTTGCCGACGCGCACATTGCCCGAAAACAGCACTTTGCCGTTGGGGGCGGTGACGAAGACGGTGGTTTCGCCTGCCTTCTTCGCGATCAGATAGAGTTGATTCTGCGAGCGGACATGGACATCCACCACATCGGGATTGGCGATCACCACGTCGGACATTTTCGACGACAGGTTGACCACGCGGCTGCCGCCCACCGACAGCAGGATCGCATTGTCCTGCGCGCTGGAGGGGGCGGCGTTCAGTGCCGCCGTGGGCGCGATCATGGTCGCGACGGCCAGGCCCAGCGCGATCGCCGGGCCGGCAGATTTGTACGTGGACTTCATCTTACTTCCCCCCGACCGGCACTTCGGTCACGTTGGTTCCACGCGCCACGCGGATCACTGGCCCCTTGAAGGCGACGGTGCCGGCCGGTGCGCCATTAGGGCCGACCGCGGGCGCCGTATCCGCCTTGGCCGGGACCGAACTGCGCTGATAGCGTGACACGTCGGCGCCCGTGGAGTAGGTGGAACCGCGATCGACCGGGCGCGCCGCCAGCTTGGCGATGATCGCCTTTTCCGCCTTCGGGCTGGCGCCTTCGGGCAGGTCGACATCGCTGCCCGCAATGGCGGCGTCGAGGTCGGACGCACTGTCGGCGATCGAGCGCAGCGACATGGACAGTGATCCTACGGTCTGGGCGACCGCGATCTTTTCGGCGATCTTGGGCGTCACTTCGATGGTGACGTTGGAATAGGTCTGGACCACGGGCTTGCCGTCCGGTCCCATGGCGTCCATGCGCTGGTCGGTGGCGAGCACGCGCAGGTTGCGCAGGATGGTTTCGGACACTCTGAGCGGTTCGCCGTCGCCGCCGCCCGTAACGCTCTGCGTCAGGACCAGGTCGATGCGGTCGCCGGGAAAGACGAAGCCCGCGACCGAGCTTTGCGCCGATACCGGCACCGTCACGGCGCGCAGGCCCGGCCCCAGCGCAGCGGCCAGGAAGCCGCGATCACCGGGCTTGACCAGCCCGCCCTGCGTCAACGGCTGGCCCGCCGAGATGGCGGTGCGCACGACGCTGCCGGCGAGCTTGGCCGGATCGGCCTGTCCCTGCAGATAATAGGCCTGTTCGATCAGATCCTTGGGCCATGGCTGGAAGCGGAAGCTTTCGGCGTCGAGGATGGTGCCGACGGGCAGCGCCTTGGTCGCGACCAGCACATGGGGCAGGTCGGCGTCGGCCGGCATGGCCGCAGCGTTGACCTGCGGCGCGCTCGATGCGCCGAGCATGTTGCGCGCAAGCAGCGCTGTCGTGACGGCTATAATCAGCGCGCCTACCAGCAGCACGATCTTCTTGGCATCCATGACGAAATACGCCTCCCTAGAACGGGTGCACTGCCCCCAGTGCCCCATCCATCACGCAAAATGGTTAAGATAATGTTCGCCAAGCACCCAAAGGGCTGCGGCTGAAATGGCGACGCCATAAGGGATTTCGGGCTGGCCGGGCCTTTTCGCCAGCCGGTGATGCAGGACGGTCGCCAGCGTCACCGCGCCGCCCAGCAACGCCATGAGGACGATCAGGCTGAGCATCGCCTGCCACGGGAACCAGAGCGCCAGCGCGCCGAGCAGCTTGACGTCGCCGCCGCCCATCACGCCGATCGCGAAGAGGGCGGTGAACAGGATGAAGACGAGAGCGCCACCCAGCAACTGCACCGCCATGTCTGGCCACGGCTCCAGCCCGCAGGCCAGCCACCAGAGCGGCGCCAGCAGCGCGACGGTCAGGTTCAGCCGGTTCGAGATGATGCGCGCGCGCAGATCGGTGATCGCCGCCGCGATCAGCAACGCACCCAGGGCGACGATCAGCGCCAGCCGGAAATATTCCCCCAACATGGGCACTATTCCCTAGACCATATGGCTTACCGAATCGTAACCATGGGGGCATGGATTCGCCCTCTTTCCCTTCCCCGGCCTTCGACCGGCGCGCTTGGCCGACGGGCGGGCGGCTGGACCATTGGTCCGCGCCCGACGGCTGGCCAATCCGCCGCTACCGGCTGGGCGATGGGAGACGTGGCCGGATGCTGCTGCTCAACGGGCGCGGCGACATGATCGAAAAATATCTGGAGACCATGGATCATATGGCGCGGCGCGGCTGGGCCGTGACCAGCTTCGACTGGCGTGGGCAGGGCGGATCGGGGCGGCTGACCGATGATCCGCTATGCGGGCATATCGATGATTTCGCTGACTATATCGCGGACCTCCAGGCTCTGGCCGCCGACTGGCGCGCGGAGGGGGATGGGCCGACGGTGATGCTGGGCCATTCGATGGGTGGTCATATGCTGCTGCGCGCGCTCGCCGAAGGGATGCCGCCGCCCGACGCCGCCGTGCTGATCGCGCCGATGCTGGGCGTGCATAGCGCGCCGTTGCCGCGCTGGTTGGCGGTCGCCATTGCGCGCATGATGGTTGCCAGTGGGCAGGGCGAACGGCGGGCCTGGACGCAGAAGGAGGATAGCGAGCGGCTGCGGCGGATGCGGCAGAAGAGGTTGACCCATGATGTCGATCGCTATGCCGATGAACTGTGGTGGCGCGCCCATGACCCTGAGATCGCGCTGGGGCCGCCAAGCTGGACCTGGGTGGCGCAGGCGCTTGCATCGACGCGAGCGCTGGCGGAGGGACCGCAGGTGGCCGGAGTCGCCTGTCCGCTGCTGATCCTCGCCACCCAGGCCGATCAGCTCGTGTCGACCGCCGCGATCCGGCAAGTTGCGGCACGGCTTCCCCATGCGCGGTTGCATGTCTATGGGCGGGAGGCTGCGCACGAAATATTGCGCGAGGTCGATCCGGTGCGGTTGGACGCATTCGCCCGGATCGATGCTTTTCTGGACGAGATTGCGCCGCAAGAGACTGGAAATTGACAGCTTTCGACATTGTGATTGTGGGCGGCGGCATGGCCGGCGCGAGCCTTGGCGCGCAACTGGCGGTCGACGCGCGGGTGCTGATCCTGGAGATGGAGGATCGGGCGGGCTATCACGCCACCGGCCGTTCGGTTGCCTTCTGGGAGGAGACTTATGGCGGGCCAATAGTGCAGCCGCTGACCACCGCGTCGGGACCGTTGCTAACCGCGCCGGACCCGGATTTCCATCATGGCAGCTTCCTGTCGCCGCGCCGGACGCTGCATGTCGGGCGTGCGGGGGACGAGCCGGTGCGCGACGCGCTGCTGACGCAATTTGCGGGGAAGGTCGACCTTCAGCCGGTTGAACCGGGAGCGTTGGTGCCGGGATTGCGCCCGGAATGGACGCTGGGGGTGATGGAGGCGAGCTGCCGGGATATCGATGTCGCGGCGCTGCACCAGGCCTATCTGCGCCGGTTCCGGCAATTGGGCGGCGTGGTGCGGCTGTCGTCGCCGCTGCTGGGCGCGCAGGCGACGGACGGCGGCTGGCATGTCGAGACGCGCGAAGGGCCGGTTGCGTGCGGCGTGCTGGTCAATGCGGCCGGCGCCTGGGCGGATGAGGTTGCGCGGCGCAGCGGTGTCGCGCCGGTCGGCATCACGCCCCTGCGCCGCACGGTGGTGCAGTTGCGGGTGCCGGGCCTGCCGTCGCCCGACCTGCCCCGCGTCATGGATTTGCAGGGGCGTTTCTATTTCAAGCCGGAAGGGCAGGAGCGTATCTGGCTGACCCCACATGATGAGGAAGCGTCTGCCCCCTGCGACGCCGCGCCGGAGGAAATGGCGGTGGCGCAGGCGATCGCGCGCTTTGAGGAGGTGGTCGATTGGCGGGTCGGGGGGATCGAGCATAAATGGGCGGGGCTGCGCAGCTTCGCGCCAGATCGTGCGCCCCTTTATGGTTTCGATCCGGCAGTGCCGCGCTTTTTCTGGTTCGCCGGGCAGGGCGGTTTCGGCATCCAGACCGCCCCGGCGGCGGCATTGCTGGGCGCGGCGCTGCTCACCGGATCGGCCATGCCGGAAGCAGTTGCCAGCATCGATTTCGCTGCTTATCGTCCGGAGCGGTTTCGGTAACGCAACAAAGTCCGGAGGATATGCCATGGCCCACAAGTTCGTGATCGAGAAGAACAAGGCGGGCGAGTTCGTCGCCAAGTTCAAATATAATGCCGAGGTCATCTTCTGGACCGAAGGCTATACGTCGAAGGCGAGCGCGAAGAACGCGATCGACTCGATCCTGAAGAACGGCCCCGGCGCGCCTGTCGAAGAATCGGAGTAAACGGGCGGTTCCCCCGACGAGGAAAGGCGTGGGAACTACCGATCTTGATACGGCCATTGTCGGACATAAAATCCTCCCCTGTAAGGGGAGGGGGACCGGCGAAGCCGGTGGAGGGGTGTCACCCCATCGATAGCGGGGACACCCCTCCGTCTGGCTTCGCCAGCCACCTCCCCTGCGAGGGGAGGATGATGGTAAGCGGCCATGAGCGGACATTATTCCCTCGTCTGCAAGCGGGAAGGGAATGTCTTTGTTCCAACCCTATTTCCGAAATGACTCCGCCGCCGCGCAGGCGAGTTGGTCGGCGCGTTCGTTTTCGGGGTGGCCGGCATGGCCTTTCACCCATTTCCACGTCACCTGATGGCGCGCGGTGGCCTTGACCAGTTCCTGCCAGATCTCCGCATTCTTGACCGGTTTCTTGTCCGCGGTCTTCCAGCCATTTTTCTGCCAGCCGAAAATCCATTTGGTGATGCCGTCCATCACATATTTGCTGTCGGTGTAGAGCGTCACGCGGCACGGCTTCTTGAGCGTGTTGAGCGCCTCGACCGCCGCCATCATCTCCATGCGGTTATTGGTGGTCTGCGCCTCGCCGCCGGAGATTTCCTTCTCCGTGGTCCCAAAGCGCAGCACCGCGCCCCAGCCGCCGGGGCCGGGATTGCCCTTGCAGGCGCCGTCGGTGAAAATGTCTACGGTCGGAAGGTCGGTCATGAGAGAAGAGATGCCCTATTCTTCAAGGGAAGCAAGCAAGGGGCCGCGACAGGCTCAGCCCGAATGGCTGTTCGTTAGCGGCCCAGCAGGTCCGCCGGGTCGGCCTTGGCATAGAAGTCCAGCCGGCGGAGATAGGCGAGCGGGTCTTTCCGCGTCACCAGGGCATCGGCGGGTGTGTTGATCCAGTCATAGGCGCGCGTCAGCAGGAAGCGCAACGCCGCACCCCGGCACAGGATCGGGAAGGCGGCTCGCTCGGCCTCGCTAAGGCCATGCGCCTGCATGTAGCCCGCGCCCAGCGCCGCCGCGCGCTCGCCGAACCAGGTCGCGCCGTCGTTGCTGAAGCACCATGCGCTGTGGGTGACGGCCAGGTCGTAGGCGCGGATGTCGGTGCAACTGAAATAGAAGTCGATGAGGCCCGTCACCGCATCGCCGAGCATCAGCACATTGTCGGGGAAAAGGTCGGCGTGGATCACCGAGCGGGGCAGGTTGGCGGGCCAATGGGCATCGAGAAAGGCCAGTTCCTGCCCCACGCGCGCGGCGAGGCCCGGCGCGATCAGATCGAAATCCTCACCACATTTGTCGGCCAGCACATGCCAGCCATCCTTGTCGAGCGCGTTGCGGCGCTCGCCCGTAAAGCCCAGCGCCGCCTTGTGCAATTCACCCAGCGCCACACCGGCGGCGCGCGCCTGGCCGGGTGTCGGCTCCGTGACGGAAATGCCCGTCAGAAACTCGATCAGGCAGGCGGGACGGCCGGAAAGCTGCTGGAGCCGCTGGCCATCGCGGTCGGCGATGAAACGCGGAACCAGGCAGCCGCGCGCACCCAGATGGTCGAGCAGATCCATGAAGAAGGGCAGGTCCGCTTCATCCACCCGCTTTTCGTATAGCGTCAGGATATAGCGATGGCCGTGCCCGGAATCGGAAATGCTATTTGGGCCGGTGGTTTCCAGCAGATAATTGCTGTTCTCCACCCCTTCGGCGATGCCTTTGGCAGACACCAGGCGACCGGCGTCATAGCGGGTGAGGAAGGCGTCGATCTCTTCGGCGGGGACGTGGGTATAGACGGCCATGGTTCAAGCCGTTTCGAGGCCGCGCGGCAGTTTGAAGGCGATGCTTTCGCGCGCCGTTTCGACCTGCTCCTCCTCGACCGCGAAATGCTCGCCGATTCGGTTCACCACCTCGCGCACCAATATTTCGGGGGCGGAGGCGCCGGCGGTGAGGCCCAGCGTCTTCACATCCTTCAGCCAGTCGAAATCGATGTCGTCGGCGCGCTGGATCAGGCGGGCGGGCGTGCCTTCGCGCTCCGCCACCTCGACCAGCCGCAGCGAATTGGAGCTGTTGGGCGCGCCGATCACATAGAGCGCGTCGCAGCGGGCGGCGATCGCCTTGACCGCTGTCTGGCGGTTGGACGTGGCGTAGCAGATATCCTCGCCCTTGGGCGCGGCGATCGACGGGAAGCGGCGCAGCAAGGTCGCGACGATCGCCGCGGTGTCGTCCACCGACAGGGTGGTCTGGGTGAGGAAAGCCAGATTTTCCGGATCGGCTGGCGCGAACGTCTCGGCATCCTCGACCGTTTCGATCAGAGTCATCGTACCGGCCGGCACCTGGCCGAAGGTGCCGATCACCTCAGGATGCCTCTTATGTCCGACGAACAGGATATGGCGGCCGTCCTTGACCTGGCGTTCGGCCTGGCGGTGGACCTTGCTCACCAGCGGACAGGTGGCGTCCAGATAGTCCAGGCCGCGCTCCTCCGCCTTGGCCGGCACCGCCTTGGGCACGCCATGGGCGGAAAAGACTACCGGCACGCCGTCGGGCACCTGGTCCAGGCTCTCCACGAAGATCGCGCCCTTGGCTTTTAGTCCGTCGACCACGAACTTGTTATGGACGATTTCGTGGCGGACATAGACGGGGGCGCCATATTTCTCGATCGCCTTTTCGACGATGATGATCGCGCGGTCGACCCCGGCGCAGAAGCCGCGCGGGGCGGCGATCAACAGGGTCATGGGCGGCAGGGCGGCGGGCGCATCGGTCATCCCTGCCGCTTAGGCGAATGTCCGCCAAGAGGAAAGCCGCTTCCTTGCGGTTGCGTGGCGGGCGGGGGATGGATAAGGAAGCGCAAAGCTTTTGGCCCTCGTGGCCGCGCCAAGGAATATCTGCCTGTGAAAATGTCTCATATCGCCCTGACTGCTATGCTGGCACTGGCTTTGGCGGGTTGCTCGCGGCGCGGTGAGATTGACGCGACCGGGGGTATCGTCGCGGTGCGCTCCGCCTGCCCGACGGCGGCGATTCCGGCGCAGACCGGTGACATCACCCTGTTTAACCCGGCGAGCAGCACCGACGCTTCGGCGATCGATGTGGTGGCGAACATCACCAACCTGCGCTCGGCCTGCACGGACGGGGCGCAATTCTATACCGAGGCGACCTTTACCGTGAACGCGCGCCGTACCGACGCCAGCGCGGCGCGGCAGGTTGTGCTGCCCTATTTCTCCGCCGTGGTGCGGGGTGGCAACGCCGTGGTGGCCAAGCGGGTGGGGCAGGTGACGCTGAACTTCGCCGCCGGCGACTATCGCGCCAGCGCGCAGGCCAAGGCTGGCTCCTTCGTCGACAAGGCCGCCGCCACGCTGCCCGCCGACATCCAGACCAAGATCACGCAGAAGCGCAAGCCCGGTGACGCCGACGCCGCGATCGATCCCTTCGCCCAGCCCGACGTCAAGGCGGCGCTGCAGCGAACCAGCTTCGAGCTGCTCGTGGGTTTCAACCTGACCCAGGATCAGCTCAAATATAACGCGACCCGCTAAAGCCCATTGATTTGTTTCCGTTCGGGCTGAGCGAAGTCGAAGCCCGCCACTGAGCGAAGCGAAGTGCTTCACTCCGTTCAGCCTGGCCCTTCGACTTCGCTCAGGGCGAACGGAGTTGAAGGAAATTCGTCCCGTGTCCCTTTACACCCGTTTCACCGCCCATCTCGACGACGTGCTTGACGCGCTGGAGGCCGAAGGCGTGCTGCCCGCCGGTCTTAATCGCAAGCCCGTCACCGTAGAGCCGCCGCGCGACGCCGGCCATGGCGACCTTGCCACCAACGCCGCCATGGTGCTGGCCAAGCCCGCGGGCACCAATCCGCGTACGCTGGCCGAGGCGATCGTGACCAAATTGCAGGCGCTGGATGAGGTGGCGAGCGCCTCCATCGCCGGTCCCGGCTTCATCAACCTGACCCTTACCGACGCCACCTGGCGTGCCGAACTGGCGGCAATCCACGCCGATGCGGCGGACTATGGCCGGTCCGCCCTGGGGCAGGGCGTCACCGTCAATGTCGAATATGTTTCGGCCAACCCGACCGGCCCCATGCATATGGGCCATTGCCGTGGCGCGGTGGTGGGCGATGCGCTCGCCACGCTGCTGGAATATGCCGGGCACAAGGTGATCCGCGAATATTATATCAACGATGCGGGCGGCCAGGTCGATGTGCTCGCCCGGTCGGCGCATCTGCGCTACCGCGAGGCGCTGGGCGAGGATGTGGGCGTGATCCCCGAAGGTCTTTATCCGGGCGACTATCTGGTGCCGGTGGGGCAGGCGCTGGCGGTCGAATATGGCAACAAATATGTCGGCGCGCCGGAAGCGGACTGGCTCGTCACCTTCCGCAGCTTTGCCGTGGCGAAGATGATGGACATGATCCGCAGCGATCTCGCGCTGCTCGGCATCCATCACGACATCTTTTCGTCGGAAGCCGAATTGCAGGCGGCGGGCAAGCCCGATGAGGCCGAAGCCTGGCTACGCGCCCATGACCTGGTCTATGACGGTGTGCTGGAAGCGCCCAAGGGCGAACTTCCCGACGATTGGGAACCGGTCGAGCTGCCGCTGTTTCGATCGACCCGATTCGGCGACGATCAGGACCGGCCGATCAAGAAGTCGAACGGCGCCTGGACCTATTTCGGCGCCGACATGGCCTATCATTTCCAGAAGGCGCAATCCGCCGACCAGTTGATCGACATCTGGGGCGCGGATCATGCCGGCACGGTGAAACGCATCCAGGCTGCGGTCGCCGCTCTGACCGAGGGTAAGGCGCGGTTCGACGTCAAGCTGATCCAGATGGTCCGCCTGCTGCGCGATGGTGAGCCGGTGAAGATGTCCAAGCGCGCCGGTAATTTCGTGACGCTGGCCGATGTGGTCAAGGAAGTGGGCAAGGATGTCGTCCGCTTCACCATGCTGACGCGCAAGGCCGATGCCCAGATGGACTTCGACTTCGCCAAGGTGGTGGAAGCGTCGAAGGATAATCCGGTCTTCTACGTCCAGTACGCCCATGCGCGGATTTCCTCGCTGGGACGGCGCGCGGAAGAGGCGGGGATCGACCTGCCCGCGCCCGACCTGTCCCTTCTTGGGACGGCGGAACTGGCGATAGTCAAGCTCGCCTCGCAGTTCCCGCGCGTTGTGGAAGGATCGGCGCAGGCGCGCGAGCCGCACCGTATCGCCTTCTATCTCAATGACTTGGCATCGGCTTTCCATGGTTGGTGGAATATGGGCAATGACGATCCGCGCGCGCGCGTCATCCTGGCCGACGAACCGGCGCTCACCTCCACCCGCCTTTTCCTCAGCCGCGGAATAGGGCAGATTATCCGCAACGGTCTGGCCCTGATGGGCGTGACCGCCTTGACCGAGATGCAGTGATGATAGTTGGGGTGATCTGAAGATGGGCGACTTTGCGCGCGGTCGGCTCGATCTGGATGACGAGGACCGGCTTCCCTGGCTGGAGCCGGCTATCGATGAGGAAGAGGATCGGCTTTCGCCGTTGCGTCTGCTGGGGCTGATTCTGGTCGGGTTGGTGCTGATCGGCGCGGTCGTGGCCGGCGTCTGGTGGGTGCAGAACCGCGCCGGCGGCGCCGGGGGCGGCGCGGCGGGCGAAGGCAAGCTGATCGCGGCGCCGCAGGGCGACTATAAGATCCCCGCGCATGAAGCCGATGCCAAGAAGTTCGCGGGCGAGGGCGATGCCAGCTACGCCGCGAGCGAAGGCGTGGCGCGCGACGGCCGGATCGATCCCAGCCGCGTGCCCGAAGCGCCGATCACCGGCACCGCGCCCGCGCCCGGCAATACCAAGCCTTCCGTCGCGCCGCGCGCGGCGCAGAGCGTGTCCGCGCCGGTCACGGACGAGACTGCGGCCAAGCCCGCCGCCGCGCCCAAGGCGGCGGCAGCGGGCGGTACGATCCAGCTTGGCGCCTATGGCAGCGCGTCGGGCGCCAAGGACGCCTGGGGACGCCTCTCCAAGCGCTTCGCCTATCTTGCGCCGCTCGCCATGACGATCGAATCGGCCCAGGTGGGCGGCGGCACCGTCTATCGTCTGCGCGCTGGCGCCGGCGGGCAGGCCAGCATGATCTGCGGCAAGCTCAAGGTTGCGGGCGAAAGCTGCATGGTGGTGAACTGACAGGCGTTTGGGGCGACTACCCGTAGTTATGGCCGCCCCGCCATTTGCGCTTCGACAGGGCGCGCGGGGGGCGTTAGCATGGCGCGCATGAAGCCTGTCATCTTCGGCCTTGCCGGTGAAACCCTGACCCCCGACGAGCGCGCCTTCTTTGTCGAGGCGGAACCGGCGGGCTATATCCTGTTCAAGCGCAACATCGTCGACCGGGCGCAGCTACGCGCGCTCACCGATGATCTGCGCGCGCTGCACGGGCGCGACGATCTGCTCATCATGATCGATCAGGAGGGCGGGCGCGTGACCCGGATGCAAAGCCCGGTCTGGCCGAGCTTTCCGCCCGGTGCGATCTTCGACCGGCTTTATGACGTGGCGCCGTCCAGCGCGATTGCGGCGGCGCGCGCCAATGCGCGCGCGATCGCGCTGACGCTGGCGGAAGTCGGCATCACCGTGGACGCGCTGCCCCTGCTCGACGTGCGGCAGGAAGGAGCGAGCAACATCATGGGCGACCGGACGTTCGGCGCCGATCCGATGCGCGTGGCGGCGCTGGGCCGCGCAGTGTTGGAAGGGCTGGCCGAGGGTGGCGTGGTCGGCATCGTCAAGCATATCCCCGGCCATGGCCGCGCGCTGGTCGACAGCCATCTGGAACTGCCGGTGGTCGATGCGGACCTCAACGCACTGGAAACCGATATCGCGCCCTTCCGCACGCTCAAAAATGCGCCGATGGGGATGACGGCGCATGTCGTCTATACCGAATGGGATGCGGAGCGGCCGGCCACGCTGTCGCCGACCGTGATCGGTGAGATCATCCGCCGGCGCATCGGCTTCGACGGACTGTTGATGTCGGACGATCTGGACATGAAGGCGCTGAAAGGGAGCATCCCGGAACTGGCGGCGGGCGTGGTTGCGGCGGGATGCGACCTGGCGCTCAATTGCTTCGGCAAGATGGATGATATGGTGGGGATTGCGGCAGCGCTGCCTGAGATCAGCGCGGTGTCGCGGGCGCGGCTCGATCGCGCCATGGCGAGCGTGACGCGCGGAGGCGATCAGCCGCCGCTGGAGGAACTGCTGGCCATCCGCGACCAGTTGCTGGAGCCTGTGGCGGCGTGACCGGCTGAATGATGGGAATGGGTGGGAAGCGGCCATCCTCCCCTGGCAGGGGAGGTGGCAGGCCGGAGGCCTGACGGAGGGGTATCCCGCTATCGAGAGGGTGACACCCCTCCACCACTTCGTGGTCCCCCTCCCCTTACAGGGGAGGAATTTAAGGCCGCTAATTGTCGCCTTCGATTGCGCTTGAAACGATGGAGGCCGACCTCACCCGCCACCCGGCGAATTATGCCCGCCCGCCGGCACCGGGCCGCCGCTGGGGGCGTGGCTATGGTCGGGGTTGCTGTCCCAGTCGATATGATAGAGGTCGAAACGCCGGTCGCGCAGGTTGCGCACCGTGCCTTCGGCGCGCGCCCAGCTGAGGTCGGCCAGGTTTACGTCCGCCATCGTCAGTGTCTCGACATTCTCGGTCGATTCCGCCGCGATCCCGTCCCGCGCGAAGGGCAGGTCGCACGGCGTCAGGATCGCGCTCTGCGCATATTGGATGTCCATATTGTCGACGTTCGGCAAATTGCCGACATTGCCCGACATCACGACATAGCATTGATTCTCGATCGCGCGGGCCTGCGCGCAATAGCGCACGCGCATGTAGCCCAGCCGCGAATCGGTACAGAAGGGGACGAAGATGATGCGCGCGCCCTGGTCCACCAGCCGTCGCGCCAGTTCGGGAAATTCGCTGTCGTAACAGATGAGCACGCCGATCGGCCCGCAGTCGGTCTGGATCACGTCGAGCGAATCGCCGCCCTTGATATTCCACCAGAAGGCTTCGTTGGGCGTCGGGTGGATCTTTTCCTGGGTGTGGACCGATCCGTCGCGCAGCGCGACATAGGCGATATTCTGGATGTCGCCATCCTCGGCGCGGGTCGGGTGAGAGCCGCCGATGATGTTGATATTATATTCCAGCGCCATCCGCGTCAGCTCCTTGGTCAGGCGCGGGGTATAGCCGGTCAGCCGGTCGATCGCTTCGGCCGGGCTGAGCTTCTTCGTCTCGAAGGAGAGGAGGGGGAGGGTGAAGAGTTCGGGGAAGACGATGAAGTCGGAGCGATAGTCGGCCGCCACGTCGACGAAATATTCGATGTTGCGGACGAACTCGTCGAAATCCTTCACCGCGCGCGCCTGTAGCTGGCAGGTGGCGAGGCGGACGCTCTCCACGCCGCGCGGCACGCGCATTTCGGGGGCTTCGTCGGGATCGACATAGGGATTGCGCCAGACCAGATGGGCTGCGTGCCCGTCCGACTGCTTGTCTTCCGGCAGATAGTTTTCGAGCACGCCCAGCGGCTCGAACTGGTTCTTGAGCTGGAAGCTGATGACCTGGTCGCGCAACTTGCCGGTGACGACCTTGTCCAGATAGTCGGCCGGGCCGAGGACGCGGCGTCGGGCGCGGGCATAGCCCGGCATCCGCCCGGCGATGATGATGCCGTGCAGGTCCAGTTCCTCGGCCAGTTCCTTGCGCTCGTCATAAAGGCGCTGGCCGATGCGCAAGCCGCGCAGCTTGGGGTCGACCGCCATCTCATAGCCGTAGAGCCATTCGCCCGCCGCGCTGTGCCGCGTGCCGAAGCCGTTGGCGGTGATCTCTTCCCAATCATGGTGGGAGAAGGCCATGGATTTGCTGACCCGCATGGTCGCGCAATAGCCCACGACCTTGCTATCATAGAGGGCAACGAAGCAACCGGTCGGGAAATTGTTGATCTGGCCGCGCAGCGTGGCCAGCGAATAATTGGGCATCCCCGGATAGACGCGGGCGATCAGCCGCTGGATCGCGCGGACATCGGACGGAATTGCCGCGCGAACCTCCAGGCGCTTTTTGGCCGTCGTGGTCATGGGAAGCCTCCAGGCATGTTCCTCGGCCTTCGCCGGCGAACTGGATGTTTATCGCAAAGAAAAAGGCGGCCCCGGTAGTCCGGCGCCGCCTCATTCCGTTGGCGTACTGAACCGCGCAGGCGCGGATCAGTTCCGGGCTTTTATGCCCATTTGCCCATTTCGGCTTCCAGGTTGACGCGGATCTGTTCGAAGAACTGCTCCGTGGTCATCCAGGACTGTTCCGGGCCGATCAGCAGAGCGAGATCCTTGGTCATCGCGCCGCTTTCGACGGTCTGGATGCAGACCTTTTCCAGCGTCTCGGCGAACTTCACCACGTCGGGCGTCTCGTCGAACTTGCCGCGGAACTTGAGGCCGCCGGTCCAGGCAAAGATTGAAGCGATCGGGTTGGTCGAGGTCGCCTTGCCCTGCTGGTGCTGGCGATAGTGGCGGGTGACGGTGCCGTGCGCCGCTTCCGCTTCCACAGTCTTGCCGTCGGGCGAGAGCAGGACCGAGGTCATGAGGCCGAGCGAGCCGAAGCCCTGCGCCACCTGGTCCGACTGGACATCGCCGTCGTAGTTCTTGCAGGCCCAGACGAACTCGCCGCTCCACTTGAGCGCGGAAGCGACCATGTCGTCGATCAGGCGATGTTCGTAGACGATGCCAGTGTCTTTGAACTTCTGCGCGAAGCCTTCGGTCTCGAACACTTCCTGGAACAGGTCCTTGAAGCGGCCGTCATAGGCCTTGAGGATGGTGTTCTTGGTCGAAAGATAGACCGGCCATTTGAGGTTCAGGCCATAGTTGAACGAGGCGCGGGCGAAATCGCGGATCGAATCGTCGAGATTGTACATCGCCATGGCGACGCCCGAACCGGGGAAGTCGAACACTTCGCGGTCGATCACTTCGCCGTCTTCGCCTTCGAAGACCAGGCGCAGCTTGCCGGCGCCGGGCACCTTGAAGTCGGTCGCGCGATACTGGTCGCCAAAGGCGTGACGGCCAACGACGATCGGCTTGGTCCAGCCGGGGATCAGGCGCGGCACATTGGAAATGACGATTGGCTCGCGGAACACGACGCCGCCCAGGATATTGCGGATGGTGCCGTTGGGCGACTTCCACATCGACTTGAGGTTGAATTCCTCGACGCGCGCTTCGTCGGGGGTGATGGTGGCGCACTTCACGCCGACGCCATATTGCTTGATCGCGTTGGCGGAATCGATCGTGATCTGGTCGTTGGTCTCGTCGCGCTTCTCGACGCTGAGGTCGTAATATTTGAGGTCGATATCGAGATAGGGAAGAATGAGGCGCTCACGGATCCATTCCCAGATGATCCGGGTCATTTCGTCGCCGTCGATTTCCACGACGGGGTTTTTCACCTTGATCTTCGCCATAGCGCCTATTCGCCTTCTTCTCTTGGGTGGATTTATGGGGACGCCCTAGGCAAAGCGGCGGCAATGTTCAACTGTCCAGGGGCAGGAATATGCCGTGGCAGGCCCCCGGACCGGGATCGGTCGTTGTCAGGGGAACAGTCTCTGCCTAAAGACGGTGGCCATGGACAATGACGAGATCACGATTGCCGCGGGCGGCAATGTCAAATGGCGCTTCCCTTCGGTTCATCCGGAGGGGATGAAATTCGGCCTGATCGCGGTCGCGATCACCGCTGTCCTGTTCCTGTTGGGATGGGAGATTGTCGGCTGGCTGATGCTGATCGTCACCATCTGGGTTTTCGCCTTCTTCCGCGATCCCGTGCGTGCCGTGCCGCAGGATGAAGGGGCGATCATCGCGCCCGCCGACGGGCTGGTGACGCTGATCCAGCGCGTGCCGCCGCCGCGTGAAATGGCGGGGGCGAACGGGCTGGGCGACCAGCCGCTGATCCGCGTGTCCATCTTCATGAGCGTGTTCGACGTCCACATCAACCGCACGCCGATCGGCGGGACGGTGAAGTCGGTCGTCTATATTTCCGGCAAGTTCCTCAACGCAGACCTGGACAAGGCGAGCGAGGATAATGAGCGCCAGCATATATTGGTCGAGCGGCATGACGGGCTGCGCGTCGGCTTCACCCAGATTGCAGGCCTGGTCGCGCGGCGCATCGTGCCCTTCGTCAAGCCCGGCGACATGGTCGCGGCGGGGCAGCGCATCGGCCTGATCCGTTTCGGCAGCCGCGTCGACGTCTATCTGCCCGCCGGCACCGCGCCGCGCGTGATCCTGGGCCAGCGCACCATCGCGGGCGAAACTATCCTGGGCCAGATCGGCGACCGTCGCGTGGTGGCGGGTATCCAGCAGTGACATTTGCACCAACGGAATTGTCAGCAAGGGCGGTGTGGCCATGAGCCGCCAGCGGCGCGCGGTTCCGCGCGGGCTGCGCCGTGGTATCACCTTGCGGATGCTGGCGCCCAACGCGGTGACGGCGATGGCGCTCTGTTTCGGCCTGACCGGGGTGCGCTACGGCATTTCGGGCGAATGGGAGCGGGCGGTGCTCTCCATCCTGTTCGCGGGCGTGCTCGATGGGCTGGACGGGCGGATCGCGCGGATGCTGCGTGGGGAAAGCCGGTTCGGCGCAGAGCTGGATTCGCTGTCGGATTCGATCGCTTTCGGCGTTGCGCCGACGCTGATCCTCTATCTCTGGTCGCTGCACGCCATGCCGAAATTCGGCTGGGTCGTCGCGCTGGCCCATGCCCTATCCTGCGCGCTGCGTCTGGCGCGTTTCAACGCCAATATCGACGCGGATGAGCAGCCGCACAAATCGGCGGGCTTCCTGACCGGCGTTCCCGCGCCGGCGGGGGCGGGCTTGGCCTTCGTGCCGCTCTATCTGTGGCTGGTGACGGGCGAGGAGATTTTCCGCGCCTGGTATGTGGTCGCGCCCTGGACCGCTTTCACGGCGTTTTTGATGATCTCCAGCATCGCGACCTATAGTTGGTCGGCGCTGCGGTTGCGTAAGCGCATCCGGCTGGAGGCGATCGCGGTGGCCGGGTTGCTGGCGGCGTTGCTGGTGACGGACCCGTGGCTGACCCTGCTGATCCTGTGCGCGGCTTATATCGCGCTCATCCCCTTCGGCATCCTGTCTTACGCCAAGGTGAAGCGGCAGCGGGAGGCGGCGGCCGTCGCCTGACCGTCAGGCGGCGATCGCGCTGCCGGGCAGGGGCAGGATCGCCTTGCGCAGGCCATGCGTCACGCGCGGGCGGCGGACGCGCAGATGATAGACGGGCAGCGTCTGCGGAATCGGTTCGAACAACAGCGCGGCCATCATCTTGTCGCGATACAGGGTGAACATTCCGGCTATGGTGCCGATCGCCAGCAGGAAGGCGGCGGAAAAGAGGGTCGCAGCAACAAGAGTGAACATGGCGATCACTTTCTGACTTGCCATTCGCATGGCCTGGCGCACTATGACGGTTCCAGTCGGCTTGCGCCGCATTTGGCTCGTTCGTTCTCTTTATGTTCTCATTCGGGAACGGCGTCAACCCTTGCAATTGTTTTTTTTCGCGTCTAAAGGCGCGCCCATTCCACATGGGAATCGACATATCCGGTGCCGGTTGGAGGCTTGCAGCTTTCCTATGGTTCCTGATTCCCAGAGGTAGCAACCGGAAGGAGAAATATTATGGCGGCACCTGTCGTCACCATGCACCAATTGATCGAGGCTGGCGCCCATTTCGGCCACCAGACCCACCGCTGGAATCCGCGCATGAAGCCGTACATTTTCGGCGAGCGCAACGGCATCCACATCCTTGACCTGTCGCAGACCGTGCCCCTGTTCGGCCGCGCGCTGGACTTCGTGTCGGGCACCGTCGCCGCCGGTGGCAAGGTGCTGTTCGTCGGCACCAAGCGCCAGGCGCAGGACCCGATCGCTGACGCCGCGCGCAAGTCGGGCCAGCATTTCGTCAACCATCGCTGGCTGGGCGGTATGCTCACCAACTGGAAGACCATTTCCGGCTCGATCAAGCGTCTGAAGACCCTTGAGGAGAAGCTGTCGGGCGACACCCACGGCTTCACCAAGAAGGAAGTCCTCCAGATGACCCGCGAGCGCGAGAAGCTGGAACTGTCGCTGGGCGGCATCCGCGACATGAACGGCATCCCCGATGTCATGTTCGTGATCGACGCCAACAAGGAAGAGCTGGCGATCAAGGAAGCCAACACGCTGGGTATCCCGGTCGTCGCGATCCTCGATTCGAACGTCTCGCCCGATGGCATCGCCTTCCCGGTTCCGGCGAATGACGACGCCAGCCGCGCGATCCGCCTCTATTGCGACGCCATCGCCGCCGCCGCCACCAAGGGCAACCGTGGCGCGCAGCAGGCTTCGGGCGTCGATCTGGGCGCGCTGGCCGAGCCTGAGGTCGAAGAGGTCGCTGTCGAAGCCTGATAGGCGTCGCGCAACTGCAAGAATGACAGGTTAGGGCGCGCTCTTCGGGGACGCGCCCTAATGTCTATCTAAATCTTCGTTTATTTGAACCATCCACTATTAGGAGCCGAAACATGGCCGAGATTACCGCTGCTGCCGTCAAGGAACTGCGCGACCGTTCGGGCGCGGGCATGATGGACTGCAAGAAGGCGCTCACCGAAGCCAATGGCGACATCGAAGCGGCGACCGACTGGCTGCGCGCCAAGGGTCTGGCTGCCGCGCAGAAGAAGTCGAGCCGCACTGCCGCTGAAGGCCTGGTCGGCGTCGCCGTCGCCGGCACCAAGGGCGTTGCCGTCGAAGTGAACAGCGAAACCGATTTCGTCGCCAAGAACGACCAGTTCCAGGATTTCGTCCGCACCGTTTCGGCGATCGCGCTGGAAACCGGCGCAGCCGACGCAGAAGCCCTTACCGCGCAGGCGCACCCCGCTGGCGGCACCGTCGCCGAAAAGCTGGTCGCCAACATCGCGACCATCGGCGAGAACCAGAATGTCCGCCGCGTCGGCCAGGTCGAAGTGGGCCAGGGCGTCGTCGTTCCTTACGTTCACAACGCCGCTGCGCCGGGCCTGGGCAAGATCGGCGTGCTGGTTGCGCTGGAAGGCGACGCGCCCGCCGACGTGCTGGAGCCGCTGGGCAAGCAGATCGCGATGCACATCGCCGCCGCTTTCCCGCTGGCCCTGTCGGCCGCCGACATCGACCCGGCGCTGCTGGAGCGTGAGCGCGCGATCGCCGCTGAAAAGGCTGCCGAATCGGGCAAGCCCGCTGAAATCGTCGCCAAGATGGTCGACGGCGCGGTCGCCAAGTTCGCCAAGGAACAGGCGCTGCTGTCGCAGCTCTTCGTGATGGACAACAAGACCCCGGTCGCCGACGTCGTCGCCAAGGCGGCGAAGGATGCGGGCGCGTCGATCACGCTCAAGTCCTATATCCGCTTCCAGCTTGGCGAAGGCATCGAGAAGGAAGTCAGCGACTTCGCGGCCGAAGTCGCCGCCGCTGCCGGCGTCTGATCGTCAGCGCGGAAGCGATAGAGTGAGGGGAAGGGGCGTCCTGCGGGGCGCCCTTTTTCGTTGGGCTTGCGGTGATGCGCGGGACCATTATCCTGTCCTGTCATGGGATCGAAGCAACGTACGACATCGCTGCCACCGCCATTTTTGAAGCGGGTCTGGCTGAAGGACGATGATCCCGATCGCGCACCGGATTGGGCGCGTTATCCGTTCAATCTTCCGTTGATCCGCAATGGCGGTCTCGATTTTCATTTTTCGAAGCCCGTGACGATCCTGGTCGGGGAGAATGGCACGGGCAAGTCGACCTTGCTGGAGGCGATCGCACAGCTTGCGGGTTTCAGCGATTCCGGCGGGGCACAAGGGATGCGGGCCGTGGAGGCCGCACCGGCTTCCGCCCAGGATGCCGGGTCGTTGGCCGCGCATTTGCGAGGCGCGTGGCTTCCTCAAGTCAAGCAGGGCTGGTTTTTCCGTGCGGAGACATTCTTCTCAGTCGCGCGCTATCTGGACCAAGCGGCGCGTGAGTCCGGTGCTGTCGGGCCGAACTATCTGTCCGCTTCGCATGGCGAGGGTTTTACCGATTTCTTTGGGGAACGGATGGCACGGCACGGCCTCTACATATTGGACGAACCGGAATCCGCTCTATCCCCGCACAGACAGTTCGATTTCCTGAAACTGCTGCGTCGAATGCAATATGCCAATAATGCGCAGGTCATCATGGCGACCCACTCGCCGATCCTGATGGCGCTGCCCGATGCCGACCTGTGGCAGGTGGACAGCTATAGCGTGCGGCCGGTCGCCCTGGAGGATACGCCCCATTTTCGGCTTTACCGGGAATTCATGCTCTACCCGCAGGAAACGGTCGAGGCGATGATCGAGTGAGACCTGCTGTATCATGATTGCGCAAACGCCCCTTGGCATCCCGTTCTTGCGCCCCTAATGTCCCGGCCGCTTTCCCTGCCAGTTACAAGGATTCTTGCCCCGCATGACCCGGCCTGCCTTCAAACGCATCCTGTTGAAATTGTCCGGCGAAGTGCTGATGGGGCAGGGACAGTTCGGCATCGAGCCGGAGACCGTGGCCCGTGTCGCTGGTGAGATCGCCGCGGCGAAGGATGCCGGGTTTGAACTGTGCGTCGTCGTGGGCGGGGGCAATATCTTCCGGGGTCTGGCCGGCGCGGCGGCGGGGTTCGACCGGGCGAGCGCCGATTATATGGGTATGCTCGCCACCGTCATGAATGCGCTGGCGGTGCAGAATGCGCTGGAAAAGCTGGGTTATGACACCCGCGTCCAGTCGGCCATCCCGATGGCGTCGGTGTGCGAGCCTTATATAAGGCGCAAGGCCGTGCGCCACATGGAGAAGGGCCGGATCGTCATCTTCGCGGCGGGCACCGGCAGCCCCTTCTTCACCACGGACACCACCGCGGCGCTGCGCGCGGCTGAAATGAACTGCGACGCGCTGTTCAAGGGCACCAGCGTCGATGGCGTCTACAATGCCGATCCCAAGAAGGTCGGTGATGCGGTCCGCTATGACGAGATCAGCTTCGATCAGGTGCTGAACGACAATCTCAAGGTGATGGACGCCAGCGCCATTGCCTTGTGTCGCGAGAATAATATCCCCATCGTCGTCTTCAACATCCGCGAAACCGGCAATCTGGCAACTGTGCTGGCCGGGCAGGGCGTAGCGACGATCGTGAAAAATCAGGAGCGTTGAGAAGACCATGCCGCAATATGACAAAGCAGACCTCGAACGCCGCATGGCCGGCGCGCTCGAATCGCTCAAGGGCGACCTGAGCGGCCTGCGTACCGGCCGCGCCAATGTGCAACTACTCGATCCGGTGACGGTCGAAGTCTATGGCGCCCATATGCCGCTGAACCAAGTGGCGACCGTGTCGGCGCCCGAACCGCGCATGTTGTCGGTCCAGGTGTGGGACAAGGTCAATGTCGGCCCGTGCGACAAGGCGATTCGATCGGCGGGCCTGGGCCTGAACCCGATCGTCGACGGGCAAACGCTGCGCCTGCCGATCCCGGACCTGACGGAAGACCGCCGCAAGGAACTGGCCAAGCTCGCCAGCAAATATGCCGAAGGCGCGCGCATCGCCGTCCGCAATGTCCGTCGCGACGGCATGGACAGCCTGAAGACCGACGAGAAAAAGGGCGAAATCAGCGAGGATGAGCGCAAGCGGCTGGAAACAGAAGTCCAGAAGCTGACCGACAGCAGCATCGCGGATATCGACGCGGCGTCGAGCGCCAAGGAAAAGGAAATCCTCGGCCAGTAAGCCGGGGCTTTCCTTTCGCGGCCAAAGCACGCATTCCTATCCGATGGCCAGCCAAGCCAAGCCCGATCTGACCCGTGTCGCGCCTGCCCATGGCGTGCGTCATGTCGCCATCATCATGGACGGCAATGGCCGCTGGGCGAAGAAGCGGCTGTTGCCGCGCATTGCCGGCCATCGCGCCGGGGTGGAGGCGGTGCGCCGCGTCGCCCGCGCGGCGCAGGATATGGGCCTCGAATGTCTGACGCTCTATGCTTTCTCTTCGGAGAATTGGAAGCGTCCGGCGACCGAGGTGTCGGACCTGATGGGCCTGCTCCGCCACTTCATCCAGTCGGATATCGACGAATTTCACGCCAATGGCGTCCGGTTGCGGATCATCGGCAATTATCGCGCGCTCGACCCTTCGCTGGTCGATCTGATCGATGGCGCCATGGCCCGCACCGCTGGCAATACCGGCCCGGTGATCGCGATCGCGCTCAACTATGGCGCGCAGGATGAGATGGTGCGGGCGGCGCAGCGACTGGCTGATCGTGTTGTCAGGGGTGAGCTGGCGGCGCAGGATATTGGCGTCGATGCGATCGACGCCGAGCTGGACACCGCCGACCTGCCGCCGCTCGACCTGCTGATCCGCACGTCGGGTGAGCAGCGGCTCAGCAATTTCATGCTGTGGCAGGCGGCCTATGCCGAACTCTATTTCACCGACATGCTGTGGCCCGATTTTGACGGGCGCGCATTGGCGCAGGCGCTGGACGCCTTTCGCCTGAGGGACCGCCGGTTCGGCGGATTGTGATCCTATGACAAGCGAATTGCGCACCCGCACTATTGTCGGCGTCGCGCTGATTGCGGTGGCCCTGGGCGCCCTGCTGGCGGGCGGGCTGCTGTTCTGGCTGCTGCTGGTGATCGCTGGCGTGCTGATGCAGGGGGAATGGGGCGACCTGACCGGCGCCATGCCCGATCAGCGCAAGGCGGCGATGTTCGCCGTGTCGATTCCGCTGGCGTTGCTGTGCCCGCTGGCTGCCGGCATCGCTTGGCCGGTGCTGGCGGCGGGGGCGGCGGCCTTCTTCTTCGTCGCCTTCACCAGCCGCAACATGAAGCTGGCAGCGGGCATCCCCTATATCTGCGTGCCGATCGTCGCGCTCCAGTTCCTGCGGGCGGAGCAGCCCAATATCTATGGGTTGCTGCTCGCCTTCTGGGCGCTGTCGCTGGTGTGGGCGACCGACATCGGCGCCTATTTTGCCGGCCGGTCGATCGGCGGGCCGAAGCTGGCGCCGCGGATCAGCCCGTCCAAGACCTGGTCGGGATTGGCCGGGGGCGTACTGGCGGCATTGGTGCTGGGTTTCCTGCTGCACCGTTTTGCCGGGCTGCCGATCCAGTTGGCGGCGGCCAGCGGACTGCTGGCGGTGGCGGCGCAACTGGGCGACCTGCTGGAAAGCGGGATGAAGCGCAAGGCGGGGGTGAAGGATAGCGGCACATTGCTGCCCGGCCATGGCGGGGT
Organism: Sphingobium sp. BYY-5; assembly: GCF_022758885.1. Classification (NCBI taxonomy): domain Bacteria; kingdom Pseudomonadati; phylum Pseudomonadota; class Alphaproteobacteria; order Sphingomonadales; family Sphingobiaceae; genus Sphingobium; species Sphingobium sp. BYY-5. The sequence goes on from NZ_JALEBH010000001.1 coordinate 309,677, forward strand.
GATGGATCGCCTTGACGGCGTGGTCGCCGCCGCACCGCTCGCCGCTTTATTCTATCTGATCCTGGTGCAGGGCGGATGAAAAGCATCTCCATCTTCGGTGCGACCGGATCGGTCGGCCTGTCGACGCTGGACCTGGTCCGCCGCGATCGGGACGCCTACCGGATCATCGCGCTCACGGCGAACAGCGATGTGGACAGCTTGGCAGCGCAAGCGCGCGAGACCGGGGCACAGCTTGCCGTGATCGGACAGGCGCGGCTTTACGGCGCCTTGAAGGACGCGCTCGCCGGATCGGGGGTCGAGGCGGCGGCGGGCGATGATGCACTGGTCGAGGCGGCGGCGCTGGGCGCGGACTGGACCATGGCGTCGATCGTCGGCTGCGCGGGCCTGAAGCCCACCATGGCGGCGCTCAAGGCCGGTGGCACGGTGGCGCTGGCGAACAAGGAATCGCTGGTGTCGGCCGGCGGGCTGATGATGGAGGCGGCGCAGGCCGCCGGGGCGACCCTGTTGCCGGTGGACAGCGAGCATAATGCGATCTTCCAGTGCCTTGCCGGTGGAAGTTTGGATGATGTCGCAAGGATCATCCTGACCGCGAGCGGCGGTCCTTTCCGCACCCGCAGCCGGGCGGAGATGGCGGACATCACCCCTGCGCAGGCGGTCGCCCATCCCAACTGGTCGATGGGCGCCAAGATCAGCGTCGACAGCGCGACGATGATGAACAAGGGGCTGGAACTGATCGAGGCGGCGCATCTTTTCCCGGTCGGACTCGACCGGATCGAGATATTGGTCCACCCGCAGTCGGTGATTCATTCGATGGTCGAATATCGTGACCGTTCGACGCTGGCGCAGCTCGGTTCGCCCGATATGCGCATCCCGATCGCCCATGCGCTTGTCTGGCCGCATCGGATCGCCACGCCATGCCAGCCGCTCGACCTCATAACGATTGGCAGACTCGATTTCGAAGCGCCTGATGACGAACGGTTTCCGGCGCTCCGTCTGGCGCGCGCGGCCGCAGCCGAGGGCGGGGCTGCGCCTGCCATCCTCAACGCTGCCAATGAGGTCGCGGTCGCGGCTTTCCTGGATGGCCGCATCGGCTTCCTTGATATTGCCATGATTGTGGAGGATGTGTTGGACCGCTATAGCGCGGCAAGGCCCCGCGCGATCGATGATGTGCTGGTGGCGGACGCCCAGGCGCGCGGCATGGCGGGCCAAGTGATGGAAAGATTGACGGCTTGATCCAGAATCCCGGCTTCCTGTTGACCGTGCTTGCCTTCGTGGCGGTCATCGGACCGCTCGTCTTCGTGCATGAGTTGGGCCATTATCTGGTCGGCCGCTGGTGCGGGGTGAAGGCGGAGGCCTTTTCCATCGGCTTCGGGCCGGAACTGTTCGCCTGGGTCGATCGGCGCGGCACCCGCTGGCGTGTCGCGGCGCTGCCGCTGGGTGGCTATGTCCGTTTCAAGGGCGACATGAACGCGGCCAGCATGACCGATCCGGCCTGGCTGGAAATGTCGGCGAAGGACCGGGGGGAAAGCTTCCCCGGCAAGCCGCTGTGGCAGCGCGCGGCGATCGTGGCGGCGGGGCCGGCGATCAATTTCCTCTTTGCCATCCTGATCCTGGCGACCTTCGCCTTCATCCATGGCGAAAGCCGCACGCCCGCTGTGGCGGGGCAGGTGCAGCCGGGCAGCGCGGCGGCGGCGGCGGACATTCGGGCAGGCGACCGGATCGTGTCGCTGGGGGGCCGGGACATGGCGACCTTCGACGATATCCGCCTCTATGCGCAGATCCGCCCCGGCGAACCGGTCGAGATCGTGATCGATCGCGCCGGTCAGCGCATCGTCAAACAGGGCATGATCGGCAGCGTCGCCGAGGATGATGGCCTGGGCAACAAGTTCAAGGTCGGCCGCCTGGGCCTGGCTCCCGGCAAGCCGGTGATCGTGCCGGTCAGCCTGTTGCGCGCGCCCGTGGTGGCGGTCGAGCGCACCGGGCAGATCGTCCGCACCATGGTCGAGACGCTGGGTCAGATCATCGGCGGCGGCCGGTCGGTCAAGGAACTGGGCGGCCCGCTCAAGATCGCGCAGGTTTCGGGCCAGGCGGCGACGCTGGGGCTGGAGAGCTTCATCTTCTTCGCCGCGCTGATCTCGATTAACTTGGGGTTCATCAACCTCTTGCCAATTCCCATGCTGGATGGCGGGCATTTGCTCTTCTACGGGATTGAGGCGGTACAGCGGCGGCCGGTTAGTCCGCAGGCGCAGGAATGGGCCTATCGATCGGGCTTGGCGGTGTTGATGGCGATGATGCTGCTGGTGACTTTCAACGATTTATCATCTTTTGGGCTGTGGAAAAGCCTCTCCGGCTTGATCGGCTGACGCGCTTCGGGCAGGGATGCGCCATTTGGTGACGTCTGTTGCGGCAGACATAAATTTTTTCGGGTTTTTTGAGGTGGAGCGGGTGACAGCGATTAAGAGCAGCATGAGGCAGCACCCGGTAGTGGCCGTCCTGTTGGCGACGACCATGATCGCGGGCTTGCCGGCGATGCCCGCGATGGCGCAGGATGCCGCAGCCTCTGCGCCCATTGCGGCGTCGACTGCTGCCGCCACGCCCGCGCCGCAGGGCACCATCCGCAACATCACCGTGACCGGCACCCAGCGCCTGGAACCGGATACCGTATTATCCTATACCAAGCTGCGCGTGGGCCAGCCCTACAGCCAAGAGATACTGGACCAGGCGCTGCGCGACCTGTACGAAACGGAACTGTTCGCCGACGTGCAGATCCGCAACGATAACGGCGTTCTGACGGTGGAGGTGAAGGAAAACCCCGTCATCAACCGTATCGTCCTTGAAGGTAATAAGCGCCTCAAGGAAGACAAGATACGTCCCGAAATAAAACTGGCGCCGCGCCAGATCTATACCCGGTCCAAGGTCCGCGCCGACGTCGCCCGCATCGTCGAGCTGTATCGCCGCCAGGGCCGCTTCGCCGCGACGATCGAGCCGAAGATGGTCCAGCTCGACCAGAACCGCGTCGATATCGTGTTCGAAATCTCGGAAGGGCCGAAGTCCAAGGTCCGCCAGATCAACATCATCGGCAACGAGAAGTTCAAGGACGGCGAACTGCGCAGCCAGATGGTGACGAAGCAGTCGCGCTGGTTCCGCGTCTTTTCTTCCGGCACCAGCTACGATCCCGATCGCCTGGCCTATGACCAGCAGAAGCTGCGCCAATTCTACCTGACAGAGGGCTATGCCGATTTCCGCGTGATTTCGGCCGTCGCGGAACTGACGCCCGACAAGCAGGACTTCATCATCACCTATGTCGTCGAGGAAGGCGATCGCTACAAGTTCGGCGACGTGAAGGTCGAATCCGACATTCGCGATCTGTCGGGCGACAGCCTGACCCGACGCCTGCCGATGAAGAAGGGCGACTGGTACAACGCCAAGCAGGTCGAGGATACGGTCGATACGCTGAGCGAGACGGCGGGTCTGTTCGGCTATGCCTTCGCGGACGTGTCGCCGGACTTCAACCGCGACAAGGACACGCTGACGATGGGGATCAATTTCAAGATCGCCAACGCGCCGCGCGTCTATGTCGAGCGGGTCGACATCAACGGTAATACGCTGACCCAGGACAAGGTCGTCCGCCGCGAATTCCGCCTGGCCGAAGGCGACGCCTTCAACAGCTTCCTGGTCAAGCGTTCGAAGGACCGCATCAACTCGCTCGGCTTCTTCCAGGAGAAGCTGGACATCGAGCAGAAGCCGGGTTCCGCGCCCGACCGCATCGTGCTGGAAACCAACGTCCAGGAAAAATCGACCGGCGAACTGTCGCTGTCGGCGGGCTATTCCAGCCTTGAACGTTTCATCGTCGCGGCGTCGATCACCCAGCGCAACTTCCGCGGCAAGGGGCAGGAACTGCGCACCTCGGTCAATTATTCGGCCTATTCGAAGTCGATAGAAGTGGGCTTTACCGAGCCTTATTTCATGGACAAGAATATCGCGCTGGGCGGCGACATCTATCGCCGCGACCTCAACAGCTTCCGCTATCTGACCAGCAACACCCGCGACACGACCTATGAAAATACGTCGACCGGCTTCCAGTTGCGCGCGGGCGTGCCGATCACCGAATATATGTCGCTGGCGCTGCGCTATCAGTTGAACTTCGACGATACGACGCTGGACAGGGCCACCTATTATACCGACGGCGTCTGCGATCCGCTGCTGGCGGGCCGCTATCTCTGCGACGCCATCGGCAAGCGGACCACCTCGTCGGTTGGCTATTCGCTGATCTATGACACGCGCGACAACCGCATCCGTCCGACGCGCGGCCAGAATGTCGTGCTGAGCCAGGATTTCGCGGGTCTGGGCGGCAGCGTCAGATATGTGAAGACGCGCATATCGGCGTCCAAGTTCGTCCCGCTGGGCGCTGGCTTCATCTTCTCGCTGTCGGGCGAGGGCGGCTATATCCACAGTCTGGAAGGCGAACGCCGCGACGCGACCGGCGAACTGGTCGAGAAGGTCCGCCTGGTCGACCGCTTCTTCCTGGGCGAACCGCAATTCCGTGGCTTCGACATCCGCGGCGTCGGCCCGCGCATCGTTCGTCGCTATTATTCGGCGACCGTGACCGATGGAGTCGCGACCGGAGTGGAAAATACCGGGAGTAACAATCGGACAGACGATGCGCTGGGCGGCAAGATTTACTATCTAACGCGCGCTGAAATCGAAATTCCGCTTGGCTCTGGCGCGCGCGAAATGGGGCTTCGTCCGTCGATCTTCATGGATGCTGGCGCCGTTGCCGGTTTGAAGAGGCCGGGTCTTATCAATGGCAATGGTCAGTTTGCGGGCTATTGCTCGGCGACCGGCCAGACCACGGTCAAGGCGGGAGGCACAGCCGCCAACCCGACCTGTCCCGCGAATTTCGGCACGGACTACTCCGTATCCAACGGCTTCGTGGAAACATATCTCGGCGACACGCTCAAACCGCGTCTGTCGGTGGGCTTTGGCGTCAACTGGAACTCGCCCTTCGGGCCGTTCCGCATCGACATCGCCAAGGCCCTGCTCAAGGAACCAGGGGACGACAACAAGCTCATCACCTTCAATGTGGGGACTCAGTTCTAATGAAGACTATCGTTAAAGCAGCGGCGCTCGTTCTGGCGCCCATGACCGCTCTGGCTCTGACCGCCGTTCCGGCCGCCGCCCAGTCGAAGGCGGGTATCGCCGTCGCCGACCTGCAGCGCGCCGTGGGCACCAGCGCCGCCTACACCGCCGCACGGACCCAGATCCAGACCACCTACAAGCCGCAGATCGATGCGTTCAACACGCGCAAGACCGCGATCGACGCCGACCTCAAGACCAAGGGCGACGCGCTGCAGGCTGCGCTGCGGGCTGCGAACAACAAGCCGACCCCGGCGCTCGAAACCCAGTATCAGCAGTTCCAGCAGTCGCAGCAGACCGCCCAGGCCGAACTGCAGCAGATGGGTCAGCCGATCGCGCTCGCCAACGCCTATGTCGAGGAACAGATCGCCGCGCGCCTTTCCGACGCGCTCAAGACCGCGATGACCAAGGCGAAGGTCGATCTGGTGCTTTCGCCGGAGGCCACCGTGTCCTATCAGCCGGCCGTCGACATCACCGACGAGGTTGTCACGGAACTCAACGCGCTGGTTCCCAGCGTCGGCATCACCCCGCCGGCCGGCTGGCAGCCGGGCCGCCAGGGTCAGGCCGGTGCGGCCGCTCCGGCAACCCCGGCGCAGGCGCCCAAGTCGCGCTGATCTGAATGACGGTAGAAGTTGAATCGACCGCGCGTGGCCCGATGGATATCCGTCGGGTCATGGCGGCGCTGCCGCACCGTTATCCGATGCTGCTGATCGATCGCGTGGTGTCGCTGGTGCCCAACCAGTCGATCCACGCGATCAAGGCGGTGTCGGTGAACGAGCCCTTTTTCCAGGGCCATTTCCCCACCCGGCCGATCATGCCCGGCGTGCTGATCGTCGAAGCGATGGCGCAGGCCGCGGGCGTGCTGGCCGTGGAATCGATGGACCTCGCCGATAGCGGCAAGCTCGTCTATTTCATGAGCATCGACGGCGCGAAATTCCGCTCGCCGGTGGAGCCGGGCTGCCTGCTCGACCTGCATGTCGAAGTGACTCAGAATCGCGGCGCGATCTGCAAATTCTCCGGCAAGGCGCTGATCGACGGCAAGCTGGCGTCGGAAGCCAATTTCGTCGCGATGATTACCGATCCGCCGAAGGATTGAGTCCTCCTGTTCCTCCCCTGTAAGAGCAGGGGAATTGCATATAGATCTGCCCTATGTTTTTTCGTCACCCTGAACTTGTTTCAGGGTCCATTTCGCCTCCTGGTTTGTCGGACCCGGAGGCGAAATGGATGCTGAAACAAGTTCAGCATGACGGTTGTAGAGAGGCGAAAGGCCATATGCGATTGCCGTTACAGGGGAGGATGAACATACACCCTTGCCAATCCGCGCCGAAACGGCTAACGGCGCGCCTTCGCATTTTTTCGCATCCGGCCGGTCGGAAACCGGCCACATAAGGAGCATAGCGCCATGAAGGCCGATACCCATCCCGACTACCACCTGATTACCGTCCAGATGACCGACGGCACCACTTTCCAGACCCGCTCGACCTGGGGCAAGGAAGGCGACACGCTGGCGCTCGACATCGACCCCAAGTCGCATCCGGCCTGGACGGGCGGCAACCGTCAGTTGGACACCGGTGGCCAGGTGGCGCGCTTCAACAAGCGTTTCGGCGGCCTGACGCTGAAGAAGTAATCGGCCTTCACGGTACGAATGGAAAGGGCGCCCGCGAGGCGCCCTTTTTTGTTTGATAGATCGTGCAAGCCAGCACTTACGTTATCGTTCGACCGGACATCAGTTTAAGAATACGGCCCTCCGCCATGGGAGGGCCGTCCTTTTGAGCCTAGGCGAGAACGCCGGTTATGTAATGGGTGCCCGTTGAACCGAGGCTAGTTATGGGGATGCCATTAATTTGAACCTTGTTCCCTGCGCCCCCGCTGATGCAGGATGGTTCGATCAGGGTTGGATCAATCTCCATATAGTTGTTGCTGGCTCCGACCAGATAGATGCCTTGTGGAAAAGCGTTAGTCCGTCCTGACAAAGCGGGCTGAAGAACCATGCGGCTACTATTATCGACCCGGATAGCAGCCTGATACGGATTTGCGATAATGTCGGGGTTGACTATGTCGGGGTTGATCCGGAAGCTGGAGCAGCTATCGACCCCGACCGGTCGGGCCATGTTCAACAGTTTGAGGCCAGCAACATTTGTTCCGCTCTGACGGACCGCATAGAAGCCCAGAGTCGTTCCGCCGCTGCCGATTGCTTGACCGCCAACGATGCTGATGCGGCCACCGCCATCATGAATATACAGAGCTGCAAATGCGGACGCTGCGCAAGCAACATAAGGATGAGCGATTTCAACCAGAGCGCTAGGAGCAAGCTGTTCGATATGGATGCCGATGTTTGATGCCTGATCGATGATGGGATGGCTGATGTGAAGATCAAGATTTGAACTTAACGTGCCTGCCGCCCCCGTCCCGGTCACATGGATGCCGACCGGGATTTGTGAGGTTTCGCACCACGAAAGGAAACTGTCGACGAAGGCGCCATCGAGCTTGAAGCCTACCGGATCGACAAGAGCGGGGGTTCCGCCCTGCGACGCTTTACACCGAACTAAATGTACTGACGCATTTCCCCCCGCCAAGACCGGTGGATTGCCCTTAAGCCAGAAGCCGCGCCAAATGTCGTTTATCGAACTCGATCCTGCGGACGACCGGAAAGCAAAGCAATCAACGTAGCGCGAACTTACATTTCCATAAATGGCAAAGCCAATCGAGCATTCCCAGCCAGCAACATTGCGAACTTCGCATTCATAGACATAGCGGGTCCTCAGGCCGGCCGGCGCATTATATTCATTTCCGCTAGCCGGGGGTGTGACGGGGGTGCTGTGCCGAAGCTGTATGTTCTTTACGAACACTTCACGAATATAGGTGCTCGGATCGCTTATTGAAGATGGCGTTGCGCCAACGATCATGACATCTTTCTGGCTGTTTTTAAGAACGATCCTCGTTCCTTCACCCGCATTGTAAGAAATGCAACCCTGCCCCGAAATCGTCCGAAAGGAATGATTAGAGCGGTTTCCGCACGAACTGAATCGGCAGGGGTTCCCTTTGCTGCGCTGATGTGATTCACGCTGTCTGCTGGTGGCAGGAGGCCAGCATGGATGGCACGAACGCTTTCACAGGACCTGCGGGACAGGGTCATTGCTGCGATTGATGGGGGTTTGAGTTGTCGGGGTGCGGCTGACCGGTTTGGTGTCAGCGCATCGAGCGCGATCCGCTGGCGGCAACGCGCGCTGGAACATGGTGAGGCTGTCGCCAAGCCACGTGGCGGAGACCGGCATTCGAGCAGGATCGAGGCGCATGGCGGCTTCATCCGTGAACTACTTGCCGAACAGGGCGACATGACCCTTGTCGAAGTTCAGGCTCGGTTGATCGAGCGGGGCGCCCCGGTCGGGATCGGCACGCTGCATCGCTTTTTCGTGCGCCACGGCATCACGCGGAAAAAAAGACCGGGCACGCGATCGAGCAAGACCGTCCCGACGTCCTGAAGCAGCGTCGCCACTGGTTCGACGGTCAGCTCGATCTGGAACCAGAGCGCCTGGTCTTCATCGACGAGACCTGGACGGCGACCAACATGACCCGCAGCCATGGCCGCTGCGCCAAAGGCGAGCGTCTGCGGATGGGCTTCCCGCACGGCCATCGCAAGACGACCACGCTGGTGGCCGGCCTGCGCATGACCGGCATGATTGCGCCGATGGTGCTCGACGGCCCGATCAACGGCGACTGGTTCGAAGCGTACGTAGCTCAAGTGCTCGTGCCGGAACTGCGACCGGGCGACATCGTAATCATGGACAATCTGTCGAGCCACAAGCGCACGTCGGTCCAGGTGCTCATCGAGGCCGCAGGTGCAGCCCTGCGCTTCCTTCCACCCTACAGCCCGGACTTCAACCCAATCGAGAAGGCGTTCTCCCGGCTCAAGGCAATGCTGCGCAAAGCAGGCGAGCGAACCGTTAGCGGACTTTGGGGCCTGATCGGAAAGCTCGTCGATATCTTCCAGCCCGACGAATGCGCCAATTACTTCAAATCGTGCGGATATGAGCCTGAATGAGTGGAAACCGCTCTAATCTCCCAACTATCGTTAATCCAGTAATCGGCTTTGGAGAGATTGACTTGCGGACAGAATGTGACGCATGCCTGCAACGCACCTAGGCAATCTACTGCGCTATTGTTAGTCTGTGCGCCCCACCATTCTGGGATGCCGTTAATCTCATCCCATGAACGTACCCAGGCGCCTGTCGAGCCGGTGGGATTGGAAGATGTTGGAATATAAAGGCCTTGTAGCGGATCGCTGCTAACCTGCGTAGAAAGATTGCCTGCCTTCCAGATGAACGTTCCTGACCGTCCTCTGTGGATGGCTCCCGCGTTGCAAGTGCAATTTGATGATTTAGCGAATTGGTCGGGTGCAGTCTTCTGTCCGGCCTGTTGATGCAGTCGATAGAAACTGCTGGCCCTGATGGAGTCCGCGAACAAGGTCCCATTCTGCTTATCAGGCTATGATGCCTTGGACCGTCATCTGGTTTTCCCTGTTCCCGGTCTGACCGGTATCGCCATCACATCGCGTCGCTCCCACAACCTCGTGAAGCTGATTTCCTCAGCTAATCCCTTCCTCCGTCAGGCCGGCAGGATCGGTCGATAGACCTCTGCGCGCGTCATGATTGCCCAGACGATGCGTGCCGTTTTGTTGGCCATGGCCACCGTCGCAACCCTCACAGGCTTCCTGGCCAGCAGCGCCATGAAATGCGGGCTCGCAGTTTCAGGTCTCGATCTGGCGTAACGGACCAGCGCAGTCGCGCCGATAACGAGCAGCTTTCGGAGATATCGATCGCCCATCTTCGTAATGCGCCCAAGGCGCTCCTTGCCCCCGCTCGAATTCTGAAGCGGCGTCAACCCAAGCCAGGCAGCAAACTGGCGGCCGGATTTGAACTGGCTCGGATCTGCCACCGATGCTGCAAGCGCTGTGGCACCGACCGGGCCGATGCCAGGGATAGTTGCGAGGCGCCGTGCAACATCATCGCTTCGCGCCAGGGCGGCAAGCGCTCGATCAATCTCGCGCAATTGCGCATGAACATTGAGGATTTGCTGTGACAGCATATCGACGATCCTCACGGCTGCGATCGGTATGTCTGGCGCCTTGCCATCGACCACCTGCCTCGCCATCTGAAGCGCCCGCTCGATACCTTCCGGAATGTCGATGCCGAACTCAGCCAACAGCCCGCGCATCATATTGATCAGCTGGGTACGTTGCCTGACCAACAGTTCACGGGCGCGATGCATCGAGAGGAATGCCTGCTGCTCGCGCGATTTCACAGCAACGAACCGCATCGTCGGACGCGTTACGGCCTCGCAGATCGCTTCCGCATCGGCAGCATCGTTCTTTCCGCGCTTCACATAGGGTTTGACGTACGCCGGCGGCATCAAGCGCACTTCGTGCCCCAAGGCGATCAGCTCTCGCGCCCAATGATGTGAAGTGCCGCATGCCTCTATGCCGACAAGGCAAGGCGGCAGTTTGGTGAAGAAAGGCAGCACCTGTGCTCGTCGCAGGGCTTTGCGCAAGACAACGGTCCCAGATGCGTCAACAGCATGAACCTGAAAAACACGCTTGGCCAAATCAAGGCCGACTGTGGTAATCTCCATGGCGGATGGCTCCATTGCTCGGGTTTGCCTGATAGCAACCCATCTTGGCACTCAGATGCCGTGAGCGGGAGCCATCCACCTCATCTGCTATCGCTCAGAAAGACGGTAGGATTGCTAGCGGGCGCCAAAGCGGACATCGCGGTCCGTGTCAGGACTGTAGTGACGGAAACCATAATATTCTCCCTCCATTGGAACAAAGGAAGAACATTTTGAAATCCAACATTGCAAGACATTTATGCAGCGTCGGATTTTATCCATTGGCGCAATGCAATCCCGGCAAAGCCGTCAGCCCAACCGATCCTCATCCAGAAATGCCGCCACATCGTCCAGCGCGACATCCTTCGACAGGAAGGTCGCTCCGATACCGCGCGCCAGCAGGAAGGGCAGGGTGCCTGCCGCCATCTTCTTGTCGTGCAGCATATGGCTGACCAGCGCCGGGCCATCGGCGGTGACATGGGCGGTGGCGAGGTCGTGGGGCAGGCCCACGGCCTTGAGATGCGCGGTCACGCGATTGGCCTCGGCGCTTGAACACAGACCCAGCCGCGCCGAATAGCGGAAGGCCAGCGCCATGCCCGCCGCGACACCCTCGCCATGGAGCAGCGTGTCGGAAAAGCCGGTGTCGGCCTCCAGCGCATGGCCGAATGTGTGGCCCAGGTTGAGCAGCGCGCGGCGGCCCGACGTTTCGCGCTCGTCATCGGCGACGATCGCCGCCTTGGCGCTGACACTGCGTTCGATCGCATAGGTGCGCGCGTCCGGGTCGCCCGCCAGCAGCGCGTCGGCATTGCTCTCGCACCAGGCGAAGAAGGCCGGATCGTCGATCAGGCCATATTTCACCACCTCGGCATAGCCGGCGCGGGTTTCGCGAGGCGGCAGGCTGTCGAGCGTCGACGGGTCGATCAGGACCAGGGCGGGCTGGTAGAAGCTGCCGATCAGATTCTTGCCCGCCCGCGCATTGATCGCGGTCTTGCCGCCGACCGACGAATCGACCTGCGCCAGCAATGTGGTCGGCACCTGGATGAAATGGCAGCCGCGCTTCAGGATCGATGCGGCAAAGCCGACCAGATCGCCGATCACGCCGCCGCCCAGCGCGACGATATGGTCGCCGCGCTCAATCTCCAGCGCCAGCAGCCCGTCAAGCAATTGCTCCAGATGACGCCAGCTCTTGGTCTGCTCGCCCGGCGGCAGGATGATCGGCTCGACCGCAATATTCGCCGCGCGCAGGCTGGCTTCCAGGCGGGGCAACTGGGTCGCGGCGACATGGGCGTCGGTGACGACCACCAGGCGACCTTGCCGTGCATAGCCGCGCAGCGTGTCGCCCGCGCGGTCCAGCGCGCCCTGTTCGATGACGATGTCGTAACTGCGCGCGTCCAGCGCGACGCGGACTAATGCCATGCCGTCAATTGCTCCATGATGCGCTCGACCGCGATTTCATGCGGCGCGGCGATGCTCTTCACGTGGATGGGGGCGAGCGCGTAGACCGGGTTGCGCACCGCCGCCAGTTCGGTCAGCACCACGCGCGGATCGCGATTCTTGAGCAGCGGCCGCCCGTCGCGGCGCGACACACGGTCGACCAATATGTCGATGTCGGCGTCCAGCCAGATGGCCGTTGCGAGTTCCAGGATCAGCTTGCGCGTCTCGTCCTGCATGAAGGCGCCGCCGCCCGTCGCGATCACCTTGGGCGCGCCATCCATCAACCGGCTGATGACCCGGCGCTCACCGTCGCGGAAATAGGTTTCGCCATAGCGTTCGAAAATCTCGGTCACGGTCATGCCGGCGGCCTTTTCGATTTCCTCGTCGGCGTCGACGAAACTGAGGCCCAGCCGTGCCGCCAGCCGGCGGCCGACGGTCGATTTGCCCACGCCCATCATGCCCACCAGGACGATGGGACCACGCCTGGCCTGGCCTTCCGGGATTTTGCTGTTTCGCTGCATGGCGAGGGGGGCTATACAGCCAGCCGTCACAGAGGCAAATCGCATCTTTCTTTGTCACCAGGCCTTGCAGGCCCGGAAAGCTATAGCCAAGGACCTATGAAGAATAATCGCAACTTAAGCAGTTTCGAAGGCAGCACGCGTCGCCGGAGCAGCCGCCTGCCGATCCTTCCCATCGTCCTGGTCGTTCTGGTCGCTGCGTTGCTTGCCTTTTTCTGGTCGCGCGGCGGCGAACAACCGCAGCAGCGCGTTGAAAAGACCATCCCTGCCGAGAAGCTGGGTCAGTAAGGCGGATGCGCTGGCCGCGGGCTAATGCCAAATGGGCGCTGGGCAGCTTCGCGCTCGCTCTGACCTTGCCCGTGGTGGCGCAACAGGCGCCCGAATCACTGTTGCCGCCCGGTTTCGGCGACGCGCCCGAAGCACCGGCCCCCGTGCCGCGACCTGCTCGCCCGGCACAGGCGCCGTCGCCCGCATCGCCTGCACCCGCCGTGCCCATGGTGCAGCCGCTCAATCCGTCTTCACCACCCGATCTGTCGCTGGCGCAGGACGCGCAGAATGCGGCCGAGGATGCGTTGACCCCGGAAGAAGTGGCCGCGCAGAAGGCGAAATATGACCTGCCCGCCACGGCGCGCCGCTCGCTTGCCCGGATCGGGCCGCTGACGCCGCAGACGCGCGGGTTCGGGCCGGATGCCTTCGGGAATGAATCGGGCAGGTTCCTCGCCACGCTGATGAAGGAAACCCACGCGCCGATCGTGTCGCGCTGGGCCTCCATCCTGCTGCGCCGGGCGCTGCTGAGCGCAACCGACACGCCGCGCGACATTGACGGAGCGGACTGGGCGGCCGAGCGCGCCTGGCTGTTGCTGCGCATGGGGGAGGCGGACAGCGCGCGCCTGATGGTGCAGAGCGTCGACTCGGACCATTATAGCCCGCGCCTCTACGCCATCGCGATGCAGACCTATCTGGCGACTGCCGATCCGGCGGGCCTTTGCCCCCTGTCGGCTGGCGCGCTGCGTTTCAGCAAGGAGCCGGGCTGGGACATGACGCGGGCGATCTGCCCGGCATTGTCGGGCGATCAGGGTACGGCCAGCGGCGCGCTCAACCAGGCGCAGCGCAAGGGGGTTGTGCGCGGCATTGACTATCGCCTGGCGGAAAAGGTGGTCGGCGCCGGTTTCAATGCGCGCCGATCGGTCAAGATCGAATGGGACGGGGTGGATCGCCTCACCGCCTGGCGTTTTGGCCTGGCGACCGCGCTCAATGTCGAAATTCCCGATACGCTCTATGCCACGGCAGGCCAGCATGTCCGCGCCTGGGAAGCGCGCGCGCCCGCGCTGACGGCGGTGCGACGGCGGCCCGGCGTCGATATCGCGGCGCGGCTGGGGGTCTTTTCCAATGCGGCGCTGGTGGACTTTTATGGCCAGCTCGGCACGGACGGCGATGCGCCGAACGACGTCGCCGACAAGATCGATGCGCTGCGCACCGCCTATTCGGGCGCGACCGTGGGCGATCGCCTGGGCGGTATGCGCAACTGGTGGCAGGACGGCGCGAAGCCCGATTATGTCGGCCTGATCGCGACCGCCCGCGCCGCTGCGGCGCTGCCGGTGTCACAGGCAGCGGCGCAGGATGCCGCCAACCTGGTCGCCGCCATGCTGACTGCCGGCTATGACCGCAACGCCGCCCGCTGGGCGCGTGCGGTCGGCCAGATTGACGGCGCGGGCGCGTCGCAATTCTGGGCGCTGCTGGCCGTCGGCGCGCCCAGCCCGGTGGTCGACATCAGTTCGAGCCGCGTGTCGGGCTATGTCGGCGATGCCGGAGCGGACAAGGGCCGTCTGCTGATCGCGGCGCTGGCCGGCCTGTCCCGCCTGTCGGCCGAGGACGCCGCTTCGCTGGCGCAGGATAATGGCTTCGCGCTCGCCGCCAACAGTCGTTGGGCGCGCGCCATCGGCGCGGCGGCGCAGCGGGGCGAGAAGGCGACCGTGGCGCTGCTGGCGGCGGTGGGGATGCAGGGCAATGAGTGGAGCCGCCTGCCGCCCGCCCATCTCTATCATGTCGTTGCAGCGTTGCACCGGGTCGGGCTGGACCCCGAAGCGCGGATGATCGCGGCAGAGGCGCTCAGCCGGGCCTGACTATGGGGCAGGATGACGCCGCCCTGATCGACCGCTTCCTCGAAATGATGGCGGCGGAGCGCGGCGCGTCGCGCAATACGTTGCTGGCCTATCGCACGGACCTGACCGGCGCGGGGGATTTGCTGGGCGGCTTGTCCGGCGCGACCAAGGACGGGCTGGGGTCGCTGGCGACGGCTTGGGCGGAGCTGGCCGCTTCGTCCGTCGCGCGCAAGGCGGCGGCGTTGCGCGCCTTCTACGGCTTTCTGGAGGAGGAGGGGCTGCGCGCCGACAACCCCTCAGCCGCGCTGCCGCGCCCGGTGACGCGCCGGTCGCTGCCGAAAATCCTGTCCACCGCCGAAGTCGATCGCTTCTTCGTGCTGATCGCCGAGCGGCTGGAGGGGGAGCATCCCGCGCCGCTCGACCTGCGGCTCGCCGCGCTGATCGAACTGCTCTACGGGTCGGGCTTGCGCGCGACCGAACTGGTATCGCTGCCGCGCCGGGCGCTGGCCCATGACCGGCCCTTCCTGATCCTGAAGGGCAAGGGCGCGCGCGAGCGGCTGGTGCCGATTTCCGACCGGGCGCGCGCCGCCGTCGCCGTCTGGCTGCGCCATGTCCCGGCGGACAGCGCATGGCTCTTTCCCTCCGGCAAGAGCCATTTGAGCCGCATCCGCCTCTATCAACTGGTGAAGGCGCTGGCCGCCGCCGTCGGCATCGCGCCCGAACGGGTCAGCCCCCATGTGCTGCGCCATGCCTTCGCCACCCACCTGCTGGAGGGCGGGGCGGATTTGCGCGCCTTGCAGGCGATGCTGGGCCATGCGGACATCGGGACGACGCAGATCTATACCCATGTCGACAGCCGTCGGCTGGTCGAACTAGTGAACAAGCGCCATCCGCTCGCCACCATGCCGCCCAAGATCGCGAATCCCCGCGTTGACGGCGACGCGCCAGCGCCTTAACGCCATGCCCCATGGTAAGTTTTCTGGAATTTGAGAAGCCGATCGCGGAGCTGGAAGCGCGCATCGTCGAACTGCGCGCCACCGCCAGCGTGGGCGACATCAACATCGACGGCGAGATCGCGACGCTGGAACAGCGCGCGACCAGGCTGCTGACCGACACCTATGCGAAGCTGACGCCCTGGCAGAAGACCCAGGTCGCGCGGCACCCGGACCGTCCGCATTTCAAGGATTATGTCGCGGGCATGTTCGACAATTTCATGCCGCTGGCCGGCGACCGCGCCTTTGCCGACGACCAGGCGATCCTGGGCGGCTTCGCCACGCTGGGCGAGCGCCGGGTCATGGTGATCGGCCATGAAAAGGGCGACGACACCGCCAGCCGCGTGCGCCACAATTTCGGCATGGCCAAGCCGGAGGGCTATCGCAAGGCGATCCGCCTGATGGAACTGGCCGACCGTTTCGACCTGCCGGTCGTCACGCTGGTCGATACGTCGGGCGCTTTCCCCGGCGTGCAGGCGGAAGAGCGCGGCCAGGCCGAAGCCATCGCCCGGTCGACCGAGGCCTGCCTGGCGCTGGGCGTGCCGATGGTGGCGGCCGTGGTGGGAGAGGGCGGCTCTGGCGGCGCGATCGCGCTGGCGGCGGCGAATCGGGTGCTGATGTTCGAACATGCGGTCTATTCGGTGATCTCGCCCGAAGGCTGCGCCTCGATCCTGTGGCGCACCGCCGACAAGGCGAGTGACGCGGCGACCGCGATGCAGGTGACGGCGCAACATCTGAAAAATCTGGGCGTGATCGACCGGATCGTGGTCGAACCGGTGGGCGGCGCCCATCGTGAGCCGGTGCAGGCCATCGCCAGTCTGGCCGCCGCGATCGAGGCAGAACTTGATTCGCTCGACGGCCTCACCCCCGACGCCCTGCGCACCGACCGCGCCGACAAGTTCCTCGCCATCGGGGCCTGAGAGTCTGTTTGAAAATGCGCGGAAGAGCGCATTTTGAGACCGCTAAGTTAAAGCAGAAGCCTAGGCCTCATTTTCAACGTCATGCCGGACCCTTCGACAGGCTCAGGACAGGCTTGATCCGGCATCCAGGGCACAAAGGGCGGCGCCTGCGACTCTGGATGCCGGATCGAGTCCGGCATGACGGCGCAGGAAGCACCTAATATCAAGATACATTGATGAGAACTTATACCGGCTCGTTCCCCGGCTTTCGCCGGGGAACTGGTCTGTAGGAGTTCCCATCCATGTATCTTGGTATAAGGCCGCTTCGACTTCGCTCAGTCCGAACGGATGAGGTGAATGGCACTCGATTTTCCGGGAACAGCCCGCCATTATCGCTCGTTAGGTGGCGGTCATGCGGGAGGATGAGGGTCTATGAACTGGAAGATTTCGCTGGGCTGCACGGGTGCGGCGCTGGCGGTGGCGCTGACCGCGCCAGCCGTGATCGGGCAGCAGCGCGCGATTCGCACCGTGTCGTCGATCAGCCAGCAGGACAAGGCGAGCGGCGCTAAGCAGCATCCTGAACTGCTCAAGGAATTTGGCGGCCCCTATGCAGGGCCGCAGGCCAGATATGTGGAGGCGGTCGGGCGGCGCATCGCGGTCCAGTCCGGCCTGTCCAACGCGCAGGGCGATTTCACCGTCACCCTGCTCAATTCGCCGGTGAACAACGCTTTCGCCATCCCCGGCGGCTATGTCTATGTCACGCGCCAGTTGATGGCGCTGATGAATGACGAGGCTGAACTGGCGGGCGTGCTGGGGCATGAGGTGGGCCATGTCGCTGCCCAGCATGGCCAGCGGCGGCAGCAGGCGGCGCAGCGCAACGCGATCGGCGGCGCCCTGCTGGGCGCGCTGGCGGGGGCTTTGCTGGGCGATTCGGGGTTGACCGGGCTGGTGCAGAAGGGGATCGGCACGGGCAGCCAGCTCCTGACCCTCAAATTCTCCCGCAGTCAGGAATATGAAGCGGATGACCTGGGCATCCGTTATCTGGCGTCCGCCGGCTATGATCCGCGCGCGCTGTCCGACATGCTCGCCTCACTGGCGGCGCAGAGCAATCTCGACGCGCAGGTGGCGGGCAGTGCGCGATCGACGCCCGAATGGGCCAGCACCCACCCTGATCCGGCGTCGCGTGTCGATCGGGCGGCGCAGGCGGCGGACGCGACGCGCGTCACCAGCACTGTGCGCAACCGTGATGCCTTCCTCAACGCGCTGAACGGTGTCCTTTACGGCGATGATCCCCGGCAGGGGGTGATCGACGGCAGCCGGTTCCGCCATCCTGACCTGCGCCTCAGCTTCTCCGCGCCCAGCGGTTTCGGCATGGAAAATGGCGCGAATGCGGTGTCGATCACGGGATCGGGTGGACAGGCGCAGTTCGGCGCGGCGCCCTATTCGGGTAATCTGGCGACCTATATCAACAGTGTCTTCGCCAAGCTGGGCGGCAGCAATGGCGGCGTGCCGGCGGGCGAGATCAGCCGCACGACCGTCAACGGCCTGCCCGCCGCCTGGCGCACGGTGCGCGCCTCCACCCAGTCGAGCCAGGTCGATGCGACCGTCTTCGCCTATGATTTCGGCGGCGGTAAGGCTTATCATTTCCTGCTGCTGACCCCGGCGGGGCAGGGTGTCGGTCCCTTCACATCGATGGTGCAGTCGGTCCAGCGCCTGTCCGCGCAGGAAGCGGCGGCGATCCGGTCGCGCCGGGTGCAGGTGCTGACTGTAAAATCCGGCGACACCATCCAGTCGCTCAGCCGTCGCATGGCCTATAGCGACTATCCGCTGGAACGCTTCCTGACGATCAATGCGCTCAGCGACAATGCCGTGCTGCGGCCGGGCGAACGAGTGAAGATCGTGAGCTGGTAGGCCGAGCACGAAAAGGGGCGGCGGAATTGCTTCCGCTGCCCCGATTTCGGCAAATATCTCTGGCTTAGCGCAGATTGCCTTCGACGTTGTTGAAGGTGCTGCCGAGCTTGGTGCCCAGGGCGCTCATGGCGCCGATGGCGGCGACGGCGATCAGCGCGGCGATCAGGCCATATTCGATCGCCGTGGCGCCCTTATCATTCTTCAGCATCTTACGGATGAACTGCATGTGACGTCTCCTTATATGGATATCCGGTAAACTACCCGGCCGCCCCGCTTGGTAATTCGTGGTCAGCAGGACCGGGGTAGAGCAGCACCGTTGAGAAAGGCTTAATGGGATGACAGCCTTTGTCAGATTTTAATGGTTAATGTTTCGTTACTTCATTGGTGACATTGTTCCACATGCCGGTGGTCTTGTTCGCGACATTGGAGAGCGCGGCGACCATGGCCAGCACGATCATGGCGATGATGAGGGCATATTCGACCGCCGTCGCGCCCCGCTCGCACCGGATCAGGCCCCAACGGGTGACGATTTCGATAAGCCCGCGCATCATTTCCCCAATTCGCTACAGACAGTCCCCGCCGGACATGTAAAGCAGCCAGGGTTAACAAAGCCCTCTCGTCTGGAGCGATATGCCGTCTTCCTCTCCCTTGTTCGTCGTGGCCGTGGCGTTGATCGATGCGGATGGCCGTGTCCTGTTGCAGCAGCGCCCGCCCGGCGGGTCCATGGCCGGATTATGGGAGTTTCCCGGCGGCAAGGTTGAGCCGGGCGAGACGCCCGAAGCGGCGCTGGTCCGCGAACTGGAGGAGGAGTTGGGCATTCATACCCATGAAAGCTGCCTGGCCCCCGCGACCTTCGCCAGCGAGCCGTTGGGCGACCGGCATCTGCTGCTGCTGCTCTATGTCTGCCGCAAATGGCAAGGGATAGCGGAGGCGCGTCATGCGACGGCGCTGAACTGGGTGCGGCCCGCGCAAATGTATGCGCTGGACATGCCGCCGGCGGACCTGCCGCTGATCGGGTTGCTGGAGGCGTTGCTATAGGGCTGATGGAGTTTTGGCTCGTACGCTGCGCTATCAGCCTCGTGCAAGACAAAGGCGACTATGGCGTTTGTATAACCCAGGTGGAGCGCGTCCGAGACGGATCAGAGGTCAATCTTCATCCTCCCCTGTAAGGGGAGGAGGACCACCGAAGGTGATGGAGGGGTGTCCCGCTATCGATGGGATGACACCCCTCCGTCTGGCCTTCGGCCATCCACCTCCCCTTACAGGGGAGGATTTCTTATGGTTCGTTGCCGTTACCTGGGTTCAGGGAGCGGGTTTGCAAACGCCATAGTCGCCAAGAAAAAAGGCGAGGCCACCGCCCGGAGGGTGCCTCGCCTGAATAGGGACTGTCAGGAATTCCGTGTGTGGGCGGGCATAATGGGTAAGAAGGAGACCCTGTATGCCTCGACGCAAGGAGCCGGCGATCCCGGCTGATTTACTCGATCAACTCTTGGCCGGCAGCGATGCCGCCAGTGCGCTCCAGCAGGGCGGCCTGCTGGATTCATTGAAGAAGGCGCTGGCCGAACGGGCGCTCAACGCCGAGATGGATTACCACCTTGGCGATGCCCCGCAGGTCGGGAACAGCCGCAATGGCTATGGCCGCAAGACGGTGGTGACGGACACCGGCAAGATCGAGATCGAGGTGCCGCGCGATCGTCATGCCAGCTTTGATCCGCAACTGATCGCCAAGTACCAGCGCCGGTTTCCGGGCTTCGACGACAAGATCGTCTCGATGTATGCGCGCGGCATGAGCACACGGGAGATCGTCGGGCACTTGCGCGATCTGTACGGTATCGACGTCTCGCCGGACCTGATCTCGACGGTGACCGACGCCGTGCTCGAAGAGGTCGCCGCCTGGCAGGCCCGACCGCTCGATCCGGCCTATCCGCTGGTTTTCTTCGACGCGATCCGGGTCAAGATCCGTGACGAAGGTCTGGTCCGCAACAAGGCTATCCACATCGCGCTGGGCGTGCGTGCCGATGGCGGCAAGGTCGTCCTGGGCCTGTGGATCGAGCAGAACGAGGGCGCCAAATTCTGGCTGCGGGTGATGAACGAGCTGAGGAACCGCGGTGTTGAGGACATCATGCTGGCCGTCGTAGACGGCCTGAAGGGCTTTCCAGAGGCCATCACCGCCGTGTTCCCCGAGGCGATCGTCCAAACCTGCATCGTCCACCTGCTGCGCAACTCGATGGACTTCGTGTCGTGGAAGGATCGCAAGGCGCTCGCTGGTGCACTGAAGACCGTCTACCGCGCCACCGATGCCATCGCTGCCGAGGAGGCCCTGACAGCCTTCGAGGCCGGCGAATGGGGTCGGCGCTATCCTGCGATCGGCCAGAGCTGGCGCCGTGCATGGGCCGAGGTTATCCCGTTCTTTGCCTTCCCCGACGAGGTCCGCCGCATCGTTTATACGACAAACGCCATCGAGGCGTTGAATGCCCAGCTTCGACGGGCGGTCAGGGCCAGGGGGCACTTTCCCAGCGACGATTCAGCGACCAAGCTGCTCTATCTGATCTTGAACCGATCCGAGAAAGAGTGGAAAATGCCGCCACGTGAGTGGTCCATGGCCAAGGCCCAGTTCGCCGTGCTGTTCGGAGAACGCTTCATCAAGGCCATGGCAGCGTAATGTTCAACCGCCCGCCCACACACGGAATTCCTGACAGTCCCCCTGAATATGGGCCGCGATGGTCGTTTCGTGCCAGATTGTTCCCCGGCGCAGGCCGGGGTCCAACTCCACGGTTCGAACTGGGCCCCGGCCTGCGCCGGGGAACAGACGCAAGCCCGCTATCAGTCCTCGGCGGCCTTGCTCTGCAACTGGATATAATTCTGGATGCCCATGCGTTCGATCATCTCGAACTGGGTTTCCAGCGTGTCGACATGCTCTTCCTCGCTTTCGAGGATGTACTGGAACAGGTCGCGGCTGACGAAGTCGCGGATCGATTCGCAATAGGCGATCGCGTCGCGCAGCACCGGCAGCGCCTCATATTCCAGTTCCAGGTCGGACTTGAGAATTTCTTCCACCGTCTCGCCGATCTTGAGGCGACCGAGCAACTGGAAGTTGGGCAGGCCGTCGAGGAACAGGATGCGCTCCGCCACCTTGTCGGCGTGCTTCATCTCGTCGATCGATTCGGAATATTCGAACTTGGCCAGCTTCTCGATGCCCCAATGGTTGAGCATACGATAGTGGAGGAAATATTGGTTGATCGCGGTCAGCTCATTCTTGAGCACCTCGTTCAGATAGTCGATTACCTTCGGGTCGCCCTTCATGGCGTTATACTCCGGCTGATTTGGGAACGCCGGGATTATAGGCGCAATGCACCTGGCTGTTAAGATGAAAACCCTTGAAAATCAGGGATTTTTTACTGCGCTATTGCGTCGGGTTCGCGATTATTTCGTGCGCATGATTTGCAATGTAATCAGGCCGACGCCCGTTCCGCGGCGATGATGGTGCGCGCGAAGGATACGCATTGGCCGCATTTGGGTCGGCGGCCGAAGCGGGCATAGGCGCTGCACGGCGTGTCGGCGCCGTCGCGCGCCGCTTCCCGCAAGTCCCTTTCACGAATGGCATTACACACGCAGACAACCATCGAGGCTCTTCTCCTGATAGCGGAGAGATAGCGTGCCTGATAATAGGTCGCAATAGTAATCAGCCGCTTCTGCGAATCTTTTGCACCTTGCCCTGGCTCAGGCTGCGCCACAGCCATTCGGCCGGACCCATCGCGAATCGAGTCGCATAGGGTTGCGACCAGAGCAGCATCGCCGCCCAGGCGCCGATCACGAACAGCGGCAGCACCGCTGGACGGACATGGGCGAAGAAGCCCAGGCCCCAGCCGTAGAAGATGGCGGTCATGACCAGGCTGGTGCCCAGATAGTTGCTGAGCGTCATGCGCCCCGCCGCAGCGATCCGGCCGACAAGGGGATTATCCTTGTGGCGCGCCAGCAGCCAGAGGATCAGCGCCGCCCAGCCGACCGTCAGCGGAATGCGGAATGGCAGCGACCAGGCCAGCGCCGCGCCATAGGTGGGAAGGGGCGCGAAACCGCTCCACCACGCCCACAGCGCCAGCGCGGTCATGGGCGGCACGCCGATCAGGAAGCAATGGCGCGCGGTCCGCCGATATTGCTCCGCGTCCCAGCCGCCGGTCAGGAAGCGGCCCTTCAGCATCGCCATGCCCAGCAACATGAAGCCCAGCGTCTCGAACCCATTGAACAACAGTCCCCAGAGCCAGTCGGTCGGGAAACCGGCCAGTTTCGTCTGGAGGATGGTGGAAAGGCCGCTGCGATAGGTAGCGATCTCGACTTGCGTGGCTGGGTCGGCGGGATCGGACAGGACGGCCATGAAGGCGGCGAAGCCTTCCCGCGTGGCGGCGCTGGCATCAACCCCGGTGGCGGCATGGCCCCAGAGATAGAGGCTGCCGATGAAGGCGGTGACCAGCAGGAACTGGAGCAGGAAGAAGAGGAAGGCGCGCTTGACCAGATCCAGCGGCTGCAAATGGACGAAGAGCAGGGCGAACAGGCTGGCGATCGCATAGACCCGCAAGATATCGCCCCACCACAGCAGGAAGAAATGCGCGCAGCCGATGACGAACAGCCATCCGGCGCGGATCATCTGCGTCCGGCGGCCGTCGTGGCCCGCCATCTCCTCCTTGTCGATCAGCAGCAGCATCGACGCGCCGAACAGCAGGGCGAACAGGCCGCGCATCTTGCCGTCGACGAAGATCAGGCTGACCGCCCAGAAGGCAATATCCCCGGCCGAAGGCGATCCCGCCACCGCCGGGTTGAAATAGGCGTTCTGCGGCAGGGCGAAGGCGGTGATGTTCATCCACACGATGCCCATCACCGCGCAGCCGCGCAGCACGTCCATGGCGGGGATGCGGGGGGAGGCGGTCATGCGGCGGCGGTTCCTTTGAGGGGCTGGTCAGAGCGCCAAGGCTCTGCCAATGCGCCTAGCCATGAATGACGCCCGCAAGCAACGGATAAGCGACGCCTTCGGCGCGGCGGCCGGGCAGTATGAGGCCCATGCCGGGCCGCAGCGGCTGGCGGCGACGCTGGTCGCCGACCTTGCCCGGCGGCAGAAGCCGGACGGCGGGGCGCGCATATTGGAAATCGGCTGCGGCACCGGCTTTCTCACCCGCGACATCCAGGCCCGCTGGCCCGGCGCGGAGTTGATCGCGACCGATATTTCTCCCCGGATGCTGGAGCAGGCTGCATCGCACGGCCGGGTTGCTGGCCGGTTCCTCACCATGGATGGCGAAGCGCCACCCTTTGACGGGCCATGGTTCGACCTGATCCTGTCCAGCCTGGCCTTCCAGTGGTTTGATGACCTGCCGGTGGCGATCGAACGGCTGGCGGGCCTGTTGCGGCCGGGCGGCAGCCTGATCTTCTCGACCATGGGGCAGGGTAGCTTCGCTACCTGGCGCGCAGCTCATGTGGCTTGCGGGTTGGAGGGCGGCGTGCCCGCCTATCCCACGCTCGATGCGCTGCGCGCGATGCTGGCGGGCCATGACGATGCGTTCGCCTTCGAAGAGACGGTAGTGCTGGAGACGACGGGTGCGCGTGCGCTGCTGGCGCATCTCAAGGGGATTGGCGCTGTGGTGCCGAACGAAGCGCATCGGCCACTGGGACCGGCCGCGCTGCGCCGGGTGATGGCGGCCTATGACGCGGCGGGCGGTCGCGACGTCTATCAATTGCTGCTGGGCCGGGTGACGCGCGCCGATCGGCCCTAGGATATTATCGCAAAGTGCGTATGCGCGAAGGATAGGCCCGGCGCGCGGCGATCCGGGCGATGGGCAGGCCGACGAGGATGCAGTGGGAGAAAAGCTGGTTGCCGATGCCCCAGGCAATCTTTCCGATCGGTTGCCCGGCATAGGCATCGGGCAGCCAGAGCGCGGGCCAGCGCGTCGGCCGGACCAGCCAATACATGATGATCCAGAGCAGCAGGCCGTAGAGCAGACCGGCAAGGATGGGATGGCGTCGAAGGCTGGGGCTACGCCGGGCCACGGCCATATAGGCGGCGGCCATGCAGGCGATGATCGCGAAATGGACAGCCAGACCGACCAAGGCCCAGAGCCAGGCGGGTTCCCCCTTGGCGCCGCCGCCGAACGGGCCACTCGCGACGAATTGCAGCACGGCGAGCGGAGACATGCCTGCCATACCGGCGAAGATGAAGGCGGACAGAATGTCGAGCGTGCCGGCGACCAACGTCGCCTGGATGATCCTCTCGCGCATAAGGTGCTCCCTTATTTGTGGGACGGATCATGACAGATTGAGAGGGGATTGTCTTGATGGGGCGAATGTCAGTCGGGTAGTCGTTCGAAACCCATGCCGATCGCCAGATCGTCCCAATGTGGGTTCAGTTCCTCGATTAGCGCAATTTCCCAGGCGCGATTCCATTTCTTGAGCCGCTTCTCACGAAGGATCGCTTCGTCCATCGTGCCATGTTGTTCGAACCACATCAGCCGGTTCACGCCATGGTCATGGGTGAAACCCGGAACTGCGCCGATCCGGTGCTGGTGGACACGCTGGATCAGGTCAGACGTGACGCCGATATAGAGCGTGCCGTTGCGCTTGCTGGCAAGGATATAAACGCAAGGCTGACGGATGCGATGCATCCGTTCTTGTTACATGCCCGTCGTTCCCGCGAAAGCGGGAACCTATCTCGCCCTCGGCAATCCAGTCGCGTAACGAGAATTGGGTCCCCGCCTGCGCGGGGACGACGGAGGAGGGTGGGTTAAAGTTCCGCGTCCATCAGGGCCGGGAAGAAGCCTTCATGGGCACTGCGCAGCGCGTCGAGCGAGACGCCAGCGACGTTGGCGCCGCCTGTCGTGCCGATCTTCACCGCGCCTGCAATCTCGACGCCCGCCGGGGCTGCGACGATGTAGCGACCCTGATCCTCTCCGAAGGCGGATGCTGTGGTCAATGCGATGTCGAGCGTCGCACCGATCTTCCCGGCCAGCGCCATTTCCGCGACCGTGACCAGAAGGCCGCCGTCCGAAATGTCATGGACCGCGTTGACCTTGCCTTCCGCGACCAGCGCGCGGACGGTGTCGCCATGGGCGCGTTCAACGGTCAGATCGACCTTGGGCGCGTCGCCGGCTTCGCGGCCCGCAATCTCGCGCAGCCAGATTGACTGGCCAAGATGGCCACCTTCTCCGCCGATCAGCCAGATCGCGTCGCCTTCCGCCTTGAACGCCACGGTCGCCATGACGTCCACATCCTTCAGCAACCCGATGCCGCCGATCGCCGGGGTCGGCAGGATCGCGCTGCCGCCGCCGGTCGCCTTGCTCTCATTGTAGAGCGAGACATTGCCCGACACGATCGGGAAGTCGAGCGCGCGGCAGGCGTCGCCCATGCCGTCCAGGCAGCCGGTAAGCTGCGCCATGATCTCGGGCCGCTGGGGGTTGGCGAAGTTCAGACAGTTGGTGACGGCCAGCGGGGTCGCGCCGACCGCGCTCAAATTGCGATAGCATTCGGCGATCGCCTGCTTGCCGCCTTCATAGGGATCGGCATAGCAATAGCGCGGCGTGCAGTCGGTGCTGATCGCAATGCCCTTTTGGCTGCCATGGACGCGCACCACGGCGGCGTCGCCGCCCGGACGCTGCACCGTGTCGGCGCCGACCATATGGTCATATTGCTCCCAGATCCAGCGGCGGCTGGCGATGTCGGGTGACCCCATCAGCTTCACCAGATCCGCGCCGATGTCGGTGCTCTCGGTGATCTCGCCCAGCGGCTGGACCCCCGACCAGCGCTTATAGTCGTCCTTCGGCATCGACGGACGGTCGTAGAGCGGCGCGTCGTCGGCGAGCGGGGCGAGGGGGATGTCGCAGACGATCTCGCCCTTATGCTCCAGCACCATGCGGCCGGTGTCGGTGACATGACCGATCACCGCGAAATCCAGCTCCCACTTGCGGAAGATGCTTTCCGCGAAATCTTCGCGACCGGGCTGCAGCACCATGAGCATCCGCTCCTGGCTTTCCGACAGCATCATTTCATAGGTGGTCATGCCGGTTTCGCGCTGTGGCACGTCGTCCATCTTCAAATGGATGCCGACCCCGCCCTTCGATGCCATCTCGACGCTGGAGGAGGTGAGGCCCGCCGCGCCCATATCCTGAATCGCGACGATCGCATCGGACGCCATCAGTTCCAGGCACGCCTCGATCAGCAGCTTTTCGGTGAACGGGTCGCCGACCTGCACGGTCGGGCGTTTGGCGTCGGCGTCGTCGCCGAAGTCAGCGCTGGCCATGGTCGCGCCATGGATGCCGTCGCGGCCGGTCTTCGACCCGACATAGACGATCGGATTGCCGATGCCGGACGCGGCGCTGTAGAAAATCTTGTCGGTGTCTGCGATGCCCACGGTCATTGCATTGACCAGGATATTGCCGTCATAGGCGGGGTGGAAATTCACCTCGCCGCCCACGGTCGGCACGCCCACGCAATTGCCATAGCCGCCGATGCCATGCACCACGCCGCTGATGAGATGCTTCATCTTCGGGTGATCGGGACGGCCAAAGCGCAGCGCGTTCATGTTCGCCACCGGGCGTGCGCCCATGGTGAAGACGTCGCGCAGGATGCCGCCCACGCCGGTTGCCGCACCCTGATAGGGTTCGATGTAGGACGGGTGGTTGTGGCTCTCCATCTTGAAGATGGCGGCCTGCCCATCGCCGATATCGACCACGCCCGCATTCTCGCCGGGGCCGCAAATGACCTGCGGACCCTTGGTCGGCAGCTTCATCAGATGGATCTTGGAGCTCTTATAGCTGCAATGTTCCGACCACATGACCGAGAAGATGCCGAGTTCGGTCAGGTTCGGCTCGCGGCCGAGGGCGCTGCGAACGCGGTCATATTCTTCCGGGCTGAGGCCATGTTCGGCGACGACTTCCGGGGTGATCTGGGTGGCGGTGCTGGACATGAGCGCGCCTTTAACGACGGTGCGGGCGAATCACAATGGTAGGTGTAGGACGGATATGCCTTTCCGCACTTCATTCGCGCCCGGCGCGGATTGCCGCGCCGCCGGCGAAGGGCGTGATGGCCACCAGTAGCAGGGATGCCGCGCCCAGGAATTTGAGCGCCGCGCCACTACCGTCGCCCAGCGTCCCCGCTCCGAAGATCAGCAACGGCACCGCCAGCGGCAGCGCGAGTAACCCCGCCAGCGCACCGCTCGACCGCAGCCCTGCGGTCAGCGTCGCCACCAGCAGCCCCAGTGCGGCCAGCGCGGGTGTTCCGATCAGCAGTCCCAGTTCCAGTTTCAGGATCGTGCCGATTTCCAGCTTCAACAGGGCGGCGGCGGGCAGGGTGGCGATCATCAGCGGGGGACCAAAGCCCAGCCAGTGGGCGATCAACCGCGCCGTCACCACCATTTCTTCACCGATGCCGCGCAGCGCGATCTGGTCCAGCACGCCCGCTTGCGTGTCCGGTGCGATGAGCCGGTCGACCGGCAGCAGGCTGGCGAGCAGCGCCGCGATCCACAGCATTCCCCCGCCGGTTCGCGCCAGCAACGCCGCGTCCGGCCCGACCGCGAAGGGATAGAGGCTGGCAACCAGCAACAGGAAAGCGATCGGCAGCCACAGACCGGCCGATCGCCATGCCTGGGTCAGGTCGCGGCGGCCGAGCAGCCAGAGCGTCCTCATGCCGCTTCCCCCTGATAATCGGCAAGCGCCACGGTCACGGGCGCCGCGATCGGCAGGGGCTGATGCGATGCCGCGACGACGATCCCGCCCGTCGCCAGATGTCGCGCCACCGCCTGACCCAACAGGTCGAGCGAGGCCGTGTCCAGCCCGTTGCCCGGCTCGTCCAGCAGCCAGACGCCCGCGCCGCTCGCGATCACGCGCGCCAGCATCGCGCGCTTGCGCTGCCCGGTCGATAGCATCCGCACCGGCACGTCGGCCAGAGGTTCGAGCGCCATCGCTGCCATCGCCGCTGGCACCGCTTCCGGCCCGGCCCGGTCCAGCTTCGCCCAGAAATCCAGTGCACGGGTCAAGGACGCCTCGCCGTCCAGCGCCAACCGTTCATCGGCCAGGGCGACGCCGCCCGATCGTTCCACGGTGCCGGAAAAGGCGGGCAGCAGTCCGGCGCAGACCCGCAGCAGGCTCGATTTGCCGATGCCATTGGGACCGGTCAGCAGCGCGCCGCCACCCGGCTCCAGCGTCAGGCCAATCCCGCGGAACAGCATCCGTCCACCACGCAGGCAGGCGACATCGGTCAGGCGCAGCGCCGCGCCGCTCATGGCGAAACCATATCCTCCAGCACATGCATGTCGATGTCGGACAGGCCGAAATGATGGCCGATCTCATGCACCACCACATGGGTGATGAGTGCGTCGAGCGGCACGCCCGTTTCGACCCATTCGTCAAGCAGCGGCCGACGGAAGAGATGGACGGTCGGCGGCGTGTCCCCGGTTTGCGCTTCATGCCCGACCGGGCGGCCGGTGTAGAGGCCGGTGAGGCCGAACGGGTCGTCTATCTCCATGTCCTTCAATATGTCCGCGTCGGCGAACTCCTCGACGAACAATATGACATTGGCCAGATATTCGCTGAAAGGCGCGGGCAGGCGACCCAGCGCTTCCAGCGCGAGCGTTTCAATCTCTTGAGTGGTGGGAGCGAAGCGGGATGGTTGACCGTTGGATGACATGGCAGGCACATAAACCCAAAGCATTGGATCGGGATAGAGTCATGATTGTCAGATTGAACGAAGAACAACGCGCGCTGGCGCTGGCTGATTTGCCCGAATGGACGCCGGTGGCTGAACCGGAGGGCATATCGCGCCGCTTCACCTTCCCCGATTTCAACGCCGCCTTCGGCTTTATGACGCGCGTCGCGATCCTGGCGGAAAAAGCCGACCATCATCCCGAATGGTCGAACGTCTATAACCGGGTCGATATCATCCTCACCACCCATGACGTCGGCGGCTTGTCGCGGCGCGACATAGACTTGGCCCATGCGATCGACGCGCTGCTGGGGTGATGGTCAGGAAACCGGCGGCGTCTCGATCCGGTCTTGATAGCCTTTGAGCGCAGAGATCACCGTTGGATCGCTCGCATAGCGGCGACGCAGCATCGCCAGCTTCGCGTCGGAACCCTGACATAATTCCGCAACATTTTCCTCGATATAGGCGCGACGCTCGGCGTCATAGGGTTCTTCGCCCCGGAAATGGTCGCAACTATCGCGCGTCACCATGAACTCGGTGACTTCGCGTGGGAAAGGCGCGGCGCTCGCCGCCACGTCGGAGGGCGGCAGGTCTAGCGGGAAATAGGGCGCGGGCTGCGCGCGCACCGTTACGATCGGGCCGGGCCTGGGTGGGGTCGCGGGCGGGGCTGGCGGAGGCAGGGGCGCGGCGTTGTCGACAAGGGCCAGCGGCGGCGCGGACATGGCATTGTCCGCCTGGACGCTGTCGTCCGACGCGCGGCAGCCGGCGACCAGCGCCAGCATCATCACTATCGGAACCAGCACCACACGCCTGCTCACCCGATTTCCTCCCGCAAGCTGGCGATCAGATCCGCGACATGCGGCAACCGCGACTCTTCCTCGTCGAGGATCGCCAGAAACGCGGCCCGCCTATAGTCGCGGAGCAGGTCGGGGGAAAGACGGCTTGCTGCGGGAACACTCGAAATCACGATGTCCAGAAGCCGCTCGACGCCATGCAGGCGCCCCCACAGATAGTCATTCTCGCGATAGACCCTGCTAAAAAAAGCTCCAAAATTATTGAATTCTATGCCTTTAAGTGTCGCCTCCGCGCCGCCGGACCGGATTGCCGTGCAATCTTCGGGGGAGATTCGGTCGACTTTTACCGGATCATATTCATCGACAGTGTCACCTTGGAGCAACGGTAATGTGGCGATGTCGGTGAAGGGAAAGCCGAGATAGGCGAGCAGCATCGTCCGCCGCCCGCCCCTGGGCAGCCCGGCGAAAGCCTCCGCCAGCATCAGGTCCACTCCGTCATCCCGCGCCTTGAGGCCGCGCGCCCGCTCCACCGCTGCCAGTGCGGCGGCGGCGTCGGTCGGCACCATTTTGGCTGCCGCAACCACCTCAGCCCCATGGAAATCGCTATCCTCGCATTCGGCATAGAGCGTCAGCGCGCCGTAAATGGCGTCGCGCATCGCCGCCACCGCCGGATCGTCGGCGTCGGCCTCTATCTCCAGCGTGTCGGCCAGCCGGCGCGCCAGATAGCGCAGGCGGCGGATGCGAAAGGCCAGATCATGGGCGCGGAAGAAGGCGACCGGGGCCGATGCGGACCCGCCCGCCTCGTTCAACTGGTCCGCGCCGACATTGCGCACCTCCGCCCAGATCGCCTGGCGATAGGCTTCGCGCATCATTGCGCTGTCCTCGCCGCTAAGGCGAAAAAGCAGGTCGCACAGGGTTTCGACGATGCCGGAGAGCTTGAGATGCCCATAGGCGGGATAGGCGTATCCAGCCGCGCTGGCCGCCCGCTGCTGCGCCTTGGCGCGCCAGGCGGACAGGCGCGCGGGTGTCGGCCGGTCGAGGAACAGCATCCTGCCGATCGCGCTTTCCACTTCCGCTTCGATGCCGGGGCGCAGGGCGGTGAAGATGTGCCGCATCTGCCTTATCCTCGCGGAATGGCGGTCGATCGCTTCCAGATTGTCGCGAATCGGCTGTTCGCGCGGAATGTCGCTGAGCGCGCCGAAGATGGTGCGGAAGAAGCCGGGCAGCGGGGCGTTCTCGCCGGTCGGGGTCTCCACCTGCTCGCCTTCCCGGTTGAGCCGAATGGAGCGATGACCCGGCTTGGGATCGATATAGACGAAGCGCCGATCCACCTCGCGCCGCGACGGCCGGTTGCGGAGCGCGCCGATCGCCTGGGCAAAGGGCGCGTTGGCCAGCACCGATCCGTCGATCAGCACGGCGTCCTCCGCCGTTCCGCGCGCGGCATGGCGGGGCAGGGCGCGGGCCAGGAAAGCATCGCGCGTCGGCCAGTTCCGATGCTTGCGTTTCAGCACGCGATCCAGTTCGCGCACGGTGAATGGCGGGAAGGCGCCGGGGAAGCTGGCGGTCGCCCGCGCGGCGAAGACCAGTTCGGCCGGATCGGCGAAGAGCCGTTCGCTTCCATCCTGGTGGCCACCGCTTTGCTTCCCGCCGCGCGCGCGGAAGCCGATCGACAGCCGATGTTCGGTCTCGATTACTTGAGGCGGGCTGTTGAGGTTGAGGCTCTGTGCATGACCCTCAAAATCGGTGACGGTCACGAACAGGTCGAGCGGATGGCCTTCGGGCAGCAGCGCTGGCCCGCGCTCGGCCGCTGCCATCGCGTCGAAGGCGTCGAGGATCATCGTGGTGAAAACCTCCCCGCCGAAGGGCGGCTCGAACCAGCGCGACCGGATGAGGCGGGACAGCTTCATCCGCACCTCCTCCCGCGTGTCGGGGGCGACGGTGCGCTCCACCGCATCGCCCGGCCGGCGCGCCGCCATCCATACCAGAGGCGTCGCCCAGAATTTCGTCATGGCGCGCGCCGGGCGGGCGTCGGGGTCCAGCAACCGGTCGACGTCGGCATTGTCCAGCCACAGGTCGGTCAGCGGCTCCAGCGACTGGCCCGTCTCGATGGCCTGGGCCAGGAAGATGCCGTTGATCCCGCCCGCACTCGCGCCGGCGATGATGTCGGGCATGACCCGCAGTCGGATGCCGTTTTGCGCCTCGATCGCCTCCAGCAATTGGCGATAGATGGCCTCACTGCCTGTGCTGGGCGGCGCATTGTCGTGGAAGGCCCGACTTGCCCGCGCCAGCCGCCATATCTCCTTGGTGATGCCGTGCATGTAGATCGCCAGGCTGATGCCGCCATAGCAGACCAGTGCCAGCCTCAGTTCCCGCTCCTTCATAAGGGATGGATCGCAGAGGCAGGGGGGAATGTCGAGGGGATGAAATGTCCCAGGCACCTCCTAGAGGGAGCTACCCAACCGAAAATTCCGCCCAGATCGGCAGATGGTCGGACGCCGTGCGCGCCGCCGCGCTTTCGTGGACGCCGCAGCGGGTCAGCTTCAGTCGTCCGCAATGCATGATCCGGTCGAGCTTTGCCACCGGCCGCCGCGCATGGAAGCTGCGGCCGCATGGCGCAAAACTGAAATGGCGGGCGAAATCGGCCAGGCAGCCGCGCCCGGCGCTCCATTCGTTGAGGTCGCCCATCAATATCGTCGGCATCGCCGCACTCTGCGTCGCGGCATGGATCACCGCCGCCGCCTGCCGCCGCCGCCACAGGCCCGACAGGTCGAGATGCATCCCGAACACGCGCACCGCGGCGCCTTTGAGCCTGATCTCCGCCATGGTCGCGCCACGCGGCTCCAGATAGGGGAGGTGGAGCACATTATGCGCCGCAATCTCCGCTTCCTTCCGCACCAGCAGGGCGTTGCCGTGCCACCCCATGGAATCGACATGGACGTTGAGCGGCACCGGCTTGTAGCAGCTCAGATTGTCGAGCAGCAGCGGCGGGATCGCGGCGGAGCGTATGCCGAAACGCCGGTCCGCTTCCTGCAAGGCAATGATGTCCGCATCCACCTCCGCCAGCACCTCCAGCACCCGTTCCGGCACCCGTCGCCGGTCGGTGCCGATGGCCTTGCGGATATTATAGCTGGCTACGCGGATAGTTGCGGGCATGTTGCCGTCAATAACGCGCAGTCATTGCGATTGTTGCCTGGACGTGGCAGCGCAAAGTTCGACGATCTTCTTGGCCAGATCCGCCTTGTCTGCCGGTGCCGTCACTTCGGCGAGATAATCCTTGCCCGTTTGCAGGCAGGATGCGCGTCCCAAACCGGTGGTCAGATTCTGCGCGGCGACGCCGGTGGAAAACAGTTTCCCGATCCCCAATCCCAGTTTCGGCTTGTTGTCGTTCTGCGCCAGCGCGACCCCGGTGTTGAAGCTGCCGAACACCGACAGGGCATCGCGTTTGTCATCGCTCTTGGCAAGTCGACCGAACTTGGTGGCGATCTCATAATAATCCTTCGCCTTGGCGCTCACATTTCCTTCCAGGGTCTTGGTCAGTCCGGAAAGACGGTTGACCTCTGCCTGCCTGGTCTGGAAATCGTTTGTCAGGGTAGCGGTTGTCCGCCCGCCCAACTCCGTGGTGATGCCGGCCAATCTGACCTGGTCGTCCGCTGTCGCGGCTGCGGCCAACCCGTTGATCCGGTCGCGTTCCCTGGCCTTGTCCAGTATCTTCTGGGTATCTTCCTGCGCCTGCTGCGCATTGGCCTGGGCCAGGATATGTTCCTGCATGGCGCGTTCGGCGCCCTGCTTGTCCTTGTAGGCGCGATCGACCGGATCGTTGCTGGTCTCGTC
The DNA here is from genome assembly GCF_022758885.1 of Sphingobium sp. BYY-5. Classification (NCBI taxonomy): domain Bacteria; kingdom Pseudomonadati; phylum Pseudomonadota; class Alphaproteobacteria; order Sphingomonadales; family Sphingobiaceae; genus Sphingobium; species Sphingobium sp. BYY-5. The sequence goes on from NZ_JALEBH010000001.1 coordinate 343,572, forward strand.
TTTGTTGTCGACCTTGTTGGTCCCGAAGATGAGGGCCAGGTCCGTTCTGCACGGCTGATTGCGGGCGCAGGGCCGGGCGACCGCCACCGGGACATAGGCGGCATCCAGCGACTTCATGCCGAAGGAAAATTCGGTGCCGGGCGTGTCGGCCGTGGCGGCGGCCAGTTGCAGGCCCACCTGCAATTTCGATGAATAGACCAAAGGCGCCTGCGGCAATTGGGCGCAGCCGCCCAGAGCCAGCGCCAACACCGAAGCGTACAGATGTTTTTGAACGATGCTCACTGCTTTTCTCCCCCCAGACATAAGTCAGTTCCGTTGAAGCCGCCCGCCTCCAGCGCCTGCACCAGCCGTTCCACATCGGCCGCTTTCGGCTGGAACAGGATGATCGTGCAGCGCTGAGAATCCTGCACATAGGCGGCGGTTTCGGCGGCATAGCCCAGCGTCGTCCCCTGGCTTTGCGCCACGACCCCCAGGCCTGCCGATCGGACCAGCAGCATGGATTGCGCATTTGCTGGTTTCACGCGCACGATTCCCGGCACGATTCGCGTTTGCGGGTCCGCGCCTTCTATGCGAACGATCGTGCAGCCGCTGGACAGGCAACATGCCGCCAGCAGCAGATTGGTGCGCCACCCCATCGTCTTCCCCACCCAGGCGAATCAGAACCTATCGCAATTGCACGCCGATGCGTAATCGTAATCCTATCGGAACTGGAGAAGATCGCCGCTATTGTGTTCCGTATATGTTCTGATATGCCTCAACCATGGCCAAGGCAAAGCGTAAATTCGTCTGTCAGCAATGCGGCACCGTCTCCAGCCGGTGGCAGGGGCAATGCGATGATTGCGGCGAATGGAACAGCATCGTCGAGGAAGCGGCCGAGACCGTCTTTTCCGCGCGCCACGACCTGCAGAATGGCGGCCGTGCAATCACGCTGGTCAGCCTCGACAGCGAAGTGGCGTTGCCCCCGCGCACCAGCACCGGTATCGCTGAGTTCGACCGCGCGCTGGGCGGCGGCATCGTCACGGGGTCGGCGACGCTGATCGGCGGCGATCCGGGCATCGGCAAGTCGACTTTGCTGCTCCAGGCGGCGGCGCGCATTGCCGCGCGCGGGCTGTCGGTCGCCTATATCAGTGGTGAGGAGGCGGCCGATCAGGTTCGCTTACGCGCGCAACGGCTGGGGCTGGGCAATGCGCCGGTGCAGCTTGCCAGCGCCACCTCCGTCCGCGACATCCTCACCACCCTGAGCGAAGGGCCGCCGCCCGCCTTGCTCGTCATCGATTCGATCCAGACAATGCACAGCGACCTGATCGAAGGGGCGCCGGGCACGGTCAGCCAAGTGCGCGCTGCGTCCCAGGAACTCATCAAATTCGCCAAGCAGCGCGGCACCGCGCTCATCCTGGTCGGCCATGTCACCAAGGACGGTAGTATCGCCGGTCCCCGCGTACTGGAGCATATGGTCGATACGGTGCTGGCGTTCGAGGGCGAGCGCAGCCACCAATATCGCATCCTGCGCGCGGTCAAGAACCGCTTCGGCGGCACCGATGAGATCGGCGTCTTCGCCATGGTGGCCGAAGGGCTGGAGGAAGTCGCCAACCCGTCCGCCCTGTTCCTGACCAACCGGGATGAGACGGTGACGGGCGCGACGGTCTTTCCCGCGCTGGAAGGCACGCGGCCCGTGCTGGTCGAAATTCAGGCGCTGGTCGTGCGTCTTTCCAGCGGCGCGACGCCCCGGCGCGCGGTGGTCGGCTGGGACAGCGGGCGGCTCGCCATGATCCTCGCCGTGCTGGAGGCGCGCTGCGGCCTCAGCTTTTCGACCTGCGAAGTCTATCTCAACGTCGCGGGCGGTTATCGCCTGTCGGACCCGGCCGCCGACCTTGCCGTCGCCGCCGCGCTCATTTCCGCCATGTCGGAACGGCCGGTCCCTGCCGATATCGTCCTCTTCGGCGAAGTCGCCCTGTCGAGCGAGATTCGCCCTGTCGCCCATTCCCCCCTGCGCCTGCGCGAGGCGGCGAAGCTGGGGTTCAACCGCGCCTTCATTCCCGCTTCGGCGGCCGATGGAGTGAAGGGAATTGCGGTCAGCGGCTTCCGCACCCTCGCGCAGCTTGTTGACCAGATGCTGGGACGCGGATAGCGACGGGCGCAATGAACGCCATCGACATCCTCGTCCTCCTCGCCATCGGCGGTTGCGCCGTGCTCGGCCTGTTGCGCGGCTTCGTGCTGGAGACGCTTTCGCTGATCGCCTGGGTGCTGGCGATCTTCGCCATCCGCCTGTTCCACGCTTCGGCCGCCGAGTTGCTCAGCGCTTTCGTCGGTTCGCCCAGCGGCGCGGCGGTGCTGGCCCTGGTTCTGGTCTTCGGCGTCACCTTCGGCGTGGGCAAGCTGATCGCCCATGCCATCGGCCGTCGAACCCGCCAGTCGGTGCTGGGACCGGTAGACCGGGTATTGGGCGCGGGATTCGGCGCGGTGAAGGGATTGATTGGCGCGACCCTGGTCTTCCTCGCCTTCAGCCTGGTCTATGACACATTTTACGGCCGCGCCGCGCGGCGCCCCGACTGGCTGTCCGACGCCCGCACCTATCCGCTGCTCAACGCCAGCGGCCAGGCGATCAGCGCCTTCCTGGCCGAACAGCGCGCGAAGAAGCCGGCAACGGAAAATCAATAAGCTCCGTCATTCCCGCGCAGGCGGGAATCCATCTCCCACCCCATCCTCTGCTGCCATGTTGGGAGATGGGTCCCCGCCTGCGCGGGAATGACCAGCGTAAAAAGATCAGGCCGCCCTAAAGCCAGCCCTTGTCCCGATAGGCCTCGACCGTCGCTTTCAGCCCTTCCTCGGTCGTTATCTGCGGTATCCACAGCCGCTTGGGCGGCTGCTTGCGCTTGGTGACGACCCAGTCGGGGTGGCAGAAATAATCGACCCGGTCGGGGGTCAGCTTCGCCTTCTTGCGGCGCACCAGCCGATCCGCTCGTGCCGCGAGGCTGAGCAGCCATTCGGGCGTCGCCAGCGTCCTTACCGACCGCCCGACCGCCCGGCCGATCGCCGCGCCGAAATCCTTGTGATCCCAGCCGCCCGGCGTGCCGTCGTCCACCTCGAACGTACGGGTCAGGCTGTTTTCCTTCTCCTGCGCCAGCGCCAGCAGCAGCCGCGCCAGATCGCTCACATGAATGACCGACATCCGCCCGCCCGGCGGCAGCATCATGAAGCCGCGCTTGGCCATGCGGAACAGCTCCAGCATCTCCCGGTCGCCCGGACCATAGATGGCGGGCGGCCGCACGATGGTCCAGTCGAGGCCGCTGGCCTTTACATAGCGTTCGGCCAGTTCCTTGGACCAGCCATAGTCCGACAGGCCCGGCTCCCGCGCCGTCAGCGACGATACATGGATCAGCCGCTTGATCCCGCGCCGACGCATCGCGTCGATCACCGCAACGGTCCCGCGCGCATTGCCTGCCTCGAACCCGTCGCGATCGGGGGCGTTCACCACGCCCGCAATATGCACCACGGCATCGGCGTCGCGCACCAGCGTATCGAGAGCGGCTGCATCCTCCAGCGACCCCGGAACCCATTTCAGCCTGGCGCGCGGGGGCTGCGCCCGGCGGGTCAACGCATTGACGCGCAGCCCTTCGCCCAGCGCCTGTTCGAGCACCTCGGCGCCGACGAATCCCGTCGCGCCTGTCATCGCAATCCGGAAAGGCGTCATCTCAGACCATCGCCATATGGTCGCGATGGACCAACACCGATCGGGGCATTTCTCCCAGCAGCGCGGCGATATCCTCGCTGCGGCGCCCGGCGATCTTCGCCGCCGCCTCGCTGTCATATTCGATCAGGCCGCGCGCGATCACCCGGCCATCCTGCGCGACGATATCGACCACGTCGCCGCGATCGAACACGCCCTCGACCTGAGCGACGCCGGCGGGCAGCAGGCTGTTGCCCTTGCCCAGCGCCTTTTCCGCGCCCGCGTCCACGATTACGCGCCCGCGCGTCGTCAGCCGGCCAGCCAACCAGCCCTTCCGCGCGCCCTTAGCCTGCGCCGCTAGGAAGATCGATCCGCGTCCGCTCGTGCCCCAATGCGACAGTGGAGCGTCGACCTTGCCCGAAATAATGGCCAGATGCGCGCCCGCACCGGTGGCGATCCGTGCCGCCTGGATTTTCGATACCATGCCGCCGGACCCCATGCCCGACGCCGAACCATCGTCGGCCATCGCCGCGATCCGGGCGTCTATCGTCTCTATCGTCTCTATCAGCATCGCGTTCGCATTGGCGTGCGGGTTGGCGGTGTAAAGTCCGTCGACGTCCGAAAGCAGAACAACCGCGTCAGCCCGTGCCGCCTGTCCGATGCGCGCCGCCAGCCTGTCATTATCGCCGAAGCGGATTTCAGCCGTCGCCACGCTGTCATTCTCATTGACCACCGGCACGACGTCCAGCGCCATCAGCCGTTCCAGCGTAGCCGCAGCGTTCAGGTAACGCCGCCGATTTTCCAGATCGTCCAGTGTCACCAACATCTGCGCGGCGGTGATGCCCTTTTCATGCAGCAGGCTGGCCCAGCATTGCGACAGGGCGATCTGCCCGGTCGCGGCGGCGGCCTGCGCATCCTCCAGCGATCCACGACCACCCTTGGGTAGCTTCAGTCGCCGTGCGCCCAGCGCGATCGCGCCTGACGACACGATGATGACCTGTTGCCCGGCCGCCTTGCGCGCGGCGACATCGGCCACCAGCGTACGCAGCCAGTCGACCCGCACCTCTCCGGCCGGATCGACCAGCAGGGCGGAGCCGATCTTGATGACCAGGCGGCGGACAAGGGCAGGGGGGAAACCGGAGAGGGGGATGGTCATGCTTCATTTCCCCCCTCCCTTTCAAGGGAGGGGCCGGGGGTGGGTGCGCCGCGCTGCGGCGCTTCTACGTCTCAACCGGGAACAGCGCTCGCTTCGCTCGCGACCCACCCCCGCCCCCTCCCTAAAAGGGAGGGGGGATTAGTTTGTCAAATCGGCGACCAGGTGGCTTCGCCTTTATCGCCACCATCCTCGTCTTCTTCTTCATCCGCCGCGCCCTGATCGAGCAGCGGCAGCACTGCGTCCAGCAGCGTGCCAACGCCTTCGCCGGTCGCGCCGGAGATGATGAACACATCCTCCACGCCTGCTTCCTCGCGAAGCTGGTCGGCGATGTCCTCCATCAGTTCCTGCCCCAGCAGATCGCCCTTGTTGAGCGCCACGATCTGCGGCTTTTCGTCCAGCCCGCCGCCATAGGCGGCCAGTTCGTCGGTCACGATGCGGAAGGCGTCGACCGGATCGTCGCTGGTCGCGTCGATCAGATGCAGCAGCACACGGCACCGCTCGATATGTCCCAGGAAGCGATCGCCGATGCCCGCGCCCTCAGCCGCGCCTGCGATCAGGCCGGGAATGTCCGCCAATACGAACTCGCGGTCGCGGTGCAGCACCACGCCAAGCTGCGGCTTGGTGGTGGTGAAGGCATAGGCGCCCACCTTCGCCCTGGTGTTTGTGACCTGGTTGATGAGGGTCGACTTGCCCGCATTGGGCATCCCGACCAGGCCGACATCGGCCAGCAGCTTGAGGCGCAGCCACACCCACATTTCCTGACCCGGCCAGCCCGTACCATGCTGGCGCGGGGCGCGATTGGTGCTGGTTTTGTAGGACAGGTTGCCGCGTCCGCCGTCGCCGCCGCGCAGGAAGGTGATGCGCTGGCCTACTTCGGTGAAGTCGGCCAGCACTTCCTGTTCTTCATATTCGGGATAGCCGTCTTCATCCTCGGTGCCTTCGATCGGCTGGGGATCTGACAAAATCTGCGTGCCGACCGGCACCTTGACGATCAGGTCGTCGCCACCCGCGCCATAGCGGTTCTTGCCCATGCCGGGCTGGCCGCGTTGCGCTTTGAAATGCTGGGTGTAGCGGAAATCGATCAGCGTATTAAGGCCAGCGACCGCTTCGAAGATGATATCGCCGCCCTTGCCGCCATTGCCGCCATCCGGGCCGCCATATTCGACATATTTCTCACGGCGAAAGCTGACAGCCCCGGGGCCGCCCCAGCCGGATTTGATATAGATTTTTGCTTGATCGAGGAAATGCATCGCGCGCCCATAGCGCTATCAGCGCAAAAGTTAAACCTTGGCCTGCGCTGCAAAGGTCGCAGCCTCCTGCATTAACGCCAAGGTCAGGCTGCGGGTTGCGATTTCGCGCGCTTTTTCGCGCGGCAGGCCCAGCGCTCCGGCCATCGCTCCGCCCAGTTGCGAATCACCCAGCGCCAGCAGCACCAGCATCAGCGTATTTTCCCGGATCAGCTCGCCCATATTCGGGGTGAGGGCGCTCGCCGCCAGCTTGTCGACCAGCCGGTGGATGGCATCCACCACGGGGTCCAGGGCATCCTCATTGCCCGACGCCAGCATCCAGCTCGCCAGCGCGCCCGCGCCTTCCCGGTCGAAAGCGTCGAAGGTCATGTCGACGATGATATGCGGCGCCAGAGCGCCGCGCCGCGCCGCGTCCACCGCTTCACCGATCTTGGCCGTGATCGTTTCGGCGAGATGGGCGGCCAGCGCTTTCTGCAACCCTGCCGCCGACCCGAAATGGTGGAGCAGATTGGCATGGGTCCGCCCGATCCGCCCCGCCACGGCCTTCAGCGTGACGGCCTGTGGTCCGGTCTCGATCAGCAGGTCGCGCGCCGCCTCCATGGCGACGAGGCGGCTTTCATCCGGGCTGAGACGGGCGCGTTTTATTGACATTGGTGTCAGTAACTCTTATTTACATCAATGTAAGTAATCGACGGAGCCATCCCCAGTGACCCCAACCGACCTCACCATCACGCCGCGCGACCGCCGTTTCGGGCGAGATCGCGCAGCCGCGCGACATTGGCTGAATGGCGATCCGATCGCCACGGCTTTTTTCAATGCGTTGTCGATCACCTTCCCGCGGGGCGAAGCCTATTTCATCGAAAGCGTCCGCGCCTTTCGCGACGGCGTGCCGGACCGGCTGGCAGGCGAGATCGCGGCCTTCATCAAACAGGAAGTGGTTCATAGCCGCGAGCATCTGGCCTTCAACCGGCAGGTGACGGGTCATGGCTATGACGTCTCACGCCTCGACGCCGACGTGACCATGGTGCTGGACATGGCGAAGCAGCGGCCCCCGATCGCCAGCCTGGCCGCGACCATGGCGCTGGAACATTTCACCGCTATCCTCGCCCATGAACTGCTGAGCGATCCCCGCCATCTGGAAGGCGCCGACCCGGAGATAGCCGCGCTCTGGCGCTGGCACGCGGTCGAGGAGATTGAGCATAAGGGCGTGGCCCATGACACCTGGGTCCACGCCACCCGCGACTGGCCGCGCGTCAGGCGCTGGTGGGTCAAATCAGCGATGATGCTGGTGGTGACGAAGAGCTTCCTGCACCACCGTGCGCGTGGCATGATGGATTTGTTGCGGCAGGACGGTGTCACCGGGCCACGGGCCTGGGGCGGGCTGCTATCCTATGCGCTGATCCGGCCGGGTGTCCTGCGCCGTGTGGCGTGGCCCTGGTTCAGCTATTTCCTGCCGGGCTTCCATCCGTGGAAGGTCGATGACCGCGCGTTGATCGCGCTGGCCGACACGCCCTATGTCGACGCGCGGATGGACGGAGCGCTGACGGCGGCTTGACCGAAGCGCGGCGGCGGTTTCTTATCGCCCCATGACCCAGCCACCCATATTGGAAACCGCCCACCTCATCCTCCGCCCGCATCGGGTGGAGGACTATGCCGCCTGCCGCATCCTGTGGAGCGATGCCCAGGTGGTGCGTCATATCGGCGGTGTGCCGCAAGAGGCGCAAGCCGTCTGGTTCCGCTTGCTGCGCTATGCGGGCATGTGGCCGATGCTGGGCTATGGCATGTGGGTGATCGAGGAACGCGACAGCGGTGCCTTCCTTGGCGAGGCCGGACTTCTCAGCGCCGAACGCGGCCTGCCTGAGCTGGAGGGCGTGCCGGAGGCGGGCTGGGTGCTCAGTCCGGATGCCTGGGGCAGGGGGATCGCCACCGAAGCGATGCAGGTGATTCTCGACTGGGCCGACAGGCATGTCGACGCCCCCTCGCTCCGCTGCATCATCGACCCGGACAATGCGGCCTCGATCAAGGTCGCGGAAAAGCTGGGCTTCACACCGCTGACCGACACGGAACTGGGCGGCAAGCCGACGCGGGTGTTCGATCGGGTTAGAAATCCTCCCCTGTAAGGCCGGGCTATCGCATATGGCCTTTCGCCTCTCTCCAACCGTCATGCTGAACTTGTTTCAGCATCCATCGCGCCTCCGGGTCCGACAAACCAGGAGGCGAAATGGACCCTGAAACGAGTTCAGGGTGACGAAGAGAGATTGGGCAGATGCCCCGCTCTTCCAGGGGAAGATCAGAGTTTTTCACGCCGCTACCGGCCATGAATCCCCATAGAGATCCATGGCCGGGTCGCTGCTCATTCGGTCGTCTTCGCCTTCCTCGAACACCAAGGAGTCGACCATGGCGTCGCGGCCCAGGCTGTAGCGTTTCTCGATCCGTCCGGTGAAACGGAAGCCCAGCTTGCGCAGGACGTTGCCCGATGCCGGATTATCGACGAAATGGCCTGCGCGGATGGCGGGGAGGCCACCGGCCCGCGCCATGCCCAGCACGGCGCGCGCAGCTTCGGTCGCGAAGCCCAGGCCCCAATAGGGGCGGGCGATCCAGTAGCCCAGTTCGGGATCGCCCTGCTCGTCCAGATGGACGCCGCATCCGCCGATCAGGCGCGGCGCGCCGTGGGTACGGGTGAAAATCAGCAAACGAGGCAGGCGCGGATGCTGCGGTAGCGCCAGAAAGGCTTCGGCGTCATCCAGTCCATAGGGGCTGGGTACGCGCGCCAGGTTGCGGACGACGGCGGGGTCGTCGATAGCCATGGCCAGGGCCTGCGCGTCTTCCATCCAGCCGGGACGCAGCAACAGGCGGGGGGTACGGGCGAACATTATCATCTCCTCTTCTGCGCGCCGCTAGCTGCCTTTCATGACGACTTGACGACGCTTTATTCCGGACATTTCCCCGCCTGTCCGACGTGCGGGAAGGCGTTGGGTTCCAGAGGTTTGAGGGATTATGAGGGGAGTATCCGCCCAACGGAAAAAGGGCGCCCCTCTCAAGTGAGGAGCGCCCCTTGTTCCCTCGGACTCCGGTATCGGACAGATGGTCCAGACACCGGGAGGATCGCCCCTTGCGGAGGACGACCCGTCATCAAGTCGTCCGTTATTCTGCGGCTTCGGCCAGCCCGTCCACCGATACATATTTGCGGCCGAGCTTGCCGGTGTGGAACACCACCTTGCCTTCGCCAAGCGCGAAGAGGGTGTGATCCTTGCCCATGCCGACATTGCGGCCCGGGTATACGCGGGTGCCGCGCTGGCGAATGATGATGTTGCCGCCGATCACGTCCTGACCGCCGAACTTCTTCACGCCAAGGCGCTTCGACTCCGAATCGCGACCGTTGCGCGACGAACCGCCAGCTTTTTTATGTGCCATGACCTAAACTCCTCGAAATCTTACGCTGTGGCTCAGGCGCCGATCGACACGATCTTGAGGATCGTGTGGTTCTGGCGGTGGCCGTTCTTGCGGCGATAATTGTGACGGCGGCGCTTCTTGAAGACGATGACCTTCTCGCCCTTGGCCTGCGCGATGATTTCCGCCGCGACGGTCAGCTTGGTAGCGTCCTTCAGGTCGCCGCCTTCACCGGCCAGCAGGACGTCGTCCAGCGTAACCTTGTCGCCGGCTTCGCCAGCCAGCTTTTCAACGACGATCTTGTCTCCGGCGGCGACGCGATATTGCTTGCCGCCTGTGCGCACGATAGCGAACATGGCTTGTCTCTTCTCGTTCAAATCTGCTTTCCGCAGATCATCAAGGACTAAGCCTGTCGACCCGCGCGGGAATGTGGCCCGTTAGTGGAATGACTCGCTCCTGTCAACCGATCCGCACCAGTATCCGGACTGGTTTTCGGTGCTTTCATTCCCTATCTTGGTCGTGACCAAGGGAATGAATGGACCTATGCGGCATTTGGGAACCGAAAAGCGGAAGGAAAGGGGCGGCATTGGCCGCACCGCGATCCTTGCCGCCTTTTGGACCCTGATCGCCGTCACGCTGCTGTCCGCACTTGCCCCGCTGGGACCGCCGCTCAGCCGCATGAAGGGTTCGGCCTTCAATCCCGCGACCAGCGAAGTGGTGCTCAAGGGGCGTACCCCTGTTAAGACGCAGGCAGTCCAGCCCGTCCGCCCGGATGACGGGCTGCAACCGGTGGGGCTTTTATGCCTGGCCGTGGCGCTGGTCGTCGGCTTCTGGCGTCTTTCGACAGCCGTCTTCGTTTCGATCGCGCCACATCGCGTCGCTCGCCTGGGCCTCGACCGTGCCCATCCTGCCCGAGCGCCGCCCGCCTCTTTCTGACGAATCGGTATTGGCCCGCCATGCGCGGGCCTTCGTCGGAAAGAGGAGTCTCTCTTATGCCTCGCAAGAATTTGCGACGCGGCCGTCGCCGTCGTCCGCCCTGGTGGTTCATGCCCGCCGTGATGGCGGGCATGGGTGTCGCCGCCGTGGCGCTGTCCGCGGCGATGATGACCATCGTCGAATGAGCGCTCGCCCCTCAATCACCGTTCGTTCCAAGCGAAGTCGAGAAGCGGACAGGACATGCGTCCCGTTTCTCGACACGCTCGGAACGAACGGAATTGGTTGAGTCGAGCCACATCTGTTAGTTTTTCGCCGGGCGCGTCACAGATTCGCAGCGCCAGGCGACAGGATTGAAAGGCATCTATGCCCCATCACACGCCCCTTATCGGCACTATCGTTGCCGGCCTTGTCGTCGCCTTCATCATGGGCGCCATCGCCCATCGCCTCAAACTCTCTCCGCTGGTCGGCTATCTGGTCGCCGGCATCATGGTTGGACCCTTCACCCCCGGCTTCGTCGCCGATGCGGGGCTTGCCAACGAACTGGCGGAAATCGGCGTCATCCTGCTGATGTTCGGCGTCGGCCTGCATTTCTCGCTTAAGGACCTGCTGTCGGTGAAGGCGATCGCCGTTCCCGGCGCGCTGGTCCAGATCGCGGTCGCGACATTGCTTGGCATGGGTCTGGCCCATCTCATGGGCTGGACGCTGATGGGTGGGCTGGTCTTCGGCCTTGCCCTGTCGGTCGCCAGCACCGTGGTCCTACTGCGCGCGTTACAGGGCGCCGATCTCGTCGAAACCCGGCGTGGGCGCGTCGCGGTCGGCTGGCTGATCGTCGAGGATCTGGTGATGGTCCTGGCCCTCGTGCTGCTCCCCGCGCTTGCCAGCGTCATGAACAATGCTGACGGCAGCGGCGGGGCAGGGGCGCTCGTCGCGCCGCTGCTTGGCACCCTGCTCAAGGTGGTGGGTTTCGTCGCGGTGATGCTGATTGTCGGCCGCCGCGTCATTCCCTGGGCGTTGCACTGGGTCGTCCACACCGGTTCGCGCGAGTTGTTTCGCTTGGCCGTGCTCGCCATCGCGCTTGGTGTCGCCTTCGGCGCGGCGCTGGCCTTTGACGTGTCGTTCGCGCTGGGGGCTTTCTTCGCCGGCATGATCCTGGGCGAAACCCCGCTCAGCCGCCGCGCTACGGAGGAGACGCTGCCCCTGCGCGATGCCTTCGCCGTGCTGTTCTTCGTGTCGGTGGGGATGCTCTTCAACCCGGCGATCGTGGTGCAGCACCCGCTGCCGTTGCTCGCCACCATCCTCATCATCGTTATCGGCAAGTCGATCGCCGCATGGGGCATTGTCCGCGCTTTCGGCTATCCCAATGTCACCGCGCTCACCATCGCGGCCAGCCTGGCCCAGATCGGTGAGTTTTCCTTCATCCTTGCTTCGCTAGGGGCTGGCCTGGGGGTTCTGGAGCCGGAGGCGCGCGACCTGATCCTGGCCGGTGCGCTGGTATCGATCTTCCTCAACCCGATCCTCTTCTCGATGATCGTGCGCGAACATAAGAAGGAGGATGATGAGGGCGAGGAAGCGAAGCAGCCCGCCGGTCATCCCGACCGTCCGCGCATCGGCCATGTGATTCTGGTCGGCTATGGCCGGGTGGGCAAGCTCATCGCCCAGCGCCTGGCCGAGCGACATGTCCATTTCGTTGTCGTGGAAGGCGATCCGGAACGGGTGGAGGAGGCCAAGGACGCGGGTGTTCCCGTTGTGCGCGGCAATGCGCTGGAGGACAAGCATCTGCTTGCTGCGGGCATTTGCGAGGCGCGCCATCTGCTGATCGCGGTGCCCGAAGGGTTTGAGGGCGGCGCGATCCATGAACATGCGCGGCACCTGAACGCCAATCTCCAGGTCATCGCCCGTGCCCATTCGGATGCGGAGGTCGCCCATCTGGAAGGGCTGGGCGTGCCCCATGTCGTCATGGGAGAGCGCGAACTGGCCGGGCGGATGCTGGCACTCTGCGGGGTTGGGTAATTAAAGCTGCGTTGAGAACGACTCATCAAGATCGAAAGGTTGCTGTTCCCCGGCGAAGGCCGGGGAACAGGTCCATATGAGTTTTCATCAATGCAGTCTGGTGTAACGTTATTTCCGTTCGCTTCTCGACACGCTCGAACCGAACAGAGTGACATTACCCGCGCGGTTTGCGTGGTCCGCCGGGGCCGCCGCGCTTGGGTCCGCCCTTGAAGGGGCGGGGCGCGTAGCCGGCCGGGCGCGGCCCGCGATCATTGGAGCGGTTGCCCTGGCGCTTATGTTCCCGTGCTTCCTCGCGCGGGGCACCGTCGATCGGTTCGAACGCCACGTCCGCGCCTTCGTCATTCGCTTCGCCGGTGCGCTTGACCGATGCAATGAAGCGGCTGGCGATCGCCTTGGGGATTTCGAACATCGTTTCGTTGGTGGTGATGCGGATCGCGCCAATGTCCTGCCGTGATACATGCCCACGACGGCAGATCAGCGGCAGCAACCAGCGCGGATCGGCATTCTGGCGCCGGCCGATGTCCATGCGGAACCATTGTGTGTCCTCAAAGCCCGGACGCGGCCCGTCGCGGCGGGGCGGCGCTTCGCTGGCGTCCAGCAGTTCTTCGGGTGCAGGCATCGCGGCGCGGGCGCTGCGCACCAGCATGGCGGCGATTTCCTTGGCGCTCTTGGCGGCCAGCAATTCGCCGCCCAGCGCCCAGTCGGATTCCTCCAACTCCATCGGCTCCAGCAGGCGTGAACGCAGCCGTTCGGCATCCTGCTGCGCGATCGCTTCCTTGCTCGGCGCGGTGGTCCATTCGACGGGGATCTTGGCCCCGCGCAGCATGGATTCGACACGACGACGGCGGGGGTAGGGCACGATCAGCACGGCCGTCCCCTTCTTGCCCGCGCGTCCGGTACGTCCCGAACGATGCTGCATGGTTTCCGCGTCGCGCGGCAGTTCGACATGAACCACCAGGGTCAGCGTGGGCAGGTCGATGCCGCGCGCGGCCACGTCGGTCGCCACACAGACCCGCGCCCGCTTGTCGCGCAGCGCCTGCAACGCATGGTTACGTTCATTCTGGCTATGTTCGCCCGACAGCGCCACGGCGGCAAAGCCTCGCTCGGTCAGGCTGGCGTGCAGATGACGCACATTGTCGCGCGTGGCGCAGAACAGGATCGCCGTCTCCGCCTCATGAAAGCGCAACAGGTTGACGACGGCATTTTCGATGTCGGACGGGGCAACGGTCATCGCCTGATAGCTGATGTCGCCATGGCCGCGTTCGGCCGAGATGGTCGCGATTTGCAGCGCGTCCTTCTGGTAGCGGCGGGCCAGCGCCACGATCGGCTTGGGCATGGTGGCCGAAAAAAGCAGGGTGCGGCGTCCCTCAGCCGTAGCGTCGAGAATCCCTTCCAGATCCTCGCGGAAGCCCATGTCGAGCATCTCGTCCGCCTCGTCCAGAACCGCAGTGCGCAGCGACGACAGGTCGAGCGCTCCGCGTTCCAGATGGTCGCGCAGGCGGCCCGGCGTGCCGACCACGATATGCGCGCCCTGAGCCAGCGCCCGGCGTTCCTTGGCGGCGTCCATGCCACCGACGCAGGTGGCGATGCGGGCGCGAGCGCCGGCATAGAGCCATTCCAGTTCGCGGCTGACCTGCAACGCCAGTTCGCGCGTTGGCGCGATCACCAGCGCCAGCGGCCAGGCGGGCGGTGGCAGGCGATCGGCGTCGCCCAGCAGTTCGCCGGCCATGGCGAGGCCAAAGGCGACAGTCTTGCCCGATCCGGTCTGTGCCGACACGATCAGGTCGCGGCCATGCGCTTCCGGTTCGGTGACTTCGGCCTGCACCGGTGTCAGCGCCTCATAGCCCTTGGCGGTCAGCGCCTGCGCGAGCAGGGGGTGGAGTGTTTCAAAAGACATATTCTCGTTTTCTCGTCGGTTAAGCGACCCGCCATTCCCGACGGATACGAACGACCGTTCATGTTCCCGATGCGGGAACTCAGGGGAAGGTCACGCCCCTGATTCCAAAATCCTCCCCTGCAAGGGGAGGGGGACCGCCGCCAAAGGCGGTGGTGGAGGGGTGTCCCCCTATCGAGAGGGTGACACCCTCCGTCTGGCCAGCGGCCAGCCACCTCCCCTTGCGGGGAGGATGATCTGATAAAATAAGAAAGCCTCCTTCCCCATTTCCGAGGAAGGAGGCTTGCCTATTATCTATAGCGCAAAAATCAGACCGAAGCGACTTCCGCCACATCGACCTTCACGCCCGGACCCATCGAGGACGACAGGGCGATCTTGCGGACATATTTGCCCTTAGAACCCGACGGCTTCGCCTTGACGATCGCGTCGACGAAAGCGTCGAAATTCTTGCGCAGATCTTCAGCGGAGAAGCTCGCCTTGCCCAGGCCAGCGTGGATGATACCGGCCTTTTCGACGCGGAATTCGATCTGGCCACCCTTGGCGGCCTTCACGGCTTCGGCGACGTTCGGCGTCACGGTGCCCAGCTTCGGGTTCGGCATCAGGCCCTTGGGACCCAGAACCTTACCCAGGCGACCGACCAGACCCATCATGTCGGGGGTGGCGATCACGCGCTGGAAATCGATGTTGCCGGCCTGGATGCTGTCCAGCAGATCCTCGGCGCCCACGATGTCGGCGCCGGCGGCGGTTGCCGCTTCAGCCTTGTCGCCACGGGCGAACACGGCGACGCGGACGTCCTTGCCGGTGCCGGCGGGCAGGGTGACGACGCCACGGACCATCTGGTCGGCGTGACGCGGGTCGACGCCCAGGTTGATCGCGATTTCGACGCTTTCGTCGAACTTGGCGGTTGCGTGGGTCTTGATCAGGCCCAGCGCTTCGTTGACGCCGTGCAGCTTCTCGCGGTCAACCGCAGTGGCCAGGCTCTTCGCCTTCTTGGTCAGCTTTGCCATGGTCTTAGCCCTCCACCACTTCGAGGCCCATCGCGCGAGCGGAGCCTTCGATGATCTTCGTCGCTGCGTCGATGTCGTTCGCGTTCAGGTCAACCATCTTGGCCTGGGCGATTTCAGCAAGCTGCGAGCGCTTGATCTTGCCGGCGACGACCTTGCCCGGTTCCTTGGAACCCGACTTCAGGTTGACGGCCTTCTTGATCAGATAGGTTGCCGGCGGCTGCTTCGTGACGAAGCTGAACGAACGGTCCGCATAGACGGTGATGATGGTCGGCAGCGGGGTGCCCTTTTCCATCTTGTCCGTCGAGGCGTTGAACGCCTTGCAGAATTCCATGATGTTCACACCGCGCTGACCCAAAGCAGGGCCGATCGGCGGCGAGGGGTTGGCGGCTCCAGCGGGCACCTGGAGCTTGATATAGCCCGTAATCTTCTTGGCCATTGTCACTCACTCTGTTGCTGGACGATCCGAAAATCGCCCGGTTCAAGTTTAGCGGTTCAACCGGAAGCCAAAGCCTCCTCCCGCACACATTCCCTAAGAGGGAATATTGTGCTCCTGCGAATGCAGGAGAACCCAGGGCCGCTTGCGCTGCGCCTGGAAACCCTGAGCTCCTGCTTTCGCAGGAGCACGGGGAAATATATCACTTCGACAGTTCGACCTGCTCGAAGTCCAGTTCGACCGGCGTGGCGCGGCCGAAGATCGACACCGACACCTTGACCCGGTTCTTTTCGAAATCCAGTTCCTCGACCACGCCGTTGAAGCTGGCGAAGGGACCGTCCAGCACCTTGACGCTGTCGCCGATCTCGTAATCGACATTGACCTTGTGCTTGGGCGCCGCTTCGGCTTCCTTCTGGGCGCCGAAATAGCGGGCGGCGTCCGCCTCGCTGATCGCCTGAGGCTTGCCGCTCGAACCCAGGAAGCCTGTCACCTTGGGTGTGTTCTTGACCAGGTGATAAATGTCGTCGTTCATCGCCAGCTTGGCGAGGACATAGCCGGGCATGAACTTGCGTTCGACCTGCACCTTCTTGCCGCGTTTCACTTCGGTCACGGTTTCGGTGGGAACTTCCACCTGCTCGACGAGCTGGGAGAGGCCCATGCGCTCGGCTTCGGTCAGGATCGATTCCTTGACCTTGTTCTCGAAGCCCGAATAGGCGTGGATGATGTACCAGCGCGCCATGTTACCGTCTCAAACTCCTGTTCAGAGCGTTTCGCTCAACGTCTCGCCGCCCTAAGTGGAGCGCCTTGCTCAACGACCAGCGGCAACGCCCAGTAGCCACTGGACGATTGCGCCGAAGAAGGTGTCGATGCCGAAGAAGAAGAGGCCCAGCAGCGTCGTCATGATGACGACCATCACGCCGGTCATCAGAGTCTCGCGGCCGGTCGGCCATACGATCTTCTTCGCTTCGGTCTGCACCTGATTGACGAATTCACCGGGGGAAACCTTCGCCATCATCTGCCTTCTAAATCGTCAAAACCAACACCAATTCGCGAAGCAACAGTCCGCCCTCCCGATCCCGCCCTATCTGGCGTCCGGGGGTGCGGCCGCTGGCTCCGCGACCATGCTTCGCCTGCGCACTTAGCCGCGAACCCCTGATTTATCAAGGGTTCGCGGCCAGTTCGCTTGGCAGGAGTGGAGGGACTCGAACCCACGGCATTCGGTTTTGGAGACCGACGCTCTACCAACTGAGCTACACTCCTGCACTGGCCGGAGCCAGCGAAGGAGGGCGCTTTAGCGTGGCCGGGCAGGGAGGGCAAGCGCCATTATGCGGCTTTTTGCACCGGCTTAGGGACTTGAGCGGTGCCGCATCCAAAATGCGCTCTTCCGCGCATTTTCAAACGGACTCTTTACAGAAACACCCCGCCCTTCATGATCCGCCGTGCGCGGCCCTGTACCGGCACCTTGTCGAACGGCGTGTTGCCCGCCGCCGCCGCCATCTTGTCCGAATCCACGATCCAGGGCGTGTCGGGATCAACGAAGATCAGGTCAGCCGCGCTGCCGGGGGAAAAGCTGCCTGCATTCACGCCCAGGATTCGGGCCGGATTGGCGGATAGGAGCGTCATCAGCCGGTTGATCGTCACATGCCCTTCGCGCACCAGGTTGAGCGACAGGGCGAGCAGGGTTTCCGCCCCCGCCATGCCGGGCGCGGCGTCGGCGAAGGGGAGGCGCTTGTCCTCCGGTCCGCGCGGGTCGTGGCTGGAGGTGATGACATCGACCGTGCCGTCCGCGACGGCGGCAAGGCTGGCCTGCCGGTCGCTTTCCGACCTGAGCGGCGGGGATAGGCGAGCGAAGGTGCGGAAATCGGTTGCCGCCTGATCGTTGAGGAACAGATAGGCCGGGCTGATGCCGCACGTGACCTTCAGCCCCTCCGCCTTGGCGGCGCGGACAAGCGAGAAGCCCGCCTGGGTCGTCACCAGCCGGAAATGGATCGATGCGCCGGTTTCGCGCATCAGCGTGATGTCGCGCGCGATCGCCATCGCTTCGGCGCAGGCCGGGGCATGGGGCAGGCCCAGCCGCGTCGCCGTTTCTCCGCTGGTCGCCACGGCTTTTGCGGTCAGGCCGCCATCTTCGGTATGGGCGATGAGGGTAAGGCCAAGGCCGCTGGCATAGGATAGCACCCGCAGCATCACGCCGGAATCGGCGATCCACTGGCGGCCCGTGCCCACGGCCTTGGCGCCGGCCGCCTGCATCAGGCCTATCTCGGCCATCTCCGTGCCTTTCAGGTCGCGCGTCGCCGCTGCGATCGGATGGACCCAGAAATCGGGCTTGCCTGCCCGCGCCGCCTCACGGATCAGGCCGACCTCATCCAACGGCGCGCGCTGGTCGGGCATCAGGGCGGCGCGGGTGATACCGCCGAAATGGAAGGCCGGTTTGTCGGTGGCAAAGACGCCCAGGTCGATGAGGCCCGGCGCGACCACCAGTCCCTGCGCATCGACGCGATCGGCGTTGCCGGGCACGTCGATCTGGCCCGTGGCGATGATTCGGTCGCCTTCGATCAGGATGGTGCCGGGGTTAAGGGTTGCTGCTGCCGGATCGGCCAGCTTGCCGTTGACGATGGCGAGGATAGTCATGCGGTAATCCCCCAGAAAACAAATGCCGTCATCCCCGCGAAGGCGGAGATCCATCTCCCAACCTTGCTTCTGGAGAGCGCGCAGGAGATGGATCCCCGCCTTCGCGGGGATGACGAAGGGTTGGAATGCGCCATCCCGCCCATCTCCGAGTCTTCGTCGGTCGGGATGGTCAAGACCATCCCTCCACGCCGCGCGCGCCGCGCGTCAGCACATCCAGGCACGCCATCCGTACCGCCACGCCCATCGCCACCTGCTCGGTGATCGCTGAGCGTTCGGGATGGTCGGCCACTATGCTGCTGATCTCCACACCCCGGTTCATCGGGCCGGGATGCATCACCAACGCATCGGGCTTGGCGATGGCGAGCCGCTCCGGCGTCAGGCCGTAAAGCGCATGATATTCGCGCGCCGACGGGATGAAGGCGCCATCCATCCGTTCATTCTGGAGACGCAGCATCATCACCACGTCCGCGCCATCCAGCCCTTCATCCATGCGGCTATAGGGGGTGGCGCCCAGCATCTCGACTTCGGGTGGCAGCAGCGTCGGCGGCGCGACCGCGCGCACCTGCGCACCCAGCGCGGCAAGGCAGAGCATGTTCGAGCGGGCCACGCGGCTGTGCAGCACATCGCCGCAGATGGCAACGACCAGCCCCTCGAACCCGCCCTTGCGGCGGCGGATGGTCAGCGCGTCGAGCAGAGCCTGGGTGGGATGCTGGTGCCAGCCGTCGCCGGCGTTCAGTACCGGGCAATCCACCTTGTCCGCGATCAGCGCCACCGCGCCCGAACTGGCATGGCGGATGACGATCACATCGGCGGCCATGGCGTTCAGCGTCATGGCGGTGTCGATCAGCGTCTCGCCCTTCTTCACGCTGGACTGGCCCGCGTGCATGTTGACGACATCTGCGCCCAATCGCTTGCCGGCAATCTCGAAGGACAACAGCGTGCGCGTGCTGTTCTCGAAAAAGGCGTTGATCTGCGTCATGCCCGCCAATCGGCCGTCATGTTTGCGCGCCTGGCCCTTGTTGGTCGTGGCCCAATGTTCGGCCTCGTCCAGCAGGAACCGGATTTCCCAGGGTTTGAGGTCGGCGATCGAAAGTAGATGCCGATGCGGAAACAACGCCTTGCCGGTCAACTCGGACCCGGAAGACTGGAAGGGGGTGTCGGGAATGAAGATGTCGGGCATGAACCGACCCTCTAGAGCGATTCCCGGCCAGATGGAACATCTGACCGATGGGAAATCGCCGGATGATGCCGGATACCGGCGAACTATGATCGCCTGTCGCTCAAGGCCCACCAGATGATACGCACCATCAGGGGCCAGCAGCCACAACTGAACTGGCGGGTAAAGCCAGCCTTAATATCGCTGTCTCGGCAATCTTCCGCTTTGGCGATGCGCATTTGAGGCGGCTTGCGCGGATCGGTCGGGGGGGCCGGTGGCACTTGTTCTATATCGACCGGCGCGATGGTGTCAGGCCACATTGCGATATCTCATGCCCAGGGTGGCATAGATCGCGAAAAGACGATCGAAATGCGTATCCATCGTTCCGACCTGGGCCGCTGCGTGGATCGCGCGCTGGCGCCAGGCGGCCGGGTTCGTTGCCGCCATATAGTCGATGGCATCGGCCAGGTCCGCAGGTTGCCCGGCGCGATAGCATAGTCCCAGACCCGGCCCGGCCTGATCGGCCGCGCCGCCTTCGTCCGGGACGATGACCGGCAGGCCGCTCGCCCGCGCTTCGGCTGCGATCATGCAGAAAGTTTCAGCCTCGCATCCATGGACCAGCGCATCGGCGCTGGCGAGCATGGTGGCGAGGGCGGCGCGGTCGCCTGTCGGGGCCAGGAGATGAATGTGCGGATTATGCGCCGCCGCCCGTCGCACGCGCGCGCTGTCCCGGCCATCGCCGACCAGGACCAGCCCGACCGATTGACGACAGCCCGCTATGGCGACAGCCCGGATGACCTGCGGCCACCGCTTTTCCGGTGCATGACGACCCGCGCCAATCAGCAGCAAGCTGTCGGGACCAAGGCCGCAACAGCGCAGTAGGTGGGTTCGCAAGGCTTCATCGCGGTGGCTGGGGGAGAAGATGCCCGGCTCCACACCCATGGGGATGGTTTGTATCCCGGTTACGCCCCCCTCGCGCAAGCGGCTGGACAGGCTTTCATTCGCGCTGACGATCAGGTCGAAAGCGGAATCGAGCCGCCTCAGGTGTCGCCAATACCAGTCGAAACCGCGGTCGATCACCGACCGAGATGCTACAGGTCCGAACCAGCGATAGGCGTAGGCCGATAACGGGTCGGCGTGCATGATGAGCGCGCGGGGCGCATTGCCTCGCCAGCGGCCGACCATGGCCGCACTCGACCAGGGAGATGAAGCCTCGACCAGATCGGGCTGCAACTCGTCCAGCATGGCATGCAGTGAGGCTTCGTCATCGAAATAATGATAGCGACGATCCAGTGGAAAACGCCGGCCGGGCAGCAGGACGATTCGCCCGTCACCGTCCGTCTGCACGACTGTGCTGCGTTCGCCCGGCGCCAGGATGATGATCTCATGGCCCGCTTTGGCTCCGGCTTTCAGCTTGCGTTCGACATAGGTCTTAACGCCGCCGCCCTGCGGGGCGTAAAAGGCGCAGACATCCACTATTCGCATGGCTTTATCGCTCCAGGGGGCCGAAGGAAAACAGACCGCGGCGGTAGTTCAGGGTGATGGAAATCGGTGTCGGCCCCGTCAGGGCGCGGGCGCTGGCGGCGCTGGCTGACGGCTTGCTCAAGCCCAGCTTCGGATTGCCCGCGAAGCCGATGCCGTCGATCGACACGGAGAATTTGCGGTTGCCATCGCGATCGTGCAGCAGGCTGAGCGCATAGACGCCCGGTCCCGGCGCGCGGATGCAAAGCTGGACGGGGCCGGAAGCGGGAACGGCGATTTCGACCCGTCGGAACGTCTTGCCCGCTGCGACCAGCACATTGTCGTCAGCCAGGAAATCGGTGTCGTTGGCGGGATAAAGTTCCAGCTTCAACCGCCCCTGGCGATCCTTGAGGCCGTTGGCCGTGACCAGGAAGGAAGGACCATGTTCGTCGGGGCGGCACTGGCCCTCCGCCTTCCCCAGATCGGGTGACGATGGCAGCGATGAGGTAGCCGCCCAGAGCATGAGGGCGATCATCACGCCCGCTTCCCGCGCCACAGGCCGCTGGCGCCCAGCACGATGCCGACCACCAGATGCGCGGTCAGGATAAGCGTGGCCATCAGCGCCATGGCCGACACGATTTCACTGTCCCGGCCGATCAGGAAGGCGGCCATGCCCGCAAAGACGACATCCTTGTTGGGCAGCAGCGGCAGGCGCGAAATCAACTGCCGTAACGTGCCCAGCAATATCCATGTGCTGAGGTCAACCGACGGCAGCAGCAGATGCCACATCGCCGCCGCCAGCACGGTGGTCGCGACGATGCGCAGCAGGTGGATGGCTGAAATGAACCAGAGTTCCGCCCTGGGCAGAGCGAAGAGCCGATGGCGCAGCAGCATCGCCACCAGGGATGTCGCCAGCACGAACAGGATGGACCCGGTGATTTCCCAATGGGTGGCACCGATGGGCAGAGCGTTGAACAACGGGATGGCGACCACCAGCATCGCCAGCGTGACGAGGTTGCCGACCAGGGCGGACAGGATCGTTACATCCTTCAGCGCGCCGAAGGGGGCCGCCTTGATCGCGGCGCTGCGCCGCGCCCAGGCATAGAAATAGACTTCGCCCAGATAGCCCAGCAATATCTCATTGCTGACCAGTTTGCGGAGCAATGCGCCGAAACCGCTGACGGGAATGGCCCATAGGCGACGGAAGATCACCCATTCCGATACCGGGCCTGCGGTATAATAAGCCGCGAAGGCCAGCCAGAAGAGCGGGGCGGTGGGCATGAGCGCCCACAGATTTGCCCTGTCGAGGCCGCGAAACTGGTGAACCGCAACCGCAAGGATCAGGATGGACACCAGAGGTCCCGCCCACAGCGTCCAGTTGCGACCGGAGCGGATCAGCGGTTGCGGGTCTATGACGGTGGTGAGGGGGGCGGCAACCTCTGGATAGGTGAGGGGGGATCGAAGGACTGAACCGGCGGATGTCTGGCCCGTCATACATGTCTCATCATTGTTGCTCCGTGCGCTCTGACGGCACGTCGGACCGGCCACCTCAGTCGAGGGGCAGGAAAATATTCTGTGGCCGGTGGGTGCGCCGGATTGCCTGGAAGCAGGCGAGATAGGCGTGCGAAGCCCGCTCGATGGTGAACCGCCGGGCCTGCGCCCGGCTCGCTGCACGATCCTGTCGCAGGTGGTCGGCATCGCGAATGGCGGCGCTTAACCCTTCCAGATCGCGCGGTTCGACCAGATGCGCCAGCGCTCCGTCGCCCGTCAGCGTGGCCATGCTGGCGCTGCATCGGGTGGCGATGATCGGCAACCCGGCCGCCAGCGCTTCCAATATGACGGCCGGAACGCCCTCATAATCCGATGACAGCAGGAAGATGTCGAAATCCGCGAGGCGGCTCGCCGGATCGGGGACATGACCGGCGAATGTCACGCGGCCATCGAGGTGGAGGTCGCTCGATAGGGCCGTCAGCATGGATCGTTCCGGGCCATCGCCATGGATGGTCAGGCTGTCCCCTGCGCTGGCGCCCTGCGCAAAGGCGCGCAGCATGAGCGGGATATTCTTCTGGCTGGCGAGGCGACCGATCGCGACGAAGCGCAGGTCCCTTGCACATGGCCCCCGGTCCATCCGGGGGGCGTGGTGCAGGCGCGCTATCTGCCGTTCGTCCAACGCCGGGTCGGGGATGATCGTTATGCGCCCGACGGCTGCGGGAATGGCCATACCGATCTCCGCCGCCATCGGACCTTCCATGCCGACGAAATGGTCGATGAAATATCCGTGCAGGCGCAACCATTGTCGATAAAGCCAGCGAACCGGCGGAAACATGTCGCGGCGGGCAAGGTCGTTGCTGATCTTTGCCACGATCGGCGGACAGCGACGGCCCAGCAGCAGCTTCATCGCCAGGGCGACGATCGTGTAGCTGTTGCCTGCGCAAAAGAGCGCGTCGGGCCGAAGCCGGGCAATGGCGCGCGGCAGGATGGCGATCATCCACAATGTCTCGATCCAGCCGATCGGGAAGGGAGGGCGGCGCGGCAAGTCATAGGCCAGGTCTGCCGCCAGTTCCGTTCGCGTCGCGCCGTCCGGCCGTCCCATCAGCAGCGGAGCGTCGACGCCTTCGGTGCGCCAGGCACGGACGAGGCGCAGCGCAACACGCTCGACGCCGCCTGGCTCGAAACTATGCAGGAAGGTCAGGATGCGCATATATTTCCCGTCCGATGAGCAGGTCTTCATAGCGCGCGGGCGTATGGCTGCGCCGGATGCGGCGCAGCGCATCATCGATGCTGCGCATCAGCGACGGGACATGCGCATCGCCGGGATGCACCGCCACCCGAACAACCGGCGCGCGGCGCAGCAAGGGCGGTAACAGCCGCGCGACGGCAAGGGAGGAGGCGATGCGTGCGCGGCTGCGGCTGGCCCAGGTGATGACCGGACCTCGCGCCAGAATCGCGCCGGTCGGGGGCGACCAGACCTTCATATGGTCCTCTGCCAGCATGAAGCCGGCCTGCTCCAGCGCCGCCATCGCCGGCGCGCCATAGAGCCAGGCCGGGGCGATGAAGCCCGCGACGGGCCGGCCGCTAATGCCCTCGATCAAGGTGCGGGCGTCGGCCATGCGCTGCCGGGCGGTTATATGATCCAGGCCCAGAAATTCGCCTTCGCCGGCGGTCATGTGGCGGGCCTTGAACCGCGACGCCGCGCCGGCATGGCGGCTGTCGTCGCGATGATACCAGCCATGGGCGAACAGGCTGACCCCCTGGTCGGACCAGCCCCGCAACCGCGTGGCGAAGGGCGATCCCGCAACCAGCGGATGATCGCCCCAATGGTTCGGCACGACCAGCATGGCCAGATGCTCCAGGGCCACGTGGCGCGACACATGCTCCATCAGCCGGTCCACCTCCGTTTCGAAACGCGGACCGACATCGTGGATCGACAGCAACAGGCGGCGCATGGTCACAGGCGAGAGCGCGGGCCGGCGAGGCGGATCGGCGGAGTCGATGCCATCGCTCTTGCCGGATGGAAGGCTATGGTCGTCGAAATTCTCTTCGGAAGCCAGCGGCGGTTGCGCATGATGCCCTTTCCCGTTTTCGCCGAGACGGCACCGATCGGCAGAACCGCAGTCGCCATGGCCACAGAAATTTCTTCCCGCGTCGGGGCATCACCAGGATCGCGCCACCGACAGCGTCAGCGTGCGCGGGCGCAGCGGCGTATATTGCGGTGCTGCGCGGATGGAAAAGGGATTGCCGAAAGCGAAGCTGTCGCCGCGCACGTTGAGCAGATTGTCCAGCCGCACGCCCAGCGTCCAGGCGTCGCGCGACAATTCGGCATTGGCCGAAGCCACCGTATAGTTGCCCATCTCCCGATCCAGATCGTCATCAAGCGACAGGCGCGCCTTGCCGATATAATTGGCCTGGATGGCGGCTTGCCCCTGCCAGTCGTCGGACAATCGGAAATGCTTGGTAAGCGCGATGCGACCTGCCAGCGCGGGCGCGACGGGGAGGCGGCGATCATCCAGTTCCACGCCGGTCGCCGTGTGGGTCAACCGGGCGGACTGGGCGCTGCCCCCGGCCGACAGGGTGAAACCCTTGCCGATGATCCATTGGGTCGAAATCTCGCTGCCGACGATCTCACCGCGCCCGGCATTGTGGGTCGATATCAATCCGTTGGACAACAGATAATCCGACTGAATTGCGTTCCATCGCGTATAATAGAGGCTGGCCGTCAGGGAGAACCGCCCGTCCTGCGATGATCGCCGCAGTCCAAGATCGAGGCTGCTCAGCCCATCGGCATCGAATTGACGCGACGCGGCCATATTCGCCGGTGCCAGACCGCCCGGCCGCATCGACCGCGCATAACGCAGAAAGAGCAGCCCCTGCTCGCCCAGGTCGAGCGATAGCGAAGCGCTGGGTGACAGGATGGTCTTGCTGATGCGCACCGGGCTGATGATCGGATGGGTGCCCGTGCCGTCCTGTGTGACGCTGTGGAACAGGCGCGCGCCCAGGGTCGCGTTGAGCCGATCGGCAATTTGCACCCTGCCTTCGCCAAAGGCCGCATATTCGATCACGCGCCGATCATAGGTTTCGACGGTCTGCGCGACATTGCTGTCGTCCGTGACCTGCCCGCCGCCGCGCGTCGTCGCCTGAAGATAGGATAGGCCGACCAGCCAGTGGTTCGATCCGGTCGGGGTGAGCCGCACTTCCTGATTCAGAACCGAATAGCGCCGCCGTTCATCGAAGCGGACGGGACCGGTAAGGCCGAAGGCCGCAGCCATCATGCTGGCGTCCAGAATAGTGTCGAAGTCATGATCGACATAGCTGGTGGCCGATGTCAGCTCCAGCGCGCCAATCTCTCCCTTGATCGTGCCATGCCATAGCTCGAAATCGTTTTCGTTCGGCTCCGCTATGGCGTGCGGCCGGATCAGCTTATGTCCGGATGCCAGCATATATTGGCTGTCGCGCGAATGGATGTTCTGAAATATGAAGCCAGCATCCACCGTCCAATGGTCAGCGGGACGCCAGCGGACGCCCATGCGCATCCCCGCCGTTTCGGTCGAGTTGCTGTCGCGCTGGCCACCTTCATTGTTGATCCAGCCGCCGTTCATGAACCGATAGATCGCACCACGCACGGCTAATGTACCGTCGATCAGCGGCAGATTGAGGATGGCTTCGGCGCCGGTGCCAGGCTGGCCGTCCTGCAGGGCTTCGCCCGACAGCCGCACTGAACCGAAGGTGCTGTCGAGATCGGGCTTGCGGGTGACGATATGATAAATGCCGCCCAGCGCTCCGGACCCGTATAGGGGGCCTTGCGGTCCCTTCAATATTTCGACCCGCTCCACGTCGATCAGCCGCAAATCCGGATCGGGGGCGTTGAACGTCACGCGCGCGTCGTCCACCTGGATTGCGACGGTGGATTGGCTCAGGCCGTTGAAAGGGCTGTCCGCGATCCCCCGAATGAACTGGCGGTTGCGCCCCGGTCCCATGTTGGTCGTCGCCAGCCCTTCCAGGTCCAGGCTGATGTCGCGGGTGGAGGGCGTGCGCGAGCGGGGGAGCGGCTGGAAGGAAAGGACAGCCACGGATAACGGTACATCGCTCAGCGATTGCAGCCGTTTCTGGGCGGTGACGATGATATCGATCGGTGGTGGCGCGACAAGTATGGGCGGCGGGGATGGAGGGGGTGGCGGCGGCGAAGGAAGAGGCGCCCTCCGGGCGCGCGGCGCATATTCGATCCGATAGAGGGCCGGGCCGACCCGCACGGCGTAAAGGCCCGTACCGTCCAACAGCTTCTGCAGAATCTTGTCGGAGGTCATCCTGCCGGTTACGCGCGGGGTCGCAATGCGGGGCATGTCGCCCTGAAAGCCCACCGAAATCCCGGTAATGGCGGAAAATCTGTCGATCGCGCTGCTGAGCGGCCCGGCCGGGATATCCACCTGCCAGGCCGGTTCACGCGCGGCGGCCGGCGAGGCCAGCAATACAGGTTCAGCGAGCAGCGCTAATGCGCACAGTTTCCCCCGCCGGTTGCGCGTCGACTCCCATGACGCCCACCAGATCGCCAACCAGCCTCGATCCGTCTCCGATGACCAAACTGCCCGAAAAATGTTTCTTCTCCACGGACGGATCGACCACGATCGCCTTACCAGAATAGCGGGTTATGTCTGCGGCAACGAGGGTCAATGGCGCATCGGTATAGGACAGGCGGCCGGACCGCCAACTACCGACCTGTGTCGTCTCGACCGGCCCAAGCGTGAAGCCGCGATCACTGCCCACAAGCTGATGCCCCGAATCCAGCCGGACCGGCTCGTCCCTATTGGGCGCTTTCACCGAAACCGTTCCTTCGGCGACGCCGACTCGAAAATTCCCGCCAGCCAGGTTGACGGAAAATTGCGTGCCGATGTCGCTGATGCGGTAATTGCCCGCCGATACTGTCAGCGTCCGGCCGGGATCATGGCGTACGTCGAAATAGGCTTCGCCGCGGGCCAGTTCGATCGCGGTCGCATCCTTGCCCGTCACGATGATCCGGCTCGCCGGTGCCAGAATGACGTTGGTCCCATTGGCCAGCGCCAGATTGCGGGTGGTTGTCCCATCATTGTCGTAGGTGGTGGAATCGGGGCCGAAACCGGAACGCAGGACAGGTGCGGCCACCAGCATCGCGAGGCTCGCGGCGATCGCTCCTGTCCAGAACATGCGGGGACGCCAGCGGCGCGATATCGGATCGGCTGTCGTCTCCACTACCGGTGCAGGTGCCAGCAGAAGCTTGATCCGGTCCCGGTTGTCCAGGATCGCAGCATCCAGCAGCGCAATGGAATCATAAGCGTCACGGTGGCGCGGATCGGTTTCCAGCCATGCCAGATAGCCGTCCCAGTCGGCGTCGTCCTGCTCAAGCGCTGCCTGCCAGGCAATCGCCTGGTCCAGCACCTGCTCGTTCATTGCGGGTCGCGCCGTCATGGCGTGTGCCTTTCTGCCCTTTTGATGTCCATATGACGATGGCGTGACAGCATTACCTCAGTTCTGCAGCGCACGTCGCAAATATTTCATCGCGACGGCCATATGCTTCTCGACCCCGCTCTTGCTGATGCCCAGCCGCTGGGCGACCTCGGCATGACTCAGTCCGTCCAGCTTGTGCAGTTCGAATGCCCTGCGTGCGCCGTCGGGCAGGTTGGCGATGGCCGACGCCAGCGTCGCCACCTCCTCGCGCGCCAATATTTCGTCTTCGGCGGTCTGGCTGTGATCTACGGCTTCGATGCCGGCCGCCGCGAAATCGGTTGCCTGATCGTTCCAGCGCCGGTCCCGCTCCATTCGCCGCCGCTTCTCCCGCAGGCGGTCCACCACCAGATTTTGGGCCATGCGATAGAGATAGGCGCGGCCGTTATCGATCGGCCCCGGCTGGACGGTGCGGGCCTTGAGCCAGAGTTCCTGCAGCACATCATCGGCTTCGGTCGTATCGCCCGTTCGTGCGATCAGAAAACGCCGGAGGTCGGCGCGGTGGACGCCATACAGGGATTCCAGGCCGCTATCGTCGTTCAGGCTCATGCCGCACGGTTTGCAGATAAGCGGCGCCGGCGGGAAGCAATTTTTTGACTTTCTGTGGGCGCGCCGAAATCGATCGCCGGTTTCCTACCCAATCGCGTTGCCGGTCGCACGGCTCAGCCATGGCGCCAGCGTGCGGTCATATCAGTGGTTTGTAAAAAACTGGCTGGGGCGGCAGGATTCGAACCTGCGCATGGCGGCATCAAAAGCCGCTGCCTTACCGCTTGGCGACGCCCCAGCAGGGTCGACGGACCGTCGACGCGGACGCCATATAACGTGTGATTGGCGAAAGGAAAGCCTAGTCATGATAGTTTGATGACGCCAATATGCATCTTGCCCTTTCGTCGGATCACAAGCCTCCATGTCGGTTCCCAACGCGCCCACCACCCAGGTTGCTTCCGCTTCGCCACTCTTCCTGCGTGAAGATGAGATTCGGCGCGGGATCGAGATGCTCTATTTCGGCTATTCGGCGCTCACCCGTTCGATCGATGAGGGATTGGCGGCGCAGGGGCTGGGCCGGGCGCATCACCGGGCGCTCTATTTCATCTCTCGCCAGCCGGACCTGA
The DNA here is from genome assembly GCF_022758885.1 of Sphingobium sp. BYY-5. Classification (NCBI taxonomy): domain Bacteria; kingdom Pseudomonadati; phylum Pseudomonadota; class Alphaproteobacteria; order Sphingomonadales; family Sphingobiaceae; genus Sphingobium; species Sphingobium sp. BYY-5. Next base: position 372,644 of record NZ_JALEBH010000001.1, read on the forward strand.
CGGTCAAGGATCTGTTGCGGCTGCTGGCCATCACCAAGCAATCGCTGGGGCGTGTGCTGAACGACCTGGTTGAGCGCGGCTATATCGAGACGCGCACCGGGGCGAGCGATCGGCGACAGAAATTGCTGCGGCTCAGCCCGGCGGGGAAGGCGTTGGAGGCGGACCTGTTTCGCGCCTTGCGGGAGAAGATGGCGGCAGCCTACGCTCAGGCGGGGCAGGGGTCCGTCACCGGTTTCTGGCGTGTGCTGGAAGGGCTGATCCCAGAGGGCGACCGGTCGATGGTGTTCGGCCTGCGCGGCGGATAGTTGCCCTTACGCAACCTTTTTGGCATTCATACGCTTGTCGGGGGCAATGACGAGGGCAAGAGGAGCCTAATATGCGTACTATCCTTCTCTCCGGTTTTACTATCCTGGCGGCAGTCGGTTTATCCGCCTGTTCGGAAAAAACGCAGGACAAGCTGCAAAATGCAGGTTCGGCTATTGGTAGCGATGTAGGTAACGTTGTCGACAATGCCGGCGCGAAAATCGATAACGCTGGTGCGAAGATAGACAATGGTCTGGATAATGCCGGCCAGGCGATCAGCAATGGCGCGGACAAACTCGGCGCAGCGACCGACAAGGCCGCCGCCGATGCGAAAGCCAAGGCGGGCGAGATCAAGCATGATGTTGGTGCATCGCTGGAGAAGGCGGGTAGCGACCTCAAGAAGTGAGTGAGGTGGCGTAGCCTCCCTCACGCCTAACCCCCGTTCGTTTCAAGCCAAGGCGAGAAACGGATGGGGGTTGGTTCCAAAATGCGCTCTTTCGCGCATTTTCAAGCGAACTCCTAGGCCAGCGCGACATTCACGGTTTTAGAGGCTTCCTACGCCGTCATGACGTTGAAAATGAGGCCAAGGCTTCTGCTTTAACCTGAATGTCGATCCACCCTAGAAGACCACGTTGCGGATGAAGCAGACCGTTGCCGTTTCGTGATTCGCGAACAAATAGGGGCGGTCGCTGGTGAAGATCAGGAAATCGCCGGCCACGACCCGCTTCGGTTCGGCGCCCTCAATCTCCACCGTCAATACGCCTTCCTTCACATAGAGCATTTCGTGCCAGTCGGCGGCGTCGGCTTCGGCTGGGTAGGTTTCGCCTGCGCCCAGCGACCATGTCCACAGTTCCGCTTCCCGCGCGGCTGGCACCGTGCCGAGCAGGGTAGCGCGGCTGTCCGGGCTGGCGCCACGCCAGGCGAGGCTGTCGATGCGGCTGTTGTCCGGCATTTCGGGCGGGCGGACCAGGCGGGAGAAGCTGACGCCCAGCGCGTGCGCCAGCCGGTCCAGGGTCGAGAGGCTGACATTCGCTTCCCCGCTTTCGATGCCGACGATCATGCGGCGGCTGACCGCGGCCTGCGCCGCCAGCGCATCCTGACTGAAGCCGCGTTCGGTGCGGAGCGCGCGGACATTGCCGGCGACATGGGCGAGGACGTCCGGGCGCGCGGAGGGGTGATCTTGCGCTGGTGCGTCTTGACTGTGCAATATATTGCTCATAGGGCAATGTGCATTATGTTGCACAATAGCCTCCTCGACAAGCCCGCCCAGAGTCGCCTGATGATCGGCCGTCCCGAACTCGCGCTGATCGGCGTGACCATCCTGTGGGGCGGCACTTTCCTGATCGTCCATAATGCGGTGCAGATGACGGGGCCGTTCTTCTTCGTCGGCCTGCGATTCGGCACGGCGGCGCTGATGGCGCTGCCGTTCGCCTTGTCGGTGCTGCGCGGGATGACGGTGAAGGAATTGCTGGCGGGGCTGATGATCGGCCTGGGCATTTTCGTCGGCTATTCGCTCCAGACCTGGGGGTTGCAGACGATCAGCAGCAGCACGTCCGCTTTCATCACCGCGGCCTATGTACCGTTGGTGCCGATCCTGCAGTGGATCATATTGCGGCGGCGGCCCCGGCTGGCGAGCTGGATCGGCGTGGCGCTGGCCTTTGTCGGGCTGCTGCTGATCGCTGCGCCCAAGGATGGACTGGCCCTTGGCAAGGGGGAGGCGCTGACCCTGGTCAGCACGCTGGCGATTGCGCTGGAGATCATCTTCATCAGCCTGTGGGCGGGGAAGGTGAATGTCGCGCGGGTGACGCTGGTGCAACTGGCGGTGACGGCATTGCTTGCTTTTGCCTGCATGGGACCGGCGGGGGAGAGCGTGCCGCCCTTTTCCTGGACGGTGGTGCTGAGCGCGTGCGGGCTGGGCGCGATGACAGCGCTGATCCAGTTCGTGATGAACTGGGCGCAGCGCACCGTGTCGCCGACGCGGGCGACGCTGATCTATGCGGGAGAGCCGGTCTGGGCCGGGATCATCGGCAGGCTGGCGGGCGAAAGGCTGCCGCCCACGGCGCTGATCGGCGGGCTACTGATCGTGGCGGCGGTGATCGTCAGCGAGATGAATTTCGGGCGTCGCGCAAAGAAGCCGCAAAAGAGCGCGCTTAGCTGATCGGGAAACGGGAATCGCGACGATCGAAAGAGCCGGTTTTGCCGTAACGCGGGGCGGGATATGTAGGACAGCGATATTTTGCTTCGCCGTCATTCAGACCCAACGTCACCCCGGCGAAAGCCGGGGTCCAGGGTCATATGGCATGGGGCGTGAAACCCTGGATTCCGGCATTCACCGGAATGACGCCTAACCTACAATCATTGGCCTCTTAAAGTCGGATGACCAAAAGTGGAACCACCTCGTCATTGCGAGCGAAGCGAAGCAATGACGATTCAATCCAAGTCATCTCGCTCTAAACTTACCCCCGCCGGAACACCGGCGCGCGTTTTTCGAAGAAGGCGGCGAAGGCTTCCTGGGCTTCGGGGGAGGCGAGGGTTTCGCGGAAGAGCCGGGCTTCCTCCTCGATCCGGGCGACCAGGGCGGCGGGATCGCCCTTCATCAGGCGGCGCGTGGTGGCCAGCGCCTGGGGCGGCTTGGCCACCAGGGCGGCAGCCTTGGCGCGGGCATGGTCTAGCAGACCGTCGGCGGGAACGATTGCGGTGACGAGGCCGGCGCTGTCGGCGCTGTCCGCATCCATCGGTTCACCCAGCAGCAGCATCGCCGCTGCCTTGGCATGGCCCAGAGTCGCGGGCGCGAGCAGGCTGGACCCGGCTTCGGGGACAAGACCCAGATTGACGAAGGGCATGACGAAGCGTGCGTCGGGCGCGGCGTAGATCAGGTCGCAGTGGAGCAGCATCGTCGTGCCGACGCCTACGGCCTGGCCCTGCACTGCCGCGACCAGCGGCTTGTCGAAGGCGGCGATCGCCTGGATGAAGGCGAAGGCGGCGGCACCCCCCTCCGGCCCGGCCATGAAATCCTTGAGGTCATTGCCCGCACAGAAGGCGTCGCCCCGCCCGGCGATCAGCACCGCGCCGATTTCCGCCCGCGCCGACGCATCCGCCAGCGCGGCGGTCATGGTGCGGTACATGGCGGCGGTCAGCGCATTCTTCTTGTCCGGGCGATCGATATGGATTTCGATGACGCCCTTGTCCTCGATGATCGCGATATGCTCGCTCATGGGGCTGCCTCTCCTTGTTTGCGGCCAAGGGGAAATTGTTGGCGCAGGCCGTGCGCCGCGTCTATCCCCCCTTTCCATCCTGTCGATCGCCCGGAAGTGATGATGAACCGACTACGCCAAGCCCTGGACCCGTTTCTGCTGCTGCTGATCGCCACCGTTGCCCTAGCGTCCGTCCTGCCGGCGCGGGGGCAGGGCGCGGGAATCGCGGGGGCGGTGGCGGATGCGGGCATCGTGCTGCTTTTTTTTCTGCATGGCGCAAAATTGTCGCGCGAGGCGATCTGGAGCGGGGCCAGGGCGTGGAAATTGCACCTGGCGACGCTGGGCACGACCTTCGTGGCGTTTCCGATCCTGGGGCTGATCGTGGAGCGATTCGGCTTTGTCCCGGCGGATATGCGGGCGGGGCTGCTGTTTCTGGCGCTGCTGCCCTCGACCGTGCAATCCTCCATCGCCTTCACCGCGATCGCGCGGGGCAATGTCGCGGCGGCGGTGGTCAGCGCCTCCTTCTCCAACCTGCTGGGTATCGTCCTGACGCCGGTGCTGGTGGCGCTGCTGATGCAGAAGAGCGGCAGCGGGAGCCTTATCTCCCTGTCATCGGCGGAGGGGATCGTGCTGCAATTGCTGCTGCCCTTCGTCGTCGGGCATCTGCTGCGGCCATGGATCGGGGGCTTTATCGAGCGGCATAAGGCGATGATCGGCCGGGTCGACCGGGGATCGATATTGCTGGTGGTCTATGCGGCCTTTTCCGCCGCCGTGGTCGAGGGACTGTGGCACAAGGTGTCGAAGGGCGAATTGCTGGTGCTGGCGGGGCTGTGCATCGCCATGCTGGTGCTGGTCCTGATCTTCACCCTGCTGCTGGGCCGGATGCTGGGCCTGTCGCGCGAAGATGCGATCGTGCTGCAATTTTGCGGGTCGAAGAAGAGTCTGGCGTCGGGCGTGCCGATCGCGGGCGTGCTGTTCCCGGCGAGCGCGGTCGGGCCGATCCTGCTGCCGATCATGTTGTTCCACCAGATCCAGTTGATGGCTTGCGCCTATCTGGCGCGGCGCTATGGCGCGCAGCCATCGGCCGGGATGGCGCCGGCGGCAGCGGAATGAAGGCATAAACAGACAGCGATCCGGACAGCTTGATCGACGTTCTTTCTGCCGCTATTATACACCTGTAAAATTAAAGGGCGGCGCGGTGGAGCAGGCGCGGATGAATGGGGACGACCCTGATGCGGGATGGAGCCTGCCGGCCTGGACCTATGCCGATGCTGAGTTTTTCGGGCTGGAGGTGGAGCGTATCTTTCGCCCTTCCTGGCAGATCGTGGCCCATGAAAGCGACATAGCCGCGCCCGGCGATTTCCACACGCTCGACTATATCGGTGAAAGCGTGGTGGTCATCCGTGGCGATGACGGCGTGGTGCGCGGCTTCACCAATGTCTGCCGCCATCGTGGCGCGCGGATCGTGGATGGTCCTGGCGGCTGCGCGAAGAAGCTGGTCTGCCCCTATCATGGCTGGACCTATGAGAAGGACGGGCGCCTCTCCGGCGTGCCGATGAAGGCCAGCTATGGCGCGGCCTTCGCTCTGGCCGACCACGGGTTGGCTCCGGTCGAGGTGGAGACGTGGCACGGGTTTCTGTTCGTGCGGCTGGCCGATGATGGCGGGCCGTCGGTGGCGCAGATGATGGCCCCCTATGGGGAGGAGATCGCGCCCTATCGCTTTGCCGATCTGCGAGCGCTGGGGCGGGTGACGCTGCGGCCCCGTGCCGTGAACTGGAAGAATATCGGCGATAATTATTCGGACGGGTTGCATATCGCGGTCGCGCATCCGGGGCTGAAAAGGCTGATGGGCGACGGCTATGGCGTGGAGGCTTCGCTCCATGCCGACAAGATGTGGGGGCCGATCGTGGAGCGGCCCTCCGCCAACCTGTCCGAATGGGCCTATCAGCATTTCCTGCCCCCTGTGCCGCACCTGCCTGCCGATCGGCAGCGGCTGTGGACCTATTATAAGCTCTGGCCCAATGTCGCCTTCGACATCTATCCCGATCAGGTGGATTTCATGCAGTGGCTGCCGGTGTCGCCGACGCAGACGCTGATCCGGGAAATTTCCTACGCCCTGCCGGATACACGGCGGGAGATGAAGGTGGCGCGCTACCTCAACTGGCGGATCAACCGGCAGGTCAATGCCGAGGATACGGCGCTGGTCGCGCGGGTGCAGGCGGGGATGGCGTCGGCCAGCTTCACCGTGGGGCCACTCAGCGAACAGGAAGTGGCGCTGCGGCATTTTTGCGGACGGGTGCGCGCATTGATCCCGCAGGCGCGGTTGCATCATCCGCCGGGGGCTGGGTGGTCTTCCGGCAGTAATAACAATTTTCGTCATTCCCGCGAAGGCGGGAATCCATCTCCGGCCCTAACCCCCGATGCGAGGTTGGGAGATGGGTTCCCGCCTGCGCGGGAATGACGAATGTGGGGAAAGACATGACCAAATCCTACGACGCCGTCATCATCGGGGGCGGGCATAACGGGCTGGTCTGCGCCTTCTATCTGGCGCGGGCGGGTTACAAGGTGCGCATCCTGGAGCGGCGCGCTGTCGTTGGCGGCGCGGCGGTGACGGAGGAGTTCCACCCCGGCTTCCGCAACTCGACCGCCAGCTACACCGTCAGCCTGCTCAATCCCAAGGTCATAAGCGACATGAAGCTGGCCGATCACGGCTATCGCGTGATCGAGCGGCCGATCAGCAATTTCCTGCCGCAGCCCGATGGCGGCTATCTGAAGTTGGGCGGCGGGCTGGAAAGGACGCAGGCGGAGTTCCGCAAGTTCAGCGTGAAGGACGCCGAGGCGCTGCCCCCTTATTATGACGCGCTGGAAGTGGTGGCCGACGTGCTGCGCGACCTGGTGCTCAAAGCGCCGCCCAATGTCGGCGATGGGCTGACCATGGTTGTCGAGGCGCTAAAGCAGGGGCGGCGGGTCGCGAGCCTGTCCGTCGAGCAGCAGCGCGACGTGCTGGACCTGTTCACCAAGTCGGCGCGGACGTTTCTGGATAGCTGGTTCGAGAGCGAGGCGGTGAAGGCGGCGTTCGGCTTCGATGCGGTGGTCGGCAATTATGCCAGCCCCGACACGCCGGGCAGCGCCTATGTGCTGTTGCACCATGTCTTCGGCGAGGTGAACGGCAAGAAGGGCGCCTGGGGCCATAGCGTCGGCGGCATGGGCACGATCACGCAGGTCATGGCGAAGGTCGTGGCCGCCATGGGCGTGGAGATCAACCTGGAGTCGCCGGTCGCTTCGGTGCTGGTGGATGGCGCACGCGCGGTCGGCGTCAGGCTGGAGAGCGGTGAAGAGGTGATGGGCCGGTCGGTGATCGCCAATGTCGGGCCGAAGCTGCTCTACGAACAGATGATGGCGCCCGCCGACTTGCCCGCCGATTTTCGCAAGCGGATCAAGGCGTTCAAGGCAGGGTCGGGCACGTTCCGCATGAATGTGGCGCTGTCCGCGCTGCCCGACTTCACCTGTCTGCCAGGCGTGGGCGAGCATCACCAGTCAGGCATCATCATCGCGCCCACGCTGGACTATATGGACCGCGCGTTCATGGACGCGAAGCGCGACGGCTGGTCGAAGGCGCCGATCGTGGAGATGCTGATCCCCTCGACCATCGACGACAGCCTCGCGCCGGAGGGATGCCATGTGGCGAGCCTCTTCTGCCAGCAATTCGCGCCGGAACTGCCCAACGGCAGGTCATGGGACGAAGAGCGGGAGGCGGCGGCGGATCATATCGTCGCGACGGTGGAGGCTCATGCGCCGGGTTTCGCCAGGAGCGTGATCGCGCGGCAGATTCATTCGCCGCTCGACCTGGAACGGAAATTCGGGCTGGTCGGCGGCGACATCATGCACGGCAATCTGAGCCTGGACCAGATGTGGGCGGCGCGCCCGGTGCTGGGCCATGGCGCCTATCGCGGGCCGGTGAAGGGCCTCTATATGTGCGGCGCGGGTACGCACCCGGGCGGCGGCGTCACCGGCGCGCCGGGCCATAATGCCGCGCGCGAAGTGCTGAAGGACGGCGCGCTGTGGCGGAAGTGGCGGTAGCCGCCTAGTGGATTGATTTTGACATTTGCATCCCCTGGCGGTTGGGATGGGTCTGCAAATGTCAAAATCGTAAAATCCACTAGAATTAAATATTTCTAGTGGTCCGAAGAGATTCTGACATTCGAGAACCACCTAGCCTCAAGCGGTATCGAATGTCAGAATCGGACCACTAGCTCGCGATGCGCAGCATCAATTCGGCGGCTTGCAACAGGATAGACCGTTCCTGCTCATTGAGGCGATCGGTCATCACCGCCGACAGCCAGCGCCGCCGTTGTGACATTGCCCCGTTGAGGGCTTCAAGGCCGCGCCGGGTTACGGCAATGACTCCGCGACGACGGTCGGCGACATCCGCCTTGCGCTCGATCAGACCGTCGCGCTCCATCCGGGCAAGTAGCCGGCTAAGAGATTGTGGCTGGAGGCCTTCACAGCGGGCGAGCGCCGCCGCGCTCATCGGGCCGCCCTGGGACAGGGTGACGAGCAAGCCCAGCCCACCGCCTGTCAGCTCGGTCGATGGCGCAGATTGCCGCAAGCGACGCGCAAGCCGCATGGCCGCCCGCACGATGGTCGCTTCCTCACTTGTCCGATCATCACCACTCGACATTTAATACGCATGGCGTATATTTTTGCCGCAGTAAATGGAGATAGCAATGGCCGATCATTCGAACAGCAGGGTAGCGGCGATCATTCCATGCAACGATGTGGATGCAGCGGAACGATGGTGGAACCGGCTTGGATTCAGCCGCCCCGCCGAACAGGATTTCGGCGACTATCGTATGTTGTCCGATGGTGAAGGCGGCGAGGTTCACCTGCAACCGGCGGTGGAAGGGTGGCTGGTGCCCGGCCGGAACCCGTTCGGCATTTACGTCTACACGCCCCGCGTCGATGCGCTGGCGGCGATGGCGGGCAACGCGATCATTGAGGGGGTGAAGCGCGCCGAGCACAAGGAATGGGGCATGTACGAGTTCGCCCTCAACGGCCCGGACGATCTGCTTGTGCGCATCGGGTGGCCCAGCCGGCTCGTGTCATCCGAACTGTAGCTGCCGGAGATGAATGGCCGACAGGTTGCAACAGGCCCCTATTCCCCCATTCAGGGACCAGCTTTGCAAACGTGATGATCGCCAAAAAGAAAAAGGCCGGACCTCTTGCGAAGTCCGGCCGGTTGGCGTCCCGATATTGTGTGTGGATCAGATGTGGCAGGCGCGAGCGGCCTTGCCGGGTACGGTGATGGTCACGTCGTTGCCCGAACCCTTGATTTCATAGCCGCCTTCGGCGGTGAAGGGCTGACCGGCTTCGGCGGCGACCAGCTTGGTTGCAGCGCCGGTCTTCTCGGTGCGCAGCAGCGCCGTCTTGTCGTCGCTCATATAGTCGACGAACAACAGGCTGTTGTCCTTGCAGCGATACTGCTTGTTGGCCTTGACCGACGGCGGCAGTTCGACCGGCGCGGCGTTGGCGAGCTGAGCCGCCATCGGGTCGGCCGGGCCGCCCACGACTTCCGGTTCATCACTTTTGTTGCAGGCCGACAGCAACGCGACGCTGGCGACGGCGATAAGGGAGAGATATTGTTTCATAGCGATCCTTTTATGTGCACGTGCAACATGATGCGTCAACGCAAATTAGCGGTATAACCGCCATGCCCCTGATATGACGTCATGACTGTTTGATGACAGTGGAGGGGGCAAATCGCTTATTGCGGCCTGCGGGGTTGACCGGGGGGCTGGTCGCGGCCAATGCAAGGGCATGGCTGAGGATATTCCCACCCCCGATCTTGCGACCCTTTCCTTCGAGGATGCGTTGCGCGCGCTGGAACAGATTGTGCGTCGCCTGGAAAGCGGGGACGTGCCGCTCGACGAGTCGATTTCGCTCTATGCCCAGGGCGAGGAACTGCGCAAACGCTGCGCCGAGCGGCTGCAAGCCGCCGAAGCGCGGATCGCCAAGCTGACGGTCGACGCCAATGGCGCGGTGACCGGTTCGCAGCCCTTCGGCGCGGATTGAACGTCATGACCGGGGGAGGACGCGCCTCCGCAGCCGCCTTGGTAAAGATGCGCGCGTCGGACGTCGCGCAGGACATTGATGCCGCTTTCGACCGGTTGCTGTCGGCACCGGACGATCCGCGCCGCCGCCTTTATGATGCGATGCGCCATGCCGCGATCGGTGGCGGCAAGCGGCTGCGCCCGCTGCTGGTGCGGGCGGCGAGCGACCTGTTCAACATCTCCCGCGACTCGGCGTTGCAGGTCGGCCTCGCGATCGAGTGCATCCATGTCTATTCGCTGATCCACGACGATCTGCCGGCGATGGACGATGACGACATGCGCCGCGGCAAGCCGACGGTGCACAAGGCCTATGACGAAGCGACGGCGATCCTGGCGGGCGATTGTCTGCACGACCTGGCGTTCGAGATATTGGCCGACGAGGAAACGCATCCCGACCCGTTCGTGCGGATCGAGCTGGTGAAGGCGCTTGCGACCGCCAGCGGCCCGGCCGGCATGGCGGGCGGGCAGATGATGGATATGGAGGCGGAAAATACCCGCTTCGACCTGGCCACCGTTACGCGGCTGCAAAATCTCAAGACCGGGGCGCTGATCGCCTTTTGCGTCGATGCCGCCGCGATCATGGCGCGCCTGCCGCACGATGCGCGCACGCGGCTGCACGGCTATGCGCGCGATATCGGCCTGGCCTTCCAGATTGCCGACGATCTGCTCGATGTAGAGGGCGACGCGGACCTTGCCGGCAAGGCGCTGGGCAAGGATGCGGCGGCGGGGAAGGAAACCTTCGTCTCGCTGCTGGGCGTGGAACGCGCGCGCGAACAGGCGCATATGCTGGTCGATCAGGCCAAGACGCATCTTCATGGCCATGGTGCGGAAGCGGACCTGCTGCGCGCCATAGCCGACTATATCGTGGAAAGGGACCGCTAAGCCATGACGAAGCCGCGCATCGGCGTCTATCCCGGTACGTTCGACCCCGTCACCCTGGGGCATATGGACATTATCCGGCGCGGCGCGAAGCTGGTCGATAAGCTGGTGATCGGCGTCACCACCAACATATCCAAGTCACCCATGTTCTCCGACGAGGAACGGTTGGAGATGGTGCGCCGCGAATGCGCGGGGATCGATACGGAAATCGTCGTCACCGGTTTCAATTCGCTGCTGATGGACTTTGCCGAATCGCAGGGCGCCAGCGTCATCATCCGGGGCCTGCGCGCCGTCGCCGACTTCGAATATGAATATCAGATGGCGGGGATGAACCAGCAGATCAACAGCCGGGTGGAGACGGTCTTCCTGATGGCGGACGTCTCGCTTCAGCCGATAGCGTCGCGCCTGGTCAAGGAAATCGCCCTTTATGGCGGGCCGATCCACAGGTTCGTGAGTCCTGCGGTGCGGGACGAAGTGGTGGCGCGGGTAGAGGCGATCGGCCGTAAGGATAGCGCTTGATCGCTGTTTCAGCCTGCGTTCAGTTGCCAATCGCGATCAGCGCGTTATCAGGGCGATGCGACCCATAGGGCATAGTTTTTAAGGAAAGCCTCATTCATGCGTTTCACTAGCGCGCTCAAGACCGTGGCGATCGGCTTCGCCCTCACCGCGTCCGGCGTGGCCTTTGCCCAAGGGGGCGGGGGTGGCGGCGGCGGTGCCGAGGAGATGAAGAAGGCGGAAGCCGCCGTGCGTGCGCAGGAGAATGCCAAGTCGCTGGGCAATGACCTGACGCCCAAGCTGCCGCCCGCCACCGTGCCGGCCGATCCGCAGAATATCTGGGATCTCGACTTGTCGAGCGGCGGGCGCGTGCGCATCCAGCTTCGCCCCGACATCGCGCCCAACCATGTCGAGCGGATCAAGGAACTGACGCGGCAGGGCTTGTACAATGGCCTGAAATTCCACCGTGTCATCCCCGGCTTCATGGCGCAGGGCGGCGATCCCAAGGGCGACGGCACCGGTGGATCGCAGCTTCCTGACCTCAAGGCCGAATTCAACCCGATGCCGCATCTGCGCGGCACCGTGTCGATGGCCCGCGCCCAGAGCGAGGACAGCGCCAACAGCCAGTTCTTCATCGTTCTTCTGCCGCGTATGCAACTCGACAAGAAATATACCGTCTTCGGCCGCGTGATCGAAGGGATGCAATATGTCGACGCCATTCATGAAGGCGAGCCACCGGCCGACCCGACCGTGATCCTGCAGGCGTCGATCGAGAGCGACGGCAAGCCGCCGGTCACGGCTCCGCCCCCTCCGCCGCCCGCGGCGCCGTCGATCATAAGCGCGCCAGCCCTGCCCAGGGCCGCCGCGCCGGGGAAGGCCGCCCCTGCAAAGCCTGCGCCCGCGAAGCCCGCACCGAAGAAGAAATAAGCCGGGTTTCCCGACTGCCCTGTCATGCGCGTAGACCTGTTCGATTTCGACCTGCCGCCGGAGAATATCGCGCTCCGGCCAGCATCGCCGCGTGACAGCGCGCGGTTGCTGCTGGTGCCGGGCGACGGCGCGATGCAGGACCGGATCGTGCGCGACCTGCCGTCGCTGCTGCGCGCGGGCGACGTGCTGGTCTTCAACGATACGAAGGTCATTCCCGCCCAGCTTGAAGGGGTGCGTGGCCAGGCGAAGGTCGGCGCGACCCTGCACAAAAGGCAGGGGTTGCGCCAATGGCAGGCCTTCTTGCGCAATGCCAAGCGGGTGCGGGAAGGCGACCGGATCGATTTCGGCGCAGGCGTCACCGCCATTGCGGGTGCGCGCGATGAGGATGGCGGCGTGACGCTGGACTTCGAGGGTGAGGAGCCGGTGGAGGTGCTGCTGGAGCGGGCAGGGCGGATGCCGCTGCCGCCCTATATCGCCAGCAAGCGCCCGACCGACGCGCGCGACCGCAGCGATTACCAGACCATGTTCGCGCGCGAGGATGGCGCCGTCGCAGCGCCCACCGCCGCGCTGCACTTCACGCCGGAGCTCATGGCGGCAATCGCGCAGGCGGGCATCGGGACCGAGACGCTTACCCTGCATGTCGGCGCGGGTACCTTCCTGCCGGTGAAGGCGGACGATACCGACGACCACCGGATGCATGCCGAATGGGGCCGGATCGACGCTGCGACGGCGGATCGGCTGAATGCCGTGCACGCGGCGGGTGGCCGGCTGATCGCGGTCGGCACGACATCGCTGCGCCTGCTGGAAAGCGCGGCGGGGGAGGACGGCCTTGTCCGCGCCTTCGCCGACGAAACCCGCATCTTCATCACGCCCGGCTATCGCTTCAGGGTGGTGGACGGGTTGATGACCAATTTCCACCTGCCCAAATCGACGCTGTTCATGCTGGTCAGCGCCCTGATGGGCCGCGACCGGATGCAGGCGGTCTATGCCCATGCGGTCGCGACGGGATATCGTTTTTATTCCTACGGCGATTCCAGCCTGTTGCTTCCCGGACAAAGGGAATAGCGGCTTTTTATTCGGTTCATTAGTGAAACCTTTCAGACCTCAGGCGTTGATTCCCCAGGCAACATGAGGAAAACGTCCATGCAGATCGTATCGCAGACGGAATTGCCGTCCTTCGCACGAGGGTTCAGTCCACTTTATTATGTTGGCGAAACCAATCGCTGCCCGTCCTGCACGCGGCAGCATTGGATGGTGGGGCGCATGGTCGCCGAATGCGCCTTTTGCGGCATGGCTCTGCCGCTCGAACAGTTCAGTACCTACAGCGCCAGCCCGCGCATCGCCCGCCAGGGGACGAGCGCCGACGAACTGCCGGAGGAGTTGCGCGCCGTTTCCTGACGATCAGGCGCGCCCCACGAACAGAAACCCCACTGCGCCCATGATACAGGCGAAGGCGGCCAGGTGTCGCCAATGCAACGGTTCGCCCAGCACCGTGACCATGAAGCCACCGAAGACGATCAGCGCGATTGCTTCCTGCGCGACCTTGAGCTGTCCCGCGCTCCAGCCATGGGCGTAGCCGATCCGGTTGGCGGGGACGGCCAGGCAATATTCGAGGAAGGCGATCCCCCAACTGATGAGGATGACCAGCAGGATCGGCTTGTCCATCCCGCCCTTCAGATGCCAGTACCAGGCGGCGGTCATGAACAGGTTGGACAGGACGAGCAGGATCAGGGTCGGCATAGGGGCCTCGCGCGGGACGGAATGGCTGCTTTGGCATTGGCCGCCGCTCCGGCGCAAGCGGACATGGAAAAGAGCCGGTCGGGGCGAGCGGGACGGGCGGCCTCTCCGCGCTGAATTGCACCGGTTTTTCGCGGACGGGATCGAGGCCACGGGGAGGAAATTTTTCCGCAAAAGACCGTTGCCAGCGGAAAAATGCTCGCTTATAGGCAGCGCTCCTTTGGGGCCTTAGCTCAGCTGGGAGAGCGCGTCGTTCGCAATGACGAGGTCAGGGGTTCGATCCCCCTAGGCTCCACCATTTCCCTTCGAAATCATCGCCTCATGGCGCTCCGCATTCGTGCGGTGGCGATTCATGCGTGGGCCTTTACCGCCAGCCCGCCAAGCGCCTAGAGCGGTCGTCATGACAGAAGAACAGGATGCCGGGCGGCCTGCCGCCACGCTGGTGATCGTACGCGACCGGCCTGACGGTCCGCCTGATCTGCTGATGGTGGAGCGTGCGTCGACCATGGCCTTTGCCGCTGGCGCGCTGGTCTTTCCCGGTGGCGGGGTGGATGAACACGACCATGCGCTGGCGGCGCGGATCGGCGGCGCGCTGCCCATCGACGAAGCTGCCGCGCGGATCGCCGCGATTCGCGAGACGATCGAGGAAGCGGGGTTGGGCATCGGCCTGACCGGTGCGGTGGATGCCGCCGCCGTGCTGCGGCTGCGCGACGGCCTGCATGACGGCAGGCCGCTTGGCGAGTTGCTGGACCGGCATGGCCTGGGCGTGGCGCTGGACGCGCTGACGCCCTTCGCGCGCTGGCATCCCGCTCCGTTCGAGAAGGCGCGGCGGGTCTATGATACGCGCTTCTACCTCGCCCGTGCGCCCGAAGGGCAGGTGGCGAGCGTCGACACGACCGAGAATGTGCGGCTGTTCTGGAGCAGCGCGGCGGACATCATCGCCCGTTGCGATGCGGGGGAGGGGCAGATCATTTTTCCCACCCGGCGTAACCTGGAGCGGCTGGCGCTGTTCGGCTCCCATACCGACATGCTCGCCCATGCTGCCGCCTTTCCGGTGGAAAAGATACGGCCCTGGCGCGAGGAGCGCGACGGGGAGGCGCATCTGTGCATCCCCGATCATCTGGGCTATCCCGTCACCTCGGAACCCATGCGGCTGGTGCGGCGGGCCTAAGCTTGGCGCTTCAAGCTACTGCCCGAACCGGGCTTCCCGCGCTACACTCACGGCTTCGCGCGCGGCGGCTAGCAGCGCGCCGCTTTTCGCCTCGCATTCGCGCTGTTCATATTCCGCCTGCGAATCGGCGACGATGCCAGCGCCCGCCTGCACATGCATGACGCCGTCCTTCAGCACGGCGGTACGCAGGACGATGCAACTGTCCATGTTGCCGTCCGGGCCGAAATAGCCGACCCCGCCTGCATAGGCGCCGCGCGTTTCCGGTTCCAGTTCGGCGATGATCTCGCAGGCGCGGACCTTGGGCGCGCCGGACACGGTGCCGGCGGGGAAGCCCGCGAACAGTGCGTCGATCGCATCCTTGTCGTCCGCGAGGCGTCCGACGACGTTGGACACGATATGCATGACATGGCTGTAAAATTCGACGGTGTAGCTTTCCGTGACCGTCACCGATCCGGCAGAAGCGACGCGGCCGACATCGTTGCGGCCCAGGTCCAGCAACATCAGATGCTCGGCTCGTTCCTTGGGATCGGCGAGCAGGCTTTCGCGGTTGGCGGCGTCCTCCACCGCGTTCTTGCCGCGCGGCCTCGTGCCCGCGATCGGGCGGATCGTCACCTCGCCATTGCGGGCGCGGACCAGGATTTCCGGGCTGGACCCGATCAGCGCGAAGCCGGGCAGGTCGAGATAATAGAGGAAGGGCGACGGATTGATCCGCCGCAGCGCGCGATAAAGCGCGATCGGTGGAAGCGTGAAGGGGCTGGTGAAACGCTGCGCCAGCACCACCTGGAAGATGTCGCCCGCGACGATATAGTCCTTGGCCGCGTCCACCATCTGCGCATAACGACCCGGCTCCAGCACCGGCGTGACGTCGATCTCGGCGATTTCGGCGGGAGCGGAGAGGGCAGGCAGCGGCGCGGCGAGGCGCGCGGCGGTAGCGTCGATCCGCTCCAGCGCGGTCTCGATCGCCTTATCAGCGTCGGTGAAGCTGCCTTTCCACACCGGCGCGACGATATAGAGCGCGTCGGCCAGACGATCGAACACCAGGATGACGGTCGGCCGCACGAACAGCATGTCGGGCACGCCGATGGAATTGGGCGCGGGGCGGGGCAATTTTTCGACCAGCCCCACCGTCTCATAGCCGAAATAGCCGACCAGGCAGGCGAGTGCGGGCGGCAGTGCGGTGTCCATTTCCGCCCGGCATTCGGCCACCAGCGCGCGCAGCGCGTCGAGCGCGCCAGCCTTTTCGGGGACGAAGGCGTCGCGATTGGTCGCCCATTGCCGGTTGATTTCGGCATCCTGGCCCTGCGCGCGAAAGACCAGGTCGGGGGCGAGGCCAATCAGGCTGTAACGGCCACGCACCGCGCCGCCCTCGACCGATTCCAGCAGATAGTCGCCGCGATCGGATTCGAACAATTTGAGCGCGGCGGAGATGGGCGTGTCGGTGTCGGCGATCTGGCGCCGCCACACCAGCGCCGATTCGCCGCGCGCCAGCGCTGCACGGGCGCTCGTCACGCCGTCCGTCCCCCCGCTGGCCGCCATCTTACTGGTCGCCGCTGTTGGTGGATGCCAGCACCTGGCGCACCTGCGCTACGGCGCTCGGATTGCGCGTGACCTTCAGTTCCTTTTCGATCGCGCGTTCGAACTGCTGGCCATATTCCTGGCCGATCACTTCGCCCAACTGATCGCGCACCTGTGCCAGCAATTGTGGCTGCGCCTTGGCGTCGCCGCGCTCGATCTTGTTGAGCTGCACCACGAAATAGCCGCGATCCTGACCGATCGGCAGGGTCTTCACGCTATTCGCCGCCATCTGGAACATGATGCCGACTTCGGCCGGCGGACGCTGCTCGCCGCGCATGATGTCGGCGCGGCGGCCGCCCAGCATCTGCGGCGCGGGCAGTTTGACGCCGGCCTGAGCAATGGCGTCGGCCAGCTTCATCCCCTTGGCGACCTTCGCCTGGATCTGGTCGGCCAGCACCTTCGCTTTCTTGTTGCCTTCGTTGAGCTTGTACTGGGCCAGCACCAGTTGCTTGACTTCGGCCAGCGGCGGCGGAGCAGCGGTGATGATCTGGCCCGGCGCGACCAGTGCATAGCGCTTGTCGGGCGTGATCGGCACCAGTTGCGCGTCATCGTCGGCGCTCATGGCGAAGGTCGGGGCGACCAGCGGCTGGAGGTCGGCGGACGGTGTATAGGCCTGGTCGTTGACCTGCTTGCCGGTCGACAGCAGCGGCGGGCTGGTCTCCAGCGTCAGGCCGTTATCCTTCACCACTTCCTCGAACGTGCCGCCATCGGCGATCTGATTCTCCAGCTTGCCGGTGAAATCGGCCAGCAACTGCTTTTCCTTCTGCGCGCGCAGCGTTTCGACGATTTCGCCACGCACGGCGGCCAGCGGACGGGCGGCGGTATCGTTGAGCGCGGTGACGCGCAGCAGCAGCCAACCCAGCGAACCGCGCACCGGCCCCACCAGTTCGCCCTGTTTGGCGGCGAAGGCGGCATCGGCGATAGGCTTGCCGGCCGAAGCGGTCAGCGCCTCGCGGCTCTGGTCGGCCAGGGTCGCCACGGCCAGACCCGCGCCCTGCGCCGCGGCGGCCAGCGTCTTGCCGCCCTTCACCTGATCGGCGATCGCCTTCGCGCCGGCCTGCGTCGGCAGCACCAATTGCTCGACGGTGCGGTTCTGCTTGGCGGCATAGACGGCCTTGTTCTGGGTGTAATAGGCGCTGATCTCCGCTTCGGACGGCTGCGACGCCTGGGCGAAGCGGACCGCATCGACCAGGGCGTAGCGGATGCGGCGCTGTTCCGGGATAGTGAAGCGCGGACTGTTCGCCTTGTAATAATCGGTCAGTTGCGCGTCGGTCGGGTTTTTTTCATCGAGGAAGGCGACCGCCGGGATCGCGGCGACCGTGCCCTGGCGCGCTTCCAGCAGCAGCGAGGCATAGGGCAGAACCAGCGTTTCCGACGGACGGGCGCCCAGGCCGATGGGCGCGAGCAACTGCCGCTGGAGGATCTCGCGGCTGATATCGTCTCGCAGGGCCTGTTCGGTCAGCCGTTCGCGGGTCAGCAGGGCACGGAAACTTTCCTGGCTGAAATTGCCGGCCGCATCCTGGAAGGCGGGGATCTGCGCGATCTGTGCATCCACCAGCCGCTTCGAGATGTGGACGCCCTGATCGTCGGCGAAGGCGCGCAGGGTCAGCGATGCGACCAGTTGGTCATAGACCTGGGCCGCGCCGCCCTGGGCGAAGAAATCGGCGATCTGGAGGCCGGGGTTGGAGCGGCGGGCGTTTTCGAACACGCGCTGCACGCGGTCCTGAAACTCGCCCTGGCTCAGCGTCAGGCCCTTCGCCTTGGCCGCATTGCTGCCACTGAACATGGAGCCGCCGCCGAACTTGCCACTGGTGATGTCGCCCATGATGAAGGCGGCGGCAATGACGCCCAGGAAGAGGATCGCGAAGAGCGCGCCGAATTTGGAGCGAATGAAGCTGCGAAAGACAGAAAGCATGGGAGACCTGACACCTGCGGCTGTGTGGCGGCCCGCTTTAAGGGCGGATCGGCGCGGCGGCAAGGCTTGCACTGGACAAATGCGCGACTGCCGTTCATCGCCTCTATCCAGTTCCCGTTCTTCCGGGGAGACGCGAAGCCAAAGGTTCGTGACGGAGGGCGGGGGCGACGTGCAGCAATAACCATAAGGAAACGAGGCGGATGAACAGGCGAAAGCTGGTTGTCGGCAACTGGAAGATGAACGGGATGCGCGCGCAGCTCGACGAAGTGGAGGCGATCGGCCGGGTCGCGGCGGCGCATCCTGCCGTGGAAGTAGGCCTTTGCCTGCCGGCTACCCTCATCATGGCCGGGTCGGAACGGCGCGGTGCGGCGTTCATCGGCGCGCAGAACTGCCATATGGACATGAGCGGCGCCTATACCGGTTCGCTGTCGGCGGAGATGCTGGCGGAAGCGGGCGCGACCTGGGTCATCACCGGCCACAGCGAACGGCGCGAGGCGCGCGGCGAAACCAACGCCGACATCGCTGCCAAATCGGTCGCGGCGCACAAGGCGGGCATCAACGTCATCCTCTGTGTGGGCGAGACGATCGAGGTGCGCGACGCGGGTCAGGCGGAGGAGGTTGTGTCCGCGCAACTGCTCGCTTCGCTGCCCGAAGGCGCGTCGGCCGACTGGCTGGCCGTCGCCTATGAACCCATATGGGCGATCGGCACCGGCCGCATCCCGACGATCGAGGCGGTCGCGTCGATGCACGCCGCCTTGCGCGCCGCGCTGGCCAGCCGGATCGGTGCGGAGGCGGATGCGGTGCGAATCCTCTATGGCGGATCGATGAATGGCGACAATGCGGTCGAATTGATGTCGGTCGTTGATGTCGATGGCGGCCTGGTCGGCGGCGCCAGCCTCAGCGCCGCGAAATTCGCCCCGATCATCGAAGCCGCCGACGAACGCATGGCGGCTGCGGCCTGATTTTAGCGTCGTCATTCCGGCGAACGCCGAAATCCAGGGTTCGAGGCGTTGTGGGAGGGATGCTGGACCCCGGCGTTCGCCGGGGTGACAATGTGCGCGCTTTTCGCTCCGACTCGGTTGTGGAAAAGGCGCGGTTGCCCCCGCGCCCTATCATCGCTATGTGCGCGCCAACGCATTCATCACCGGACAGAAACGAGCCGCAATGTTCACCTTCCTCCTCGTCGTGCAGGCCATTGTCGCCGCCCTGCTGGTTACCGTCATCCTGATGCAGAAGTCGGAAGGCGGCGGTCTGGGCGTGGGCGGCAGCCCGGCGGGGCTGATGTCGGCGCGCGGCGCGGCGGATTTCCTGACCCGTTCGACCACGGTTCTGGCCAGCATCTTCGTGATTCTGTCGATCGTCATGGCGGTGATTGCATCGGTGCGGCACGCGCCCACCGATATCGACACGTCGCTGGTGAAGCAGGCGCCCGCCACGCAGAGCACCCCGGCGCCGGCTAATGCCGATCCGCTGGCGGGTGCAGCAGGCAATGCGGCGACGGCGCCCGCGCAAAATGGCGCGGTTCCGCTCGCTAACTAAACAATTCAACGATCTTTCGATCTTTTTTAAGCGCGCGTGGATTCGCGCGCTTGCTCTTTGTTGTTCCGAAAGGCTAATCCTTCACTCCCATGGCGCGGTATATTTTCATCACCGGCGGCGTGGTCTCCTCGCTTGGCAAGGGCCTGATGGCCGCATCCCTTGCAGCTTTGCTGCAAGCGCGGGGTTTCCGTGTACGAATCCGGAAATTCGATCCCTATCTCAACGTCGATCCGGGCACGATGTCGCCCTATCAACATGGCGAGGTCTATGTGACCGACGACGGGGCGGAAACCGACCTCGATCTGGGTCATTATGAACGTTTCACCGGGGTTTCGGCGCGCCAGTCGGACAATGTGACACAGGGCCGCGTCTACCAGACGATCATCACCCGCGAACGGCGCGGCGACTATCTGGGTGCGACGGTGCAGGTGATCCCGCACGTCACGGATGAGATCAAGGCCTTTGCCACCGCCGACACCGAAGACCTCGATTTCGTGCTCTGCGAAATCGGCGGCACCGTCGGCGATATCGAATCGCTCCCCTTCATGGAGGCGATTCGCCAGCTCCATAATGATCTGGGGCGTGGCCGGGCGATCTTCGTCCATGTGACCCTGGTGCCGTATATCGCGGCTGCGGGCGAGTTGAAGACCAAGCCGACCCAGCATAGCGTGCGCGAACTGACCTCGCTCGGCATCCAGCCCGACATATTGCTGTGCCGCTGCGAACATCCGCTGCCGGAAAGCGAACGCCAGAAGATCGCGCTCTTCTGCAATGTCCGGCCTGAGGCGGTCATCCCCGCGCTCGACGCCAGCAGCATCTATGCCGTCCCCCAGCAATATCATGCCGAAGGGCTGGACGATCAGGTGCTGAGCGCCTTTGGCATCACGGATGCGCCCGCGCCCACCATGGCCCGCTGGGACGACATCATGGATCGCCAGCTCAATCCGGAGGGTGAGGTCACGATCGGCGTGGTCGGCAAATATGTCGGCCTGCTCGATGCCTACAAGTCGCTGCACGAAGCGCTGCACCATGGCGGCCTTGCCAACCGAGTGAAGGTCAACATCAAGTGGATCGATGCCGAATTGTTCGAGAAGGGTGAGGATCTGGCCCTCAGCCTCGAACCGATGCACGGCATTCTCGTCCCCGGCGGCTTCGGCGTGCGCGGGTCGGAGGGCAAGATCGCTTCGGTCAGGTTCGCGCGCGAACGCAATGTGCCCTTCTTCGGCATCTGCCTTGGGATGCAGATGGCCTGCATCGAGGGCGCGCGGAACACGGCGGGCATCGCCGACGCCTCCACCACCGAGTTCGGCGAAACGTCGGAGCCGGTCGTCGGCCTCATCACCGAATGGATGAGCAAGGAAGGGCTGCAGAAGCGCACCGCCGAAACCGATCTGGGCGGCACGATGCGCCTTGGTGCTTATCCCGCCAGGCTCGACGGCAATAGTGTCGTCGCGGGCGTCTATGGCGCGACCGAGATCAGCGAACGGCATCGCCATCGCTACGAGGTCAACGCCGGCTATCGCGAGCCGCTGGAAAAGGGCGGCCTGATCTTTTCGGGCATGTCGCCCGACGGTACGCTGCCGGAGATTGTCGAGCGGCCCGATCATCCCTGGTTCGTGGGCGTGCAGTTCCATCCGGAACTGAAATCCAAGCCCTTCGACCCGCACCCGCTCTTCGCCAGCTTCATCCAGGCGGCGGTCAAGCAGAGCCGGTTGGTATAAAAGGAAACGGGGCCGACAAGGCCCCGTTTTTCGTTTCAGCCTTTCGGCGCGTCGAACAAATTCCGATATTGGCGCGGCTGCGACCGCAGATATTGATCGGGCGCCTTGACGCTCGCCCCCAGATGCGCCGCGGCGTGCCAGGGCCAGCGTGGATCGTAGAGCATTGCGCGCGCCAGCCCGATCAGGTCCGCGTCGCCCGTGCCGACGATCGCCTCGGCCTGTTCATAGTCGGTGATGAGGCCCACCGCGACCACGGGTATCGCCACCGCCTGCTTCACCGCGCGGGCCAGCGGCACCTGATAGCTGGGGCCGACCGGAATATCCTGTCGTGGGTCCAGGCCGCCGCTCGACACATGGATGGCGCTGCATCCATGCGCTTCCAACGCCTGGGCGAAAGCGATCGTCTGCTCGATATCCCAGCCGCCCTCGACCCAGTCGGTGCCCGACACGCGCATCGTCACGGGCCTGTCCGCCGGGAAGGCGGCGCGCACCGCGTCGAAAATCTCCAGCGGCAGGCGCATCCGGTTTTCAAGGGCGCCGCCATATTCGTCATCGCGCCGGTTGGAGAGGGGCGAGAGGAACTGGTGCAGTAGATAGCCGTGTGCGCCGTGCAACTGGATCGCGTCCAGCCCCAGATTCGCCGCGCGCCGCGCCGCCGCGACAAAGGCGTCGCGCAGCCGTTCGATCCCGGCCTGGTCGAGCGCCATCGGGGTGTTGGTAGCGGGCGTGAAGGGCAGGGCGGAGGGCGCGACCGTCTGCCAGCCATTGATCGCGTCCGGCGCGATCTGCGCGCCGCCCTTCCACGGCACTTCGGTGGACGCCTTGCGCCCCGCATGGCCAAGCTGGATCGCGATCGGCATGTCGGAATGGCGTCGCACACCATCCAGAACCCGTTTCATTGCGGCTTCCGTCCGGTCGTTCCACAGGCCGACATCGGCGTAGGAAATCCGCCCCTCCGGCAGGACGGCGGTCGCCTCGATCGTCAGCAGCGCCGCACCCGACAAGGCAAGCTGCCCCAGATGGATGAGATGCCAGTCGGTCATCTCCCCATCCACCGCCGAATATTGGCACATTGGGGCGATCACGATGCGGTTGCGGAGCGTCAGTCCGGCGACAGGAAAGGGCTGGAACAGCGTGGGAACGCTCATTCGATTCTCCGAACAGGGTTGGATGGGTTCGCCGGGGATCGGGTCAGGTCGCCGGCGTCAGCTTCAGCATCCGTCCCTGCGATCCCTGGCCGCCATCCTCCAGGAGCCACAGTGCGCCGTCCGGCCCTTGCTCGACTTCGCGGATGCGCGCGCCCATGTCCCACTGGTCGGCCTTTTCCGCCTTCTCGCCGTCCAGCTTCACCCGGACCAGCGCCTGGCTCGACAGGCCGCCGATGAACAGCGATCCCTTCCATTGCGGGAACATATTGCCCGAATAATAAAGCAGCCCGCCCGGTGAAATGACCGGGTTCCAACTGACCTTGGGCGGTTCGAACCCGTCGCCCGGCGCATGGTCGGGGATCGGCTTGCCGTCATAATGGTCGCCGTTCGATACTTTGGGATAGCCATAATTGAGGCCGGGCTTGATAAGGTTCACCTCATCCCCGCCCTTCGGCCCCATTTCCTGTTCCCACAAACGCCCGTCCTTGTCGAAGGCCAGCCCAAGCAGGTTGCGGTGGCCATAGGACCAGATGGCGGGGTTGAAGCCCTTGGCCGCCAGGGGATTGCCCGCTGCCGGCGTACCGTCCAGGTTCAGGCGCAGCACCTTGCCCAAGGTCGATTTGGGGTCCTGCGCCGGATCGAATTTCTGCCGCTCGCCATTGGTGAAGAACAGATATTTGCCATCGGGGGAAAAGGCGATGCGGCCCGAATAATGGCCGTTGCCATCGACATAGGGGCTGGCGCGGAAGATGACCTGCACGCCGTCCAGCTTCGTCGTTCCGTCGCTCGCCTGGTTGAACGCGCCCTTCGCCAGCGCCACGCCCTTCAATCCGTCGCGCTCCTCGGAAAAGCTGAAATAGACCGCCTTGTCCTTGGCGAAGCCAGGGGAGAGCACCACGTCCATCAGCGCGCCCTGGCCTGCGCTGTCGACCTTCGGAATGCCCGCGATCGGGATCTTCGTGCCGTTCTTCGGATCGAACAGGATCATCTCGCCCGCCTTCTCCGTCACCAGCGCGCGGCCGTCGGGCAGGAAGGTCATGGCCCAGGGCGAATCGAAGTCCGCGACGATCGATGTCTTGAACGGCTTGTCGGCCGACGCGGTCGTCTGGCTGTTGGCCCCGTTGCCCGAACAGGCGATCAGCAGGAGGGGGAGGGTGGCAATTAGGCTGCGCATTGTTCACTCCGTTCGCCCTGAGCTTATCGAAGGGCATTACTTCTTTTGAAAGAAAGCGGGGGGCTTCGACAACCCCGGATCAAGTCCGGCGCCGAACGGAAATGAATAAGGATTATATTTGTTGCAGATTTTCCACCTGCCGCCTATATCGCCCTTGCTTCCTTACATCGTCAAACATGTCGGGGTCGCGGGCGGAACGCTCGCGGCGCGGGGAAGCCGCATTATTTCGTGTACGGAGACTGCATGGCGGACATCGCCGAACTGACCGCGTTGATCGAACCCGAGGTGAAGGCCCTGGGCTTCGACCTTGTGCGCATCAAGCTGTTCGGGTCGGGCGACGAGCATACGCTCCAGATCATGGCCGAGCGGCCGGAAACGAAGCAGCTCGTGATCGAGGATTGCGCTACCATCTCGCGCCGCCTGTCGGACGTGCTGGATGAGGCTGACCCGATCGAGGAAGCCTATCGTCTGGAAGTGAGTTCGCCCGGCATCGACCGGCCGCTGACCCGCCTGTCCGACTTCCTGGAATGGGCCGGGCATGAGGCGAAGGTCAATGCGACCGAAATCGTTTCGGGCCGCAAGAGTTTTCGCGGCGTCCTGAACGGTGTCGAGGGGGAGGATATCCTCTTCGCCGACGCCAAGGCGGGCGACGTTTCCATTCCTTTCGCCCTTGTCGCCGACGCCAAGCTGGTGCTGACCGACAAGCTGATTGCTGCTAGTATGCCGCTCTCCTCCGATGGGGCGGACGAGTTTGAAACCGAAGAATAAGGGTTCATAACGTCATGGCCAACGCCATTTCCGCCAACAAGGCCGAACTGATCGCCATCGCCAATTCGGTGGCATCGGAAAAGATGATCGACAAGGCCATCGTCATCGAGGCGATGGAAGACGCGATTCAGCGCGCTGCCCGCGCCCGTTACGGCGCCGAGAATGATATCCGTGCGAAGCTGGACCCCGACAGCGGCGACCTGCGCCTGTGGCGCGTCGTCGAAGTGGTCGACGTGGTCGAGGATTATTTCAAGCAGGTCGACCTCAAGCAGGGGCAGAAGCTCAAGAAGGACGCCATCGTCGGCGACTTCATCGTCGATCCGCTGCCCGCGATCGACCTGGGCCGCATCGACGCCCAGTCGGCCAAGCAGGTGATCTTCCAGAAGGTCCGCGACGCCGAGCGTGAGCGCCAGCATGAAGAGTATAAGGACCGCGTGGGTGAGATCATCACCGGCGTCGTCAAGTCGGTCGAGTTCGGCCATGTCGTCGTGAACCTGGGCCGCGCCGAAGGCGTGATTCGCCGCGACCAGCAGATTCCGCGTGAAGTCGTCCGCGTCGGCGACCGCATCCGCTCGGTCGTGCTGAACGTCCGCCGCGAAAATCGCGGGCCGCAGATTTTCCTCAGCCGTGCGCATCCTGAGTTCATGAAGAAGCTGTTCGCGCAGGAAGTGCCCGAAATCTACGACGGCGTCATCACCATCATGGCCGCCGCCCGCGATCCGGGCAGCCGCGCCAAGATCGGCGTCATCAGCCGCGATTCGAGCATCGACCCGGTCGGCGCCTGCGTCGGCATGAAGGGCAGCCGCGTCCAGGCTGTCGTGCAGGAAATGCAGGGCGAGAAGATCGATATCATCCCCTGGTCGGAAGATACCGCCACCTTCGTCGTCAATGCGCTGCAACCCGCGCAGGTCGCCCGCGTGGTGATCGATGAGGAAGAAGAGCGTATCGAAGTCGTCGTGCCCGACGATCAGCTCAGCCTCGCCATCGGCCGCCGCGGCCAGAATGTCCGCCTCGCCAGCCAGTTGACCGGCAAGGCGATCGACATCATGACCGAAGCCGACGCCAGCGAGAAGCGCCAGAAGGAATTCGTCGCCCGCTCCGAACTGTTCCAGAACGAACTGGACGTGGACGAAACGCTGTCGCAGCTTCTGGTCGCCGAAGGTTTCGGCGAGCTGGAAGAAGTCGCCTATGTCAGCGTCGAGGAACTTGCCGCGATCGAGGGCTTCGACGAAGACCTCGCCGCCGAGTTGCAGAACCGCGCGCAGGAAGCGCTCGACCGCCGCGAAGCCGCCGCACGCGAAGAGCGTCAGGCGTTGGGCGTCGAGGATGCGCTGGCCGACATGCCGCACCTCACCGAAGCCATGCTGGTGACGTTGGGCAAGGCGGGCATCAAGACGCTCGACGATCTCGCCGACCTCGCCACCGACGAACTGGTGCAGAAGAAGCGCATCGATCAGCGTCGCCGCAAGACGGACAGCGGCAGCAGCGAGGACAAGGGCGGCATATTGGCCACCTATGGTCTTAGCGACGAGCAGGGCAATGAGATCATCATGGCCGCCCGCGCCCACTGGTTCGAAGAGGAAGCCTGAGACACCATGCCTTTTGTCGACATCCGTCTGGCCGGCAACGCCACGCGCGAGCAGAAAGCCGCGATCGTTGCTGACGTCACCCAGTCGCTCGTGGAGCGGCTGGGGAAGCCGGCGGGTGCCGTTCAGGTGGTGATCTCCGAAATCTCGACCGAGAATTACGGGGCTGGTGGGCAATTGCTCGCCGACCGCGATTCTCCCCAGCCTAGGGAGGACGCCAATGTTGCGGACACTCCCCGATGAGAGAATAGGCTCTCTCCACAGCGTCGGACTTGCCCTTTCTTCCGTTCTGGCGGAGGAGCGCGCATGACCGAACGCAAATGCATATTGACCGGCGACCGCGCCGATCCCGACACGCTGATCCGCCTGGCTATAGGGCCGGAGGGGCAGGTGCTTCCCGACATCCGCGCCAAGGCGCCGGGGCGGGGCGCGTGGATCGGCGTGACTCGTGCCGAACTGGAAATCGCGCTGGCCAAGGGCAAGCTGAAAGGCGCGCTCGCGCGTTCCTTCAAGGATGGCGCGCTCCAGATCCCCGACACGCTGCCGGAGATGATCGAATCCGGGTTACGCAAGGCTTTGCTCGACCGGATGGGGCTGGAGGCGCGCGCCTCCATGCTGCTGACGGGTTCGGAAAAAATCGATGTCGCCTGCCGCAAGGGCCAGGTGCAGTTGCTGTTCCACGCCGCCGATGCGGCCGCCGACGGCAACCGCAAACTGGACCAGGCCTATCGCGTCGGGCGGGAAGCGGAAGGCACGGATTTGGCCGGTCGCGTCTTGCCTGTGGACCGCGATGCCCTATCTATGGCAATGGGGCGGGATAATGTCGTCCATATCGCGGTGACCGACTCGCGGGCTGCTTCGCGCCTGCGCGCGGCCATAGGCCGCTTGGAAAGCTATCTGGGTTGCGCTAACGGGGCGCCTGTGCATGGGGAGCCTGCCTCCGCCGATGCGCCGGGCGTCACCGGATAAGCATTATATCGGGCGCCGGCGGGCCTATCCGGCCGGAGTGGAAGTGAAGGGTATAGTTCAGTCGTATGAGTGACAGCAAGGAAGACAAGCCGGTTCTGGGCCGCAAGCCGCTGGGCATCAAGCGGACCGTTGAATCCGGTCAGGTGCAGCAGCAGTTCAGCCATGGCCGCAAGAATACGGTCGTGGTTGAGGTGAAGCGGCGCCGTGTCCTGGGCAAGCCCGGTGAGACGACCGGTGCTGCCCCTGCGGCTGCGCCCCAGGCTGATCCGGCGCCCGCACCGGTTGCGCCGCGTCCCGCCGCACCCGCGCCGCATCAGCAGGCGCGCGCGCCTCAGCCGGCCGCTCCGCGCCAGGCGCCGCCGCAGAGCCTGATGTCGCGTCAGGAACTGCAGGCCAAGCTGCTGCGTGAAGCCGAGGAATCTCGCATGAACGCGCTGGAGGAAGCGCGTCGCCGTGAAGACGCCCAGCGTCTCGCCGCCAGCGAGGAAGAAAAGCGCCGCGCCGAGGAAAATCGCCAGGCCGCCGAAACCGCCGAGGCGGACTCCGTGCGTCAGGTTGAAGTCGAAGCCAGCGTTGCCGAGGATCAGGCCGCCGTCGCGCCCGCGCCGGTGGAGGAAGCCGCGCCTGTTCAGGAAGCGCCTGCCGAGGCCGAAGGACGTCCGGCAACCGCCATTGCTTCACCGCCGCCGCCGCGCCGCTTCACCCCGGTCACGCCGGTCAAGCGTCCGGAACCGGCCAAGCCCGACCGTGCCAAGCGTGGCGACGACAATCGTCGTCAGGCGGGCAAGCTGACCGTCACTCGTGCGCTCAGCGACGACGACAGCGCCCGTGCGCGCAGCCTCGCCGCCTTGAAGCGCGCCCGTGAAAAGGAGCGTCGCGCCCATTATGCCGGCGGCAGCCAGCCGCGTGAGAAGCAGTCGCGCGACGTGATCGTGCCTGAAAGCATCACCGTTCAGGAACTCGCCAACCGCATGGCCGAAAAGGGTGCGGACCTGGTGAAGGCTCTGTTCAAGATGGGCACCGCCGTCACGCTCAACCAGCCGATCGATCAGGATACGGCCGAGTTGCTGGTGGAAGAATTCGGCCACCGCATCCAGCGCGTGTCCGATGCCGACGTCGAAATCGGCATGGAAGGCGAAGTCGATGCGGCCGAAATGCTGCAACCGCGCGCGCCGGTCGTGACGATCATGGGCCATGTCGACCATGGCAAGACCTCGCTGCTCGATGCACTGCGCGGCACCAATGTGGTGTCGGGCGAAAGCGGCGGCATCACCCAGCATATCGGTGCCTATCAGATCAAGACCAAGGGCGGTGATCTCATCACCTTCCTCGACACGCCGGGTCATGAGGCTTTCTCGGAAATGCGCGCGCGTGGCGCCAACGTCACCGACATCGTCATCCTGGTGGTGGCGGCCGACGACGGGCTGATGCCGCAGACGATCGAGGCGATCAACCACACCAAGGCCGCCGGCGTTCCGATGATCGTCGCGATCAACAAGTGCGACAAGCCCGAAGCAAACCCGCAGAAGGTGCGCGAGCGCTTGCTGGAGCATGAGGTGATCGTCGAGGATATGGGCGGCGAGACGCAGGATGTCGAAGTGTCCGCGCTCAAGGGGACCGGTCTCGACACGCTGATCGACAAGATCCTGCTCCAGTCCGAACTGCTCGAACTGACCGCCAATCCCGATCGCGCCGCCGAAGGCAATGTGATCGAGGCGCAGCTCGACAAGGGCCGTGGCGCTGTCGCCACCGTGCTGGTGCGCAAGGGGACGCTGAAGATCGGCGACACCTTCGTCATCGGTTCGGAAAGCGGCAAGGTTCGCGCCATGATTAACGATCAGGGCCAGCAGGTAAAGACAGCCGGTCCTTCGACCCCGGTCGAGGTTCTGGGTCTGTCCGGCGTGCCGATGGCGGGGGATCAGCTCACCGTCGTCGAGAATGAAGCCCGCGCCCGCGAAGTCGCCGCCTATCGTCAGGAACAGGCGACCAAGAAGCGCACCACTGCCGCTCCGACCAGCTTCGAACATATGTTCTCGGCGCTGAACACCACCGTCATCGAATATCCGGTGGTGGTGAAGGGCGACGTGCAGGGGTCGGTCGAAGCGATCGTGACCGCGCTGAACCGCATCTCGACGGATGAGATCAAGGTCCGCATCCTGCATTCGGGTGTCGGCGCGATCACTGAGAGCGACGTCACCCTGGCTGCCGCCAGCCGCTCGCCGCTGATCGGCTTCAACGTCCGTCCCAACGCCAAGGCGCGCCAGTTGGCGGAGCGCGAGAAAATCTCGCTGCGCTATTATGACGTGATCTACGACCTGCTTGAAGAAGTTCGCGGCGAAATGGCGGGCCAGCTCGCTCCGGAGCGCATCGAAACCATCGTCGGCCGTGCCGAGGTGCTTCAGGTGTTCCCGGCGGGCAAGAAGGACAAGGCGGCGGGTCTGCTCGTTCTCGACGGCATCATCCGCAAGGGGCTCAACGCGCGCCTTACCCGCGACGATGTCATCGTATCGCGCACCAACATCGCGTCGCTGCGTCGCTTCAAGGACGATGTGTCCGAAGTCCGCGCCGGCATGGAATGCGGTGCGATGTTGCAGGACACGAACGACATCAAGGTCGGCGATACGCTCGAACTGTTCGAAGTCGAAGAGCGTCAGCGCACGCTGTAACGGGCTGTCATATGATAGGCTGCGGAGGAAAGTAACATGGTCATGCTTGGCACGATCACGCCGGTCCTCCGCAGTTTCGATGAGGCACGGACACGCGCCTTCTATTGCGACTTCCTGGGATTCAAACCGGTGTTCGAACATCGGTTCGAACCGGATTCGCCGCTCTATATGGGCGTGATCCTTGGGGCTTGCGAATTGCATCTGTCCGAACATTATGGCGATGCGACGCCTGGATCGGCCATTCGCATCGCCGTCGATGATGTCACGGCCTATGCGGCGCAATTGCGCGCGAAGAATTTCGGCAATGCCAGACCCGGCGCCCCTGACAAAACCGATTGGGGCAGTCTGGAATTGACCATTACCGATCCAGCGGGAAACAAATTGACCTTTTGCACTGATTTGCCGGAAGACGCGGCATGAGCAATTCCCAGGAAGGCCCGTCCGTCCGCCTCCTCCGCGTGGGCGAGCAGGTACGCCATGTCCTGTCCGACATCCTCCAGCGCGGCGACGTGCATGACGATGTGCTGACCCAGCATGTCGTCAGCGTGACCGAAGTGCGCATGTCGCCCGACCTGCGCCACGCCACCATCTTCGTGAAATCGCTGCTGGGGCAGGACGAGGAGGCCGTGCTTAAGGCGCTGCGCACCAACACCGCCTATCTCCAGCGCGAGGTCGCGACCCGAATCCGCCTGAAATATGCGGCGAAACTCAAATTCATCGCCGATGAGAGCTTCGACGAAGGCACCCATATCGACAAGCTGCTTCGCGATCCGAAGGTGGCCCGCGACCTGCCGCAGGATGACGGCGAAGATTGACTCTCGCTGCGGTAAGACGCATCTTACCGACATGAACGCCAAGACCATCCTGTCGGCGAAAGGCCAGATCGTCATCCCCAAGGATGTGCGCGACCAGCTTGGCTATATGACTGGACAGCCATTTGAGGTCGTGACGATGGGGGATAGCGTGCTGCTTCGGCCGGAACGCAAGATGTCGGGGCGGAGCTTTGACGAGATCATGGCGGAGTTTTACGCACGGATCAAATATGACGGTCCACCGGTGTCGATCGAAGAGATGAACGAGACCATCGCGGAGCATTGGGCGAAGAGCGGCGCAGAAGGCGATTGGTGAAGGCCGTCGACACCAATATTCTGGCGCGGCTGCTGATGGTCGATGACAAAGCGCAGGCATTTGCCGCGATGCAGCTCGTAAAGGCCGGTGTTTATATTCCTCTGACCGTCTTTCTGGAGACCGCTTGGTTGCTGCGTTCGCGCTATCGGCTGACCCGGTTGGAAACGGTGGAATCGTTGCGCGTTTTGCTGGAATTGCCGGATGTCATCATAGAAGCACGGGATGGTGTTATCTGGGCCGTCAATCGTTTTGAAGCGCGGGGGGACTTTGCTGATTTCGTCCATCTTGTTGCTTCGATGCAAGCAGATGCCTTTCTGACGTTCGACCGGGCGCTGGCACCGGCCGCTGGCAGCGACGTGCCCATAAAGGTGGAGACCGTGATCGCATGAGACTATTTGGGACAGCATTGGCGTTGGCATCGGCAATGATGCTGGCCATGCCCGCCGCAGCAAAAGACCCCGCCACCCATCCCGCCGTCACCACCGACCCGAAGCCCAACGCCGCCTATCCCGCCGGGATGAGCGCTTTCGTCATCCCTGCCGAAAACGGCGCGATGAATGCGGTCATGTATACCGCTGCGGGCGCGGGCATTCATCCGACCTTGCTGCTGCTCCACGGTTTTCCCGGCAATGAGCAGAATCTGGACCTGGCGCAGGCCGCGCGGCGTGCCGGGTGGAATGTGCTGACGCTGCATTATCGCGGTTCCTGGGGCAGCCCCGGCACTTTCTCCTTCGGCCATGCGTCGGACGATGCCTTCACCGCGCTGCAATTTCTCCAGCAACCCTCGACCGTCGCCAAATATCATATCGACACCAGCGCGATCGTCGTCGCGGGCCACAGCATGGGCGGCTTCATGGCGGCCGATGTCGCCGCCGCCGAACCGCGCGTCGCGGGCCTGTTCCTGATCGACCCTTGGGATCCGGCCCAGACCGTCGCGGCGCTCGCCACGCCGGAAGGGGAGGCGGGTTGGAAGGCGGAAGTGGCGGGCGACCTGCCGCCGCTCGTTGGCGCGACCTATGACAGCCTGACCGGCGAGATAAAGGCTGACGGCGCCAAGTTCGACCTGGGCCGCCGCCTGGCCGGCTATGGCCGCCGTCCGCTGACGATCATCGGCGCGGAAAGGGGCATCGGCGCCATGGCGCGCAAGGCCGCCGCCGACGCGCAGGGCGCCAATCCCGATGCGCGGCTGATGGTCTGGCCGACCGATCACAGCTTCTCCGACCAGCGGATCGCTCTCGCCGATGCGCTGGTCCGTTTCCTCGCTGGCGTCGCGCCGACCATCCGCTAAGAGCGGCTGATGGCGAAGCTCTATTTCTATTATAGCTCGATGAATGCGGGGAAATCGACCACCCTGCTGCAATCGGACTTCAACTATCGTGAACGCGGTATGGCGACGATGCTGTGGACCGCCGCGATCGATACCCGCTACGGTCATGGCCGCATCGCGTCGCGCATCGGGCTGGAGTCGGCCGCGCATCCGTTTGAGGCCGGGGTCGACATGCTCGCCGCCATCGCCGCGCAGCATCAGGCGACGCCGCTTTCCTGCGTGCTGGTGGATGAGGCGCAATTCCTGACCCGCGATCAGGTGTGGCAATTGGCGGCGGTGTGCGACCGGCTGGGCGTGCCGGTGCTCTGCTATGGCCTGCGCACCGATTTTCAGGGCGAATTGTTCGAAGGCAGCGCCCATCTTCTGGGGCTGGCCGACGCGCTGACGGAGATCAAGACGGTCTGCGACTGTGGTCGCAAGGCGACGATGAACCTGCGGGTCGATGCGGCGGGACGGGCGATCCGGCAGGGCGCGCAGACCGAGATTGGCGGCAATGAACGCTATGTGGCGCTGTGCCGTCGCCATTTCGTGGAGCAGATGCAAGGATGAACCGGATCGATCAGTTGCTTGCGCCGATCGACGCGCCCGGCCTGCATCTGGAGCAATTGCGCCAAGAGCATCGCGAAGCGCTGCGCGCCCTCTGTCCTGTCGATGATCCGGTGTGGGAGATTTTCCCAAACCGCTGGGCGGGCGAGGGTTTCGATCCCGCTTTCGATGCGACCCTCGCCAATCCGGATCGCTGCCCTTTCCTGATCCTTGCCGACGGCGAACCGGTTGGCATGTCGGGCTATCTGCATCTCAATCCGGCCGATAACTGGCTGGAACTGGGCGGCACCTATATGACGCCCGCCGAGCGTGGCACGGGCCTCAACGGCCGGATCAAGCCGCTGCTGATCGCCCGCGCGCTCGACTGCGGCTTCACCCGCATCGAGTTCCGCATCGACCAGCGCAATATCCGCTCGCAACGGGCGGTGGAGAAGCTGGGTGCGGTGCGCGAAGGCGTGCTGCGCAAGCAGCGCGTCACCTGGACCGGCCATGTCCGCGATACGGTGATCTATTCGATCCTCGCCGACGAATGGCGCGGGAGGGAAATGGGCGGCTAATCTGTCGCCCAGCCTAATTTGTCTCAAAGTGTCGCGCGGGCCTTCTGGCCGGGCGGTCGGTGCCCCATCTTGACGTCTTAAGGATGGAATATCGGGGGGGGCTGTTTTCCATCTGGAGAAGACCCGTGAAGAGATTGATCGCCTTTATCGCCGCGCTGTTGCTGATAGCCGGTGCATCCGCGTCCGCTTTAGCCGCGCCGATGGTGTCGGCCCCGGCAAACACCGAAGCCTCGATCCCCTTCATCGATCATGGCGGCGTCTGGAGCTGGCAGGCTGACGGATCGAAGGGACTCTATGTGCAGGACCAGCACCGCAACTGGTATTATGCGGCGCTGATGGACAGTTGCGCCGAACTGCCCTTCGCCAATGCGGTGGGTTTCGAAACGGGTGGGCTGGATACGCTCGACCGGTTCGGCACGGTGGTGGTGCATGGCCAGCGTTGCCCGATCACCAGCTTCACCCATAGCGACGGCCCGCCCGTCAAAGCGAAGAAGGGTTAAGCCGCGCTGGCGATCCAGCCCGGCAGGTCGGCCAGCCGCTCCAATTGAACGAAGCGGGCATGATCGGATGGCGCCCTGGCGCTTTCATGCGACCAGGCGCCCTCCTGCGGGATGAACGCGGCCCAGGCACCGGCTTCCAATGCCGGCAGGATGTCCGACCGCATCGAATCGCCCGCCATGACCGCTTCCTCCGGCGCGATGCCGAAGCGGGTGAAGAGCGTGCGGAAGGTGTCCGCCTTCTTGTCGCTGACGATCTCGATGCCCGAAAACAGGTCGCCCAGGCCCGACGCGGCCAGCTTGCTTTCCTGGTGCAGCAGGTCGCCCTTCGTCACCAGCACCAGCGGCCCGACCTGCGCCAGCGCCCGCAGCGTGACCTCCATCCCGTCGAACAGTTCGACCGGATGGGCGAGCAGCGCCCGGCCCGCCGCCAATATCCCCTCGATCATCGAAGCGGACAGCTTCTCGCCCGCCACTTCCACCGCCGTCTCGATCATCGAGAGGGTGAAGCCCTTCGCGCCATAGCCATAGAGCGGCAGGTTGCGCGTTTCGCAGGCGATCAGCCGCTCGCGCGTCACGTCAGCCTCGGCAAAGGGACGCAGCATGTCGAGCAGCGCATGTTCGGTCGCGTTGAAATGGCGCATATTGTGCCAGAGCGTGTCGTCGGCATCGAGGCAGATGAGCTTGATCGTCATGGGCGTCCATCTATCGCAGCCCGGCGTCCGGCGAAATCCCGAATTGGGGTGGCGTCAAAGGCTGACGGGGAGGATGCGAGCCGTCAGATGTTCCATCTGACTTGAAATCGCTCTACAGGCCGCCGCCATGCATGGCTGGATCATCCTCGACAAACCCCATGGCCTTGGCTCCACCCAGGCGGTGAGCGCGGTCAAGCGCGCGCTGCGCACCAGTGGTGCAGGCAAGTGGAAGGTCGGCCATGGCGGCACGCTCGATCCGTTGGCGACCGGCGTGCTGCCGATCGCGATCGGGGAGGCGACCAAGCTCGCCGGACGGATGCTCGACAGCGACAAGATCTACGACTTTACTGTCCGGTTCGGTGTTCAGACCGACACGCTCGACCTGGAAGGAAAGGGGATCGCGGAAAGCGACCATCGGCCCACGCTGGAGCAGGTGGAGGCGATCCTGCCGCGCTTTACCGGCCCGATCGAGCAGGCGCCACCGGCCTATTCCGCCATCCTGATAGACGGTCAGCGCGCCTACGACCTCGCCCGGAAGGGGGAGGAAGTGGAGATGAAGACGCGGTCGGTGACGATCCATGAGCTGGTCGTCACATCCTCCCCTGCAAGGGGAGGGGGACCGCCGCAGGCGGTGGAGGGGTGTCACCCTCTCGATAGCGGGACACCCCTCCGTCAGGGCTGCGCCCTGCCACCTCCCCTTTCAGGGGAGGAGATGGAGACTGTCACCCTCCGCGCCCATGTCTCCAAGGGCACTTATATCCGTTCCCTTGCCCGCGACATCGCGCTGATGCTCGGCACGGTCGGCCATGTCACCATGCTCCGCCGGCTGAAGGCGGGGCCGTTCACCCTGGAAACCGCGATTTCGCTGGACAAATTGGACGAAGCTGCTACGGGCGGCGGCATCGCGCAGCTTATGCTGCCGTTGACGGCGGGGCTGGACGACATCCCGGCTCTCGCAGTCTCTCCCGATGAAGCGCTGGCTCTCCGACAGGGGAAAGTGCTCATGGGGAAACCGCATACCGGCTTGTTACTGGCGATGGAAGGTGAAACGCCTGTCGCGCTGGTGGAGGCCAGTGGCCCGGAAATCCGGGTGGTGCGCGGCTTTAATCTCTAATTAGAAAGGAAGCCGATGTCGATTACTGCTGAGCGCAAGGAAGCGCTGATCAAGGAACATGCCCGCGTCGAAGGCGACACCGGTTCGCCGGAAGTCCAGGTTGCGATCCTCTCGGAACGCATCTCGAACCTGACCGAGCATTTCAAGGGTCATCACAAGGATAACCACAGCCGTCGCGGCCTGCTGATGCTGGTCAACAAGCGCCGTTCGCTGCTGGACTATCTGAAGAAAAAGGATGGGGCGCGTTACACCGACCTCATCGCCAAGCTGGGCCTTCGTAAATAAGGCTGCTAATGAAGGGACGGCCCCCCAGCGGGGCCGTTTCCGATTCCGGGGTTGGCGGCAATTCGGCTGCCCGTCCCACCAAAGCCACCTCCGTTCGCCCTGAGCTTGTCGAAGGGTTTTCTTTTTGAAAAGGAAGA
This sequence comes from Sphingobium sp. BYY-5, assembly GCF_022758885.1. Classification (NCBI taxonomy): domain Bacteria; kingdom Pseudomonadati; phylum Pseudomonadota; class Alphaproteobacteria; order Sphingomonadales; family Sphingobiaceae; genus Sphingobium; species Sphingobium sp. BYY-5. The sequence goes on from NZ_JALEBH010000001.1 coordinate 408,807, forward strand.
ATGGGGCTTCGACAGGCTCAGCCCGAACGGGTTGAGGGGGCGCATCCAAGGGGCACAAGGCTCCACCAAAGGCCCCGCCCGGCAATAGGGCCAGGCGGGCGAAGGAAAACAACATGTTCGATGTAAAGAAAGTTTCGATCGAGCTGGCAGGCAAGACCCTGACGCTCGAAACCGGCCGTATCGCGCGTCAGGCTGACGCCGCTGTGCTGGCGACCTATGGCGAAACCGTGGTGCTCTGCGCCGTGACCGCCGCCAAGTCGGTGAAGGAAGGGCAGGACTTCTTCCCGCTCACCGTTCACTATCAGGAAAAATATTCGGCAGCCGGCCGCATTCCCGGTGGCTTCTTCAAGCGTGAGCGTGGCGCCACGGAAAAGGAAACACTGGTTTCCCGCCTGATCGACCGTCCGATCCGTCCGCTGTTCCCCGAAGGTTTCTATAACGAAATCAATGTCATTGCTCAGGTTTTGAGCTTCGACGGTGAAAGCGAGCCGGATATCGTGGCGATGATCGCTGCGTCGGCTGCGCTGACCCTGTCCGGCCTGCCCTTCCTGGGTCCGATCGGCGCCGCCCGCGTCGGTTACAAGGATGGCGAATATCAGCTCAACCCGTCGCTGGACGAAGTGAAGACCGGCGAACTCGACCTGGTCGTCGCCGCCACCCACAATGCGGTGATGATGGTCGAATCCGAAGCCAAGGAGCTTTCGGAAGACGTCATGCTCGGTGCCGTCCTGTTCGCGCATGAAGCGTCGAAGAAGATTGTCGGCGCGATCATCGAGCTGGCCGAAAAGGCCGCGAAGGATCCGTGGGAAGTCGCCAAGGGCGATGACCTTGAGGACCTCAAGAAGAAGCTCAAGAAGCTGATCGGCAAGGACATCACCGCCGCCTACAAGCTGACCGACAAGTCGGCCCGTTCGAACGCGCTGAACGAAGCCCGCGCCAAGGCGAAGGCATCGTTCGCGGCCGATGGCCTCGACGCCCAGACCGTGATGGCCGGCATCAAGCTGACCAAGAAGCTGGAAGCCGAAATCGTTCGTGGCGCCATCCTCAAGGACGGCAAGCGCATCGACGGCCGCACCACCACCCAGATCCGTCCGATCGAAGCGATGGTGGGCTTCCTGCCGCGCACCCATGGTTCGGCGCTGTTCACGCGCGGTGAAACCCAGTCGATCTGCACCACCACGCTGGGCACCAAGGACGCCGAGCAGATGATCGACGGCCTGACCGGCCTGCATTATGAAAACTTCATGCTGCACTATAACTTCCCGCCCTATTCGGTCGGCGAAGTCGGCCGCTTCGGCGCGCCGGGCCGTCGCGAAGTCGGTCATGGCAAGCTGGCATGGCGTGCGCTGCATCCCGTGCTGCCCAGCAAGGAAGATTTCCCCTACACCATCCGCGTCCTGTCCGACATCACCGAGTCGAACGGCTCGTCCTCGATGGCGACGGTCTGCGGCGGTTCGCTGTCGATGATGGACGCCGGTGTGCCCCTGAAGCGCCCCGTGTCGGGCATCGCCATGGGCCTGATCCTGGAAGGCAAGGACTTCGCCGTCCTCAGCGACATCCTGGGTGACGAAGATCACCTCGGCGACATGGACTTCAAGGTCGCTGGCACCGAAAACGGCATCACCACGATGCAGATGGACATCAAGGTCGCCGGCATCACGCAGGAGATTTTCGAAGTCGCCCTGCGTCAGGCCAAGGAAGGCCGCGCCCACATCCTGGGTGAGATGAGCAAGGCGCTGTCCTCGACCCGCACCGAGCTGTCGGCTCATGCCCCGCGCATCGAGACGATCCAGATCGACAAGGCGAAGATTCGCGACGTCATCGGCACCGGCGGCAAGGTTATTCGCGAAATCGTCGCGGAAACCGGCGCGAAGGTCGATATCGACGACGAAGGCATCATCAAGATCAGCTCGTCCGACACCGCTCAGATCGAGGCCGCCAAGAAGTGGATTCTCGGCATCGTCGAGGAAGCGGAAGTCGGCAAGGTCTACACCGGCAAGGTCGTCAACATCGTCGATTTCGGTGCGTTCGTGAACTTCATGGGCGGCAAGGACGGTCTCGTCCACGTCTCCGAAATGAAGAATGAGCGCGTCGAAAAGCCGACCGACGTCGTGTCGGAAGGCCAGGAAGTGAAGGTCAAGGTCCTCGAAATCGATCCGCGCGGCAAGGTTCGCCTGTCGATGCGCGTCGTCGACCAGGAAACCGGCGAAGAGCTGGAGGACACCCGTCCTGCCCGCGAACCGCGCGAACCTCGTGGTGATCGTGGTGATCGGGGCCGTGGCCCGCGCCGTGATGGCGGCGATCGTGGCGGCCGTGGTGGTGATCGCGGCGGCGATCGCGGTCCGCGCCGTGACCGTGGCCCGCGCGATGACAAGGATGACGGCTCCAGCGCCGGTCTGCCCGACTTCCTGACCCAGGACTGATCGATACGATCTGTCGCTAAGGCGATAGGAAAAAAAAGGGGGCGTCCGGTTCGACCGGGCGCCCCCTTTTTCGTTTGGCGATTATGGCGTTTGCAAACCCGCTCGTCGAATGTTGATATAGGAGCAAGGTGCGAGAAATTCCTCCCCTGTAAGGGGAGGGGGACCGGCGAAGCCGGTGGAGGGTGTCCCGCTATCGATAAGGTGACACCCCTCCGTCAGGCGCTTCGCGCCCGCCACCTCCCCTGCCAGGGGAGGATGAAAATTTGCCCCGGATCATCCTCGGATGCGCGCCCTGAGTTTGCAAACGTCATAATCGCTTTTCATTTCGATGGAGCGACCGACCGATTTCGATCATCGGATTGGGGTGGCCTGTTGAACGGTCCGCAATTCTGCTGCTTGGCGACGGCGATCCGCTCGGCTATGACCCGGCCCATGCTGACGAAAACCCTGACGCGCATCGGCGCGGCCACCGCCCTGGTCCTGATCGCCTTGCCTGTGCTGACCGGCTGCTCGACATCGAAGAACAAGGCCGACACCCTCTATGTCGCCCGCGACGTGTCGACCCTCTATAATAGCGGCAAGGCGCGCCTCGACCGAGGTCAGTACAAGCTCGCCGCCGCCCTATTCGATGAGGTGGAGCGCCAGCACCCCTATTCGCCCTGGGCGCGCCGTGCGCAGCTCATGTCGGCGTTCAGCTATTATATGAACCGCGACTATCCGGAATCGATCTCGGCGGCGCAGCGCTTCCTGTCGATCCACACCGGCAACAAGGACGCGCCCTACGCTTATTATCTGATAGCGCTCTGCTATTATGAGCAGATTGCCGACGTCACCCGCGACCAGAAGATCACGCAACAGGCGATGGACTCTCTGGGCGAACTGATCCGCCGCTATCCCGACACCCGCTACGCCGCCGACGCCCGCCTCAAGATCGACCTGGTGAACGATCACCTCGCCGGCAAGGAGATGGAGATCGGCCGTTTCTACGAACGGCGCGGCCAATGGCTCGCGGCCACGCTGCGGTTTCGTTCGGTGATCGACAAATATCAGACGACGACTCATACACCCGAAGCGCTGGAACGGCTGGTGGAAAGCTATTTGTCGCTGGGTGTCCGCGATGAAGCGGAAAAGGCCGCTGCCGTGCTGGGGCGCAACTATCCCGGTTCGAAATGGTATGAACGCGCCTTCAAGATGATGCGGGAATATCCGCCCAAGGCTTGAGGTGCGGCACAGCGGCAACCTTGTTCCTCTTTTGTGCATTGACGGGTAGAAGCGCGTCATGCTGACCTCCCTCGCCATCCGCAATGTCGTGCTGATCGAGGCGCTGGACCTGGAGTTCGGCGCGGGTCTTTCCGTGCTGACGGGGGAAACGGGGGCGGGCAAGTCGATCCTGCTCGATTCGCTGGGGCTGGCGCTGGGCGCGCGCGCCGACAGCGGCCTCGTCCGCAATGGGGAGGCGCAGGCCAGCGTCGTCGCGACCTTCGATCCGCCCGTTGTCGATCATCGCGCCACTGCGTTGCTGGCGGAAAACGGCATCGACCTGGAGCCGGGCGAACCTTTGCTCATCCGCCGCCTGGTGAAGGCCGACGGTGGCAGCCGCGCCTTCATCAATGACCAGCCCTGTTCGGCAGCGCTGCTGCGCGACCTGGGTGGATCGCTGGTGGAGATTCACGGCCAGCATGACGATCGCGGCCTGCTCAACCCGCGTGGCCATCGTGCGCTGCTCGACAGCTATGGCCGCTGCGAGGCTGAAGCGGTCATGTCCGCACACGCCGCCTGGCGCGCGGCCGCCGCCGCGTTGGCGCAGGCGCGAGCCATCGTGGAAAATGCCGCGCGCGATCGTGATTATCTGACCCATGCGGTCGAGGAACTCCGCAAATTCGCGCCCGAACCCGGCGAGGAAGTGACGCTCGCCGAAGAACGCGCGACCATGCAGAAGGGCGCGCGCCTGACCGATGACCTTTCCGCCATCAGCGACTGCCTGACCGGATCGGATGGCGGCCTTGCCCAGTTGCGCCAGGCCGCGCGCCGGCTGGACCGTATCGCCGGCGAGGAGCCGTTGCTGACCGCCGTGCTCGAAGCGCTCGACCGCGCCGTGGTGGAGGCGGGGGAGGCGGAGGATCGCCTGGCCGAGGCGGCCGAGGCGCTGAGCTTCGATCCCGCCCGCCTCGATTCGATCGAAACCCGCCTGTTCGACCTGCGCGGCCTTGCCCGCAAGCATCAGGTGCAACCCGACGACCTTGCCGCCCTGCGCGACGAAATGGCCGCGAAGCTGGCGGCGATCGAGGGCGGGGAGGAGCATATCGCGACGCTGGAGGCCGATGTCGCGGGCAAGGCCGCAGCTTATCGCGCCGCCGCCCAGTCTCTGTCGGCCGAACGGCAATTGGCCGCCGGTCGCCTCGACGCCGCCGTCGCGGGGGAATTGGCGCCCCTGAAGCTCGACGCGGCCCGCTTTCGCACCGTGGTCGCCCCGCTGGACGAGGGGCAATGGAGCGGGCAGGGCATGGACCGGGTCGAGTTTGAAATCTCGACCAACCCCGGCGCGCCCTTCGCGCCGCTGGCCAAGATCGCGTCGGGTGGCGAACTTTCCCGCTTCATCCTCGCGCTCAAGGTCGCGCTGGCCGAACGGGGCGGGGCGGATACGCTGATCTTCGACGAAATCGACCGGGGCGTGGGCGGCGCGGTCGCCTCCGCCATCGGCGAACGGCTGGCACGCCTGGCGCAGACCAACCAGATCCTCGTCGTCACCCACAGCCCGCAAGTCGCGGCGCGGGGAGCAGGCCATATGCTGATCGCCAAGTCGAGCGACGGCACCGTCACCCGCACCGGCGTCCACGCGCTGGACGACAGCGACCGCCGCGAGGAAATCGCGCGGATGCTGTCGGGCGCGGAGATCACGGCCGAAGCGCGCGCGCAGGCGGAACGGTTGCTGGAACGGGTCTGATCTTCTCTTTCTGGTGAAACAGCTGCACTCTCCACCCGTTCGCACTGAGCTTGTCGAAGGGCTGTATTTTTTGAAAAAAGGACTGGGCTTCGACAGGCTCAGCCCGAACGGAGGGAAGGGAGTTCCGCCATGACCCATAACCGTAGAGACATGCTCAGCTTCACCGTTGCCGCCATGGCAGCAACCACCATTCCCGCCGCCGCGCAGGAGGCCAAGCCCAAATTCGGACTGATCGGCCAGATGCTCAGTGCCCCCGGCAAGCGCGACGAACTGGTCGGCTATCTGAAAGAAGCCACCGGCGCGATGCCCGGCTGCCTCTCCTATGTCGTGGCGCTCGACACCGCCAACCCGGAAGCGATCTGGATCACCGAAGTCTGGGACAGCCGAGAAAGCCATGCCGCGTCGCTCAAACTCTCCGCCGTCCGCGCTGCCATCGCCAAGGCGCGGCCTATCATCGCGGGCTTCCCACAACATTTCGAGACGGTGCCGGTGATGTGATAGCAACGTGCTCCTGCGAAAGCAGGAGCCCAGGATGCACGTCAATCCGTTCGACCCTAGGCTCCTGCTTTCGCAGGAGCACGACAGAGGTTAAGGCATCCTCATGACCGACCCCACCACTCTCACAGAAGCCGAAGCCGCCAACCGCCTGATGCGCCTTGCCAAGGAAGTGGCGCGGCACAACAGGCTCTATCATGACCAGGATGCGCCGGAGATCAGCGACGCGGACTATGACGCGCTGATCCGCGAGAATAACGTGCTCGAAGCCGCTTTTCCGCACCTGATTCGCGCCGATTCGCCCAATGCCCTGGTTGGCGCGGCGGCCACCTCCACGTTGAAGAAGGTGCCGCACGCCGTCCGCATGATGAGCCTCGACAACGGTTTTGCCGATGAGGATATCGCCGAGTTCCTGGCCCGCGTCCGCCGCTTCCTGGCGCTGCCTGAAACCGAACCGCTGGCGCTCACCGCCGAGCCGAAGATTGACGGCCTGTCCTGCTCGCTCCGTTATGAAAAAGGCGAACTGGTGCTGGCCGCGACCCGCGGCGACGGCGCGACGGGGGAGGATGTCACCGCCAATGTCCGCACGATTCCCGACATTCCCCAGCGCCTGGCCGGCCCCAATATCCCCGACCTGTTCGAGGTGCGCGGTGAGGTCTATATGGCCAAGGGTGATTTTGTGGCGCTCAACGCCCGCCTCCTCGCCGAAGCCGATGATCCCGAAAAGGCGCGCCAGTTCGCCAATCCGCGCAATGCCGCCGCCGGTTCGCTGCGCCAGAAGGACGCCGCCGTCACCGCCAGCCGTCCGCTGCGCTTCCTCGCCCATGGCTGGGGCGCGCACAGCGCCTTGCCCGCCGACACGCAACTGGGCGTCATGCAGGCGATCGCAAGCTGGGGCCTGCCAGTGTCGGACATGCTCGCCTGCGTCGACAGCCTCGAAGCCCTGATCGCCCATTATCGCGGTATTGAAGCCGCGCGCGCCGACCTGCTTTTCGACATTGATGGCGTGGTCTACAAGGTCGACCGGCTCGACTGGCAGCAGCGTCTGGGCTTCGTGGCGAAGGCGCCGCGCTGGGCGATCGCCCATAAATTCCCCGCCGAACGCGCGCAGACCACGCTTGAGGCTATCGACATCCAGGTCGGCCGCACCGGCAAGCTTACCCCGGTCGGCCGCCTGACCCCCGTCACTGTGGGCGGCGTGGTCGTTTCCAATGTGACACTCCACAATGCCGACGAAGTCGAACGCCTCGGCGTCCGCCCTGGCGACCGCGTCGTCGTCCAGCGCGCGGGCGACGTCATCCCGCAGGTGGTCGAAAATCTCACCCGCGAGGAGGCGCGCGCGCCTTTCCTCTTCCCAACCTATTGTCCCGTCTGCCAGTCCGAAGCGGTGCGCGAGGAGGGCGAGGTCGATTTTCGCTGCACCGGCGGCCTCATCTGCCCGGCCCAGCGCTTCGAACGCCTCCGCCATTTCGTCAGCCGCGTCGCGCTCGACATCGAGGGGCTGGGGGAGAAGTCCATAGAAGAATTTATCGAACTGGGCTGGATCAAGGAGCCTGCCGATATCTTTCGCCTCAGGAAACATGGTTCTGACCTGCTGGGCCGTGAAGGGTGGAAGGAGAAATCGGTCGACAATCTGCTCGCCGCGATCGAAGCCAAGCGCCAGCCCGACGCCGCGCGCCTGCTATTTGGCCTCGGCATCCGCCATGTCGGCGCGGTGACGGCGCGCGATCTGCTCAGGCGCTACACCACGCTGCCCGGCGTCCGCGCGCTGGCGCAGGAGATTATCGCTTTGCGCGACGCCGCCGATCCTGCCGAAACGCAGGCCAAGCGGGACAAGGCGATTGCCGAGCATATCGGGGTCGAGAATGTCGGCGCCGCCGTCGGCCACGCACTGGCGGACTTTTTCCACGAACCGCATAATGTGGAGGCGTGGGACGATCTTCTGTCGGAGGTTTCGCCGCCCGACTATGTGGTGGCAATCACCGTCAGCGCGGTGACGGGCAAGACCGTTGTCTTCACCGGCAAGCTTGAAACCATGAGCCGTGACGAAGCCAAGGCGCAGGCCGAACGGCTGGGCGCGAAGGCGGCGGGATCGGTCAGCGCCAAGACCGACCTGGTGGTGGCGGGACCGGGCGCGGGCACTAAGCTCAAGCAGGCAACGGCGCTGGGGATCGAAGTCATAACTGAAGAGGTATGGGCCGAGATCGTGAAGGCGGCGGGTTGAACATGCGCCGTCACCCCGGCGGAAGCCGGGGTCCAGGGTTTGACGGGCTGAGCATAAAACTTTGGATTCCGGCATTCGCCGGAATGACGGGAAAGAGGGGCTGGGGTGCTTTCCTCAAAACACCGGCATATTCGCCGGGTCTTCCGGGTCGGCGACCGGCGCGGGGATCGGCGTCACGGGCGAATGGATGCCGCATTCCACCTTGTCCCAACCGCGCCAGCGGCCCGCGCGCGGGTCTTCGCCCGGCATGACCTTGGAGGTGCAGGGTTCGCAGCCGATCGACAGATAGCCCTGCGCCTCCAGCGGATGGCGGGGCAGGTTTTCCCGGTCGAAATAGGCTTCCAGATCCGTCTTGGTCCAGTCGCCCAGCGGGTTGAGTTTCAACCGGCCATCCTCCACCTCGAACCGGGGCAGGTTCTGGCGCGTCACCGACTGGAACGCCTTGCGCCCCGAAATCCAGGCGTCCAGTCCATCCTTGGCGCGCTTCATCGGTTCGACCTTGCGGATTTCGCAGCAGCCGTCCGGGTCGTAGGACCAGCGCAGGCCGGTCTCGTCCTTCTTCGCGATCACATCGGCGATCGGCGTGACGGTGCGGCTGTCGGTGAACCCCATCCGCGTGATGAGCGTGTCGCGATAATGCAGCGTCTCGGCAAACATCTTGAGCGTATCGACGAAGATCACCGGCACGGTCCGGTCCGCCTTGGCCACCAGATCGAGCAGCACCGCGCTTTCCGTGCCGAAGGAGGAGACGACGGCGACATTGCCGGCGAGGCCTTCTGCAAACACGGTCTTGAGCATGGTCAGCGTATCGACGCCCTCGAACCGCGCGTTGAGCGCGTCGGCCTGCGCCTGGGTAAAGGTGGGTCGGGCGTCGATCAGGTCGATCTGGCGGGCAGGTTCAGCCATCTATTTTCTCCGGGTGCCGTTTCGCCCAGACGGGCTGGCGGCCGTCGATCGTCTTCTGATAGACGTCGGCATAACGGGTGAGCGCGCGTTCCACGGCGGCGTCATCCAGCGGCTTGGCGGGATGGAAGCTGTCGAAGCCGCAGCGGCGCATGGCGCTCAACTGGTCCACCAGCACGTCGCCCACGGCGCGCAATTCGCCCTGATAGCCCGATTCTCGTAGGATGCGCGCGGCCGAATAACCGCGCCCGTCGCCATAAGCGGGGAAGTTCACCTCCACCAGCGACAGGCGATCGAGATGCGGCAGCAATTCGCGCGCATCCTCGCCCGGCTCGATGCGGACGGCGGTGGCGTTGGACTGGCCGGTGAAGGATTCAACCGTCACGGCCGGCTCCTGCGCGGCTTCACCATCGCGGAAGGAGAGAAATTCAACCATGATTAAAACCCTCCCATCCAAACACCATCGTCATCCCCGCGAAGGCGGGGATCCATCTCCTGGCTTTGCGCCAGTCGATGCCGTGGGAGATGGGTTTCCGCCTTCGTGGAAACGACAAAGATTTTTTTGCGAGACGACAACTCAACCATAGATCGCCTCCTTGAAGGGCTTCATGCCGATGCGGCGATAGGTGTCGAGGAAGCGTTCGCCGCTTTCCCGCTGGGCGAGGTAAATGTCTGTGACCTTCTCGATCGCGTCGACCACGCCGTCCTCGGAAAAGCCTGGGCCGGTGATCTGGCCCAGCGAAGCATCCTCCGCGCCCGATCCGCCGAGCAGGAGCTGGAAATTCTCCACACCCTTCCGGTCCACGCCAAGGATGCCGATATGCCCGGCATGGTGATGGCCGCAGGCATTGATGCAGCCGCTGATCTTGAGCTTCAATTCGCCCAGTTCCGCCTGCCGCTCCGTATCGGCGAAGCGCTGCGCGATCTTCTGCGCCAGCGGGATCGAGCGCGCATTGGCGAGCGCGCAATAGTCCAGGCCGGGGCAGGCGATGATATCGGTGATGAGGTCGAGGTTCGCCTCGGCCAGCCCCGCCTCGTCCAGCTTCTGCCAGATGGCGTGGAGGTCGGCTTTCCTGACATGCGGCAGGACCAGATTCTGCGCATGGGTGACACGCAGTTCGTCGAACGAATAGGTTTCGGCCAGGTCCGCGACCAGGTCGATCTGCTCCGCCGAAGCGTCGCCCGGAATGCCGGTCAAAGGCTTGAGGCTGATATTGACGATCGCATAGCCCGGCTGCTTGTGCGCCGCGACCTGCCGGTCGACCCACAGGGCAAAGGCCGGATCGCTGCGGTCGATATCGTCCGACAGGCCGTCCTCATAGGCGGGATTGGCGAAGAAGGCGCGGATGCGGTCCAGTTCCTCGGTCGGCGGATTGAGGCCGAGGTCGCGCATATGGGCGAACTCCTCCTCGACCTGGCGCTTATATTCCTCGACACCGATCTCGTGGACCAGGATCTTGATCCGCGCCTTATACTTGTTGTCACGGCGGCCGTGGCGGTTGTAGACGCGCAGGCACGCCTCCAGATAGGAGACGATCTCCTCCTCCGGCACGAAATCCTTGATCTGCGGCGCGACCATCGGGGTGCGCCCCATGCCGCCACCGGCATAGACTTCCGCGCCGATGACACCGTCCCGCTCGACCAGCTTCAAGCCGATATCGTGCAGCCGCATCGCTGCGCGATCATCCTCGGTCGCGATCACGCAAATCTTGAACTTGCGCGGCAGATAGGTGAATTCGGGGTGGAAACTCGACCATTGGCGCAGCAATTCGGCCCAGGGGCGGGGGTCCGCCACCTCGTCCGCCGAAACGCCCGCATATTGGTCGGACGAGATATTGCGGATGCAATTGCCGCTGGTCTGGATGGCGTGCATCTCCACGCTCGCCAGTTCGGCGAGGATGTCGGGCGCGTCGGCCAGCTTGATCCAGTTATATTGCAGGTTCTGGCGCGTGGTGAAGTGGCCATAGCCCTTGTCATATTTCGCCGCGATCTCGCCCAGCTTGCGCATCTGCCTGCCGGACAGCGTGCCATAGGGGATGGCGACACGCAGCATATAGGCGTGAAGCTGAAGATAGAGGCCGTTCATCAGCCGCAGCGGCTTGAACTGGTCCTCGGTCAACGCGCCGGTCAGGCGGCGCTGCACCTGGTCGCGAAACTCCTCGACACGGGCGTCGACGATGGACTGGTCATATTGGTCGTAGCGATACATGTCAGATCACCCACTTGCCGATATCGGCCTCGGCGGTTTCGGGGATAAGGTCGGGGCGCACCGTCGGTCCCAGCGCGCGGATGCGGTCCTTGATATGCGCCGGGCGCACGCCTTCGTCCGTGACGGTCGCGTCGATCACATAGGCGCCCACGACCCGCAGCGCGGCTTCCTCGGTCCGCGCCAGGTCATCGCCCTTGTCGCCGACATCGACGGACTCGGCCACCTGCCGCGACCAGCCATCGCCAGCCCACCAGATGACGTCGCCCGATGCCAGATCATTCCCCGTCAGAATTTTCATTCTACCCTTTTCCCGTTCGGCCCGTTTGTTGTCAGGCCTTCCATAGTCGTTGCCGTGTCCCGATAGGCGAGGAGCACATCGTCCGCCAGCGCGTGGCCCGCCACCTCGCCCACCACGATCAGCGCCGGGCTGACTACCTTTTCCCGCTCCACCATGTCGCCCAGATCGGCGAGCAGGGTGCGCAGCGTCCGCATATCGGCGCGCGTGCCATTTTCCAGCACTGCGACCGGAATGGCGGGCGAAACGCCGTCGGCGATCAGCTTGTCGGCTATGTCGGCGGCGGTCGCGACGCCCATATAGATAACGAGCGTGCGCCCCTTGCCCGCCAGCCCCGACCAGTCCTGGTCGGTCAGGCCCTTGCACTGGCCCGCGACGAAGCTGACCGCGCTCGACGCCGCGCGATGGGTGAGGGGGAGCTGCGCCTGCGCCGCGCTGCCGATCGCCGCGCTGATGCCCGGCACCACCTCCACCGGCACGCCCGCTGTGCGACAGGCATCGACTTCCTCGCCGCCCCGGCCGAAGATGAACGGATCGCCGCCCTTCAACCGCACGACGCTGCGTCCCTGGCGGGCCAGATCGACCAGCAGCGCGTTGATCGCCTCCTGCGGCATGGAATGGCGGCTGCGCTGCTTGGCGACGGAAATCAGCTCGGCGTCGGGCGAGGCCAGCGCCAATATCGCGTCCGACACCAGCCCGTCATGCACGATCACCCCCGCCGCGCGGATCAACCGCGCGGCCTTGATCGTCAGCAGGTCCGGATCGCCCGGTCCCGCGCCGACCAGGTGGACGATAGCAGGTGCGTTGTCAGCCATGGTCGCCCACATGGCGAATGCGACGCATGAGTTCAATTCAGAATGGGTATGGCATGGATTAGGAAATGTTTTTGCGTGGGGGGGGAATGGGGAGCCGAGGCATCGCTCCCCGAACTCCGTCATCCCCGCGGAGGCAGGGATCCATCTCTCCAGCCTGGCGCTGGATGCATGGTCAGGAGATGGGTTCCCGCCTTCGCGGGAATGACGAAGTTGGGTGGGGAGGGGAATGGCGGCTTTCGGGAAGGCATCGGCCGATAGCGGTCATTTCGTCATGTCGGAAAAGTGATACCCCCGACCGGCGCTTGTTATGGCGGGCGGAGTAAGCTAATGCCTTGCGGCGACCAGATAGATAACGAGCGTGATATGTGGTCTTCATTCAAAGCATTAGCCGCCCGGATCGGCTTGTCGGCGGAAAAAATTGCTGCTGTCGAGCAGGAGGGTGGGACTTCGCTAGTCCAACACCCGCTCGATGAGGGCGTAGAGTTTGTCGTTCGCCCCGATCCGGACTGGACGCAGCGATTGCGCGAGGCGTGGCAAGGAAATCTCGTTAATAGCCGCCGCGAAACAGCCGGAACTTTTCAAATAATCGATGGCCTGTTGGAAATTAGCGACGTCGCTTCACCGGACAAGAGCATCACCATGCCGGTTGTTCCCGGAGAGTATGAGGTGTCCCTGACGATCGCCCATCTGGGATCGGAGCAGACCTACGACTACGAGGAGCACATCTCCCACGCGGTTGCGCTCCTGAAAGGGAATAGACATGTGGCAGCGATTGAGCCGCTTACCGATGAAGACGGCGTGGAACTTTGCGTGAATGCATATGCTGTGGGATTTGGAACCGATGGAGTTATTCGGGAGGCTTGTGGAGATCATGCGGGCCGTTGGGCCTTAAAGCTCGGCAACATGTTCTTCCCAGAATCTCCAAGTGCCGCAAATCGTAGGGATTGGATCACAATCAAGAATGATAATGGGCAGGGCGCAGTTGTTGCTTTTCATGCGGGTCATGGCAAAGACGATTATCCGGTTTTTCGGCTTTCGGACGCCAATGGGCAGACCATCGGTGTGCTAGCTGACTTTTTCGTTGATAATCGACCTTGGTAAACCGCGCGAAGCGTAGATCGTTAGCCCAGATACCGACAAACAGTGTTTTCTGTCAGCGTCCGCTCCTGAACATCACGCATTCCCGAATGAATGGCTGCCATTGCTCGCAAACTGTCCGCTAACAGATAACCCTCTCAATCCCCCATCGCGCTGACGTCGATCTCCCGGAGACCCACGCCCAGCGATGCGCGGGGTGTCTCGATCTCGGCCGATACCACCGGATAGGCGCAATAGTCGGCGGCATAATAGGCGCCCGGCCGGTGATTGCCCGATATGCCCACCCCGCCGAACGGCGCGGAGGAGGAAGCGCCGTTGGTTGGTCGGTTCCAGTTGACCACGCCGGCACGGACGTTGGACCAGAATTGGCTATATTGTTCGGGCGACCCGCCGATCAGCGAAGCGGACAGGCCATAGCGGCTGTTGTTGGCCTCCGCGATCGCAGCATCGAACTCGGCCACGCGCACCACCTGCAACAACGGCCCGAACAGCTCGACATCGGGCCGTTCCTTCATCGCCGTCACATCGATGATCGCGGGCGTCAGGAAGGGCAGGCCCTTCATCGGCCGCACCATATGCTTGATCGGCCGGCCGCCATGGCTCATCAGCCAGAGGAAGCTTTCGGTCAGGCCGTCCGCCGCCTGATTATCGATCACCGGCCCCATATAGGGCGGGGGGTCGGCATGAGGATGATCGACGATCAGCCGATCGGCCAGTTTCTTGATTTCCGCGATCAGCCGGTCGGCCAGGCTTTCCTTGACGATGAGGCGGCTGGCGGCGGTGCAGCGCTGGCCGCTGCTCAGGAAGGCGGACTGGACGACGATCGCCGCCGCAGCGTGGATTTCTGGCGTGTCCCACACGACGATGGGATTGTTGCCGCCCATTTCCAGCGCCAGGATTTTCGAAGGCTGGGCCGCGAACTGGCGATTGATCGCGATGCCCGTCTGCGCCGATCCGGTGAAGAGGATGCCGCCGACGTCCGGATGGGCAGCCAGCGCCTTGCCCGCCTCCGCATCGCCGATCAACAGCCGCACCGCATCTGTCGGCACGCCCGCCTCATGATAGAGCTTCACCAGCATCTCACCCACCGCGGGCGTCTTTTCCGACGGCTTGAATATTACGGCATTGCCCGCCAGCAGCGCCGGGATGATATGGCCGTTGGGCAGGTGCGCGGGGAAATTATAGGGGCCAAGCACCGCCATGACGCCATGGGGCTTGTGCCGCACCGACTGGCGCGCGCCTAGATTGGCCTCCAGCCGCCTTTGCCCGGTGCGTTCGGAATAAGCGGCGACGCTGACGTCCACCTTGCCCATGACGGCGGCGACTTCGGCGCGGGCGTCCCATAGCGGCTTGCCGGTTTCGCGCGCGATCAGGTCGGCCAGCGCCTCCTCATGCCGCCGCACGACATTGACGAAACGGCGCAACGTTTCGATGCGATAGGCGATGGGTTGCGCGGCCCATCTGGGCCAGGCGGCACGGGCGCGGGCGACCTCCGTATCGACGTTCCCCGGTTCGCCCTGCCAGAGCAGCACGCCGGTGGCAGGTTCATAAGATGCAAGCGCGACCATTTGGGGAGCGGTATGACGGATATTGGTTAAGGAAAGGCAAGGGACGTTGTAGCTCTTCTATAGTTTTAGGGCGTTTTCGGCGCGTCCCCATGCGCCGCCCCCATCCGCCGGATCGCCGCCACCTTTGCGTGCAGCGGACCCCAGTCATCGGCCGTGTCGATCGCGCTCCAGATCGCCTCTACCTCCTCTATGTGCATGGAGCAGGGCGCTGCGTCAGCCCAATAGGCGTGGTCCTTCGCTCCTGCCACAGCGGCAAAATTCGTGATCGCCTCGCGGAACGGCGCCCAGGCGGCGTCGCCGTAAGCCGCCCCGTCGCGCACCGCACCCCCACGCCAGTCGTGGAAAAATCGGTCGATCCCCGTGCCTGTCGTCACAAGTCCGCGCACCGCCGCCTCGATCATCGCGCCGGTGTCTCCGCCCGGCACGACTCCCAGCCGCCAGCAGAAGCGCCGCTGCATCGCTTCCCCGTACAGCGCCGGAAATCGCTCCAACTGTTCGATCAGCGGCGGCGCCTCCACCAGCGCGCGCAGCGACACTGCCAGTTGCGCCACGTCCCAATGGATCGCCTCCGCCTGCCGCCCGAAGGCGTAAAGGCCGGCATGATCGAAATAGGCGGCGGTGAAGCCCGCGTCCCAAAAGGGCGTGAAGCGCCACGGCCCATAGTCGAAACTCTCGCCCGTCACGTTGATATTGTCGCTGTTGAGCACGCCATGCACGAAGCCCGCGACCATATAGCTGGCCGCCAGATCGGCGGTGCGCTCCACTACTCGGCCCAGCAGTTGCGCGGGCGGATTGTCGCCCGGTGCTTCGCCATAGAGGCGCGTCAGCGTATAGTCGGTCAGCCGTTCCAGCAGCGCCTTGTCGTCATGGAAGGCCGCCCGCTGGAACGAGCCGATGCGGATATGCGAATGGCTCAAACGCACCATCGCCGCTCCGCGCGTGGGCGACGGCTCGTCATTCCTCTCCAGCGCCTCGCCGGTCTCGATGATGGAGAATGTCTTGGACGTGTTCACGCCCAACGCCTCCAGCATCTCGGTCGCCAATATTTCCCGCACCCCGCCTTTCAGCGTCAGTCGTCCGTCGCCGAAGCGGCTATAGGGCGTCTGGCCCGATCCCTTGGTGCCCAGGTCCAGCAACCGTCCCGCATTGTCCCGCAATTGCGCGAACAGGAAACCGCGCCCGTCGCCGATGTCGGGATTATAATGGCGGAACTGATGGCCGTGATAGCGCAGCGCCAGCGGCTGGGGCAGGCTGCCCTCCAGCGGCGTAAAGCGTCCGAAATGCGCGATCCATTGCTCGTCGCTCAGCCCCTCCAGCCCGACGGATGCCGCGGCCCGGTTGTTGCGATAGCGCAGGATCGCCTGCGGAAAGTCCGCCGCCGCGACCGGATCGGCGATATCCGGCATCAGCGCGTCGATTTCGGTGGCGGGACGATATTTGGCGGCTTGCGGCGTCTGGTTCATAAGGCGATATGGGGGAACGTCACCCGAAGGATCAAGCTTGAGCGGCTATAAGGACGGATATTGGTGGTCACCCGACGGGCTGCGGCTCCATTATCGGGATTATGACGGGGGCGACGATGGCCGTCCCCCCTTGCTCTGCCTGCCGGGGCTGACCCGCAACGCCCGCGACTTCGAACCGCTGGCGGGGCGGCTGGCGGGGGAATGGCGGCTCATCTGCCCGGACATGCGCGGCCGCGCCGAAAGCGCCTATGCCAAGGATGCGATGACCTATGTCCCGCTGACCTATTTGCAGGATATCAGCCGCCTGCTCGCCGATCTCGCCATCACCCGCTTCGTCGCGATCGGCACTTCGCTGGGCGGCATCATCACCATGCTGATCGCCGCAACCCAGCGCGAATGGCTGGCGGGCGCGCTGCTCAACGATGTCGGCCCGGCGCTGGACGATGCCGGGCTGGCGCGCATCCGATCCTATGTCGGCGTGGGCCAGTCGCATCCGACCTGGGTCCATGCCGCCCGCGCCCTGGCGGAGGGCAATGCGGACGTCTATCCCGGCTATGACCTGGAACAATGGATCGCCATGGCCAAGCGCCTCTACCGGCTCAACAGCGGCGGGCGCGTCGTGCTCGACTATGACATGAAGATCGCCGAACCGATCCGCGCCATGGGTAGCGAGGCGGGCGTCGATATGTGGCCGGTGATGCAGGCGTTTCGCGGCATCCCGACCTTGCTGCTGCGTGGCGAGCGGTCCGACCTGCTCAGCGCCGCCAGCGCCGATCGCATGGTGCGCGACATGGGGAAGGGCGCGGAGCTGGCGACCATCCCCCATGTCGGCCACGCCCCCGCACTGGATGAACCGGAAAGCGTGGCCGCCGTCGACCGGCTGCTGTCCCGCGTCCTGCATGGCTGAACCGCCCCATATTCTCCATATCCATGGCAGCTTCGACCTGGGCGGCAAGGAAGCACGTGCCGTGCGCCTGATGAACATCTGGGGTGACAGGGCGCGGCACAGCATCGTCAGCGCTGCGCCGGACGCTCTGGGCGCGCGTGCGGCGATCGAACCGCATGTAAGGGTGGACTTTCCCGGCGCGCCGCCGATGGCGGGTCGTCCGGGCTATGCGCGCTTTCGAAATATATCTAACTATCTGAAAAAATTCGATTTAATACTGACATATAATTGGGGCGGGATGGACGCCGTCATGGCGCATAACCTGTACGCTTCGCTGTCGGGAAAGATGCCGCCGCTGATCCACCATGAGGATGGCTTCAACGCCGACGAAGCGAACGGCCTCAACCCCCGGCGCAACCTCTACCGCCGCCTGGCGCTGCGCCACGCTCATGCGCTGGTCGTGCCCTCGATCCGGCTGGAAGGGGTCGCGCGCCAGACCTGGAAACAGCCGGCGCGCAAGGTGCATCTGATCCGCAACGGCATCGACATCGCCCGCTATGCCGCGCCGCCTGCGCCCGACGCCATCCCTGGCCTCCAGCGCACGCCGGGCAAGCTGCTTGTCGGTACGCTTGCGGGCCTGCGCCCGGTCAAGAACATCCCGCGCCTGGTCCGGGCCGTTGCCGCACACAGGGATCGCCTGCAACTGGTGGTGGTGGGTGAGGGGCCGGAGCGTGATGCTATCCTGGCCGAGGCCGCCGCCCATGGCCTTGACGATCTTCACATGGCGGGCTTCATGGACCGGCCGTGGCGTTTCGTCGGCCTGTTCGATATCTTCGCTTTGTCCTCCGACAGCGAGCAATTCCCCATCTCCCTGGTGGAGGCGATGGCGGCGGGAGTTCCGTCTGTTTCCATGGATGTGGGCGATGTCGCCCATATGGTCGCGCCGGAAAACCGGCCCTTCATCGTCCCGGATGAAAAAGGGCTGGCCGACGCGCTGGGCACGCTGGGCGCCAGCGCCGATTTGCGGGGGCGACTGGGCGCCGCCAACCGCCTCCGCGCCGTCCGCGACTATGCCGAAGAAACCATGGTTGGCGCTTATGCGTCATTATATGGTGAAGCTCTGGCCAGCCCCCTGATTTTGCGCTAGGGCGCGCGGAAATTCGTTATAGACAGCAATTGCTGCTATAGGGTTGCATTTACCCGGTCGCGGGGGCCGGGCCGTTTTCGCGGGAGATGTCGTTGTTCAAGGGGTTGAAGCCCATCGTCTATGGTGGCCGTGAAGTCTGGCCGCTGGTCGAAGGCGGCAAGGGCGTTGCCGTGTCCAACCATGCCAGTTCCGGCGCGTGGGCGGCTGCCGGGGGCATCGGCACGGTATCGGCGGTCAACGCCGACAGCTATGACAGTTTCGGCAACATCATCCCCCAAATCTATCATGGCCGCACCCGCCGCGACCGGCATGAAGAACTGATCGCCTACGCCGTCGATGGCGCGGTGGAGCAGGTGAAGCGCGCGTTCGAGATTGCCGGCGGCAAGGGCGCGATCAACATCAACGTCCTGTGGGAAATGGGCGGCGCGCAGCGTGTCCTCCACGGCGTCCTGGAAAAAACCAGGGGCATGGTGGCTGGTGTCACCTGCGGCGCGGGTATGCCCTATAAGCTGTCCGAGATC
Organism: Sphingobium sp. BYY-5; assembly: GCF_022758885.1. Taxonomy (NCBI): domain Bacteria; kingdom Pseudomonadati; phylum Pseudomonadota; class Alphaproteobacteria; order Sphingomonadales; family Sphingobiaceae; genus Sphingobium; species Sphingobium sp. BYY-5. The sequence goes on from NZ_JALEBH010000001.1 coordinate 427,798, forward strand.
GCAGCGTCCTACAATGTCAGCTATCTCCCCATCGTCTCCTCCGGCCGCGCCTTTCGCGCGCTGTGGAAGCGCGCTTATTCCAAGGCGTCGGAATGGCTGGCGGCGGTCGTCTATGAAGATCCCTGGCTCGCGGGCGGCCATAACGGCTTGTCCAACGCCGAAGACCCACGCCAGCCGCAAGACCCCTATCCTCGTGTGCGCGATCTGCGCGCGACCATGCGCGAAGGCGGCATTTCGGACGACGTGCCGATCGTGATGGCGGGCGGCGTCTGGCATCTCAAGGACTGGAACGACTGGATCGACAATCCGGAACTGGGCGTCATCGCCTTCCAGTTCGGCACCCGTCCGCTGCTGACGCAGGAAAGCCCGATCCCGCAGCTCTGGAAGGAGCGGCTGATGCAGCTCGAACCGGGCGACGTGCTGCTGCACCGTTTCTCGCCGACCGGTTTCTACAGCTCCGCGATCCGCAATCCCTTCCTGCGCCAGCTTGAATCGCGTTCGGAACGCCAGATTCCTTTCAGCACCGAACAGGCCGGCGATCATACGCACCAGCTCGATGTCGGCGTGAAGGGCAAGAATTTCTGGGTGACGCTGGGCGACTTGCAGCGCGCCCGCGAATGGGTGGGGCAGGGCTTCACCTCCGCGCTCAAGACGCCGGACAACACGATCGTCTTCGTGACCGAGGAAGAGAAGGCCGAAGTCCGCAAGGACCAGACCGACTGCATGGGCTGCCTCAGCCAGTGCGCCTTCTCAAGCTGGATGGACAGCGAGACCAACTCGACCGGCCGCCTGGCCGATCCGCGCAGCTTCTGCATCCAGAAGTCGTTGCAGGAGGCCGTCCATGGCGGCGATCTCGACAAGAATCTGCTCTTCGCGGGGCATGGCGCCTATAAGTTCAAGCAGGATCCCTTCTATTCCAACGGGTTCGTGCCGACCGTGAAGCAGTTGGTCGACCGCATCCTGACCGGCAACTGATGGCGGCGGATATTCAGGGCCTGGCGGTGCTCCGTTATGAGACGCCGCATTTCGATATCGTGCGGCCGGGGCAGTTCGTGCTCTGCGCCGTGTCCGGTGAGCGAATCGATCTGGACGACCTCAAATATTGGAGTGCCGAGTTCCAGGAGGCCTATCGCGGCGCGGAAGAGGCGACTCGCGCCTTTCTGCGGCATCGCGGCAGCGATATCGGTTGACGGCGACTGGCCGGACGGAACGCCAATCGCTCTATGGCGTTGAGTTTGGCCCTTATAATTTCAAGATCGACCCATTTCCTTTCAGCGTCATTCGCGGGCGCCTTGTCGCAACTTTGCTGTTCCGCCGAGGCAAAAACTGATGTAATCTGTCCACCAAGGCGACAAAGATCGCTTTAGGGTGGAAGGATGTTACTGATGTCTCGTATCGACATTTTTGGTGATCGTATCTGCATCGTGTCGAGCCTGCTGATCGTCGGCTGGTTCCTCTACAGCGTGATGGCCTGACGGTCCTTTAGGACTGTCGACTGGCTTCAACGTCGCGCTGTGCTGCCGCCTTCCGTGCGGTCGCGCTTCCAATATCTATCCGTCCTGGGGAAAGAAATATGTTCAGCCATGTCATGGTTGGAACCAATGACATTGAAGCGTCCAAGGCATTTTACGACGCTCTATTCGTAACGCTGGGCAGCAAGCCGTCGATGACGGACGACAAGGGCCGCCTGATTTACATGCGTAATGGCGCCCTGTTCATGGTGACGCTGCCGATCGATGGCGCACCGGCCTGCCACGCCAATGGCGGCACGATCGGTTTTACCATGGCGTCAGCCGAGCAGGTCGACGCCTGGCATGAAGCGGGCCTGGCCACCGGTGGAACGACATGCGAAGAACCGCCGGGTGTACGGGACAACGGCTTTGGCCAGCTCTACCTCGCCTATATGCGTGATCCGGCCGGCAACAAGCTATGCGGCGTGCATCGGCCCGGCTGATCTAGAGCGGTTTCCGCACGAACTGAATCGGCAGGGGTTCCCTTTGCTGCGCTGATGTGATTCACGCTGTCTGCTGGTGGCAGGAGGCCAGCATGGATGGCACGAACGCTTTCACAGGACCTGCGGGACAGGGTCATTGCTGCGATTGATGGGGGTTTGAGTTGTCGGGGTGCGGCTGACCGGTTTGGTGTCAGCGCATCGAGCGCGATCCGCTGGCGGCAACGCGCGCTGGAACATGGTGAGGCTGTCGCCAAGCCACGTGGCGGAGACCGGCATTCGAGCAGGATCGAGGCGCATGGCGGCTTCATCCGTGAACTACTTGCCGAACAGGGCGACATGACCCTTGTCGAAGTTCAGGCTCGGTTGATCGAGCGGGGCGCCCCGGTCGGGATCGGCACGCTGCATCGCTTTTTCGTGCGCCACGGCATCACGCGGAAAAAAAGACCGGGCACGCGATCGAGCAAGACCGTCCCGACGTCCTGAAGCAGCGTCGCCACTGGTTCGACGGTCAGCTCGATCTGGAACCAGAGCGCCTGGTCTTCATCGACGAGACCTGGACGGCGACCAACATGACCCGCAGCCATGGCCGCTGCGCCAAAGGCGAGCGTCTGCGGATGGGCTTCCCGCACGGCCATCGCAAGACGACCACGCTGGTGGCCGGCCTGCGCATGACCGGCATGATTGCGCCGATGGTGCTCGACGGCCCGATCAACGGCGACTGGTTCGAAGCGTACGTAGCTCAAGTGCTCGTGCCGGAACTGCGACCGGGCGACATCGTAATCATGGACAATCTGTCGAGCCACAAGCGCACGTCGGTCCAGGTGCTCATCGAGGCCGCAGGTGCAGCCCTGCGCTTCCTTCCACCCTACAGCCCGGACTTCAACCCAATCGAGAAGGCGTTCTCCCGGCTCAAGGCAATGCTGCGCAAAGCAGGCGAGCGAACCGTTAGCGGACTTTGGGGCCTGATCGGAAAGCTCGTCGATATCTTCCAGCCCGACGAATGCGCCAATTACTTCAAATCGTGCGGATATGAGCCTGAATGAGTGGAAACCGCTCTAAAAGCCGGTTCAGGAACGCATCTTTTCAAACGGGCTTCCCAAGTCGGGCTGGCAATGCCCCAAGCAAAGCTATTTCGATTTTCTCAACCAAATCGCTAGATAGAGTGGCGAGCGCAACGCTCCGCGGCTTTTGAAGGATGTCAGCTTGCTCCGCGTCATCAACGGCTAAAGCGCACGGTTCCGAAGCGACCACGCCAGGTTTCGTGTTCCCTTGCTTTGAGGAGAAGACGATGACCCGCACCACCATTCGGTCCCGCCGGCAGCGCCGCGCCCAGCCGACCCAGAATATCTACCTGCCCCATTCATCCTGGACCCGTGTCGAGCCCGTCCCGGCGGCCAACGCCACGATTGCGCCCGACGATTTCTGGTTGCGGCTGGGGCTGTAGCGCCGGAGATGACCTCCTCCGGCTCTACCGGGCCAACCCTGTAACCGGCACCGCCGTCACCCCGTCCGCCTCGAAACTGGCGATGGGATAGGCGCAATAATCGGCGGCATAATAGGCGCTGGGCCGGTGATTGCCCGATGCGCCCAGGCCGCCGAAGGGCATGTTGCCCGCTGCGCCCGTGGTCGGCCGGTTGCGGTTGACCACGCCCGCGCGGCTTTCCTCCACGACACGCTGCCAGAGCGCTTCATCTTGCGAGATGAGACCAGCGGACAGGCCGAAGGCGGTGGCGTTGGCGGTCGCGATCGCCGCGTCGAAATCCGGCACCCGGATCACGGTCAGGACCGGCGCGAAAATCTCCGCGTCGGGCGCGTCGACGCCGGTCAGGTCGAGCAGGGCGGGGATGACGAAGGCGGCGCTGCGGTCCGCCACGCCATCAAAGGGGTGGATGACGCGCGCACCCCGCGCGATCAGGTCGCTGACGGCGCGGTGCGCGGCGGCGGCGGCCTGATCGGAGATGAGCGGTCCCATGAAAGCCTCGCCCGGCTCGTTCCAGGCGGCGATGGCAAGCTGTGCGGCCATGGCGGCGGTCGCCTCTATGATGGCGTCGCCGGTCGCGCCTTCGGGCAGGATCAGGCGTCGGGCGCAGGAGCATCGCTGGCCGGTGGTGATGAAGGCGGAGTTGACGATGATCGAGGCGGCGGCTTCGGGCGAGTCCCAGGCGATCAGTGGATTATTGCCGCCCAACTCCAGCGCCATGACGACATGCGGCCGGTCGACCAGCGCCCGTCGCAGCGCCGCGCCTGCGCCCGCCGATCCGGTGAAGAGCAGCCCGTCAATATCGCCCGCGACCAGCGCCTCGCCGGTCGATCGGCCGCCCTGCACCATGCTCAGCAATCCATCGGGCAGGCCTGCGGCTTCCCAGGCGTCGGCCATGGCCGCGCCGGTGGCGGGGGTGATTTCCGATGGTTTGAACACCACCGCATTGCCCGCAATTAGGGCCGGGACGATATGGCCGTTGGGCAGATGGCCGGGGAAATTATAGGGGCCGAGCACCGCCATCACGCCATGACCGCGATGGCGCAGCACCGCGCGGCCGAAGGGCATGTCGGCGCTTCGCTCGCCGGTGCGTTCGGCATGGGCCTTGATCGACACGTCGACCTTGGCGATCATCGATCCGACTTCGGCGTCGCTTTCCCATAATAGCTTGCCCGTCTCGCGCGAGATGAGTTCGGCCAGCGCGGCGCGCCGTTCGCCCAATATGGCGGCATAGCGCCGGGCGACGGCGATGCGGTCATCCACTGGCAGCGCGCGCCAGCCGGGCAGGGCGGCACGAGCGGTGGCGATGGCGCGGCGGCAATCGTCCGCGCTCGCGACCGGCCCTTCCCAGACCAGTCCGCGTGACGCCGGATCGAAGGACTGGAGCATCATACTCACCGGGCCGCGCTTTCGTGTGCGCTGGTCATGGCGAAGATGCCGGTGGCGTTGCCAGTGTCGAAGGCGAGGTCGAGCCTGCCCGTTTCCGGGTCGATATCGCGGCTGATAAATTCGTAGAAGGAACCGGGCACCCGGCGCAACTCGCCGTCGGCGAACAGCCGTTCCACGCTGTCGGCGCGGAAGGCGGTCTGGCGCACTCGGCCGCTGGCGGAGATTTCCAGGCGTTCCTTCATCGGCCGGTCCTCGGCCTTGAGGCGATCGGCGAGCGCGGCGACATCCGCCACCCGGTCGGTCGCATGGTTGAACCCATTGCCCTCGGTTGCGATCCAGGCGGCTTCGTTGGAGCGGGAAAGGAGCAGTTGATAATCGGCGAAGCCAGGCGGTTCATGCTGCCGGTCGAAGGCAGAGAGAAGGACCGGCAGAACGGCAATCGCGTCAGCGACCCGGACAGCTTCCCCAGCGGAAAAAAGCGTGAGAACGGCCCTGGCCCGATCATCCAGCGGATCGCGGCTGGTGCCGAAGACGCGCCCGGCCGCTGCGGCAAATTCCGGGTCGAAACGGTCGACATGAAGTTCGGACAGGAAGAATTGCGGGATCGTTTCGGGATAGTCGATATGGCGATAGGCGCGGCCGGTCATCTTGAGGCGGTCGAGCGGATAGACGGCCGCCATTTCATAGCCCAGCGGCAGGAAGATACGGGTGAAGGCGTCCTCGCCGCCGGGCAGGGCGCCGGTTGGCCCGTCGGGAAAGCGGATCGACCGGAGCGCACCATGGTCGAACACCACTTTGCCGTCGCGGGCCAGCGTGTCGGCGACATAGGCCGCCCCGCTCGGCACCCGGCGCAGCAGGTCGTGGAACAAGGTGACGTTCAATGCCATGGCAAAGGCGGCGCGGGACACGGTGTCGCCACGCTCGGCCAGCAGCGCGGGGTCGATCGCCAGCATGTCCAGCGTCTGCCGGGTGGCTTCCTCGCCCAGGGTCGCGACGACCAGTGTCTCGATGCTGCCCATATTCTCATTCGACATATAATGCTCCGGGATGACAGCGCCTTTATCGCAAGATAGAAAGGATTTTCAAAATGGCTAGCTATCATCAGTTGATGCGAGTTTGGAATGAGTTCTGTCCGCAAATGGTTGCCGCCGATGAGCGCGCTGACGGCTTTCGAGGCGGCGGTGCGCCATGGCGGCTTTTCCCGCGCCGGGGAGGAGATCGGCCTGACCCAGAGCGCGGTCAGCCGTCAGATCGCCGGGCTGGAGGATATGCTGCAGACGACCCTGTTCGACCGGATTGGACGGCGGGTGCGTCTGAATGAAGCGGGGCGGGCCTATGCCGAAGAACTGCTGCCCGCGCTCGACCGCATCCGCCGTGCGACGGCGCGCGCGTCGGCCCGGCCGTCGCAGACTGCGCTCAGGGTCGCGACTTTGCCCAGTTTCGGAATGCGCTGGCTGGCGCCGCGCCTGCCGCAACTGACCGCGCGCCATCCCGACCTGGTGATCGACTTTGCCGCGCGCTCACAACCCTTTGACTTCGGGCATGAAGATTTCGATGCAGCTGTCCACTTCGGTGTCGCGCAGGATTGGCCGGGGGTGGCCATGGACTTCCTGTTCCGCGAGGAAGCGGTGCCGGTCTGCGCGCCCGGTTGGCTGGCGACGCATCCGCTGCGCGAACCGGCCGACCTGCTGCATGTGCCGTTGCTCAGCCAGACTTCGCGTCGGGACGCCTGGGCGCGCTGGCTGACGGCGGCGGGGGTGGAGGCTTCGGGGCTGGCGCCGGGTCCGGCCTTCGAACATTTCCTGATGCTGGCGCAGGCGTCAGCGGCGGGTGCCGGGGTGGCGCTGATCCCCAGCTTCCTGGTCCAGCCGGAACTGGAGGCGGGAACTTTGGTCATCCCCTTCGCCCGGCCGATGTCGACCGAGCAGGCCTATTATCTGGTCTACCCGCCCGACGCGCTCGCCAGCCCGGCGGTAGCGCAGTTCCGGGATTGGATACTGGAGCAGGCGGGGTTGTCCAGATAACTACGACCCGTTGGGGAGTTCAAATCTTCTTCGGTATACAGTCTGCGCCTGCGGCCTTGATGCGGGTGCATAGTCGTTCGGCGTCGCCGCTGCTGGCGATGGGTCCGGCCTGAAGGCGGGTGATGGCGCCGGTTTTCACAAGGAAGAGGTGATAGGTGGACAGGCCACTGACCTTGCCGGTCAGGCGGCTCCACAGCGCGCGGGCATTGCCTTCCTCGCCGAAGGCGCCGAGCTGCACGCGCCAGTTGCCCGATGCGACCGGCTTGGGCGGGGCGGCGGCGACCTGAGGCGCGGGCCTTGGCGGCGCGGGTTGCGCTGTCGCCGGTTTTGGCGCGGCTGGAGGCTGAGATGGCGTCGAAGGTGGGAGGGCCGCCGTGCGCACCGGCGCCGGGGTGGTGCGGACGGGGGCGGGGTCGCTTGCCGCAAAACCGGCGTTCTTCCCCTGCTGCTCCATATTGGCGGCCAAGGCGAGGCCCTGTCTGCGCTGGTCCTCCGGGATATATTTGTCCATCTGGGTCAGGCTGGTCGAAGCCTGGGAGAGGCCCTGTGCCGCGGCCCGGCTCATCAGCGCGTAGGCGCGGACCCAATCCTTGCCGACCAGGTCGCCGTTGAACAGGGCAGTGCCGACGATATATTGCGCACGCGGCTCGCCCCGCATCGATGCGTGCTGTAGATAAGGCATGGCCCCGGCGCGGTCGCCCTGCTGGAACATCAGCAGGCCCAGATTATCCTCCGCGCGCATATGGCCTTGCGCGGCGGCCTTGCGATACCAGTCCATCGCGATGCTGAGGTCGGGCTGAACCCCGCGACCCAGCTTGTAGGCCTGACCCATATTGAACTGCGCATCGGGATCGCCACTGTCGGCCAGGGGCCGCCATTCACCGATCGCCTTGGCATAGTCGCCCTGTTGCCAGGCATCGACGCCCGTCTTCACATTGGCCAGAACCGGTCCCGACAGGCTCAGCACGGTCAGGCCCAGCAGGGCGCCGGCGGCCATGGTCCCCCAGTTATGCTTCATATTCCATGCTCCTGCTGCAATAGCGTGCGGCTGCTATGGCGGAACAAGGTTAAAGTCCGATTAGCATAGTGCGGGACGAGACGTCCCTGCCTGTTCTGCTCGTCGCGACGGCGGCAAGCCGGTTAACCGAATTTTAGGTGCGTGCATGGCAATCCCCGGCGGAACTGGATTTTCCTTGGGGGATATGCGTGCGGATATTGGCGTTGGCATCGCAGAAGGGCGGGTCGGGCAAGACCACCCTGTCGGGGCATCTGGCGGTGCAGGCCCAGCGCGCTGGCGCCGGTCCCGTCGTGCTGATCGACATCGATCCGCAGGGGTCGCTCGCCGACTGGTGGAATGAGCGGGAGGCGGAATTTCCCGCCTTCGCCCAGACCACAGTCGCGCGGCTGGCCGCCGACCTTGAAATTCTGCGCCAACAGGGTTTCAAGCTGGCGGTGATCGACACCCCGCCCGCCATCACCATGGCGATCCAGAGCGTGATTTCGGTGTCCGAGCTGATCGTCGTGCCGACCAGGCCCAGCCCGCACGACCTGCGCGCCGTGGGCGCCACGGTCGACCTGTGCGAGCGCGCAGGCAAGCCGCTGATCTTCGTCGTCAACGCCGCCACGCCCAAGGCGCGCATCACGTCCGAAGCTGCCGTAGCCCTGTCGCAGCATGGCACGGTCGCACCGGTGACGCTGCACCACCGCACCGATTTCGCCGCATCGATGATCGATGGCCGCACCGTGATGGAGGTCGATCCCAAAGGCCGCTCCGCCGGGGAGGTCGAGGCGCTCTGGTCCTATGTGTCGGACCGGCTGGAGAAGAATTTCCGCCGCACGGTCTTTTCCGTGCCCCATGGCAGCGTGGGCACCGTTGCCACACGTCCCGCCGGTGGTGGCTTCGGCCGCCGCGTGATCGGCCAGTAAGGGAGAGCATCGTCATGGCCGAACCCAAGCCGCTCGCATCGCTCACCTCCGGCCTGCTCGCCCGCAAGGGCGCGGCCCAGCCCGCCATGCGCCGTCCCATGCTCGGTTTCGGCCGTGGGGCGATCCCGCAGGATGATCTGGGCTGGAATGATATGGGCTTCGATGTCCAACCCGAACCCGTGCCGGTCGCACAGCCACCCGTCGCCATCGGCCTGACGCCGATGGGCGTCGTCGCCTCCGCGAATGTGCCGCCCGTTGTCGTGGAGCGCGCGGAACTGGCTGAACGGATCGGCGCCACGCAGGAACGCGCTACACCCGCGGCTCTACCGGCGCGCGGCCGTAAGGCCGCCTTCACGTTGCGGCTGGATGCCGAGCGCCATCTCAAGTTGCGGCTGGCGAGCGCGCTGACCGGCCGTTCGGCGCAGCAGATAGTGACGCAGGCGCTCGACGAATTTCTGGGCAACCTGCCGGATGTGGATCGGCTGACCCAGCAGTTGCCGCAAATACGCGGCGACGTGTGAACGAGAAGGGGGCTAGGCATATGAACCGCAAGACGTTCGGCGCGGCGGCGCTGTCCTCGCTGCTGGTCGCCACCACTATGGTCGGGTGCACCGGTGCAGCTTTCCGGCCGTCCGCTTCACTGTCCCAGCCGAAGGGCGATCCGGCCAAACTCGCCGCGACCGCCGGCAAGGCGCTGGCCGATCATGATGCGGCCAAGGCGGTAGAGGCGGCCGAGGGCGCCGTTCGGCTGGCGCCGCAAAATGGCGAATATCGGCAGATATTGGGTCGCGCCTATGTGCTGGCGGGGCGCTTCGCTTCAGCCGAAACGGCGCTGTCCGACGCATTCGCGCTGGGCAGCACCGATGCGCGCACTATCGTCAGCCTGGCGCTGGTGCAGGTGGCGCAGGGTCGCCCCGACGCCGCGCGCAGCCTGCTTGCCACCCATACCGATACCGTGCCCGCGTCCGATTATGGGCTGGCCATAGCCATGGCTGGCGATGCGGACGAAGGCGTGCATATCCTGTCCGAAGCGATTCACGATCCGTCGGCGACCGCGCGCACGCGCCAGAATCTGGCCTATGCCTATGCGCTGTCCGGCCGCTGGAAGGATGCGCGCCTGCTGGTGGGCATGGACCTTGATCCGCAGACCGCGAACAGGCGCATCACCGATTGGGCGCAGATCGCCAAACCGTCGCTGGCGCCGCAGCGCGTCGCCGCGCTGATGGGGGTGACGATCAGCGCGGCCGATCAGGGGCAGCCCGCCATGCTGGCGCTTGCCGCTCCTGCCGCCAATCCGGTGGAGATGGCCGCCGCCCCTGAGCCCGCCCCGCTGCCAGCTGCCGGACCGGTGCAGCTTGCCGTGGCTGCGGCGGAGCCTGTGACGCAAGCTGCGCCCGCACGCATCATGCGCCGCGACTTCATCGTTGAAGAGCATGGCCGCAGAGCGGTCCCGGCGGCGCGTGTTCATGCACCGGCGCAGGTGGCGCGCGCGCACCAGATCGCCTTCATCAAGCCGGTCGGCAACGCCAGCAACTGGGTGGTCCAACTGGGCGCGTATGACAGTGCGGCGATCGCCAGGGAAAAATGGATGGGGATGGCAGGGCGCAATGCGTCGTTTGCGGCCTTCCCGGTCCTGACCAGCCAGGCGAGAGTCAACGGCAAGCTCTATCACCGTCTGGCGGTCAGCGGCTTTGCCAGCCGCGCCGATGCCGTGTCGGCCTGTGGTGTGATCCGGTCGCAGCAGAGGCAGTGCTTTGTGCGCGAAACCGCGCCAGGCGCAACGCCGCAACGCTGGGCCGTAGCGTCGCGCGGACGCCAGTCCGCCTCGCGCTGAACCTGCTATCCGCCGCAGCCCACGTCCGCTTCGCTCATGCCATAGTCGGCGGCGGGCATAATCCCCTCGCGCGGCTGTTTGCAACGCGATAGGCTGGATGGGCGCAAAGGGAGGCGGCATGGGGATCATCGGGACAAAGGTGAATGGCTGGACGGGGCTATGCGCCTTGGCGGTGGTGCTGGCGCTGACCGCGGGCTGCGCCAGCCGGACCCATACGCCACGTTCGCGCGAATATTATCGGGGGCCGGTTTCCAGTCACTTCGACGGCGAACGCTTCTTCAATCCGGACGGGGAATCCGGCACGGGTGGCGCGCAGCACGATGGGCGGAAGAATTTCCTGGAAATCGCGCTGGGCAAGGCGGGCCATCATGACTGGCCGAAATCCGTTCCGGTGCATCAGACCGTTCCGCCCCGCCATGTCCAAGGCGACGATTTGCGCGTGACATGGATCGGCCATGCGACAAGCCTGATCCAGACGCAGGGGGTGAATATCCTGATCGATCCCGTCTGGGCGTGGCGGGATTCTCCGGTCCAGTTGGTGGGGCCCAGACGGGTTCGCGAACCAGGCGTAAAGCTGGAGGATTTGCCGCCCATTGACGCCATCCTCATCAGTCATAACCATTATGACCATCTCGATATCGATGCGCTCAAATTCCTCGTCCGGCGGGACAAGGCGCGGATCATCACGGGTCTCGGCAACGACAAGCTGCTATCCTATCACGGGCTGGAGGCCTGGGCGGGGGACTGGGGCAGCGTCGCCCCGCTCAAGCCGGGGATCGATATTATATTGACCCGCGCGCATCACTGGAGCGCGCACTGGATCGACGACAGGGACCGGTCGCTTTGGGTGGGGTTCCGCATCACCCTGCCGGGCGGGGACATATATTATGCGGGCGATACCGGTCCCGGCGACATGCAATGGGCGCCGGAAGCCAAGGGCGCTTCGCCGGTACGGCTCGCTCTGCTGCCGATCGGCCCCTATAAGATGACCGGGCCGCAGACCGGCAATCATATCCTGCCCGAAGAGGCTGTTGCGGCGTTCGGTCAGCTCAATGCCGCCTATGCGCTGGGCGTTCACTGGGGCACGTTCGAACTGGGGGGAGAGCCGATCGACGATCCCCCGCTACGACTGCGCGCAGCGATGGAGGCTCGGCATCTCGACCCGTTCCGCTTTCGCACGCTCGATGCCGGTGAGAGCTGGATGGTCCCCGCCCTAAGCCGGTGAAGACGGACTGAGCCTGCGGTTTCTCCGGCGTCAGCAACCAACGCAGAGGACCGGCAAAGATCGTGCCGGGGTGAAAGTCGCGCCCCGGTTCTTTCGCGGATCGAATGTCCATCGCTGATCCATCGAGGCTCCATCGATGCCAGTCACCTGGAATGGATCATCCATTGAGGGAAGAAGTCATGACGGTCCACGGAACATCGAATGCGGCGCTATGGAACAGTGCGGCGGAGCAGGCGCAGCGCGATGACGAGCCGATGGAGCGAGACTGGGGTTTCGTTCGCCCCTTCCTGTTCGGCTTCGCGGTTGCGAGCTGGATCATTCTGCTTTCGGGCTGCTCGCTGGTCACGTTGCCGGTCAAGGCCACCAGCAAGGCCGTGGATTGGAGCACCACCAGCCGAAACGAAGCCGACCGCAATCGCGGCCGGGAAATGCGCAAGCAGGACGAAGCCTATGCACGCTGTATGCGCGAACGGGCGGGGAATTGCTGAGAGTCGGAATATACTTGAGCGAAGCCCCGCCCGGCGGCGGACGCCGTGATGGCCGCGTTCGGTCATGGTGTCCGCCAGTTGAACATCCGCTTTGGGCTGTTGTGCGATCACGGCCAAGCGGCCGAGGCACCATCTTACCCCCCGAAAATGCACCCGGAACCTGTCCAAATTCTAACCGCAACATGAATTCGGCGTAATGTTTCGGATGCTGAACATTCGTTGCGCAATATTGTCACATATGCGTTCCAACGGCGGCCCTGTACATAAACGGGGCCAACGATGTTGCTCACCATTTCCACTGTTTCGACCCGATCGCTGTATCTGTCGCGCACGGCTATCGCGACCCTGGCGATCTGCTTGTCAGTCTCCGCACACGCCCAGGCCAGCGATGCCGACGGCGGCGACCAGTCCGCCATCATCGTGACCGGCGCGCGCCAGGCCCAGCGCGATGCGATCGCGGAGAAGATGGCGGCGGACAACACGGTGGAGACGCTGCGCGCCAATGATGTCGGCAAGCTGCCTGACCAGAATGTCGCCGAAGCGGTGAAACGCCTGCCCGGCCTGTCGGTGGCCAACGACCAGGGTGAAGGGCGCTATGTCATCATCCGCGGCATCGATCCCAATCTCATCAACGTCACGCTGAACGGCCAGACATTGCCTGCACCCGAACCGGCTGGCCGGGTCGTCAAGCTGGACGACCTGCCGTCGGCGATGATCCAGGCGATCACCGTCACCAAGTCGCTGCTCTCCAGCCAGGACGCCAATGCGGTGGGCGGCGAGGTGAATATCCGCACCAAGACGGCGTTCGACAATGCCAGGCCTTTCTTCCTCGACGCGCGGGCGTCGAGCGGCGTTTATGGTCTCAACCGGAAATTTCCCTATGAAATGGACGGCACGATCGGCGGTCGCTTCGGTGCCGACGAGCAGTTCGGCGCGGTGGTATCGGTCAACTATTCCAACCGCCCGATCGAGTCCGAGAATTTCCAGGGATCGGAGGATTACAGCCATGGGGGCATTCCCGACGGCAACGGGCTGCGCGACTATAATCTGACCCGTACGCGACTGGGCATCGTCGGCAATTTCGATTGGCATCCGAGCGATGCGGTGAAGCTGTACCTGCGCACCAGCTATTCGAAGTTCGAGGATCATGAGACGCGCGACCAGAATCGTCTGGCGATCACCGACTATGCCAGCGATCCGCTGGCGGGCACAGCGACCATGCTGATCCGCCGCCGTGAGGAGAATGACAACACCAAGTCGGCAACCCTGGGCGGCGAATTCGATGTTGCAGGTGGCAAGCTGGAGATGTCGGGCGGCTGGACCAAGGCGGTGAAGGAAGACCCGCTGCGCAGCGAATTCACCTTCACCAGCAAGAAGGGGAGCGTCGCGATCGATTATGACGCGAGCACCTATCCCTATACGCTGGTGCCGACCGGATCATCGGCCGGGCTGTTCACCACGCCGTCGCTGTTCACGCTCAGCAAATATAATCTGGAACAGCGCTACGCCTATGAGCAACTGTGGCAGGGCCGCGCCGATTACGAGCATCCGATCGCCATCGGCGACGACAGTGCGATCAAGGTCGGCGTCAAATATCTCGATCGCCACAAGAGCAACGACCAGAACAAGACCGACTATAAGAATGGCAGCACGGTTTTCAATGCGTCCTCGGTCGCCTATCAGGGTGACAGCGATTTCTATGATGGCCTGTTCGGCTTCGGCAACCGCATCGACTATTGGGCGGCGCGCGCCTATGCGGCGGCCAATCCGTCGGTCCTGAAGATCGACGCGGCCGGTACGCTCTCCGACAGTCTGTCGAGCGACTATGACGTCACCGAATCCATTACGGCGGGCTATGCCATGGCGACGCTGAAATTCGGCGGGTTGGCCCTGATCCCCGGCGTCCGGGTCGAACATACGGTGGATCATAGCAAGGCGAAGATCGTCGATGCCAATTCGACGCTGGATGACGATTATAACAGCTTCGGCCACACCAGTTATACCGACGTCTTTCCGGGCCTGAACGCGAAGTTCGCGGTCAATCCGAGCCTGTTCCTGCGCGGCGCGGTGACCACCTCGATCGGCCGACCCAACTATGCCAGCCTCGCGCCCTATGTCGTGGTCGAGGATGATACGGTGCCGAATATCTCGATCGGCAATACCGGCCTCAAGCCTTACAAGGCGGTCAATTATGACGCCTCGATCGAATTTTATCCCAACAAGGACAGCCTGTTCAGCGCGGGCTTCTTCCACAAGGATATCGACAATCCGATCTACGACTATTCGCAGCGCCTGACTAACGTCACCTATGGTAATGTCGACTATGCGACCGCCGACGTGTCGCAGCCGGTCAATGCCGACAGCGAGACGCTGACCGGGGTGGAACTCAACGCCCAGACCCAGTTCACCTTCCTGCCCGGTCTGCTGAGCGGCTTTGGACTGTCCGCCAACTATACCCATATCTGGGGCCATGCGACCGCTTCGGCGATCCGGTCGGGCAATATCCCGCTCTTCTACCAGTCGTCCAATGTGGGCAATGTCCAGTTGTTCTACGAGAAATATAATCTCGCGGTCCGCCTGGCCTTCAACTATCGGTCGGCCTATCTGGACGCGCTCGGCAGCGATGCGGGCACTGACGAATATACCGACGGCAATGGCCAGCTCGACCTGCACGCCAGCTATCAGGTCACGCCGCATTTCTCGCTGTTCACCGACATCAGCAACCTGACCGATGCGCCCTGGCGGCGTTATATCGGCAGCAAGCTCGATTTGATTGAACGCGAACATTATGGCGCGCAATATCGTCTTGGTGTGCAGTTGCACTTCTAGGTTGGGATGGACGGATATGCGCGGAACGATCGCGGGACTATTGCTGGCCACGATGGCCGTTTCGCCCGTTGTTGTGGCCGACGCCCCGCCAGGCCTGACCGTGGACCGGGCCGTGCTGCTGATGCGGCACGGCGTGCGCCCCCCGACCAAGGCGCCCGCCATGCCGGCGGGTGTCGCGGCGCAGGGCTGGCCCGACTGGCCGGTCAATCCCGGCTGGTTGACGCCCCATGGCGCCGATGCGATCGGCCGGATCGCGGCATGGGATGGCGGCCGCCTGCGCAGCCTGGGCCTGTTGCCCGCCAAAGGATGTCCGGCTGCCGATACGGTCCGGGTGATCGCCGACAGCGACCAGCGGACCATCGCGACGGCTGATCGCTGGATCGCCGCTGTCGCGCCCGGCTGCCGCGTGCGTAACGAGCACAAGCCACAGGACGCAGAAGACCCGTTGTTCAACGCGATCGGTGCGGGGCTGGCGTCCTATGATCCGGCCAGGGTCAATGCCGCCGTGGCGGCGGCCGTCGGGCCGGGTGGCATCGCCGCCCTCGATGCGCGCTATCGGCCGCTGCTGACCCGGCTGGACGTTATATTATGCGGTTCGGCGAAAAGCGCGTGCGGCGTGAGCAAGCAGGCCAGCGCCATCTCTCCGGCCGCTCCCGGCCAGCGGCCAAAATTGTCGGGCGCGCTCGATCGGGCTTCCACCGCGTCCCAGATATTGCTGCTGGAATATGCCGAGGGGAAGGCTGCGTCGCAGGTTGGCTGGGGCCGCGCCAAACCGGCGGATATCACGGCATTGTCGGCCTTTCACGCGCTTGAATTCGCGCTGATGGCCCGCCCGGTCCCTGTCGCTTCGGCCAGCCTCGCCGGTCTGGCGCCGCTCATTCGTCAGGGCCTGACCGGACCGGTGCGGGTCACGCTGATTTCGGGCCATGACACCAATGTCGCCAATCTGGGCGGCCTGCTGGACATCCACTGGCGGGTGCCGGGCCTTGCCGCCGACGATCCCGCGCCCGGCGGCGCCATCGTGATCGAGCGGCTGCGCGATACGCGCGGCGCGCTCTATGTCCGGGCGCTCTACCGGTCGCAGACGCTGGAGCAGATGCGCAGCGCGGCATCGCTGGCGAAGGACGCGCCCTATGCGGCGGTGCTGCCCATTCCCGGCTGCGCGGCACTGGGGAAGCAGGGCCTGTGCACTCTTGCCGATTTTGAACGAAAGCTCTCAATCTCCTGATAGGGTAGCGAAGATAGTGGCTCCCCTAGTGGGAGCCATTTCGAACTATTTTAGGTTCCCAACTGTTGATTTCCACTGAGAAGTGACCCGGGTTTTCCATCGAGAAGTGACCCGTCTGCGGATTATGTTTCGGGTGTCATGGGCGGGTCAACCCGTGGTTTTCTCCTTTCGGTTCTGATCTGCTTGGCAGAGCTGTTTTTGAAGCGGAAGCTATCGTTGCCGGTCTCCAGGATGTGGCAATGATGGGTAAGCCGATCGAGAAGCGCCGTGGTCATTTTGGCGTCGCCGAACACGGTGGCCCATTCGCTGAAGCTGAGGTTTGTGGTGATGATGACGCTGGTGCGCTCGTAGAGTTTGCTCAGCAGATGGAAGAGCAGCGCGCCCCCTGAAGCACTGAACGGCAGATATCCAAGCTCATCCAGGATAACGAGATCAGAGTGCAGGAGGCGATTGGCGATCTGACCGGCCTTGCCCTGTGCTTTTTCCTGCTCGAGCGCATTGACCAGTTCGACCGTCGAGAAGAAGCGGACGCGCTTTCGATGATGTTCGATGGCCTGGATGCCCAGCGCCGTTGCCACATGGCTCTTGCCGGTGCCAGGACCGCCGACCAGCACGATATTGTCGGCGATGTCGATGAAGTCGCAGCGATGCAACTGACGCACCAGAGCTTCATTGACCTCGCTACTGGTAAAGTCGAAGCCGGCCAGATCGCGATAGACAGGGAAGCGCGCGATCTTAAGCTGATAGGCCACAGATCGAACCTCCCGTTCTGCTGTCTCGGCTTTGAGCAACTGGGAGAGGATCGGAATGGCGGCTTCGAAGGCTGGAGATCCCTGTTCCATGAGATCGGTGACGGCCTGCGCCATGCCATGCATCTTGAGGCTGCGGAGCATGACGACGATGGCGCCGCTGGCAGGGTCATGACGCATGACGCTTCTCCTTGCGCAGATCATCATAGCGTTCGACATTGGCCATCGGCTCGCTGACCAGCTTGAGCGCCTGGGGCGCCGTCACCGGCGGCGTGGAGATCGGTTTTCCGTCGACCAGCCTGTAGAGCAGATTGAGGATATGGGTCTTGGTCGGAACGCCAGCCTCCAGCGCCATGGTGACCGCCGTCAACACCAGTTGCTCATTATGATGAAGAACCAGCGCCAGTATTTCGACCATTTCCCTGTCGCCGCCAGGATTGCGCAACAGATGTCGCTGCAGACGCTGGAACGCATCGGGTAGCTCAAGGAAGGGCGCACCGTTGCGCAGGGCGCCGGGCTTGCGCTGCACGACCGCCAGATAATGGCGCCAGTCATAAACCGTATGACCTGGACCGTCGTGAGAGCGGTTGATGATGCGCTGATGCGTGCAGATTGGCTGTCCCTCGGCGACGACCTGGAAGCGATCAGGATAGACGCGCAGGCTGACAGTGCGATTGGCGAAAGAGGCCGGTACGCTGTAGCGATTGCGCTCAAAGTGGATGAGGCAGGTCGGCGATACCCGTTTGCGATATTCCACAAAACCATCGAAGGGCCTGCCCGCAACCATCAGACACTCAGATTCATCGGCCCAGGCATTGGCAACCGATCCGGGTTCGATCCCGTGAGGGATGTCCTCCCATAACGCCTTGCAGCGCTCCTCCAGCCACAGGTTCAGCGCATCAAGGCTCTCGGCCTGCGGCGTTGGTTGCCACAGACGGTGCCGCGCATCCTGGACATTCTTCTCGACCTGCCCCTTTTCCCATCCCGCAGCCGGGTTACAGAACTCAGCTTCGAACAGATAGTGGCTGACCATCGTCAGGAAGCGTGCGTTGACGGTGCGTTTCTTGCCACGCCCGACCTTGTCGACGGCAGTGCGCATATTGTCATAGATACCCCGGCGCGGCACGCCGCCCAGCACGCGGAAGGCGTGATTATGGGCGTCGAACAGCATCTCATGGGTTTGCAGAAGGTAGGCACGCACGATGAATGCCCGGCTGTAACTGAGCTTGAAATGCGCGACCTGCAGCTTGGTCCGAACCCCGGCGATGATTGCCCAGTCCTCGCTCCAATCAAACTGAAAAGCTTCCCCCGGCGCGAACGATAGGGGCACGAATGTCCCACGCCCGCCAATCTGTTGCTGGCGCCGATAATCTTCGCGCCAGTCCCGAGCAAAAGCGGCAACCCGGTTGTAGGATCCTTCATAGCCCAGGCTCACCAGATCGGCGTGAAACTGCTTGATCGTGCGCTTCTGCTTGCGCGATCGGCCCATCTCGCGCCGCAGCCAGGCCGCCAGATGCTCAGCAAATGGGTCCAGTTTGCTTGGTCGATCGGGCACCTTGAACCGCGGATCGATCGTCTCGGACCGCAAATATTTGCGGATCGTGTTGCGTGATAGTCCGGTGCGCCGCGCTATCTCCCGGATCGGTAGATGATCGCGAAAATGCCAGCGCCGGATAACGCTTAATAACGCCATGTCCAACACTCCATATACCCTCGCTTGTCAAAGCCAGGGACGAGTTCAACATGGGTCAATTCTCAGTGGAAATTTACGCCCTACCCGGGTCACTTCTCAGTGGAAATCAACAGACAGGGGCGTGCAATACCTCGCCATGAACTACACCCAGCGCCTGGCGGAGGCCAACCTCGTGCCCTCGGTCGGCAGCGTCGGCGACAGTTACGACAATGCTTTGGCCGAGACGATCAATGGCCTTTACAAGGCCGAGGTCATCTGGCGCCAGCGGTCCTGGCCAAGCGCATCGGCGGTGGAAATGGCGACGCTGAGCTGGGTCGACTGGTACAACAACCATCGCCTTTTCGGCCCGCTCGGCTACATCCCACCCGCCGAGGCCGAAGCTAACTACTATGCGGCCATTGAGACCCTCGATATGGCTGCCTGAGTCAAACTGCACAGCCTCCAGAAAACCCGGGACGCTTCAACCTACAATCGCAAAGTGGCAAAAATTCCGCTTTGAATCTGTTGGTTTCGAACAGCACTTGGGCAAACGGACAACTGTCGGTCGCGTTCCGAGAACCGTTTGATATGCTTGAGAAAATGTCGCTTGGAGCTTCAGTGTCCGAGCCACCGGCAGGGCCGGGCGGCTCGGACAATTCTGAATGGCTCCCCGAGTAGGATTCGAACCTACGGCCATTCGATTAACAGTCGAATGCTCTACCGCTGAGCTATCGGGGAGCGGCCCGGCTCTCGCCGGGCAGGCTGCGCCTATAGCAGCGGCTTTTCGGATATGGCAAGGGCCTCGCGCGTCGCCCGTTCCAAAAAAGATCGGACGGCGCCGGGGCTTTGTTACCTAATCATGCGGTGATCCGACCACGAGTTTTTCCCGCAGTTCGACAGCGCCTTTGCGGATGCCGGTCATCGGCGCCTTCAGCGCTCCGAAACTGGCGCCGACATTCATGGCGTTGGGAAATTGCTTCGTGATTTCCGAAAGAAGCAGTTCGCCGTTGGTGCTGTCATAGATTTCCACGGCGTAGATGACCGATCCGGTCATCGTCCCTTCCTTGCCGCGAATGCCCTGAAAAGCATTATAGGAACCGCCGGCAAGATCGAACCGGGACAATGGCCCCAGCACGGATTTGGTGGGCGTTGCGCCCGTCAATGTGAGATGGATGCGCAGGGTCGCGGGGGCAGGGCGATCGACGATCTCGAAATCCCGCCCCAGTTCCTGCGTGAACTGATCCTCCATATAGCTGGCGAGTTGTTCGCGGTCCTCGACCGACAATTTGTGGAACTGGGCGTCGGCGCCATCATAGATTTCGACCGGGTCGATGATGACCTTGTAATAGCGGCGCCAATTGACGTCGGCCGCGAAGCGATACGGGACATGGGCGGCGTCCTTTTCATCGCTTGGACGCAGGACGGTGGACGACGCCAGCCCGCGATAGGCCAGCGGTTGCGGGCTGGCGCATCCCGCCAGTCCGAGGCTGTACAGGAAGATCGCCCCCATGGTTGCGAGGGATGTCCGGGGGAAGGGGGATGCCATATTTTGCTCCAATGCAGCGGCCAATGCCTGGGCCTTTGGAATCAGGCCCTGATCGCCAGAGCATCCACTTTGCGATGGAGCGCCAATGCGGCATTGATGGACGTTCGATGGAGAGGGAAAGGTGGCCGCAGGGCGGACACCGATCCTCCCGGATTCCTCCATCATCGCTCCATGCACTTATGGTTGGCATTGCAGCAGGCCCGGTATTTTGCGGGCTACCCGACCGCCTGGGTCCAGGCATGTTGCAAGGAGAAAATCATGTTGTTTCGCCCCATCCTGGCTTTCTTGACGCCGGCAGCCCTGCTTTTGCCCATGCCCGCCATGGCGCAGGTCCAGGGGACCTGGCGGGTGACGGGCGTCATCGACGGGAACGCCTTTGCGGTCGATTGCGCCTTCGAACCGCAGGGAAATCAGTTCAACGGCAAGTGCACGGATGTGTTGACGGGTGACAAGGGCAAGGCGGGCAAGGTCCACACGCTTACCCAGGGCAACGTCACCGGAAACAATGTCCGCTGGACCTATGTGACGAAGGTCATGTTCATGTCGGTGGACATTAATTTCGCGGGCACGCTGAGCGGCAACCATATGAGCGGCAGCATCACTGCGAAAGGCCGGAAGGGCAGCTTCGCCGCCGTCAGAAATCCTGCCTGATCCGTGTCCTCATCATCTTAAAGCCCGTTTGGAAATGTGCCAAAGGCGCATTTCCAAACGGGCTTTAAGCGGCAGGAGCGGCCGGGCCTGTTCAGGGGCGCGGTAGCGAAATCCGAATCTCCAACGACGCTTCTTCTATCCCGCTCCGGCGGGCCGTGACTGTTCCCCCATGCGCATGGATCAGGGCGGCGGCCAGCGCCGGGCCGACGCTGCTATGTGCAGCATTCGCGTCTTCATTCCCGACAGAATCGTAAAATGGCGCGAAGAGAAGATGTTCCTGCCCGTGCGCGCATTTCAGATCATTGCCCCAGACTGTAATGATGAGGTCATTGTCATCGCCGTTCCGGATCGTCAGGGATTGGCCAGGAGCCATACGCGAAAGGGCGAACCGGAAAATGGTGGTGAGCGCCCGGATCAGGCGCGCAGGATCGCAGTATAGGATGACCGGGCGGAGGTTCGGCGAAATATCGACCTGGGCGGCCCTGGCCTCCGATCGCACCTCTTCGACGGCCCGCTCGATGATGTGCCGGAAATCCACGGATCGCCAATCGAGCACCAGTTGGCCGGCTTGCGCCTTGACGAGGATGCCAAGGTCATCGACGATCCGCAGCAATTGATCGACCTGCTTGAGCAGGCGGTCGCATTCGCCCGTGGACGGATCGATGATGCCGTCCTCCAGGCCGTGTAGCCGCCCCTTGAGGATGGTGAGGGGCGTTCGCAACTCATGCGCTAGCCCGGCCGCAAAGATATGTCGGCCGCGTGCGATAAGGTCATTCACCGGCGTTTGCGCGCAAGGGACGCCGGGGCGATCATTGTCCGTTGTCGGGCGCTCCTGCTTCATGGTCATTGCCCGCGCCTTTCCCTGCACGCGACGGTCAACCTTTGAGCGATCATGCGTTTTCCAGCCATAGCCGATATCCGACGCCGCGAACCGGCTCGATCATGTCGGCGCAGCCCGCCGCCACCAGCTTTTGCCGCAGCTTCGACAAATGGCTGTCGATCACCCGGTCATAGGCGTCGCTCCCCGGCGCGGCCGCCTCCAGCAATTCCGCGCGCGAAAAGGCCCGGCGGGGGTAGCGTGCCATATGGGCCAGGATTTCGAACTCGGTCGGGGTCAGATTGAGGCGGCTGTCGGGTTTCTCCTCGCCCCGGCAACTGACGAGCCGGGCCTCCAGGTCGATATCGAGCGGGCCGACGGACAGGCGTTTGGGTTCCCGCTCTCCGCTGGCGCGGCGCAGCACGGCGCGGATGCGTTCGACCACCTCGGCGGGGTTGAAGGGTTTGACGACATAATCGTCGGCGCCGATGCGGAAGGAGGAGAGTTTGGAAACATCGTCATCGACCGCGGTCAGCATGATGACAGGCGTGCCGGCCCGCCGCCGGATGGCCGCGAGCACGTCAAGGCCATCGCCGCCGGGCAGGCCGATGTCGAGCAGAACCAGGTCGGGGGCGCTCTGGTTATGGACCATGATCGCTTCGGGCACCGAAGTAGCGCGCAATACGTGCATTCCGGCCCGCTCGATATAAGCGACCAGAAGGTCCGCAATCTCCCGTTCATCCTCGACGACCAATATTTTCGAAGCCATGTCTTCACCTCAATATCCGTCATGGCGTGGTTCCATGGAGAAACGGTGGAGATATTCTGCGCATCTTGCAAAGGGAAAGGGGTGGATGGATCGAGCAGGAATAGCGGCGGAGTGAGGTAGGGTGATCCGCAAAGCCTGCCGTCTCCCTGTCAGCACTCAGATAATCTCGACGGAAACGGCATGAAGCATCCATCATTTTCGGCTTGCTCCTCTTATCGAACCAGTAAGGTGCGTTTCCACGCCGCGCTTTCCGGGAATATGGCGTTGCTTCCATCCGAGCCGCCGGCAAGCGCGCCCCGTGACGAGCGGCTCCTGCTGACGGCAGGGGTGACGCATGAGCTTCGGACGCCGCTGACGATCCTCAAGGGGCGGCTGCACGGCATAGAGGATGGCGTCATCAGTCCGGATGGCGATGAAACCGCGCAGCTCCTGCGGCAGGTCGAGCATGTGCTGGAGATCGTCAACGATCTGGACATGTTGGCGCAGGTCGAACTGGGCCGTCTGAGGCTCTGTCGAAAGAGGGTCCGTCTGGCGGATATTGTCGGTTCTGTCGTGTCCGACCTTCGGCCCCTTTTTTTCAAGTATAATATTGATATTATTGAAAAATATGACGAATCTACCGTCGATATCGATCCGGTGCGGATGACGCAGATCGTGACCAATCTCATCACCAACGCCGCCAAGCATTCGCAGACAGGCGGCCGCATCCTGGTCGATGTCGAGCGGCGGGGCACCGAACTGTGGCTCAGCGTGCGCGACGAAGGCCCTGGTTTCGCGCAAGCCGATCAGGAGCGTATGTTCGCGCCGTTCTGGCGATCGACCGCCACCGTCAATCGCCCCGGTTGCCCAGGGACGGGCATGGGCCTTGCCCTGACGGCGCGCCTGGTCGAGGCGCACGGCGCGCGGATCAGTGCCGAGAACAGGACGGATCGTTCGGGCGCGTGTTTTCAGGTGATCCTGTCGGCGGCGTGAGAGCCTGTCTCGAAATGCGCGAAAGAGCGCATTTCGGAAGGCCGCACCGGCCCACACCCCCACCCGACCTCCCAGACATGGTATCCTGACGGGCGGTCGGGTGGGGGTGTGGGCCGGTGCAGATGCGCCAAAGGCGCATTTCGAGACAAACTCTAAGAGCCAGGCGGCCTTTCATGAATGGCCCTAGAAACTCCGCTCCAGGCGCAGCATGACCGTCCTGGGCTGTTGCGGCGTGAACTGGGGCTGGAGGCGGTAGGTGAAGGGGTTGCCGAAGGAGAAGCTGTTGCTGCGGTTGTCGAGCAGGTTCGATACGCTCAGCACGGCGCGCCACCCGTCGCGGCTCGCCGAAACCCCTGCGCCGACCAGCCAGCGCGCGCCGATGTCGAGCGGAAGGTTGGGGTCGAAACCCAGACGGGTCGGTCCCCAATAATTGGCGGACATATAGGCGCCCAGACCCCAGTCATTCACCTGGCGGTTCCAGCTAAGCCGCGCCCGTCCGGATATGTCGGGAAGGACGGGGAGCCTGAGGTCACTGTCCTCGATCAGGGCGGATTCCAGGCGGCCATGCTGGCGCGTGGCGGAAAGCTCCAGAGCAAAGTCGCGCCATGTGCCGCGCACCGCCGTTTCGATGCCATAGTTCGACGCATCGCCGACATTGGTTGTAACGACGAGGCCATCCAGCCCCACGCGATCGCTTTGCACATTATGCCAGCGCAGCGCGAAGCCCGTCAGGTCGAGATCGAGATGACCGTCGAGCAGCGACAGCCTGGAGCCCAGTTCGATATTATGGAGCTTGTCCGACGCGAAGGTGACGAGCGTGCCCGCACCGTCGAGATTGCGTCCGCCGGGCCTGACGGCGCTGGCGTAGCGCACCCAGAGCAGCGATCCGGGTGTGGGGCGCCACGCCAGCGCCGCGCTGGGCGAGAGGCCATATTGATCGATCGATGGATCGGATGTCTTGCGCGGATCGTCCCAGATGTTGGACACGAAGGCGCGCACGCCCAGCGTCAGGTCGAGATTGTTCCGAAGGGCGAGTGTGCCTTCGCCAAAGGCCGCCGCTTCCAGGCTGAGATTGCCCTGCCTGCGCACCTGTACGGAGCCGCCACTGTTCGCGTTGAACGTGCCGAAATTGACGTTGACCGCATCGACGATCGACACACCGGCGAGCCATTTGAACGGTCCCTGCGAACGGCTCAGCCGGAATTCCTGGGTGATGAGGTAGATGCTGCGCTTTTCGTCATAGGCGGTCGGCCCTGCCAGCCCGACCGATCCGGCCACCGCACTGGCGTCATAGCGGCTGACGACATTATTATTCTCGATCGCCGTCGATGACAGGAAATCGATGCCGCCGATCGGCCCTTTCGCGTCGATCCGGACCAGCAGGAAATTGTTGCGATTTGGTTCGGCAAGCGCCGTCGCGCGCGTTAGCCCTTCCGTCGCATAGGATGTATCGCGCGCCTTGAGGCCCTGGGCGACGACCGACAGGTCCATGGTCCAGCGAGCATCCGGTTTCCAGCGCAGATTCACGCGCCCGCCAAGACGGCGCACGCTGTTGATGTTCGTCTTTTGCCGCTCGCTATCGTCGATCCATCCACCGTCCCGGTCGACATAGGCGACGGCCCGCAGGCCCAGCCGATCGCGTATGAGCGGGACATTGACCCAGCCTTCCAGCGCGCCGCCATCGCCGCCGCGCGCGACCGTCGATCCTTCGATCGCGATGCCGCCTGCGCTTTCGTCCAGGCGCGGGCGATTGGTGTCGATCCGCACGACCCCGCCCAATGTGCCCGCGCCGTAGAGCGTGCCTTGCGGGCCGCGCAGAACCTCGACCCGGTCGATATCGACCAGCCTCAGATCCGGATCGGGGAGCGCATAATTGATGCGTGCGTCGTCCAGGAAGAGGCCGACGGTCGATTGGGTTGGGCCATTGAATGGGCTGTCGGCGACGCCGCGCAGGAACAGCCTTTCCTTCCCCGGTCCCATATGGGTCGAAAAGACGCTGCCGACTTCCTCGCCCAGATCACTCGATCCGCGCGCGCTCGATCCGCCGGCGAAGCGGTCTCCCGGCGCCACCGCTATCGACACGGGGGCTGATGAAAGCAACTGTTCCCGCTTGAGCGCGGTGACGACGATGTTCAGGGGCGGGGTGATGGGGTGTTGCGCCGGGCGGGGAGGCGGTGTGGTCGGACGCGATCCTTCGGGCGCGCGAACGAGCTGCCACAGCGCGGGCGCGACCTGACGCGCGCGCCAGCCGCTACCGGCGAGCAGGCGGGCGAGGGCTTCCCCCGGCTCCATCCGCCCGCGTACTGCGCGGGTGCGGATGGCGGGAAGTCGGCCCTGAACGGCCACGGAAATGCGCGCCTGGCGCGAGAGGGCGTCTATCGCCCCGGCAAGCGGGCCGGCGGGAATGTCGATCACAGTCGGGTTCGCATAGGCCCGCTCAACGTTGGCCGCGGCCGACAAGGCGAACGCGCCCATCGCCGCGGCGCACTTCCACTGGGAGAATCGCGCTAATCTGATCGGCAAGATCGGAACCATTTCGAATGAGCAATATGCCTGAAAGTTTGAGCTTGGCGATAGACGGGTCCACTTCGACGCGCGTCCCCATATAGCGGGACAGGTCAACCGCAACCATGTCGAGCGGCGCATTGTCGTAGACGAGGCGATCGTCGCGCCAGCTTCCGACCGTACCGGGGTCTATGGCGCGGATTTCAGCGGAGCCGCTCTTTTCTTCGCCCTGAAAGGCCTGACCCGCCGTCAGCCGTGTCGGCGCGCTGTCCCGCCAGCCTATATCGACGATCCCTTCTTCGACCGCCACGAACAGGCGACCGGGCGCGCGCGTCACCGTAAATCGCGTGCCGATGTCGCGGACGACAAATTCGCCGGAGCGGATTTCCAGAGGACGCGCCTCATCATGCCGGACATCGAAATAGGCGGCGCCCCGGTCCATCCGGACCCGCCCATCGTCGCCCATCGCAAGCTGACTGTTCCTGTCCAGCATCACCGTGCCGCCATTGCCCGCAAGCGCGATCACCTGCGGCTGTTCCGTCGTGGCATGGACGATCGGATCGTTGCCGCCTTGCATCATCAGCGGCAGGCCTATGGCGATAGCCGTCAGCGATGCGGCGATTGCGCCGCCCAGCCACCAGCGGCGGGACAGGCCGTGCTGATCGGGAACCGCTTCTTCCTCGATGGACGGCAGGCCGTTGTCCCGAACCCAGTCGGCGACGTCGGCATCGAGCAGGGCAAGCCGGTCATAGGCGGGCTGATGCGCCGGATGCGCATCGAGCCAGAGCGCGAACGCCGTCCAGTCGACATCGTCCGCCAGCACCTGAGCGTGCCAGTCGGCGGCGTCCTTTTCGATGTCCTCGTCATGATCGTGCGTCACGGCACTGCCTCTTGATGAATGGGCGTTGGTCCTTCGGAGGGAGACGGCGGGGTGGCTAGTCCACCCTACCTTGGTCGGCGGTTCACGGGTCGATTTCCCTGGCGAGATGCCTGAGCGCGGTCGCCATGTGCTTTTCCACACCCTTGCGGGAGATGCCGAGCTGTTGCGCCACTTCCGCATGGCTCAATCCCTCGATCCGGTGCATCCGGAACACCCGTGCGGCGCCCGGCGGCAGCGTGGCAAGCGCCCGGCCGATCTGCTCCGCACGTTTGCGCGCGGCAAGCTGCGCGAAGGCCGAAGGGCGTTCGTCCACATAATCCTCGCCGATCCGGCTGGTCGTGCTTTCGGTCCAGTCCTTTTCCCGCCGTGTCCGCCGCTCGCGCTCGCGGGCGCGGTCGACTACCAGGTTGAGGCCGACCCGGTGCAGATAGTTGACCGGATCGCGGAGCGGCCCTGACGCCCGGTCGAGGCGCAGATAGATTTCCTGCACGATCTCCTCGGCCTCGGCCCGGTCGCGGGTGCGGCTGATGAAGAAACGCAGCAGGCGATCGCGGTTCGCGACGAAAATCGCCGCCAGGCCGGATGCATCGTCGGCACCGGCCCTAACCATGAGCGCGCCCGCGTGGACGAACCGGAATGCCGCAGCGTCTTGCTGTCCGCTTTGGTGTCCACTTGGCCGTTCGCGTCGTTCTGGGAATCCAGGACATCATCGTCATCAACCGTCCTATCCACCCACATGATGGAGGAAGTGTGGAGATCGCCCGCCTTCATACAACCTCCATCGCCCTTGCCCCGATCCTCCATCGGCGATCCGTAATTTCGCGCCCGTCGGTCAGTATGTCCGACAATGAGGAGATTGAACATGATCTATCGTCTAGCCATCGTCATGGCGGGGATGGCCTTGCCTTCGCTCGCCATGGCGCAGACCCGTGAGTTGCATCGCGACCGCGAGCAAATTCGCGACGCGGAGCGTGATATGGACCGCGCTCAACGCTATGGCGAATATCGCCATGTGCGCCAGGCCCGCGAGAATCTGCGCGACGCGCATCGCGACTATCGTGACGACTGGCGCGACTATCGCGACCGCAACAGGGGGCTTTATGCACGCGGCGACTGGCGCGCGCCGTTCCGGTACGAACATTTCGCCACCGGCGCCACGCTGCGGCGCGGCTATTATGAACCGCGCTACTTTATCGCGGACTATCACCGTTACCGCCTGCCCGCGCCGCCGCGTTCGGCCCGCTGGATACGCCATTATGACGATGTCGCGCTGGTCTATCTGCCGACCGGACGGGTGCTGGACGTCATCCACGATTTCTTCCTGTAATATGACCGGGCGCTGGTCTTCCCAGCGCCCGGTAGTTCGTCATCGCGATCGTGGCGGACACAAGAAAAAGGCCACGTCGCAATAAGCGACGTGGCCACCCAAGGTGCGACCCAAGGGCTATCCATCCGGGCGGGATGTCCGGATCAGAATTTGTAGCGCACGCCCATCGTGCCGGAGATGGTGCGCATGGTGGGTTCGAAGGTGGTCGCCTGACCGCCGCTCACGCCGTCGAACTTCAGGCTGCTGACCTGCGTATAGCGCGCGCCGAGTTCCACGGTGACTTTCGGCGCGACCTTCACGCCGACGCCCGCATCGACGTGCCACAGCAGGCCCCAGTCCTTGCCGGAATAGTTGCTGGTCGTGCCGAGCAGGCTGTCGCTACGCGACAATTGAGCATCGACCCGCGCCACACCGACGCCACCGCCGACATAGGGTTCGATCATCGAGCTGAGCGGAATGTCGACATAGCCGCCGAGCTGGACGAACATCGCCTTGTTGCGGCCTTCACCGGTGAAGTCGTCCTGATTGAGGCCCTTGGCCTTGAGGCTCATATAGCCGGCCGACTGTTCGATGCGGAACATGCCGAAATCATAGCCGCCGCCCAGTTCGCCGGTGAAACCCGACTTATACTTGGTCTTCTCATCGAAGGTCGCCGATGAAGGAAGATCGGCGCTGTCGAGCTTCTGGTCCGGGCTGACGGCCATGCCGGCGCGGGCGACCGCATAGATGCCCTTGTCGTCTTCCTGCGCATGGGCTGAGGTTGAGAGGACCGGAAGTCCGAGGAAGCCGGCGAAGCACAGCATTGTCTTGTAACGCATCATTGGTGTTTTTCCCGTCAGAACGCCGCTCCCTGTGAGCAACGGTTGATCGGCGGGATAGGGGCGGGTGATTGATGCCTGTCGGAGGATCGATGGAGGATCGGTGGATGCCGAATGCGAATGCAGCGCCAATCGACATTCAGGTAGAGGCGGAAGCAGCAGGTTCGTTTTCAACGTCATGCCGGACTTGATCCGGTATCCAGAGTCGCAGGTGCCGCCCTTTGTGGTCCTGGATGCCGGATCAAGTCCGGCATGACGGCGTAGGAAGCCTCTGAAACCGGGAATATCGATCCGCCCTAAAAGTATGTGAGCACCGGAAGCGCGGAAAGCCGCCATTTGCAGCCCGTCAGAGCTGAATGCCGATTGGTCCTAGCTTGATGCCAGCAATATTGCCTCGCCTTTCGATCGCGCTCGCCAGACCGGCCCGGTTTGCGGTACGAGGCAGCGAGCAGGAAAGGGAGAGGGATGGAACGGCGTCATTTCACGATCATGGGCCTGGCGGCGGCGCTGTCGGGATCGATCGCTTCGGCCAGGGCGATGGCGGCCTGTGCGGGGCCACGTTGTGGCGCCCCGCTGCTTTATATCGGTACGCAGGGCAGCGGGCCGGGACAGGGCATTTTCGCCGCGCGCTTCGATCCGGCGACCGGCGCGTTGAGCGATCTTGGCCTCGCGATCGAAGCCGAGCGGCCCACTTGGCTGGTCCGCGATCCACGCAAGCCGGTCCTCTACACCGTCAGTGAAACCGGCGATGACGACCGGACGCAAGGTGGAGTCCTGGGCTATGCCGTGGATCGGGGCACCGGCGGGCTGAAGCTGCTGGGCCGGGTCGATTCCGGTGGCGCTGGACCCGCCCATCTTTCTTATGATGCGGCGTCGCGGACGCTCTTCGTCGCCAATTATGGCACTGGCCAGGTGGGGGCGATCGCCGTGAAGGCGGATGGTACGCCCGACGCAATGCGATCGGTCCAGGCGCCGACGGGATCAGGGCCGCACTGGCGGCAGAAAGGGCCCCATGCCCATGCAGCCGTGATGGACCCCAGCGGCCGCTATCTGCTTGCGGCCGATCTGGGGACGGATCGGCTGTTCGTTTATCGCTTTGACCCGGTGCGACAGAGCCTGGAGCCGGCCGCGACGCCTGCGCTCGCCTTGCCGCCGGGTTCCGGGCCGCGCCATCTGACCTTCTCGCCTGACGGCCGTTTCGCCTTCCTCGACACGGAATTGCTGGCGGAGGTCCATGCCTATCGCTGGGACGCGCGTAGCGGGACGCTGACTCAGACCGCAAGGGTTGCGCTCGACGCGCCCGATTTCGCGGGAACGCGCAGTGCGGCGGAGATTGCGGTCTCCCCCGATGGCCGCTTCCTCTATGTCTCGAACCGTGGCGCCAACCTGATGCATGTCTTCGCGATCGACCGCAAAAGCGGCGGGTTGACCGAGGTGCAGCGGATCGATTGTGGCGGCCGTGTGCCCTGGAGCTTCGGTATCGATCTAACGGGCCGCTGGCTGATCGTCACCAACCAGGGATCGGGCAATCTTGCCGTCTTCGGGGTGGATCGGGCGAGTGGTCGATTGCGCGTCACCGGCCACAGCCTGGCGGTGGACAAGCCCGTGTCTCTGGCCTTCTTTCCGTGATGCCGGACTATACCGAACTGCATTGATGTCGAGGCCCGTCAGTGCGGAAGGATGACGATGCCGGTCTCGGACGCCTTTGTATTCTTCCGGATTTTCTCGACATCCCTGGCGGTGATGTCCCCGCCCTTGTTGCCCCAGGATGTGCGCACGAAGGTCAGCAGATCGGCGATCTGAGCATCGCTGAGTTGCTCCCGGAAGGCGGGCATCCGATAGGCGTCGGGAACGCCATTGGCGACGACGCGCTGCGAGCTGTTCAACGTCACGTTGATCGACGATGCACTCTCAGTCGCCAAGGAGGAGGCGGTGCCGGCGAGCGGCGGAATCCAGGGCGCTTTGCCGCGCCCGTCGACGCCGTGGCAGAAACTGCATTTCGCCGCATACAGCCGCGCGCCCGACGTGGCTCCCTTGCCAAGGCTGGTGCTGGTGATGGGGCCTGTTTCATATTTCCATGGCGTGCCGTCGCGATCGGGATCGCCTGGCAGCGACTTGAGATAATGGGCCATCGCCTTCAGGTCGGTGTCGGTAAGAAACTGGGTGGAATTGTTGAACGCTTCGGCCATGGAACCGAAAACGACGCCATGCTGGTTACGGCCGGTTTTGAGGAAACGGTGAATATCCTCCTCGCTCCAGCGTGCCAGACCCAGGTTGAAGTCGCCACGCAGGCTGGGCGCATACCAGCCGTTGATGACCGCGCCCGACAGGAAGCTGCCGCTGCGCTGGTCCAGCCCTTTTTCGTTCATGGCGATCCCGCGGGGCGTATGACAGGCACCGCAATGCCCGGCCGCCTGGACCAGATAGGCGCCCCTGTTCCACATCGCGTCTTTCGACGGATCAGCGCGATAGGGTTCGCCCGGCATGAACCCGACATTCCAGAGTGCCAGCGGCCAGCGCATATTGAGCGGCCAGGGAATGTCGCTCTCCTTGCTCGCCAATCTGACCGGCCGTACCTTCTCCATGAAATAGGCGTAGAGCGCCTGAACGTCGGCATCGTCCAGTCTGGCATAGGAAGGGTAGGGCATGGCTGGATAGAGACGATGCCCGTCGCGCGCCACGCCCATGCGGACGGCGCGGTCAAAATCAGCCAGGCTATAGGCGCCGATGCCGGTTTCCTTGTCCGGCGTGATGTTGGTCGCGAAGATGGACCCCATCGGCGTCGGCATTTCCAATCCACCCGCATAAGCCGGGTGGCCGGGCAGGCTGTGGCAGGCGACGCAATCGCTCGCCCGCGCGACATATTCGCCGCGCTGGACGAGATCGGCCGATCGGGGCGCCGCCTGACCATCGAAGGGGGATGCCGGGGTCCGGTTCACGAACCATGCCGTTGCGCCGCCCACCACGAGCAGAACGGGTATCGAGACGGCGAGAAGTTTCTTCAGGCGCTGCTTGAATTTCATCTGTCCCATCCCTGTCTCGCTCAGGCGTCGAAGCTGAGCCGGCGGAGCGGCATACTGCGGACACGGTTGCCGGTGAGGCGCGACACGGCATTGGCCACCGCCGGCGGCACCGCAGGCAGGCCAGGTTCGCCGATGCCCCCCATCTTCTCTCCGCTTTCGACGATCTTCACATGGACCTTGGGCATATGGTCGAGCGAGAGGATCGGGTACATGTCGTAATTGCGCGCCACGGGCATCCCCTCCGCATAGGCGGCCTCTTCAAACAATATCTGCGACACGCCCAGCGCAACAGCGGAATTGACCTGCGCGTCGATGATGGCGGGGTTCACGATGCTGCCCGGATCGATCGCCTGCCACACTTCATGCACACGCACCTGGCCGTCGCGGATGGACACTTCCGCGATCGCGGCCGTCTCCGTGCCGAAGGGCGACGCCATGCCCAATCCGCGTGCGCGCTTGCTACCGTCCGGCGCGGTGAACGGGCCGCGCTGCCAACCGCCGGACAGGTCGACCGCGGCCTTCAGCAAGGTCGTGAGACGCTTATTGTCACGCAGAAGATGCAGGCGCAGGTCCAGCGGATCGCGTCCGCCTTCGTCGGCCATCTCATCAAGGAAGCATTCGTAGAAGAAATCGTTCATCGAATTGCCGACGGAACGCCAATAGCCCAGCATAGCCGGGTTCTTGACATAGACCTGGGCGATCCGCTTGTGCGGGATCGCATAGACCTTGTTGGTCAGCCCTTCGAGCGCGGTCGGGTCGATCTTGGGATCATGCGCGTTGGCGATCGCTTCGGTCGGACCTTCGGTGACGCTCACCGCTTCGATGACGGTGGGGTTCCCATCGCCGTCCAGCCCCGCGCGAAAGCGCACCACCGCCATAGGTCGCAGCGCATCGCGCAGAAATTCCTCTTCGCGACTCCAGATCAGCTTGACCGGCCGGCCAACCTCCTTGGCGAGCTGAATCGCCTGCGGATAGGGGTTGGCCGACTCGTACAGGAAGTGTCGGCCGAAAAAACCGCCAAGCAGCGGCGAATGGATGATGATCTTGCTCTGGTCGAGACCTGTTCGCTTGGCGATGTCGCCCAGGAACATTTCGGGCGCCTGGTTCGGAAACCATAGCTCAAGCGTGCCGTCAGGATTGTGCCGGGCCAGTGTCGACGGTGGCTCAAGCTGGGCATGGTTCACATATTGGCTATGATAGGTGGCGCTGACTTGCGTCGCTGCATCGTTGAGCGCGCGGGCGGGGTCTCCTTTGGTCTCGGCGGTTTCCTCCTTGCCGCCATTCCTGGCCATGCCGTCGCGGAAGCTGTCGGTCGCGAAGTCCGCGGGCATATAGCGCGGCGCGGCGCCGGGCGCGGGTTCCTGCCACTCCACCAGCAGCGCCTCGGCCGCGCGCTTGGCGTCCCACCAGCGTTCGCCGACCACGGCTACGGCGCCCGGCAGCCGATGGATCGACATGACGCCACGCATGGTCTTCACCTGCGCCTCATTGGTGATCGCGCCGACGGTCAATCCCAGGCGCGGCGCATGTTGGACGGCGGCGTGGACCATGCCGTCGACCTTGGCATCGATGGAGAACATCGCCGTGCCGGTCGATTTGTCGTGCATGTCCAGTCGCGCGACCGGTTTGCCGATCCATCGGAAATCCTTCGGTTCCTTGAGCGGAACCGTCTGGGGATCGGGCGCAGGCAGGTCCAGCGCATGGCTTGCGACTTCGCCATAGGCCAGAGACCGCCCGGATGCGGCATGGACGATACGGCCCGGCTCAGTCGTCAGCGTGTCGGCGGCAACTCCCAGCCGCCGCGCGCCGGCCTGTAGCAGAAGGTGGCGCGCGACCGCGCCAAGTTTGCGCATGGTCATGTAGCTGGTGCGCACCGACATGCTGCCGCCGGTGATGCGCATAGCGTCGTTGACGACCAGATAATCCGGACCGGGCGGTGCGCTTTCGACGGTGAAGGTCGCCGGATCGGCATCCAGTTCCTCGCCGACAATCTGCGCCATGGCGGTGAATATGCCCTGGCCGCCCTCTATGAAGGGGCTTAACAGGCGGACCGTGCTGTCGGGACGAATTTCCAGGAAGGCGGGAATGCGCGTGCCGGGCTTGATAACGGGCAGGGCAGCGCGAGCTTCACCAACCGGAAGACCAAAGCCCAGGACCAGAGCGCCGCTCGTCGCACCCGCCGCCTGGAGGAGAAAGCGGCGGCGCGAGATATTGACCGGCGCATCGATTGCAGTGCCAGCCGCGCGGGTGATCAGTCGGTTTATGTGGGTCATGCCTTTTCCGCCTCTTCCACATCGCCCCTTGCCAAGGCGATCGCGACGCCAACGCCAGTGGCGAGCGTAGCGATGGCCATGCCTGTCGGGAGCATGGCATCGGGCGCCGCCCCGGCTTCGGCGGCGCGCGGTCCGGCGACTTCGCGGATCGCGGCCCGAATTGCATTATAGGTTCCGCAGCGGCACAGGTTGGTCATCGTTGCATCGACCTGATCGTCGGTCGGTGCTGCAACCTCCTTGAGCAGGGCCGTTGCGGCGACAACCTGCCCCGATTGGCAATAGCCGCATTGGGGCACCTGATGCTTGACCCAGGCCGCTACCACCCGCTGGCCGACCGCATCGGCCTCGATCGCCTCGATCGTCGTGATCTTGCGGCCGATGGCCTGATCGACTGGCGTCACGCAAGACCGCGCGACGACCCCGTCGATAAGGACCGAGCAGGCGCCGCACTGGGCTATGCCGCATCCATATTTGGTTCCGGTGAGACCCAGATTGTCGCGTATGACCCATAGCAGCGGCGTGTCGCCTTCAGCGTCGATTTCGTGGTCCGTTCCGTTGATCTCAATTTTCATCGCCGCTTCTCTTCATGGGGCCGGGCGGCGGATATTTCTCGCGTGCGTGCGGGAATATCCCGAGCGTCAGCCGGCACAAATTAATGCGCCATGATAAGAGTAATGCGCGGCGCCATCAACATGAGCGCGTTTCACGCCATGTTGAGCATAAATCATCATTGTTTCGGATGCGTCTTGCGAGGCCACGCCTATGGACTTGCAGTTCAGCCGCGAATGAACAGGCTGCGCAACCACTGGGGACGACTGCGGCTGGCCGCGCGCCAGTTTGATTCCTCGCCGACCTCATCCTCATCGTCAGTACGTGGATCCAACAGTCGAATGCGCGCGCGCTTGAACATCGCTTTGTCGAACGTGACCAATATTAGGCTGTGTTCGAGCGCCGTCGCAGCGATCAGCGCATTGCGCTCTCCTTCTACCGCCACGTCTCCCCGCCGCAGCGCCACGATTGCGTCGACCGGCAAGATATGGCCGTCGAACGCGGGCACGACCTGCTGACGTACCCATGCCTGCAAAGCTGCGCCGCTCGCTTTGTCCTGGCGAGCGGCGCGCGCGCAAATGGCCTCCAATTCTCCGATCGCGAGTGCGGAGATGAACAGTCGGTCCCGCGCGACCCTGGAAGCCCAGGCGGTTACGCCATTATCCGCGCCCCGCCTTCGAGCATTGCGCAGTTCCAGAAGAATTGGGGTGTCCAGCAGAAACATCACCAGCGCCCCGACAGCACCAATTCCACATCAAGCGCCTCTGCCGGAGTCGCGAGAAGATCCACGATGCTCTCGCGCTCGCCGGTCAACTGGCGAAAATGGTCGATGCTCATGAGCACGTGCGTCGGCCTGCCGCGATCCGTGACGAACACTGGTTCTGCCCGTGCGATTCGCTTGGCGGCGCTTACGTCCTGATTGAATTCCCGGCTCGTTACCACCTTCATTTGTGCCTACATAGCTAGAATGGTTGCGCTACCTTATAGGTACGTTACTACTATGTGCGGTTGGTGCAACAGTTAGTCTGTGTGAACCAACAAAGTAATGACAGGCGGCGATTTCCAGTTGCGCGGCGCCTGGATCACGCCTTCCCTGAAGGTGCGCAACAGGTGTTGAAGCACCGGGCGTAATGTTTTTTGGGGAGGATGGGTGAATGAGTATGTTGAGCGAAGCCTGGTTTATATTAACCGACGTTCTCAGTCCCCACGGTCCCGCCGTTAACGCGGTCAAAAGCTATGCGCCGTCGGACTGCAGCATTCACTTTTTCCTTCAGCTTGCGGTGATCATCCTTACCTGTCGCGTCGTCGGCTGGCTCGGACAACGGCTGCTGAAACAGCCACAGGTCGTTGGTGAGATGATCGCCGGCGTCGTGCTCGGCCCCTCACTGCTGGGCCTGTTCTTCCCCGAACTGCAGAATGCGATCTTCCCCAAGGAAACGCGCAATGTGCTCTATGTCGGGGCGCAACTGGGCGTGGGTCTCTATATGTTCATGGTCGGCCTGACACTCCGCCTCGATCATTTCCAATCGAAGGCGAAGAGCGCTGCCGCCGTCTCGGCTGCGGGGATCGTTGCGCCGTTCGCGCTGGCGGCGTTGATCACCCCGATGTTGATCGGGATACCGGGCCTCTTCACGCCAGGCATCAGCCAGGTGAACGGGACGCTGTTCATCGGCGCCTGCATCGCACTGACCGCCTTTCCCATGCTGGCACGCATTATCAACGAGAATGGCCTCGCCAATTCGGCGCTCGGCACGCTGACCCTGACGGCGGGCGCGTTCGATGATGCGGCGTCCTGGTGCGTGCTCGCCATCGTACTCGCGACCTTCGGCGCCGGCGCGGGCGTCGCTGTCATCGCGATCGGTGGCGCGGTCCTATATACAGGCTTCATGCTGTTGTTCGGCCGGAAACTGCTCGCTCCGCTGGGTCGCGCGGTTGAGGAGCGCGGCGAGATGAGCACGCAGATATTGGCCATCACCCTGCTGCTATTCTGCCTGTCCGCCTTCCTGATGGACGCCATCGGGATTCACGCCATCTTTGGCGGCTTCCTTATCGGCGTATGTATGCCTCGCGGGCGTTTTGTGGAAGAGTTGAAGCAGAAGGTGGAGCCGATCGCGGTCGTCCTTCTGCTGCCGATGTTCTTCACCTATTCGGGGCTCAACACCCGAATGGACATGGTGAACTCGGCTTATCTGCTGCTGATCGCGGCGGTTATCCTCGCAGTCTCGATCCTTGCCAAATTCGGTGCCTGCTATGCCGCCGCGCGGCTGACGGGCGAGGATAATCGCACAGCGCTTGGCATTGGCGCGCTGATGAACTCGCGGGGGCTGATGGAACTGATCATCATCAACATCGGCCTGCAAAAGGGCATTATC
Organism: Sphingobium sp. BYY-5; assembly: GCF_022758885.1. NCBI lineage: Bacteria > Pseudomonadati > Pseudomonadota > Alphaproteobacteria > Sphingomonadales > Sphingobiaceae > Sphingobium > Sphingobium sp. BYY-5. Next base: position 465,098 of record NZ_JALEBH010000001.1, read on the forward strand.
GGCCCGACCCTGTTTTCAATGCTGGTGTTGATGGCGATCATCACGACGGTGATGGCAACCCCGCTGTTCGAGGCGGTCTATGGTCGCAAGGCTCGGCAGACCGGTGAGCTTGGGGCGCGAAATGCGGAACTCGCTACCGTCTGAGGCTAGTAACGCCCGTCTCTGTCGCGCCGGATAGGCGTCTTCCGGAGAACTGCCATGAAAATAGCGCTTCTATGCGCATCGGGCCTGCTCGTCGTCGGCACGGCGCAAGCCCAGCCGCTAAAGCTCACGCCCGGCGCCGACATGCGGCTGCGTTATGAGCATGTCGATCAGGATGGACTGCCGAAAGAGGCCGATGCAGTGACGCTACGGGTCCGTCCTGGTTTGACCGCTGACTGGCGGAACTGGTCCTTGCTTGTGGAGGCGGAGGGGGTGATCGCGTTCGACAAGGGCTATAATGATGGCACCAACGGCAAAGCTGCCTATCCCCTGATCGTTGATCCGGAAAATCTTGAACTCAACCGCATTCAGCTTCGCTATGCCAGCAAGGGGACGATAATCACTGCGGGGCGACAGCGGCTCAATCTTGCCGATGACCGGTTTGCCGGCACAGCGCCCTGGCGGCAGAGCGAGCAGACCTATGACGCCGTTCGCTTGCAGTGGGGCAAGCCGCTGGGGTTGAGCGCCGATGTCACCTATAGCTGGGACGTGCGGACGGTTAACGGGCGGTACGGCGGCGGCGCACGGCCGCAATCCATCGGGGGCAATAATGTTTTTGCCTTGATCAGCTACGGGATCAAGCCGGGCACGCTGAGCGCCTTCGCCTATCTTGTGGATCAGGACATGGCCGCCGTGCAGGGCTTCCGCCTTTCCAGCCAGACCTATGGCCTGCGCTTTGCAGGCAAGGCTCCGATCGCGAAGGACTTGTCGCTGGCCTATGTCGCGAGTTGGGCGCGGCAGAGCGATTGGCACCGCAATCCCAATCATTATGCAGCGGACTATTGGCTGGGCGAGATCAGCCTCGCCGGCAAGGCGCTCAGCCTGACCGGCGGTTACGAAGTCCTTGGCGCCGACAGGGGCGTTGCATTGACGAGCGTGCAGACGCCGCTTGCCTCGCACTTCAAGTTCAACGGATGGGCGGGCAAATTCACCGTCACGCCGCCGGACGGCCTGCGCGATCTTTATGGGACGGCGGGGCTTGGCTGGCGGAAGGTCGGATCGCTTGATGCCGTCAATCTTGGCGCAAGCTGGCATCATTTCACCAGCGACCGGATGCACCGCGCCTATGGCGATGAACTCGACCTGCTGGCGGGAATGAAATACGGGCACTATGCGCTGTCGGCACGATATGCCCATTACAGGGCCGATGGTTTCGCTACCGACACGGACAAGGGTTGGCTGCAATTCGACTGGACCCTGTGAGGGGCGTCAGCCGACGACCGGACGGTCCAAACGCTGGATCGATAATCAGGCGTTGATCTGCCGGATCAATGCCCGGTTGGTAGGCAACTCCTTGGTCGCCTGCTCGCTGAAACTCCGAATACGTGCAAACAGCTTGTCCGTCGCGGCGGAGGGAAATTCATCGGACCCTTCCGACAGACTGGTCCGGAAATCCATTCCGTAGAGAATATATTGGTAGTTGAAGAAGGCGAAACTCTCCAGGTCGAGCAGAAAATCGAAGCGGTTGGGTGGCCGGTGGCGCCATTGCCGCAGCAGTTCCTGTAGCGTTTCGGGGATCGACGCCGGATCGGCATTGTCCCGCCAGAAGGGTTCGTCGCGGTTGCTCAAGCAATAATGTAGTTTCAGGAAATCGATGATCCTTTCGTACCGCCCGACGATCAGCTTGTTGAAGCGTCTGGCCGGTGCGTCGATCGGTCCGGCAAAGGGGAAAAGTTCAGCCAGCATGGCCACCGCGGCTTCGATCAGTAAGACGCCGGTCGATTCCAGCGGCTCCAGGAAGCCGCCGGACAAGCCCACCGCAACGCAATTGCCGATCCATTGCGCCTCGCGATAGCCCGGCTCGAAGGGGATGATGCGCGCCTTGTAGGCATCATGACCGATATAGGTCCGCAGCACGTCCGCAGCCTGATCGTCGGTCATATGGGTCGATGAATAGACGCAGCCTATGCCGCGGCTACTTTCCAGCCCGATGTCCCAACTCCATCCGGCTGCGTGCGCGGTGGCAATGGTAAAGCTTTCAATGGGCGTGTCCGGGTCGGGGTAGGGGATTTTGCAGGCGAGGGCGCGATCGGTGAACAAAATATGTTTCACCGATTTGAACCCAGAGCCCAACGCCTTGCCGATCAGTTCGGCGCGAAAGCCGGAGCAATCGATATAGAGGTCGGCCTTCAGCGTTCCTTGTTCTCGGGTAAGGATTCGGGCGATGGTCCCATCCGCATCCAGCTCCGCGCCGGTCAGCAGTCCGGCGACATGCTTGACTCCCAATTCCATCGCGCGTTCCTGCAAAACGCGTGCGAAACGGGACGCATCGAAATGATAGGCATAGTTGAGCGGCGCTGAAAAGCCACTCTCGCCGAGCTTCTTGGGCGCCCTGCGGCTTTCAGCCACGCCATGTTGAATGGATACCGCCTGCGCGAAACGCGGTCGGGACAGTTCGTCCTTGTGCAGCCAGCAGGCCACAATATTGGCATCGTCGGTGTAAAGAGGAGCCTCGAAAGGATGGAAATATTGGTGACGGGCGCGATCCGGGGAAGGTTTATGTAGCCAATCGTCGAAACGAACGCCCTGTTTGAAGGTTGCAGACGTCGCGCGCAGAAAGCTGGTTTCGTCTATTCCCAGAAAATCAAGCGTCGAACGAATGGTGGGAAATGTTCCCTCGCCGACTCCGATGATCCCCATTTCCGGGGATTCAAGCAATGTGATTTCAATCCCGCCTTGCCCTGCGAGACGGAAAAAGCGCGCGAGATAGGCCGCGGTCAGCCATCCTGCAGTTCCACCCCCGACGATCAATATTCTGTGCTTGCAAGCCATCACCGAAGGATAGCGCAAGCCGGTGCCGAGGTGAACGGCCGATCAGTCAATCTGTATTGCGATACGCTGAGTCCATATCAGCGCGCATCGGAATCGATGTTGAGGCTGGATGTGCTGCGGCCGCCTCAAAGAAGGCGGCTTCTTCAAGCCGATATCGCTCGTAAAACCCGCCGGGCATAGACGGTGATGATGGCGAAGCAGATGGCGGGCAGCAGCATGGCGAGCGGCAGGCTACCCGCTTCGACCGACACCAGCCCCATCAGCGGCGGGAAGATGGCGCCGCCGATAATGGCCATGATGATGCATGAGGAGCCCAGCGGTCTGGCGGTTCCGAGGCCTTCGACGCCCAGGGCGAAGATGGTTGGGAACATGATCGACATGAAGAAGCTTACGAGGATCAACGCACCCAGCGCGGTCCAGCCCGAAGCAAGAGCCGCAACGGTACAAAGTACGGTATTGACCAGGGCATAGCTGCCCAGCAGCGTCGCAGGGCGCACTCGCGTCATGATCGCCGTCCCCGAAAAGCGACCGATCATGAAGAGAACCAGGCTGGCCGAAAGCAGAAAGGCCGCGTGCCGTTCAGAGATCCAGGGGGTTACATCCTTCACGAAGTCAATGAAATAGCTCCAGATTCCAACCTGCGCACCGACATAGAAAAATTGTGCGACGACCGCGCCGGTAAGTGGCCGATGTCGTGCGATTTTCCGGAACTGCATGAGCAACGGCGTATCATCCCTGGCCTCGCGCGCTTCGGGCATCCGCGCGACGGCAACGGCGATGGCGATGGCCAGCGCGGCCAGAGCGAGCAGCAGATAGGGAAGCTGTACGGTCGTCGCCTCGCTGGCGCGGTAGGTGGCCAGTTCGGTTGCGCTCATCGCGCGCAATGTTGTGTCCGAATGTTCGACGCCGGAGAAGATCAGCAAGCCGCCGATGACCGGTGCGAGACATGCGCCGAGGCCGTTGAACGCCTGGGCCAGATTGAGGCGCTGGACGGCCGTGGCCGGATCGCCGAAAAAGCCGACATAAGCGTTGGCGGTCGTTTCCAGACAAGCGGCGCCTGCGGCGATGACGAACAGGGCGAAGAGAAACATATTGAAGCTGAGCATCAGCGACGCGGGAAAGAAGAGCAACGCGCCGACGGCATAGAGGGCCAGGCCGATAAGGATGCCGGTCCGGTAGCCCAACCGGCGCATGGCAAGGCCAGCGGGCAGGGCGACCACGAAATAGCCGATATAGAAAACGAACTGGATGAAGCCTGCCTGCGCTCGATCCAGTCCGAGCGATTTTTGGAACTGGCGGATCAGGATATCGTTGAAATTATTGGCGAGTGCCCAGAGGAAGAACAGGCTGACGATCAGCGCGAAGCCCCAGCGATAGGAAGGCAGGATGAAGGAACGACCTGTCCCCTCGACCGATTCTGACATGGTTGCTTCGATTAACATGGCGTTCCTCTCCCCTTATTTTGTCGCGCGTCCCTCGTCGAAAGCGCGTGTCTAGAAGGTGGCGATGGCCTTCAGTACATGATCTGCCCCGGCGATCAGTTCGGGCAGGCGGGTGGGCATCTCCTCGGCGGAAAGGCTGTGGGTATGGAGTGCGTCAGTCGGAATCAGGTCGTGCTGGATCGCGTGCTTTACCTGCTCGAAATCGGCGGCCAACGCGTTGCGGCTGGCGATCAATGTGGTCTCGCGCTTGTGAAATTCCGGGTCAGGGAAGACAAGATCGCCCGGCGCTACACCGACCAGAACCAGCGCTCCGCCATGCGCGACATAATGAAGACTCTGCGCCATGGCCGCCAGTGAACCGGTGGCGTCGAATACGATGTCGAACATCTCGTCATCGGTGCGGCTGGCAAGGTCGGCGCCGAGGTCCGGACCAGCCTCAACCGTCGTTTCGAAGCCCAGCCGCTCACGGGCATAGGCCAGCCGGGAAGCCCGCGTATCGACCAGCGTGACATCGGCGCCGCACAAGCGCGCGAAGAGGCCGGCCGCTATGCCGATCGGCCCCGCGCCAACGACCAGCACCCGGTCCGTGGAGGAAACGTGCGCGCGCGATACCGCATGAGCGCCGATCGCCAGAAACTCCAGCATGGCGGCCTGGTCAATCGTCAGGCCGCTGGCGTCGATCACGGCGCTTTCGGGCACCGCGACAAATTCGGTCATGCCGCCATCGGCATGAACGCCGAGCACGCTGATGTTCATGCAGGCGTTGGGCTTTCCCTTCCGGCAGGCGACGCAGGTTCCGCAAGCGAGATAGGGGTTGATCGCGACCGTTTGCCCGACATGGAATGCTGAGTCGGGTCTGGCATGTGCGACCTCTCCGCTCAGCTCATGCCCCATGACGCGGGGATAGGCGAGGAAGGGATGGCGCCCGGTGAAGATGTGATAATCCGTGCCGCACAGGCCCACGCGCCGGATACGTATGAGCACGTCTCCCGGCCCGGCGGCAGGCGGCGGCCGATCCTCTATTCCAAGGCTATAAGGTTCGCGACAGACGACAGCTTTCATTTTCCACTCCATTGCCTGTGCGAATTGACCGCGACGGGTCTAGACGATCACTATCATATATGCAACTTAGTCATCGCATATGCTAATTGATGCCCATCACCATCTTTGGCGGTACGATGCTGCCACGTTCGGCTGGATTGCTCCGGGGTCGGCCATTGCGCGCGACTTTTCGGCTGCGGAGCTGAACATCGTTTTGGAGGCGACGAATATTGATGGCGCGATCGCCGTACAGGCACGGCAGAGCGATGAAGAAACCGCTTTTCTGCTTGAAACGGCAGCGCATTGCAGTCGCAGGCTCTGTCAGAGCAAATACACCTGACGTTCGAGGGATGGCGGGGTAGGGCAGGGGATGCCTCGCCCTCGTAAGCCTGCAAGTCCATTTCGGTATTTCAACTCATCGCCTGAGGTGATCCGCCTCGTGGTGATGATGTACGTGCGGTATCCTCTCTCGCTGCGGAACGTGGAGGACCTGCTCTTCGAGCGCGGTATCGATATCTGCCACGAGACGGTGCGGCTGTGGTGGAACCGGTTCGGCCCGCTCTTCGCAGGCGACATCCGTCGTCAGCGGGTGAGCCGTATGCGGGGCTTTCGGCACTGGCGATGGCACCTTGATGAGATGTACGTCAAAATCAACGGCGAGATGGTTTATCTCTGGCGAGCAGTCGACCACGAAGGCGAAATCCTCGAAAGCTACGTCACCAAGACCCGCGATAAGGCTGCTGCTCTGCGTTTCATGAAGAAGGCGCTGAAGCGCCATGGTTCGCCAGAGGCGATTACCACTGACGGCCTCCGCTCTTACCGTGCAGCGATGAAAGAGCTTGGGAACGAGGACAAGCAGGAGATCGGTCGCTGGGCCAACAACCGCTGCGAAAACAGCCATCTTTCATTCCGAAGACGAGAGCGAGCCATGCTCAGGTTCCGACAGATGAAGGCCCTACAGAAGTTCGCTTCTGTTCACGCCAATGTCCACAACCACTTTGCTCTCGAACGCCATCTCATCGACCGACAGACCTACAGGCAAAGACGCTCAGCCGCCTTGGCCGAGTGGCAGTCCCTCATGGCCTGAGGTGCATCTCCACCCAGCGGCAGCTACGCCCAGTGGAGGCCGGTTCGCATTAGACTGACAGCACCCTTCCCAGTGCTAGTCATGCCGATCTGCTCTGACGTGTCACACTCTGACTTGCCCGCCTGGATGCGCGAGCACTGGGTCGGCCGCGTTGGGGAACGTGATGACATAGGTCTCGCTCATCGCGCATCTCGCTCGATGTCAGCGGCAAGCCGCTCTGCATGGGTGAACATGACGCCATGCGCCGCGCCCTCGTAAACCACCAGCCGAGACTGCGGGATCAGTTCGGCATAGCGCCGACCGGTGAGATCGATCGGGGCCGACGCATCGCGATCGCCGTGAATGATCGTCACCGGCAACCGAAGCGCCGCCGCTTCCGCCCGGAAATCCGTGTGCATAATGGCGCGCTGGAAATCGATGGCGATCCGTCGCGAGCAGTCGAGGATCATGCTGCCGAGCCATTCATTGACCCTTGGATTGGTCCCCGGTGCGAACGCATCCGTGTTGGCGTCGATCCAGCCCGCAAGATCGCTCCCCATCTGCGTCATGAGCATATCGAGCATTTCGGCCGGCACGCCGGAGGGGTTCTCTTCCGACGCGACGAGAAGCGGCCCCACCGCGCCGACGAGGACCAGGCGCGATACGCGCGCCGAGCCAAACTGCGCGAGATAGCGGATCGCCTCGCCCGCGGCCCCGGAATGACATACCAGCGTGGCATCCGTCAGATCCAGCCCATCGAGGACAGCGGCCAGATCGGCGGCAAGGCTGTCATAGTCCGCAGTCCCTGGATCCGTCGACCGGCCGTGACCGCGGCGATCATAGGAAATCGTGCGCAGGCCTTTCGCGTTGAGCGCAACCATCGTCTCGGCCCATATCCGCGAATCCATGGCCCAGCCGGACAACAGCACCACCGGTTTTCCCGCGCCCCAATCGCGGACGAAAAGACGATGACTATCCTCGATTTCGATAAAAGGCGCCGTCATGCCGCACCTCCATCGAGAAAGCCTACGACCTCCGCGATGCGGCCTTGCTCGTTGACGCGCACGAAATCGGTTCCTCGCGCCACAGGCTCCCCGCTATCGGGCGAAAGCGCCCAAGAGAAACGGATATTGCCGCCATGGCCATCCACCGGGCCGGTGAGTGCGAAGCCATGTCCGGGGAATTGCGAACGCGCCGCGGCGATCATGGCCGAAATGCCCTCCCGTCCTTCTCCCTGCATCAAAGGGTCTACGTAGCGGGCATCTTCTGCCCACCCGTCGAGCAACGCATGTCTTTGTGCCTCATCGGCCTCGTTCCATGTCGCCAGGTACAGGCTGGCGATTCTGTCGGGGTCGTTCATCGGTCGTCTCCTGCTCTTGATGGGAGGCAGGATGACGCCCGATTGGCCGGCAGGCGATTACGTCAGAGGTAATGGCATCAAGGAAACTCTATGTTACCTCTCGGCCATGCAGACCGGAAACGAAACTGTTGGAGATATTCTACGCAGCTGGCGACAGCGGCGTCGCTTCAGCCAGATGGGCCTCGCCAACGAGGCCGAAATTTCCACCCGACATCTTAGCTTCGTCGAAAGCGGCCGTTCTCGCCCAAGCCGAGAGACGTTGTTACGGCTGGCAGAACCGCTGCGATTACCCTTGCGGGAACGCAATCGCCTTTTTCTGGCAAGCGGCTATGCGCCGCCCCATGTCGACCATGCGATGGACGCTCCTGACATGAGTGCCACGAAGGCGCTGATCGATCAGCTGCTTGCGGCCCATATGCCCTATCCGGCACTCGCGGTCGACCGCCACTGGACGCTCGTCTCGGCGAACGACGCGCTCAGTGGGCTGCTCGCGGGAACTGCCCCCACCCTGCTCGAGCCGCCAGTGAACGTCCTTCGTCTCAGCCTATCGCCGGACGGTCTGGCTCCCGCCATCGTCAACCTTGCCGAATGGCGGCACCACATTCTGACCCGGCTGCGCCAGGATGCGGACAATGCCGGCGATGTCACGCTGCTCGCCCTTCACGACGAACTCCGGGCCTTGCCTCATCCAGGTTCCAAACAGCCGCCGCGTCCCGCGAATGCGGTGGCCGTGCCCCTAGTGCTTCGCCATCCGGCAGTCGCAGCACCGTTATCGCTCCTCTCGACCACGACCGTGTTCGGCACCGCAACCAACGTGGCCCTCGCGGAACTGACGCTCGAATGTTTTTACCCTGCCGACGAGGCCACACGCGATGCCCTGTTGCGCTTGAGACAAGCGATTGTGGTCGGGGCATAGAGCCCTTAACCAACTTTATCGAGTAGATCTGGTGCGTGAATGACCGGTTGTCCCGGAAGCCGGCATAACGGATTGCCACGCCAAGTGATTGTTATCGAAACGAATTTTATCACGGGGAGAAGTACATGGCGTTCGAAGGTAGTTGTCACTGCGGAGCGGTAGCCTTCCGGGTGACTGAAGACGTGCCGACAGAAGCAATGAGCTGCAACTGCTCCCACTGTCGTCGCAAAGGATTTCTGCTGTCCTTTGTTTCATCAAGTGCGTTTTCAATCCTGAGTGGTGCAGATAATCTTACCGATTACCACTTCAACAAACATGATGTTGCACACCGTTTTTGTTCAACATGTGGCTGCCAGCCTTTTGGGAGTGGCAAAGGACCGACCGGCGCAGAAATGGCGGCCATAAATTTGCGCTGTGTGCCCTCAATCGACCTCGATAGCTTGACGATCCAGAAAGTGGATGGCGCAAGCTTCTGATTACCTACGCTTAGATTGGAGGTAGGCCAGTACGGGCAGAACTGCTTACCGACAGCCAGGATGGACTGACAATCGACTTGGAACCGAGCCGGCCGGACACCCCCGTTCTGGGCGACAACAATCACATGATTTCGGGCGCTCGGGTCATTCATGCGCGCGGGACGCTATGACGGAAAACCCCTCGTTCAGCGTTATCGGACATTCTCTCAATCCGACGGTGTTTTCGGATAGTCGCAGGAAAGGCATAGCCGCACGACATCGTCCGGAAAGCCTTTTCCGTAGAATTCCGCAGAGACTGCACGGATATCATGTGATTGCCGTCAGGGTAAGGCTGCTGGCCCGTTGTCGATCCCGTTCCGATCGTTGCGAAGTCTGCTTGGGGACCTGACGCCGGACATTGCAGTCGCGCGCGAACGCTAAAAACCTAGAAAGTTTCGCCAAATAGGTCGAGCACCGCTCGCCATACGCGCGTCGTGTGCTTCGGGTGATAGCTGACGCCGGGCACGGTGACCATGGTGTGATTGGTCCCTTCAGCGGGCGATCCATCCGGATTTCTCGGGCGCGCCCAGAAAGCGTGCTCGGCTCCGCCATAAATATTTACACGCCAATCGACCCCAGCCTCCTGGAGCGCATGGCCGAAAGTCAGAACTTGCTGAGGGGTGCAAAGGGGGTCTTCGGAGCCCGTGCACATAAGGAGAGTGCCGGTTACGTCGGTCCAGTCTTCGGTTTTGGCGTCTGGAAAGGCGGGATGAACGACCGCAATGGCCCTGAACGCGATGCCGACCTTTGCAAGTTCCAGCACAATTTGACCACCAGCGCCATAGCCGAGAGCGGCGATGCGGTTGGGATCAACACCGGGTTGCGCGAGAAGAACATCAAGCGCGGCACGACCGATAGCTTGCATCCGTTCGACATCGGCCAATAGGGGCATAACCCGGTCCAGCATCGCATCCGGCCGATTGAAGAACACCTCACCACCGTGATAATCCATTGCCAAAGCCAGATAGCCCTGCGCGGCCAGATCATCAGCTCGCTGCTTTTGATATTCCTCGAGGCCAACCCCATCATGTCCTATCAGCACCGCCGGCCAGGGCCCGGGACTGTCCGGCTGCGCCAGATGGGCAATCATGTTCAGACCATCGACATCATAGGTGACTTCGCGCGTTATGATCATCATTGTACCTTCTATCGAGCGATTGGGGCATCCCGCCTATGGCCCACACGACGTAGGGGCAATAGTCCGCTGATCCAGTTTGCTTCTCTGAAGCTGACAGTCGCATAACCACCAAAATTCCCGCCCGATGTGCGACAATCAGATGTTTTCCGACAGGTATCAGTAATGGCTGCTCTCCTATTCCATATTCTTCGAAGCGGAAGGACTGCAATCGCCGGAAGCGGGCATTCACGACCGGCGTCGGGAATGACGGGTAAGTCCCAATCCTTGCCATGAACCACCTCGCAGTCGGGCTGGAAGCTCTGGGAGTGGACGAAGCCTGGAACACAGGGGTCTAATTTGGGCAAAGCGGCATTATAATGCCGCTTTGCCCAAATAGAGTGCAACTTTGCTAACTTTCGCCGGATCGGCACTTCAGTGCCCTGGCCATTGCGGGGGTTTGAAGAGCTACGCATAGTGCTGAGGACAAAGCGATTGGCCGCTTCTGAGTCGCCGGACCCGATGGGATCGGGAATGGCCGCAAGGAGATTTCCAATGTTCATGCCGTTGAAGCAACAGGATAAATTTGGCTTCGGTGCAGGGGCTCCTCTGGCAGTGAGGGTGTCAACTAGCCGAGGGGGAAGGCGGCCGCCAAACCCCAGGCGGGATTCGAACAAATGCGAAAATAAAAAGGCAGGAAAAACAATGATATAGGAAATTCAGAAAAGGAACAAAAACAGGTCTGGAACGCTAACGCGTTGAAAAAAGACACAATTATCCCTTGTGAATTTTAGTGGCTCCCCGGGACCGACGAATCCGAGAAATACAAGCTGCCGATTGCCGTCGAACGTTCGCCAGAGCCTCCGAAGCGACGGAAACGCGACCGCGACCGTGACGAACGTATTCGGCTGGCTGGTGGCCCGAAGCCCTCGCTACGAGAAAAAGCATACGCCTTTGCCCGTGAAAGGGCCACCGTGAGAACTTACGATTTCACCGCCATCGGTATCCCAAGGCACTACCTGGCCTGGATGTGCGAGGAGGGCCTGCTGGTGAAGGTGGGCTATGGAGTCTATCGCGCCGCGGATCGCGAGGCTGCGTGATCTGGCTCGACCTACAGGTCGATGTCGCGCGGAGGTACGCGATCACGTGTCAGGTCGAGGCCCGCTCCAACCAGCGGCGATCGTAGAAGCGCAGCGACGATGCCGCCTTTGCCATCGAGAGCCTCGTTGATCTGGGTTCTGATGCGATCAGCCTCAACCCCTCCTTTCGCGAGCCTCTTCGCTAAGGATCGGATCATGTCACGGTCGCTCTCCAATCCTACGACCTCGTATTGGTTGATCTCGGTTTGCGATGTCGTGTTCGCGGCTGATCTCCCTTCACATACTCGCTATCGGCGCCGGCCAGGCTAGGTCGTCGTTCGGTCGTTGCGACTAACGCCCGCGGGTAGAAGGCTGCCTCCAAACCCGCGGGCCAACCGGACTATGCCTTTTCGGTCATATCCTCCAGTTGCTTGAGCGGCCTTTCCAGCGTTGCGCGCCATTTGGCAGGATAGACGATGTCAGGTCCGGACTCCGAGGTCGAGTATCGCAGCCCTTTGTCGGCCCACGCCTGCAGATCCGAAAGCGCATAGACGACGCGTCCGCCAATCTTGCGATAGACCGGACCGGTTCCATAGGTACGGTGCTTCTCGAGCGTCCGAGCCGAAAGCGCCAGGAAGCGCGCAGCCTCCTTGGTGACAAGGAAGCGCGGCGGAATTGTAGGTAGATGACTCACTTGTATTTCCTCATTTCCTCCCGTCGCAGATGACGGGCACGGAGAGGCGTCGACCAAGCATCTCGGGGCGCAATGCTTTACGACCAGGCATAAGTCATGATCTTTTTCCAGCGCAACGATGCAACGCCATGCTTCAAGGCATAGGACGCGCCCAACGTGCAGGCATCCAGATGGAATAGACGACCACCCCGCCGAGCTTTCGGTACTGAGGACCCGTGCCATAGCTTCGATGCTTCTCCAGCGTGCGCGCGGAGAGGCCGAGGAAACGAGCCGCCTCCACGGTCCGCAGGAAACGCGGGGGCAGGTTGATGTTTGATCGTGACATGATGGTCTCCTCATATGCGCACGCGGTGTGACGTGCAGGGGAGTTGTGGGCCCTGGCTCGCCGATGCCGAAGCGTTGCCACGAGAGGCTTGGACCTCTCACACGAGCAAAGACGAAGTATTTCGTGGATTTGCGATTGATTGTCTCGGGCCCGGCTCGGGCATCTATGCGCTGGGCCGTGTTTTCGATAGAACGGAATGAGAACTAGAAAGATGATCCGTCGTTGGTCGAGTCATGACGGCCCAGGGAGAGTTTATGGCGGCGAGCGTGTTCTTTTCGTACTCTCATGTGGATGAGGCGCTTCGGGATCAAGTCGAGACACAGCTCGCCCTCCTGAAACGGCAAGGGGTTATCGAGACCTGGCATGACAGGCGGATCGGCGCGGGTGAGGAGTTTGCCGGCGCCATTGAGCAGCATGTTGAAACCGACGACATCATCCTGCTGCTGGTCAGCGCCGACTTTATCGCCTCCGACTATTGCTACGACATCGAGATGAAGCGCGCGATGGAACGGCACGTGGCCGGAGAGGCGATTGTTATCCCGGTGATCCTGCGCGCGTGCGACTGGCATGGGGCTCCGTTCGGCAAGCTCAACGCGACACCGCCCAACGGCACTCCCGTCACCCAGTATGCAGATCGCGACCAGGCGCTGCTCGAAGTCGCTAAGGCGGTTCGGGGAGCGGTAGCTCGGCTGACACCCAAGCCCTCTCCAGCGGTAGCGACCAGATCCGTCGTCGCCGAAGCTGATGAGCCGCGCTCCTTCCTCCCGGCCGGCCCACGGTCCAGCAATCTCGCACTCGCCAAGGCCTTCACGGAGCGGGACAAGGACCGGTTCAAGCGCGAGAGCTTCGAATATATGGCGCGGTTCTTCGAGAATTCGCTCGCCGAATTGGCGGCCAGGAACGACGGCATTGAAGGCGACTTTCGCCGTATGGATGCCGATCACTTTGCGGCCGTCGTCTATAAGCAGGGACAGGCGGTTTCCCGTTGCACGGTTTTTTTGGGTGATGGTACCTTCGCTGGCGGCATTGCCTATTCGGCGTCGGAGACGTCCGCTAGCAATGGCTACAATGAGCTTCTGTCCGTCGAGGCGGACGACCAATCCATGTTCCTGCGCAGCATGGGCATGGCGGCGATGGGCGGCGGTCGAGACACCGCCAAGCTGACGCAAGAAGGCGCGGCTGAGCTTTATTGGGGCATGCTCATCGATCGCCTTCAGCCGAGCCGACGGTGAGAAGCATCAGTTGATGGAAAATGCATCAAACGGTGCGCGGTCGCGAAAGGTGCGGTGCCATGGAGGCGACAGGTAATATGACTATCGCCTGCCTGGGGTGGGGATCCCTGATCTGGAAGCCCGGTGATTTACCCATTGGAAATTGGCGCAGCGACGGCCCGGCACTTCCATTGGAGTTTGCTCGACTGTCGCGCGACGGACGCGTCACTCTAGTGATCATGGAGACTGCTCCGAGCGTTGAAGTGCTCTGGGCCGAGATCGATGCGCCAACTTTGGAGGTCGGCATTGCGCTTCTGGCGAAGCGGGAAGGTTGTCCTACTCATCGGATTGGTTACTGGCCGTGCAAAGGGAGCCGTTTGGCTCGCCACGAGAATGCAGTCGGTAGCTGGGCTCGGGCGAAAGGGATGGCGGGAGTTGTTTGGACGGCCCTACCTGCAAACTGGAATAAAGTTGAAGGCTTGGGGCCTACGGCCGACCAAATACTTGCGCATCTCGAAACCTTGGATGACGCCGCTCACGCGGAGGCGCTCAGGTACATTTTCAAGGCGCCTTCTCAAATCCAGACGCCATTCCGGCTGCAATTAGAACGTGTCCTCCGGCCCAGGAGCGGCTCTACGCCCGACGCACCGAGCACCTAGCCAAGGCGTCGCCGGCTGTGGGACGGTGGATATTCGTCCGGTGTTCCGCAGGAGCCGGGAACCCCTGCTATTTCCGTAAGCGGGGCCTGGAGGCCGCAGATCAGGCGGCTGCGGCGATCGGTTGCTGATCGGTCCGCCAGTTCCACGGCATGAGTTCATCCCAGCGGGTAGCAGGCCAGTTGCCAGCGATCCTGGCGATGACGTCGGCGATATAGGCCTGTGGTTCGAGGCCATTGAGTTTGGCGCTCTCGATGACGGAATAGATGGCAGCGGCGCGATCGCCGCCTGCTTTTGAACCTGCGAACAACCAGTTTTTGCGACCCAGGGCCACGCAGCGCATGGCGCGCTCGGCTATGTTGTTATCGATTTCCAGACGTCCATCATCGAGAAAGCGCGTCAGAGCGACCCAGCGCTTGCGACCATAGGCAATGGCCTTGGCCATCTCGGATTTGGGCGAAAGGCGGCGCAGGGCATCGTCGAGCGCCTGGCGCAGTTCGTCGATCAGCAGCTTGGTGCGGTCCTGTCGGCTTCGTCGTCGGATATCGGGCTGGTGGCCGCGAACCTCCGCCTCGATCTCATAGAGTTGGCCGATGCGTTCAAGCAGATCAGTGGTGAGCGGTGTCGGCTTGGTCGCATGAATGTCGAATATCTTGCGCCGGAAATGCGCCCAGCAGGCGACCTCGGTGACGCGGTTGGTGTCGTAGAGCTTGTCGTATCCGGCATAGCCGTCCGCCTGAAGATAGCCGGTGAAACTGGCCAGCTGCCGTTGGGGATGTGCGCCTGTCCGGTCGGTGGTGAACTCATACCAGACCAGCGGCGGGGTCATGGCACCGCAGCCCCGATCGTCGACGGCATAGGCCCAGAGCCTGCCGGTTGCCGTCTTGCCACGTCCCGGATCGAGCATGGGGACCGGTGTATCGTCGGTGTGGATCTTTGAAGCGGTCAGTCCGACCTCGCGGATGCGGTTGATGATCGGATCGAGCAGGACAGATGCCTGGCCGACCCAGCCTGCCAGCGTCGAGCGGTCGATCTCGATGCCCTGCGCGGCCATGATCTCGGCCTGGCGGTATAACGGAAGGTGATGGTCGAACTTGGAGACGACGACATGGGCCAGGGTGCCGAAGGTCGCCTTGCCCCGCGCTATCGCCTTCACCGGCGCGGGCGCCTGCACGATCTTCTCGCACGCCCGGCAGCTATATTTGGGGCGGATGGTCCGAACGACGCGCCACTGCACCGGCACGGCATCGAGCATCTCGTCGCTATCCTGCCCTAGCGGCCGCAGCGCGCCGCCGCAGTCGGGACAGGTGCAGTTACCCTGCTCGGGCTCGATCCGCTGCTCCTCGCGCGGCAGATGAGCTGGTAGCGTCCGAACCGGTGATGACCGATCGACGGCTACTGGATCGCCTCGACGCGCGGCGACGATGATGGCCTCGCCTTCGAGTTCTTCGAGCGCCAGCTCAAGCTGAGCGATCTGGGTATCGAGCTTCTCGGACGACTTGCCGAACTGCATCCGCTTGAGGCGCGCAATCTGCACGCGCAGCGTATCGATCAGGATGTCGCGGGCGGAAATATCGGCGTGGGCAGCTGCCAATGCAGCTTCAAGCTCGGCGATCCGAGCGTCTTTATCAGGGGTGGAAAGGCCTGCGTCCGACACCACGATCATATAGCAGATCGATGGTCGAAACGCTAATAAAAGCACCAGAAAATGGGCGTTTTACCCCGCCAATGAAGGAGTGAAAGTGCGTTCAGGTCGCCGCCAGTCGATGCCTTCCAAGAGCATCGAAAGCTGCGCCGCCGTCATCACCACCGACCCCGTCTTGGTCGACGGCCACACGAAGCGCCCCCGGTCCATCCGCTTGGAAAACAGACACATGCCCTGGCCGTCGTACCAAAGCAGCTTCACCAGATCGCCGCGCTTGCCCCGGAAAGCGAACAGCGCACCGGAATGGGGGCTCTGCTCCAGAACCTGCTGCGTCATCACCGCCAGGCCGTCGAAACCCTTACGCATGTCGGTCGCGTCGCAGGCCAGGAAGATCCGCGTCGATGGCGGCAGCGGGATCATCGCGTCAGGATACCGATCACCCGTGACAGGGCATCGGCATCGACCGTGGCATCCACGCTCACCCTGATACCAGACGGCAGTTCGATGCCAATCACGCCGCCGCTGCTCGCTGCAACTGTCGGGGCAGGCAAGGCTGGCTGCTCGCTGATCTGCACCTCCGCAAATGCCGGCTCGGCCAACTTGCGAACCCCGGCAAGCTCACCGGACATCGCCTGGCGCCGCCAAGTGTAGATCGAGCCGCTGCCGACATCATGGCGTTCACAGGCCGTACGCACGCAGCCCTCCGGGCCGAATGCATCCCGCAGCACGGATAGCTTCTGCTCTACCGTCCACCGCCGCCGACCCGACACCCGGCTAACGACCTCGATCCGACTACTCATACGATTACTCATATGACTACTCGCCCGTTCGCTTGCTGAAACCTCGATCTCGTCCGACACCCGCCACCTCGCTAAAAGAGCGGCAATCATCCCGGCGAATGGGCGCCGCGCAAGGCGGCCCTCAGGCCCCGCTTACCTATTTCCAAGCCCTGAAGCATGTGTCCTCCTGCACAGTGAGGATTGGTCGGGCATTGCTCCGGCCAGGGCTCTCGTCCGATTCCAATTCTAGAGCAGTGTTAGTCGACGCCCTATCCTGCAACGGTGTTCCAAACACACACGGCAACCATTGCGGAGGGGCGTTGAAATTCCGAGCTCGGACATCGGACATATGCGCGTATGCACTCAATAAATAGACACCTTTCAGCGTACTATGGCGAATTTTATCGCATCCTTGCGTAAGTTTGGCGGCTAGGCTACATATATGATGCAATGGAGACTCGGCATGCCCGACAGTGACAAGCGTGCAAATTTCGTACGGCTGGCGGAGGGGAGAACGCAGGTTGCTCTCGACGCAATTCGGAAGCTCGGTAACCTGTCAAACCGAAGAGCCTACGAATTCACGGATGCTGATATTCGTAAGATCAGCAAGGTTTTGAAGGAGGCGGTTTCCGACCTCGAGCGGCGGTTCGGCTCATCGAACGACGTGCAAGATAGCTTCAAACTGTAAGGAGTGGCGCATGCGTTCGGAGCATCTCGGGATTGGTGATCGTACCTTCCTCATCAATCGCCTGATCCAGCAGGCTCCGATCAACACATTGGTGCGCGAGTTCTTCAAGAACGCTGACGAAAATGCGGCGTTGGCGCCGGAGGGTCATCGAAACGTCGAGATATTCCCGACCCTCATCGACGGAGTACGGAAGCTGACGTTCTGGAACACCGGCATCGGAATGTCCGCGGTAGAACTCAAGACGGCCACCGATCTCAGTTCATCGGTCAACAAGATGATGTCGCTCGACGGCAACTTCGGTATCGGCGCGAAGGTGTCGGGGCTGGCTGCCTCTCCGGAGGGTATTCGATACAGGTCGTGCAAGAATGGCGAGGTGAACGAAGTCACCATTGGATATGACGAGGGCGAGGCCACCTACGTCCGGTTTTCCGTTCAATTGGCAGACGGTAGCAATGAGACCATCTATGATGTCACATCCACGGTTCTTGCTGAGGGAACCTCGATAGATCAAGATTGGACAGAGGTCGTGTTGTTCGGCGAAAGCCCCACGCATGACACCGTCGCTGAACCAATTGGTGTTGGCGTCGCGGTAGATCGCAGCTTCATTGCCACATCCATATTTCGACGCTTTGTAGAATTCTCACCTGGCGTGCAGGTTCGTATCGACGTTTCGATGACGAAGGGTGGCGGTAAGGACGAGACCGGGAAATTTCGTCAACTCAAGACGCTTGATGAAATCCTTGATCGTTTGCCTAGGTACGAAGACGTCACCGATTCTGCCACTGGGGTCACCGTTCGCTACATCCACGATCCTAAGCATGATGCATCGAGTCACACCTACAGCGCTCGCGCAAATGCGGCGACGGGTTCCACTACTTTTTGCGCGCTGGTGTATAGGGGCGAACGCTACGATTTTCGTACGCAGAAGGTCTGGTCATCTGTCGCGCCGACCTTTGGCATTCCGTTTGGATCGAAGGTCCTGACTGTTGAGATACGTCTACGTGATCAGGCGGCTTTTCCTAGTCAGTATCGGGATTCATTGACGTGGCGCCACGATCGATCGCCGCTGACATCTGATCACTATGCTTACCTTGTCCGCGAACTGATGCCGGACTGGGTCAAGGATGTCATCCGGAGTGAATCGCCAGATAGCGCGGACGATCTCAACGATCTTCAATCCGATTTACAGACGCTTCTCGACGAGCTGCGCGTGCCGACCAAGGTTATGAAGCGAGCGCCGGATCCGACGGCGCGTACCGAGCGGCACACATCTGGCATCCCGGAGGCGGAGCCCAGCACGCTTGAATCGGAACAAGATGAAGACACACCGGTCGGCGTCGTGCCGCCAGCAAAGGGGACAGAACCCCGAGCCTCAAAGACACGCGTGCGATATGCGCCCGATGGCGCGACCGCGTCCAAGCTCGCGCGTGCGCTTGAACGCGCTCCCGAGATCAAAATCCTGGATGACCCCGATGAAATCGCCGATCGTGGCCTGAAGGGGCGAGCCGCAAGGTTCTATGGCGAGGTTCAGATCCTCTTCGTCAATGGCTTATATCCAGCGGTCGCAAAGATGGCGGACGAGCTGGCCAATGAGTTCAGTGACGCCGAGGACCCGGACGAGGCACGCGCGATCGCTCTTCAGGCGTCTCAGCGGACCCTCGCGTACCGTGTCGGCAAGGCCACTTGTTTCGCGCTTGCCAAGCGTCTGCTCGACGACTGGTCGACGGAGGATTTGGAGCGGGCGACATCGCCCGAGTCTTTGTCGATGGCGGCCGATGATTATCGCCAAAGCCTCGCTGCGGGCCGCAAATGGATTAAGGATCGTGTTCGGATGGCCAGTGTTACGGCGCTTGGCTGAGGATACGCATCCGCTATCTTTGGCTAACGTCTTGGTTGTTTTAGTCGAAGCTTCTATTGATGATTAAGATGGGGTTTTGATCTTTAGGGGGGCGGGATGTGATGGCACGCGGCGTCAGCTATTGAAGCGCAAGGGGGACTTGCTTTGATGAATGATGCGCGCTCGCCATACTCCGCGGCCGAGCAGGGACTTGGTTTCATCTACCAGCCCCGATTGGCTCTGCTAAAAATTCTGTCGCTGCCGGAAAGCACCTCCGTCCTGATCGAGAAAAGCGACGATCTTGAGTTCGACACATCGAGCGGCCGAAAATCGCTGGCATCCTTAAAGCACAAGGCCCCCGGAGACCATCTCACTGATCTCGATACCGATTTCTGGAAGTCGGTTCGCGTGTGGCTGAAATACTATCTCGAAAATGGGCGGATGGCTGCTGACGCCAACTTCATGCTGTTCACGACAGCGGAGATTTCAGAGACCTCCTTCTTGACGATGTTCGCAAGCGACACGGGAGAGGAAGAGAGCCGCGAGACCAAGGCTTCCGCCGTCCTCGCGCAGAGCCAGAGCGCAGCCCTCGCCAAGATACGCGCCGAGTTGGCCGGACTGAGCGAGGAAGAAGCACACGACTTCTACGCTCGTATCACCATCTTCGACGGCAGCCCTCGCATCACCGACATTCCCCAGCTAGTGATCGACCAACACCTGCGGACGATCCGCCGGGAGTCGCGAAGCATCCTGTTCGAGCGACTCGAGGGATGGTGGACCAGCCTGATGATCAAGGTCCTCTCGGGCGATCGCACCGATCCCGTCTATGGCTACGAGGTCTCGGATAAACTGTCTGCGATCGCAGAAGAGTATCGTTCCGACAGC
Organism: Sphingobium sp. BYY-5; assembly: GCF_022758885.1. Classification (NCBI taxonomy): domain Bacteria; kingdom Pseudomonadati; phylum Pseudomonadota; class Alphaproteobacteria; order Sphingomonadales; family Sphingobiaceae; genus Sphingobium; species Sphingobium sp. BYY-5. Next base: position 485,324 of record NZ_JALEBH010000001.1, read on the forward strand.
CTGCCGATAACCTTTCGCGGCAGGCTTCCTGATGGACAAATCGATGCAGCAAACGATCCTCGCCTTTTCGTGGAACAGCTAAGAGATCTCGATCTGTCAGCGACCAGGATTCAGAATGCGATCATCGATTATTACAGGGCGTTCGAGCAACGATCGAGTTGGGCGCGGGAAAACCTCCTCGTCCCAGGTGAGATAGAGGAGTATGAGGACCGCCTTGTCGATGAATGGTCGCGCTATCGGGAAGTCGTCTTCGAGGCTGTTCAAGGGTCCAGTGAAGACGAGGTCTTCAAGGCGGCCGGACGAGAGCTCTACCGTTGGGCGGAGCTTGAGACCCAGGCGCTTCGCATTCGGGAGCGTGTGACCGAGCCCTACGTCGTCCGCGGCGCGTTCCACATTCTCGCGAACACCCGGCCGAACCCAAAGGTCTTCTGGAATCCCCAGTTCATGAAACGCTTGGGAGAGCTGCTGGGAGTCGCTGCTTGAAACGCTGGGATGAACGACCGTTCGAAATCCGAAATCTCTTCAACCCGGCCTTCTGTGGCTTGGTGCTGTTCCGGGCCTTGGCGGCGTTCGAGGGGGAAGATTCAAGGGGCATGCCGTTCTCGCTATCTCTGCTCATTCTGCCTCTGTGCCTGCAGCGGGATTCGCGGGAGGTTCTCGCGCAAGGCAATCGAAGCTATTTCCTCAAGGTCATCGCGGCCAATCCTCAGATGCTGGTGGATCTTCCCAATCGCGTGACAGCCCTTCTCCCGTTCACACAGGAAGCGCTCGGTTTTCTGATGCAGCTCGGCACCATCATCGTTGAGCCAGACGGTCGGCTGAAAACCGTGCCGGAAGGCGTTCGCAAGACACCGTCCGGAACGACAGAGTCCGTCGCGTGCCAGCGAGTGGCGAAATATCTCGGTAAGGAGTTCGCCCAGATCGGTGATCGTGTGACGACCTATACCACCTTGGGGATCAGACCATGAAGATTAAGTCGATCCACCTCTACAGCTATGATGGCCGCCGACGGGACCTCAAGTTCCATCTGAATGGGCTTAACGTGATCACTGGCCGCTCATCGACCGGCAAGTCGGCGCTGTCAGAGATCATTGAATATTGCATGGGGCGGTCAACGTTCAACGTGCCCGAAGGCATAATCCGGGATCGCGTCAGCTGGTTCGCAGTCATCTTCCATTTCGACGGAGAAGAGGTTCTTGTCGCCAAGCCGTCGCCCGGCGCCGGCCGAAGCAGCTGCAGTACGGCGATGGTGCGGCGAGGTTCGGAACTTTCTGCGCCCGATTACGAGGCGCTGATCGTCAATGACGATGACAACGGCGTGGAGACCCTGCTCTCGCGCGTCCTAGGCATCCCGGAAAACACGACTGCCGTTCCGATCGAAAGCAGTCGCGAGAGCTATGACGCCAACATCAAACACACCTTCTATTATCTCTTTCAGAAGCAGACGATCGTCGCCAATAAGGACCAGCTCTTCTATCGCCAGAATGAACAGTTTCAGCCCCAGGCGATACGGGACACCTTGCCCATCCTGTTGGGCGTCTCGTCGCGAAACAGATACGAACTCGAAGCCCGACTGCGCATAGTGCAGCGGGACCGCCGCCTGAACGCCAAACTTCTCGAGCAAGCGACCTCCGCCATAGAAACCTCTGAGGAGAGGGCTTTGGGATTGCTATCGGAGGCGCGTGGAGTGGGTATCTTCGCCTCCGATCTAGGGGGCGGGGTCGCTGTCGTCGACATGCTTCGCAATGCTTTGGCATGGACGCCGGCGCCCGTTCCCGAGGACGATGGTCATCGGGTTGCGGCCATTGAGACGGACCTGTTCTCCCTCAGGGAGCAGCGCCGGGAACTCCAACGACGGATCGACGCTGCGGTGCAGTTCGCTAAACGCTCAGAAGGTTTTGAGAGCGAGGCGGTCGAACAGCGGGACCGCCTAGCGTCGATCAAAGCTCTGCCTACCAACAAGGAGACCGGGGAGTGGCAGTGGCCGTTCGCCGAGGCAAACTTGGCGCTGGGCAGCCCGATCGCCGGTATGCTGCTTGCCGAACTGGAATCGCTGGACCGGGAGATGAAGGCCGTCGTCGGCGAACGCCCCGCGCTTGACGCCTACCTTGCGGAACAGCGAAACGAAGTTCAGTCGGTCAGCGATCAGATCCGTAGCAAAGAAGTCGAGCTCTCTGCGGCGATTGCGGCCAATGAGGTCATCGCCCGGATGGGGGATCGGAACAATGCCGCGTCGCGTGTCGTCGGACGCGTGAGCCTTTTTCTTGAAAATCTCGTGCCGAATGAAGAGCTCGCCCGGCTGCAGGCCGAGGAACGCCGGCTAAAGGCCCGAGTAGAAGATCTCGAACGAAAGATTGGGGCGGATGATTCTGGTGAGCGCCTAGCCTCGACCCTGAACAACATCTCGATGCATATGTCGGGTTATATTACGGCTCTGGGAGGCGAATTCGGGCAGTTCCCGGCGCGCTTGGACCTGCACCATCTGACCGTGGTGATCGACCGGCCCAGCCGTCCGATTTATATGCCTCGGACCGGCGGCGGCGAGAACCATCTAGCATATCACCTGGCGGCCCTGCTGGCACTCCACCGGTTCGCGGCAAACAATCACCAGCCGCTGCCGCGGTTTCTCCTCATCGACCAGCCCACCCAAGTCTATTTCCCGTCCGAGACCCTCTACGCCGAAGCCGGCGGGTCAATCGAGAAGACCGAGAAAGACGCAGATCTCGAGGCGGTTCGGCGTTTGTTCGAGCTCCTAAAGCGATTTGGAGAAGTCGACGCACCTAGGTTCCAGATCATCGTGACGGAACACGCCAATCTTCGGGATGACTGGTTTCAAGAGGCGTTGGTCGAGTCGCCGTGGAACAAGCCGCCGGCGCTCGTTCCAGATGACTGGCCAGACGAGATAACGGTGGAGGACGATCTTGAATGAGGCGTCTCTGGCGGCACGTGGATCAGCATGCCCGGCGCGTCGAGCTACGCTTTTGCTGATAGTCTGAGAGGCGCGCAACAATGACATCTCTTTACGCACGTATGCGCGCCCACGGAACGCTGACCGAAACACCGGACGAGATTCCGGACGCGGTATTCGCGCTCCCGGCCACCCTGAACTGGATGCGGGCGAAGGCCATACTGGTTGCGGACCTCAACCTGAAATTCAGCACTGCCAGAACCTTTTACCAACGGGTTCAACGCAAAGACCTCACCGAGCCCCAGCTCAACTCGGTACTCGAGCAGCTGCTTTTCTCGTTGAACCAGATCGCCGCTCTTCGGGGGCTGGCGACCGTGCCTAACAAGGCCGACGTCGCCCGGGTGGGGATCGTGACCTGGTACTACGGGGTGTATGGTGCGGCTTCGGCGATGATCGCCGCCGCCGATGGCTCATTTCCGGAGACCCACGCCACGACGGCGCTTCAGTGGGACCGTCAGTTTGTGGCGCCGCAACTTGCGATGGAGCCCTTCAGCGATCGGCTTAGCAGCCTGGTTTCGTCCGACATTGACAGAGAACTGGCAGTGCCGCGATCTCGAGGTCGCCACTCGCTGACGTCTATTCCAACGACCATTGAGCAGGCATGGGGATGCCACGCGGAGTACCTGTCCGGCACAGCGTCTTGGGAGCAATGGAATCTTGAGCAGCGGGTTAGGCGGTCGCCGGAGTTCAGGGCTTTAGCCGTCGACAATTTTCGCACCAAGGCCGCTCGCACGCTACGGGATGAGGCGTTCGGTAAGAAGAGCATCGCTTTCCTGCATGAAGCATCAAGGTACCGGGGCAAGGCGAACTATCGCGATGCGATTTATCTTGCCTACGGAAAGTCTGTCCCGAAACTCGCCGAAGGATTCATTGATGATCTGGTGTCCGTTCTGACTGCCTTCTCGGCGATGGCGGCAGGGTATTGCTCGATTCGGATGGGGCGCGACCGGTGGGGGGCGTTCACGGATGACCTGGAAGAACGACGAGCAATCTCGCTCTCGCCGCTGGCCGTGTGGTCATAGCCCGCCGATTGCCTGTCTTTCCCCGCCATGGCCGCCGATTCTACGACTGGTGTTCTGAAGGGATGGGCGATCGTGGAAGGTATCGCTATTCTACGCCCGTCTTCGATCTGCCTTGCAATCCATTCTGGTCACCAGCCGGGCAAAACAGATCGTAGCGTACGGAAAATCGCACGCTGGCGCGTAGCATCGCGCCGTAGCGTACAAAAGGCGATGGCTCCCCGAGTAGGATTCGAACCTACGGCCATTCGATTAACAGTCGAATGCTCTACCGCTGAGCTATCGGGGAGCAACCCGGCTCTCGCCGGGCAGGCCGCGCCTATAGCAGCGGGTTTCCGGATATGGCAAGCGGCAATGTCGCTAAAAGTTACGCGATGAATTGTTCGGCCGCGATGCGGTCGTCCAGCGTATGTTCGGGGTCGAACAGCAGGGTCAAGGTGGTGGTGCGGTCGATCTGGATTTCCACCTGGGCGACGTCGCGGACCTCGCGCTGATCGGCGACGGCGCTGACCGGGCGCTTGATCGGATTGAGCACGGCGAAGCGGATGACGGTGGATTCGGGTAGGATCGCGCCGCGCCAGCGCCGGGGGCGGAAGGGGCTGATCGGGGTCAGCGCCACCAGCGCGGAGCCGAGTGGCAATATCGGGCCATGGGCGGAGAGATTATAGGCGGTGGATCCCGCAGGCGTTGCCACCAGCACGCCGTCGCAGACCAGTTCGGGCAGCACGGTGCGTCCGTTGACCTGTACTTCCAGCTTGGCGGTCTGGCGAGTTTCGCGCAGCAGCGAGACTTCGTTGATCGCGGGGATCGAGAATTGCTCGCCATCGACGGTTTCGACCATCATGCGCAGCGGATTGACCTTGAAGCTTTTCGCCTTGGCCAATCGCTGGTCCAGGCCGTCGAGCCGCCATTCGTTCATCAGGAAGCCGACCGTGCCCAGATTCATGCCGAAGATGGGCAGGATGCGGCGACTTTCCAGCATGGAATGGAGCGTCTGGAGCATGAAGCCGTCGCCGCCCAGCGCGATGACCATGTCGGCCTGCTCCACGGGCACGAAGTCATAGGCGGCGCGCAGCCGTTCCTCGGCCGCCCGGGCCGCCTGGGTGGGGGACGCGACCAGCGCGCGCCGCGGTTCGCTGCTCATCCGCCGGTGACGCTCATATGACGATGGGTGGCGGCGCCTTCGCCCGCGCCGATGCGGAAATCATGGGCAGCGGGTTTCAGGCGCAGGGCACGGTCGATGAGCGGCTGCACGGCAGGCAGGCCGCCGTCGCGCAGAGCCGTCTTGAAATCGACATGATCCTCATGGCCCAGGCACATGAAGATCTTGCCCTCGCAGGTCATGCGGATGCGGTTGCAGTCGGCGCAGAAATTGCGGGTGAGGGGTGTGATGAGGCCAAGGCGGACGCCCATCCCCTCCACCGCATGATAGCGGGCCGGGCCGCCGGTACGATGGGCTATGGGGGTAAGGGGGTGATGCGCGCCGATGGCGTCAGCGACATGTGTCAGGGGCAGATAATGGTCGGTGCGGTCCTCGCCCGTATCGCCCAGCGGCATGGTTTCGATCAGCGTCAGGTCGAAGCCCTGCGTGTCGCACCAGCGCAGCATCGGCAGGATTTCGTCGTCATTGACGCCCTTCAGGGCCACCATGTTGATCTTGACGGCAAGACCGGCGGCGCGCGCCGCGTCCAGCCCGGCCAGCACCTGATCCAGCTTTCCACCGCGCGTCACATGGGCGAAGCGATCGGGATCGCGGCTGTCGAGGCTGACGTTGATCCGCCGCACCCCGGCGTCGAACAGGTCGTCGGCATGGGTCGCAAGGCGGGTGCCGTTGGTGGTGAGGGTGAGTTCATCCAGACCCTGGCCCAGATGGCGGCCGATGCGGCGGATCAGGTCGCCAATGTCACGGCGCACCAGCGGTTCGCCACCGGTCAGCCGAATCCGGCGGATACCGCGCGCGACGAAGAGATCGGCCAGCAACGCTATCTCTTCCAGCGTCAGCACCTCGTTCTTCGGCAGGAACTGCATCCGTTCCGCCATGCAATAACGGCAGCGCAGGTCGCAGCGATCCGTCACCGAAATCCGCAAATAGCTGATCCGGCGGCCCAAGCCGTCTACCAAAGGCGCGGACGAAGGGGCGGCATTGGCCATGCAAGCATAGCTAGGCGATGGTCCGGGAAGGTGCAAGCACCCCCGTTGCGGTGATGCCAAGAGGTCGGTAACGCCTTGCTGTTAAATGCGGTGCGATGTGCGGCGTCAGGGAGACTGAGTGAAGTGAGCGGGGACGCCCCAGCGGATGGGCAGCGCAGTCTATTCATCCTGTCGCCGGGAGACCGCGACGGACTGTGCCAGGCCGTGCAGGCCATCGGCTGGCGGGCGATCGGCGCGCGCCGGCCCGACGATGCGCCGCAGCGTTTCCTGCGCAGCGAGGCGCAGGTGGTGCTGGTCGACCTGCGCGGAGACAGCGAAGCGGACATGTTGCTGGAGCCGCTGGTCCCTGCGACGGAGGCAGGCGGCGGCGCACTGGTCGTGCTGATCGACGGGGCGGATGAGGCCCATGTGCCGGCGCTGCTGGCGGCGGGGGCGACCCATTTCCTGACCATGCCCTTCACGCAGGACCGGCTGCGCGGCGTGCTGGCGTCGGCGCATCGGTTGGTCGAGCGGCTGGGCGGTGGCGCGCGCCAGAGCCAACGGGCGCAGCGCATCCGGCGTGGGGACGCGCTTTACTGGCAACTGGGTCGCGACGGAATGTTGCGATTGAGCGAATCGCTGGCGCGGCATCTGGGACTGGACGCGCCGGCCATCGCGCCCGTCGCGCTGCTGCGCCGGTTGCCGCGTGCGGAGCGGCAGGGCGTGCTGACGGCGTTGAAGGCGATGGCGCGGGCGGGGCGACCGGCGGCGTTGGCGCATGGCGTGCCGGATCGGCCGGGCGATCGGCTGGTCCATCATCTGCGGATCGAGGACGGGCAGCTTGCCGCCGATGTCGAATGGCTGTCCGAGCGGCATGAGCGCGACGGCGAGCAGCGCGATTATCTGACCGGACTGCGATCGCGGCAGGCTGCGCTGGACTGGCTGGACCGACGGCAGGGCCTGCCGACCACGTTGCTGCTGTTGTCCATCAGTCAGTTCGAACGGATGAACGCCGCCTATGGCCAGGTGGTGGGCGACGCGCTGCTGGGCCGGATCGCCCGGCGGATCGAGCGGATGGTCGATGATGTGGCCCCCGGCGCAATGGTGGCGCGAATCGCGGGGACGGAATTTCTGGTCGGCATGACCGGCGAGGCAGCGGCGAGCGAACGGGCGACCTTCCTGGCGCGGCAGTTGATCGGGGCTATCGGGCGGCCGTTCAGCGCGGGCGATCATCTGATCCGGTTGACCGCGCGCTGCGGCATCGCGCAGGCGCGGGTGGAGGATGACGCCACGCTGCTGTTGCGGCGCGCGGGCACGGCGCTGGCCGACGCGCGACAGGGCGGGGGAGAGGGTATCCGCATATTGTCAGCCGAGAAGCAGAGCCGGCAGGTCGACCCCGACCGGCTGGAGACGGACTTGCGGCTGGCTCTGGACCGGGGTGAGATCAGCATCGTGTTCCAGCCGCAATATCCGGTCGCGTCGGACCGGATCAGCGGGGTGGAGGCGCTGGCCCGGTGGAACCACCCCCATTATGGGCCGCTGGGCGCAGGCATCCTGTTCTCGACGGCGGAACGATCCGACTATATGCTGCCATTGTCGGCGCATATCCTGGGCGAGGCGTTGCGGCAGGCGGCGGCCTGGCCGGTTGCGCTGGCCGATCTGCGGCTGTCGATCAACGTTACTGCCGCCGACATCGCCCAGCCGCGTTTCATGACGGACCTGCTGGAGATGGTTGATCGCAGCGGTTTTCCGCGCGCGCGGCTGACGGTGGAAATTACCGAGAGCGGACTGATTCAGGATGTCGATGCGGCCGCCGCGCTGCTCCGCGCCCTACGTAGCGAGGGGCTGGCGGTGGCGATCGACGATTTCGGAACGGGCTATTCGAGCCTGGCCTATCTCAAGACCCTGCCGCTGGATTATCTGAAGATCGACAGCGGGCTGGCGCAGGATATTGCCGGGAGCGCCCGCGACCGGATCATCGTGCGGGGGGTGATCCACATGGCCAAGTCATTGGGACTGAAGGTAATCGCCGAAGGGGTGGAGACCGAGCAGCAGCTTGACCTGCTCGCCCGCGAAGGGTGTGATTATTATCAGGGCTTCCTGCGGTCGGCGGGGGTGCCCACGGCCGATCTGCTGGCGCTGGTCTTGCAGTGAAAGCAAGGATGCGCTGGCGCTGAAATGATGTTCCCCGGCGCAGGCCGGGGTCCAGTCCATATAGCGGAACTGGACCCCGGCCTGCGCCGGGGAACGCCATTCTGATGGAAGCCATCCCCGCGCAGGCGGGGATGGCGGGTATTTCTTAAAGAGCGGCCTTGAGCTTGTCGGCCAGGTCGGTCTTTTCCCAGGGGAAGAAGTCGCCGTCGGGCTTGCGGCCGAAATGGCCATAGGCAGCGGTCGGCTGGTAGATCGGCTTATTGAGGCCAAGGTGCGTGCGGATGCCGCGCGGGGTCAGGCCACCCAGTTCCGAAATGCCCTTGATCGCATCCTCGATCTTGTCGTCGCCGACGGTGCCGGTGCCATGGGTGTCGACATAGAGCGACAGCGGTTCGGCAACGCCGATCGCATAGGCGATCTGGATGGTGCAGCGCTGGGCCAGGCCGGCGGCAACCACATTCTTGGCGAGGTAGCGTGTGATGTAGGCGGCCGAACGGTCGACCTTGGTCGGGTCCTTGCCGCTGAACGCGCCGCCGCCATGGGGCGATGCGCCGCCATAAGTGTCGACGATGATCTTGCGGCCGGTGAGGCCGGCGTCGCCGTCCGGTCCGCCGATTTCAAAGCTGCCGGTCGGGTTGATATGATAGACGGTTTCGTCCGAAAGCAGGTCGGTCGGGATCACCTTGGCCACGACGGACTTCACATAGGCCTTCAGTTCGGCTTCCTTCTCACCCTGGTCATAGCCTTTGGCATGTTGGGTGGACACGACGACGGCGGTGCAGGCGACCGGTGTGCTGCCTTCGTAGCGGAGCGTCACCTGGCTCTTGGCGTCCGGCTCCAGGAAGGGCGCGGCCTTCGAATGGCGGTCAGCCGCCATGGTCTCCAGGATCTTGTGGCTGTAATAGAGGGTCGCGGGCATGAGGTCGGGCGTGTCGTCGGCAGCGTAACCGAACATGATGCCCTGATCGCCCGCGCCTTCATCCTTGTTACCGCTGGCATCGACGCCCTGTGCGATATGGGCCGACTGCCCGTGCAGATTATTCTCGAAGCGGAAGCTTTCCCAGTGGAAGCCATCCTGCTCGTAACCGATGCGCTTCACCGTTTCGCGGACGGTCTTTTCGATTTCTTCCTGAGCGCCCGGCGCCCATTCGCCATTTTCATAGACGCCCTTGCAACGGATTTCGCCGGCGAGGACGACGAGTTGGGTCGTGGTCAGCGTTTCGCAGGCGATGCGGGCTTCAGGGTCCTTGGAAAGGAACAGGTCGACGATGGCGTCGGAGATCTGATCCGCAACCTTGTCGGGATGGCCTTCGGAAACGGATTCCGAGGTGAAGAGGTAAGTGTTACGCATAGGACTCCCGTTAAGATGTTTGGGCGAATAGCGACATAAAGAAAAGTTTATGTGCCTATTAGCTTTTGCTGGGGCGCAAGGCAATGCCCAGTCCGAAAAGCAGCGCCATGACCGCGATAGCGGCCCAGTTTCCGATGTGCGCGAAGAGCGTCGGTGGCAAGGCGGGCGGCAGGCCGCCGTCGAGATAGCCCGCGCGATTGAGGCCGAGCGCGCGGATTACATGGCCGCGCGCGTCGATCTTGGCCGAAACGCCGGTAGGGGTAGCGCGGATGATGGGAACGCCCTCCTCCAGCGCGCGGAGGCGGGCCTGGGCAAGGTGCTGAACCGGACCCCAACTGCCGAACCAGGCGTCGTTGGACGGGTTGAAGAGGAAGGCTGGGCGATTCCTCGCGTCGATGACATGGCCGGAGAAGATGATCTCGTAACAGATCTGGACGCCCATCTTGAGGTCCGGGCGGCCGAGCGTGGCGGGCAGGGGCAGGCTCTGCGGACCGGGACCGGGCCAGAAATCCGCGTCGCCGGGGACGAGGCGTGACAGGCCGATCGGCTCCAATATGTTCCGCAGCGGCAGATATTCGCCGAAGGGAACGAGGTGCGATTTGTCGTAGCGGCCGGTAAGAGTCGCGCGCGGCGTGACGATCCAGACGCTGTTGTTGGCGCCGGCGAGCTTGTTCCCCAGGACGCCATTTTCCTCAACTGCCTTGAAATAAACCTTGTCCGCGCCGGTCAGCAGCAGGTCGCCGGGGCCGAGCAGGCCGGCGAGACGCGCGCGCCAGTCAGGCTCCATATCGAGATAGGCGGGGATCGCCGCTTCGGGCCAGAAGATCAGGCGCGGGGCCGGGCGAGGCTGGCCCGAAAGCGTCGCGAGCTTGCGGAAATTGCGATATTCGGCCGCTGGCGAATATTTTTCGTCCTGGCCGATATTGGGCTGGACCACACGGACGCGGGGTGCGCCTTCCGGCACCGGCGGGGCAGGGGAGAGATGGCCCCAGAAGGCAAGCAGCAGCAGCGGAACGAAGATCGCAGCGGCCGGGCGGTAGCGGCGGCGGACGGCAAGCAGGAGGCTGCCCGCGGCGAGAATGGTGAGAGCGCTCAGGCCGTAGGTGCCGATGACTGTTGCGGCGATGGCGATGCCGGTCGGCAGCAGGATGACGCCCAGCGGGTTCCAGGCGAAACCGGTGAAGAGGGTCGCGCGCAGATATTCGGCGGCGAGCCAGGCGGCGGCGAAGAGGAGGGGAAAGGAGAGGGCTTTCCAGCCGTCATCAATCCATCCTCCTCTGGCAGGGACGGATTTGGAGGAGAGCCACCACGCGCCCAGCGCCGCGAGGGCGGGGAAGAGGGCGAGGTAGAGGGACAGGATCAGGACCGCAGCATAGCCGAACCAGTGCGGCATCGAATCCTGATAGGTGAAGGCGTGGGCGATCCAGTTGAGGCTGAGGGTGAAATGGCCGACGCCGAACAGCCAGCCGCGCGAGAAGGCGGCGCGGCGGTCGGGTGCGCGCTCGACCAGCAGGATCAGCAGGGCGAGGCAGGCAAGGGTGACGGGCCAGAGTTTGAGCGGTTCGAAACCGGTAGCGGACAGGAGGCCCGCCAGCAGCGCCGCGACCTTGGGGTGGCGGGCGAAGGCGGTCTTCCTGTCCTTCATGTCGGCGGTCAGCGTATGGTGGCCATGATGGCGCCCGAACATTTATCGCTCTTCTGCCCGCCGCCGCTCAGCATGGAGGCGGCAAGGAAGCCGCCGGCCAGCAGCACGAGGAAGAGGGCAGAGAGAAGGGCGAGATATTTCTCGATGAACGCCTTGATCGGGCGGCCGAATTTCCAGAAGAGGAAGCCCACCAGCATGAACTGGAAGGCGCGGCTGACGATGCTGGCCCAGAGGAAGGTGAAGAGCGGCAGCCCGATGAAGCCCGCCGTGATGGTGATGAGCTTGAACGGGATGGGCGTCGCGCCCTTTGCTAGGATAATAAGCGCGGCGTTTTCACGCAGATAGCAGGCCGCGACCGGGAATTTTTCCGCCAGGCCCAGTGCGTGCAATATCTGTTGCCCGACGGCTTCATAGAGGAAATGACCGATCGCATAGCCGAACAATCCGCCGAGCACCGAGGCAAGGGTGCAGATGAAACCGAAGCGGAGCGCGCGTTCCGGGCGGGCCAGGCACATGAGGCCCAGCAGCGGGTGCGGCGGGATCGGGAAGAAGCTCGATTCCATGAAGGAAATGGCGAAAAGCCAGCGTTCGGCGTGGCGGTGCGCGGCCTTGGCCAGCGTCCATTGGTAGAGCCTGGTAAGCATCGCGGCGGGCCTAGCCGAGATCGTTCGTGCCTGCCAGCGCTTTTGCCCAGCCGATCCTTTCGCGCGACGGATCGAGCGGGCCTTTTAGCGGGGATGCGATGGCTTTGGCGTTTTGCCCGGCGATGCTTGATCGTAGCAGGGCGGCCGGTAGGATTGCTTCGTAAAGGAGAGACGCGATGCAGGGCATGGGTGAGGGCGGCTGCCCGTTCAGCTTCAACACCGATCCGGCGACGTTCCAGGTCGGCGATTCGGTCAGCTATCGGGTGACGGGCAGTCTGGAGGGAATGCCCTTTGCCGGGGTGCTGCTGGAGGTGCATGACGACCATGTCGTGCTGACCAGCGACCCGGACGACAAGACGAGCCGGATGCGCGCGACGCGGGAAAGCCGACCGGTGGTGCGGGAAGAGGATATATGCTGAACGCCTGTGCGGACAGGCGCGGGAGCGAGTGTTTGCGAGCATGAACTGGACCCCGGCCTGCGCTGGGGAACAGGTGAGTTGGGATAAGGCGCGCAGGCGGGTGCCGCGACCCCGGCATAGCATTGAATGCGCCGTCCACCCCCGACACGGCGTTGACTGTCCGGCGCCGTCTGGGCATGACCCCCTTCTTTAAAGTCCTGTTCGGTCGGCGCGTTTGATTTTCTCTTCCATCCCCTGGGCCAAGGTACGGCAGCGCGCGGGCGGCCTCGCGTTCGCGCTGGTGCTGAACCTGTTGCTGTTGCTGGCTCTGTTCACCCTGTCGCCCCGGTTCGAGCCGCCCAAGGAGGATAAGCGGCTGCCGGTGACGTTCGATGTGGAGAAGGGAGAACGGACCGAGCAGGAACAGGCCAAGGCCGAGAAGGCGGAAAAGCGCGAGCAGGACAAGGCGCAACCGCAGAAGCAGGCCGCGCCGGTGGTGCGGCCGCCGGTGCCGGTGGAAAAGCCTGCGGAACAGCCGCCTTCGCCCTTTCCCTTCCTGTCGCTGAGCCGGGAGCAGATGGCGTCGGCCGACATCGGCAACATGCCCAAGGCCGCGCAAGGCGCCGGGCAGGGGCAGGGCAACAGCGCAGCCGTCGTCGGGCCGGGCGAGGGGCCGGGTGGGGTGCAGTTGTTCGAGGCGGAATGGTATCGGCGGCCGACCGATGCGGAACTGGGGCCTTATATGCCCGCCAATGCCCCGGCACAGGGATATGGCCTGGTCGCGTGCAAGACTGTCGACCATTATCATGTCGAAAATTGCCAGACCTTGGGCGAATCGCCGCTGGGGTCGGGCTTTGCCAAGGCGGTGCGGCTGGCGGCCTGGCAGTTCCTGGTGATGCCTCCGCGCGTCAATGGCAAGGTGATGGTGGGCAGTTGGGTGCGCATCCGCATCGACTATACCCGCCGCACCGTGGACGCGGGGACGGGGCAGTAACGGAGCGGGGGGAGATTTTCGGGCCGGGCTAGAGGCGGTCAACGACCAGTTGCGGACCTAACCTTCATCGTCACCCTGAACTTGTTTCAGGGTCCATTTCGCCGGATTGAGCGAAGGTTTGCTGGGCCTGATGGATGCTGAAACAAGTTCAGCATGACGAATGGAAAATGGCAGGAAACCACTCAAGTCCGTCATCATTCCCGCGAAGGCGGGAATCCATCTCCCGACGTCTCACCAAGACTTGTGCAGGGGAGATGGTGCTCCGCGTTGGCCTGCGGTCGCCCTTCGGGCCGCGGGGATGACGATGGAGGAAAAGGGACTGTCGCTTCCCCATCTAGGCCTACCGCACGCGATACCATTTCGTTAAATCGGAAAGCGGTTCTTGCGGGTTGTCTACAACCGCACCCTGCTCGTAACGAAATTTCCTACGCGCATATGAATATGTCGAAACTTACGGGGCATGTGCGAAGTTAAGGCCGGCAAATCCTATTTATCGGTGGCGCCCCAGATGTCGGTCGCCTTCACATAGCCGCGCTGGCCCTTGACGTCGAAGGCGCACCAACCGCTCGAACAGCTGGACAGCCGCCCGACCACACCACGTTCCGCCCGGAACAAGGTCCGCGCGTCATCCTTGGCGGATTCGTGCATGGGTGCGATCTCCGCCCGGACGATCGCGGTCGGCGTGTCGCTCAACAGGCGGACGTGCATCCATCCCTGCGCGCCGTCCGCATCCTCGACCTTGCGCCACAGGCCCAGTACCTGCACCACCTTCACCGGCAGATCGCGGCGGCGATAGACCCAGTTGGACGGGTAATCCAGGCTCGGTCCCACGCGCATCCGCGCTTCGTCCTGGGCGAGCGATGCCCAATAAGGCACCGGCTTGGCGGGCGCCGCAAGCCCGGCGCCCGCCGCCGTCAGCGCTGCCCCCGCGCTTATACCCAACCAAAACCGCTTCATCGCAAACCCGTTACCCATGGCCATCCCATAACCCCTTGCGCAGCTTTGCGACAGCCCTTCCATCATCCGCCATTCAATCGTCCGGCCGGGCATATCCGCTTGACCCGCGCCCCGGCCAGGAATAGCGGCTTGAGGCATGGCCCAGAACCCGCGCAAGACTCGACCGCGCCCCGCCAAGCCGCGCGTCATCGTCACGCGCCGCCTGCCCCCCGATGTGGAGGCGCGCATGGCCGAACTGTTCGACGCCAGCTTCAATGTCGGCGACGTGGCGATGAATCGCACCGACCTCGCCCGCGCCATGACCCAGTGCGACGTGCTGGTGCCGACCATCAGCGACCAGATCGACGCCGCCCTGATCGAGGGTGCGTCGGACCGGCTGCAACTGATCGCCAGCTTCGGCAGCGGCGTCGACCATATCGACCTGCCTGCCGCCCGCGCGAAGGGCATAATCGTCACTAATACGCCCGGCGTCCTGACCGAGGACACGGCCGACATGACGATGGCGCTAATCCTGTCGGTCCCGCGCCGCCTGGCCGAAGGGGAAAAGCTGGTCCGCACCGGGCAATGGCGCGGCTGGAGTCCGTCCGGCATGTTGGGCCATCGCATCGGCGGCAAGAAGCTGGGCATCATCGGCATGGGGCGCATCGGCCGCGCCGTTGCCCGCCGCGCCCGCGCTTTCGGCCTGTCCATCGCCTATCATAACCGCCATCGCCTGCCCTTCGAGGTGGAGCAGGAATTGGAGGCGGAATGGCATGGCGAACTGGACTCGCTGCTGGCCGGAAGCGACATTCTTTCCATCCATTGCCCGCTCAACGCCGACAGCCGGGGCCTGATCGACGCGCGCCGCATCGGGCTGCTGCGTCCGGACGCCTATATCATCAACACTTCGCGCGCGGAGGTTGCCGATGAGCAGGCGCTGATCGCGGCGTTGGAGCAGGGGCGGATCGCCGGGGCGGGCTTCGACGTCTATGCCCATGAACCGGCGGTGGATGCGCGCCTGCTCGCCCTGTCCAACGTCGTCCTGCTGCCCCATGTGGGATCGGCCACCTTCGAGGGGCGCGACGCCACCGGTGCGCGCGTCATTGCCAATATCCGCACCTGGGTCGATGGTCATCGCCCACCCAACCAGGTGCTGGAAGGCTGGGTCTGACCTTCCGGGAATGCGGAATATACTTCCCTATCCTTCTGTTATGCGGGCGGAACAAGCGGCAGCGCCATGGGTTGAAGCACCCATTGCCGTTTAAAAAATTGGGAGGGATATTTCATGATAAAGCTCGCGATCATCTCGCTCGTCATCGCGGCCGTTCTGGCGCTGCTGGGTTTCGGTGGCGCGGCCGGTGCTTTCGTCGGCATCGCCAAGATCTTTTTCTTCATCGCCATTGCCATCTTCGCCTTGTTCCTGATCGTGGGAATCCTGGCTGGCAAGGGCGTCAAGGACGCGATAGACTGACGCCCATGACACAGATTGGCGCTGGCGTGGACGAAACCGGCAGGCTGTTGCGCGACGAAGCCGGCTTCCTGCTCCAGCGCGATCTGGGCGGCAGCTATCGCCTGGTCCTGCTCCGCGTGCCGGTCGATCATGTCGAAAAGCGTGTGCGGGTGCGCGGCTTTTACGCCGGCGACGATATTGTCGAAGCCGAGGGTGTGGCCGCCGCCTGATAGCGGGCGTCTGATCCTCTTGCTAAATGCTTCGGGGCAGGCGATCCATTGCGCCCATGCGTAAGATTCTTTCCATGATGTTCGTCCCCTTGGCTTTTGCGGTCGCGCCTGTCCTGGCGCACGCGCAGGCGTCCCATGACCAACTGACCAAGATCATTGATGACCATTGGGTCTGGTGGCTGTCTGCTCATCCGGTCGAGGCGACCGCGCGCGGCGTGCGCGATTATGACGACCGCATCTACGACATGTCGCTGGCCGCCCGCGACGCGCAGATCAGGGCGGAACAAGGCTTCGTCACCCGGCTGGAGGCAGTGCCGGCGCAGGGGCTGGACGCTGCCGACCGCGTGAATCGCGACGTGCTGCTCTGGATGCTGCGCGACGATATCGACAGCGATCGCCATCCCGCCGAACGGCTGATGCTCTTCACCACTTATTATGGCTGGCATCAGGGCTTTTCGGGCATGGCCGACGGGCTGCCCTTCTACAATCGCGCCGACTATGACAGCTATCTGAAGCGGCTGACGCTCTACCCGAAGCAGAATGGCGACGCGCTCGCCATCACGCGGCAGGCGATCAAGGGCGGCTATGTTCAACCCTGCTCCGTGCTGCAAAATTATGCGCCGACCATCAGCGGTATCGTCGACGGCAAGCCGGAGGAGACGCGCTTCTACGAGCCGTTCAAGCGGCCCAAGCCCCGCGACATCGGCGATGCTGACTGGAGTGCGATGCAGGCCCAGGCTGTGACGGTCATTCGTGACGTCATCACGCCCGAATATCGCAAATGGCACGACCTGTTCGTGACGGACTATCTGCCCCATTGCCGCAAGAGCGACAGCGCCTCCTCGCTGCCCGGTGGCGCGGCCTGGTATGCCAGCCGCGTGCGCGCCCACACCACGACCGACCTGACGCCGGACCAGATCCACCAGATCGGCCTGGATGAGGTCACGCGGATCGGTATGCGGATGGACGAAATTGCGGCCAAGGCCGGCTATCCCAGCCGCGCCGCCTATATCCAGCATCTGCGCACCGACCCGTCCTACTATGCCAAGATGCCCGAAGAGTTGCTGCGCGTCGCCGCGCGTCAGGCCAAGACGATCGACGGCCTGCTGCCGCGCTATTTCGGCACCTTGCCGCGCCTGCCCTATGGCCTGAAACCCATCCCGGCAGCGGAGGCGGAAGGAACGACGACCGCCTACTATATGCCCGGCGCGCCGGAGAGCGGCATTTCCGGCACCTATTTCGTCAACACTTCGAAACTCGATCAGCGGCCCTATTGGGAACTGCCAGCGCTCACCGCCCATGAAGCGGTGCCGGGCCATCACAACCAGATCGCCCTGCAACAGGAATTGCCGCTGCCGCCCTTCCGCAAATATCTGGCTGGCTTTACCGCCTATGTGGAGGGCTGGGCGCTCTACACCGAATATCTGGGCGAAGAGATGGGCCTTTACGACACGCCCGAAAAAATGATGGGCCGTCTGTCCTATGAAATGTGGCGCGCCTGCCGTCTGGTGGTGGACACCGGCATCCATGCCAAGGGCTGGGACAAGGCGAAGGCGGTGGCTTTCATGAAGGCGAACAGCGCGCTCAGCGACGCGAATATCGATGCGGAGGTCAATCGCTATATCAGTTGGCCGGGCCAGGCGCTGGGCTACAAGCTGGGCGAGATCAAGATCCGGGAATTGCGGGCGAGGGCGGAAACCGCGCTGGGACCGAAATTCGACCTGCGCCGCTTCCACGACGCGGTGCTGGCGCAGGGCGCGGTGCCGCTGACCGTGCTGGAAAGCCAGATCGATGGCTGGATCGCGACGGAGAAGGGGTGGTAAGAGTTTGTTTGAAAATGCGCGAAAGAGCGCATTTTGCGACCGCACCAGCCCTCACCCCACCCGGCCACCCATAGAATATAGAATACTGCCGTTGGGTGGCCGGGTGGGGTGAGGGCTGGTGCCGCAATTGCGTCATAGGCGCATTCTCAACCGCACTCTAAAATCCCCATCCTGCTCCCGTGAAAGCGGAAGCTCGGTTCAGATGGTGCTGCTGCTTTCTGCGAACCATTGTCAGCAACGAAAAATGACGGGGCGAAAGGTCCGATTGGCTGCTTTGTCCATTTGACTCGGCGGCCCTAATCTGTATGGCGGCCCGCATCGGGACATACCTGCTTCGACCACTGGTTGGGGCGCATCCCTACCACCTTGCCGTCCGGTCAATTTTCGCCGTTCGGCGAGCTTCTGGTGGAATCGCGTCATCCTCTGGCCGGGGCGCCATGCGAGGAGACGCACATCTTATGACCGCCATCGGACAGGACACCCTCGGCACGCGCGACACGCTTAATGTCGGCGGCAAGGACATTGCCTATTATTCGTTGAAGAAGGCCGCCGCGAAACTTGGAGACGTTTCGCGCCTGCCTTTCTCGATGAAGGTGCTGCTGGAGAATCTGCTCCGCTTCGAGGACGGCGTGACCGTCACCACCGACGACATTCAGGCGATCGTCAACTGGCAGAATGACAAGGGCAAGTCGGAGCGCGAGATCCAGTATCGCCCCGCGCGCGTGCTGATGCAGGACTTCACCGGCGTTCCCTGCGTGGTCGACCTGGCCGCCATGCGCGACGCGATGAACGCGCTGGGCGCCGACGCCAGCAAGATCAACCCGCAGGTGCCTGTCCACCTTGTGATCGACCACTCGGTCATGGTGGATGAGTTCGGCACGCCCAAGGCATTCGAGGACAATGTCGAGCTGGAATATCAGCGCAATATGGAGCGTTACGACTTCCTGAAATGGGGTTCGAAGTCGCTCGATAATTTCAAGGTCGTTCCGCCCGGCACCGGCATCTGCCACCAGGTGAACCTGGAAAATATCGCGCAGGCCGTCTGGTCTTCGGTCGATGCCGATGGCGTCACCGTCGCCTATCCCGATACCTGCGTCGGCACCGACAGCCACACCACCATGATTAACGGTCTGGGCGTGCTGGGCTGGGGTGTTGGCGGGATCGAGGCGGAAGCCGCGATGCTGGGCCAACCCGTGTCGATGCTCATCCCCGAAGTCGTCGGCTTCAAGCTGACCGGCACGCTGAACGAAGGCATCACTGCCACCGATCTGGTGCTGACCGCTACGCAAATGCTGCGCGCCAAGGGCGTTGTCGGCCGCTTCGTTGAATATTTCGGCCCTGGCCTTGCCTCGCTGTCGCTCGCCGACCGCGCGACGCTTGCCAATATGGCGCCGGAATATGGCGCGACCTGCGGTTTCTTCGGCATCGACGACAAGACGCTGGATTACATGCGTCTCACCGGCCGCTCAGAAGAGAATATCGCGCTGGTCGAAGCCTATGCCAAGGAACAGGGCTTCTGGCTGGACGCATCGGCCGAGCCGGTCTTCACCGATGTCCTCGAACTGGACATGAGCACGGTCGTCCCGTCGCTCGCCGGTCCCAAGCGTCCGCAGGACAAGGTGATCCTCACCCAGGTCGATGACGTGTTCAATGCTGACCTGGAGAAGGTCTACAAGAAGGCCGCCGCCGTCCGCGTTCCCGTTGAAGGCCGCACCCACGATATCGGTGACGGCGACGTCGTGATCGCCGCGATCACGAGCTGCACCAATACGTCGAACCCCGGCGTGCTGGTCGCCGCCGGTCTGGTCGCCAAGAAGGCGAATGAATTGGGCATGAAGCCCAAGCCCTGGGTCAAGACCTCGCTGGCGCCGGGTTCGCAGGTCGTCACCGACTATCTGGAGAAGGCTGGTCTCCAGTCGCATCTCGATGCGGTCGGCTTCAACCTGGTCGGCTATGGCTGCACCACCTGCATCGGCAATAGCGGCCCACTGGCCGAACCGATCAGCAAGGCGATCAACGGCAACGACATCGTCGCTGCATCGGTGTTGTCGGGTAACCGCAACTTCGAAGGCCGCGTGAGCCAGGACGTACGCGCCAACTTCCTTGCCTCGCCGCCGCTGGTCGTTGCCTATGCGCTGAAGGGCACCGTCACCACCGATTTCGTCACCACCCCGATCGGTCAGGGTAGCGACGGCCAGGACGTGTACCTCAAGGACATTTGGCCGACGAACGAAGAAGTCCGCTCGGTCATGGACGGTGCGCTGACCCGCGACATGTTCCAGAGCCGCTACGCCACCGTCTTCACCGGCGATGCCCGCTGGCAGGCGATCGATGTCACCGGTTCGGACACTTACACGTGGCGTGCCGGTTCGACCTATGTCGCCAACCCGCCCTATTTCGATGGTCTGACCATGACCCCGGCGCCGGTCACCGACATTGTCGAGGCGAAGCCGCTGGCGATCTTCGGCGATTCGATCACCACCGACCACATCTCGCCGGCCGGTTCGATCAAGGCGTCCAGCCCCGCGGGCAAGTGGCTGAGCGAGCATCAGGTCAGCCAGGCCGACTATAACAGCTACGGTTCGCGTCGCGGCCATCATGAAGTCATGATGCGCGGCACCTTTGCCAACATCCGCATCAAGAATCTGATGTTGGACGGCGTCGAAGGCGGCATGACCCGTTATGACGGCGAAGTCATGCCGATCTACGACGCAGCGATGAAACACAAGGCGGACGGCACCCCGCTGGTCGTCATCGGCGGCAAGGAATATGGCACCGGATCGTCGCGCGACTGGGCGGCGAAGGGCACCAACCTGCTGGGCGTCCGTTCGGTCATCGTCGAAAGCTTCGAGCGTATCCACCGTTCGAACCTGGTCGGCATGGGCGTGCTGCCGCTCCAGTTCAAGAATGGCGATACCAAGGACACGCTTGGCCTGACGGGCAACGAGACCTTCACCATCCAGAATGTCGCGGGTTTGAAGCCCCGCCAGGACGTGGATGTGATCGTGAAGCGCGCCGATGGTTCGACCTTCACCTTCACCGCGCTGTGCCGGATCGACACGATCAACGAGCTGGAATATTTCCTGAACGGCGGCATTCTCCAATATGTGCTGCGTAAGCTCGCCGCCTGATCGGCTGACGCACCGGATTAAGGAAAAAGGCTCCTTCCCTATGGGAGGGGCCTTTTTCTTTGCGCGACCCTCCCGGCCTGGCCAGAGAGGATAGCGATTATTTTCGTGCGCCAAGAAAGGCTGGGGTGGCGGGCGGCTATGGGATTGTCTACCGTTCGAATCAGCAATGAAGAGAGCGTTGATTGTCCGTCATGTGCCGCGCGAAGGAGCGGCGGGGTATCTCCAGCCGATCGAGGCGGCGGGCTATCATATTGACCGTATCGACGTGGCCAGCCCGGATTTTGCGGGCGTTGACCTGTGTGCGCCCGACCTGCTCATCATGATGGGCGGCCCGATGGGTGTCTATGAACAGGAATTGCACCCCTGGATTCCCGTGCAGATCGCAAAGCTGGCGATGCGGCTGGCGGCGGACAGGCCGACGCTTGGGGTTTGCCTGGGCAGTCAGATGATCGCGGCGGCGCTGGGTGCGCGCGTCTATCCGGGCGGGCAGATGGAGCTGGGCTTCGCGCCGGTGCGCATGAATGGAGCGGGTGCGGCCTCACCGTTGCGCCATATCGATGGAGTGCCTTTGCTCCACTGGCATAGCGACACGTTCGACCTGCCCGACAATGTCGAACTGCTGGCGTCCACGGACATATATGCACATCAGGCCTTTCGGCGCGGCGCCAATCTGCTGGCGTTGCAGTTCCACGCGGAAATGGGCGAAGATCCGCGCTTTGAGGATTGGCTGACCCATTTCTGGGCTGATCTTGATGTGGCGAAGCAATGCGTCATCGCCTTGCGCGGGGATCATGATGCGTACGGCCCCGGCGCGGTAGCGGCGGGGCGGGCCATGATCGGCGAATGGCTGGCTACGACTAAAGTATAAAGGGCGATGGTTGTGGCTTGATCTTCCCATCGTCTTTCTATTAACTCCGACAAATGATGAGGATGAACTGGAAGGCCAGCCGCCGCGACATGCTCGCGGGCGGTGTGGCGGGGCTTGCGGCTGCCGGCATGGCGCGCGCGGGGGAAACGCAACCGGGCAGGGGCGTGACGCAACTCGCGCCGCGCCCACCGATGGGATGGAATAGCTGGAACAGCTTCGCCACCACTATTACCGAAGCGCAGGCCCGCGAAACCGCACGGATCATGGCGGACAAGCTGCTGCCCTATGGCTACGACATCTTCACCGTCGACATCCAATGGTATGAGCCTGAGGCGTCGAGCTACACCTATAATGCCAAACCCAAACCAGCGATGGATGCCTATGGCCGGATGATCCCGGCGCCCAACCGTTTCCCCTCCAGCGCGGGCGGCAGGGGCTTTACGGCGCTCGCCAAGGAGGTTCACGCGCTGGGCATGAAGTTCGGCATCCATGTCATGCGCGGCATCCCGCGCGCGGCGGTGGAGCAGAATCTGCCGATCCTGGGTACGAAATATCGCGCGGCCGACATTGCCGACAGGAACAGCATCTGTTTCTGGAACCCGGATATGTATGGCATCGAGATGACGCGACCGGGCGCGCAGGCCTATTATGACAGCATTTTCCGCCTCTATGCCGACTGGGGCGTCGATTTCGTCAAGATGGACGATATGAGCCGCCCCTATGACGCCCATGCACCGGAGATTGAGGGCGCGCATCAGGCGATCCAGGCGACCGGCCGGCCGATCATCCTCAGCCTCTCGCCCGGCGAGACGCCGGTGATCCGCGGCGATCAGGTCCGCCGCTTCGCGCAGATGTGGCGCATCTCCGACGATTTCTGGGACGACTGGAAGATGCTGGAGGCGCAGTTCACCCGGCTGGAAAACTGGACGCCCTATCGCGGTCCCGGTTCCTGGCCCGATGCCGACATGCTGCCGCTCGGCCGGCTGGCGCTGGGCGCGCGCGATACGCTGTTCACGCCCGACGAGCAGCGTACCTTGATGACGCTCTGGTCGATCGCGCGCTCACCGCTCATCATGGGCGGCGATCTGCGGCATCTGGACGCGCCCACGCTGGCGCTGCTCACCAATCGGGAAGTGCTGGCGGTCAATCAGGCCAGCAGCGACAACCGCCCGCATTTCGTGGACGATGGCGGGCGCATCTGGTCGGCGAAGGTCGAAGGGGGCGTGGACCGCTATGTCGCCCTATTCAACACCGGTGACAAAACGCGCGAAATCGGCATCAAACTACGTGACCTGGGCATAACCGGACCGGTCGCGGTGCGCGACCTGTGGGAGGGCAAACCGCTCGGCCAACAGGCGGAGCGGATCGCGGCGATGCTGCCCCCTCATGGGGCAGGATTATATCGGGTGAGCGGGGCTGCGTGACAATGCCCCAGCGCCCGTCTCTGAAATGCTATGCGGCGCATAGTAAAATAGGGTAAATCACCATATCCTTCCGGTGCGTCGATGGCGTGCGCCGAAGCGAAAGGAATGGGTTGTCATGGAGATACTCACTCGTCGTCGCTTCATGGCCGCCACGGCCGCATCGGCGGCGGCCATGCCCCAGATGCTTCGTGCCCAGATCAGCGGCCAGAGTCGAATCATAGGCCAAACCTTCGTCGGCACCCGCAGGCCGGATGGTTATGGCACGGGCGGGGGCACGGCGATCATCGGGCAGAGCGATCTCTTGATCCGCGATTGCACTTTCCGTGATCTGGGGGACGGCGCGCTGCTGTTCCAGGAACCGGCCAGCAATATCGTCATCGAGGATTGCACGATCCACAATTGCTATCGCTTCATCAAGGACTGGTCGCTGACCCATCCTGATCCACCCGCGCCGCTGACCAGTTTCACCATACGCCGGGTGCAGGCGGATGCGCTGATCCGCGGTTTCATGCGGATAATCTATGGATCATCCCGTGGTGTGATTGAGGATGTGGTGGTGCGGGGCAATGGTCACTGCAACAATGATTCCGTTGGCTTCGCGCTCGACGACAGCGTCAATGACGTCGTTTATCGGCGGGCGCAGGCGCATAATTTCATTGAGGCCAAGCGCGACGCCGATCGATATTGGCAGGGTGACGGCTTTACCGATGAACGGGGAAACCGGAATATTCGCTATTATAGCTGTACGGCGACCAACAATACGGACGGCGGTTTCGATACGAAATCGGCTGGCGTCTTTCTGGAAAACTGCCTGGCCAAGGGCAACAAGCGCAATTATCGGCTATGGAATAGCGGACACCTGAAAAATTGTCGCAGCGAAGACCCGATCAAGCGTGGCGGCACGGGGGAGACGGCGCATTTCTCCTTCTTTGGCGAGACGGGGCCGACCTATGTGCTGGATCGGCCGGTCGTCCGCGCGGCGGCGGGCAACAGCGCTCCGGTCTTCTTTTTCCAGACGACCAAGCCCGCGTCCATCGCCATTTATGACGCCGATATCCATGCGCCCGATGCGACGTTGATCGTCGTTGACGGGCCGCAGCCGTCCATTCACTGGTATCCCGCGCGGCCGCAGCAGAAAATAGTCGTGAAGCAGAATCGGTAAGGCGATTTCGGAACTGGTGGCATTACCTGTCGGCTCCGAAACCGCGGCATGGTTCTGTTATTTCCGCGTGGCGGCGCTCTTGTCGCGTACAGCCTTGAACTCCGACCCCGGCTTCCATTCCGGCCAGCGCGTCGAGTTGGCGAGGTCGCGACCGATGTCGAGCATCAGGTCGATATCCTGCGCCGCGCCGTCCAGCTTCCATGTCTCGTCCACCGCGTCGCAGGCCTGATGATAGCATTTGCCGGTATAGGCATCGACCCAGGCCTGGCCCGCCGTGCGGCCGCCATCGACCAGGTCGGATGCGCCTGCAATGCCCATCATCAGCAGGACGGGCACGCCGCGCTTGGCCATGGAGAAATGATCGGCGCGGTAGAAGAGGCCGCGTTCGGGCAGGCTTTCCTGCGTCACCACGCGGCCTTGCGTCGCCGCTGCCTTCGCCAGATCATCCTCCAGCGTGTCCTGCCCCTTGCCGACCAGGATCACGTCCTTCGCCTTGCCCGCAGTCTGGAGGATGTCGATGGTGAGGTTGGCGACGGTCTTGTCGAGCGGATAGACGGGATTGACGGCATAATATTCGGAGCCGAGCAGCCCGCGCTCCTCCGCCGTCCAGGCGGCGAACAGGATCGAGCGGTCAGGGGCCGGGCCGGCCTTGAACGCGCGCGCGATTTCGAACAGCGACGCGATGCCCAGCGCGTCGTCATTGGCCCCGGCGCGATAGATGCGTCCCTGCGCGTCGGGCGCGCCCTTGCCATAGGCGTCCCAGTGCGCGCCATACATCACCGTCTCGTCGGGCCGCTTCGCACCGGGGATGCGGGCAAGGACGTTGGCGCTCTGCACCACTTCCTGCGTTACCGGGAAGGCGGCGGAGAAGGTGGCGCCTTTCAACGCCACCGGCTTGAACGCCTTCGACCGGGCCTGCTTGCGCAGCGCGGCAAGATCCAGTCCTGCGCCTGCGAACAGCGCCTTGGCGGCTTCTCCCTCGATCCAGCCCTGCACGGCCAGGCTCGTCACTTTGTCCGGCGCGCGAACCAGGTCGTAATTCTCGCCGCCGGGGCTGACCACCACGTTCCAGCCATAGCCCGCGCCCGGCGTATCATGGACGATCAGCGCGCCGATCGCGCCGCGCCGCGCGGCTTCCTCGAACTTGTAGGCCCAGCGGCCATAATAGGTCATGGTTCGTCCGCCGAACTTGCCCACGGCGTCCTCGCCCTTCACCGCCTCGAAATCGGGGTCGTTGATAAGGAAGACGGCAATCTTGCCCTTCAGGTCCACGCCCTTGAAATCGTCCCAGCCACGTTCGGGTGCGGACACGCCATGGCCGACGAAGACCAGAGGCGCCTTGTCCACGGCGACATGATCCCTGGGCTGGAGGGTGGAGAGATAGACCTGTTTGCCGAAGGTCCAGGGCGTTGCCGTTCCACCCTGCGCTACGTCCAGCGCTTCGGCCTTGCCCAGCTTCGTATGGAGTAGCGGCACCGTCTGCACCCACTGTCCGTCCGGACCGCCCGGCTCCAGCCCCAGCGCCTCGAACCGGGCGACCAGATAGCCGATCGTCCGTTCCTCACCGACTGTGCCGGGCGCGCGCCCTTCGAACAGGTCGGAGGCAAGGGTGCGGACCGACTGTTCAAGACGTGCCGGTTCGACAGTCTGGGCGTGAACGGGAAGGGTGGCGGTCAGGCCAAGGGCCAGGGCAAGGGCAAGGGTGCGTATGGTCATGCCCGTGCCTTAGATCATTTTCTAGTCAGGTGAAATCACCTGACGACTCGGAAAATGCGTTAAACCAAAAACTTAGAGTGGTGGATCCGATTGCATCGGATCCACCACTCTAACCCCCTGATCTCGCCGGGGAAAGCGCTTTAGAATTCGGTTTCGAGTTCGATCAGTTCGTCCGGCTCCGCCCGTGCCGCGTCGATCCACTCGCGCATCAGCGGCCAGCCATTGATCGTCTGGCAATAGGCGGCGGATTTCTGCGTCAGCGGGACGGCGTAGGACAGGAAGCGCTGCGCCACCGGCGCGAACATGGCGTCGGCTACCGTGGGCCGATCGCCGAACAACCAGGGACCGCCATAATTGTCCAGGCATTCGGCCCAGATCGCCTCGACCCGTTCGATATCGGGCCGTGCGCCGGGAAAGACCGGGAAGCGTGCGTGTCGCACCTTTAGGTTCATCGGCAGGGCGGAGCGCAGATTGGCGAAGCCCGAATGAATCTCGCCCGATACCGACCGGCAATGGGCGCGGATGATCCGGTCGGCGGGGTACATGCCCGCATCCGGATATAGCTCATGCAGATATTCGGCGATGGCCAGCGTGTCCCACACGCCCGCCCCTTCATGGGTGAGCCGTGGCACCAGCACGGAAGGGGACAGCAGCAACAGTTCGGCCCGACTTTCCGGATCGTCGAGCGCAATCAGCTTTTCGACGACCTGTAATCCTGCAAGGCGGCAGAGCAGCCAGCCGCGCAGCGACCAGGAGGAGTAATTTTTGCTCGAAAGTGTGAGTTCCGCGACAGCCATGGCAACCCTCCTACTTCAGGCGAGCGTCACATTTATGATGATGCAGTGCAACACAAAAAGCCTGTATAGCCTTTTGGCAAAAGACCGATTCGGTAACGGGTTCAGCATAAGGCACATTTGCGATCATGCGCATGTTATATAGTGGTTATCAGGCCTGGAATGACATGCTGGCGCCGGCGCGCCTGGGCGCGCAATGGGCGCTCGGCATCCGGGACAGGATGGGGCCGATGGCCGATTGGGCGATGCCGCGCCGCATGTTCGCTTTGATGGACGTGTTTCAGGGCGCGAAACTGACGCACAAGCGCCCAGCCTATGACATTCGCACGGTCGTGAGCGGCAATGCGGAGGTTTCGGTGCGCGAAGAGGTGGCGCTTGACCTGCCATTCGGCGACCTGCTCCATTTCGCCAAGGACGAGGTGGAGGTCGAACAGCCGCGCGTCCTGGTCGTGGCGCCGATGTCGGGCCATTTCTCCACCTTGTTGCGCAGCACGGTCGCGACATTGCTGCGCGATCATGATGTCTACCTCACCGACTGGAAAAATGCGCGCGACGTGCCGCTGGAGGCGGGACGCTTCGGTTTCGACGACTATGTCGACTATGTGATCCGCTTCCTTCAGGAACTGGGCGAAGGCGCGCATCTGGTATCGGTATGCCAGCCCTGCGTACCGGCCATGGCGGCGGTCGCGTTGATGTCGGAGGACAAGGACAAGGCAACGCCCCGGTCGATGACCCTGATGGGCGGGCCGATCGATCCCAATGCGGCGCCGACCGTGGTCAATGAACTGGCCAATGAAAAGTCGATCAAATGGTTCGAGGAGAATCTGATCTCGGTCGTGCCCCTCCGCTATGCCGGGCGCGGGCGGGAAGTCTATCCGGGCTTTCTCCAGCTTTCGGCCTTCGTGTCGATGAACATGGAGCGCCATGGCGCCAAGCATCGCGAACTTTACCAGTTGCTGGCTGACGGCAAGACGGTCGAGGCCGACAAGATCAAAACTTTCTATGAGGAATATTTCGCGGTCCTCGACATGACCAAGGAATTTTACCTTGAGACGGTGGACATGGTGTTCCAACGGACCTTGTTGTCGAAGGGCGAACTCACCGTACGCGGCCGCAAGGTGAACCCCGGCGCCATCCGCAAGACCGCGTTGCTGACTGTCGAGGGTGAGAAGGACGATGTCTGCGCCGTGGGCCAGACCTCCGCCGCCCATAATCTGTGCACCGGCCTGCGCCCGCACATGAAGCGTCATCACCTCCAGCCTGGCGTTGGCCATTATGGCGTCTTTTCCGGCAGCAAATGGGAAAAGCAGGTCTATCCGCAGGTGCGGAACATGATCCTGGCGATGAACTGACGCGCATCGGCGATCCCCCGGCCGTCCTGCCGCGCCTTCCCGGAGCGCAGCTTCATACCGGCCAAGCAAATCCTTCGCTTGCGCATATGGCCTTGCCGCCTATCTCTGTCGCCCACACGAATCGCAGTTGAAAGCCTGATATGACCGCCACCCACAGCACCCGCATGTTGATCCTCGGTTCCGGCCCCGCGGGCCTGTCCGCCGCCATCTACGGCGCGCGCGCGGGTCTGGCGCCGATCGTGGTGCAGGGGATGCAGCCCGGCGGGCAGCTCACAATCACCACCGACGTGGAAAATTATCCCGGTTTCAAGGACGTGATCCAGGGGCCGTGGCTGATGGAGCAGATGCAGGCCCAGGCCGAACATGTCGGCGCGCAGATGATGTATGACCAGATCGTCGATATCGACCTCAGCGAACGGCCTTTCCGCCTGACCGGCGACAGCGGCACCCTCTATATCGCCGACACCCTGGTCATCTGCACCGGCGCGCAGGCCAAGTGGCTGGGCGTCGAGGGGGAGGAGTATCTGCAGGGCAAGGGCGTTTCCGCCTGCGCAACCTGCGACGGCTTCTTCTATCGCGGCAAGAAGGTGGTGGTGATCGGCGGCGGCAACACCGCGGTCGAGGAAGCGCTCTACCTCACCAACCACAGTCATGACGTGACCCTGATCCATCGCCGCGATTCGCTGCGCGCCGAGAAGATCCTGCAACAGCGCCTGCACGCTCATCCGAACATAAAGGTGCTCTGGAACAAGGCGGTCGATCGTTTCGTGGGCGGCGGCACGCCGGAAGGGCTGGTGGGTGTCGACCTGATCGACACGGTTACGGGCGAAAAATCGCATGTGCCGACCGATGGCGGCTTCGTGGCGATCGGTCATCACCCGGCGACCGAGCTGTTCACCGGCAAGCTGCCGCTCGACGAAGGTTATCTCGTGGTGGAAAAGGGCACGACCCGCACCGCCATCCCCGGCGTATTCGCGGCGGGCGACGTCACCGACAAGATTTACCGCCAGGCCGTGACCGCCGCCGGTATGGGCTGCATGGCGGCGCTGGATGTCGAGAAATTCCTGGCGGAAGCCGATTTCGAACAATTGGTAGAGGCTTGAGCGTCTCTTGACCCTTCCCCTTCGGGGGAGGGATGAAGCAGGTCAGCCCATTTTCACCCGCGCGAACGCCACGAGCGAACCGAATGTCTCGAACGTATCGCCGTCGATATCGTCATCCTCGATCAGGATATGGAACCGGTCCTCAATCTCCGTGAGCAGGCCGGCGACGGCCATGGAGTCCAGTTCGGGCAGTGCGCCGAACAATGGGGTGTCCGCGTCGAACGCATCGACTCGTTCCTGCGTCAGGCCGAGTACGTCGCGGAGCAGCGCCCGCATCAGGCTGTCTGCATCGATGATCCGGTCGACCGGTTGAGAATTTTGCGCCCGCATGATGCGCGCCTAAATAGAGATGCGCGGCCTAACCTACAAGCGCCGAAATGGCCGTTCGCGCCGCAGGCAGCCAGGCGGACGCAAAGCGCGGGTTGAAGGCGTCGATCCGGTGGAGCGTGACGCGCCGTTCCATCCAGTCGGCCTTATAGCCATTGTCGCCGGTGCCATAGTCGATCAGGGCGACCCGATCCCCATCGATCGCTTGCGTGAACATCGCATGGCTGAGCAGCGTGCCCGGTGATCCACCGTCGCAAGCGCCGTCATGGCTGAGCTTGTGGATCAGCGCGACGCCATTCTCGATGGTCCAGAACTGTGTCGCCACCGCCCGCCCATCCTGCCGCGCAAAGCCCAGGCGCAACGTTCCGGCGGCGCTTTCCCGCTCCGCCAGCGCGCGCAGAAAGTCGAGGCCGCCCGCCGGTTCCGCCTCCTTCCAGCTTCGCGCGTGAACATCGACATAATCGCGCCACAGGTCATCGGTCAGCCGGTCGCTGATTGATAGGTCAAAGAGCGCGCCGCGTCCCTTGCGCTTGACCAGGCTGCGCAGGCGGCCGGGTCGTGATGCCCAATAGTCGGCGAAGCTGCGCCCTTCGACAGGCAGCAGGTGGCGTCCGCCCATGGTCCGCTCTACCGCCAACCAACCCGCGCGACGCAGGGCGGTGCGCAGGGCGGCGGCATCCTCCAGCGGATAAAAGTCGATCTGCGCATAATCCGTGAGCAACTGGCGCGCTATGACTTCGAGCAGGCGTTGTTGCGCCGCGCCATCGGGTGCGCCAAAAAAGGCGGGCGCCCAGGAAAAACTATACCAGTTGGCGAGTGCGCTGATCCGGCGCGGAGCGGGGGAGAGGAGGAACAGCCAGGCTTCGCGCCCATCCTCTTCAGCGGTGAGGATGCGGACGGGCATGGCGGGAAAGCAATGACGATGGAGCGCATCGAACCAATCGAGACGATCGAACAGGCCGGACACGGGCGCACGATCGAGCCGACCGGCGATCGCCTGCCGCACTTCATCCAGGCTGTGATATTCCCTTGGCGCTCGCAACCGACTATCTCCGCCCCCGTCACCGCCAAGCATAGGAGAAAAATCTGCACATGGAGTTAAGCGCCAGGGAGCCAAGTGCCGGTGACTGACTCTTTCCCGGTGATTGACGGAGCGCAGGTGCGTCCGGTCGACCATCTGCTGCTGCGCGGCGATCCGGCGCGTCTGGCGCTGGACGGGCGTTCGGGTAGCTATGACTATGCCGAACTGGAGCAGACGCTGGGTCGGCTGGCTGGCTGGCTGGCGGGCTTCGGGCTGGCGCCGGGTGCGCGGGTCGCGAGTTGGGTAGCCAAGGGGCCGGTAGCGGCGCTGATGCCGTTGGCCGCTCCACGCGCGGGCCTGGTCCATGTGCCGGTCAATCCGCTGCTCAAACATGCCCAGGTCGCCCATATTCTGGCGGACAGCGGGGCCGCATTGCTGATCGGCACGGCGGCGCGGCTCGACAGCCTGCAGCCGGGCGACCTGCCGGCGAACTGCCGGATGCACCGCGAGGATGACGCCGCCGCCGCGATGAGCGGGGGGCAGGCGATCGGTCCTTCGTCGGCAAAGTCGGATGATCTTGCAGCGATCCTCTATACCAGCGGTTCGACCGGGCGACCCAAGGGGGTGGTGCTGACCCACGCCAATCTCTGGCTGGGCGCGGTCGCGGTGGCCGACTATCTCAAGCTGACGCCGCAGGATCGCACTGCCTGCGTCCTGCCGTTCAGCTTCGACTATGGCCAGAACCAGCTTCTTTCCACCTGGTATGCCGGGGGATGCGTCTATCCGCTCGACTATCTGACGCCGCGTGACGTCATGAAGCTGGTCGACCGACGCGATATCACGACCTTGGCCGGTGTGCCGCCGCTCTGGGTGCAACTGACCGAACTGGACTGGCCGGCGGAGGTGGCGGCGAAGCTGAAGCGTCTGACCAACAGCGGCGGCGCGCTGACCCGGCCGCTGGTGGCGAAACTGCGCACGATCTTCCATCAGGCGGACCTCTATCCGATGTATGGCCTGACCGAGGCTTTCCGTTCCACCTACCTGCCGCCCGCGCTGGTCGACAGTCATCCCGATTCGATGGGCGGGGCCATTCCCTTCGCCGAAATATTGATCGTGCGCCCGGACGGCAGCTTGACCGATGCGGACGAGCCGGGTGAACTGGTCCATTGCGGCCCGCTGGTGGCGCAGGGCTATTGGCGCGATCCGGCGCGTACCGCCGAACGCTTCAAACCCGCGCCGGCCGCATCGCGCTACGGCGGCATGGCGGTGTGGTCGGGTGACACGGTGCGGCGGGACGCGCAAGGCCTGCTCTATTTCGTCGGACGCGACGATGCGATGATCAAGTCGGCGGGCAACCGGATCAGCCCGACCGAGATTGAAGAAGCCGCCGTTGCGGTGCCGGGTGTGGCCGAAGCGGTGGCGCTGGGAGTGAAGGATGAGCGGCTGGGGCAGGCGGTGCGCCTGCTGCTGCGCGCGGACGATTCCGCACTGGTCGATACCGTCGCCGCGCATCTCAGGCAGGAACTGCCGAATTTCATGCAGCCCAAGGATATCATCATGCTCCCCCAATTCCCCCGCAATCCCAATGGCAAGATTGATCGCGTGGCGCTGGCCGGGGAGCATGGCGCATGAAGCCCATGGGACCGATCCCGCACTGGTTCGGAGCGGAAGAGGGCATGTTGCTGATCGGCGGCTGTGGCGCGGCGAGCTTGGTGGACGAAGCAGGCGACACGCCGCTCTTCGCTTATGACATGAGCATCGTCGAGGCGCAGGTTCGCCGTTTTCGGGAGGCGATGCCCGATGCACTGCATCTCCATTACGCGGTCAAGGCCAATCCCTTCGCACCGCTGCTGATGCGCATGGCGCTGCAGGTCGATGGTTTCGACATCGCGTCGGGCGGCGAGTTGGAGATGGCGTTGGAAGCGGGCATGGCGCCGGATAGGATCAGCTTCGCCGGGCCGGGCAAACGCAATGACGAACTGTCCGCTGCCATCTTCGCGGGCGTCACCATTCATCTCGAATCGGAAGGGGAGGCGCGGCGCGCGCTGGCGGTGGCGGAGGCGATCGGCAAGACGCCGCGTCTTGCCGTCCGGGTCAATCCGGACTTCGATCTCAAGGGATCGGGGATGCGCATGGGTGGCGGCGCCAAGCCTTTCGGCGTCGACGCCGACCGGGCGGCGGCGTTGGCGCGGACGGTGATCGATGCCGGGGCGCAGTGGCAGGGCTGGCATATTTTCG
Source organism: Sphingobium sp. BYY-5 (assembly GCF_022758885.1). Lineage (NCBI taxonomy): Bacteria > Pseudomonadati > Pseudomonadota > Alphaproteobacteria > Sphingomonadales > Sphingobiaceae > Sphingobium > Sphingobium sp. BYY-5. The sequence goes on from NZ_JALEBH010000001.1 coordinate 518,202, forward strand.
CGGGCAGCCAGAATCTCGATGCGCTGGCGATCATAGAGACGCAGGCGGCGACCATCGCACTGGCGGCGCGTCTTTCCGATGAAGTCGGCGCAGCGCCCCCTCTGGTCAATCTGGGCGGCGGTTTCGGTCTGGCCTATTTCCCCGGCGACGAGCGGCTGGACATCCGACCGATCGGCGTGGCGCTCGACACGGCGCTGGAGGAACGTGCGGACATCCTCCAGGACAGTGATTTCGCGATCGAACTGGGGCGCTGGCTGGTGGGCGAGGCGGGCGTCTATCTGACCCGCGTCGTTGATGTGAAGGTCAGTCAGGGCGAAACCTTCGCTGTGGTCGATGGCGGTCTGCATCATCAACTCGCCGCCAGCGGCAATTTCGGCACGGTCGTGCGGCGCAACTATCCGATCGCGGTTGCCAACCGCTTCGGGCTTCCTCCATCGGCGGAGCCGGTGACGGTGGTTGGGTGCCTGTGCACCCCGATAGACCGGCTGGGCGACAAGGTGGCGCTGCCGCCGGTCGAGGAAGGCGACCTGATCGCCATCTTTCTGGCCGGAGCCTATGGCGCGTCGGCCAGCCCTGTGGCGTTTCTGGGCCACCCAAGTCCTCGCGAACTTTTACTTGGCTGATTCGGCCGGGACTTAACTCCTAACGGTATCTTTACCCTTTCACGGCAAGAAGAACCCCAAAGCCCTGTGTCGACACGCCGCCTCTCCTCTTGGGCGGCCGATTGCGCATGGCCACGCCAAGGGGTGAGAATATGCGTTTCGTGTCGGTTTCCAGGCTTCTGATCGGTGCATCGCTGCCCGTCGTCGCCTTGTCGGGGTGCGCCTCCGCGCCGTCCGGGCCGCAATTGCCCCCGGCGTCCTTCGTGTCGACTCAGGAAGGGCCGGGCGAGGAATATGTCATCGGCCCGCTCGACGACCTCACCATCTTCGTCTGGCGCAATCCCGAACTGGGGGCAAAGGTGCAGGTGCGTCCCGATGGGCGCATCACCACGCCGCTCATCACTGACATGCCGGCCGTGGGCAAGACACCCAAGATGCTGGCCGACGACATCAAGCTGGCGCTGACCCAATATATCGAAAATCCGCTGGTGTCGGTGATCGTCAACAATTTCAGCGGCACGTTCAGCCAGCAGGTGCGGATCGTGGGGGCGACGGACAAGCCAGCCTCCATCCCCTATCGCGCGAACATGACCTTGCTCGACGCGATGATCTCCGTCGGCGGCCTCAGCGAATTCGCCGCCGGAAACCGCGCGCGGCTGGTCCGGTTCGATAAGGAGACGGGCAGGCAGAAGGAATATCAGGTCCGCCTGAACGACCTGTTGAAGAAGGGCGACACCAAGGCCAATGTCATGCTCGCGCCCGGCGACGTCATCATCATTCCCGAAAGCATGTTCTGACCATGGCGGGGCTTTACGACGAATTGCTGGTCCTGCTGCACGGCATCTGGAACCGGCGCTGGATCGCGCTGGGCGTGGCCTGGGGGCTGTGCATGGTCGGCTGGCTGGGCGTGGCGTTGATCCCCAACAGCTACCAGTCCAAGGCGCGGGTCTATGTGAACACCCAGTCGCTGCTGGAAGACAAGATGGGCATCACCCAGGTCCAGTCGCAGCAGGATCTGGACCGGGTGCGCAGCACGCTGGCGAGCGCGGAGAATCTGGAAAAGGTCGTGCGCGAAACCGACCTGTCGCAGTCCGTGTCCGGCCCGCGCGACATTGCCGCGAAAATCACCACGCTGCGCGAAAATATCACCGTCATGGCGCAGGCCGATCCCAGCATGATCGACATCAGCGCCATCTCCGCCGATTCAGGCCTGTCGGACGGCGCCAATGCGCGCATCGCCCAGCAGGTGGTGCAGAAGCTGATCGATATCTTCCAGGAAGAAAATCTGTCGGGCGACCGTAACCAGACCAAGCAGAGCCTGGCCTTCCTCGACCAGCAGGTTGCCGCGCGCGGCAAGCAGATGGAGGCGGCCGACCAGCGCCGCGTCGAATTTGCCCAGCGCTATGTCGGCCTTTTGCCCGGAGCGGGTTCGATCAGCCAGCGGATGGACGCCGCCCGGATGGAAATCAACACCATCGATTCGCAGCTCGTTCAGGCGCAGAGCGCCTTGTCGGCGATGAACGGCCAGTTGGCGGGCACGCCGCAGACGCTGCCGGGCATGGGCGTTTCGGGCGGCCCTTCGCCACTGGCGCAGGCGCAGGCCAATCTCGGATCGATGCGCGCGCGCGGCTGGACCGCCAATCATCCCGACGTGATCGCCGCCCAGCGTGAGGTCGACGCCCTGCGCAAGGCAGGCGGCGGCAGCGCGGGCGCTGGCGGCGGCGGCACGCCCAATCCAGCCTATCTGTCGATCAAGTCGATGCAGGCCGAGCGCGCCGCGACCGTGCAGGCGCTCCAGACCCGCAAGGCGCAGCTCCAGGCCGATCTCAACACCATGATGTCCCGCCAGGTCGATGAACCGGGCATCGCGTCCGAGCAGGAAAAGCTCGACAGCGACTATAGCGCGCTCAAGGCGCAATATGACAAGCTGATGGCCGACCGTGAGGAAATCCGCCTGCGTGGTGAGGTGAAGACGGAAACCGGATCGGTCCAGTTCCGCGTCATCCAGCCGCCCAGCGCGCCGACCGCGCCTGCCGCGCCCAACCGACCGCTGTTGCTGCTGGGCGTGCTGGTCATCGGCATCGGCGCCGGCGTGGGTGTCGCCTTCGCCATGGGGCAGCTCAAGGGCACGTTCCCGACCGTCGCGCGGCTGGAAAAGGCGGTCGGCCTGCCTGTCGCCGGATCGATCAGCCAGATGCGCAATGCGGCGCAGGCGGCGGTCGAGAAACAACGGCTCAAATGGTTCGCCGGAGCGAGCGGCGGTCTGGCGGCCGTCTGCCTGCTGCTCATCGTCGTCGAATTTGTCCAGCGTGGCATGGCGTGAAGGAGCGGACTCCCATGAACCAGAATAGCACCACCAAGGGCCACGGATCGCTGATCGAGCGCGCGACCGAGATTTATGATTTCAGCGCCGCGTTAAAGGGACGTGCGGCCCCCGTGGTCGCCCTGCCCGCTGCACCGGTGGAACCGATCGCGCCGATATTCGCTGCCCCCGTCGATGCGCCGGTCGTGCGTGCGCCGGCCTGGACAGGAGCGGTCCAGCCCATCGATCATGTTGGGCTGGCCGAGGCGGGCTGCCTTCAGCCCGACGGCCCGGTGACGGCCATGAGCGAGGAATTCCGCCTGCTCAAGCGCGACCTGCTCGCCCAGTTGCAGGGCAGTGCGCGGGGCAACCGCATCCTCGTCTGTTCGGCGCATAGTGGCGACGGCAAGAGCTTCTGCGCGATCAATCTGGCGCTCAGCCTGGCGGCGGAGAAGGATCGGGAGATACTGCTGGTCGATGCCGATTTCGGCAAGCCGGGGATTCCGGCCAGGCTGGGTCTGACCGCTGGGCCGGGCTTGATGGATGCGCTGGCCGATCCGAATATCGCGATCGAGGATTGCATCATTCGCACTGATTTGCCCTCGCTGGCGGTGCTGCCGGCTGGCGAGCGCAGCAACAACGACACCGAATATCTGGCTTCGGCCCGGACCCAGCAATTGTTCGCGCGGCTGACCGAGGGGCGGCCGGATCGCATCCTGATCTTCGATTCCCCGCCACTGCTCGCGGCGTCGCCCGCCGCCGTGCTGGCTAGCCACGCCGCGATCGCGCTGCTGGTCGTGCGTGCCGACAGGACGAGCGAGAGCGCGGTGCGCGAAGCCGCCATGATGCTGAAGGGCGGGGCGCAGGTGCAATTGCTGCTCAATGCCGTCCGCTTCACCGGCGGCCGCCGCTTTGGCAGCTATTATTCCAAGGGAGAGCCGCGGTCATGACCGGCCGTTACTGGATTTCGGGCGCATTTTCCGTTGCGCTGGCGGCCATGGCCGTGCCGGCGCTCGCCCAATCCTCACAACAGCAACAGCGTCTCAACGTCGTACCCTATCTGGGCGTGGATCAGGTCGTCATGGCGCCGCTCAAGGGGGACGGCGACGTCCTGACCTATACCAATGTCACGGCGGGCGTGACGGCCGAAGTCCGGACCCGCCGGGTCGAGGCGGTCGTGGACGCGCAATATGTTCACAGCTTCGGCTGGGGCAGCCAGGCGACCGATCAGGATGTCATCAGCGGCATAGCGAGCGCACGGGTCAACCTGACGCGCGGCCTGTCGCTCAATGCCGGCGGCCTTGCGACGCGGGTGCGGACCGACGGACTGTCCGGCGCGGCCACGCTTAACAACAGCTTCACCAGCCAGGTCTATGCCGGTTATATCGGCCCGTCCTACACGACGCAGGTCGGTGACTTCAGCGTCAACGGCTCCTATCGGCTGGGCTATGCGCGGGTGGAGGACGACACCGGCGCCGATTTCCCCGGCGCGCTGCCCAGCGGTTCCTTCGCGGATAGCTGGAGCCACAGCCTGCGCGGATCGGTCGGCTTTGCGCCGGGCACTGTTCTGCCGGTCGGCCTGACCGCCAGCGCCGGTTATGACCGCGAAAATGCGAGCCAGCTCGACCAGCGGTTCGAGGATGCCTGGGGCCGGATCGACGCCACGCTGCCGGTGTCGCGCACCGTCGCGCTGGTGGGCGGGGTCGGTTACGAGAATATCAAGATCAGCCAGCGCTCGCCGGTGCTGGATGAAGATGGCGCGCCGGTCGTCCGTGACGGCCGCTATGTCACCGACAAAAATTCGCCGCGCGCGCTGATCTATGAATTTGACGACATCATCTGGGATGTGGGCGTGCTCTGGCGGCCCAGTCATCGCACTTCACTCCAGGCGCGCGTGGGTGAACGCTATGGCGGCATGACCTATCAGGGCAGTTTCCTCTGGCAGGGCAGCAACAGCAACTTCGCGCTGGTCGTCTTTGACGGGATCGACAGTTTCGGCCGGATGATTATGTCTGACGTCGCCGGGCTGTCAGGCAGCAACCTCAATGTCGTGCGCAATCCCTTCACCGGCGACCTGACCGGCTGCGCCTTCTCCGCCACCGGCGGCGGGCAATGCTTCAACGACGCGTTGTCGGGCATCACCGACGCCAATTTCCGCTATCGCGGTGTGTCGGCGCAATATGCGCTGCGGCGCGGGCCGTGGGGCTGGGGCGTGGGTGCGGGCTATTCGCAGCGCAAGTTCATCACGCCGCAGGGGCAGACCGTGCTGATCCGCGGGTCGCGGGATGAGAACTGGTTCGGCAATGCGTCGATGACCTATATGTTCAACGACCGGGACAGCATCGATACTGTCGCCTACGTCAATTATTTCAACGCCAGCGGCGGGCGGCCCGATATTCTCAACTACGGTGCTTTCACAAGCTATTTCAAAGGTCTGAGCCGCCGCCTGTCGGCATCGGCATCCGTCGGCATCGATGGGGCCAAGGCCGACGACATCGACACGGTCATCAGCGCCATGGGGCAGGTTGGCCTGCGCTACAGCTTCTAACCGGCGCCTGGGAGACGAAGAAATGTACGATCAATTCTACGGATTGCAGGGCCGCCCGTTCCAACTGACGCCGGACCCGCATTATTATTTCGAAAGCGCGACGCATCGCAAGGCGCTGTCCTATCTGGGCTATGGCCTGGCGCAGGGCGAAGGCTTCATCGTCATCACCGGCGATATCGGTGCGGGCAAGACGACGCTGGTCGGCCATCTGATGCAGACGATCGACCCTTCGCGGCTGACCGCGGTCAAGATCGTGTCGACGCAGGTGGAGGGCGACGACATGCTGCGCCTCGCCGCGCAGAGTTTCGGGCTGGCGACGGAGGGTTTCACCAAGGCGGCGACCCTGCAACAGATTGAGGGCTATCTCCATGCCCAGGCGCGCGCTGGGCGACGCAGCCTGCTGATCGTCGATGAAGGCCAGAATCTGGGCATTTCCGCGATCGAGGAATTGCGGATGCTGTCCAATTTCCAGTTGGGCGGTCAGTCGCTGCTGCAAATCTTCCTGCTGGGTCAGCCGGAGTTTCGCGACCTGCTGAAATCGCCGGAACTGGAACAGTTGCGCCAGCGCGTCATCGCTACTCATCATCTGGAACCGATGCAGCAGCGCGAGGTGGAACCCTATATCCTGCACCGCCTGGGCATCGCCGGCTGGATCGGCAATCCGGCCTTCACCCCGGCTGCCTTCTCGGCCCTTTATACGGCGACCGGTGGCGTGCCGCGCCGTCTCAACGCGCTGGTCAGCCGCGTGCTGCTGCTGGGCGCGATCGAGCAACTGCATGAGATTGATGCCGATGTCGTGGCGGCGGTTGTCGCCGACATGGGGCTGGATGCGGACTTCATGCCGGAACCGATGAAGCCGTCGGTTCTCGATATGGACGAGCCGCTGGTGGAAATGGTTGTCGCAGAGCCGGCGCCCGACGAGCAGGTGGTTCGGCCAGCACCTTTCGCCGCGCCCCTTACCGAACCTGCGTTCGTCGAAGCGCAGGCGGGTGAGGAAGACGAGAATATATTCGATCCGGACGCCGAACCACGCGAAAGGCTCGATGAACTGCGTCGCGACATGCAGGATGAGATCGCGGCCCTGCGCGCCGAAATCGCATCGCTGCGCGCGGTGCAGGCCCACGCCCCCTTCGCTGCGCCCGCACCGACGATCGATCCCGAAGCGCTCAAGGACTGTTTCACTCTGATCGAGGAACGGCTCTCCACGCTGGAGTTTCGCGCTGAGGAACAGGATGCCGCGTTGCGCCGCGTCCTGACCCTGCTGGTCGAATGGGTCGAGCGGGAGGACCGGATGGCGGATGTCGGTCAGGATATCGCCGTCGCCTGATCGCGCGGACAGAGGTGGAAATATCATGCAGAACGCCCTGTCGGTCGATGTGGAGGACTGGTTCCAGGTCGGCGCCTTCGAACGGACGATCGACCGGGCCGACTGGGACAGGCTGACCCATCGCGTCGAGGGCAATACCGATGCGGTGCTGGACCTGTTCGCGCAGGCGGGCGTCCACGCGACCTTCTTCACCCTGGGCTGGGTGGCGGAACGCTATCCGGCGCTCATGCGGCGCATTGTGCAGGCCGGCCATGAAGTGGCGAGCCATGGCTATGACCATGCCCGCGTCTTCACCTTCACCCCCGACCAGTTTCGCGCCGATCTGCGCAAGGCGCGCGCGATCCTGGAGGATGCGAGCGGACAGGCGGTGACGGGCTATCGCGCGCCCAGCTTCTCGATCGACCCCCGCTCCCCCTGGGCGCATCCGATCCTGGCGGAAGAAGGCTATCGTTATTCGTCCAGCGTCGCACCGATCCGGCACGATCATTATGGCTGGCCCGATTCCCCACGCTTCGCCTGGAAGCCGGTACAGGATTCGCCGTTGGTGGAACTGCCGGTGACGACGGCCCAATGGGGCAAGCGCAGGCTGGCGGCGGGCGGCGGCGGTTTCTTCCGCCTGCTGCCCTATGGTTTTTCGCGCTGGGCGATCCGGCAGGTCAACGAACAGGCCGGGCGGCCCGCCATCCTCTATTTCCATCCCTGGGAAATTGATCCCGGCCAACCGCGCGTTGCGGGCGCGCCGCTACGCTCCCGCCTGCGGCACTATAGCAACCTGTCGGTGATGGCGGCCAAGCTGCGCCGCCTGACGCGCGACTTCGACTGGACGCGGGTTGACGCACTGGCCGACGCAGAAGCGGCGCGCGCGGCATGATGGCGGGGAATGGTGCTGGCCCTTCTGTAACGATGCTCGACCTGAACGACCCGGCGCAGGCGCAGGCGGTTGACGCTTATGTGATGGGCCATGACGAAGGAACGCCCTTCCATCGTCCGGCCTGGCTCGGCGCGGTCGAGGAAGCGACGGGCAATCGCGCCCTGCTGCTGGCTGCTATCGGGCCTTCGGGCCGGATCGTCGGCTTCCTGCCGCTGCACCATATCAAGAGCGCGCTGTTCGGCGAGGCGTTGGTGTCCACCGGCTTTGCAGTCGATGGCGGCATATTGGCGGATGACGAGAATGTCGCGGCGGCTCTCGCCATGGAAGCGCAGGAACTGGCGCGCGCGCGTGGCGATCTGTCGCTCGAATTGCGCGGCGGCGCGGCCCCCGGAACTGACTGGGAACGGCGGGAGGGGCAGCATGTCAGCTTCGCTCGCCCGATCGCGTGCGACGATGAAGCCGAATTGCTGGCCGTACCGCGCAAGCATCGCGCCGAACTGCGCAAGGCGCTGGCCAATCCAGCGCTGACCATAGAGGTGGGCCGCGATCTGCGGCACCTTCGCGCCCATTATCATGTCTACGCCACCAGCGTCCGCAATCTCGGCACGCCGGTCTTCCCGGCGGGGCTGTTCCGTGCCGTGCTGGAACGGTTCGGGACGGACGCGGACATATTGATCGTGCGTGAAGGGGAGCGGCCGGTTTCGGCGGTATTGAGCCTTTATCACAACGGCCGGATCTTGCCCTATTGGGGTGGCGGCATCGGCGATGCACGGCGATTGCGATCCAATGAACTCCTATATTACCGACTGATGGGACATGCCAGGACGCGGGGCATGACCATGTTCGACTTCGGCCGGTCAAAGGTCGGCAGCGGCCAGGCGACATGGAAGAAGAGCTTCGGCTTCGAACCGCACCCGCTGGTCTATCATGGCTGGTCCGCGGACGGCGCCCGGCGCGACATCGATCCCAACAGCGCCAGATATCAGCGGCGGATCGATTTGTGGAAGAAGCTGCCCTTGCCGGTCGCCAATCTGATCGGCCCCTATATCGCGCGGGGGCTGGGATGAGCGGCGACATCCTCTTCCTCTGCCACCGCATCCCCTTTCCACCGGACCGGGGCGACAAGATACGGTCCTGGCATCTGCTGAAACGGCTGGCGGAAGCAAGCGCCGTCCATGTCGGCTGTTTCGCCGATGATGATCGCGACATGGGTTTTGCGGACGAACTGGCGCAGATCGCGGCCAGCCAGTGCGTGTTACGGCGTGACCGGTGGAAAGTCACCGCCGGGCTGACCGGCCTGGCGAAGCGCCAGTCGCTGCTTGTTTCGCTGTTCGATCATCCGGGACTGCACCAGTGGGTCGCGCGGACCCTGGCGGAACGACCAGTTCGTGCGGTCTTCGCTTATTCAGCGCAGATGGCGCATTTCGTGCCGGTGCTGCCGCCAGACATCCGCTTCATAATGGATTTCGTCGATTTCGATTCGGCCAAATATGCGACCTATGGTGCACAGGGCAGCGGCCCCATGGCATGGATCAACCGCCGTGAAGGACGACTACTGTTCGATTTCGAACGCAGGATCGCCCGGCGCGCCGCCACCTCCAGTTTCGTGAGCGAAGCTGAAGCGCAGATGTTCCGCGCCGCCACAGGCCACAATTCGCGTCGTGTGGTGGCGCTCGAAAATGGCGTGGCGCTCGATTATTTCGATCCGGCAGCGGATTTCGCGCCGGTCGAGGCGGGGCAGGGGCCGCTGCTCGTCTTCACCGGCCAGATGGACTATCGCCCCAATGTCGAGGCGGTGGAGAGCTTCGCGCGCGAAACGCTGCCCGCCATTCGGGTTGCCCACCCCGATGTTCGTTTCGCTATTGTCGGGCGCAATCCGGTGAAGGCGGTGCAGGCGCTGGCCGATCGGCCCGGCGTGATCGTGACCGGTGGCGTGCCTGATGTGCGCGGCTGGCTGGCGGCGGCGGATGTGGTTGTCGCGCCGCTGCGGATCGCGCGCGGCATCCAGAACAAGATACTCGAAGCGATGGCGATGGCCCGCCCCGTCGTTGCCTCGTCCCAGGCGGCGGAAGGCATCGACGCGACCGACGACGCGCATCTGCTGATTGCCGACGATCCCGCGCATGAGGCGGAAAAGATCATTGCCCTGCTCGCCGACCCGGCCCGCGCGGCAACGCTGGGGCGGGCGGCGCGAGCACGGATGGAAGAGCGTTATCGCTGGTCGGCGACGCTGGACCGGCTGCCCGACCTGCTGTTCGGCCGGGCCTCGGTCGGAGGTTGCATGGTATGACGGACCGTGCGCTGACGCCCGCTCGCTTGCCGCTGGTCGACCTGACCGGCTGGCGCGGCCATCTCATTGCGCTGGGCGTGGTGGCCTTCGCCATCCTGTCGCTCTTCTTCGACGATGTCTGGTCCATGGTGTCGATCTGGTGGAACGCCTCCACTTTCGGCCATTGCCTGTTCATTCCCTTCCTGATCGCCTGGCTGGTGCAGCAGCGCCTGGGCGGTCTGCGGCAATTGCAGCCAGTGGCCTGGGCGCCGGGCCTGCTGTGGCTGGGGGCGGGGGCCTTCGCCTGGTTGCTGGGCGCGGCGGCGGGGGTGGCGATGGTGCGCCACGGTGCGCTGGTCGTGATGCTTCAGGGCGCGACGATCGCGCTGCTCGGCCCGGCGGTCGCCCGTGCGCTGCTCTTCCCCCTCTTCTATGCCTTCTTCATGGTTCCCTTCGGGGAGGAGATCGTCCCGCCACTGCAACTGGTGACGGCGCGGCTTTCCATGCTGCTGCTCGACCTGTCGGGCGTGCCCGCGCATATGGAGGGCATCTTCATCACCACGCCGACGGGTTATTTCGAGGTGGCCGAAGCCTGTTCCGGCGCGAAGTTCCTGATCGCCATGACCGCCTATGGCGCGCTCGTCTGCAATGTCTGCTTCAAGAGCTGGCCGCGCCGTATCCTCTTCATGACCGGCGCATTGGGACTGTCCGTCCTGGCCAATGGCGTGCGCGCTTTCGCCACCATCCTCGTCGCGCACCTGACCACGGTCGACGCGGCGGTCGGCTTCGACCATGTCGTCTATGGCTGGGTCTTCTTCGCGATCATCATGATCGTCGTCATGGCGACAGCCTGGCCCTTTTTCGACCGCAAGCCCGGCGATCCCTGGTTCGACCCGCACGCCTTGCAACGGGAAGGGGAAGGCGGCGGTCCGGCGGGCAAGGTGGTGGGCGGCGCGCTGGCGCTGGTCATCGCCGCGCCGCTCTGGCTTGCTGCAACGGCTGCTGCTGCCGATCCGCTGCCGCCCATGCTGTCCATGCCGGCGATCAATGGCTGGAGCCGCACCGACGATCGTCAGGCCTATCCCTGGAAGCCGCGTTTCGACGGCGCGGATCATTTCGTCACCGGTCGCTATCGCAACGGGCGCGGGCAGGTGGTGGATCTCGCCATCGCCAGCTTTGCGCGGCAGGATGAGGGCCGCGAACTGGTCGGTTTCGGCCAGGGCGCGGCCGATCCCGACAGTGCATGGGTCTGGTCTTCGCCCGCGCGCGCGCCATCCGACGCGCGCGGCGAGCAGATCACCGCCCCCGGCCCGGTGGTGCGTCATGTGGTGAGCTTCTATATCGTGGGCGGCGGAGCGCCGACCGGCAGCAGGCCGGCGGTGAAGCTGGCGACGATGAAGGCGCGCCTGCTGGGCCGTGACCAGCGCGCCATCGCCATATTGGTGTCGGCTGAGGAAGGGGAGGACCATCCCGCCGACGCTGCCATTGCCGCTTTCCTCACCGATCTGGGAGATGTGCAGCTTTTGGCTGACCGCAGCATCGGCATCCGGCGATAATGCGCATTGCTTTCAATCCGTTCGCCCTGAGCTTGTCGAAGGGCCGCACTTACTTCAAGAAATAGCAGGGCTTCGACAGGCTCAGCCCGAACGGGGTATGATTTGTCGGCCGATGATCTAAAGACCAAACCATGTGCGGCATAGCGGGCATCTTCCATCTCGAAACGGCCAAGCCGGTCGATCCCGCGCGGGTGCGCGCCATGCTGGACGTGATGCCGCATCGCGGCCCGGACGGCAGCGGCATCTGGACCGCGCCGGGCGTGGGGCTGGGCCATCTGCGCCTGTCGATCATCGACCTCGCCGGCGGCGCGCAGCCGATGCTGACCGAGGATGAGAGCCTCGCGGTCGTCTTCAACGGCGAAATCTATAATTTCGCGGAAGTGCGTGGCGAGTTGGATGCCAAGGGTCATGTCTTCCGCACAGACAGCGACACCGAAGTCATTCTCCATGGCTATCGCCAGTGGGGGGAGGATTGCGTCAGCCATTTCAATGGTATGTTCGCCTTCGCCTTGTTCGACGCGCGCGCGCAATCGCTGTGGCTGGCGCGCGACCGGCTGGGAGTGAAGCCGCTTCATTATGCGCTGCTCTCCGACGGCAGCCTGATCTTCGGATCGGAACTCAAGAGCCTGCTCGCCCATCCGTTGCTGCGCCGCGCGCCGGACCTGTCGGCGGTCGAGGATTATATGGCCTATGGCTATGTTCCCGACGACGCCTGCCTGGTGGCGGGCGTGCGCAAGCTGGGCGCGGGGGAAACGCTGCGGCTGGTGCGCGGGCGGCCTCTGCCGCAGCCGCAACGCTATTGGGACGTCAGTTTCGCCGATCGCAGCAAGGCGAAGCCAGAGGTACTGGAGGAGGAACTGGTCGCCCTGATGCGGCAGGCGGTCCGATCCCGCATGGTGGCGGACGTGCCGCTCGGCGCGTTCCTGTCGGGGGGCGTGGACAGTAGCAGCGTCGTCGCGCTGATGGCCGAAGCGTCGACCCAGGCGGTCAAGACCTGCACCATCGGCTTCGACGTCGCCAGCCTGGACGAAACCGCCTATGCGGATCGCGTCGCCCGCCGCTTCGCCACCGACCATCGCAGCCGGATCGTGTCGCCCGACGATTATGGCCTGATCGACACGCTGGCCTTCCATTTCGACGAGCCGTTTGCCGATGCGTCCGCGCTGCCCACCTACCGGGTGTGCGAACTGGCGCGTGAGCAGGTGACGGTGGCGCTGTCGGGCGACGGCGCGGATGAGGCGTTTGCAGGCTATCGCCGCCACCGTTTTCAGATGCAGGGCGAACGGCTGCGTGCCCTGATCCCCGCGTCGGTGCGCCAGCCTGTGTTCGGGACGCTCGGCCGCCATTATCCCAAGGCCGACTGGGCGCCGCGTTTTCTACGCGCCAAATCGACTTTCCTGGAACTGGCGGGCGAGGGAGGCGAGGCCTATGCCAACTCGGTGGGGGTGACGCCCCATGCCTTGCGTCAGCGCTTGTTCAGCCAGGAGATGAAGGGGCGCCTGGGCGCATACCGGGCCGAGGATCGCTATATCAAGGCGATGGCGGATGCGCCCGCGCGCGATCCGATCGACCGGGCGCAATATGCCGATATCCGTTTCTGGCTGCCGGGCGACATTCTGACCAAGACCGACCGGATGAGCATGGCCGTCAGCCTGGAAGCGCGCGAGCCTTTGCTCGACTATCGGCTGGTGGAGTTTGCCGCGCGCCTGCCGGTCGCCCAGCGCATTCGCGGCAATAGCGGCAAATATATCGTCAAGAAGGCGATGGAGCCGTTCCTGCCGCAGGATATTCTCTATCGCCAGAAAATGGGCTTCGTGACCCCGATCAGCGCCTGGTTCCGTGGCGCGCTGGCGGGGGAGGCGACGGCCATCGCGGGCGGATCGGCGCTGGCGAAAACCGGCTGGTTCGACACCAAGATGTTGGCCAGGGTCGCGGCGGACCATCGTGCGGGCGTGTCCGATCATGGCCGGCTGCTTTGGCAATTGCTGATGCTGGACAAGGCGCTGGCGCGGTTGTTTGGAGTGTGAAGGCGTAATTCCGTTCGCCCTGAGCGAAGTCGAAGGGCAGGGCTGAGCGAAGTGAAGCCACTTCGCTAGGCTCAGTAGAGGGCTTCGACTTCGCCCAGCCTGAACGGGTTGTTGAGGCGTCAGTAACTCCCCCTTGCAACCCGCGTCCACGAATGCCAACGGGACACATGACGATAAATAGGGCGCATCAGTGACAGTCTCCAAGGAAATCGTGCGGCTGCGCCTCTATGCGCTGTGTCTCGCGGGGGACATGGCCGGGCTGTTCTGCGCCTTCCTGGCCGCCAATTATTTCGTGCTGGGCGCGCTCTGGGGCGAGCCGGGCAAGCCGCACGGCCTGGTGATGTTCGCCATGGTCGCGCCGCTCTATGCGTTGCTCGCGGTGCAGGGCGGCGCCTATGGCATCAACACGCTCGACCGCGTGCGGCGCGGTATTTTCCGCGCGCTGCTGGCGCTGGCGCAGGCGGCGCTGCTGATGCTGCTGATCGTCTATCTGGGCAAGATCGCCGAGCAGCTTTCCCGTCTGACCTTCCTTGCCGGGCTGCTGCTGGGCGCGCTGGCGCTGGCGCTGGTCCGCCTGGCCGTCGCGCGGCTGGCGGTGCGCCTGCTGGGCGATGTGCCGCACCTCACCGCTGTCATCATGGATGGCGTTGTCATCGAAACCGGCCCGCATATGGAGATCATCCAGGCCGACGCCGCTGACCTTCGCCCCGAACGGCATGATGCGGACATGGCGGCCCGGCTGGCGGCGGCGGTCGGCATGGCCGAACGGGTGATCGTCGCCTGTCCGTTTGAGCGGATGGACGACTGGTCGGCGGCGCTCAAGTCGCTGTCGGCCCGTGGGGAAATCGTCGTTCCCGAACTGCTGCGCTTCGCGCCGGCGCGGGTGGATGAATTTGACGGCCAGCCGACTATCATCGTGGCGGGCGGTCCGCTCCAGTTTCGCGATCGCCTCATCAAGCGCTTGTTCGACCTGATCGTCGCCAGCATCGCAACCCTGTTGCTGTCGCCGATTCTGATCGCCGCCGCGCTGGCGGTGAAGCTGACCAGCCCCGGCCCGGTGCTGTTCCGCCAGCCGCGCATCGGCAAGGATGGGCGCCCCTTTTCCATCTACAAATTCCGTTCGATGCGCAGCGAGGCAAGCGACCATAAGGCGGCGACCCTCACCCGGCGCGACGACGACCGGGTGACGCGCGTCGGCGCCTTCCTGCGCAAGACCAGCATCGACGAACTGCCGCAGCTCTTCAACGTGCTGAAGGGCGATATGAGCATCGTCGGCCCGCGCCCGCACGCCGCCGCCGCCAAGGCGGGCGACAGCCTCTATTGGGAGGTCGACGCCCGCTATTGGGAACGGCATTGCATCAAGCCGGGCATGACCGGCCTTGCCCAGGTGCGCGGCCATCGCGGCGCGACCGATCATCATCAGGATCTGATCGATCGCCTGCGGTCCGACCTGGAATATGTTAGCGACTGGTCGATCTGGCGCGACCTGCGGATCATCGTCGCAACTCTGGGCGTGCTCGTCCATCACAAGGCCTATTGAGCCGGTGGCGACCAACCTGATCCTGGCCGCCGTCCTGCTGCTCTGCCTGGTGGCCGTGGCGTGGCCCTTCCTCTTCTACCCGCTGATCCTGCGCCTGCTGCCGACCCGGCCGGAACAGCCGGCCGGAGGGCCGCTGTCCAGCGCTTCGCTGCTCTTCTGCGCATACAACGAAGCGGACAGCATGGCGGAGAAGCTGGCCAACCTCGCCATGCTGCGCCGTCGCCACCCCACGCTGGAGTTTCTGGCGTTTGACGACGGCTCATCCGATGGCACCGGCGACCTGATCGAACGGTACGGCGACCTCGTGACCCTGGTGCGCGGCCCCGGCCGCAGCGGCAAGGCGCATGGGATGAAACAACTCGCCGCCCGTGCGCGGGGCGATGTCCTGATCTTCACCGACGCCAACGTGCTGCTGGATGAGGAAGCGGTCGAACGGCTGCTCGCCCGCTATGCGGACCCGCAAGTGGGCGGTGTGCTCGGCTCGCTCCACTACATCGGCGCGGATGAGTCCGCGACCGCCTCGGTCGGCTCGCTCTACTGGCGGTTGGAGGAAAAGCTGAAGGACGAGGAATCGCGCACCGGCAATGTGCTGGGCGCGGATGGCTCGATCTTCTCGATCCGGCGCGCGCTCTATCCCGATTTCCCCGATAGCGTTCTGGACGACCTCACCGTCTCCATGGCGGTGATCTTCGCGGGCAGGCGCCTTATCAAGGCGAAGGACGTGATCGCCCGCGAACGGCTCGTGACCGCGCGCAAGGATGAATATCGGCGCAAGGTGCGGATCGCCGCGCGCGCCTGGCACACGCACCGCCATTTGGCCCCGCAACTGCGGAAGATGGCCGCGATCGACCGCTTCAAATATGGATCGCGCAAGATCATCCGCTGGTTCGGCGGCGTCATCATCCTGATCGGCGCGCTTGCGGCCGGCGTGCTCGCCATGCGGATTTCGCCGATGCTCTATCTTGCCGGTGCGCTGGCTGTCGCTTTCGGTGTCTGGATCGGCGTCCGTTCGAAAAGCGGGCCGTTCGCCGCGCTGGTCGACGTGCTGATCGCCTATGCTGCCACGATACAGGGGGTGGCGAGGGCGATGAGCGGACGCACCGTCACGACATGGAACCCGGCCAAGTCGCGCTGACCCTCTCGCCAAGGGCGCGTGATATTGTATAGGCCGATATCGACCCCATGCGGAGAATGACGTGATTACTGTCCAGCGGGTGACGAAGGTCGCCGGCAAGTATCTGACCAGGGCGGCGCTCAAGCTCCGCAAGGCGCTGGGCGCGCGGGCGACACGCGGCTGCTCTGCTTGCGGCGCGAACGTCATCGGTTTCTTCCGCTATGGCGACAATGGTGAATGGGGCTGCCCCGAATGCGGCGCGTCGCCGCGCGAACGGCTGATGAACTGGCTGATCGAGCAGGGCAGGCTCCAGGTGCCGACGACAGGGGCCGTCCTGCACATGGCGCCCAATGAAACGAGCCTCGTGCGCCGTTTCTCCGCCGCCGCCGATTATGTCCCCGCCGATCTGGACCCGGCCCGCTACAACACGCCCAACATGCGCCGCGTCGACCTGATGGAGTTGGCGGACACGGATCGTTACGACATCTTCTACGCCAGCCATGTGATGGAACATGTCCCCGACGACAGGGCAGTGCTGCGCAACATCCACCGCGCGCTTAAACCGGGCGGCGAGGCGTGGCTGATCGTCCCATTATGGGACAAGTCGACCGAGGATGGCAGCTTCGACATCCCCCCGCGTGAACGCGAGCGTCGTTTCGGCCAGTGGGACCATGTGCGTCAGTACGGCCCCGATTTCGCCGATCGCATCCGTGCCGCGGGATTTGATCTGGAGGAGGTTGACGTGTCCTCGATCGATGTCGTCCCGCGCCATTTCTACGCGCTGGAGGACCGGCTGTTCCGCGCCCGCAAGCCGGTAGAGGTCGCTCCGCGGTGAGCCGCCTTGCGCGGATGGAAGGCTCCGCCCGCATCCTGGCCCTGGTGAAGCTCGCCAATGTAGGGCTGGTCCTGATCTGGGGCTTCGCCGTCACCTTCGTCTTCGTGCGCGTGCTGCCGATCGCCGAATTTCAGGCCTTCCTGCTGCTCGTCGCCTTCGGCAACTTCACCATCTCGGCGGAGTTCGGCCTCACCAGCATCATCTACGCCCGCCTGCGCCAGCACTGGCTTGGCAGCGGCGGCGGGGAGGCGGATGGCGGCTTCCGGCTGGAGGAGATGGGCGTGCTGTTCCTCTTCCTCGGCCTGCTGGTTGCCGGGGGGACGCTGATCCTGCTGGCGGCGCTGGCCATGGGCTGGTTAAAGACATCTATACCATTGCTTTTTCTTCTCTTTTTCCTGTCGGCTTGCCTCAATCTGCCGGCCTTGCTGGCCAAGCGGGCGCTGGCGGCGGTGGACGGCAATTTCCTGTGGGAAGCGTTGGACTGCGCGCGGCGCGTGGTGACGATCGGGCTGCTGCTGGCGATCCTGATCGGGCTTGATCCCCGCCTGTCGGTGGCGCTGCAACTGGTCGCGAGTATCGTGGTGATCGCCTATGCGATCGGCCATGTCCACCGGCGCCTGGGCATGGACAAGCGGCACTGGCTGGCTTTCCGCGTCGGCGGCGGCCATGTGCGCACCCATTATCTGCGCGATATCGGCGCGTCGGCGGCTTACACCGTGTCGGACATCATCGCCTATAACGCGCCCTATTTCACCATCGCCGCGATGACGGCGGATGCACGGCCGATGCTGGTGTTCGATTTCTTCTTCAAGATGTCCAGGTCGCTGTCCATGTTGGTGCGGGCCATGGTGGAAGCGGCGCTGCCGCGCATCACCCGCGCCTATCATGCGGGCGACCGGGCGCGGCTGCGGCAATTGCTCCTGCGCGCGCTAGGCGCGGCCATGATCTTCGCGCTGGGCCTCGCGGCGGTGCTGCTGGTGGCGGGCGACAGGCTGTTCGCCATCCTGTTCGACGGACGCGCCGCGATCGACCGGGCGGACCTTGGCCTTATCGTCCTGGCGCTCGTGGCGCTCACGGCGCTGTGCGTTTCCGTCTATATCCAGGCGGCGTTGGGGCGGTTCAGTCAGTTGCTCGCCTGTTCGTTGCCTTTCCTTGCCGGATCGCTCGCCAGCGCGCCGTTGGCGCGACTATTCTGGCCGGAGCGCTTCGACCTTGCTTTCCTTGCTCTCTACGCCTTGGCCCTGATCGGGGTAGCGGGGCTGCATCTTCTGTCCCTGCGCAGGCTGCTGCGCGCATGAAGGTTGCGATGCTCGATCCGTCGCTCTTCACCGGGCGCTATGACGACAGCCTGTGCGCGGCGCTGGCGGGGCAGGGTGCGCAAGTGACGCTGCTCGGCCGGCCGATGCGCACGACCGACGCCATCACGCCGCAGGGCTACAGCTACCTCCCCCATTTCTTCCGCTGCAGCGAAGCGTTGCGCGCCCGGATCGGGGAAGGACGCGCCTTCCGCCTCGCCAAGGCGGCGGAATATGGCCTTGCCTGCGCGCTGGGCGACCTTGCGCCGTTGACCGCCACCGATCTGGTCCATGTCCAGTGGCTGCCGCTCGCCCCGGCCGACGGACTGATGCTCAAGCGATTGAAGGGGCATACGGCGCTGGTCCACACCGTCCATAATGCCGATGCCTATCATGCCGATGCGGGATTGCAGGGGCGCGGTTATCGGGCCTTGCTCGACCTGTTCGATGCGCTGGTCGTGCATGGCGACACGACGCGCGACGCGCTGGTCGGGCAGGGGATCGATCCGGCGCGCATCCATGTGACGCCCCATCCGCCGATGCGCCTCGCCACCGCCACGCCCGAAGAGCTTGTCGCCATTCCGGCCCCGGCCATTCCGCGCCTGCTCTTCTTCGGCACGATCCGTCCTTACAAGGGCGTTGACCTGCTTATAGAGGCCTGCCTCCAGCTCTGGCGCGCCGGGCAGCGGTTCGAACTGGCGCTGGCGGGCAAGCCCTTCATGGATGTCGCGCCCCTGATCGATGCGGTAGCGCAGGCCGGTTTCGCCGATCGCATCATCACCGATTTCGGTTTCCTGACCGAAGGGCGGCTCGACGCCCATATGGCGCGGGCGGACATGCTGATCTTCCCCTATCGCCATATCGATTCGAGCGGCGCCTTCCTGTCGGCGCTGCACCATGGCAAGGCGATGGTGACGTCGGACGCGGGCATGTTCGGCCAGTTGCCGGATGGCGTGGCGGTGAGGACGCCGGCGGGAAATGCGCCCGCGTTGGCCCGAGCCCTCTTGCCGCTGATCGAAAGCACGGCCATCAGGCAGGACTATGGCGCGCGCGCGCGCAGCTATGGCGAAGAAATGGGGTCTTGGAAGGATATGGCGGTGGCGACGATCGGCATCTACGAAACCGTGCTGGCCGCGCGCGCATGAACCGCTATCTGCGCGAACTGGCCGATCGCAAGCTGGCGCTGCGCCTCGCCTTGTCCGGCCGCGTCCATCAATATCCCGAAATCCAGGCGCTGAGGCGCTTCCTGTCGGCCTTCGCGGTCGACTGCCTGTTCGACGTTGGCGCCAATCGCGGCCAATATGCGACCATGGTGCGCATGGATGCGGGCTATAAGGGGCTGATCCTCTCCTTCGAGCCCAATCCCGATGTGTTCGCCGAACTGGAAAAGAAGGCCGCTTCCGACCGCAACTGGCATGTCTTCAACATGGCGCTGTCCGATTTCGATGGCGTCGCCAGCTTCAACATCATGGCTGCTGACCAGTTCAGTTCCTTGAAAAGCCCGTCCGATGCGCAAGACGCCATCTTCGCCGATCGCAACAAGGTGACGAAGACGGTGGAGATGCAGTGCCGTCGGCTCGATACGCTGCTGCCTGAACTCATGGCGCAGCATGGCTTTGCGCGTCCCTTCCTCAAGATGGATACGCAGGGCCACGACCTGTCGGTCTGTGAGGGCGCTGGCGACACGCTGGCCAGGATGCTGGGCGTGCAGACCGAACTGGGCGTGCGGCCCATTTATGAAGGCGGCACCGGCTATCGCGCGATGATCGACTGGCTGGAGGCGCACGGCTTCATCCCCTCGGCCTTCTTCGCCAACAATAAGGGGCATTTCCCGTTGCTGGTGGAAATGGACGGTATTTTCGTCAACCGGACGCTGGTCGAGAACTGATCGTGGGCGGGATGGCTGGTCATATTTCCGCGCGCCGCCTGTTCCTGGCGGGGGCGATCGGCCTGGGGTTGTGGCTGGGCGCGACCTTCCTTTGGCATGTGACCTATCGTCAGGGCATCAGCCTGGCGGTCATCCTGTTACTGGACCAGGATTTTCCGGCGCTGCTCGGTTCCTTGCTGCTGCTGACTCTGGCTGCGCCCTGGGCGGAGGGGAAGGGGTTCGCGCTTCCCAGGCCGACTGCGCGGATCGTGGTGCCGCTGATCCTGCTGCTGGGAATTGCCGCCTGGGCGGGGCATTACGCCCTGTTCCAGGATTATGCGATCAGCCGCGATGAGGAAGTGGCGCGCTTCGCCGCCGCCTATATGCGCGAGGGGCTGTTCGCCCGGCCGATACCGATCGAATGGGAACCCTATCGCCGGGCGATCATGCCCGAATTCTTCTCCCCCTTCGGCGCGGCGGATTATTGGACGGCGGCCTATCTGCCGGTGAACAGCGCCATCCAGGCGATCTTCTGGCAATTGGGCGATCCCAATCTTGCCGGGCCGGTGCTGCTGATGGCGGGGCTGTTCGCGCTGTGGCGGGTGGCGCTGCACCTGATGCCTGATCGGCCGGACGCCGTGTGGGTGACGATGCTGCTGGGCTTTTCGTCCAGCCAGCTCTGGGTCACGGCCATGACTCCCTATGCGATGACCGGCCATTTCGCGCTCAACATGATCTGGCTGGCGCTGGTGCTGCGCGGAGGATGGGCCGGCCATCTGACCGCGGGCGTGGTGGCGCTGATCGCCGCGGGCCTGCACCAATGGCATTTCCCGCCCATCTTCATCGCGCCCTTCATCCTTTGGATGCTGCTGGCGCGGCGCTGGACGGTGGCGGCTTTCCATGCGCTGACGCTGGTCGCGATCGTCATCGTCTGGGCCAAGCTCTGGCCCGGCTTTCTGCTCCATGCGCTGGGCGCGCCGACCGATGTTCGCCCCTCGGCCGGTGTCGCCGACAAGGTGGGCAGCCTGTTCCAGCGCCTGGGCGACCGCTGGCAACCGCTCGTCAATTTGAGCCGCTACATCGCCTGGAACAATATATTGATGGTGCCGCTCGCCATGCTGGGGATGGCGGCGATGCGCTGGCGCAGCATGATCCGGGGACGGGAAATCGCCCTGCCGTTGGCGCTGGGATGCGTCGTCGGCAGCCTGCTCGCGCTGGCGCAGGGCTATGGTTGGGGCTTCCGCTACGCCCATGGCTTCATCGGTCCCTTCTGCCTGCTTGCGGGGCTTGGCTGGGCGCATTTCCGGCCCGAAGGCGCGATGCGGCCGGTCTTCATCGGTCTGGCCATCACCGCCCTGGCGAGCAGCTTTCTGGTCTGGCGTACCTATGAGTTCGTGGCGCCCTATGCGGCGAGCCACAAGCTGATCGATTCGAGCGAGGCCGATGTCGTGCTGGTCGATCCGCGCGGCGGTCTCTACGTCACCGATCTGGTACGCGGGCGCAATGGTGTGCCGGGCAAGCCGATGGTGATGAACCTGGGCATGTTGACGCTGGAGCAGGTGGATACGCTGTGCGCTTCCTATGTGGTCGAACTGTTCGACCGCGCCGAGTTCCGCCCGCTGGGCGTGCCGTTGGCGCGCTGGAACCTTGGTCGCATGGACGCGCTGCGCGCGCATATGAAGGATGTGGGCTGCGACAAACCGGTCCAGCCGCCGCTGCCCGAAACCTTCGAAGATGCGCTGAGCACCGCCGACAACGCGATGTAGGTGAAAGGGCCATCGAGCGATGCCTTTGACCTGATACCAAGACACATTGGTGAGAACTCATATGGACCTGTTCCCCGGCGAAAGCCGGGGTCCAGTTCGAACCGTGGATATGGACCCCGGCTTGCGCGGGGGAACAGCAACCAGTCGACCTTGATGAGTCATTCTCTCCGCAGCTTGCTATGATGAAGCGGACAGGCGTTATTGCCCCTTCACATAGACGCGCTTGCCGCCGATCCAGGTTTCCAGCACCTGCGTCTGCCGAATGTCGGCAGGGCGCGCAGCGCTGATGTCGCGGTCGATCAGCACAAAGTCCGCGCGCTGCCCTGGAACCAGGCTGCCGAACTTCTTCTCGGCAAAGCCTGCATAGGCCGCCTGCCGGGTGAAACCGTCCAGTGCCGCTTCGAAGCTCACCCGCTGTTCGGGCATCCAGCCACCGGACGGCTCGCCCTTCGCGTCCTCACGGCTCATGGCGACGGCGATGCCGGGGAAGGGATTGGGACTTTCCACCGGCACGTCGGAGCCGAAGGCCAGCGGCACGCGATTGTCGAGCATCGTCTTCCAGGCATAGGCGCCCTTCAGCCGTGCCTCGCCCATGCGCGCCGTCGCCATGCGCCAGTCCGACGCCTCATGCACCGGTTGCATCGACGCGATCGCGCCCAGCGGGCCAAAGCGCGGCAGGTCGGCGGGATCGATGATCTGCGCATGTTCGACGCGCCAGCGCCGGTCGCCCTTATAGGTTTCGTTCAGTTCCTGGATGGCGTCCAATATCTCGCCATTGGCCGCATCGCCGATGGCGTGGACGGCGACCTGGAAATTATCCATCGCCGCGCGGCTCATGATGTTCCGCAACTGCGTGTCGGAAATCAGGGTGAGGCCGCGCTGGCCCGGTGCGTCGGCATAGTCGGCCTTCAGCCACGCTCCGCGCGACCCCAGCGCCCCGTCGAGGATCAGCTTGATCCCGCCCATGCGCAGATGATCGTCATAGAGCCAGGGCGTCGGCTCCGGTCCGGCGATCAACACCATATTGTCGAGGCCGGCGGCATAGGACATGATCCGCACTCGCAGCGCCCCGCGATCGGCCGATCGACGGAAGGCCTGCCAATCCTCGATGCTGGTGCCCATGTCGGCGATACCGGTGATGCCCAGCGCCAGCAGCGTACGCTGCGCTTTTTCCAGCGCCAGATCGCGGTCCTTGGGCGCGGGCGGCGGCACGAATCTTCGGATCAGGTCCATCGCCTTGTCGACGAACACGCCCGCCGGCTTGCCCGCCGCGATGTCGATGCGCCCGCCCGCCGGGGCCTTGGTCGCCGCGGTCACGCCCGCCGCGCGGATGGCGGCGCTGTTAGCCCAGCCGGCATGGCCGTCGATCCGCTCCAGCCAGACGGGAATGTCGCCGACCGCCGCATCAAGCTCGGCGGCGGTGGGAAAGCGGTTCAGGCCCCAGGCTTCCTGATTCCAGCCGGTGCCGATGATCCATTTGCGTCCCGGATTGGCCGCCACATAGGCGCGAATCTTCTCCTGTGCCTGCGCCAGCGATGTCGTGTCGGACAGGTCGAGCGTGATGAGCGACAGGCCAAGTCCCATGACATGGCCATGCGCGTCGATCAGGCCGGGGATCATCGTCTTGCCGCCAGCGTCCAGCTTGAAGGCCGGCCCCTTGGGGCGTTCGGGCCAGGGCTGGCCGCGCTTGGGCTTCTGCGGCTTATATTCGGGTTCCTGATAGCGGCCGGGGATCAGCTTTTCGACCTTGCCGTCATCGTCGATCAGTAGCGCGCCGAAATGCACGATCTTGCCATTCGCATCGAGCGAGATGCCGTTCACATTGTCGATCACGCCGGAAGCGAGCGCGGGCAGGGGGCAAAGGGCAAGCGCGATCGCGACGCTTTTGAACGCGCTGGAAGACAGATATCTGGTCATGCTCGGGTAATTCTCCGCACCAGTGCGCTGGTGTCCTGCCGATGGCCACCCATGGCCTGCACATCGGCATAATATTGATCGATAAGGGCCGTCACCGGCAGGGTGGAGCCATTGGCGCGGGCTTCCTCCAGTGCCAACCCCAGATCCTTGCGCATCCAGTCGACGGCAAAACCGAAGTCGAACTGGTCCTGCGCCATCGTCTTCCAGCGGTTGTCCATCTGCCAGCTTTGCGCCGCACCGCCGGAAATCGCCTCGAACACCGCGTCCAGATCGAGTTCCGCCGCCTGGGCGAAGCGCAGCGCTTCGGCCAGGCCCTGGATCACGCCCGCGATGCAGATCTGGTTTGCCATCTTGGTCGTCTGGCCCGCGCCCGCGCCGCCGACATGGACGATGCGCGCGGCATAGGCCTGCATCACGATCTTCGCTGCCGCCACCGCCGGCTCGCTGCCACCGCACATGATCGACAGCCGCCCGTTTTCCGCGCCCGCCTGTCCGCCGGACACCGGCGCATCGACGCTGTGGATGCCCCGGCTCTCCCCCTCGACGAACAATTGCCGGGCGATTCGGGCGGAAACAGTGGTGTGGTCGATGAACAGAGTGCCGGGCTGCATCGCGCGGAAAGCGCCCTCACGCCCCAGCGTGACCTGCGCCAGATCGTCATCGGTGCCGACGCAACTGATGATGATCTCGGCTTCCTCGGCCGCTTTGGTCGGACTGATCGCTACCTCACCGCCATAGGTCTCGACCCAGCTCTTCGCCTTGCCGATGGAGCGGTTGTAGACCGTCAGCCTATGCCCTGCTTTCGCAAGATGGCCTGCCATCGGGGCGCCCATCACACCCAAGCCGATAAACGCGATCCTAGCCATCAAGCCTCGTATAATTCGTGCGTCTAGCCCCGCCATAAGGCCAGTTTTCGGACAGTGCCAGTTTCTTCGCCCGCAATTTTCGTTTAGGGGGCGTGCCCATGAACACGCTAGCCAAGATCGAAAGCGCGCTGCCGCTGCCCGTCACCGTCGATGACATCCTTGCCGCCCGCACCCGTATTTCGGGCGCGCTGGTCAAGACGCCGACGCTGATTAGCCAGACGCTGTCCGACATGCTCGGCTGCAAGGTCTATCTCAAGTTCGAAAATCTTCAATTCACCGCTGCCTACAAGGAACGCGGCGCACTCAATCGCCTGCTGCAACTGGACGAAGCGTCGAAGGCGAAGGGCGTCATCGCTGCGTCGGCCGGCAATCATGCGCAGGGCCTGGCTTATCATGGCAAGCGGCTGGGCGTGCCCGTCACCATCGTCATGCCTACCACGACGCCAGTCGTGAAGGTCACGCAGACACGCAGCCATGGCGCGACGGTGGTGCAATATGGCGAGAAGTTCGATGACGCCTATGCCCATGCCCGCACGCTGGAGGTGGAGCAGGGGCTGACCTTCATCCATCCCTTCGATGAACCGGATATCATCGCCGGGCAGGGCACGGTCGCGCTCGAAATGCTGGAGGACGCGCCGGAGATCGATACGCTGGTCATCCCGATCGGCGGCGGCGGGCTGTTTTCCGGCATGGCGACGGCCGCGCGCGCGATGAAGCCCGACGTCAGGCTGGTCGGCGTGCAGGCCGAGCTTTATCCGTCCATGTATGATTTCATCAAGGGCGTCGATCTGGTCTGCGATGGTGACACACTGGCCGAGGGCATCGCGGTCAAGCAGCCGGGCGAACTGACCCGCCGTTTTGTCGAGCGGCTGGCCGACGACCTCCTGCTCGTCACCGAACGCCGGCTGGAGGAAGCCGTGAGCCTGCTGCTCCAGATCGAAAAGACGGTGGTGGAAGGGGCAGGGGCCGCAGGCCTTGCGGCCCTGTTGTCCTATCGCGAGCAATTTGCCGGGCGCACCGTCGGCCTGATCCTGACCGGTGGCAATATCGACACACGCCTGCTCGCCAATGTGCTGCTGCGCGATCTGGCCCGGTCCGGTCGTCTGGCGCGCCTGCGCATCATCCTGCAGGACCGCCCCGGCGCGCTGTTCCATGTCGCCCGCATCTTCGACCAGGAAGCGGTCAACATCCTGGAACTGGCCCATCAGCGCATCTTCACCAACCTGCCAGCCAAAGGTCTGACCCTGGACGTGGAGTGCGAAACCCGCGATCAGGCGCATCTGGAGCGTCTGATTACGGCACTGGCCGAAGCGGGTTACGAAGTCGCGCCCATCGAAGTTGCATGAATCGAACGTGCCGCCCCCTATTTTCATAGTAAATGCCCTTTTCAGCGGGGCATGAGGGCGGCATAGTTCATCCATGGACGATCAGCGGCATAACGTAGGAAAGGAGAGGCAAGCGTGACGGCGCCTTTTCGATTCCCGCGTTTCTTTGTCACCAACCCCAGCCCTTGCCCCTATCTTCCCGGCAAGAGCGAGCGGAAGGTGTTTACCGAGCTGAGCGGGGACAATGCCGCCGAACTAAACGACGCCTTGGGCCGGATCGGTTTTCGCCGCAGCCAGAATGTCGCCTACCGGCCGAGTTGCGCGGATTGTTCGGCCTGTGTCTCGGTACGGGTCGTTGCCAATGAGTTCCGGCCCAACGCGACGCAGCGCAAGCTCCTGCGCCGCAACGATGATCTGGTCATCACCGCCTGCAAGCCCTGGTCGACCGAGGAGCAGTTCGCCCTGCTCCAGCGCTATCTCCAATCCCGCCATCCCGGCGGCGGCATGACCGAAATGGACGAGATGGACTTTGCCGATATGGTCGAACAGTCCCCGGTGGACAGCCATGTCATCGAATATCGCGAGCCGACCGTTGATGGACGGACGGGCAAGCTGGTGGGCGCCTGCCTGACCGATCGGCAGGGCGACGGCTTGTCGATGATCTACAGCTTCTTCGACACCGAATTGCCGCATCGGCAGGGGCTGGGCAATTATATCATCATGGACCATATCCTGCGCGCTGCGAGCGCCGGGCTGCCCTATGTCTATCTGGGTTACTGGGTGAGCGGATCGACCCGGATGCAATATAAGGTCCGCTATCGCCCGCTCGAAAAGCTTGGGGCCAGCGGCTGGGTGCGTTTCGACCCGGCCGAACAGGCGCAGGTGGTTCGCACCGCGCCGCGCCGTACCGATCCATCATTGCCCGTGGAGCTTGCGGCTATCCTGCGCAAATAATCCCGCTGACCCTATTTGCAGCGGCAGGCGCGGCGGACCTTTCGCACCGGTGTCCGGTAAGCGACCCTCTCGGTCACATAGGTCGTGGTCGTCGTCGTGGTGACGGCGGGCTGCACCGTCACGGTGGTCACGATCGGCGCGGGGTAATAATAGCCGCCTGCGCTATAGCCGCCCATCGGCACGGGACCAGCACCCCAATGCGGCGCGATGGCATAGGGTGGGGCGTCATAGTCTACGCCCGCGCCACGCACCTCGCCCTCGAAACGGCCGTCGTAGGTGCCGCTGACCTTGCGGCCGTCATCGGTGGTCCATGTGCCGGTCCAGCGGCCTTCATATTCGTTGGCGCTGGTCACTATATCGTCGGCATAGCCATAACCGTCATCATAGCCCACGCCCGGCCGGCGCGGCGATGGGGCGTCCCGGCGCGCATCCTCCGCCTTGTCGATCGCCATACCGGCAACCGCGCCGACGCCGGCGCCGATCAGCGTCCCGGCGGTCCGGTTGCCGCGCCCGGCGATGCGATTGCCTGCCACGCCGCCCACGACCGCGCCGATCGCCGCTCCACCCACGCCATTGTCGCGGCGTGGCGCGTCATAGCCGCCTTCATAGCGACCCCAGTCGATATCGTTGCGATAGTCATAGACCCGGCCATAGCGGTCGGTCATGACCGCATCGTCATAATAGCGCGACCAGCCATAGCCGGAGGCGGGAACGGGCAGGCCATAGGCGCCGTAATTGGCGATATAATAGCTGGGGCTGATCCAGTAGCGCGGCAGGATGAAGCCGTAGACCGGACGCCGATAGCCGGCCCAGCCGCCGGGCGCGCGCCAGCCGGCATACCAGCGGCCATTCTGCCGTGGTCCCCAGCGGTGCATGTCGTTCGCGGCAGAAACGCGCGGGCCAGGGTTGCCGCCCGCAAACGCCGGCGATGCTGCGCCTGCAAGAGCCAGGGTGGCGCCCATCAGGACCAGAGCCGGCATTCGCATCATATATCTCCCCGTTGCCGCGATGCATCCACCGGACGGACGCGATCAAAATGCTGACATATCGTTTAACATGATGATCCGCGTCCATCCACGAGTCCCATCCAGCGATGCTGTCCCGAAACGGGGCGGACCGCCGGTGCGAAAACGAGCAGAAGGCCGGGTTGGGGGCTTCAGGCGATCCGCTTGGCGATGAGGGCGACGAGCGCTTCCAGTCCCTTCGCATCCTCCGTATCGAAGCGGGCGACGCGCGGGCTGTCGAGGTCCAGCACGCCGACCACCCGGCCGTCCACCAGCAGCGGCAGGACGATTTCGGACGCGCTCGCCGCATCGCAGGCGATATGACCGGGGAAGGCATGGACGTCCGGCACGAGCTGGGTCTCGCCCGTCCGGGCCGCCGTCCCGCAGACGCCCCGGCCCAGCGGGATGCGGATGCAGGCCGCCTTGCCCTGGAAGGGGCCAAGCACCAGTTCGTCGCCAATCATCCGATAGAAACCCGCCCAGTTGAGGTCGGGCAGAAATTGCCAGATCAGCGCGGACAGGTTCGCCATATTGGCGACAGCATCCGGCTCGTCCCGCGTCAGCGCGTCAGCGGCGGAAAGAAGATCGGCATAAAGGGTCGCCTTGTCGGCGTCTGCGGTGGGAGCGAAGTCGTACATCACTGCTCCTTAAACGGAGTCTGGGCGATCGCCTAGCATCCTGATCTTTAGTGGTTAGTAACCTTGTTTGCTTAGGAGGGCGGAACTTGCGGAGAAGATATCGATGGCCAGCATGAAGAAGATACCGCCGGAAATCGGCATTTCCTTGGCGATGTTGGCAGCGATGCTATTGTTCTCAGTCGTGTTTCGGCTTCCGATCATTTTTCCGGCCGGTGAACGCGCTGCCTATGTTGGGATTCATTATCTCTATCCGCTCATCGGTGTAGGTATCTGGGGTATATTTGCTTATTTCGGGCAGAAGAAAGCGTTAGCACGGACATTTTTGATCGCGTTGCCCTGTTATGTCGTCGTTCTTTTTGCTCATTTCAATATAAAACTGTGGATTCCTCACATAAATCCACTTGTTTATGACGAATTATATTGGTCTATCGATCAATATTTCCGCCCGGTTGTGGATATCTGCATGGCTATGCGTCGGATGATGGCGTCGTTCATACCTTATGAATCGAATTTTTACATGGTCGGCTATATTGCAATGTTCTATTGCAGTTTCTGCTATCATGCGGTGCGAACGCCGGAAGCTTTTTCGGAACTGGTCATTGCTGCGCTTCTGTTGCAGGTCATCGGTACGCTGGCCTATCTGGTTGCGCCGGCTGGCGGCCCCTTCATCTACGAACAGGGCCTCGACCCGATCGTCACCAACGGGCAGAAGAGTATGCTCGATTTTTATCAACATTCGGTTGCCGAAGGGCCGGTTTGGCTGGAGCGGAATGGCGGGGTTGCCTTCACCGTGGGGCTTGCGGCGATGCCGTCTCTGCATACCGCCGCAGCCTGTCTCTTTTTGGGCTTCGCGTGGCGGCATGGCCGCATATTGCTGCCGCTTTACGGTTTCCTGACATTTTTCATCATGGTGACTGCGGTTGCGACGCGCTGGCACTATCTGATCGATCTGCCCGTTGGCGTCTTGATCGCGTGGGTGTCGTTGATGGTGGCTAAAAAATTGTCACGGAGCGTGAGCGAAGAGGGCGCCACTACAATGCCCCCGATGCTCCAGCCCGAACCGGCCTGAGCCTGGTCGCGGCTGCTATGATGCTCGCTTTTGTCTCGCGACAGGAGCAAACATCCGTTCAGCTTCACTCCATCCGCACCTTACCGCGTCCCTGCTTCACCGAACTGCGCGCCTTCTTGGCGTCGACGCGGCGGGCTTTGGCCGCTTTGCCCGGCTTGGTGGCGATGCGGCGGGCGTCGCGTTCATGCGCCTTGGCGATCATCTCGGTCAGGCGATCGCGCGCGTCCTGGCGGTTGGCTTCCTGCGTGCGGAAACGATTGGCCTGGATCACGATCTCGTTGGCGGACGTCAGGCGCGATCCCGCCAGTTCCTTGATCTTGCGATAGGCGTAGGGCGGCAGGCCGAGCTTGAACAGGGTGACGCGCAGTTGCACTGCGGTCGCGACCTTGTTCACATTCTGCCCGCCGGGACCGCCGCCGGTGATGAAGCGCTCTTCCAGCGCATCATCGGGAATCTCAAAGTCCGGCATCGTCCAGTATCTCCGGCCCGAAACCGGCGGCGGTGAAGGTCGCGGGCAGGGGCGCGGTGGCTTCCGCAGCAGGCTTGTCGCCGCGCGGCATACTCAGGAAGCGGCTGTGCAGCAGCATCGCGCCGACACCATCGCCATAGACCGGATCGCCGACGATGCCGAAGCCCAGCCCATGCTGGGCATGGACGCGGATCTGGTGGGTGCGGCCGGTTTCGGGGGTGAAGGCGATCAGCGCGCGGCCGTCCTTTTCCGCCAGCTTGCGCCAGTGGGTGACGGCGGGCTTGCCCGCCTTGGCCGCGATCATGCGCCAGCCCTGCGCGGCAGTGCTGACCTTCTTCAGCGACAATTCGATCGTGCCTTCGTCTTCGGCTGGCACGCCTTCCAGCACCGCGACATAGCGTTTGGTGACGGTTCCGGCCTCGAACGCGGCGGCGAAGCGCTTATGCGCCTTGGGATTGCGGGCGAGCAGCAGGCAGCCGCTGGTGTCGCGGTCCAGCCGGTGGACCGGCAGCGGCCAGCGCTGGAAGCCGAAGGTCAGCGAGGCGAGATGATTTTCCAGGGCGATCGACCCGTCGCGCGGCGCATCCACCGGCAGGCCGGCGGGTTTGTCGAGGATCAGGGCCTCGCCATCGAGGAACAATACATGGTCGGTAAGAAGGGCCAAGAGGGGTATCCGATCGGGATTAAAGCGATTTCCAATCAGATGGAATCATCTGATGACTCGGAAATCGCGTTAACACAAAAATGGGAGCGATTGACGCGCGCGCGGCATCCTATAGGGCGTGAGGGCGATGGAGAACAGGGGGCATCCGCAGGCGCAATTCCGGCTCGACTGGGTCGATGTGGCGCGCGGGATCGGCATCATCGCCGTCGTGGCGGGTCATGTCTGGACGAGCGGGCCGTTGCGCAATGCAATGTACAGTTTCCACATGCCGCTCTTCTTCCTGCTGTCGGGGATGCTGTCGCGCTCGCATCCGGTGGGCGATTTTACCCGTCGTCAATGGGTCGGCCAGATGCGGCCCTATGCCGCCTTCCTGATCCTGCTGATCGTCGCCGACCAGATCATCGAGCGGTTGAAGGGCAATTTCCCCATCTTCCACCAATGGCCGGAGGATGTGGCGCCGATCCTGCTGGGCGGTTCCTGGCTGCGCGGGCCGTTTACCATCTTC
The DNA here is from genome assembly GCF_022758885.1 of Sphingobium sp. BYY-5. NCBI lineage: Bacteria > Pseudomonadati > Pseudomonadota > Alphaproteobacteria > Sphingomonadales > Sphingobiaceae > Sphingobium > Sphingobium sp. BYY-5. The sequence continues at coordinate 549,532 of NZ_JALEBH010000001.1, forward strand.
TGGTTCGTGCCCTGCCTGATGGTGGCGCGCATCGCGTTCAATCTGGCGCTTTCCCGCTGGCCCGATCCGCTTGATCGGCGCTGGGCGACGGTCCTGCTGCCCATACTGGTTCTGGCCTATGCGTTGGGCCAGGGGACGGCAATTTCGCCGCTGGGATTGCTGAGTGTGCCGATGGCGTTCGTGCTGCTCTGGATCGGGGCGATCTGGCCGCGCATTCCCTGGCATAACGGGATGATCCTGCCATTGGCTGCTCTGGCCTGGGCGGGGCTGGCAGGGCTGATGCCGACGCTGAACATGAAGGCCGCCGACTATGGCTGGCCCTTGCTGTCGATCGCAGCGGCGGTGGCGACGTCGTTCCTGATCTTTCGCCTGTCAGCCCTGGTCGCGCGCTTTGCCGGACCGGTTGCGGCGTTGGGGCGGGCCTCGCTGGTCATCATGTACTGCCATGTCGCGGTGATCCATTATCTCTCTCCCTATCTCGGTAAAGCGGCGTTGCTGGGGCTTGCGTTGCTATTGCCCTTCCTGGCCTTTCGCCTGTTGCGGGTCACGCCGCTGCGGCGCGTCTTTCTTTAGGGCCAGGGTTCAACGCAACGCCGTCGAGCGCATGTTCTGTTGCAGGATCGCCGCCCGCTATGACAAGCTCGCGGCGATCACTTATTGAAGGTCAAACTTACAATTCAGGCACGATGTGCTGAGGCTATCGTAGGTGGCTGCGTCAGAATCAGGGTCAGAAGAGACCCAGGTGAGCGGATCCTTGCCACAGCGTGGACAGCGAAATTCGGAGATATGCTTGTTCTGAACAAATAATAATCGGGCTGACACTATTAGGCCAAGGCCAAATATCACGACGAACGGTATATTCTGTCCGGCTGCGGATAGCGATGCTCCGATAAACGAGAAAAACAGAATGAGCGCATATCGTTTTGCGTGAGAACGGTGTCTGTTATATTCGGCGAGCGTCATATCCAATGTCCGGCATTTTTTGTGCAGCGAGCCTATCGTGACGCAGGAATTTGCACCTGGCCGTCATAACTGCACCCGATCAGCGTTTTACCCGGAAATGCCGAATTTGTCGCGATTTGCAGGGTTGATCGGTTCTTGAAGCCAAATCCGGATTCCTGATCCACCTTGAGTGATTCATCGACGAGGCGCTCGCCCTTGAATTGCCCGGAACCTTCCAGAATATTGGTGATACCCTGCGCGGCGCCGAGCGCGGTGGGATCCTGCAGGTCCAGGACCGCAAACATCGCAGAACCCGTGAAGGCTACGACGTTTGTGTTGTAACCAAAGACGCCAAGCGGTTCGGGAAGATGGTATGATGAGAAGGTCAAACTCTTGGTCGGAAGCTTCACCCAGCCACGCGCCTTGGCGCTACCCGGACTGTCACTATCGCTGATCGATAGCGCAAAGCCGACATAATGACCGCCATCGATCCTGCAGGCCAGGACGTCGGCTATATCGACTGTGGCCGGGTCGAATGGCGCGGGCTGGGCTGCGTCCGCGACGGAGCACGACAACAGTGCCGCCAACGCAAGTATAAATCCGGCCCGCACTATTCTCTCTCCGTCGCATTGCTCTGATCGCATAATTATCTAGGCAACAGCCCGACATTGATAAAGCTCTATATGTTGCGGCTTGGCCTATACTCAGTGGAGATGACGCAGCTTGTCGGGGTTGCGCATGACGTAGATGGCGGCGACCTTGCCATCCTCGATATCGAGCGCGGTGGTCTGAACCTCGCCATCGGCCTCGCGGGTGACGAAGCCGGGTAGGCCGTTGATGATGCAGGTGCGCAGCAGGGTCGATCCATATTTGCCGAACAGCACGGCCAGCGCCTTGTGTACCTGCATGACCTGACCGAAGCCCAATGCAGGACGCACCGCCGCCGGGCGCTTGCCGCCGCCGTCGCTGTGCAGGCTGACATCCGCCGCGAGCATGGCGCCCAGCGCGCTCATGTCGCCGCTGCGCGACGCGGCGAAGAAGGCGTCGGCAATCTCCAGCCCGCGCTGCTTTTCGAGCCTGTAACGCGGCCGGGCATCGCGGACATGGGTGCGTGCGCGGGTGGCAAGCTGGCGACAGGCGGTGGCGTCGCGCCCGATCGTCGCGGCGACTTCCTCGAAGCCCAGGCCGAAGACATCGTGTAACAGGAAAGCGGCCCGCTCCAGCGGAGAAAGCCGCTCCAACGCCAGCATCAGCGGCAGCGCCACATCCTCCGGCTCCTCCTCTTCCTCGACCACCGGTTCCGGCAGCCAGGGGCCGACATAGGTTTCGCGCTGCACCCGCGCGGATTTGAGCTGGTCGAGGCAGAGGCGCGTCACCGTGCGGCGCAGAAAGGCTTCGGGTTCCCGCACATCGGCGCGGTCGGTTCCCATCCAGCGGATGAAAGCTTCCTGCACCACATCCTCGGCATCGGCGACTGATCCGAGCATCCGATAGGCCACGCGCGTGAGGCGGGGACGCAGCGGGTCGAAGCGCACCGCCGCGTCCTCCTGCGTCCCCCGCTCCATCAGGCCGCTGCCTTCATCGGCATGTCATACCAAAGGTTGAAGCCGATCGCGATGCGGTTCCAGCCGTTGATGATGTTTATCATCAGCGTCAGCTTCACCTGCTCCTCCTCGGTGAACTCCCAGTTCAGCGCTTCCTTCGCGGCTTCATGGGTGTGGCCCTGGGCGATTTGGGTCAGCGCCTCGGTCCAGGCCAGCGCGGCGCGTTCCCGGTCAGTGTAGCAGGGGGCTTCGCGCCAGGCGCTGAGCAGGTAGATGCGCTGTTCCGTCTCCCCTTTCTCGCGCGCTTCATAGCTGTGCATGTTGATGCAGTTGGCGCAGCCGTTGATCTGCGACGCGCGGATTTTCACCAGTTCGATCAGGCTGGGTTCCAGGCTGTCGGCGATGGCGGTGGAGAGGGCGGTCCAGCTTTTCATCAGATGCGGCGCGACGGCATAGGGGTTGATTGTATCGGTCATGATGCAGCTCCTTGGGTGGTTATCACTGTCATGACGAGATGGCTTTCCCAGATGTGACATGAAGGCGCGGAAATTTTCCAGCGCGGGTGATTTTCCCTGCCGGAGTCGAAGTTCACACCGTCGTACGCTAGCGGCGAGAGGCAACCATAAATCCTCCCCTGTAAGGGGAGGGGGACCGCTCGCGAAGCGAGTGGTGGAGGGGTGTCCCGCTATCGTGAGGGCGACACCCCTCCGTCAGTCGCTACGCGCCTGCCACCTCCCCTGCCAGGGGAGGATGAGTGTTGCGGACATAGTTCCCGTCATGCTGACGAAAGTCAGCATCCAGGGTTGTGCCTAGCCGCCCGGGATTTCGGCGTGCGCGGGGTCTCACTCAAATCATCATTCTCATCCGCCTGTGCATCCCCTAAGCGCGGCATATGAATCCCGATTATCTCTATTTCGCCTGCGCCGTCGTCGCCGTCGTCATTTCCGGCCTCGCCAAGGGCGGTTTCGCGGGGGCGGGGGCGCTGGCAATGCCGATCATGGCGCTGGGCGTCGATCCGGTGCGCGGGGCGGCGATCCTGCTGCCGATCCTGATCCTGCAGGATGCCGTGAGTGTCTGGGCGTTCCGGCGGACTTGGGACGGCCATATATTGCGGGTCATGCTGCCCGGCATGGCCGCCGGCGTGGGCCTTGGCTATGTCTTCGCGGCGCAGGTGTCGGAAAGCGCGGTGTTGGGGGCGTTGGGCGCCATTTCGGTGCTGTTCGGGCTGCAACGATTGTGGGTGGAGCGCGGCGGGGCGATCGTGCTGCCGTCCAATTCACCCGACTGGACAGGTGTCCTGTTCGGTGTCGCCAGCGGCTTTACCAGCCAGATCGCCCATGCCGGGTCGCCGCCCTTCCAGATGTGGGTGCTGCCCAAAAAGCTGCCGCGCGACATGCTGGTGGGGACGACCGCAGTTGCCTTCGCCACGATGAACTGGATGAAGGTGCCCGCCTATGCGGCGCTGGGGCAGTTCACGCGCGCGAACCTGACGGCGACGGCCATGCTGGCGCCAGTGGCGATCGCCGCGACTTTCGCGGGGGTGGCACTGGTGCGACGGGTCGACGCCGCGCGCTTCTACACGCTCATCTATGTGCTGATGGTGCTGCTGGGCATCAAGCTGGTGGCGGATGCGCTGATGGCCTGAAAAGCTACCGTCATGCCGGACCTGATCCGGCATCCAGGGCGGTTTGCGCCGACCCTGGATCCTGACTTTCGTCAGGATGACGGCAGGCAGATACCTATTCCTTCTCGCGCTTCTTGCGATGGGTGTCGAGGTCGAGGACGGTGGTGTCCAGCCCTTCGGGCAGCAGGCCCAGGCGGCGCGCTACTTCCTGATAGGCTTCGACTTCACCGCCCAGATCGCGACGGAACCGGTCCTTGTCCAGCTTCTCGTTCGTCGCCGCATCCCACAGGCGGCAGCCGTCCGGGCTGATCTCGTCGGCCAGGATGACGCGGCTGTAATCGCCGTCATAGAGGCGGCCGAATTCCAGCTTGAAGTCGATCAGGCGGATGCCGATGCCGGCGAACAGGCCGCACATGAAGTCGTTGATGCGGATCGCCATGTCGGCGATGTCGTGCATTTCTTCCTGCGTGGCCCAGCCGAAGCAGGCGATATGCTCTTCGGATACGAGCGGGTCGCCCAGCGCATCGTCCTTGTAGCAATATTCGATCAGGGTGCGGGGGAGCTGCGTGCCTTCCTCGATGCCCAGCTTCTTGCTGAGCGAACCGGCGGCGACGTTGCGCACCACGACTTCGATCGGCACGATCTCGACCTGACGCACCAGTTGCTCGCGCATGTTGAGGCGGCGGATGAAGTGGGTCGGTACGCCGATCTGGCCGAGCAGGGTGAAGATATGCTCGGAAATACGGTTGTTGAGCACGCCCTTGCCGGAGATGGTGCCCTTCTTCTGCGCATTGAAGGCGGTGGCGTCATCCTTGAAATATTGGATGATCGTGCCTGGCTCCGGACCTTCGTAAAGGATCTTTGCCTTGCCTTCGTAGATCTGGCGGCGACGGGCCATGCGCGTTCCTGTCTTGTCTCTGAAAACATTGCGCCCCGGCAATCGCGAATCGGAAAGGATCAGCGGGTGCCGGGGCTGCTCGGCAGGCCCATAGAACAAAGTAGACGGGGGTGCAATTGCGGTGGCTATTCTGCTCGACGTCGCCGCAGCCAGCGCATCGTATATTCCAGTCCGATGAGTGGGCCGCCGCAAACAGCCGCTAAAAAACCGAGATAAAGGCCGTAAAATGGCGCGCCGAGAGGTGCGGTCGACCGGCTGGTGAAATCGCCACTCACTAGGAAGCGATACAGTATAATAAGCATGACGACGGATGCGGCCGCAAATATGATTTTGAGGGGAATATATCTGGAAAACCAAATATATAACGCCATGACGAGTTGCGCCGCGCCGAGAAATGGCATCAGGAACAGAAATCCGAGAGGCGCGATTATGATTGTGCCCCAATCCCAGTCCGAGGGGTTCCCTAAAATGATGAAAAACATCGCAGTGCTTACAAAGGGAAGCGCGGCGGCGAATGCTAAAATTTTGTTCTTAAAGGTGTCTGCAAACATCTGGGGATTGTGGCAGATGTTGCGCAGAGTTCAATCTATTCGTAACTTTGAGTCCGGCTACGCCTCCTTCATCTTCCGATAGGCGTCGAACAGCGTCAGGAACCGGTCGATATCCGCCTTGCTGAGGAAATAGGGCGTGGCGAGGCGCAGCTTGCTGGGGTTGCCGCCGCGAATGCGGACCTTGTGGTTGGTCCAGAGCCAGTCCTGCAATTCCATCCGCTGGATCGAGGGCATGTTGACCGTGGCGATCGCGCCGCGCAGCGCGGGATCGGCCGAGGTCCAGCTTTCCGCGCCGCGCTTCATCATTTCGGCATGGATATAGTCGGCCAGGCTGCGGTTGCGTGCCTCGATCCGGTCCATGCCGATCATGCTGGCGAAGGCTATGGCGGCATTGAGGCCCATGAGCGTGGGGATGCAGGATGATCCGATCTGCATATAACGGTCGGCCATGCGCGTGGGATCGTCATAGCCGCCGGTGGCAATTGTGTTCCACACCCGGTCCATCACGCCCTTGTCGCGTAGGTAGAGGAAGCCCGTCCCCTTGGTGGCGAATAGCCATTTGTGCATCGATCCGGTATAAAGGTCGCAGCCTATGTCATTGAGATCGACCTTTATCATGCCGGGCGCATGGGCGCCGTCGAAAGCGGAGACGATCCCCTTCGATCGGGCGAGCGCAGCGATCTCCTTGGCCGGCAGCACCACGCCAGTCGCGGTGCTGATATGGCTGACGAAGATAATCCGCGTCCGGGGCGTGATCGCGTCGTTGATGCGGTTAAGGATTTCGGCCGCGTCTTTGGGTGGCTTGGGCATGGCGAATTTCTTCACCACCACGCCATAGCGGCGCTGGCGCAGCATCCAGGGCATTTCGCCCGATCCATGTTCCTCGTCGGAAATCAGCACTTCGTCGCTGGCTTTCATGTCGAAGCCGCCCGCGACATAGCTGTTCGCCTCCGTACAGTTGCGCAGGATCGCCATCTGTTCAACCCGCGCGCCCATGAAATCGGCGAAGGGCCGGCGATATTCGTCCCATGATCCATAGCCCCAGATCGGATAATCCTCCGACCCCGGCTGGGTCATCTGCTCGGTCGATTGAAAGCCGTCGAAAATGGCCTTCAGCACCGGGCGCGGCGAGGAGCCGACCGTGCCGACATTAAGGTTCACCACGTCTGCCGGGATCAGGAACTGGCGGCGCAACGAGGCCCAATAGGCGTCCTCATCCCTGCTATGGAGATCGGCGGCGGGCAGGGGGACGGATTGCAGCGCCTGAGCGCCGATCGGCTGGGCGAGGGAGGCGGCAGCGGCGCTGCCTAGGAAGGAACGGCGGTCGAGCATCGGGCACCTCTTGCGCAATGCGGGCCGGGACGGTCCCTGCATTGTCCTGCGCAAGGTTGAACGATGCTCCGGCGGAAATCCACCTGTCCCCCGTTCAGGCGGCTACGACGGTTTCCCCTGCGCCATAATAGGCGCTCTCGTCCAATATCCCCTCGCGCTTGGCGACCAGCGTCGCGACCAGCACCTGGCCGGCGACATTGACGGCGGTGCGGCCCATGTCGAGGATCGGGTCGATGGCGAGCAGCAGCCCCGCGCCTTCCAGCGGCAGGCCCAGGGTCGAAAGGGTGAGGGTCAGCATCACGATCGCGCCGGTGAGGCCCGCGGTCGCGGCCGATCCGATCACGGACACGAAGACGATCAGCACATAGTCGATGAAATGGAGCGGGATGCCGTAGAAACCCGCGACGAAGATGGCCGCGAGCGCGGGATAGATCGACGCGCAGCCGTCCATCTTGGTGGTGGAGGCCAGCGGGATGGCGAAGGCGGCATAACCCTTGTCGACGCCCAGCCGTTCGGTCACGGTTTCAGTGACGGGCAGGGTGCCGACCGAGGAGCGCGATACGAAGCCGAGCTGGATCGCCGGCCATGCCTTGGCGAAGAAGGGGCCGGGTTTCAGGCCGTTGGCGATCAGCAGGGTCGGGTAGACGACCAGCAGCACCAACGCGAGGCCGAGGTAGATGGCGGCGGTGAAAGTACCAAGCTGCGCCAGCGCGCTCCAGCCATAGGTGGCGATGGCGGTGCCGATAAGGGCGGCCGATCCGATCGGGGTCAGGCGGATGACCCATCCCAGGATCGCGCGCACCACGGCGAGCAGCGAGCGCACGAAGGCGAGGAACGGCTCCGCCTTGGCCCCGACCTTTAGCGTGGCGAGGCCGACCGCGATCGAGATGACCAGCAATTGCAGGATGTTGAAGGACAGGCTGGTGGTCGCCGCGCCGCCTTCCGCAACCTTGGTGCTGCCCGACAGGGCCAGGCTGTTGGCGGGCACCAGCCCTTTGAGGAAATCGAGCCAGCCGCCGACAGATTCCGGCTGCTTGGCCGCCAGCGCGGCGCTGCTGAGGCCGATGCCCGGCTGCACGATGACGCCGATGGTGATGCCGATGGCCACCGCGATCAGCGCGGTGATCGCGAACCAGAGCAGGGTCTGCCCGGCCAGCCGCGCGGCGTTGTCCAGCGCGCGCAGATTGGCGATCGATGCGACGATGGCGGCGAAGACCAATGGCGGCACGATCGCCTTCAGCAGCGAGACGAAGATCGAACCGACTGTCTTGAGCGTCGTCGCCAGCCAGTTGAGATCGCCGTCCGGCCCCGCGCCGATCTGGCGGGCGACAAGGCCCAGCAGCAGGCCCACGACCATGCCGGCAAGCACCTGAAATCCGAAACTGCGATACTGGAGGGCCATGACTCTTTTTCCTCTGGGCAAGCGGCGGCCTATATCGGATGCGCATTGTCCGATTGCGCGCAAGCAATTCTTTCAAGGGATGCAGCGCGGATAAGGCTGTCCTCTTTCCGCAAGCGCGATTTCCATCGGAAATCGCGTTAAATCAAAAATCTAATGTAGCCGGGCCGATGCAATCGGATCGACTATTCCAGACCCATGGTCAAACGCATTGGCCGGGCCGATCCGCTATGCCACAAAAGCATGATCGGTCCATCAGGGAGTGTAAATATATGACGATGCGGGGCGCATTGATGGGGGTGGCGCTGCTGGTCCTGCCGCAGGGCGTGCAGGCGGCGGCGGATGCGGGGACGGCGAAGGATATTCTCATGCGCTCCATCGCTCATCGCACCGTGGAGGGGGCGGGGCAGGTGCCCGGACTGGCTAATTATTATGCTGGCGTGCTCAAGACGGCGGGCTTTGCCGACGGGGACATCGTCATCACGCCGATGGGCGAGACGGCGACCCTGGCGGCGACGATCAAGGGCAGCGACCCGAAGCTGAAGCCCCTGGCCCTGATCGGCCATATGGATGTGGTGGCGGCGAACCGCGCCGACTGGACCCGCGATCCCTTCGTCCCGGTGGAGGAGAATGGCTATATTTTCGGGCGCGGGGCGGAGGATAATAAATATGATGTCGCGATGATGGTCGCGACCCTGGCGCACCTGAAGAAGGAAGGCTGGAAGCCGCGCCGCACCGTCATCCTGCTGCTGTCGGGGGATGAGGAGACCGGCATGGTCACGACCAGGGCGCTCGCGATGCAATATCGGGACGTCGAATTGCTGCTGAACGGCGATGGCGGCGGCGGGCTGCTCAACGACGCGGGCAAGCCCGTTCTCTACCAGTTGCAGGCGGGCGAGAAGACCTATGCCGATTTCGAGATCGGCTTCACCGATGCGGGCGGCCATTCGAGCGCGCCGACGCCGGACAATCCCATCTACCGGCTGGCGAAGGCGATCGACCGGATCGTCGCCTATCAGTTTCCGCCCATGCGCAACGAATTGACCAGGGCGTCGCTGGCGCTGTCCGCCGACCGGATGGACGGCGAGGTGGGGCAGGCGATGCGGCGCTTTGCCGAAACGGGCGATCCGGCCGCCGCCGACCTGCTCTCCTCCCGGCCGGAGTTCATCGGGCAGGTGCGCACGACATGCGTCGCAACCATGGCGCAGGCGGGCCATGCGCTCAACGCCCTGCCGCAAAGCGCGAAGGTCAGCGTCAATTGCCGCATCTTCCCCGGCGTGCCGATCGCGGACGTCAAGGCGCAACTGGTGAAGGTGATCGCTGATCCGACCGCAACAGTCACGACTTTGAACGATCCGACCGGCAGCGATGCCTCGCCGCTGCGGGCCGATGTGGTGAAGGCGGTCAGGGAAGCCGTGACGGCACGTGCGCCGGGTGTCACGGTGATGCCGGGCATGTCGGCCGGGGCCACCGACAGCCTCTATTTCCGGGCGCTGGGCGTGCCGAGCTATGGCGTTTCCAGCCTGTTCATGAAGGCTGAGGACGGTTTCGCCCACGGCCTGAACGAGCGGGTGCCGGTAGCGGGCATAGGTGCGTCGCTGGAGCAATGGGACCGGGTCGTCCGGGCGCTGGCGAGGTAGGGAGAACCCCGGAAATCGTCATTCCCGCGGAGGCGGGAACCCATTTCCCAACCGTTGTTTCAGGTGGCACGGTCAGGAGATGGATTCCCGCTTCCGCGGGAATGACGTTATCTTTTGTTCGAGCGAAGCTCAGCCCCGCACCGCAATCCCGTTCGCGGCGGAGAGCACGGCCTTGACTGATGCGGTCGCTACGTCGCTGTCGGTGCCGATGCCGAAGACAGTGCGGCCGTCGGGGGTACGGCATTCGACATAGGCGGCGGCGTTCACATTCGTACCCGCGCCGATCGCATGTTCGCTATAATCGGCGATCTCCAACTCCACGCCCAGTTCGTCGCGCAGCGCGGCCAGAACCGAGGAGATGAGGCCGTTGCCGCGCCCGGAAATGGAGCGCTCGCCACCCTGATGGGCGATCTTGCCGGTGAAGATGCGATCGCCCGCCGCGCCGCCTTCCTGATAGTCGATCAGCGCATAAGGCTGGTCGTCGGTCAGGCAATAATGCTCTTCGAACGCGGTGGAAATGTCGGCGGCATTGAGTTCGCGGCTCGACTGGTCGGCAAATGCCTGCACCACCTTCGAAAAGTCCGCCTGCATCTTCTTGGGCAGCTTATAGCCCTTGTCCTGTTGCAGCACCCAGGCGACGCCGCCCTTGCCCGACTGCGAATTGACGCGGATGACCGCTTCATAGTCGCGGCCCAGATCCTTGGGGTCGATCGGCAGATAGGGGACGTTCCAAATCTGGTCGTTGCGGGCTTCCTGCGCGGCAAAGCCCTTCTTGATCGCGTCCTGATGGCTGCCCGAAAAGGCGGTGAACACCAGTTCGCCGGCATAGGGATGGCGCGGGTGGACGGGCAACTGGTTGCAATATTCGACGGTCTGGATGACCTCGTCGATGTCGCTGAAATCCAGTTCCGGGTTGATGCCCTGCGTGTACATGTTGAGCGCGACCGTCACCAGGTCGCAATTGCCGGTGCGCTCGCCATTGCCGAACAGGCATCCTTCGACGCGATCCGCGCCCGCCATGATGCCCAGTTCCGCCGCCGCGACGCCGGTGCCCCGGTCGTTATGCGTGTGCAGCGATATCACCACGCTGTCGCGCCTGGAGATATTGCGGCAGATCCATTCGATCTGGTCGGCATAGATATTGGGGGTGGCGCACTCGACGGTGGCGGGCAGGTTCAGGATCAGCGGCCGCTCCAGCGTCGGCTGGAGAATGTCCATCACCGCTTCACAGCATTCCAGGCTGAAATCCAGCTCCGCGGTGGAGAAGGTTTCGGGCGAATATTCGAAATGCCAATCGGTGTCGGGCTGCTTGGCGGCATGATCGCGCAGCAGCTTGGCGGCGTTGACCGCAATCGCCCGGATCTCCGGCCGCTCCATCTGGAACACGATGTTGCGCCAGGCGGGCGAAATCGCGTTGTAGACATGGACGATCGCCTTCTTCGCGCCGCGCAGGCTTTCGAAGGTGGTGGCGATCAGGTCGGCGCGCGCCTGCGTCAGCACCTGCGGGAATACATCGTCGGGGATCGCGCCGTCGCGGACCAGGCTGGAAATGAAATCGAATTCGGTCGCGCCGGCCGCCGGGAAGCCGACTTCGATCTCCTTGACGCCGACCTTGAGCAGCAGGTCGAAGAAGCGGCGCTTCTTTTCGGCGTTCATCGGATCGATCAGCGACTGGTTGCCATCGCGCATGTCGGTCGACAGCCAGCGGGGCGCCTTCGTGATGACGTTGGACGGCCATTGGCGATTGGGCAGATCCACCTGCGGGAAGGCGCGGTATTTCTGCGTGGGGTCGGTCAGCATCATGGGATCAAACTACTTCCTGCAACGGGGCGCGGCCATGATTCGGAAAAGGGGCGCTCCCGATGTACGACTTGACTGTGATGGATGCCCTTAGGCGGATCGACGCTGCCCTTAGCCGGAAGGCAGCACAAAAGCCACGCCTAAGGGCGTGTAAGTCGTAGCAGGGTAAGAAGCGCGCGGCTCTGCATAGCGCGTCTCCCTAACCCCTTTCGGGGTCAGGGGTAAAGATGAATCTTTCCGGGCTGCGTTCAGGAGTGACGGAATATTGCGTCGATGGTCAGGTCAACCTTGTCGGACACGAACGGGCGGCCAAAGCCCATATCGAAATGGCTGCGATCGACCGTCATCGTTCCGGTGAAGTGCAGCACCGACAGGCCGGGGGCCTCATCGGGCGTCACGCCGACCAGGCGGACGGACAGGGTGACGGGGCGGGTTTCCCCATGCATGGTCAACTCGCCCGCAATCGGGGTCGGCACCTCGCCATGGGCGAGCGGGGCGTCCTGCGCGGTGAAGCGGACGGTTGGAAATTTCGCCATGTCGAAGAAGCTGTCGCCCTTGAGCATCGCGTCGGTCGACGTGTCGCCGGTGGTCAGCTTTTCGACCGGGAACTGGATGTCGACGGAGGCGCGGTCGGGTCGTGCCGGGTCGATCACCACCGAACCCTCCGGCGCGACGAAATCGCCCTCATAGCCGCCGACCAGCGCCTTCACATGGAAATGCACCTTGGTCGCGGCGCTATCCACCTGATAATGGCCGGGCGCGTAAAGCGCCGCACCTTGGGGTGGCACGCTAATATGGGGAGCCGCCGCCATGGGGGTGGGCGGCGGCGTTGCCGCCGCCGGCGCAAATCCAATCAAACCAAGCAGCAGAATGGCTTGCGCCGGACGGCTCATCATATTTGCTTTTTACTTCTGGAAGCCGGCGATGATCTTCAGTTCGACCGTGTCGCCCACGACGGGGACGTAAGCGCCCAGGCCGAAATCGCTGCGCTTGATCGTGCCGGTTGCAACGAAGCCGATATTTTCCTTCTTGTTCATCGGGTTGGCGCCCGCTCCATAAAATTCGGCGTCCAGCGTCACCGGCTTGGTCACGCCCTTGATGGTGAGGTTGCCGGTGATGGTCGCGCCGGTGCCTTCGGCCTTCACTGCGGTCGATACGAAGCTAGCCTTGGGGAATTTCGCGGCGTCGAAGAAGTCCGGCTTCAACAGATGTTCGTCAAGCGCGTCGACGCCCGTCTTCAGGTTCGCTATCGGCAATTCGATGCTGACCTTCGACGCGGAGGGATTGGCCTTGTCCAACGTCAGCGTGCCGCTGGGACCGGCGAAGATGCCGACATTGTTGGTGAAGCCCATATGGTCATAGGCGAAGACGACCTGGGTGTGGCCCGGATCGACGGTATAGGCGCCGCCGGTGACTTTGGCGACGTCCTTGGTGCCGGGGGCGGAGGTCGGCATCTGCGCGATGACGACGGTGCCGCCGGTGATGGCGATCAGGGCAGCGGCGGGGATCAGATATTTACGCATGGACAGACTCTCCAGGAAACGCACAAGGGGCCCGGCTAGAATAAGCCGAACCCCTCGATTGTTCCAGAGCCGTAACCGGAAACGGATCGTTCCCATATGCAAAGGATGTTGGATCATCCTCTCCTGTAAGGGGAGGATGGGAATTGGTCAGTTCTTGTCCTTATCGACCAGCTTGTTGGCGCCGATCCAGGGCATCATGGCGCGCAGCTTGGCGCCGGTTTCCTCGATCGGATGGCGCTGGGCCGCGATACGGCTGGCCTTGAGTTCCGGCTGGCCGGCGCGGTTGTCGAGGACGAAGTCCTTGACGAAGCGGCCCGACTGGATATCGGCCAGAACGCGCTTCATTTCCTTCTTTGTTTCTTCGGTGATGATGCGCGGGCCGGTCTTGATGTCGCCATATTCGGCGGTGTTCGAGATCGAGTAGCGCATGTTGGCGATGCCGCCCTCATACATCAGGTCGACGATCAGCTTGAGTTCGTGGAGGCATTCGAAATAGGCCATTTCCGGGGCGTAGCCGGCCTCGACCAGGGTTTCGAAACCGGCCTGGACCAGCGCAGTGGCGCCGCCGCACAGGACGGCCTGCTCGCCGAACAGGTCGGTTTCGCATTCCTCGCGGAAATTGGTCTCGATGATACCCGAACGGCCGCCGCCGACGCCCGAAGCATAGGAGAGGGCGATGTCATGGGCGTTGCCGGTGGCGTCCTGATGGACCGCGATCAGGCAGGGCACGCCGCCGCCCTTCACATATTCGCCGCGCACGGTGTGGCCGGGGCCTTTGGGCGCGATCATGATGACGTCCACGTCCTTGCGCGTTTCGATCAGGCCGAAATGGACGTTCAGGCCATGGGCGAAGGCCAGCGCCGCGCCGGGGCGCAGGTTGGCGTGAATGTCGTCGGCATAGATCGCCGCCTGATGCTCGTCGGGGGCCAGGATCATCAGCACGTCCGCCCAGGCGGCGGCGTCCGCGTTCGACAGCACCTTGAAACCGGCGCCTTGCGCCTTCTGCGCGCTGCCCGAACCGGGGCGCAGGGCGATGGCGACTTCGGCGACGCCCGAATCGCGCAGGTTCTGCGCATGGGCATGGCCCTGGCTGCCGTAACCCAGGATGGCGACCTTCTTGCCCTTGATCAGGCCGATGTCCGCGTCGCGATCGTAATACACCTTCATTGGATTAACCCTTTCTCGTCCTCCCATGCGGGAGGCGTCAGACAATAGTGATGGAACAGGAGCGCCGCGCAGCGGCGGCGCGAACGGAAATTCAGACCGGCTCTTTCCCCCGGATCAGGCCGACGACGCCGGTGCGACCGACCTCGACCAGGCCGATCTGGCGCACCAGGCCGACGAAATTATCGATCTTCTCGGTTGTGCCGGTAATTTCGAAGATGAAGCTTTCGATCGTGGTGTCGACCACCTTGGCACGGAACACGTCGGCCAGGCGCAGTGCTTCGATTCGGTCCTCGCCCGTGCCCGCCACCTTCACCAGCGCCAGCTCGCGCTCGACGAACGGGCCGTTTTCGGTAAGGTCCGTGACCTTGTGCACCGGCACCAGCCGGTCGAGCTGAGCGATGATCTGGTCGATCACCTTGGGCGGGCCGCTGGTGACGATGGTGATGCGGCTGATCGCATGATCGTCGGTGATGTCCGCCACGGTCAGGCTGTCGATATTATAGCCGCGCGCGGTGAACAGGCCCGCGATGCGCGCCAAAATGCCGGCTTCGTTGGAAACGGTCAGCGACAGGACATGTCGCTGGCTCAATTCTTCCTGGATATGCATCAGATTGCCCCGTTATCCTGGTCTTTGCGCCGGTCCCGATCCGTATCGGGCTGGTCATGGCGCTGCGAAATGGTGGCGGTGAAGGCGAAATGCCATGCGCCGTCGATATGATGCGCGAGGCGCACCGAAAAGCCCGTCACCGTGTCGAACACCCGGCTCAGCCGTTCGCCGACATAGCGGGGACCGGCCAGCACCGAACCGATATGGTGGTCGTTGAAATCGAACCCTCGGTCCAGATGCACTTCCCATTCCCTATTGTCCGGGTCGGCATGATCGGTGGTCCAGCCGGTGAGGTCGGCCGTTCCCGCGATCCGTTCGAAATCCCATGGCTCCGTCACATGGACGCGGAGCTTCAGATGTTGCGTCACATCCCGACCTTCACACCAGCGCCTTTGCCTCGTCCGACATGACGCCTTCGATCTGGTTGGGATCGAGCAGCATTTCGGTGTGGGCCGCGCCCGACGGGATCATCGGGAAGCAGTTGGACAGCTTTGCCACGCGGCAATCGACGATCACCGGGCCGGGGGTTTCGAGCATCTGCCTGATGCCCGCCTCCAGTTCCTGCGGTCCTTCGATGCGGATGCCGGTCCAGCCATAGGCTTCGCCCAGCTTCACGAAGTCGGGCAGGCTATCCGAATAGCTGTTGGAATAGCGGCTTTCATAGGTCAGTTCCTGCCACTGGCGGACCATGCCCATATATTCATTGTTGAGGATGAACAGCTTCACCGGCAGGCGATACTGGGTGGCCGTACCCATTTCCTGAATGTTCATCTGGACCGATGCGTCACCCGCGATGCAGATGGCCAGGCTGTCGGGGTTGCCCATCTGCGCGCCGATGGCGGCGGGGAAGCCGTAGCCCATCGTGCCCAGGCCGCCGGAGGTCAGCCATTTATTGGGCGCTTCGAAGCCGAAATGCTGGGCGGCCCACATCTGGTGCTGGCCGACTTCGGTTGTGATGATGACATCTTTGCCCGTCGCTTTGGTCGCCGTGTACAGGTCGGCGATGGCGCGCTGGGGCATGATCTCCACGCCATTTTCGGCATAATCGAGCGATTTTTTCGCGCGCCAGCCGGCGATCCGCGCCCACCATTCGGCCAGGTCCGCCTTCTGGTGATTGCGCAGCTTCCACAGGGCGATAATGTCGTCGAGCGCGCTGGCGATGTCGGCCACCACGGCGACATCGACATCGACGATCTTGTTGATCGAGCTACGGTCGATATCGATGTGAACCTTGCGGCTGTTGGGCGCAAAGGCGTCGAGGCGGCCGGTGACGCGATCATCGAAGCGTGCACCAACGCACAGGATCAGATCCGCCTGGTTCATCGCCCAATTGGCTTCATAGGTGCCGTGCATCCCCAACATCCCGACCCACTGGTCGGAGGAGGCGGGGAAGGCGCCCAGGCCCATCAGGGTGGAAGTGACGGGCGCGCCGGTCAGCGCGGCCAGTTCGCGCAGCAATGCGGACGCCTGCGGGCCGGAGTTGATGACGCCGCCGCCGGTGTAGAGGATCGGGCGATCGGCCGCGGCCAGCATCTCGACCGCCGCGTCGATCGCGGCGGCGTCCGCTTTGGTCTGCGGACGATAGCTGGCGTGGACCTTCAATTCCGGCCTGGCATAGGGCGCGGTCGCGATCTGGACATTCTTGGGAATGTCGACGACGACCGGGCCGGGCCGGCCGGTGGTGGCGATGTGGAACGCCTCATGAATGACGCCGGCAAGCTGGCCGGGCGTCTTCACCAGATAATTATGCTTGGTGCAGTGGCGGGTGATGCCCACCGTGTCCGCTTCCTGGAAGGCGTCGGTGCCGATCAGTTGCGTCGGAACCTGCCCGGTGATGACGACCATCGGGATGGAATCCATCAGCGCGTCGGTGATGCCGGTAACGGCATTGGTCGCGCCGGGGCCGGATGTGACGAGCACGACGCCGGGCTTGCCCGTCGAACGCGCATAGCCCTCCGCCATGTGAGTCGCGCCCTGTTCGTGGCGGACGAGCACATGCTTGATCGTGGGATGATTATAGAGCGCGTCATAAATGGGCAGCACGGCGCCGCCCGGATAGCCGAACACGACCTCGACGCCCAGATCGACCAGGCATTCGACCAATATGTCCGCGCCGCTCTTTTCGGCCACGATGATACTCCTCCGTTGATGCAAGTCGGGTGCTTTGCGCGCCCGCGCCTTTGATGGCAAGGCGCCTGCCTCTAGTGGACAGAAAATGACGGGTCAACCATTAATGTTGTAATTTAATTGCTAATTCATAGGATATTTTGTCATCAATATATCGTGCTTCGCGAGGCCAGCCGGACGGCGGCTGGTTCGCGAACCAGGTATATTGGCGCTTGGCATATTGGCGGGTGGCGATCCGGCCCTTTTCGATCATGCTGTACGCATCGCTGTCGCCTTTCAGGAAAGCGGCGATTTCCGGCACGCCGATCGCCCGCATCACGGGCAGGTCGGGGTCCAGGGAGCGGGCGAGCAGCGCCTCCACTTCCGCAATGGCACCGTCTTCGACCATCAACCCGAAGCGGCGGTCGCACCGTTCGATCAGCCAGTCGCGCGGCGGCAGCAGGATGAGCGGCGACAGGTGGATGTTGTCGCCGATCCCGCCCACCTTATGTTGCTGCCATGCCCTGAGCGGTCTGCCGGTGGAGCGTATCACCTCCAGTGCGCGGGCGACGCGGGTGGTGTCGGCCGGGGCGAGGCGGGCGGCGGCCTCCGGGTCTTCGTTGGCCAGCGCTTCATGCGCCTGCGCCACGGGCAGGGCACGGACGGCGGCGCGTATATCGGGATCGATGTCCGGCACCGGGGCGATGCCGTCGAGCAAGGTCCGGATATAGAGTCCGGTGCCGCCGACCAGCACGGGCAGCTTGCCCGCTGCATGGGCGGCGTTCACTTCCGCCTTCGCCTCTGCCGCCCAGCGCGCGGCGGTGCAGGCTTCCGCGCCGTCGATATGGCCGAACAGGCGGTGCGGCACGCCGCCCATTTCCTCTGGCGAAGGCCGGGCGGAGAGGATGGTGAGATCGGCATAGACCTGGCTGGCGTCGGCATTGATGACGACGCCATTGGTCGCCCTGGCAAGGCGAACCGCGAGCGCGCTCTTGCCGCTGGCGGTCGGCCCGGCAATAAGCGCGACCCGTGGGCGGGATTCGCCCTGCTGTGTGTCAGGAGTGTTCATGTTCGTCGCGACCTTAGTGGCAAGTGGCTCGATGGGGCAGGGGGATATTGCGCAGGCCGCCGACCGGCTGCGCGATGCCGGATGCCAACCGGGTGAGATCGCCTGGCTCGACGCGGGCAAGGCGGTGGACATCTTCTTCACCATCGATCCGGTCAAGGCCCGCGCGGCGTTGACCGATCTGGGGCAGGGCATCGACATCATCGTCCAGCCGATTGCCACCCGCGAAAAGAAGCTGCTGATCGCCGACATGGATTCGACCATGATTACGGTCGAGTGCATCGACGAACTGGCCGACTATGCCGGGATCAAGCCGCAGATCGCCGAGATCACCGAACGGGCAATGCGCGGCGAACTGGACTTTGCCGGCGCGCTGCATGAGCGGGTCGCGCTGCTGAAGGGGCTGGAGGATGCGGCGATCGACCGTTGCCGCGCCGAGCGCGTGGTCATCATGGGCGGGGCCAAGGCGCTGGTGCGCACGATGAAAGCGCGGGGCGCGAAGGCGCTGCTGGTGTCGGGCGGCTTCACCCGCTTCACCGGGCCGGTAGCCGAGGAGATCGGCTTCGACGCGGCGGTCGCCAACGTGCTGGAGATCGCCGACGGCGCGCTTCTGGGTACCGTGACCACGCCGATCGTCGACGCGGCGCGCAAACGGGCGGAGCTGGAAGCCGCGATCGCGAGCGGAATCGACCGTGCGCTGACCCTGGCGGTGGGCGATGGCGCCAACGATATTCCGATGATCGAAGGGGCAGGATTGGGCGTCGCCTATCGTGCCAAACCCAGGACGCGCGCGGCTGCTGCGGCCGAGATTGTTCATGGCGATTTGTCGGTGCTGCTCTATGCGCAGGGCATCCCCTCAACCGACTGGTTCATCGAATAACGGACTGTCACTATTAATGCACGGTTCGACGTCATTTCGGTCGGGTAATGGATTCGTTTCGTAACATTGTACGTTGGTCCGCTGCCGCCCGTTCGGCGGTGGAGAGGTGTAGAAGCGTTGGGCGATTTTTCGCTTTGCGCTGAGGGAGTTATGTATGAAAATCAAATATATGGCTTTGGCTGCCAGTGGGCTGCTTGCCCTGAGCGCCTGTGCGAAGAACGAGGCTCCAGTCACGACCGCACCGCCGGTCGGACCCGGCGCCATTGCTGGTACTATTGCCGCCGACCGTGATGGCGACGGCATTGTTGATGGCTATTACACCAGCGACGGCATCTATCATGCGATCCAGGGTCCGCCCTGCCCGCCGCCGCCCGCGCCGATGCCGTCCCGTTCGGGAGAACGCGGCTGATCCACATGGTCTTTCGGGCGCGGCCCATTCGCCGCGCCCTTTCGCTATGTATAACCTGCCTGTTGATTGGCGGCGCGTTGCCACAGGTCGCACAGGCCCAGCCCGATGCGGTGCAAGCCGCCAAGTCGAGCGTCGCGGCGGAAATCCGGGCGCAAGTGGGTGGGAAGTACAAGGATTTCTATGGCCCGCGCGGCTATTGGCCGCTCTGGGTGGAACAGGACCGGATCGGACCGCAGGCCGACGCGCTGCTGGCGATGATCGAGGATAGCGAGGCCGACGGCCTTGATCCGCACCGCTATGATTCGCGCAATCTCAAGCGCCTGATCGAGGAGGCGGACGCCAGTGCGACGCCCAAGGCGCTGGCGCGCGTCGATCTGGCCTTGTCGCGCAGCTTCGCCAGCCTGGTTGCCGACATGCGCCGGCCGGTCAGGGGCGTGACCATCCGCTATCTCGACAAGGAAGTGGAGCCGCGCGATGCCGACCCGTCCGATATCCTGCGATCGGCGGCGCTGACGCCATCGCTGACCGATTATATCCAGACGGCCGGCTGGATGAGTCCGCTCTATATGCGGTTGCGCAATGCACGGGCCAATTATCTCAAGAAATGGGGCGACCTGCCCGACATATTGGTGCCCGAAGACGTAAAGATGCGGCCCGGCGGCAAGGGAGCGGATATCGCTGCCCTGCGCCAACGGCTTGGGCTGGCGGATGGCGACACCTATGACAAGGCGCTGGTCGCAAAGGTGCGCGCCTTTCAGACCGACCATGGGTTGAAGCCGGATGGCGTCGCGGGCGCGATGACCGTTGCCGCGCTCAATCAGGGACCGGCGCGCTATGAACGGCTGCTTTCGCTCAATCTGGAGCGCGCGCGCCTGTTGCCCGGCCCCTGGACGCGCAATGTGGTGGTCGACGCCGCCTCGGCCCGGCTCTGGTATTATAGCAAGGGCGCGCTGGACGGCACGATGAAGGTCGTCGCGGGCGCGAAGGAGAGCCAGACGCCGCTGATGGCGGGGATGATCCGCTATGCGACGCTCAACCCCTATTGGAACATCCCGCCCGACTTGGTGGAGCGCAAGGTCGCGCCCAAGATATTGAACGGCGGCTCATTGAAAGCCATGCATTATGAGGCGCTGACCGACTGGAGCGCCAATCCCGCGCCCCTGGCGCAAAGCGCGATCGATTGGGATGCCGTGGCGGCGGGCCGGCAGGAGGTGCGCGTGCGCCAGCTTCCGGGCGGCGACAACGCGATGGGGCGGATCAAATATATGTTCCCCAACGATCTTGGCATCTACCTGCACGACACGCCGCAGCGCGAGCTGTTCGCCAAGGAAGACCGGCATTTCAGCAATGGCTGCGTCCGGCTGGAGGATGCGCTGCGGCTGGGCCGCTGGTTCTTCGGCAAGCTACCCGACGCCGATGGCGATGCGCCGGAGCAGCATGTGCCGCTGCCCCAGGCGGTGCCGGTCTACCTCACCTATCTGACCGCCGTGCCGACCGCGCAGGGGGTGCAGTTCCTGCCCGATGTCTATGGACGGGACGGGGAGTAGTCAGGGGGACGTCAGTGGATGCCTGCCAGCATCCACGCCTCCTTGTTCAGTGGATGCCTGCCAGCATCCACGCCTCCTTGTTCAGTGGATGCCTGCCAGCATCCACAGGGCCATGGCGACCATCATCACATTCTCGGTCAGCGACACGAAGCCCAGCGGTACATTGCTGTTGCCGCCGACGCAGGCGCATTTGAGTTCGCGCTTTTCGACATAGACCGCCTTGAACACCGACACCGCGCCGATCCCGCCGATGAACAGCGCGACCGGGATGGACAGCCAGTCCAGCGCCCGCGTCAGCATCAGCACGCCCGCGCCCAGTTCCAGAAAGGGATAGGCCAGCCCATAGGGCGGCAGGCGGCGGGCGAGCAGGTCATAGTTGAGGAACATGGTCGCGAAGCGATCCACATCCTGCAGCTTCAGCATGGCGAGCAGCATCATCGCAATGGCGACAAACCGCTCCAGCGTCATGAAGGAAATGAGCGGGAGGAAGGTCAGCCAGTTGACCGCCAGCGCCAGCAGCGCCGCCACTGCAAAGACGGCGAGCACCGGCACATAGCTGGTCGCCTTGGGGTCACGCACCTTGAGGCCTAGGTAGCGGCGCAGATCGTCATGGCCGCCGATCCGCTGCCCGTCGATGAAGATTTGCGGCGTGGTCTTCACGTCACGCTGCGCCTTGAAGGCGTCGGTTTCCTCCCGGCTTCTGAGCCAGTGGTCGTCCACGGCATAGCCATGGCGGCGGAGCAGCCAGCGGGCTTTCACCCCATAGGGACAGGTATGGCCGGGCATCACCATGCGGTAGAGGCTGGCGCTTTTTGAGGCGGGGTTGGTCATCATGACATCCTTGGCAATCTAACGGATGCCGCCCATATAAGGGCCGTACCATGGTACGGAGTCAAGGGATGGATATGACGATTTCCGCGCTGGCCCGCGCGGGCGGGGTTGGGGTGGAGACGGTGCGCTATTATCAGCGGCGCGGATTGCTCGACATGCCGGAGCGGGGAGAGGGGATGCGTCGCTATGGCGCGGCGGATGCGCGGCGGCTGTCCTTCATCCGGTCGGCGCAGGGGGCAGGCTTCACCCTGGAGCAGATCGGCGAACTGCTCCAGCTCGACGCCGGGCAGGATCGGGTGCGGGCGCGCATATTGGCGGCGGAACGGATTGCGGCGCTGGACGTGAAGATCGCGGAGTTGCAGACGGCCAGGCACGCGCTGGAGCGGCTGGCGCGACAATGTCATGCGTCGGAAGAAGGACCGTGCCCGATCATCGCGGCATTTGAAGGATGAGGCAGTAGCGGGCGTCCGATAAAATCCTTTCCTGGAAAGGGAGAGGAATCTCCTATGGAATAAATCTCTCTTTCTTCGTCATGCTGAAACAAGTTCAGCATGACGTTGCGTGTAAAGGGATGGCCCATATCCGATTGCCTTGCCCTGAAGGGGAGGATGGAGATTTGTCGCTGATCTTCCTTGATCGCCAAAGGAAAGGCCCGGCCGTTTGCACGACCGGGCCTCCTTCGACGGAGCCTGAGAAAGGGTTCAGGCCCTAAAATCAGGCCCAATAATCAGGCGCTGTAGTACATGTCGAATTCGACCGGCGAAGGCGCCATTTCCCAGCGATAGACTTCGGGCCACTTCAGCTCGATATAGGCTTCGATCTGGTCCTTGGTGAAGACGTCGCCCTTCAGCAGGAAGTCATAGTCGGCTTCCAGGCTGTTCAGAGCTTCGCGCAGCGAACCGCAGACGGTCGGCACCAGACTCAGTTCTTCGGGCGGCAGGTCGTAGAGATTCTTGTCCATCGCGGCGCCCGGATGGATCTTGTTCTCAATGCCGTCGAGGCCAGCCATCAGCAGCGCCGAATAGCAGAGATAGGGGTTGGCCATCGCGTCGGGGAAGCGGAATTCCACGCGCTTCGCCTTGGCGCCCGCGCCGTAGGGAATACGGCAGGAGGCCGAACGGTTGCGCGCCGAATAGGCCAGCAGAACAGGCGCTTCGAAGCCCGGCACCAGGCGCTTGTAGCTGTTGGTGGTCGGGTTGGTGAAGGCGTTCAGGGCCTTGGCGTGCTTGATGACGCCGCCGATGAAGTAGAGGCAGGTGTCGCTGAGGCCCGCATAGCCGTCACCGGCGAACAGCGGCTTGCCGCCTTCCCAGATCGACATGTGGGTGTGCATACCCGAACCATTGTCCTGCGCGATCGGCTTGGGCATGAAGGTCGCGGTCTTGCCATAGGCCTGGGCGACCATCTGCACGACATATTTGTAGATCTGCATACGGTCGGCGGTCTGGACCAGCGTGCCGAAGGTCAGGCCCAGTTCGTGCTGGGCAGCGGCGACTTCATGGTGATGCTTGTCGCAGGGCAGGCCCATTTCGAGCATGGTCGACACCATTTCGGCGCGGATGTCGGTGGCGGGATCGACCGGCGCGACGGGGAAATAACCGCCCTTGGCGCGCGGACGGTGGCCCAGGTTGCCGCCTTCATATTCCTTGCCGGTGTTGGTCGGCAGTTCGATGTCGTCGATCTTGAAATAGCTGGTCGAATAATCGTTTTCGAACCGCACGTCGTCGAACATGAAGAATTCGGCTTCCGGGCCGACATAGACGGTGTCGCCGAAACCGGCCGACTTGACGAAGGCCTCGGCGCGCTTCGCGGTCGAACGGGGATCGCGGCTGTAGAGTTCGCCGGTGTCGGGCTCGACGATGTCGCAGAACAGGATCAGCATCGGGGTGGCGCTGAACGGGTCGACATAGACGGCGTCCAGGTCGGGCTTAAGGATCATGTCCGATTCGTTGATCGCCTTCCAGCCTTCGATCGACGAACCGTCGAACATCAGGCCCTGGGTCAGCTCATCCTCGCCAAGCACGCTCGACACCATGGTCAGGTGCTGCCACTTGCCCTTGGGATCGGTGAAGCGGACATCGACCCATTCGATCTCCTTTTCCTCGATCATCTTGAGGATGTCTTTTGGCGTGTTGGCCATGTGCAGTTGCCCTTCTTTCAGAAATACCCCCCCGAAGGGGTAGATGGATGGCTTTCCCCGCCAGTCCCGCGGACCAGCGGGAAGGCAGGATCAGATGGCGTCGCTGTCGCGTTCGCCGGTGCGGATGCGCACCGCGCCCTCGATGTTGGAAATGAAGATCTTGCCGTCGCCGATGCGACCGGTCTGCGCGGCGGCGCAGATGGCTTCGACCACGCGGTCGGCGAGCGAGTCGTCCACGACGACTTCCAGCTTCACCTTGGGCAGGAAGTCCACCACATATTCGGCGCCGCGATAGAGTTCGGTATGGCCCTTCTGCCGGCCAAAGCCCTTCGCTTCGGTGACGGTGATGCCCGACACGCCCACTTCGTGCAGCGCTTCCTTCACCTCGTCCAGCTTGAACGGCTTGATGATCGCTTCGATCTTCTTCATCACTTATAGTCCCAACCCATGACGCACGCCGACATGCGGGCTGTGACCCACATGCTAAATCCTCAAGCGACGATCCCATGCCCCCCAAGGCACGCACCGTCTCCCTTGGCAATCAATTACCGTGCCAAATGGCGAATCGCTAGAACTGCTTTCGGCGATGCAGCAATCTTTGTCCATATTGCCCGGATTCCGGGCAATTTAGTGACTCATTGCCTGTTTTTTGGGCATGGTTTCGATGATCAGCGCTTATAAGGCGGGCAGTCGAGACCGGTCGGACTTTTGGTGAAGATTTCGCAGCCCGTTTCGGTGATGCCGATGCTGTGTTCAAACTGGGCGGACAGGGTCCGGTCGCGCGTCACGGCGGTCCAGCCGTCGTCCATCATCTTCACGCCAGGCTTGCCGATGTTGATCATCGGCTCGATCGTGAAGAACATGCCGGGCTTGAGTTCGGGACCGGTGCCGGGGCGGCCGACATGGACGACCTCCGGGCTGTCGTGGAAGACCTGGCCCAGGCCATGGCCGCAGAAATCGCGGACCACGCCATAGCGGTGCTTTTCGGCATGGCGCTGGATGACATGGCCGATGTCGCCCAGATGGTTGCCGGGCTTCGCCTGCTCGATCCCCAGCATCAGGCACTCATAGGTGATTTCCACCAGCCGGCGCGCCTTGATGGCGGCTTCGCCGACGATATACATGCGGCTGGTATCGCCGTGCCAGCCATCGACCTGCGGCGTCACGTCGATGTTGAGGATGTCGCCGTCCTTGAGCCGGTAGTCGCCCGGAATGCCATGGCAGATGACATTGTTGAGCGAGATGCAGCAGCTATGCGTATAGCCGCGATAGCCCAGAGTCGCTGGCACGCCGCCGCCGTCCAGCGTCATGCGGCGGACGATATCGTCCAGCTCGCCAGTCGTGACGCCGGGTACCACATGGGGCACCAGCGCGTCGAGGATTTCGGCGGCGAGGCGTCCGGCCTTGCGCATCCCGGCAAAGCCGGATTCGTCGTACAGCTTGATCGCGGTCGAGCGGGAGATCGGCGCGTCCGCCGTCATCGTCATATATTCGGTCATGGAATTGATATAGTCCCTGCGACCCGGCATGGCGAGTATCTTGGGTGAGTATTTTGGCCGGGTATCTTGGACCAGTGCCTTGATAGCCACACGGAAAAGAGGAACGGACATGGCGATGGAAGGCGGGTGCGCTTGTGGTGCGGTGCGCTATCGGATCGATGTCGATCCCATCTTCGTCAATAACTGTCATTGCGGCCTGTGCCAGCGGCAGAGCGGCGCGGCCTCGGCGGTCAACGCCTTCGTCGAGGTCGAGCATCTGCATCTCCTGTCCGGCACGCTGAGCGAGCATGAGGTTCCGACGGGCAGTGGAAAGGCACAGGCGATCGTGCGTTGCGCGGCCTGTGGCACGGCGGTCTGGAGCCATTATCCCCGCCTGGGCCGGTTGGGCGCCGCGATCCGTGTGGGCACGCTCGACGACCGGGCGGCGATTCGTCCCGACGCGGCGATTTTTGTCGCCGACCGGATGGGCTGGACCGGGCTGCCGGATGGTGTTCCCGTGTTCGAAACGAGCTACAAGCCGGCGGACATCCTGCCGCCCGACCGGCTGGGCAGGCTCATGGCGCTGGTCGCCCGTGCGGAGCAACAGGGTTGAGCGAACGCATCTGGACCGCAGCGCTGATCGTGATCGGCGACGAGATTCTCTCCGGCCGCACCCAGGACAAGAATGTCGCGCAGGTCGCGACCTGGCTGAATGTCCAGGGCATCCGCCTGCGCGAAGTGCGGGTGGTGGCGGACGATAGCGATGCGATCGTCGAGGCGGTCAACGCGCTGCGCGCGCGCAACGACTATCTCTTCACCACCGGCGGCATCGGGCCGACCCACGACGACATCACGGTCGACGCGATCGCCGCAGCGCTGGGCGTCGATGTGGAAATCCATGAAGGCGCGCGGGCGATGCTGACCGGCTATTATGAAACGCGCGGCGGGTTGACCGAGGCGCGGCTGCGCATGGCGCGGGTACCGGCGGGCGCCAGCCTGATTGAAAACCGCATGTCCGGCGCGCCCGGCATCCGCCATGGCAATATCTTCATCATGGCGGGCGTGCCCTATATCACAGCGGGCATGATGGAGAGCCTGACCGGCACGCTGGAGGGCGGGTTGCCGCTACTGTCGGCCACGATCGGCTGCTGGGTCGCGGAAAGCGAGATCGCCGACCTGCTGGGCGATACCGAGCGCGCCCATGAAGGATGCCAGATCGGCAGCTACCCCTTCTTCCGCGAAGGGCGCACCGGCGCGAATTTCGTGGTGCGATCGACCAGTCAGGCCGCGCTCGACGCCTGTGTCGCGGCATTATCCGCCGGGCTGGAGGCTGGCGGTTGGCAGGTGACGCCCGGCGGCATCTGACCCGCGCCTGGTCAGCGTTCGCGTGGCCGGTTGAGGTGGGAGAGCACTCCGCGCAATGTCCGAACCTCCAGGTGATTCCAGCCCGGCTTGGTCAGCAGGTTGCGCAGCGTCAGCTTGGTCGCGGGTGCGCGGTCGGGCGGGAAGAAATAGCCGACTTTCTCCAGCAGCGTGTTGAGCTGCCCGATCATGCCTTCCAGTTCCACCTGCGGCGCGGGTTCGAGCAGGTCGGTGACGGTCGGCTGTTCCAGATGCGCCTGCTTCGACCATTCATAGGCGCACAGGATCACCGCCTGCGCCAGGTTGAGCGACCCGAATTCCGGATTGATCGGCACCGTCACTATCTTGCGGGCGAGCGCGACATCGTCCGTTTCCAGGCCTGACCGTTCGGGGCCGAAGACGAAGGCGCTGCGTCCCTGCGCGGTGTGGATTTCGCGGGCGGCCTCTTCCGGCGTGACGACTGGCTTGGTGACGCCGCGCTTGCGCACGGTGGTGGCGTAGACATGGGCGCAGTCGGCCACGGCGTCGGCCAGCGTCTCATAGACTTGCGCGCCGTCCAGCACCACGTCCGCGCCGGCCGCCGCCGGGCCGGCATCGGGATTGGGCCAGCCGTCGCGGGGCGATACCAGCCGCATCTCGGTCAACCCGAAATTCAGCATAGCCCGCGCAGCCTTGCCGATATTCTCGCCCAGTTGCGGGCGGACAAGGACGATGACGGGGGAGAGGGGGGATTTGATGTCTGTCACAATTTTACCGTTCGTCCTGAGTAGGGGCTGAGCCTCTACATTTTCCGTTCGGTTCGAGCCAGGGTCGAGCGAAGTCGAGACCCGTGGTCGAGAACGGGCTGCGTCAGCGACTGCGTTCCAGTCACCTCGGATCAGGGCCTCTTTCTTCTTGCGCGACCAATCCTTTACCTGGCGTTCGCGTTCCAGCACGTCGATTCGATCCGTGAACGTCTCGCTGAAAACCAGTTCAACCGGACGGCGGTCATGGGTGTATCCCGGCAATTCACCCATCTGATGCTGGGCAATGCGTCGCTCCAGATCGTCGGTATGGCCGGTATAATAGCTGCCGTCCGAGCAGCGCAGGATGTAGATCCAGAAACTCATATTGCGCGTGGTTCTCGACAGGCTCGAACTGAACGGAGGTCGGGATGTGGGCCTAACTCACTCCCGCCCCACGGCCTTCACCGTGCCGGCAAACTCCTCGAAATCCTTGGCGTCGGTGAAGTCCTTATAGACGCTGGCGAAGCGGATATAGGCGACGCTGTCGAGGCGTTTCAAACCTTCCATCACCATTTCGCCGATCGCGCGGGCAGGGACTTCGCTGTCGCCGCTGGTTTCCAACTGGCGCTGGATGCCCGAAATCAGCTTTTCGATCCGGCTGGGGTCGATCGGCCGTTTGCGGCAGGCGATGCCGATCGACCGGGCCAGCTTGTCACGGTCGAAGGCTTCCTTGCGCCCCTCGCTCTTCACCACCCAGATATCGCGGAGCTGGATGCGTTCGAAGGTGGTAAAGCGCGCGCCGCAGGCCTCGCACTGGCGGCGACGGCGGATGGCGGCGCCATCCTCCGTCGGTCGGCTGTCCTTCACCTGGCTGTCTTCATGGGCACAGAAGGGGCAACGCATGTAACTTCAATACTCCGTTCGGGCTGAGCTTGTCGAAGCCTCGAAGCGAGGCACGTGACTCGCTTCGACCTGAGCGGAGCGAAGGCACTTCACTCCGTTCAGTGTAGCCCTTCGACTTTGCTCAGGGCGAGCGGAATCATGCTTACCCTGCGTAGATCGGGAAACGAGCGCACAGCTTGGCCACGCGCTCACGCACATTGGCCTCGGCCGCGGCGTCGCCATGCTCGCCCTTGTCTCGCAATCCTTCCAGCACATCGGCGATCATGTCGCCGATATCCTCGAACTCAGCCACGCCGAACCCGCGCGTCGTTCCCGCAGGGGAACCAACCCGAATACCGCTGGTCTTGGTCGGCGGCAGCGGGTCGCCCGGCACGCCATTCTTGTTGCAGGTGATGAAGCTGCGTTCCAGCGCCTCGTCCGCATCCTTGCCCGAAATGCCGAAGGGACGCAGGTCGATCAGCGCCAGATGCGTGTCGGTGCCGCCTGACACCACGGCCAGGCCGCGCTGCTCCAGCCGACCGGCCAGAGCCTTGGCGTTGGCGACGATCGCCTGGGCATAGGTCTTGAACTCAGGACGCAGCGCTTCGCCGAACGCCACCGCCTTGGCAGCGATGACATGCATCAACGGACCGCCCTGCAAACCGGGGAAGATCGCCGAATTGATCTTCTTCGCGATCGCTTCGTCATCGGTCAGGATCATGCCGCCGCGCGGGCCGCGCAGCGTCTTGTGCGTGGTCGTGGTGACGACATGGGCATGGCCGAACGGGGTCGGATGCGCACCGCCGGCGACCAACCCTGCGAAATGCGCCATATCGACCATGAACAGCGCGCCGACCTTGTCCGCTATGCCACGGAAGCGGGCGAAGTCGATCTGGCGCGGATAGGCGCTGCCGCCCGCGATGATAAGCTTGGGCTGGCATTCGATCGCCTGACGCTCGACATCGTCATAGTCGATGAGGTGCGTGTCTTCGCGCACGCCATATTGCACGGCGTTGAACCATTTGCCCGACATGCTCGGCTTCGACCCGTGGGTCAGGTGGCCGCCGGCATCGAGGCTGAGGCCCATGATCGTTTCGCCAGGCTTGACCAGCGCCAGCATCACGCCGCCATTGGCCTGCGCGCCCGAATGCGGCTGCACATTGACGAAATTACAGCCGAACAGTTGCTTGGCGCGATCGATGGCGAGCTGCTCGACTACGTCCGACGGGGCGCAACCCTGATAGTAACGCTTGCCCGGATAACCCTCGGCATATTTGTTGGTGAAGACGCTGCCCTGCGCTTCCAGCACCGCCTGGCTGACGATGTTTTCGGAAGCGATCAATTCGATCTGGTCCTGCTCGCGCTTCAATTCCTGCTGCACGCCGGCGAAGACCGCCGGATCGGCATCGGCCAGGCTGCGCGTGAAATAGCCTTCCGAACGAATGTCGGACAAAGCGGACTGGTCAAGGGTGGCTATGCTCATCTGGAGTCCTTTCAGAGCGCGGGCTGGGAGAGTTTCTCGACGCGGCCGGCATGGCGGCCACCGCCGAAATCGGTGGAGAGGAAGGCGGTGACGCAGGCCTTGGCCATGTCGATGCCGGTCAGGCGTGCGCCCATGGCGAGGACATTGGCGTCATTATGCTCGCGCGACAGGGCGGCCGACAAAGGCTCGCCGACCAGCGCGCAGCGGCAGGCGGGATTGCGGTTGACCGCGATCGAGATGCCGATGCCTGAACCGCACAGCGCGATACCGCGCTCCGCCGCGCCAGACGCGACGGCTGTCGCGAGCTTGTAACCATAATCGGGATAATCGACGCGGTCGGCGGTCGCCGGACCCAGGTCATCGACGTCATGCCCTTCGTCGCGCAGCCACTGGGCGAGTTCCGCCTTCAGATCGACGGCTGCATGATCGGAAGCGATAGCGATTTTCATGTGAGAAGCGTTCCTTCACCGAAAGGGTGATTCGTTTCTGCGCGCCTCAATAGGGGTATGAGGCCGCAATTGCCACAGTCCAGCGTGACGCTTATGGCATCGCACATGGCTGGTACGATTTTATCCATATTGATGCTTGCGGGCGTGCTGCTGACGGGCGGCGGCGTCTATGCGATCGCTAAGAAGGGCGACCGCAAGCGCGGCGTGCTTATGATTATCGCGGGATTAGTGATGTTCGCCAACGTCGCGATCACGGCGATACCCGGACCGGACCTGCCGGTGCTGGAGCAGCGTTAGGGCGGATCGACATTCACAGTCTGGCGCTTCCCAAGCCGTCATGACGTTGAAAATGAGGCTGAGGCTTCCGCTTTAACCTGAATGTCGATCGGTCCTAGGATTTCGGTTTGACGCGGGTCCAGTAGGCGGAATGGAGGTAGCTGTTGCCTGGGCCACCGAAGGCAGCAGTCGCTCCCGTCAAACCGATCTTGGCGAGTGATGCCGCAAGTTTTTGATCCTGTAGTTCTTCCGTCAGCTTTGCGGCTTGGGAGGCAGTGATGTCGGCCTTCAGGGCGATTTCGCACTGGGTTTCGCCGCACAAGGCACGTACTGGCTGCTCGATTCCATATTTACGCAACAGGACCGCATAGCGTGCGATGAGCGCTCTTTCCGTCGCGTCGGCCCATGCCGGATCGCGCTTCTCTTGGCGAAGCATGACGTAGCGTTGCGACGGTGTAGGCCCCCAGAAAGAACCGGCCAGCAGCGGATCATCCTTGGCCGGGTTGGTCGCATCCGGTGCGGCGGGCGTCGTTGCCTGCATGAAGAAGACGCCGGCAGCCAGGGCAGTAGTGGTGACAATCGCGATCATGACGGTTCCTCGAAACAGCGCGGACCGGGATGGTCCGACCGCTTCGGGCAGGTCTGCTATGGGCTGCCCGGCGGGGTCGACCCCGATAAACATGTCCCGATTTTCTTGGTCGGCCAAAAGGCGGGATAAAGCGCGGCTGCTGCCGACCCCGGTCTTGCGCCGCGCCTCCCGCAGTCGTTCATTGATCGAGCCGACCGACTTGCCGGTCAGCGTGGCGACGCTCTTGGCGGTATGTCCCTGGGCGAACAGGCGCAATATATCGCGCTCGCCGTCGTTCAGTTGCGACAGGTCCGGCATGTCTTCAGGCATGACGCGATCCTGTCACGGGCGACGGCTTGTGCAATCCCCAAAAAATTTGGACGGCGAATTCAGGAGGGTGGTTGCGTCGATGCAGCGTTAGGGCGCAGCGCCAGCGACGCTAGCAGGTCGGTCTGCGTGACCAGGCCTTGCAGCCGATGATCCGCATCGACCACCACCGCCTCGCGCCATGCGCCGCTGCTGAAGGGGCCGATCAGCCGTGCGACGGGCGTGTCGGGGTGGACGAAGAGGGAGCGGTGGGCAATGTCACCGGCCCTGTTCTCGGCCTTGCCGCTGAAATCGTCGCCGTCGCGCGCCAGGTCGAGCGCGCCGATCATGCCCTGTACGCGCCCGGCATCGTCGATCACCGGCAGCGACAGCAGGCCGCGTTCCCGCATCAGTGCGCGGGCGTCGGCGATCGGCTGGTGCGCGGCGACATGCAGTACGTCCTTCGACATGATCTCTCCGCAGCGCGCCGCGGCGCCATGGGTGCGTTCGGCGGCGCGCAGTTCGGTGTCGGCCAGCAATTGGCGCAGGTCGGCTTCATCGACATCCAGCGTATCGCCGAAACCATGGAGCGCGTCTGCGACATCCTGATCGGAGGGGCCCGCGCGTTCCAGCGGCGCGGGATCGGCGGTGCCATGGGGGGCTGGCGCCCTGGGCGCAACATGGGGGTAATTATGCCCGGACAGCCGATGGAAGAGGATGGCGACGACCAGCAGCAGTAGCGTATTCACCCCGACCGGCACCAGCGCGAACATATAACTGCTTGCCGCACCCTTCGCGCCCAGCGCGGCGGAGAGGGCCACCGCGCCGCCGGGCGGGTGGAGGCAGCGCAGCAGCGACATGACCGCGATCGCCGCGCCCACCGCCAGCGCGGCGGCCAGCGTCGGGTCGGATACCACCTTGGTCACGGCGATCCCGACCAGCGCCGAGACCATATTGCCGCCGAGCACTGGCCAGGGTTGGGCGAGGGGGCTGGCCGGCACCGCGAAGAGCAGCACGGCCGATGCGCCCATCGGCGCCACCAGCAGCGGATGCGCCAGGCCGTTGCCCAGCATCAACCCGCACAGCAGGCCGGTGACGGCGATGCCGCCGATCGCACCGCTGGCCGCCTTGAGGCGATCGACGACGTTCGGGCCGGATGGACCGGCGGGGATGAAGGCGCTGTAGTAGCGGCTCCAGATCAGGCGGACGTCTTTTTCGGGGGCGTCGGACATGCAGGCTGCGCTACCGGCGTGAGGCCGTCCGGCCAAGCAGGAAAATTCTCCGCCCCTTCAACCGGAGCTTTCGCAAATGATGCTCCGCTTCGTTGGCGGTGATCGAACGATCCTATCGCCCGGTCATCGCCCGCGCATTGGCCAGGAAGGTGCGGCCGATGCGGATTTCGCCGCCATCGGCCAGCGCAGCGAACCAGACGCCGCTGCCGTCATGGCGCAACCGCGCAATATGCTCGCGCCGGACGATGTGCGACCGGTGCAGGCGCACGAACTGCTGCGGGTCGAGCCGCTCCTCCAGCGAACTGATCGTCTGGTGTAGCAGATAGCTGTGCTGGGCGACATGCAGGCGCATATAGTCGCGCTCCGCCTCGATCCGGTCGATCTGGTCGGTGGCGATGCGGATCAACTCCGATCGATGGGGAACCCAGAACTCTTCTGCCCATTCGGGCTGGGGTTCGCTGGTGGTGGCGAGGGCTTCAGGCAACTGGGTGCGCAGCGCGATCTCCACCCGGTCGACCGCGCGGGTAAGCCGGTCATGGGCCACGGGCTTGAGCATATAGTCGACCGCCGCCAGGTCGAACGCCTCGACCGCGAAGCCTTCGAACGCGGTAACGAAGATCACCGCCGGCCGGATGCCCAGGCCGCTCACCGCGCGGGCGACGCCGATGCCGTCGAGCAGCGGCATGGCGATGTCGAGCATCACCAGGTCGGGCTTCAACCCCTCGATCAGGCGCAGCGCCGCCTCTCCGTCGGTGGCGGTGCCGACGAGGGCGATGCGCGGTTCGCGGGCGCAGAGCATCTGGAGACGTTCGATCGCGAGCGGTTCGTCATCGACGATCATGGTACGGATGGACATGGACGGTCAGCAACCCCGGCGGATGATGGGTAGGGTGAGGAGGACGGCAAAGCCCTCCGCTTCGCGCGGACCATAGACGATGCGGCCCTGATCGCCAAAGCGCGCGGTCAGCCGGTCGCGCACATTGGCGAGGCCGATGCCGCTGCCACGATCCGTCTCGCTTGGCGGATTGTTGCCGTTATCGGTGACGTTGATGTGCATCAGGTCGCCATCCTCGCGCGCGGTGATGCGGATTTCCACCGGGCTGGACGTGCGCGAAACGCCGTATTTGATGGCATTCTCCACCACCGGCTGGAGGATCAGGCCGGGGACGCAGGCGCCCATCAGGGCGGGCGGAATGTCGATGACGGTGGCCAGGCGATCAGGGAAGCGGACAGCTTCGATATCCAGATAGAGTTTCTGGAGATGCACCTCCTCCTCCAGCGGCACGTCGTCCAGCGGGTCGCCGGTCAGGCTGGTGCGATAGAAGTTGGACAGCGACATGATCATCTGTTCGGCCTCGTCGCGCCGGTCCTTCATCACCAGCGAGGAGAGCGAATTGAGGGTGTTGAACAGGAAATGCGGGTTCACCTGATAACGCAGCGAGCGCAACTCCGCCTGCTGGGCGGCGCGCTCCAGCCGCGCGGCGCGACGCTCGACCCGCCGGGCTTCCGCCGCATAGGAGAGGGCGAGGTAGAGGCCGGCCCAGGCGGACAGGAAGAAGAAGCGGCTCATCGCGTCTTCCACGATGGTAATGAGCAGATAATTTTCTTCGGTTGCCTTCTTTTGCATGTCCGCGTCCGGAAAGAGCGACATCGGATCATAGACGTTGAACATGTAATAATTGGCTGCCGCCATGGCGAAGGCGAAGGGGGCGGCCAGCGCGAAGGCCGCGATCACCCGGACCATCAGCGGCCGCCGGTCGAACTGCCGCAACACCAGATAGAGGACCCAGGTGATGATGATGCCAATGACCGCCACGACCATGCGACGCGCGGCCATCTCCATCTGCGCATCGAAGCCGACGACGACCGCCCGCAAGCTCACAACCAATGTATAGAAGAGCCAGAAACCCAATATGGAATATAGCGCGATCGCGGGAGAGACGCCGCGTTCGCCGTCTTCGGAAACGTTTGTCATCCTGCCTGTCTACGCGCCCCTACGCCGCTTGTCGCCCCGTCCATCGGTAGCTGGTCGAACGACTCCGCATGTTGGTCGAACGGCCAGGAGTGGAGGAACCGTGCTCAAGCTCCGTCCGTTGCCCTTCTGACGCGCCCATCCCCGCGGCGTGCAAGGAGAGAGAAATTGAACAGGAAACGCCCCATCCGCCCGCATAGCCGCGAGGAAGCCGGCGACGTGCGCGAAACCGACCGGCAGGACCATGCGCTCAGTCGTGAGGAGAAGCTGGAGGAGGGATTGAGAGACTCCATGGATGCCTCCGACCCGCCCTCGACCACCAAGCCGGGCGACCATGGCGACCCGGTGTCTTCGTCGGGTTACAAGCCGCAGCATTGATGGTTCCGCCGCTTTTTCTATGGTAGCTTGGCGGGGGCGGAAGAAATGGCCGCCGCATGAGAGAGGAGCGACACATCCATGCCCACGTCCTGCACTCCAGCCGTCGAACGCATTGCCCGCGTCCTTGCCGGACGCCAGTTGAGTCTGAACGGCGGGGGCAATGATCCCCATGCGGCAGGGGCGGTCGATGCCGCATGGCCCGACCATGTGGATGACGCCTATGCCATTCTCCACACGCTGCGCGAACCCGACGCCGATATGGCGCAGGCTGGCGACGTGGCCGTATGGCGCAGCATGATCGGCGCCGTGCTGGACCGGCGAACGGGTGTATAGAGTTTCTATAATTATTTCATATATTTATATGAAATTTTGAAGATGAATTTCAACCGCGCCCGGTGGGGTGCGGGGAGGAGGCTTGACCGAAATGACGCAGCCCATCTGTTTCCACGCAGCGTCGAAATAAGTGACGGAAAACAGGTGCTTTCCGGTCCGATTTCTGTCATCATGCTGTTGCACAAGGATGATTTTCATGTTGCGCTGCACAAGGAAATCTGATTCCTTGTGAATGACGGTGGAACAGGCGCTTAAGCCTTCAGAAAGCAAATGGAGCGCAGGTTCTGGCGTACGACTTGAAGTCGGAGGGCAAGAACATGGGCACGAGTGCAAGACCAGCGGATGGAGCCGTCACCCTGGCGGAGTTGCGTGAATTCGCCAGTTTTCCGTCCGCCACCCAACGCTATATCCGCCGATCGCTGGACATCGGGCTGCATCGCCGCGACGCGATGAAGCTCTGGTCGCGCGACCTAGTCGAGGAGGCTTCGATCCGGGCGCAGGCGCGGATTTACGGCCGCCTCGACGAAATCAAGGCGCGCGTGCCCGACGATAGCGGCCTGGAACAGGTGGAGCCGTTCATGGCGCCGCTTGTGACCGTTTCGGCGTTCGACTTGGGACAGGACCGTCTCGGCAGCTTTTCCGCCTATCGTTTCCTCTATGAGCGGCTGCTGGGCGCGGGCGCGCGGCCCTGGCTGCCCGGCGCCTTCTGCGCGGCGGCGAGCCTGCCGCATTTGCATCCCGACAAGCGGCGCCTGCTGCTCCAGTCGATCAGCGAGGCGGCGGCAACGGCGGTCGGATGGTCCAACCGCGAGCCGACCTTCTACCCCGAATGGGTCGAGAAGGTCGATATGAGCAAGGCGAACTGATCCGCCGGATCGACATTTACCGTCTTCTGGGCGCTTTCTGTGCCGTCATGCCGACCCCTTCGACAGGCTCTGGGCAGGCTTGATCCGGCATCCAGGGCCACGAAGGGCGGCGCCTGCGACTCTGGATGCCGGATCAAGTCCGGCATGACGTTGAAAATGAGGCTGAGGCTTCTGCATTAGAAAATCCTCCCCTGGCAGGGGAGGTGGATGGCGCGAAGCGCCAGACGGAGGGGTGTCCCGCTATCGATGGGGTGACACCCCTCCACCACTTCGTGGTCATCCTCCCCTTCCAGGGGAGGATTGGGGGCTGCCCTCTTTATGATCCGTCCGGCCTAGTCCTCAGCGGATCGGCGAGTCGGGCGACAGGCGCATGTCGAGATAATTGTCGACCGACTTCATGAGCTGGTCGAGTTCATGCTCGAAGAAATGGTTCGCGCCCTTGATTTCGTCATGATGGATGGTGATGCCCTTCTGGGTGCGCAGCTTGTCGACCAGCTTCTGGACGGCGCTGGCCGTCACTACCTCGTCCGACGTGCCCTGCACGATGATGCCCGACGACGGGCAGGGAGCGAGGAAGGAGAAGTCGTACATGTTCGCCGGCGGCGCGACCGAGATGAAGCCGCGGATTTCCGGGCGGCGCATCAGCAATTGCATACCGATCCAGGCGCCGAAGGAAAAGCCCGCGATCCAGGTGGTCTGCGCTTCGGGATGGAAGCTCTGTACCCAGTCGAGCGCGGCGGCGGCATCGCTCAGTTCGCCGATGCCATTGTCGAATGTGCCCTGGCTGCGGCCCACGCCCCGGAAGTTGAAGCGCAGCACCGCAAAGCCGCGCTTCACGAAGGTCTTGTAGAGCGCCTGGGTGATGCGGTCGTTCATCGTGCCGCCGCCCTGTGGGTGCGGGTGCAGGATCATGGCGACGGGCGCGCGCGGGCGGGGCGGGGGGCTGAAACGGCCTTCGAGACGGCCTTCGGGTCCGGGGAAGATAACGTCGGGCATGGCACCTGTTATGGTTCTGGGCCGCCGCGCCCCGGATAAGGAGCTTGGCAGCAAGGATAGGATCGGTGCGCGGGCCAAGGCTTGCGCTGGCGCGGCGCGGCAAACCGCCTATATAGATGCCGTCGCCATTTCCGCAATCAATGAGTAACGCCTCCTTGGCCGCCGACCGCCTATATCTCGATCACGCCGCGACCACCCCGATGCTGCGCCAAGCGCAGACGGCGATGATGGCGGCGTTGGCCAACTGGGCCAATCCGTCCAGCCCCCACGCCGACGGACGCGCTGCCCGCGCCACGCTGGAGGATGCGCGCGCGCGCATCGCGGCGGCGCTGGGGTGGGGTGGACATGTGATTTTCACTTCCGGCGCGAGCGAGGCGATCGCGATCGGCCTGACCCGCGCCAAGGCGGGGCGGATCGTGACGTCGCCGGTCGAGCATGACGCCGTGCTGCGTGTGACCGGGGGCGCGGAGCGGCTGGCGGTGGATGGCGATGGAATAGTTCTCTCCCTCCGTCATTCCCGCGAAGGCGGGAACCCATCTCCCACGCTCTCCGATGGTGCGACGTTGGAGATGGATCCCCGCCTTCGCGGGGATGACGGGAAGGAGGGCGGGAATGAAGGGAAGGAGAGCCGGAGTGAGGGAAAGGGAGGCGAGCCGACGCTCCTCGCCATCCAGCACGTCAACAATGAGACCGGCGTGATCCAGCCGCTCGACAGGCTCGATCGCGCCAACGCCATATTATTCGTCGATTGCGCCCAGAGCGCGGGCAAGTTGCCGCTGCCGGATGCCGACATGATCGCGATCAGCGCGCACAAGTTCGGCGGCCCGCCCGGCATCGGCGCGCTGCTGATCCGCGACCTCGCGCTGATCGAGCCGAGCGGCGGGCAGGAGCAGGGCTATCGCGCCGGGACCGAAAATCTCCCCGCCATTCTCGCCATGGCCGCTGCGCTGGAGGCGCGCGCCGACTGGCTTCCCAGGGCGATGGAATTGCGCGCCCGGCTGGATGCGGGGATCGAAGCGGCGGGCGGAGCGATCGTGGCGCGCGACGCCCCGCGCAACCCGGCCATCGCCAGCTACCGGATGCCCGGCCTGTCCGCCCGCGCGCAACTGATCCAGTTCGACCTCAAGGGTATATCCGTGTCGGCGGGCAGCGCCTGTTCGTCCGGCTCGCTCAAGACCAGCCATGTGCTGGGCGCGATGGGCTGGGATGAAGCGGCGGCGTCCGAAGTGGTGCGCGTCAGCTTCGGCCCGCAGACGAGCGATGCCGACATAGACCGCTTCCTCGAAGCCTGGACCGGCATGGCCCAGAAACTTTTAGCGCAGGCGCGCCGATGATCTATCTCGACTATCAGGCGACGACCCCGCTCGCCCCCGAAGCGTTCGATGCCATGGTGCCGCTGCTGCGCGATCAGTTCGCCAACCCGCACAGCGCTCACCGGCCCGGCCGCGCCGCCGCCGCGCAGGTGGAGGTGGCGCGTGACGAGATTGGCAGGCTGCTGCCAACGGGCGGCCGAACCCTCTTCACCTCCGGCGCGACCGAGGCGCTCAACATCGTGATCCAGGGCGTGCCTGCGGGCGGGATCGTCACTATCGCCACCGAACATGCGGCTGTCCTCGACACGGTCGAGGCGATGGGCCGGGCGGGGCGCGATGTTACCATCCTGCCGGTCGGCGCGGACGGACTGGTGAATATGGATGCGGCGCGAAATGCCATCCGCCCCGGCGTGGCGCTGGTCGCGGCGATGCTGGTCAATAATGAGATTGGCGTGATCCAGCCGATCGAGGCGCTGGCCGCCCTGGCGCATGATGCGGGCGCGCTGTTCCTGTGCGACGCGGTGCAGGGCTATGGCCGCGTGCCGATCCCGCAGGACTGCGACATGGTGGCGATCAGCGCGCACAAGATCCATGGCCCCAAGGGAATCGGCGCGCTCTGGCTGCGCGATGGCGTGAAGCCCGCCCCGCTGATCCATGGCGGCGGGCAGGAAGGCGGGCTGCGCTCCGGCACGCTTTCGCCCGCGCTATGCGCCGGTTTTGGCGTTGCCGCCCGGCTGATGCGCGAACGGGCGGAGGCCGACCGCGCCCATGTCGAAAGCCTGGCTGCCTTGGCGCGCGATCTGTTCCGCGACTGGACGCTGAACGGCAGCGCGACCGATCGCTATCCGGGCAATCTCAACCTGCGGCGGGACGGAATTGATGGCGCGCGGCTGTTGTCTCATTGCCGCAATATTGCTTTTTCGTTGGGAAGTGCTTGCGCAAGCGGGTCCGGGCGGCCTAGCCATGTGCTGCGCGCGCTGGGGCTGACGGATGGCCAGGCGCGCGGATCGGTGCGGATCGGCTTTGGCCGCTACACGACCCGGCAGGAACTGGAGAGGGTTGCAGAAGCATTGAATGAGGCGGCAGCCGTACAAGCGGCGCCGTGACAAGGGAGCGTCGCACCAATGACCAGGATCACCTTCATCAGCGCCGACGGGGAGCGACGACAGGAGGTCGACGCCCCGGCGGGATCGGTCCTGCTGGATGTCGCGCAGGCCGCGGGCCAGCCGCTGGAGGGCACCTGTGAAGGGCAGATGGCCTGCTCCACCTGTCATGTCATCGTCGATGCCGACGATTTCGCCAGGCTCCCGCAGGCCAGCGAGGATGAAGAGGATATGCTCGATCTTGCCGCCGCCGCCACCCGCACCAGCCGCCTGTCCTGCCAGATCGTGCTGGACGGCAAGCTGGAGAGCCTGACCGTTCGAATCCCAAGCGAATCCTACAATATGCAGGGCGTGTGATCCGACCGATGAAGACATTGACCGCTTTGGCCGCGCTGGCGCTGCTGGCCGCCCCGTCGATCGCCGCCGACGAGAAGAAGGCGCCAGACAAGGAACCGGTGCCGACCGGCCGCCTCGATTCGCTGATGCCCGCCGCGCCGCGCTATCTGGTGCCGCAGTCGGCGCTGACGTCGGTGCGCAACCCGGCGGAGATCGAGAAGGAAACCGGCGGTCGCCTGGGTGTGGCGCTGGTCGACAAATCGGGCGCGTTGCTGCTGGGCTTCAACCGGGACGATCGTTTCGCCATGTGTTCGACCTTCAAGGCGCCGCTGGCCGCCGCCGTGCTGATCGGCGCGGATGGCGGCAAGTTCGGCCTGGAGGGGACAATCCCCTTCAGCGACGACGACATCCTCGATTACGCCCCGGTGGTGAAGAAGAACAAGAAGCGCGGCCGCATGAGCATGGGCGAACTGGCGCAGGCGGCGGTCGAGGTCAGCGACAACAGCGCCGCCAACCTGCTGCTGCCGATGCTGGGCGGGCCGCCGGGCCTGACCGCCTTCATCCGCGCGCATGGCGACAGCGTGACCCGGCTGGACCGCAACGAACCGACGCTCAACGAAAATGCCGAGGGTGACGAGCGCGACACCACCACCCCGGCGGCGATGGCGGGGTTGATGGAGCGGCTGTTCTTCAAGGACATGAAACAGGAAAGCGCGGACAAGCTGCGCGCCTGGTTCAACGCCAGCAGCACCGGCGACAAGCGGATCAAGGCGGGCCTGCCGCAAGGCTGGACGTCGGGCAGCAAGACCGGGACATGCGGCAACGCCTATAATGACGTGGCGCTGGTCAAGTCGCCGGCAGGCGACGAATATATATTGGCGATCTATCTCGATCGGCCCACCGTCGATACGAAGAAAGCCGAAGCCGCCATCGCCGAAACCGCACACGCCGCGCTCGATTTCGTGAGCAAGGCGCAGAAGAGCGGGTTGGAGTAAGGGGATATGCCCCCACATCATCCCGGCCCCTTCGACAGGCTCAGGGCAGGCTTGATCCGGGATCCAGGGCCACTTTCCAAAACCCTGGATGCTGACTTTCGTCAGCATGACGGGCAGGGATGGCGAGATCATCCGCCTCTATAGTATAATGCTTGTCTATGGTCATCGGCGGCACCCCCTTGCCAACCCGTCATCACTTCGCCATATGCCGCGCCGGGAGTCGGGCGGGCGTGACCGTTGCGAACCTGGTCAGGTCCTGACGGAAGCAGCCACAGTGATTTCGTCACGGGTCGTTCCGGCTCCCACCCTCCATTCCTCATCCGGCCACCCTCTTTTCATCCGGCTTCGACAATCCCTGCCCGAACGGGTAGGACAATCTTATGTCCGATTCCCCGCAACCCTATCGCGTCCTCGCGCGCAAATATCGACCGCGCAGCTTTCATGAGCTGATCGGCCAGGACGCGATGGTCCAGACGCTGGGCAATGCGATCAAGCGCGGACGGCTGGCGCACGCCTTCCTGATGACGGGCGTGCGCGGCGTGGGAAAGACCTCCACCGCGCGCCTGATCGCCAAGGCGCTGAACTGCATCGGCACGGACGGGCAGGGCGGCCCGACGATCGATCCGTGCGGCGTGTGCGAACCCTGCCGCGCCATCGCCGAAGGGCGTCATATCGACGTGGTGGAGATGGACGCCGCCAGCCATACCGGCGTTGACGATGTGCGCGAGATTATCGAGGCGGTGCGCTATGCCGCCGTGTCGGCGCGCTACAAGATCTACATTATCGACGAAGTCCATATGCTCTCCAAAAACGCCTTCAACGCG
This sequence comes from Sphingobium sp. BYY-5, assembly GCF_022758885.1. Classification (NCBI taxonomy): domain Bacteria; kingdom Pseudomonadati; phylum Pseudomonadota; class Alphaproteobacteria; order Sphingomonadales; family Sphingobiaceae; genus Sphingobium; species Sphingobium sp. BYY-5. The sequence goes on from NZ_JALEBH010000001.1 coordinate 591,415, forward strand.
CTGTTGAAGACGCTGGAGGAGCCACCCGCCCATGTGAAATTCCTGTTCGCCACGACGGAAGTGAACAAGGTGCCGGTGACGGTGCTGTCGCGCTGCCAGCGCTTCGACCTGCGTCGCATCCCGGCCGAACTGCTCAGCGCCCATTTCGCGCATGTGGTGGAAGCCGAGAGCGTCGCTGCCGAACCCGATGCGCTGACGCTGATCGCGCAGGCGGCCGAAGGGTCCGCGCGTGACGGCCTCTCCATCCTCGACCAGGCGATCGCCCATGCGGAAACGGGGCCGGATAGCCAGGAAACTGCCCCGCTCGTCACCGCCGCTCAGGTGCGCGACATGCTGGGCCTGTCGGATCGCGGATCGGTGCGCCGGCTGCTTGGCCTGTTGCTGGAAGGCGACACGGCCGCGCTGCTGGGCGCGGTGCGCGATCAATATGCGCTGGGCGTCGAGCCGCTCGCGCTGATGCGCGGCCTGATGGAACTGGTCCATGCCGTGACCCTGGTGAAGGCCGGGCGCGACATCAACAGCCCCGGTCAGTCGGCCGAAGAGCGGGAGGCGCTGGCCGAATGGGCTGCGCAACTGGGTTTCGCGCCGCTCCATCGCCTCTGGCAATTGCTGCTCAAGGGGCATGACGAAGTGGCGAGCGCCGTTCTGCCGATCGAAAGCTGCGAAATGGCGCTGTTGCGCGTCATGCACGCCGCGACCATGCCCGATCCGGGCGAGGTGGCGCGGCTGCTGCGCGAAGGTGGGGCGGTGACGGCAAGCGCGCCGGGCGCGGCGCCCATCGCGCCTTCTTCCGCGCCCGTCGCACGTCTGCCCGCGACCTTTCCCGACCTGATCGAAGCCTTGTGGCAGAAGGGCAAGGGGCAGTTGGCGCAGGAACTTCACGATTGCGTGGGCGTCGTGCGCTATGCGCCGCCGCAGTTCGACTATCGCCCGACGCCGCAACTGCCCGGCGATTTCGCGTCCCGCCTGCTGTCGGCTCTGCGGGAGATCACCGGCACGCCCTGGCAGGTGGCGCAGAGCGACGCGGCAGGCGAACCGACCTTGCTGGAGCAGGAGCAGCGCAAGACGGCCGACGCGCGCGCGGATATTTTGGAAACCCCGGTGGTCAAGGCGGCGATGGCGGCCTTCCCCGATGCCGAGCTGGACGACAGGCTCGAACAATGGAGTGCAGAAGCATGAAGGACTTGAACGAAATCCTGGGCATGGCGAGCCGTGTTCAGGAAGAATTGCAACGCGCGCAGGATAATCTCGACAAGATGGAGGTCGAGGGTGCGGCAGGCGGCGGCCTGGTCAAGGTGCGGGCTTCGGCCAAGGGACGGATCGTCGGCGTGTCGATCGACGAAAGCCTGCTGTCGCCTTCGGAAAAGCAGATGCTGGAAGATCTGGTCACGGCCGCCTTCAACGATGCGCGCAAGAAGGCGGATGAGGTCAGCAATGCCGAAATGGGCAAGATGACCGCCGGCCTGCCGCTGCCCCCCGGCTTCAAGCTGCCCTTCTGATCGGAGCATTGTGAGGCGATAAGCTGCGGTTCATTGTTACCACGATATGACAGGTACCGATTGATTGACGCGGCGGGCATCCCCATAAAGGCGATGTACTGCAAGGATGGGCCGCTTGTCTTGGCCCCGGAGAATGAATGACTACGCAATATCCCCTTCTGCCGTTGCGCGACATTGTCGTCTTCCCGCAGATGATCGTTCCGTTGTTCGTCGGCCGCGACAAGAGTGTGGCGGCGCTCGAAGCCGCGATGGAAGGCAGTAAGGAAATCTTCCTGGTGTCGCAATTGGACCCGGCGGAGGATGATCCGGGCCGGGATTCGCTTTATGACACGGGTGTCGTCGCGGTCGTGCTCCAGTTGCTCAAGCTGCCCGACGGCACGGTGCGCGTGCTGGTCGAGGGCAAGCATCGCGCCCAGCTTGAACATATGGAGACGCGCGACACCTATCTGATCGCCGATGTCGCGACGGTCGAGGAAATCGCCGCCGAAGGGCCGGAGGCCGCCGCGCTGATGCGCTCGGTCGCCGAGCAGTTCGAGAATTACGCGAAGCTCAACAAGAAGCTGCCCGCCGAAACGCCGGTGCAATTGCGCGAGATCGAAGATGCCGGTCGCCTGGCCGACGCCGTGTCCGCGAACATCAATGTCAAGGTCGCCGACAAGCAGTCGCTGCTGGTCGAGGCTGATCCGGTCAAGCGGCTGGAGATGGTCTTCGCCTTCATGGAAGGCGAACTGGGCGTGCTCCAGGTCGAAAAGAAGATTCGCGGCCGCGTGAAGCGGCAGATGGAAAAGACCCAGCGCGAATATTATCTGAACGAGCAACTGAAGGCGATCCAGCGCGAGCTGGGCAATGGTGAGGGTGAGGACGGCGACGAACTGGCCGAACTGACCGAAAAGATCGCCAAGACCAAGCTCAGCAAGGAAGCCCGCGCCAAGGCGACGGCGGAGTTGAAGAAGCTCAAGGGTATGCAGCCCATGTCGGCCGAAGCGACGGTCGTGCGCAACTATCTCGACGTGCTGCTGGGGCTTCCCTGGGGCAAGAAGGGCAAGGTCAAGACCGACCTCAAGAAAGCGCAGGCGATCCTGGACGAGGATCATTTCGCGCTGGAGAAGGTCAAGGACCGGATCATCGAATATCTGGCCGTGCAGGCGCGCACCAACAAGCTGAAGGGGCCGATCCTGTGCCTCGTCGGCCCGCCGGGCGTCGGCAAGACCTCGCTCGGCCGTTCGATCGCCAAGGCGACCGGGCGCGAGTTTGTGCGCCAGTCGCTGGGCGGCGTGCGCGACGAGGCCGAAATTCGTGGCCACAGGCGCACCTATATCGGCTCGCTGCCGGGCAAGATCGTGTCGAACCTGAAAAAGGCGGGCACGATGAACCCGCTCTTCCTGCTCGACGAGATCGACAAGCTGGGCCAGGATTTCCGGGGCGACCCGGCGTCGGCGCTGCTGGAGGTGCTGGACCCCGAACAGAATAGCAAGTTCCAGGACCATTATCTGGAGATCGACGTCGATCTTTCAGACATTATGTTCGTGACGACCGCCAACTCCTTGAATTTACCTCAACCTCTGCTCGATCGCATGGAGATCATCCGGCTGGAAGGCTATACCGAGGATGAGAAGGTCGAGATCGCCCAGCGCCATCTGGTCGCCAAGCAGGTCGACGCCCATGGCCTCAAGGACGGTGAATTCATCGTGACCGAGGAAGCCGTGCGCGACCTCATCCGCTATTACACGCGCGAGGCCGGTGTCCGCACGCTGGAGCGGGAGATTGCGCGACTGGCGCGCAAGGCGCTGCGCAAGATCCTGGAAGGCGCCTATGACAAGGTCGTCATCACGCCCGAAAATCTCGCCGATTTCGCCGGCGTGCAGAAATTCCGCCATGGCGTGGGCGAGGAAGAGAACCAGATCGGCGCCGTCACCGGCCTCGCCTGGACCGAAGTGGGCGGCGAACTGCTCACCATCGAAGCCGTGACCGTGCCCGGCAAGGGCATCATCAGGACGACCGGCAAGCTGGGCGAGGTGATGAACGAGTCGGTGCAGGCCGCCTTTTCCTATGTGCGGGCGCGGTCGCCCGGCTATGGCATCAAGCCCAGCCTCTTCAACCGCAAGGACATCCATATCCATCTGCCCGAAGGCGCGGTGCCCAAGGATGGCCCTTCGGCGGGCATCGGCATGGTCACGACCATCGTGTCGACCCTGACCGGCATCCCCGTCCACAAGGATGTGGCGATGACCGGCGAAGTCACGCTGCGTGGCCGCGTGCTGCCGATCGGCGGCCTTAAGGAGAAGCTGCTGGCGGCCCTGCGCGGCGGCATCAAGACGGTGCTGATCCCCCAGGAAAATGAGAAAGACCTGGCGGAAATCCCGTCCAACATCCGCGAAGGGCTGGAAATCGTGCCGGTGTCCCATGTGGATGAGGTGTTGGCGCGCGCTCTGGTGTCGAAGCCGGAGGCGATCACCTGGACCGAGGAGGATGACCTGGCCGCGCAGCCGTCGACCCTGGCTGGACGTGATAGCGACCCCACCTTGCGGCACTGAAACAGGGGGAAAGCACGGCAATCCCGACTTCGCATCAATTTGCGCAACAGGGCGCAAAATTTGGTCGAAGCCGGGGTTTTTGTCGCTTTCCCTTTGACAGGCGCAGGAATCCGCGCCTTATTGCGCCCCCTACGCCGCGATTCCTAACTAACCAACAGCACAAGGGGGTTCCCAAGGCATGAACAAGCAGGATCTTATCAGCGCAGTTGCTGAAAGCAGCGGCCTTAGCAAGAATGACACGACCAAGGCGGTCGAGGGCGTGTTCGACGCCATCACCGGTGCTCTGAAGAAGGGCGACGAAGTGCGCTTGGTCGGTTTCGGCACTTTCTCGGTTTCGCAGCGCAAGGCTTCGACCGGTCGTAACCCGCGCACCGGCGAAACCATGACCATCAAGGCTTCGGCCCAGCCGAAGTTCAAGGCCGGCAAGGGCCTTAAGGACTCGGTGAACTAAGGGTCTGGGCGCCTGCTCCCGGCAGGCGCTCGCTCTGATTTTTTGCCGGCGTCGCGGCCGGAAAGTTTTCAGGAGAGTGATGCGCGCGCTGGGGTTGAACCTGAGCGCGCGGATGTCGAAAGCGAAGGGGTGAAGGCGGCCAGCCTTCGCCCCTTTTCTCTATCCCGCAATCTCGACGCGCCAGCACGGGCGCGGTAGGGAGGGGACATGATGCATTGGACCAGAGCGTTTTCCAAACAGGTGGAATCATCTGCTGACCCGGAAAACGCGGTAAAACAAAAGCTGGAGCAGCCGAACCGATGTAATCGGATCGGAATCTGGTCCAGAATGGCATGGACCATGCCCGCGCTTGCTCTAGCGGCGTGCGCCGGGGGCAATTACCGCCCCGTCAGCGATAGCCCCGTGCGGATCGGCCCGCCCTACAAGGTGCGCGGCGTGACCTATGTACCCGCCGCCAATCCTGGTTATGACATGCTGGGCTATGCCAGTTGGTATGGATCGGAATCGGGCAATCGCACGGCGAACGGCGAACAGTTTCGCGCCAAGTGGATCACCGCCGCGCATACCAGCCTGCCGCTGCCCAGCTATGTCGAGGTGACGTCGCTGGAAACCGGACGCACCATCCTGGTCCGGGTCAATGATCGTGGGCCTTTCGCCGGTCGTGGGCGGATCATCGACCTGTCGCGCGGCGCGGCGGAGGAACTGGGCATCCGCGCCACGGGCCATGCCGCCGTACGTGTACGCGTTGTTGATCCGCCCGGAAAGGATCGCGCGCGGCTGCGCAAGGGCAAGCCAGCGCGCGAGCGGCCCAGAGTATCCGAAGGCACGCTCGCCGGCCTGCGTGCGCAATTGCAGGCCATGGGCCGTTGAACGCGCCGGTCCCGGCGGAACAGGCGGTGCGTCGCCTGGCCGCCGGGCATCCGGTCGTCGGGATGATCCTGTCCCGCTGGGCGGCGGTGCAACTGTCCGATGCCTGGCTGTCGGGCAGTCTGCTGGCGCAGGCGCGCTGGAACGAGATGTTCGGTTTCCCGCCGCTCCACGGGATCGCCGACGCCGACATCATCTATTTCGACGCCACCGATCTGTCTCAAGCGGCGGAACAGACGGCGGCGGAGCGGTTGCAGGCGGCTTTCGCCGATCTGCCGGTCCGTCTCGACGTCAAGAATGAGGCGCGGGTGCATCTCTGGTATCCCGACCATTTTGGCGTCGCGATCCCGCCCTATCGATCCGCGATTGATGCGACCATGACTTTTCCGACCACCGCTTCGGCGGTCGCCATCACGCCGCACGCCCTGTCCGCGCCCTTTGGCCTCGACGACCTGCTGGCGCCGCTGGTCCGGGCCAATGCAACCCAGATCGACCAGGCTTATTATGAGGCAAAAGCGCGGCGCTGGGCGGCGCATTGGCCCGATCTTCCGATCCTGCCCTGGAACGAGGCCGTTCGCCGCCCCGCCCCTTCGTAATAAAGTCTTCATTGTCCGCTTGACGGGGGAGGAGTGGCCGCATATGTGGCGCTTCTCGCGGGGCCGCTGGCCCCCATGGCGGTCGTAGCTCAGTTGGTTAGAGCGCTGGTTTGTGGTACCAGAGGTCGCGGGTTCGGATCCCGTCGATCGCCCCATTTTCCCCATTTTGTTGTGCCTTTCGGGGCTTCGCAGCGGCGCGATTGGCCGATATAGCGCAGCCATGGACGATGCGCGCGACAAGGGGCTGGCCCTCAATCCGAAATATGACGACAATGGCCTCATCACCGCTGTAGTGACGGATGACGCCAGCGGCGAAGTGCTGATGGTCGCGCATATGAATGCGCAGGCGCTGGCCCTGACGGTGGAGACCGGCCTTGCCCATTTCTGGTCGCGCAGCCGTCAGGCGCTGTGGAAGAAGGGCGAGACATCGGGCCATATGCTGGCGGTTCGCGACATCCGTATCGATTGCGACCAGGACGCCGTCTGGGTGAAGGCGGCGCCGGCCGGTCCTACTTGCCACACGGGCGCGCGCTCCTGCTTCTTCCGCCGGATCGGGCCGGAGGGTCTCAGCAGCGTCGATGCGGCGGGCTAGCCTTGCGTTCCTGATCCTGTTGACGGCCTGCCAGCGTGCGCCGGCGGGGGGCGATCCCGCGCGCGAAGCGGGAAGCATGTCGGCCTCCGGGCTGGAGCGGGCCGCGATCGAGAGCGGCGCTATCGCCGACGCTGGCAGGGTTTCGCCCGTGGGCCTGTTTCAACGCCGCCATGAAGCCGGGCGCGACGCTCTGTGCGTCATGCCGGGCAAGGACGGGCAGTTCCGCTTCGGGCTGGAGGCGAATTTCGGCGAAGAACCGCATTGTCGCGGCCATGGCGTTGCGCGCCGGGCGGGCGACAAGCTGATCCTGAGCTTCAAGGGCAGCGACCGCTGCATCATCGTTGCCCAATATGACGGGGATCAGGTCGCGCTGCCGGGCGTGGTCGATATGGCCTGCGCGGACCTGTGCGACGGGCGGGGGTCGCTGGAAGGCGTCAGCTTCCCGCGCATCGCCAATGACGCCGCCAGCGCCCTGCGCGCGAAGGATCGCGGCAACGCCCCGCTCTGCAAGACTTGAGCTTCCCGCTTAGCTCCGTTTAATCGAAGCGAACGGCTCTACTTCAATAACCGATATAGCGGCCCGGCCGATGGTTCACGACCAGCACGGCGTTCATCGCGGCGGCGGACAGGATCGACAGGGCGAACCGGTCGAGGCTGAGGAGCGGCAGCGAGCCGAGCAGGATCACGATGTCGCATCCCATCTGCGTGCGCCCGGCATTCCAGCCGCGCGACTTTTGCAGGATCAGGGCGACCACGCCGACGCCGCCCACGCCCGCGCCATGCCGGGCGATGGCGAGGATGCCGAAACCGATGATCGATCCGCCAAACAGGGCGGCAAAAAGCGGGCTGACCTTCGCCACCTGCATCGCCAGGGGCATGGCCAGTCCCATCGCCATGATCGCGACATTGGCGAACAGCGTCTTCAGGCCGAACGCCCGCCCCATCGCCCGCCCCGCGAAGAGGAAGAAGGGGATGTTGATGAGGATGAAGAGCGTCGCGGGCGACCAGGGGATGAGGTAGGAGAGTAGCAGCGCGATCCCCGCCATGCCGCCCGTCACCAGATTGGCCTGTTTCAGCAGCATCAACCCCATGGCGATGAAGGCGCAGCCGATGGCGATGGCATAGCCGTCTTCGGTCAGGCTGTGGGGACGGGCAGAGGATGGCTGCGAAGGCAGGAGGGGAGGCATGGCAAAGTCCGTGAAGCATGGGCGCCCCGGCCATCCTCTTGCTATTATATTGCGCGGCCTGATAGCGATGTGTCCGCCCGCTGCAAAGCCCGAAAGCGGGGCGGTCGTTCAGCCGCCCGTATCGACCTGCGCCGGGCCGAAGCTGTCGATCGCCTGGAACAGGCGGGTCAGCGCGTCGCGTTCCTCCGCCCCGATCTCCGGCCGCCACACTTCGAACAACAGCACTACGCGGGTTTCCTGGCTGCGGTTCCAGGCTTCATGCTCGAAGCTGTCGTCGAACAACAGCATTTCGCCCTTGCGCCACGCCCGCGTTTCCGCGCCGACCCGCAGCGCGCAGTCGCCGGGCGCCAGCAGCGGTAGGTGGCAGATGAGGCGGGTATTGAGCAGCCCGTGATGCGGCTGGATATGCGTGCCCGGCTTGAGCAGCGACCAGAGCGCCATGGGGGATCGGCCCGCGATCACCGGTATGGGCGCATGGGCCAGCGCGGCCATCACCGATGGGCAGCGCTCCGCATTTTCCGGCACAGGCGCGCCATTCTGCCAGAAATAGAGCGCGCCCCAGCTTGGATCGTCGCGCAGCGGATTATTGGGGGCGGGCCGGTCCGCCGATGTTTCGACATAGGGGGCGAACTCCGCCTCCTGCGCGCGCACGGCCGCCAGTTCCGCGACGATGGCGTCGGTCATCGCTTCCATCGGCGCGACCCAGTCGAACTCGTCGCGCTCATAGAAGGCGCGCTGGGGCAGGCCGGGGAAGTAGAACATACTCGGCTGTTGTAGATAGAGGGTACGCTTGCCCAGTAGCAGGTCGGTGGCATGGGCGACGCGGGGCAGGGGCGGCAGGTCGCGGACAGCGGCGATCAGATGATCCTCGAACCGCTTGCCCGATTGCGCGATGCTGGCCTGTGCCTGCTGGAGCAGCGGCTGGAGCTGCGACGGCGCGCCGGTTGTGGCTGCCTGCGCCAGGGCGGCCTGGAACCATCCGGTCGAGCCGCGCTCGTCGCCACGACGCAACGCATTCTGCCCCATGGCGAGCAGGGCGGGAATATTGCGTATATCGCCGTCCAGGATGTGCCGCAGCGCCGCCGCCTCGCCGTCCAGGTCGCCTGTACGGTTGCACGCCTGCGCCAGCAGCATCGCCGGCGGGTCCGCCATTTCCCGCAACGTCGCCAGCGCTACTTGCACATCGCCCCGCCGCAGGGCGGCGACGGCCGCCTCGGCCAGCATCGTCTCTCTTGCCTGATCGCTCATGCTCTCGCCTTATCGGGCGATGGGGCTGGACGAAAGCGGCTTATTCGGCCGCGGCCGGGGCGAAGTTTGCCTGCCGCCGTTCCAGCGTGATGGCGAGAAGGAAGATGGCCAACCCACCCAGCGCCAGCGCGCTGCCGATCCAGCCGGTGGACACCAGGCCATAGCCCGCCGCGATCGACAGGCCGCCCAGCCACGGGCCGATCGCGTTGGCGACATTGAACGCGCTGTGATGCAGCGCGGCGGCCAGCGTCTGGGCATCGCCCGCCACGTCCATCAGGCGCGCCTGGAGCGGCGTGCCCAGTCCGCCGCCGATGCCGATCAGGAAGACGATGATGCCGAGGGTCCAGATATTGCCGGCCATGATCGGGAACAACGCCAGCGACACAGCGCTCCAAAGCAGCACGCCGATGACGGTGCGATTTTGCGCCCGATCGGCCAGCCAGGCCGCGGCCAGATTGCCCAGAGTCAGGCCGACGCCGAAGATGATGAGGACCAACGGCACATAGGTTTCGGCCACATGGGTCACTTCGATCATGGTCGAGGCGACATAGGTATAGACGGCGAACATGCCGCCAAAGCCGATCGCACCGGTCAGCAGCGTCAGCCAGACCTGCGTTTTGCCGAGCGCGGTCAGTTCACGCATCGGGCTGGCCTTGGGATCGCCCGCATCGCGCGGGGCGTAGAGCGCGACCAAAGTCACCGTCGCCACCGCCAGCGCGGCAACCACGAAGAAGCCCGATCGCCAGCCCAGCGCCTGCCCCATCCAGTTGGCCACCGGCACGCCCAGCACGGTCGCGACGGTCAGGCCGGACATGACCTTGGCGATTGCCAGCGTTCTTTGCTCGATCGGCACCAGGCTGGCGGCGACCAGCGCGGCGACGCCGAAATAGGCGCCGTGCGGCAAGCCGGACAGGAAACGGAACAGCAGCATCCAGTGATAGCTGGGCGACAGGGCGGACAGGGCGTTGGCGATAGCGAACATCGCCATCAGCCCGATCAGCAGCGTCCGGCGCGGCAGTCGCGCGGCAAAGGCGGCGATCACCGGCGCGCCCGCCACGACGCCCAACGCATAGGCGCTGATGGCGTGGCCGGCGGTGGGGGCGTCGATGTGGAGATCGCGCGCGAAGAAAGGCAGCAGGCTCATCGACGCAAATTCGGTCGTGCCGATCGCGAAGGCGCCGACCGACAGCGCGAACAGGACAAGCGCGGGATGCGCGTTCTGGGGCCGGACGCCCATGGCAAGCTCCATGCTGCAATGCAAAATAATACGGAAGCCCCGCAAATGGGCCTGCTGACAGCGTTGGTCAACCCCGCATATGTATGAGATTCCTGCACGTGCAGTGGCGCTTTGGCAGTGCCTCAGCTTGAATTTCGGATTTCGACCCAAACCGGCAACGCAATCCAGCCCCGCTTGGCGCTACATGCAGACGTGACACGCCGCTTCCTTCCGGCCCGGTACTCTGGGTGCGTCATGTCCGGCTAGCCCGAACGCTCAGCCACCGATCGTCGGGCTTTCCGATGCACCGACGTACTTCGCTGACGGTCCAGCCGGTGTCTGTGAGTGCGGACAACAGGGCAGATTCGCGCCAGTACGTCTCGACGTAGCGCCGAGGCGCTACAGCGCTGCCGTGCGTGGACATCTTCTCGCCATCGCCTTCTCTAACCGAGGCGTGCAGTTGGCCGCCGGTCCGGGTCGCCTCGGCAAGCCGTCCAAGCACCGTGCTGAAATCCTCGCGCGCGATGTGAATCAGGCAGGCGCAGGCCCAGATCCCGTCGTACGGCGTGCCGGGATGCAGCGGGTCGGCCAGGTCTTCGGTCAGCGGGTCCAACAGGTCGGCCTCGTAACCACTCTCGCGAAGCAGTTCGACGAAACCCTTCGCAATGTCGGTGCGCCGGACACTCATTCCTCGCTTCTCAAGCTCAAGTGCATCTCGCCCGCCACCGCTTCCGATCTCCAGCACCCTGCCAGAGCCACCCAGCTCGGTTGCGAACGCATCGATCTCTATCGCGACCCATTCGGGCATCGCCGCAGCCTCGGCAGCATATTCCGCCGCGACCGCATCATAGGACCGCACCGTATCCCGGTCAGTGCTCATCTTGGCGCTCCTCCATCAAAAAAAGGCCGCGACGGGCGAGGGGACATCAGCCCGTTGCGCCCTTCACAGCTTCGGCTGTTGGTGACATCGCGGGCGATTGTCTTCCCAGCCATAACAGAAATTCGATCTAGGGCGGATCGACATTCAGGTTAAAGCGGAAGCTTCAGCCTCATTTTCAACGTCATGCCGGATCAAGTCCGGCATCCAGAGTCGCAGGCGACGCCTTTTGTGGCCCTGGATGCCGGATCAGGTCCGGCATGACGGCTTGGGAAGCGCATAAAACTGTGAATGTCGATCGGTCCTAAGACACAGCCCGCGTTCACGGCGTTCCTATGCAAATTGAGGCACGATCGGCACTTTTCGCAATTGATATGATTTAATTCCTGGCGCCCGATCGGCTATGGCGCGCCCATCATGACGGGGAATGACGGCAACAGGGCGCGCGGCGCCGCGCTGGCAGGGGCGGGGGCGGTGTTGCTGTCGCTCTGTTCGATGAATTTGGGCGCGGCCTTTGCCAAGACGTTGTTCCCGTTGGTGGGCGCCTATGGCATCGCCGCGCTGCGCATCGATCTGGCGGCGATCCTGCTGCTGCTTTTCCGTCGGCCATGGCGTCGTTCCATCCCCCGCGACGTGCGCTGGGCGCTGCTGGCCTATGGCGCGACGTTGGGCCTCATGAACCTGCTCATCTACCAGGCCTTTGCGCGTATCCCGCTGGGCATCGCCATGGCCATCGAAGTGACCGGGCCGTTGGCGATCGTGTTGTTCGGATCGCGCCGGCCGCGCGATTTCCTCTGGCTCGCGGCAGCGGTCGCGGGACTGCTCCTGCTGCTCCCGCTCAGAAGCGACGCGGCGCTCGATCCATTGGGTATCGCGTTCGCCTGCGGCGCAGCGGCCTGCTGGGCGCTCTATATCGTCACGGGCAAGCGCGTGTCTGGCGCGCTGGGCGGCGATGCCGTCGCCTGGGGGATGCTGGCCGCCGCGATCCTGGTCATGCCGGTGGGCCTGACCCATGCGGGCGCGGCGCTCTTCTCGCCCTGGGTGTTGATGGTCGGCATCGGCATCGCGCTGCTGTCGAGCGCCTTGCCCTATTCGCTGGAGATGGAGGCGCTGCGGCGGCTGCCCGCGCCGGTCTTCGGATTGCTCTTGAGTTCGGCTCCGGCCATCGGTGCGCTGGCGGGCTTCATCGTGCTGGGCGAGCGGTTGACGCCGGTTCAGTGGATCGCGATCGCCTGTATCGTCGTCGCCTCGGCCGGCAGCGCGCTCACCGCCGGGCACAAGCCCGCGATCGAGGATGCGCCTCAGTAAATTTCATCGTCATTACCCGCCAACCTGCGCCTTGCTCACGTCCAGCATCTTGCCGTTGGTGATGACCGCGATGTCGCCCAGCTTGGTGACGCCGAACAGCTTGCGCGCAAATTCCACTGGCACGCCGATGCAACCATGGGTGCCACGGCCATATTCGACGTCGCTGCCATGAATGAAGACGCCATCGCTGGTCAGGCGCTGCGCGTAAGGCATGGGCGCGTCGTAGAGGTTGGACACATGATCGGCGTCCTTCTGCGTGATCGGGAAGGCGCCCTGCGGACTCGGCTTGTCTGTCGCGCCGTAGAGGATGACCGCTGCGCCGATCTCGTATCCCGCACGGAACACGGACAGGGTTTCGGCCTTCAGATCGATGGTGATGATGACGGGACCGGTCGCGGGTGCGCCCTTCTCGTCCCAGACATAGTCGCCATGGCGAAAGGGGCCGTCGATCGGCAGCACCCGCTTCACCGTCAGCGCGCGCGGATCGATTTCCATCGGCTGGTCGCTGCGCCGTTCGGTGAGCTTGGCGGGAGCAGGGGCCGGTTTCGCCTCGGCCGCTTCGGCAGGGGCGCTGTCCTGTCCGGCGGGCCGGTCGATCCAGTGCATCGCCAGCAGCGCCGCGCCGCCCAGCCCCAGGCCGATCGCCAGCTTGGGTCCGGCGCTTTTCGCCAATGCCTTGAACAAGCCCGCCATATCCGTCCTCATGCCTCCAGTTGCGTCGGAGGATAAGGGCGAAAGGTTAAGCTCAGCCTTCGCGCGCCACTTCCGCCGCGGCGATGGCGGTCAGGTTCAGGATGCCGCGCGACGTGACGCCGGGCGTCAGCACATGGATCGGCTTGGTCAGGCCCATCAGCATCGGCCCGACCGTCGGCGAACTGGACGAAGCGGCGAGCGCCGTCAGCGTGATGTTGGCCGCGTCCAGATTGGGCATGACCAGCAGGTTGGCCGGCCCCTCGAACCGCGAATCGGGGATCAGCCGTTCGCGCAAGGCCTGGCTGAGCGCTGCGTCGGCGTGCATTTCGCCGTCCACCGCCAGTTCGGGCGCAATCTCGCGCACCAGCTTGAACGCCTTGCGCATCTTGCGCGCACTGTCGGTGTGCGACGCGCCGAAATTGGAGTGGGACAGTAAAGCCGCGCGCGGGATCAGGCCGAAATGCCGGAGTTCGGCCGACGCCGCCAGTGTCATTTCGGCGATCTGTTCGGGCGTGGGGTCCGGCACCATATGGGTGTCGGTGATGAACAAAGCGCCCGCGTCCAGGATCAGGCCTGACAGCGCGTAGACGCGGCTATGGCCCGGCACCCGGTCGATGATGCGCAGCACATGTTCGACCTGCCCCCAATATTCGGAGCGGCCGCCGACCAGCGCGGCGTCGACCCGGCCGGTGCGCAGCAGCATGGCGGCGGTCACGGTGGGGCGGCGATAGACATGGCGCAATATCTCGTCCGCTGGCACGCCCTTGCGCGCGGCGATGGCGCGATAGGCTTCCACCAGTTCGCCCATCACCAGATGGTCGGTTTCGGGATCGATCAGCTCGACATCCTTGTCGAGGTCTAGGCTAAGGCCCAGTTCGGGCAGCTTCTGTTCCAGGATGCGGCGGCGGCCGACGATCGTCGGCCGCACAATCCCTTCGTCCAGCGCGTCGCGAACAGCGCGTAACACGCGGTCATCCTCACCCTCGCCATAGGCGATGCGGCAGGCGCTGCCCCTGGCGGCCTCGAACACCGGCAGCATCAACTGGCCGGAACGGGTCGCCTGGCGGGTCAGGCTGCGCTTATATTCGTCCAGGTCCAGCGTCTTCTTCGCCACGCCGCTGTCCATCGCCGCCTTGGCGACGGCGACGGCGATCTCGCCGATCAGGCGCGGATCGAACGGGGTGGGGATGATATAGTCCGCGCCGAACACCAGCTTGCGCCCGCCATAGGCCTGGGCGACGCTGTCATGCGCGGGCATCCGGGCGAGGGCGGCGATGGCGTCGGCGGCCGCCACCTTCATCGCTTCGTTGATCTGCGTCGCGCCGACGTCCAGCGCGCCGCGGAAGATATAGGGGAAGCACAGGACGTTATTGACCTGATTGGGATAGTCCGACCGGCCGGTGGCGATGATCGCGTCGGGGCGCACTTCGCGCGCAGCCTCCGGGCGGATTTCCGGCTCCGGATTGGCGAGCGCGAAGATCAGCGGATTGGGCGCCATCAGCGGCAGCCATTCGGGCTTCAGCACGCCCGGCGCCGACAACCCCAGGAACAGGTTCGCGCCCGGCAGCACGTCGGGCAGGGTGCGGGCATTGGTGTTGCGGGCATAGCGCGCCATGTTGGGCAACATGCCCTCACGCCCGGCATGGATGACGCCGTCCTTGTCGGTCATGGTGACATTTTCGACCGGCAGGCCCATCGATACCAGCAGGTCGACGCAGGCCAGCGCCGCCGCGCCTGCGCCCGACGTCACCAGCTTCGCATCGGCCAGCGTCTTGCCCTGCAGCACCAGCGCGTTGCGCACGGCCGCCGCAACGACGATGGCGGTGCCATGCTGGTCGTCATGGAAGACCGGAATGTTCATCCGTTCCTTCAGCCGCGCCTCGATCGCGAAGCATTCGGGCGCCTTGATGTCTTCCAGGTTGATGCCGCCGAAGGTCGGCTCCAGCAGGGCGACGGCATCGACGAACTTGTCCGGATCGGTAGTGTCGACTTCGATGTCGAACACGTCGATGTCGGCGAATTTCTTGAAGAGGACGGCCTTGCCCTCCATCACCGGCTTGGACGCCAGCGCGCCGATCGCGCCCAGCCCCAGTACGGCGGTGCCGTTGGAGATGACGGCGACCAGGTTGCCGCGCGCGGTATATTCCATTGCCTTGTCGGGATCGGCGGCGATCTCGACGCAGGGCGCCGCGACGCCGGGCGAATAGGCCAGCGCCAGATCGCGCTGGTTCACCATGCGCTTGGTCGGCTCGATGCGGAGCTTACCGGGCTGGGGATAGCGGTGATAGTCGAGGGCGGCGCGGCGGGTGTTATCGTCCATGCGATGGGCCTTAGAGATTGCGTTCCGCTAGAGCAAGCCAGTGCGTTCCCATGGGGGCGTCGGCACGTAAAGCCCGGCGAGGAAATCGACGAAGGCGCTGATGCTGCGCGGCGGATTGGCCTGCGGCAGTTGCACCGCGAACAGGCCGACATCGGCGGACCCCTCATAGGCTGGCATTATCTGGCGCAGATCGCCGCGCACCAGCGCCTCGCTGATGTCCCAGAGTGATCGCAACGCAATGCCGCCGCCCGCCAGCGCCAGTTCGCGCACCAGTTCGCTGCTGTTGGTGCGTACATGGCTGCGCCCCTCGACCGTGACCGGCCCCTTGGGACCGACCAGCCGCCAGGGCATTTGTCCCTCCGCAGCGAGCAGCCGGTGCGCCTTGAGGTCGGCGATGCGTTCGGCTGTGCCGAACCGCTCCAGATAGGCGGGCGCGGCGCAGAGGATGCGCCGGTTGGTCGCCAGCCGCCGTGCAGTCAGGCCCGGCCCCGGATCGGCGGTGATGCGGATGGCCAGGTCCGCGCGGCTGTCGATCAGGTCGGCGAAATCGTCGGACAGGTCGACGCTCAGTTCCACCCTGGGGTGCGCATCCAGGAAGCGCTGGAGATAGGGCGCAAGGTGCATCCGCCCGAAGGAAGTCGGCGCAGTGACGCGCAACGATCCGGACGCCACCGCCGACGCGCCCGACACACGCCGTTCCGCCTCGTCCAGCGCCGCCAATATGCCGCGCAGGTCGGCGTGGAGCCGCTCGCCCGCCGGTGTCAGCGCCAGCCGCCGCGTGGTGCGATGGATCAGCTTCGCGCCCAGCCGTTCCTCCAGCCGCGCCAGTCGTTTGGACATCATGGCGGGCGAAACATGCATCCGCCGCCCCGCCGCCGCCAGCCCGCCTTCATCCACGACGCGCACGAACAGTTCATGGTCGGGGTCCATCATATTCGTTCACCATAAGAATGACTGTCTTCGAATAATAGCGAATATACGGCATAATGGGAATCGGTTATCTTCTCCCCTCATAGATCGTCATTCCCGCGTAGGCGGGAACCCATCTCCCAACGTCGCGGCTATGGCCAAGGCCGGAGATGGATCCCCGCCTGCGCGGGGATGACGGGGTAAAAAAGGAGTCGATCATGATCGAAAAATCCGGCCTTCAGGTCGCCACGCCACTGGCCGATTTCATCGAGCAACGCGCGCTGCCCGGCACCGGCATCGCACCCGATGCCTTCTGGACAGGCGTTGCCGACATCTTCGCGCGCTTCGCACCGGAAAATGCGGCGCTGCTGCGCAAGCGCGACACGTTGCAGGCGCAAATCGACGGCTGGCACGAACAGCGCAAGGGCCAACCGCATGACGCCGCCGCCTATCAGGCCCATCTGCGCGACATCGGCTATCTCGTTCCCGAACCCGCGCCCTTCGCGATCGGCAGTGAGCATGTCGATGATGAAGTCGCCCGCATGGCCGGGCCGCAACTGGTCGTCCCCATCCTCAACGCCCGCTTCCTGCTCAACGCCGCCAATGCGCGCTGGGGCAGCCTCTATGACGCGCTTTACGGCACCGACGCGATCCCCGGCGCGCCCACCGGCAAGGGCTATGACGCCGCGCGCGGCGCGCAGGTTATCGCCTGGGCCAAGGCGTTTCTCGATGATGCCATCCCGCTGGCGAACGGTAGCTGGGCCGAGCTGTCGAGCGACGATATCGCGCTCGCCGACCCCGCGCAATTCATCGGTACGAGCGGGAAGGGCCGCCTGTTCCGCCATAACGGCCTGCATATCGAGGTCGTTTTCGATCGCGATCACCCTATCGGCGCGACCGATCCCGCCGGCATCGCCGACGTCATCCTCGAATCCGCGCTGACCACCATCTGCGACCTGGAGGATTCGGTCGCAGCGGTCGACGCAGCGGACAAGGTTGCCGCCTACACCAACTGGCTGGGCCTGATGCGCGGCGATCTGACCGAAACCTTCGAGAAGGGCGGCAAGATGATGACCCGTGCGCTCAACCCCGACCGCGCCTATAGCGCGCCGGACGGCAGCGCCTTCACCTTGGCCGGTCGCAGCCTGTTGTTCGTCCGCAATGTCGGCCATCTGATGACCACGCCTGCCATCCGCCTCCCCAATGGCGAGGAAGCGCCCGAAGGCATATTGGACGGCATCGTCACCAGCCTGATCGCGCTGCATGACCTCAACGGCCGGAACGCCAACAGCCGCGCGGGCAGCGTCTATATCGTTAAGCCCAAGATGCATGGGCCGGAGGAAGCCGCCTTCACCAACCGCCTGTTCGACGGGATCGAGGACATGCTGGGCATGGCCCGTCATACGATCAAGGTCGGCGTCATGGACGAGGAACGCCGTACGTCCGCCAACCTAGCCGCCTGCATCCACGCCGTCCGCGACCGCATCGTCTTCATCAACACCGGCTTCCTCGACCGCACCGGGGATGAGATGCACACGTCGATGCAGGCCGGTCCCATGATCCGCAAGGGCGAGATGAAGGCGAGTGACTGGATTGCGGCCTATGAGGATCGCAACGTCCAGATTGGCCTTGCCTGCGGCCTGTCGGGCCGGGCGCAGATCGGCAAGGGCATGTGGGCCGCGCCCGATCGCATGGCCGACATGCTGGAGCAGAAGGTCGGCCACCCGAAAAGCGGCGCCACCACCGCCTGGGTTCCATCCCCCACTGCCGCGACGCTGCACGCGACCCATTATCACCGCATCGACGTCTTCACCCGGCAGGTCGAGCGCGCGGCGGAAGGAATAGCGCCGCTGGACAAGCTGCTGACTATCCCGGTCGCGGTCGGCCGCAATTTCTCCGAAGAGGAGATCGCGCAGGAACTGGACAATAATGCGCAGGGCATCCTGGGCTATGTCGTCCGCTGGATCGACCAGGGGATAGGCTGTTCCAAGGTGCCCGACATCCATGACATCGGCCTGATGGAGGATCGCGCGACGCTGCGCATTTCCGCGCAGCATATGGCCAACTGGTTGCTGCACGGCATCTGTACAGGCGAGCAGATCGACGCGGCCCTGACCCGCATGGCCGCCAAGGTCGACGCGCAAAATGCAGGCGATCCGCTCTATCAACCGATGAGCGGGCGGGAAGGGAAGAGCCTCGCTTTCCAGGCCGCCCGCGCGCTGGTGTTCGAAGGCGTCGCGCAACCCAGCGGTTACACCGAGCCGCTCCTCCACGCCTTCCGCGCGCAAAAGAAAGCGGAGGTCGAGTTGGAAATCGCGTAACTTCCCCGTCACCCCCAACTTTCCCGTCATCCCCGCCTGCGCGGGGATGACATGCTTTCGCTTGAACTTGGCAACCCTCCCATGCTGCGTTACCCCTCACCGATGCACAGCAGGGAGGTGGCATGACCATCATCGTCCATCATCTGAACAACAGCCGGTCGCAACGCATTCTCTGGCTGTTGGAGGAACTGGGCGAAGCCTATGAGGTCCGCCCCTATGAGCGCGACCGCAAGACGATGCGCGCGCCCAGGGAACTGCGCGCCATCCACCCGCTCGGCAAATCCCCGGTGGTGGAGGTTGACGGCCATCGCCTGATCGAAACCGGCGCGATCATGGACTATCTGGTCGCCCGCGCCGACAATCGTTTCGGCCCGCCCGCCGACGCGGAAGGCGCGATCCGCTACCGCCAGTTCCTCCATTATGCCGAAGGGTCGATGATGCCGCCGCTGCTGGCGCTGCTCGTCCTGGGCAAGCTCGGTCTGCTTGGCCGCCCCGCGCGCCCGACGGTGCAGCGCATGTTGGACGATCATCTCGACTGGCTGGAAAGCGAACTGGCGACCCGTCCCTATTTCGCGGGCGACAGCTTTACCGCCGCCGACATGATGATGAGCTTTCCGCTGGAGGCGTCCCGTTCGCGCGGGGGCCTGGACGAATCGCGCCCGCACCTGATCCGCTGGCTGAACGAAATGCACGCGCGGCCCGCTTTTCAGGCAGCGCTCGAGACCGGGGGACATTATGCCTACGCCTGACCGCCGCACATTGTTGCGCTACGCCGCTGCGGGCCTCGCCACTGCTGCGATCAGCCCGCGCCTCTTCGCGCAGGAGAAGGCGGGCGAAGCGCTCAGGTCGATCATCGGCGATGTCGTGCCGATCGGCAGGGCCGAACGCGCCGACCGCCTTGCCCGCGCGCAAAAGGCGATGCAGGCGGCCGGCATCGACGCCCTGCTGGTCGAGCCGGGCGCGAGCCTCATCTATTATACCGGCGTGCGCTGGCACCGGTCCGAACGGTTGACCGCCGCCGTCATCCCGGCCAGCGGCGCGCCGCTGATCGTCTGCCCTTTCTTCGAGAAGCCCTCGATCGACGAATCGCTCGCCATCCCCGCCGAAGTCCGCGTCTGGCAGGAGGATGAAAGCCCCTATGCACCGATCGCCGACTTTCTGACCGCAAAGGGGCTGGCGAAGGGGCGTATCGGCATAGAAGAAACAGTCCGCTATTTCGCGGTCGACGGCCTCAAGGCCGCGCTCCCCGCCGCGACCCTGGTGAAAGATCCCGTCACCCGCGCTATCCGTATGCGCAAGACGGCGGCCGAAATCGCCTTGATGCAGAAGGCTGCGGACGTCACCATGGCCGCCTATCGCTGGACCTACCCGCAGGTGAAGGCGGGAATGGTCCCCGCCGACATCGGCGCGCTGATGAGCGCCGCGACGAAGCGGCTGGGTGGCGAGGTCGAATTCAACTTGATCCTGCTCGGCGAAGCGGCCGCCTATCCCCATGGCTCCGGCAAGCCGCAGGCGGTGCGCGCGGGCGAAGTGGTGCTGATGGATTGCGGTTGCACGGTCGAGGATTATCAGTCCGACATCAGCCGCACCTTCGTCTACGGCGCCGCGCCCAATGCGCAGCAGCGCAAGGTCTGGAACGAGGTGTCGCAGGGCCAGAAGATCGCGATCGAAGCCGCAAAGCTGGGCGTTCCCGCCGGTTCGGTCGACGATGCCGTGCGCGGCTATTATCAATCGCTCGGCTATGGTCCCGGCTATGCGCTCCCCGGCCTGTCCCACCGCACCGGTCACGGCATCGGCATGGAGGGGCATGAGCCGGTCAACCTGGTCCATGGCGAAACCACCAAGCTGGACGTGGGCATGTGCTTCTCCAACGAACCAGGGCTTTACCTGCCCGGCACCATGGGCGTGCGCATGGAGGACTGCTTCCACATGACCGCGCAGGGGCCGCAATGGTTCTCGAAGCCGCCAGTGTCGATCGAGCAGCCGATCGGGTAAAGGATACGGAAATAGGCACCGTCATTCCCGCGAAAGCGGGAACCCATCTCCCAACCTTGCGCCTGCGGATATGGCAGGAGATGGGTCCCCGCCTTCGCGGGGATGACGAAAGTGAAAGTCGGGTTCAAATCCCCCGCTTGTGCGGCGGACCGCTTCTCACTAAATCGCCCCCATGACTTCGACCAACGACATTCGCCGCTCTTTCCTCGACTATTTCGGGGCCAACGGCCACACCATCGTTCCGTCGGCGCCTTTGGTGCCGCACAACGACCCTACGTTGATGTTCGTCAACGCGGGCATGGTGCCGTTCAAGAATGTCTTCACGGGGCTGGAAACGCGCCCCTACAAGACCGCGACGTCGAGCCAGAAGTCGGTCCGCGCGGGCGGCAAGCATAATGATCTCGACAATGTCGGTTACACCGCGCGCCACCATACTTTCTTCGAAATGCTGGGCAATTTCAGCTTCGGCGACTATTTCAAGGAACAGGCGATCACCCATGCCTGGACCCTGCTGACGAAGGAATGGGGCCTGCCCGCGGACAAGCTGACCGCGACCGTCTATCATACGGACGACGAGGCGTTCGACCTGTGGAAGAAGATCGCGGGCCTGCCGGAACATCGCATCATCCGCATCCCGACCAAGGATAATTTCTGGGCCATGGGCGACAGCGGCCCCTGCGGTCCCTGCTCGGAAATCTTCTACGACCATGGCGACCATATCTGGGGCGGTCCTCCCGGATCGCCCGAAGAGGATGGCGACCGTTTCGTCGAGATCTGGAACCTCGTCTTCATGCAATATGAGCAGGAAGCGAACGAGATCGTTTCAGAACTGCCCCGGCCCAGCATCGATACCGGCATGGGGTTGGAGCGCATCGCCGCCGTCATGCAGGGTGTCCATAACAATTATGACACGGATACGTTCAAGGCGCTGATCGAGGAATCGGGCGCGATCACCCGCACCGCGACCGATGGCGAATTTCAGGCCAGCCACCGGGTCATCGCCGATCATCTGCGCTCCACCAGCTTCCTGATCGCCGACGGCGTGCTGCCCGCGAGTGAAGGCCGCGGCTATGTGCTGCGCCGGATCATGCGCCGCGCCATGCGCCACGCGCATATCATCGGCGCGAAAGACCCGCTGATGTATCGCTTGGTGTCCAGCTTGGTGTCGGAAATGGGCGGCGCCTATCCCGAACTGGTCCGCGCCCAGCCGCTGATCGAGGAAACCCTGCTGCGGGAGGAAACCCGCTTCCGCAAGACGTTGGAAAACGGCCTGCGCCTGCTCGACGAAGCGACTGCCGACCTGGTTGAAGGCGCGGCCTTGCCGGGCGAAACCGCCTTCAAGCTCTACGACACGTTCGGCTTCCCCTATGACCTGACCGAGGATGCGTTGCGCACCCAGGGCCTGACGGTCGACCGCGCCGGATTCGATGCCGCCATGGCCGAACAGAAGGCCGCCGCGCGCGCCGCGTGGAAGGGATCGGGCGAGAAGGCGTCGGATGAAATATGGTTCGATATCGCTGAAAAGGCGGGGAATACCGAGTTTATCGGCTACAGCTCGACCGAGGGCGAGGGCGAGGTTCTGGCCATCGTCAGCGACGGTGTGAACTTCGACTCCGCGAGCGTCGGAGAGACGGTCACGATCATCACCAACCAGACGCCTTTCTACGGCGAAAGCGGCGGCCAGATGGGCGACGCGGGCACGATCTCCTCGCAGGGCGGCCTGTCCGCGACGGTCGAGGATACATCCAAGCCGCTCGGCCGCCTGCACGCGCACAGGGCGCTGATCGAGGCGGGCAGCGTCAAGGTCGGCGACACGATACATCTCAACGTCGATGTCGAGCGTCGCGACCGCGTCCGCGCGAACCACAGCGCCACCCACTTGCTCCACGCCGCGCTGCGCAAGGAACTGGGCGCGCATGTCACGCAGAAGGGCAGCCTGGTCGCGCCCGACCGCTTGCGCTTCGACTTCTCGCACCCCGAAGCGCTGACCCATAAGCAGATCGCGGCGGTCGAGGCGGATGTGAACGCGCAGATCCGCCATAATGACGAGGTCACGACCCGTCTGATGACGCCCGATGACGCCATCGCGGCGGGCGCCATGGCGCTGTTCGGTGAGAAATATGGCGATGAAGTCCGCGTCCTGTCGATGGGGAAGGGCGATGAGCATAGCTATTCGGTCGAACTGTGCGGTGGCACCCATGTTCGCGCGCTGGGCGACATCGCCTTGTTCAAGATCGTCGGGGAAAGCGCCGTTTCCTCCGGCGTCCGCCGCATCGAGGCGCTGACCGGCGAGGCTGCGCGCCTCTGGCTTTCCGACCGCGAGGACAAGCTGCGCCAGTCGGCCGCCGCGCTCAAGACCACGCCCGAAGAGGTGCCCGCTCGTATCGCCGCATTGGTCGAGCAAAGCCGCAAGCTGGAGCGTGAACTGGCCGACGCCAGGAAGGCGCTGGCGCTTGGCGGCGGGGGGTCGGCTCAGGCCGCTGGTCCGGAGAAGATCGGCGCTGTCGATTTCATCGGCCAGGTGATCGACGGTCTCGATCCCAAGGAACTGCGCGGCATCGTCGACCAGAACAAGGCGACCTTGGGCAGTGGCGTCTCTGCGGTCCTCGCCGTGGTCGATGGCCGCGCTACTATCGCCGTGGGCGTGACCGACGACCTGCTGGGATCGATCAGCGCGGTCGATCTGGTTCGCGCGGGCGTGGAAGCGCTGGGCGGCAAGGGCGGCGGCGGCCGTCCCGACATGGCGCAGGGCGGCGGTCCCGAAGGCGAAAAAGCGCGGGCCGCGATCGACGCGGTCAAGGCCGCGCTGGCCAGCGTCCCGGCCTGATCGACGTCGCAGGCGGGATTAGAGTCGGATGACATTGGATTGATCCACCTCGTCATTGCGAGCGTAGCGAAGCAATCCATTGTCGCAACATGGATTGCTTCGCTACGCTCGCAATGACGATATCAATGTCATCCGACGCTAATAGCTTTCCCCGCCGCACGATATTCGTCCCGTCCCGCGATTGTCGACGGTGCAGGCGGGCTTGCCGCCGACCGTCACGTCGCCTGATCCGGTTGCGACGATCTTTGCCGTCACATCCGCCGTCAGCACGATGCTGCCCGGCCCCTCATTGGTGATGCTTGCCTGCCGCGCGCGCAGCGGTTCGGCGGCGACGGCGCCCGGACCGCTGACCCGGATGTTCGCGACGCCCGCCCGCCCGGTCAGGATCGTGCGCCCGCCGCCCGCCAGCGTCAGGTCCAGCCGGTCGAGCTGAACATCGCCCACGCTGACATCGCCATTGCCGCCCAGCATGATCTGTCCGGACAACCCCTTCATCCGGTTGATCGCGATCGATCCGCCACCGGCCAGCACCACCCGCTCGATCATGCCGGTCGACAGGCGCAAGGTGGCCGCGCCGCTGCTCTTCTCGCCCGCCCGCGCCCGGTCCATGCTGACGATCAGCAGCCGCCCCGACACATCGACCTTCAACCGGTCGAGCGCGCCCTGATCGCCTTCCGCGCGCGCCGACACGCCACCGCCGGTGGTCAGCACGACCGTGACGGGCGCATCCACACGGATCGCGTCGAAACTGGTGATGGTGTAGCCGCGTGTCGCCGCGCTGGCGGGCGCGGCGACGGCCAGGCCCGCCGCGATCAGGGCGCGCAGCGCGCCTCGCCCGACCCCATGATGCTTTGCCTGCACTGCGCTTTGCCTTTCACCGTGACGTTGCCCGATCCCAGGATGTTGATATTGAATGGGCCGTCCGATGCAAAGGCGGCATCACCTGATCCCAGGATCGATACCTTGCCCTGTCCGGCCTTGAGGCCCGTACCGGAGAAATTCCCTGATCCGGTCACGGAAATGTCCGCCGTCTCCGCGGCTCCTGCGATGCTCAGGTCGCCCGATCCGGTGATCTCGGCCTTCAGCGCGCTAACATTGGCCGCCGCGATCTTCAGATTGCCTGATCCCGTCAGATCGGCGGTGAAAGAGGCGCCATCGGCGTGATCGACGTCGACATTGCCTGATCCGGTCGCATCGACGCTGTTGATCGTCGGCATCGAAACGCGGATGGTGGCGCCGCGATCATCGCTCCAGCTCATGCCGAACCGCTTCTTGCGCCCGATTTCCAGCCTGTCGCCATGAACCTTGATCTCCAGCCGATCGAGCACCTTCTGGTCTCCTTCGGCACGCACCGAAAAGTCGCCGCGCGTCACGATCACATTATCCGGTCCGGTCGCCTCGATCGCCGTAAAGTCCTTGAGTCGGGCCCATGACGATGGATTGGCGGACGGGGCTTCGCTCCGGTCATGAGTCCCTCCGGATTCCCGCGAACAGGCGGCGGGCACCAGGGCGAGGGAGGCGATCAGCACAGCGGGGGTGAGGGCGGTTCGACGCATCATGGTCTCCTGTAACTGTATTGCCAATATAATACACAATCTTCGTGGCGGTTCCAAGCCCCCTTGTTCGTTGCGCGTAAAAAGCCATGATAAGCTACTGGATTCATAAGGGGGGTCTTTTCCGATGCGCACGCCTTTCATTCTTCTTCCGCTGCTGGCGCTATGCCCCGCACCTGTCGCTTTCGCCGCTCCCGACATGTCGAAGAGCGACGGCGCGCGCTGGTGGGCGCATGTTCAGGCGCTGGCCAATGACGGGATGGAGGGGCGCGGCACCGGCACGCCGGGCTATGACCGCGCGGCCGACTATGTCATCGCCCAGTTCGAAACGCTGGGCCTCAAGCCCATGGGCGTGGACGGTTACAAGCAGCCGGTCGCCTTCGTGGAGCAGACAGTCCTTTCGGATCAAAGCAGCGCCGCGCTGGTCGATCCCACGGGCGAAAAGCCGCTGGCGGTTCCGGGCGACCTGATCTTCTCCGGCAGCGGCGGTCCCGTCCCCGAACGCATCGACGCATCGATGGTCTTCGCCGGCTATGGCCTGCATCTGCCCGAAGTCGGCCATGACGATTTCGCCGGGCTGGATATCAAGGGCAAGGTCGTGGTCGTGCTGTCCGGCGGTCCCGCCACTATTTCCGGCGCGCTCAAGTCCCATGCCCGATCGGAACGGACGCGTTGGCTGGCGGATCGGGGTGCGCTCGGTCTCATCACGCTGGTCACGCCCAAGCAGGTGGAAATTCCCTGGTCTCGGCGCGTTGCGCTGGCCAGTGCGCCCGCGCTCTATTTCGCCGACAACAGCCTGCGCGAAACCCAGACGGCCTTCCTTGGCGCGCAGCTCGATCCAGCCAAGTCGGCGCTGTTCTTCGAAGGTACGGGCCGGGATTTCAATGCGATCGCCGCCGCTGCGGATGCGTCCGCCCCGGTCCCCGGCTTTCCCCTTGCGCTGCGCCTGAAGGCGCAGGTCGCCGCCAAGCGCCGTGATCTTTCCTCCCCCAATCTCGTTGCCGTCCTGCCGGGCAGCGACCCCAAGCTACGCGGCGAATATGTCGTCCTTTCCGCGCATCTCGACGGCTATGGCATCGGCACGCCGATCAAGGGCGACGCCATCTATAATGGTGCGCTGGACAATGCCTCGGGCGTCGCCAGCCTGCTGGAGATTGCGCGCGCGCTCAAGGCGGGCAAGGACGCGCCGAAACGCTCCATCCTCTTCGCCATCGTCACGGCGGAAGAGAAAGGACTGCTCGGCGCCCGCTATTTCGCGCGGCGACCGACCGTGCCGCAGAAGAGCATCGTCGCCGATCTCAATTTCGACATGGCGCTGCCGATCTTCCCGCTGACCAGCGTGACGCCGGTCGGCTACGACCAGAGTTCATTGGGGCAGGATGCCGCGGCGGTGAGCGCGGCCATGAACCTGCCGATCACGCCCGATCCCTTCCCGGACCGCAACGTCTTCATCCGCTCCGATCAATATGCTTTCATCCGCGAGGGCATTCCCGCGCTTTTCTTCAAATATGGCTTCAAGGCCGGCACGCCGGAGGCGGAGACGGAAAAGGCGTGGCGCGCCAACATCTATCACTCGCCCTTCGACGACCTGAACCAGCCCGTCATGCCTGCCGAGACGGCCAAGCTGAACGACTATGTGACCGCCGTGACGCTCCGCGTCGCCAACGGCCCTGCCCGCCCGCGCTGGAACGACGACAGCTTCTTCAAGCGCTTCGCGAAATAGGGGAGGGAGTAGCGCGGCAGTTATGGGTTGGGTTGGGGATAGGACCAGGACATTCCCCTCCCTTTTAAGGGAGGGGAGTAAGTAGGTCCATTCCAGGTCGCCAGCGGACGCCGTACAGGTTCACGCCGCCCGTGTTCAGCCAGTGCGGCCCATCCGAAGCATGGGACAATCCGCCCCGCTTGATCCCCCTGGTCCCCGCGCCTACACCCGCTGGATGACCCATGCACCCTATCCGGCGCTGCGTATGCGCCGCACCCGTGCCGCGGCCTGGAGCCGGGCGATGCACGCTGAAAACCGCTTGTCGCCCAGCGACTTCATCTGGCCCTTGTTCGTAACCGAAGGCAGTCAGGTGGAGGAACAGATTGCCGCGCTGCCCGGCGTGTCGCGCTGGTCGGTGGACCTGATGGTCGCACGCGCGAAGGAAGCGCGCGATGCCGGTATCCCCTGCCTCGCCCTCTTTCCCAACACGCAGGTCGATCGGCGCAGCGACGACGGGGAGGAAGCGCTCAATCCCGACAATCTCATGTGCCGGGCAATCCGGGCGATCAAGGATGCCGTGCCCGACATCGGCATCCTGACCGACGTGGCGCTCGACCCCTATACCGCGCATGGTCAGGACGGGCTGCTGGACGAGACCGGCTATGTCGTCAACGATGCGACCATCGACATATTGATCGGCCAGTCGCTCAATCAGGCGGTGGCGGGCGCGGACATCATCGCGCCCAGCGACATGATGGACGGCCGCGTCGGCGCGATCCGCGAGGCGCTGGAGGAAACCGGCCATGCCAATGTCCAGATCATGGCCTATGCCGCCAAATATGCGAGCGCCTTCTACGGCCCGTTCCGCGATGCGGTCGGTTCGCGCGGCCTGCTCAAGGGCGACAAGAAAAACTACCAGATGGACCCCGCCAATGGCGAGGAAGCGCTGCGCGAAGTTGCTCTGGACCTGGCCGAAGGGGCGGACAGCGTGATGGTGAAGCCGGGCCTGCCCTATCTCGACATTATCGCGCGGGTACGTGACCGCTTTGCTGTTCCTGTCTTCGCCTATCAGGTGTCGGGGGAATATGCGATGATCGAACATGCCGCCGCTGCGGGGGCGGGAGATCGCGACGCGCTGATCCTGGAAACGCTGATGGCGTTCAAGCGGGCGGGCTGTTCGGGTGTGCTGACCTATCATGCGCTCCACGCGGCCAGGCTGCTGAATGGCTGAATTCCGTCTTGAAACGGATCGTCTCATCCTGCGCACCTGGCGCGAGAGCGATGTCGATCCGTTCATGCGGAACCTCGACACGGACGAGGTGATGCGCTGGCTTGGAGGGCGACAGCCGCGAACCCATTATGCCGACTTCCAGCAACGCATGGATCGCGCCCAGCAGGAACTGGGCCATTGCTACTGGATCATGGAAGGCAAGGCGGACGGCGCGATATTGGGCTTTTGCGGCCCGCGACGGGGGCGTCATCCCGGAACGCCTATCTATGGCGAACTGGAACTGGGCTGGCGATTATGCGCCAGCCATTGGGGGCTGGGCTATGCCAAGGAAGCGGCGCTGGCCACCATCGCGTGGTGCCGGACCAATCGGCCGCAGGATGGCCGGATCATCGCCTATACTGTACCCACCAATGTCGCATCCTGGGGATTGATGCGGGCGTTGGGCATGGATCGGCGGGAAGAGATGGATTTCGACCATCCCGCCTTTCCCGTGGGGCATCCGCTCTGTCGGCACATCGTCTATGCGCTGGACCGGACAGCATGATCCGCGATCGCCATCGGCGCATCTTCTCCTTGAACGGCAGGGGGTTGCCGCGCCATGATGGTGAGCGACGGCGGGGATCGACCAGGGTCGGATGAGGGGGAACGGATGATGATCGGAACGCGCCCACGCTTCGTCCTGACGATCTACGCGGGGTCGTTCCTGCTTTTCCTGGTCCAGCCGATGATCGCCCGCATGGCGCTGCCGCGCCTGGGCGGCGCGCCGTCGGTATGGAATTCGGCCATGCTGGTCTATCAGGCGCTGCTGCTTGCGGGCTATGCCTATGCCCACTGGCTGGGCCGCTTCGGTGCGCGGCGGCAGGCGATGATCCATCTCGGCCTGTTCCTCTTCTCCGCCATCTTTTTGCCGATCGGGCTGGCCGGGTGGCAGCCGCCTGCGGATGCGGAGCCGGCCCTTTGGGTGCTCGGGCTGCTGGGCGCGTCCATCGGTCCGCTCTTCTTCATCGTCGCCGCGCAGGCGCCGCTGCTGCAACGCTGGTTCGCCATCGCCGACGGGAGCGATCCCTATCCGCTCTATGCCGCGTCCAACCTGGGCAGCTTCGCCGGGCTGATCGCTTATCCGCTGCTGGTCGAGCCGCTGCTGACGCTCAAGGCGCAGAGCATTCTCTGGTCGCTTTGCTATGGCGCGCTCTTCTTCCTGGTCTATGCCAGCGCCCGCCGACTGCCGCTTGACGGGGAGGTCGCCGGAACACAGGAACTGGCCGACGCGGTGCCGCCACCGGACCGGCGCACCATGCTCTACTGGATCGTGCTGGCGGCCGTGCCATCGGGGTTGATGCTGGCGACCAGCCTTTACCTCACCACCGACATCGTCGCCATGCCGTTGCTCTGGGTGCTGCCGCTCGGCCTCTATCTGCTGAGTTTCTCCATCGCCTTTGCCACGCGCCGTGGTCTGGCCGAACTTTCTATGCTGGTTGCGCCAATTCTGCTGCTGATCGGCGCCTGCATCGCGTTTACGGGGGGCGTTCAGTTTCCGGTCTTCGTCGCCATCGGCATATTGGCGGTGTTGTTCGTAACGGCCGTCGCGCTCCATGCGCAGCTCTATGCCCTGCGCCCGGCAGCGGTGCATTTGACGCGCTTCTATCTGCTGATGGCGGTCGGCGGCATGATGGGCGGGCTGTTCTGCGCGCTGCTCGCGCCGCTCATCTTCGACTGGACCTATGAATATCCGATCCTGCTGGTCGCCGCCGCGCTCCTGCTTCCGGCGCGCGCACCCTTCCTGCGCCTGCCGCGCTTAATATGGGATGATCCGCGCCGCCGGGTCTGGCTGGCGGCGGTGATGCTCCTGCTGGGTCTGTCGCTGTCGATGATCGGCGGCGGGCTGCTGGCATCGGAGTGGAAATCCCCGCTGGTCAAGACAATTTGCTTTACCGCCATCATCGCCATGGGGGTATTGGCGCTGGGTCATCGGCTGTTGACGGCGGGGATGCTGATCTATCTGATGCTCTGCCTCAGCGGTTGGGAAAAGCTGGCCCAATCCGCGACGGGTATGCTGACGCGCAGCTATTTCGGCGTCTATGGCGTGGCTGACAAGGGTCCGGACGAACGCATCCTGTTCCACGGCACCACGTTGCACGGCATCCAGAATCGTGCGCCGGCGCAGGCGCTCGATCCCACCAGCTATTATGCGCCGGAGTCGGGCGTCGGCCTGGCGCTGCGCCATGCGCCGGACCTGTTCGGCCCGCGCGCGCGCATCGATGTGGTCGGCCTGGGGGCGGGGACGCTCGCCTGCTATATCCGGCCGGGCCAGAGCTGGCGCTTCTATGAGATTGATCCGGCCATGGTCGCGATCGCCCGCAACCCCGCTGACTTCACCTTCTTGTCGCGCTGCCAGCCCCATGCTGACATCGTGATCGGCGATGCGCGCATGACGCTGGTGCGGCAACCGGCTGGCGGTGCGGACCTGCTGGTGATCGACGCCTTCTCCTCCGACACCATTCCGATGCACCTGCTGACGCGGGAGGCGCTGGCCATTTATGGTCGCCGCCTTGCTCCTCACGGCCTGCTGCTCATCCATATTTCCAACCGCTATCTGGACCTGCGCCCGGTGCTGGCCGCCGGGGCGCGGGCAGGGGGCTGGCAAGCGCGGCTTCGCCATTATGTGCCGGACCAGCGCGACGCTGGCCGTCACTATACGGCATCGGTCTGGGTCGCCCTGTCGCGCGATCCGGCGCAGTTGGACCGACTGGTGGCGCGTACCGGTCCCGACCGATGGCAGGCCTTGCCCGGACGGTCCGGCTTTGCCGCCTGGTCGGACGATCATGCCAGCATCCTGCTGATCCTGAAGATCAGACCATAAGAGGAAAGCCATCATGCCGGCCCCTGCCTATCCCGACGTCAGCATCATCCCCTTCGGCGGCAAGGCGCCGGTGATTCATCCCAGCGCCTTTATCGCGCCGGGGTGCCGGATCGTCGGCGACGTGGAGATCGGCGAGGACGCCAGCATCTGGTATAATTGCGTGATCCGTGGCGACGTGAACCGGGTCCGGATCGGCGCGCGGACCAATGTGCAGGACGGCACGGTCATCCATTGCGACAGCCCCGGCGACCGTGTCGACGGCCGCCCCGCCGAAGGCTGGCCAGCGATCATCGGCGATGATGTGCTGATCGGCCACATGGCGATGATCCATGGCTGCGTGCTGCACGACCGGGCGTTCGTCGGGCTGGGCGCGATCGTCATGAGCGGCGCGACGGTGGAGAGCGACGCGATGCTGGCCGCGGGCGCGCTGCTATCGCCCGGCAAGACGGTGCTGCACCGCCAGCTTTGGGCAGGTCGTCCCGCCAAATATATGCGCGACTTGAGCGACGAGGCGCTGATCGACATGCGCGAGGGCGTGGACCATTATGTCCACAATGCCAAGGCGCATAAGGGGGCGATCAAGGCGGCGCTGGAATAGGGCGGTTTTAGGCACTTATTTGCACACCGTCATGCCGGACTTGATCCGGCATCCAGAGTCGCAGGCGCTGCCCTCTGTGGCCCTGGATGCCGGATCAAGTCCGGCATGACGCTGAAAATAAGGGTGAAGCTCTGAACCTCTAACAAGAGAGACCTCAGGGCTGCGGCAGACGTGCTTTCATCGCGTCGATGCGGTCATTCTGCTGGTCCACCTGCGCCAGAGTCGCGCTGCGGGCGGTGTCGATATCCGCCAGGCCGCCACGGGCCTTGCCATCGGCCACCTGATCGCTGCGCTCGACATAGAGCGTGTCCAGACTTGCCAGCGCCGACACGCTGTCGTTGCGCGCGGCTTCCAGGCTGCTGATCGCCACCTGTGCGGCGACCCATA
Source organism: Sphingobium sp. BYY-5 (assembly GCF_022758885.1). NCBI lineage: Bacteria > Pseudomonadati > Pseudomonadota > Alphaproteobacteria > Sphingomonadales > Sphingobiaceae > Sphingobium > Sphingobium sp. BYY-5. Next base: position 623,186 of record NZ_JALEBH010000001.1, read on the forward strand.
TGTCGCTGGATACCGCCGCGCCCGACGCTCTGTGCACGGCCTTGTCCGCCTTGGCATAGGCGGCGTCGAACGCGACCGCGCCCGTTTTCGCCTGCGCGACATAGCGTGCAATGTCGGCCGATAGCTGCGGATCGGCCGGCGCTGGCGCTGGCGGCGGCGCGACTTCGGCCACCGGAGCGCTCTCGATCGGCCGCTTGGCGAGCGAGGGATAGCCCGACTGCCCACCGGCGCAACCGGAAAGCAGCAGGGCCAGATAAGGCAGGAAGCGGCGCGGACTCATGATCTGCATTTAGGGGGGCGAGCGGCGTGGCGCAATGGCCTCAGCGCGGCAGAGCTGCTGCCGCGCGGGCCAAAGCCTCGATCTTCGCCGGGTCGATCGGTCCCTTGGGCACGACCCAGCTACCGCCGACGCATTTGATGAAGGGTTCGGCCAGCCATTTGGGCGCGGTTTCGGCGGTGATGCCGCCGGTGGGGCAGAAGCGCGCCTCATAGAGCGGTGCGGCCAGAGCCTTGAGCGCCGGCAGGCCGCCTGAAGTTTCGGCCGGGAAGAATTTGAAATGGGTCAGGCCCATGTCCAGCCCGCGCATGATGTCGCCGGCGGTCGCCGTGCCGGGCAGGAAGGGCAGGCCCGCCTCGATCGCCGCCTTGCCCAGCGGCTTGGTCAGGCCGGGGCTGACGGCGAAGCGCGCGCCCGCCTTCATGGCGGCGTCCAACTGCCGGGGGTTGAGCACGGTGCCAGCGCCCACGACTGCGCCCTCGACCTTCGCCATCTCGCGGATCACGTCCAGCGCGGCGGGCGTGCGCAGCGTCACTTCCAGCGCGGGCAGGCCGCCCGCGACGAGCGCCCGCGCGATCGGCAGTGCATCCTCGACCCTCTCGACCACCAGCACCGGGATTACCGGGGCCAGTTCCATAACCTGGGCGACGGTCAGGCTCATGCATTCTTCTCCCTAAAAGCGGCTGCGGCCCCGAACAGGCCGATTTCTTCATGGATAGCGCAACGGATCGGCACGGTCGCCATCAGGCTTTCGAACCGGCCCTTGGCCTTGAAACGGGTATGGAAGCCGCTCTGCGGCAGGAAATCGCGCATCCGCTGGGTCAGGCCGCCAGCCAGCACGACGCTGTGGGGACCATGGGCCAGCGCCAGGTCGCCCGCCACCGATCCGTAGCAGAGGCAGAAGCGTTCCAGCGCCGCGCGGGCGAAGGGATCGCTGCCGTCGAGCGCGGCCTGCCAGAGTTCGGGATCTTCCATCAGCACGACGCGGTCGTGGCCGATCGTGGCCATCGCCTTGTAGATATAGTTGAGGCCGGGGCCGGATACGATCCGTTCGGTCGACACGCGCAGGAACTTGTCGCGCAGATAGGCGAGGATCTTTTCCTCCAGATGATCGAGTGGCGCGAAGTCCAGATGGCCGCCCTCGGTCGCGATGACATGGGGATGACCGTCGTCATAGGCGATCATCGCCACGCCCAGTCCCGTGCCGGGGCCAAGGATGGTGACGCCGCCATCGCGGGGGAAAGGGCGGTCTTCGCCGAAGAGGAGCGGCAGATTTTCGTCGGGCAGGCGCGATACCGCATGGGCCACCGCCTCGAAATCATTGACCAGCCGCACCGTCCGCACGCCAAGGTCGTCCGCCAGCGTATCGGCGCGGATCACCCAGTTGCTGTTGGTCAGCTTGATGATTTCCCGCCCGATGGCGGTGGCAAAGGCGATCGATACGGCGTCGGGCAGGTCGCCATGCGCCTTCTCATCTTCGGCAAAGGCGGCCCAGCAGGCCTGAAGGCTGGGATAGTCCGCGACCTTATATTTGCGCACGGTACCAAGCGTCGGCACGCCCCTGGCGTCCAGCGAGGCGCGCGCGAAGCGGGCATTGGTCCCGCCAATGTCGACGGCGATGAGGTTGGTCATCAAAAAGGCATCCAATTCATTTGCCGTCATCCCGGCGAAAGCTGGATCTCACAAGGCCAGGCTGCGCCCGAACGCTAGAGAGGCCAGCCTTCACCGGCATGACGGGGTGATGTCAAATCTCGCTTTCCATCGCCGCCAGGATCGGCGACGCACCGGCTTCCGCCAGATCGCTGTGGTGGCGGAACAGGGCGAATAATTCGCGACCGGTGTCATAGGGCGGGGGCGGGGCGGCGGGAATGTCCCGCGCGTCCCATGTCGCCACATCGACCAGTGCCTCGACAGCGCCCGTTTCCGCGCAGACCCGCACCAGATCGCCGTCGCGCAGCTTGCCGATCGGTCCGCCGCCCAGCGCTTCGGGCGACAAATGGATGGCGGCCGGCACCTTGCCGCTCGCGCCGGACATGCGTCCATCGGTCAGCAGCGCGACCTTGAAGCCGCGATCCTGCAACACGCCCAGCGCCGGGGTCAGTTTGTGCAACTCCGGCATCCCGTTGGCCTTCGGTCCCTGGAAGCGGACGACGACCACGACGTCGCGCTCCAGTTCGCCCGCCTTGAAGGCGCGCAGCACGTCGTCTTGATCCTGGAATACGGCGGCGGGCGCTTCGATCGTCCAGCGTTCCTTGTCGACCGCGCTCACCTTCATGACGCAACGGCCCAGATTGCCCTGGAGCAGCTTCATGCCGCCATCCGCCTGGAAGGGGTTGGAGGCCGGGCGCAATATCGCCTCATCGCGGGAGGCCGGGACATCGCGCCACATCAGCGCCTCATCCTCTAGCACCGGTTCCTTGCCATAGTCGGTCAGGTCGGCCCGTGCGACGGTCAGGATATCGCGGTGGAGCAGCCCGGCGTCGAGCAGTTCGCGAATGACGACCGCCATGCCGCCCGCCGCGTGGAAATGGTTCACGTCGCCCGATCCATTGGGATAGACCCGCGCCAGCAGCGGCACGACATTGGAAATCTCGGCGAAGTCGGTCCAGTCGACATGGATGCCCGCCGCCCGCGCGATGGCGGGCAGGTGGATGGCGTGGTTGGTCGAACCACCCGTCGCCATCAGGCCGATGATCGCGTTGACGATCGCCTTTTCATCGACGCAATGGCCCAGCGGACGATAATCATTGCTGTCCCAGCCGATGTCGGCGATCCGGTGCGTCGCCGCACGGGTCAGTTCGGTGCGCAGCTTCGTGCCCGGATTGACGAAGGCGGCGCCGGGCATGTGCAGGCCCATCATCTCCATCATCATCTGGTTGCTATTGGCGGTGCCGTAGAAGGTGCAGGTGCCCGCGCCATGATAGCTGGCGCTTTCCGATTCCAGCAATTCGTCCTTGCCGACCTTGCCCTCGGCATAGAGCTGGCGGATGCGGACCTTTTCCTTGTTGGCGAGGCCAGAGGGCATTGGACCGGCCGGGATCAGGATCGTCGGCAGATGGCCGAAGCGCAGCGCACCGATCAGCAGGCCCGGCACGATCTTGTCGCAAATGCCCAGCAGCAGCGTCCCTTCGAACATCGCATGGCTGAGCGACACCGCGGTCGACAGGGCGATGGTGTCGCGGCTGAACAGCGACAGGTCCATGCCCGCCTGCCCCTGGGTCACGCCGTCGCACATGGCCGGCACGCCGCCCGCCACCTGGGCCGTCGCACCGACTTCGCGCGCGGCGATCTTGATCTGTTCGGGATAGCGGCCATAGGGCTGATGCGCCGACAGCATGTCGTTATAAGATGTGACGATGCCGATGTTCATCGCTGCGCCGGTACGGATGACAGCCTTGTCTTCGCCGCTCGCAGCAAAGCCATGGGCCAGGTTTCCGCAGGAAAGCTGCGCGCGGTTGGTGCCCGCGTCGCGGCCGCGCTCGATCAGGTCGAGATATTTGAGGCGCGAAGCGGCACTGCGCTCCACGATGCGGTCGGTGATCTTTGCGATCACCGGATGAAGATCAGTCATGCCAGCTTGCTCCGTCGCGTTCGATAAGGGCAATGGCCGAAGACGGACCCCAGTTCCCCGAAGAATAGGGGGCGGGCTTCACATTGGCCTCTTTCCACCCATCGATGATTGAATCGATCCATGTCCACTGCGCTTCCACCTCGTCGCGGCGGACGAACAGGGTCGCGTCGCCGGCCAGCAGATCCAGGATCAGCCGCTCATAGGCGATGCGCCGCCGCTGTCCGGCGAAGGCGGCGGTCAGCGACACGTCCAGCGTCACCTCCTCCAGATGCACCTGCCGTTCCAGGCCCGGCCTTTTGCTCATGATGGCAAGGCGGATATATTCTTCGGGTTGCAGGCGGATGACAAGCGTATTGGGTTCCAGACCCGTGCTGTGGCCGTCGCGACCGAAAATGCTGTGACGCACCGGTTTGAACTGAATGACGATTTCCGACTGGCGCGCCGGCATCCGCTTGCCGGTGCGCAGGTAGAAGGGCACGCCCTGCCAGCGCCAATTGTCGACATAGGCTTTCAGCGCCACGAAGGTTTCGGTGTCGGACGGCTTGCCCAGTTCGTCGGCATAGCCGGTGACGATCTGCCCCTGCACCGCGCCCGGCGTATATTGGCCGCGCACGCTATGGGTCTTGACCGTCTCGTCGGTCATCGGGCGCAGTGAGCGCAGCGCCTTCACCTTTTCGTCGCGCACGGCGGTCGGGTCCATGCGGGCGGGCGGCTCCATCGCGATGATCGACAGGACCTGGAGCATATGATTCTGCACCATGTCGCGCAGCGCGCCGACACCGTCATAATAGGAAACGCGGCCTTCCAGCCCCACCGTCTCACCCACGGTGATCTGCACATGGTCGATCGCGGTGGCGTTCCACAGCGGTTCGAACATCACATTGCCGAAGCGCAGAGCGAGCAGATTCTGCACCGTTTCCTTGCCCAGATAATGGTCGACACGGAAAATCTGCTCTTCGGCGAAAAGCGCGCCGATGCCGTCATTCACTTCTTTCGAGGATGCCAGATCCTTGCCGATCGGCTTTTCCATCGCGATCCGCGTCTTGGGCGTGATGAGGCCAGCGTCGGCCAGTCCCTGAGCGGTCGGTGCGAACAGCGAGGGCGGTGTGGAGAGATACACCGACAGACCGCGCTCCAGCCGCCCGTCGATCCGTTCGGCCAGCGCTTTGAATTGCACGGCATTGCCTGCCTCGACCGGCTGATAGCCGATCATGGTACGGAACCGTTCCGCAATCTCCGCCTCATAGCGATCGGCGGGCAGAAATTGCTGCAACGCCGCGCAAACTTCGCTGCGGAAATCGTCATCCGACATGGCCGACCGGCCCGATGCAACGATCAGGAAATCGTCGGGCAGCAGCCCGTCAGCCAGGAGGTTGTAAAGCGACGGAAAAATCATGCGGCGGGCCAGATCGCCCGTGGCACCGAATAACAGGAACGTGGCAGACGGTTCGGTCAAAGGAACACCCTTCTCCGTTTTGAAGTTGTCTATGTCTGCACGATGCCGCCCTTATAGCGAGCGCGGATCGTTACGCAAGAAGGCTATCGAGCATGTCGTCCTGCCGCAACATAATGCCTGTTGCGTTTCGTTCGATCCCTCGAAATCCGGCCTTTGCGGCGCACGCGAACCGCAATATGCGGGTCAGGCTGGCCCTTGCAACCCTATTCTGCCACGCCGCCAGTTGAAAATATGGGCGAGGGCGAGCAGCGCGCTCCCCGCGATGGTCCAGATCGCCTCCCGCCACGCGCCTTCGACCAGCACCGCGCCGATCCCCATCAACAGCAGGCCGGACAGGCCGAGAATCAGCGGAAGTCCCGACCGATGGGCGCGCTGCCCCTGGACCAGCGCGAACAGGCTGGTCGGAATGGCGAGCGCCAGCATCACGATATGGAAGGATTCGCCCGGATCGATCCGGCTCGCGAAAGCGGGGAGCAGCGCGAAGAGCAGGGGCAGCCCCAGGCAGTGCAGCGTGCAGAGCGAGGAAGCGCAGAGCGCGAATCCATCCAGCCAGCGGTTTGGCCCCGCTACGCCTTGGGCCGCCTGCCGCTCTCCGCAATCCGTCATATATAATCCAGTGTGATACAAAGTTACATTGCGGCGCATGTGGGAATGTCAGGGTCGTCTGTCAAGCACGCCATTTCCGATCCGCTATGTCAGCAACCGTTGCGGCAAGGATAAAAGTTTCGGTTGCTCCATTCCCGTCTGGAAATCCGCTAATCATGCACCTATAGGGGCGAGTAAGAGTCGATCCTTGGCCACGTCCCGTGTGCTGGATCGGCACGCGGATGTGGCGAAATGGTAGACGCAGCGGACTCAAAAACCGGTGTTGCGATAGGCCGTTCGTTCTATGCGGTAGAATTTTCTGAATGAAAGCAATGGCTTAATCGTTAGTCTGGAAGGTCGATTTAGGGCCTGCATTTTCTAGGTGCCGCATAGGAGCCGCTAGAAAGTGGGTTCAGGAGTATTTGGGAGGGCTCGCGAGGGTTCGAGCCAATTCCGGCATCAGTCGGAGTGAGGTCTGCTCACACTTAGTCTGTAGGGGTAGACGTTCAGGTGGTGGATGGGCGCACGAAGGGCTGGAAATTAAATTTGGCCCCCTCTATAGCGCCTCAAGAAGTTGATTCTTGGTCACGAGAGAGTGGCAATCGACGTGCGGGTGTGGCGGAATTGGTAGACGCAGCGGATTCAAAATCCGCCTCTGAGTGATCAGAATGTCGGTTCGAGTCCGACCACCCGTACCAATCAGAGCTTCGTTATTCACACCATGTCTGTGGTTCGGCGTGCAGAAAAGTCTGTGACGCAAATTTGCTGATGCGCTTTGCAGCGAAAGTGGCGGACAATAAACGCTAGCTTTACCGCGTGACCTGCCAAGGGTAGGGCCGCAATGCGACGGGAATGACGGCATGGACCCGGAAACTCAGGGGCCGCACCTCGGGCAGTGGTTTTCACGCAGCGCACTGCGAACGAGGATGGTCGTACAGTCAGCACCTTGTAGCAGCACTGACAATTGCTGCCGTCTGATCGGGGCGGCGCGAGGCTATGATCGGAGGAAAGAGGCAGGTGCCATCTCCAATTTCGGGCCACCTGCTCCCGTCGGGAAATAGTGTCTGTATCGATTAGCCAGACTGACCGATCATCGAAGCAGCAGACCAGTTGATGCCTTCATCGAGTCGAAAGCCAAGCCCGCCCACGCGGCCGCCGACAGATCTCGGAACGCAAACGGCGTGCCAACTTGAGAAGAGAGCAAAATCAGGCTCTTGGTGGCCTGACGTTGTCGTCGGGCGGACAATTTATCCAAAGCCACAGGACACAATGTCCGTGGAAAACAAGGCCCCATCGTGCTTACTTAGCCGGATGTTTTCAGGTGTATTGGACGTAGCTGATCATGGCTGACGAAAATCTTCGCTACAAGCCTTATGACCATCCTGCTGGAGGTTGGGGGGCGGCAGCCGCGACTGCCAAGGTGCTCCTCGAACAGAGCGTCGTTACGAAGGGGTCACGTGCCCTCCTGGCGATGAATCAGCCTGGCGGCTTCAAATGTCCAAGCTGCGCGTTCCCGGACGCTGACTGCAAGAAGACGCTCGAATTCTGCGAGAACGGGGCAAAGGCGCTGGCGCATGAGGCGACCAAGTTTCGCGTGACGCGCGAGTTCTTCGCCCAGCACACGGTTGCCGAGCTCATGGAGAAATCGGACTATTGGCTCGAGATGCAGGGTCGTCTCACCGAGCCGATGCGATACGAGTCCAAGAGCGACAAATATGTGCCCTGCTCATGGGACGAAGCCTTCGCATTGATCGGAAAACACCTGCTGGCGCTGGACAGCCCGCATGAAGCCGAATTCTATACGTCCGGCCGAACCCCCAATGAGGCGGCCTTCCTCTATTCGATCCTGGTGCGCCAGTTCGGCACGAACAATTTTCCCGATTGTTCGAACATGTGTCACGAACCCACGAGCCGCGGTTTGCCGCCGTCCATCGGCGTCGGCAAGGGCACCGTTATTCTCGAAGATTTCGAGCATGCAGAGGCGATCTTCGTCATCGGCCAGAACACCGGCACCAATTCGCCGCGGATGATGACCAACCTGGTTGAGGCACGCAAACGCGGCGTGCCCATCGTCGCGGTCAACCCAATGCCCGAACGCGCGCTCATCAAGTTCACCGAGCCGCAGGACGTGATCCAGATGGCGACCTTCGGCTCGACGCCGATCGCCAGCGAGTTCGTGCATATCAAGATCGGCGGCGATCTGGCGCTGCTGAAGGGCATGATGAAGGTCATGTTCGAGCGCGAGGCAAAGGGCGAGAAGATCCTCGATCATGCCTTCATCGCCGAGCACACACTGGGAATGGAAGCCGTGCGCGACGAGGTGATGTCGCTCAACTGGGCCGACCTCGTGGCGCACTCGGGGATCGAGGAAGCGCAGATCCGTCGTTGCGCCGAGATCTACATTCGCTCCAAGGCCACCATGATCTGCTACGGCATGGGCCTCACCCAGCACCAGCTGGGCTCGCAGCTTCTCCAGCAGGTTGCGAATATCCTTCTGCTCAAGGGCAATTACGGTAAACCGGGCGCCGGGATTTCGCCCATTCGCGGTCATTCCAACGTCCAGGGCGATCGCACGGTCGGCATCGACGAGAAACCAACGCAAGCCTATCTCGACCGCGTCCGGGACGTTTTCGGCTTCGAGCCACCGCGCGAACATGGGCATCACACCGTCGAGTCCGTCGAGGCGATGCTGAAAGGCACCGCAAAGGTATTCATCGGCATGGGCGGCAATTTCGTGCGCGCCGTGCCCGATACGGACATTTCCTATTCAGCGATGCGTAAGCTCGAACTCACCGTCGGCATCGCCACCAAGCTCAACCGCGGCCATCTTGTCCATGGGCGCGATGCGCTCATCCTGCCGGTGATCGCGCGGTCCGAGCGGATCGAGACCTCTGCCGGCGAGCAGTTCGTCACGATCGAGGATTCCATGTCGAACGTGACGGCGTCGCGGGGCGTTCTGACGCCGGCCAGCGAGCATCTCAAGCCCGAGGTCGAGATCGTCTGCCGCATGGCGATGGCCGCGCTTCCTGAGAGCAAGATCCCTTGGGAATCCTACATCCACGATTACACCCTCATCCGCGACAAGATCGCAGCGGTCTATCCCGAAATCTACGAGGATTTCTCGGGGCGGATCAAGGATCCCAAGGGATTCCATCTCGACGTGGCGCCGCGGCGCCTGGTCTGGCTCACCCCTACCGGCAAGGCGAATTTCCTGCTGCTGCCCGGTCTCGACGTCAACACGCCGGTCGATGATCCGGCCATGTTGCGGCTCGCAACGGTGCGCTCGCACGACCAGTTCAACACGACGATCTACAGCTATAACGACCGCTATCGGGGCGTTTACAACGACCGGATGGTCCTTTTCATGAACGAGGACGATCGTATCGCGCGGGGCCTTGAGCAAAGGGCGACCGTCGCGCTCGAGACGATCAGCGACGACGGGGTCAAGCGGCGCGTCGATGCGCTGACGGTCATCGACTATCCGATGCCGCGCGGCGCGATCGCGGGCTACTATCCTGAGCTCAATCCGCTCCTGCCGCTCGACTATTATGATCGCATGAGCGGCACGCCCGCCGCCAAATCGATTCCGGTCCGCGTCGTGGCGGCCCGAGCCACGAGAAGGGCCGCCATCGCATAATCTGGAACGATAACGGGGGGAGGCAGAGTGTTCGCGGATCTTGACCCAGTGATACTTGCCCGTGCGCAGTTCGCGTTCACGGTCTCCTTCCACTTCATTTTTCCCGCCTTCTCGATCGGGCTGGCGAGCTATCTGATGGTGCTCGAGGGCCTGTGGCTGAAGACCGGCAACGGCGTCTACGCCAATCTCTATCGCTACTGGATCAAGATTTTCGCCGTCGCCTTCGGCATGGGCGTCGTCTCCGGAGTGGTCCTGTCCTACCAGTTCGGCACCAACTGGTCGGTCTTTTCGACCAAGGCGGGGCCGATCATCGGCCCGCTCATGGCCTATGAGGTACTGACCGCCTTCTTCCTCGAGGCCGGCTTCCTTGGCGTCATGCTGTTCGGCATTAACAAGGTGGGCAAGGGGCTTCATTTCTTCGCGACGTGCATGGTGGCGCTTGGCACGCTGATCTCGGCGACCTGGATCATTTCGGTGAACAGCTGGATGCAGACGCCGACGGGCTACGCGATCAACGCGAAGGGCCAGTTCGTGCCGGCGGGCTCGTGGCTCGATATCATCTTCAATCCGAGCTTTCCCTATCGTCTCGTCCACACGGTCATTGCCGCCTATCTGACCACAGCGCTGGTGGTCGGCGCGGTCGGCGCCTGGCATCTGCTCAAGGATCGCTCGAACCCGGGCGCGCGCAAGATGTTCTCCATGGCGATGTGGATGGCGGCGCTCGTCTCGCCGATCCAGATCCTCGCGGGCGACCAGCACGGTCTCAACACGCTCGAGCATCAGCCGGTCAAGGTGCTGGCGATGGAGGGGGACTATGATCCGAGCCCTGATGGGGCGCCGCTGGTGCTCTTCGGCCTGCCGAGCAACGAGGAAGCGCGGGTCCGCTACAAGGTCGAGGTGCCTCATGTCGGATCGCTGATCCTCAAGCACGACCCCTATGCGCCGCTTCCGGGCCTGAAGGACTATCCGCGCGATATTTGGCCCCCTGCTCACATCATTTTCTGGTCCTTCCGGATCATGGTGGCGCTGGGCCTGGCCATGCTCGGGCTGGGATTGTGGAGCCTGCTCGCGCGGATGCGCAAGAAGCTCTATGACTGGGCCTGGTTGCACCGGGCCGCGGTTGCGATGGGCCCCGCCGGCTTCGTGGCGGTCATCGCGGGCTGGGTGACGACCGAGGCCGGACGGCAACCGTTCACTGTCTATGGACTGCTGCGCACGGTCGATTCCCATTCGCCCCTGGGAGCGCCTGCCGTGGCTGCGTCGCTTCTTGCATTCGTTATCGTCTATTTCGGCGCTTTCGGTGCCGGCACATACTATCTGCTGCGGATGATGGCGAAGCCGCCAAGCGCGGGCGAGCCGGAGCCAGCAAAGGTCCCGCAGCGTGCCGCCGGCATCACCCCTGCGGCGGGTGTCGTCGCTGCGCCGTCGCGGGAGGCTTGAGACATGGGACATCTTGATCTCACCATTGTCTGGGCCTGCATCATCGGCTTTGCCGTTTGCGCCTATGTCGTGATGGACGGCTTCGATCTCGGCATCGGCATCCTCTTCCCGATCTATTCGGTCGGCGAGGAACGCGACCAGGCGATGAACTCGATCGCGCCGGTCTGGGACGGCAACGAGACCTGGCTGGTGTTGGGGGGAGGGGGGCTGTTTGCGGCCTTCCCGCTCGCATACGGGATCATTCTGCCCGCGACCTATCCGCTGATGATCGCGATGCTCCTGGGACTTGTGTTTCGCGGCGTGGCGTTCGAGTTCCGGTGGCGCGACGCGGGCCATCGGCCGTTCTGGGACATGGCCTTCTCGCTCGGGTCGATCGTCGCTGCTTTCGCGCAAGGGGTCACGCTCGGGGCGATCCTGCAGGGCATTCATGTCGAGCATGACGCCTATGCGGGAGGCTGGCTGGACTGGCTGAGTCCTTTCAGCCTGCTCACGGGCTTGGCCGTGGTGATCGGTTATGCCCTGCTCGGCGCGACCTGGCTCATCTGGCGGACCGAATATCGCTGCCAGCAGCGGGCGCGACACCTGGCCGTCCCACTTGGCGTGGCGACGCTCCTGGCATTGGGGGCCGTGAGTCTGGCCACGCCCTTCCTCGCCTATGATTATTGGCGGCGCTGGTTTACGATGCCCGGCGTACTGCTCACGGCGCAGGTTCCGCTGCTTGTTATGATCTGTTCGGCGATCTTCTTCTGGAGCCTGAAGCGCGGCGCCGAACGCCTGCCATTCGTGATGGCGCTTGCCCTGTTCCTGCTCGGTTTCATTGGGCTTGGCATCAGCATATATCCCTATGTCGTGCCGCGCGCGGTGACGATCTGGGATGCCGCGGCGCCCTATCAGAGCCAGCTCTTCATGCTGGTCGGTTCGGTGATCATCATCCCTACGATCATTATCTATACGGGCTGGGCTTATTGGGTGTTTCGCGGCAAAGCCGGCACGCACGGCTACCATTGATGGGCGGTGAGACGTCCTTTCTCCAACGGCTTGGCTGGATGGTCGCGATCTGGGCAGGCAGCGTCCTCGCATTGGGCATCGTTGCCGGTCTCATCCGCATTGTCCTGAAGCCCTGAACTGAGCGGGACGGCCGTGGCACCTGACACCCTCAAAGCGCCCGTCGCGGAGGCATCTTCAAGGAAGCGCGCGCTGCCCGTCCTCGCGCTGACCGCGCTTGGTGTCGTCTATGGCGATATCGGGACCAGTCCCCTCTACGCCTTCAAGGTTGCGCTGGCTGCTGGCGTGAAATCCGGTCTCGGACCCGGACATGCGGCGTCCGGTATTGCCTCGCTCATCATTTGGTCGCTCGTCGTCATCGTTTCGATCAAATATGCGCTCCTGATCCTGCGCGCTGACAATCGCGGGGAGGGAGGCGTGGTCGCTATGCTGGCGCTGCTTGGCGTCACCTCCGGATCCCCCAACAGCCGAGGCACGGCCCTGCTCGTGCTGGGCCTGGTCGGCGCCGCTCTCCTCTACGGGGACGGCGCGATCACTCCAGCCATTTCGGTCCTGAGCGCGGTCGAGGGACTGAAGGTCGACGCACCTATGCTCGGCCATGCAGTGGTCCCCTTGACGCTTATAATCCTCCTCGCGCTGTTCTGCGTTCAGTCGAAGGGCACGGGATTTATCGGCAGGATCTTCGGGCCGGTCATGCTCTGCTGGTTCGTCGTCATCGCTGCGTTGGGTGTGGCCGCGATCGCTCGCCATCCGGCAATTCTGGCGGCACTCCTGCCTTCGCACGCGATAGGATTTCTGGCCGGAGCGCCGATCGCCGTCAGCTTCGGCGTCATGGGCGCGGTCTTTCTGGCCGTGACGGGGGGCGAGGCCATGTACGCCGACATGGGGCATTTCGGGCGCGGCGCGATCAGGGCGGCATGGTTCCTTGTCGCGCTTCCCGCGCTGGTCCTGAACTATCTGGGGCAGGCGGCGACCGTTTCCAGCGATCCCGCCGCCATCGCCGGCCCATTCTATAGCCTTGCGCCGGCCTGGGCCCATTATCCCCTGGTGGCATTTGCAACCGTTGCCACCATCATCGCATCGCAGGCGATCATCTCCGGGGCATTTTCGCTGACGCATCAGTCGGTCCAGTTGGGCTTTCTTCCCAGGCTGGCGATCTTCCACACGACGCGCGACGAGCGCGGACAGATCTACGTGCCGACGGTCAACTGGCTGCTCGCCGCTGCGACGATCGCGGCCGTGCTTATCTTCAAAACGTCCGATGCGCTGGCGGGGGCCTATGGGATAGCGGTTTCCGGGCTGATGGCGATCTCCACCTTCCTTGCCGCTCTGGTAGCGCTCCAATGGGGGTTTCCGCCGGTGCTAGTCCTGGCGGTCAATGGGCTCTTCATGGCCGTGGACCTGTTCTTCTTCGGCGCCAATGCGGTGAAGCTCTTCGAAGGCGGGTGGTTTCCGTTGATGATCGCGGGCGCGATCGCCTTCCTGATGCTGACATGGCGCCGGGGCGTGCAACTGGTCGATGCCGCAAGAGCTGAGCGACGGATCGAGGAGCCCCAGTTCATAGCGGCGCTCGAAACCAAGTCGGTCGTCCGGATCAGCGGCACGGCCGCATTCCTCTCGGCGGCGCGCAGCGGCATTCCACTCTCCCTGGCGGCCCATTTGCGGCACAACAAGGCCTTGCAGGACACGGTGCTGCTGGTCTCGGTCGTGACCGAAGAGGTGCCGGTGGTGGACCCTGGAAACCGGGCCGAAGTGCATGTGCTGAGCGCTGGCTTTGAGCGCGTGATCCTGCGGTTCGGCTTCATGGAGAGCCCCGACATCCCCGCCGGGCTGAGGGGTGCCCGGATTTGCGCCTCGGCGACCGATCTAGCGGACGCCACCTATTATATCGGGCATGAGACGGTCATTGCCGATCGGAAGGTCCGCGGGATGGCCAAGCTGCGCGAGTCCATCTTTGTCTGGATGCAGCGCAATGTGACGCCAACGGGCGCCTCGTTCGGGATCCCTTCGGAAAGCCTCGTCGAACTGGGAACAGAAATCCGGATTTGAGATGCTGCGGGAAGTCGCGGTTATCGTACCAGCAATTTGGGGCAGATTCTTGTATGTCGATCGAGCTGCTGTTCGCACGCTACGGTGTGATCGCCATCCTCTTCAGGGCAGGGCTCGAGGGCGAGGCGACAGTCATTGCCGGCGGTATATCGGCGCACCGCCAACTCATCCCGCTTTGGGAGGCAATGGTCGCTGCGGCTGCCGGCTCGTTCATGGTCGATCAGGCCTGGTTCTTCCTCGGACGCCACTGTCAGCATTATGCCTGGGTGCAAAAGGCCATGCGGCGGTCTGCGTTCGAACGAGCCACCACGCTCATCGGGAGACATCCGACGGCTTTCATTGTCGGCTTTCGCTTTGCCTATGGCCTGCGCACGATCAGTCCGATTGCAATCGGCGCGAGTTATGTGGCGGTGAAGACCTTCGTGCCCCTCGATGCCTGCGCAGCCTTCGTCTGGGGCACTGCCTTCACCCTCATCGGCTATGAGTTCGGGCAAGCCTTTTCCGGCCTTTTCCATGAGATCGGGCATGCAGCGCTCTACGGGTTGGCGATCGTGCTGGGGGTGGCGCTGGTGCTCGGGATCGTATCGCGCGTGACCCACCGCAGCGACGGACGCCCATGCCCGTGGCGGATGGGTGTCGGACATTTTGTCTTCTGGCGGGCGGACATCCTGTCTCCCCGATCGATTGCCGATCCAATAAATCATTGAATTTCGGTGCGACTTAAGTTGGCACGCCTATTGCTCTCATTTCTGCCGCGAAGACATGGAGGGGCGCATGCGACGACAGCATTGATGGAGTTCGGCGTTTCGACGGAGGCAATGAACGGGTGGCGGGGCATTGGTCCTGGAGCGCGTTCACAGTTCCGCACGGGACGTCCTGGATTCCATCCTCATCGAACAGACCATGAAATATGGCGATTTCCAGCGTGTTCCACACCGTCTCGCTTAGTTGTCGCCTTTAGGTTGGAGGATAGCAGCGATGAAGTTTCGTCCTTTGCATGATCGGGTGTTGGTGCGCCGTGTGGAAGCCGAGGAAAAGACCGCCGGAGGGATCATCATTCCCGACACGGCAAAGGAGAAGCCCCAACAGGGGGAGGTCATTGCCGCAGGGGACGGTACGCGCAGCGAAGATGGCAAGCTTGTGCCCCTCGACGTGAAGGCCGGGGACCGCATCCTGTTCGGGAAATGGTCTGGCACCGAGGTCACCATCGATGGCCAGGAACTCCTGATCATGAAGGAATCCGACATCCTCGGCATCGTCTCCTGATGCGGTCCGGACCAATCTGTGACGGCGGACAGTCAATACCCGTCGCGACAAGATCTCTTGCTCTCTGAAAGGAAAGTCACATGGCAGCGAAGGACGTCAAATTTGCGCGGGACGCTCGGGAACGGATCCTGAAGGGCGTCGACATTCTCGCGGACGCGGTCAAGGTCACGCTCGGGCCGAGGGGCCGCAACGTCGTCATCGACAAGAGCTTCGGCGCACCGCGCATCACCAAGGACGGCGTCACCGTCGCCAAGGATATCGAGCTCAAGGACCGCTTCGAGAATATGGGCGCGCAGATGCTGCGCGAAGTGGCGTCCAAGACCAACGACGCGGCCGGTGACGGCACCACTACCGCCACCGTGCTCGCCCAGGCGATTGTCCGCGAGGGCATGAAGTCGGTGGCCGCCGGCATGAATCCGATGGACCTCAAGCGCGGCATCGATCTCGCCGTGGCGAAGGTCATCAAAGAGCTTCAGGAGCGCTCGAAGCCCGTATCGGGCTCGCATGAGATTGCTCAGGTCGGCACGATCTCGGCCAATGGCGACCGTGAAGTCGGCGAGAAGATCGCTGAAGCCATGGAGAAGGTCAGCAAGGAAGGCGTCATCACGGTCGAGGAGGCCAAGGGCCTCGAGTTCGAACTCGATGTCGTCGAAGGCATGCAGTTCGACCGCGGCTACCTCTCGCCCTACTTCATCACCAACCCCGAGAAGATGACGGTTGAGCTGGCCGATCCCTACATTCTCATCCACGAGAAGAAGTTGTCGAACCTGCAGTCGATGCTGCCGATCCTCGAAGCGGTGGTGCAGTCGGGCCGTCCGCTTCTCATCATCGCCGAGGATATTGAGGGCGAGGCTCTGGCCACGCTCGTCGTCAATCGCCTGCGCGGCGGCCTCAAGGTCGCCGCGGTCAAGGCGCCGGGCTTCGGCGATCGCCGCAAGGCGATGCTCGAGGACATCGCCATCCTGACCGGCGGCAATGTCGTCAGCGAGGATCTCGGCACGAAGCTGGAGAGCGTGACGCTGGCCATGCTCGGCCAGGCCAAGAAGATCACGATCGACAAGGACACGACCACGATCGTCGATGGTGCGGGAACCCATGACGCGATCAAGGCGCGGACCGAGCAAATCCGCGCGCAGATCGAGACCACCACGTCCGACTATGATCGCGAGAAGCTGCAGGAACGTCTGGCCAAGCTGGCGGGCGGCGTTGCAGTCATCAAGGTCGGTGGTGCAACCGAGATCGAAGTGAAGGAGCGCAAGGACCGCGTCGACGACGCGCTACATGCCACCCGCGCGGCTGTCGAAGAGGGCATCGTCCCGGGCGGAGGCACGGCGCTGCTCTATGCGACCACGGCGCTCGAAGGCCTCAACGGCGAGGATGATGATCAGACGCGCGGCATCGATATCGTCCGCCGCGCGCTGACCTCGCTGGTCAAGCAGATCGCCGAGAATGCTGGCTTCGATGGCGCTGTCGTCTCGGGCAAGCTGCTCGACGGCAACGATCCGTCGATCGGCTTCAATGCGCAGACCGATACCTATGAGAATCTGGTCAAGGCCGGCGTCATCGATCCGACCAAGGTCGTGCGTACCGCGCTCCAGAATGCGGCGAGCGTCGCGGGCCTCCTGATCACGACCGAGGCATCGATCGCCGACCTGCCGGAAGACAAGCCGGCCATGCCGGCCATGCCAGGCGGAATGGGCGGCATGGACTTCTAAGCGAATGGTCGCGGGAGGACGAGCCGATGAGGACTGCAATCTGACTCCCGCAACCTGCCAATCGGGCCGGGCACCCTCCACCTCTCCACCGGCTCGATTGGCACCTTTCGATGAACCGTCACCAGCGCTCGCCTGCGGGGGCGACGTGACGATCCAAGATCATTTCGCGGGAACGGCTCGGTTGAGCGACCGCCGCGTCCATTGGAATTTTAGGAAGCGCCATGAACCTCGAGATGTTCACCGACCGCGCCAAGGGCTTTCTCCAGGCCGCGCAGACCGTCGCCATCAGGCTGAACAACCAGCGCATCGCGCCGGAGCACATCCTGAAGGCACTTCTGGAAGACGACCAGGGGATGGCGGCCGGTCTGATCGAACGGGCTGGTGGCTCGCCGCAGGTGGCAACGCGAGAGGTCGATGCCGCGCTCGCCAAATTCCCCAAAGTTTCCGGGAGCGGCGCACAGCAACCGCCCGCGCTCGACAATGATGCCGCGCGCCTCCTTGATTCCGCCGAACAGATCGCAAAGAAGGCCGGCGACAGCTATGTGACCGTCGAGCGGTTGCTTCTCGCCTGCGTGCTCGCGAAGGGCACGGCTGTCGGCAAGGCGCTCGAGCTTGCCGGCGTGACGGCCGACGCGCTCAACGATGCGATCAACACCCTCCGAGGCGGGCGCACGGCCGATACGGCGGGGGCCGAGGACCGCTATGACGCGCTCAAGAAGTTCGCGCGCGACCTCACAGAGGCGGCACGCGCGGGCAAGCTCGACCCGGTCATTGGCCGGGATGAGGAGATCCGCCGCACCATCCAGATCCTGGCGCGCCGGACCAAGAACAACCCGGTGCTGATCGGCGAACCCGGCGTCGGCAAGACCGCCATCGCCGAGGGTCTAGCGCTGCGTATCGCCAATGGGGACATCCCCGATACGCTCAAGGACCGCACGCTAATGGCGCTCGACATGGGATCGCTGATCGCGGGCGCCAAATATCGCGGCGAGTTCGAGGAGCGCCTCAAAGGCGTGCTCGACGAAGTGAAGGGCGCCGAGGGACAGGTCATCCTCTTCATCGACGAGATGCACACGCTGATCGGCGCGGGCAAGACCGACGGCGCGATGGATGCCTCGAATCTGCTGAAGCCCGCCCTCGCGCGCGGCGAACTCCACTGCATCGGTGCGACCACGCTCGATGAATATCGCAAATATGTCGAGAAGGATCCCGCGCTCCAGCGGCGCTTTCAGCCCGTCTTCGTCGGTGAACCGACGGTCGAGGACACGATCTCGATCCTGCGCGGGCTCAAGGAGAAGTACGAGCTGCACCATGGCGTGCGGATCACCGACGGGGCGATCGTGGCGGCGGCGACGCTCTCCAACCGCTACATCACGGACCGCTTCCTGCCCGACAAGGCCATCGACCTCATGGACGAGGCCGCCTCGCGCCTGCGCATGGAAGTGGAGAGCAAGCCTGAAGAGATCGAAAATCTCGACCGGCGGATCATCCAGCTCAAGATCGAGCGCGAGGCGCTGAAGAAGGAGACGGACCAAGCCAGCAAGGACCGGCTCGCTCACCTTGAGAAGGATATTGCCGAGTTCGAACAGAAGTCGAGCGAACTCACCGCGCGCTGGCAGGCTGAAAAGGAGAAGATCCAGGGCGAGGCGAGGATCAAGGAACAGCTCGACGCCGCGCGCGTGCAGCTCGAGCAGGCGCAGCGTGCCGGCGACCTCGCCAAGGCTGGGGAGCTGCAATATGGCACCATTCCGGACCTCGAGAGAAAGCTGTTCGAGGCACAGGCAATCGCCAAGGGCGCGATGCTGCGCGAGGAAGTGACCGCCGAGGATATCGCCAGCGTCGTCTCGCGCTGGACCGGTATCCCGGTCGACCGCATGCTCGAAGGCGAGCGGCAAAAGCTCATCCATATGGAAGAGGCGATCGGCAAGCGCGTCATCGGGCAGGAAGACGCGGTTGCCGCGGTGTCCCGGGCCGTCCGGCGCGCGCGCGCGGGCCTCCAGGATCCCAACCGGCCGCTCGGCTCCTTCCTGTTCCTGGGGCCGACGGGCGTCGGCAAGACTGAGCTGGCCCGGGCGCTCGCCGGTTTCCTGTTCGACGATGACCAGGCGATGGTCCGCATCGACATGTCGGAATTCATGGAGAAGCATTCGGTGGCCCGCCTCATTGGCGCGCCTCCCGGCTATGTCGGCTATGACGAAGGCGGTGTCCTCACCGAGGCGGTGCGGCGCCGGCCCTACCAGGTCGTGCTGTTCGATGAGGTGGAGAAGGCCCATCCGGACGTCTTCAACGTGCTGCTGCAGGTGCTCGACGACGGCCGCCTGACCGACGGCCAGGGCCGCACGGTCGACTTCACCAATACGCTCATCATCCTGACCTCGAACCTCGGTTCGCAATATCTCACCCAGCTTGGCGAGAATGAACCGGCCTCGGCCGCCGAGCCGCAAGTGATGGAAGTGGTGCGGGCCCATTTCAGGCCCGAGTTCCTCAACCGCCTCGACGACATCATCCTGTTCCACCGCCTCGCCGCCGACCATATGGCGCCGATCGTCGATATCCAGGTTGCGCGGCTCCAGAAGCTGCTCGCCGATCGCAAGATCACGCTCGACCTCAACGATGCCGCCCGCGCTTGGCTTGGGCGCGTCGGCTATGATCCCGTCTATGGCGCGCGTCCGCTGAAGCGCGCGGTGCAGCGTTATCTGCAGGACCCCCTCGCAGAGAAGATCCTGCAGGGCGAAATTCCCGACGGATCGACAGTGAAGGTCGACGAGGGCGACGGTGCGCTCAAGCTGACGGTCGAGTGATGGGGCGCGGGGCGGCAATCACCGGGAGCGGTACCATCCAGACCTGAGGGAGAAGAGGAATGGCGTCAGCAAGTGCAGTTGCCGGTGGACGGCCGCCTGGCATTCTCGACCGGGAAAACATTGTCGCCGGCTCCGATTTCAACCGCTGGCTGGTGCCGCCCTGTGCGCTCGCCATCCATCTCTGCATCGGCATGGCCTATGGGTTCAGCGTGTTCTGGCTCCCGCTTTCGCGCGCAGTCGGGATCTCGAGCCCGGTGACCTGCGAGGGAATGTCGCTTCTAGGCGCGCTGACAACCACGAGTTGCGACTGGCGCGTGAGCGACCTCGTCTGGACCTATTCGATCTTCTTCGTCGTGCTGGGTGCCGCGGCGGCCATGTGGGGCGGCTGGCTCGAGCGCGCGGGGCCGCGTAAGGCGGGGGTCGTGGCAACCTGCTGCTGGTGTGGCGGCATGGCGCTGGGTGCTGTGGGCGTTGCGATGCACCAGCTCTGGCTGCTCTGGCTCGGCACCGGCCTTCTCGGCGGCATCGGTCTTGGAATCGGCTACATCACGCCGGTTTCCACCCTCATCAAATGGTTTCCCGATCGGCGCGGCATGGCGACAGGCATGGCCATCATGGGCTTTGGCGGTGGTGCTATGATCGGCAGCCCGCTCGCCGACCGGCTGATGCACGCATTCGCCAGCCCCGCCGGGGTCGGTGTGTGGCAGACCTTCGCGGTACTCGCGATCGGCTATTTCGTCTTCATGCTGGCGGGCGCTTTCGGCTTTCGTGTGCCCACGGAGGGATGGCGACCGGTGGGCCGGACACCGCCAGCGACGATACATGCGTCGATCAGCCGTTTTCACGTCCATCTGAAAGACGCGCACAGGACGCCGCAATTCTGGCTGGTCTGGGGCGTGCTCCTGCTCAACGTTTCGGCCTCGATCGGCATCATCGGGGTCGCCTCGCCCATGCTGCAGGAAGTGTTTGGCGGCAGACTGATCGACAAGCCTGGTACGCTCTTCACCGCCTTCAACGATGCTGACAAGACTGCCGCTGCGGCCGTCGGCGCCGGCTTCGTCGGGCTCATCAGCCTCTTCAATATCGGCGGCCGGTTCTTCTGGGCGACCTCGTCTGACAAGCTCGGTCGCCAGCGGACCTTTGCCGTCATGACGGCAGCGGGCACGCTCCTCTATGGCCTCGCCGCACCGGCCCTGCTCGGCGGCTCCATCGGCCTCTTCATTCTCACCTTCTGCGTCTGCGCGTCCATGTATGGCGGTGGCTTCGCAACGGTGCCCGCCTATTTGGCGGATCTCTTCGGCACCAAGTTCGTCGGCGCAATCCATGGGCGCCTGCTGACGGCCTGGTCGACAGCAGGGGTTCTCGGGCCATTCATTGTCACGGCCCTTCGCGACAATCGCATCTCGGCCGGGATTCCGCGCGATCAGGTCTACCAACCCATCTATTGGACACTCGCCACGCTCCTTGTGCTGGCCTTCATCCTCAACCTTCTCATCCGCCCGGTCCATCCGCGCTTCCATATGGCTGCGGACGAGATCGTTCCTGGCATTTCCGAGGTCGGGCACGGAACGGCTGTGGGGCCGAAGGTTGGCGGGCCGGCCCGCCCCAGCGCTGCTGTTCTCCTGGCGTGGATCGCGGTGGGCATCCCGATCGCATGGGGCATCTATCAGACCGCTGCGAAGGCAGCGGTGCTGCTCAAGTAGCTTTCGAGGAGGCCAGCGGACGCATGGAACCGATCACTTTCAAGAACAAGGACAGGGTCGTCGCAGCCAATCTGCATCTTCCGCTTCCGTTCGACGATGCCAAGAAATATCCGGCGCTGATCTGTGTCCATCCTTCCGGGCCAAGTCGGGACCAGGCACATGACTATGGCACGAAGCTGACCCAGCTCGGCTATGCGACGCTCGTACTGGACGCCACATCGAAGACGAGCGCGGGCGAAGAGATCGGCACCGATCCTGGCGACCGGATCGAGAATATTCGCTGCGCGATCGACTATCTCGTCACCATGGCCTTCGTCGATGAAGGACGCATCGCAGCGGTGGGATTGGGCGCTGGTGCCGGCTACCTCGTGGGGGCGGCGATGTCGGACTACCGGATAGCCGCTCTCGCGGCCGTGGCGCCGGTCAATGTGGGCCGCATTCAGCGCGAGGGTGATCTGACGGCCGGCGCGGCGGCCGCGCGCCTGCGCGAGATCGGCCGCCAGAGGACGGCTGAAGCACAGGGAGCCGCCCCGAAGATTGTCGGCCTGGTGCCGGTAGCCGAGACGGAAGGCGCTGGCCCCGCGCGAACGCTCGACCTTGTGGAGGTTGTTGGATCCGGCGCGGCGGCCGGCGCCGAGCAGGCACCCACTGACTCGGCCAGCCTGCGCCTTGCGGACCTTGGCGCGGTATTCACGTTCGACGCATTTCATCTGGCGGACCAGTTGCTCGTACAGCCCCTGCAGGTGGTGATCGGTGACACCGACGATCCCTTTGGGTCTTACCGGGATGGCTTCCGGCTGTTTGATGCAGCTCGATCGGAACAAAAGGACATCGATATAATCGAGCAGTGCACGCACAATGATTTCTACAACGACCCCGACAGGATCAGCGCTGTTACGGCCAGGATCGGGACGTTCCTTAAAGACAATCTCTAGATGTTGCCCGCCCGCGAGCGCGGACGAAGGAGTGACGTTATGGCAAAGATATTGGTGCTCTATTATTCGAGCTATGGTCACATAGAGAAGATGGCCGAGGCTATTGCGGAAGGAGCGCGAAGCGCCGGAGCGAGCGTCGACATCAAACGGGTGCCCGAAACGGTTCCTGAAGAAGTGGCCCGCGCGTCGCATTTCAAGCTCGATCAGGCGGCGCCCATCGCGACCATCGAAGATCTGGAGAGCTATGACGCGATCGTCATCGGAACCGGAACGCGGTTCGGCCGCATCTCCTCGCAGATGGCGGCCTTTCTCGATCGCGCCGGCGGTCTCTGGGCGAAAGGAGCGCTGATCGGCAAGGTCGGTGCGGCATTCACCTCTACGGGATCGCAACATGGCGGCCAGGAGACGACACTCTTCTCGCTTATCACTAACATGCTGCATTTCGGAATGACGATCGTTGGTCTCGATTACGGCTTCGCCGGCCAGATGGGTTGGGATGTGGTTCGAGGTGGAGCGCCCTACGGTGCCACGACGATTGCCGGGAGCGACGGCAGTCGCCAACCCGATGCGAACGACCTGGCCGGGGCTGCTTATCTCGGCCGCAAGGTCGCGGACGTCGCGACCCGGTTGTTCGGATGACAATGGTGCGGAGGGCCCCTGCTTGACGACGGTAGCAACAGGATCAAGCGCCGAACCGCATTCGTCGCGGCTGACCGTCTATGCCGCCTTGGCCGGGAACGTCGCGGTGGCGTGTACGAAACTCGCCGCTGCCGTTGTCACCGGAAGCGCTGCGATGTTCAGCGAAGCCGTCCACTCGATCGTCGATACCGGCAACGAGGGGCTGCTTCTCTATGGCTTCCGACAATCTGAGCGTCGCCCGAATCTCGTCCACCCCTTTGGATATGGCCGCGAGCTCTATTTTTGGAGCTTCATCGTGGCTCTGCTTCTGTTCGGGCTCGGCGCTGGCGTCTCGCTCTACCAGGGCGTGCGCCATGTGATCGATCCGGAGCCGATCGAATATGCGCTGGTAAGCTATGTGGTGCTCGGTCTGTCGTTCGTGTTCGAAGGCGCGTCCTGGATCGTGGCGTGGCGCGGCTTCAAGCGGGCGCGGGGCGATCTGAGCTTTTGGAGAGCATTCCGCCAGAGCAAGGATCCGCCCGCCTTCATGGTCCTCTTCGAGGATAGTGCAGCGCTCATCGGCATCGCCTTCGCGGGCGCGGGGATCATGGCCGCTGACTTCCTTGACATGCCGGTGTTCGACGGCATCGCTTCGATCCTCATAGGTTTGGTCCTGGCGATCACCGCCGGCCTGCTGGCCATCGAGAGCAAGAGCCTGCTGATCGGTGAGCGGGCACCGCCGGCGCTGGTCGAGGCGATTTGCCGTTTGGTGGAAGAGCAGCCGGGGGTCGCTAACGCGAACAGCGCGCTCACGGCGCAACTGTCGCCGCATCAATCGATCGTCGCGCTCAGCATCGAGTTCGAGGACGGTCTGATGACCGATCAGATCGAGGATTGCGTGGCAGGGCTCGAAGCAAGGGTTCGCGCCGCTCATCCGGATGTGGTCGCATTGTTCGTGAAGCCGCAGACTCTGCGGCAGTTCGAGTCAGCGACGCGGAAGCGCTTCGGCAGTTATCCGATCAATTGAGGCCACCCGAGGGCGGCCGGCAAATAGTGGAAGTTTTGCAGCAAATGCCAGCCAGGAGACAGGGAGGAAGATATGAGCAACTATAGTAAGGCCCAGGGACTGTTTCCCATCGAAGACGGCTCGAAGGGTTGGGGTTGGATCCTGGCCTATGGAATTTTCTTGATATTCGGCGGGATACTGGCGTTTTTCAATCCGATCGCCACTGGCTTCGCGACCGGCGTCGTCTTCGGTGTCAGTCTCGTCATCTATGGCGTGTTCGCGATTATCGCGGGCGTCTCCGCCTTGTCGACGCGGTCCAAAATACTTGAGATCCTGCTCGGGATCATCGCTATCCTCGCCGGGGCGTTCGTCCTGTTCGACCCGTTCCAAGGTGCGGCATCGCTCGGATGGGCGATCGGGCTCTGGCTTCTCGTCTCGGGCATCTTCCAGATCATCTATGTGTTCCAGGGTGGTCATGACCGCGTCTGGCGCGCACTGCTCGGCGTGATCGACATCGTGCTGGGCGGGTATCTGGTGATCAGCGGGCCCCTCACCGGGCTTGCCTTCGTGGCTGCCATGGTCGGTTTCAGCTTCCTGTTCCGCGGCTTTTTCCTCACCAGCCTTGCCTTTACACTGCGAAAGGCCGCGCGGACCTGATGGGGCATCGTCATGCAATGCTTGCCGCGGCACAAACGCACGACCCTTGCGAGGGGGCAGGCGGGCTGTGGTGACAGGCTGTCATATCCGACCTGCCACGGCCCGGTCGTCCTGCAGGCAGCTCGCTCAAGAGGAACGAGATGCGCGCGAATTCCATTCTGACCAGGAAACAGACGGAACATGATCGTAAGATCGCAACCCAGCCTCAAGGATGTTCTGACTGCCATACATGGCTCAATTCTGCCGCGCATCGCGCGCCGACTTGGAACAATCGCCCTTGTGAGCGTCATCGCGATCCTGGCCGCAAAGGATCATCCGGGCATCTTCGCGCGGATTTCCGCCATGCCCTTCACGTTGATCGGCATCGCGCTCTCGGTGTTCATGAGCTTCAGGAACAACGCCTGCTACACGCGATGGTGGGAGGGCCGCCAGCTATGGGGAGAGCTGATCGTCGCGTCCCGCTGCCTCGCGCGCCAAACATCGAATTTCAAGGAGGAGGATCGGAACGACCTCCTGCGCGGCATTTGTGGCTTCGCTTCGGGTCTGGCGGCGCGGCTCCGCGGCGCCGATGAACCTGCGGCGATCAAGTTGTGGATCAAAATTGGACCAGCAGCCAAGGGACCCAACCCGACCAACGCCGTGTTGAATCAGTTGGGGGAGCTGCTCCTCAAGCTGATGGGCGAGGGCGCTATCACGCCGATCCATTATTCGGTTCTCGAGCGAGAGATGCACCGTTTGTCCGAGGTACAGGGCGCATGCGAGCGTATCGCCTCGACGCCGGTTCCATTCGCCTATTCGCTTCTGTTACAGCGCACTGCGCTGATCTTCTGCGTGATGCTGCCATTCGCGCTGGCAGGCTCGTTGGATTGGTGGACGCTCCTGCCGGTGCTGCTCACCGCCTACACCTTCTTCGGTCTCGACGCGCTCGGCCACCAGCTCGAGGATCCGTTTGGTCTCGAGCCGAATTGCCTCCCTCTCTATGCGCTTCGACGAACCGTTGAGCGCGAGATGCTCGCGCTTCTCGCTGTCGATGATCTTCCCGCCCCGGCTGAGCCGCGGAACGGTATCCTGAGCTGAGAAAGGGGCGGCATGTCCTTTCACTTCGCGACTCTATGGTATGTGGCCGAATGGATTGTGCGGATCGGTGCGCTGCTGGTCGTGCCGCAGCGGCGCACGGCAAACGCCACCCGCGCCTGGCTGTTGCTCATCTTCTTCCTGCCGATTCCAGGCCTGCTGCTCTACCTCCTCATTGGAAGTCCTCGCTTTCCCGCATGGAGGACAGAGCGGTTCGCGTCCTTGGTGCCCTATTTCCGCGAAACCGTGTTGGCATCGGCGGAGAACTCGCCGGAGCTCGGCGACAAGGCGGCAATCGCCGAGCTGGCCGACGATCTTGGCCGCATGCCGGTGGTCTCGGGCAATTCTGTTGAGCTGATCGACGTCTATGACGCCGTGATCAACAGGCTCGAACAGGACATCGACGGCGCCAACAGTTTCGTTCACCTCCTCGTCTACATCTTTGCCGACGATCATGTCGGGCAACGCATTGCTGCGGCGCTGGGCCGAGCGGTCAAGCGAGGCGTCGAGGCACGGGTCATGTTCGATCCGGTCGGCTCGCACAGCTGGCGCAAGGGAACCTTGAAAATGCTGCGGAGCCAGGGTGTCGATGTTCGGGAGGCACTGCCCTGGTGCATATTGCGCGACCGCTCGCGCGGAGACATGCGCGATCATCGCAAGCTCTTCGTCATCGACGGGCACATCGGATATGCGGGATCGCAAAATCTCGTGGCGAAGGATTTCCGGCCTGGCGTCGTGAACCATGAATTGGTCGCCAGGGTGACCGGTCCCGCCGTCGCGGAGATGGAAGCGATCGTGCGCGGCGACTGGTGCCTGGAGACCGGCGTGATGCCGGACCATCCCATTCGCGTCCCCGATGCGACGGGCACCGCTATCGTCCAGCTCCTGCCGAGCGGGGCCGATTATCGGCTCGAGGGCTTCGAGTCCTTGCTCGTGTGGCAGATACATCAGGCCACGGAGCGCATGGTGCTGGTGACGCCCTATTTCATACCGGATGTCAAATGGCCCTATCGGCCGCTTTATCGACGGCTGCATCCGCTTCGGAGACGCCTTCTTCTTCTTCGGCGGCCGCGGCATCGTCCTCGGCAACCAGGTCAGCATCCGTTGGTGTCTCGTCACCCGGAACGGGAGGAGGCACAACAGCGTCTGCGGCGCGTTTCACCGCGTTGTCCGCGGCCGCCTCATCTGCGCCCTGCTCGGCGGCCGCTTCGTTGTCGAGTGACTCTAGGTCAGCGTCGGATTTACCCATGGTTGCTCTCCATTGCTCGAGATCGCGCCCTTTGAAGCGGTTCAAAGCGGCCCTGTGCACCTAAACGGAATGCGCAGCACATTGATCTGTTCCTACGCTGCGACAGCCGTCCAAAGATTGACCATGTAACTGTGCCCTGAGTTTCTCAACGAGCACCAAATATCGACAGGAGGATAGATTATCATGATGGAAGAAGATCTACCATTGGGACATCGCGATATTGAACCGCTGATCTTGCGCGCGCTGGTCCGCACGCTGGTGGCCAAAGGTTTGCTCTCGGAAGATGATGTCCGGTCCCTCCTGTTTGAGGCGGCCAGGGGCCTGGCGATCGTTGGGGGCACTCTCACGCCGCAGGCGACCCGCGATATCGTGAACGAGGATCTGATCCGGCCCTTCCTGGAGGATCAGAAGCCGCAGCCCCTCGACTGAATTGGAGCTGTCTCCCTAGGCATTGACGAAAACCGCGCGGGGTGGGCCAGATGAGATTTCAGATTAGCGGACTGCACCAGAATGTCCTTTGGGTCATTTACGCTGCGAGCCGAGCGACAGCAGAGCATATGGCGGCCTTGTTCCGCAAGGAAGGCTACGCCAATGTGACTATTCGGGATCAGGAGGCATCTTAAGCTCGCGAGTAGTCAGATTGTACAGACGCTGGGTTTGAAACATTCGCGCCCTCGATGAGAATCGCTCGGCGCAGAGATCGGACGAGCCGGCCAACTCGGTCGACTCGTCCATGACCATCCGGGCAGAAGAATTTTCGCGCGAACAGCGGGTCACTTCTTCAGAGCGTCGCGGATCTCGCGAAGCAACACGACCTCGGCGCTGTCAGGAGCGGGTGCTCCTTCAGCGGTCTGCTGGGCCGCCATTGCCTTGTTGACGCTCCGCACCAGCAGGAAAATGATGAAGGCGAGGATCAGGAAATTGACGGCCTGCGTCACGAACTCGCCGTAACCAAGCAACGGCACGCCCGCCTTTTTGAGGGCGGCATAGTCGGTCGAATTGGCAAGAGCCGCCGGAACCTTGTCAGGTGAAAGGATGATGAAATGGCTCGAAAAGTCCAGGCCGCCGAATATCTTGCCGATCACTGGCATGATCACGTCCTCGGTGAACGACGTCACGATCTTCCCGAATGCGGCGCCGATGATCACCGCGACCGCGAGATCGATCACATTGCCGCGTGCGATGAAGGTTTTGAACTCGCTGAACATATCCCATTCCTCCTGTCAGTTGCTTGGTTGATGGCTCGGAACGCGCATGCCGATGTCGGCTAAATTGGCTCATCGTCGGTTTCGGGCCCCGTCTCAGTGATGAGCCGCGCGCTGCGCTGGCCGGTCGCATAGCTCCACATCCAACTCAGGGCGACGATCACACGGTTGCGCACCCCGATCAGGAAGAAAATGTGGACCGCGCCCCAGAGCCACCAGGCCAGCCGGCCGCGAAGCCGTATCCAACCAAAATCCACGACCGCCGCCCGCTTGCCGATCGTCGCAAGGCTGCCTGCATCGACATAGCGGAATGGGCCGGGGCTACTTCCGCCGCTCAGCCGCGCGTCAATCACGCGCGCGACATAGCGCCCTTCCTGCTTTGCGGCGGGCGCGACGCCTGGGACCAGCTTTCCCTCCGCGTCCTCGACGTGGGCGGTATCGCCGATCACGAAGATGTCTGGAAAGCCAGGCGCGGTGAGATCCGGCTCGACGAGTACGCGGCCTGGGCGATCGCAGGGCAAGTGCAGCCATTCCGCGACCGGTGAGGCCGCCACGCCGGCGGCCCACAGGATCGTCTTGGCGGAAAGGCGCTCTTCCCCGATGGCGACGCCATCCGCGTCGCAGGATGTCACCGACCGGTTGACCCAGACTTCCGCACCAAGCCTCTCGAGGGCCCGCTGCGCGTAGTCGGACAAGCTTTCCTTGAAGCTTGGCAGGATGCGCGGACCCCCTTCGATCAGCACCACGCGTACCTTGTCGAGGTTCACGTTGCGGAATTCGCCGCGCAATGTCTCATGGGCGAGCTCGGCCAGCGTTCCTGCCAGCTCGACGCCGGTCGGACCGCCCCCGACGATGGCGAATGTGAGATATTTCTGGCGCTCGACTGGGTCTTGGGTGCGCTCGGCTTCCTCGAAGGCTAGGAGGATGTCGCGGCGTATATGGGTCGCGTCCTCGATGGCCTTGAGCCCCGGCGCATAGGGCTCCCAATCGTCATGCCCGAAATAGGAATGCCGCGCGCCCGTGGCCAGGATGAGCGTGTCGAAATATATCGTCGCGCCATAGCTGGTGAGGACCCATTTCTCCCGGCCATTCACATAGATCGCTTCGCCCAGAAGGGTCGTGACGTTCGGCGCATTGCGGATCAGCGACCGCACGGGCCAGGCGATATCCGAGGGCGCGATCGCAGTGCCAGCCACCTGATAGAGGAGCGGCTGGAAGAGGTGGTAGTTTCGCCGGTCGAGCAAGGTCACCTTGACCGGCACGTTTCTTAGATTCCGCGCAGCCTCGATTCCGCCGAAACCAGCGCCGACGATCAGTACGTGGTGGACCCGCTCTTCTGGGGCAGTCCTTCGATCGGGTGAAGTGTCGGACGATGCGTTCCACATGAAGATTTTGCTCTCGTTTCGCAGCCGCCGGTGCCTCAGCGCTGCCCGACAGGGATCATCTCGGCTTGCGCCCGCGCAGCCTCGGGGGCCGCGCTATGCGTATCTCAGTCCGGATATGGGTCACGGCTCCGCGCAGCCCATGGAGCTGGTCGACGAGATGAAGGACGATGTCGACGCCTTCGTCATTGACGCCGAGATCGGACTTGAGGTCCCGGATGAAGCGGGCGCGCGCGGCGTCGATGTCCGAAAGGATGACCCGCTTCGCCTTGCGTTCGGGCAAGAGCCATTCGCGTTCGATCCAATCCTCGAGCAAACGCCGGTCGATACCCGATTGCGCCAGAAATTCGTCTATCTCGATCATCGTGCGTTCGCGTCCTCACGCGGATTGAAGGTTTTGCCCGCTTCCCAACTCGACACGAACTGCTCGAGCGCCGGATCGGTCGGTTTGGGCAGCATGATTTTGAGCTCCACAAACTCGTCGCCGCGACCGCCGCCACGCTTGGGAGCCCCCTTGCCCTTCAATCTGAGCTTGCTCCCCGTGTTCGACCCTGCAGGCACGGTCATCGTGACGTCCCCAGTGGGCGTTGCCACGCGAATCTTGCCGCCCAGTACCGCTTCCGTCAGCGAAATCGGGACTTCGACGGTTATGTCGTCGCCCTCGCGGGTGAAGCGCGGATCGGGACGCACCTCGATCTCAATCAAGGCGTCGCCGGGCCGGCCGCTCCCCATGCCGGGGGCACCTTTCCCCTTGAGGCGAAGGGTCTTGCCGTCGAGGATCCCGGCCGGGATCTTGACGTCGAGCGTTCCGCCGGTCGGAAGCGTGATCCTCTGATCGCCGCCCGTGATCGATTCCACGAAGCTGATCGTGAGGCGGTAATGCATGTCCTGGCCGTGGCGGTTCGCGCGGGCCTGGGCGCTGCGGCGGAACAGGTCTGCGAACGGATCGTCGCCTTCGCCGAAGTCGGCAAAACCGGCGCTGCTCGCATAGGGACTGTAGTCGTCGCCGGAAAAGTCGCGATAATATTGATGTTGCGGCCGCTCGGCACCTGTCTCGTCGATTTCGCCGGCGTCGAAGCGTTTGCGCTTCTCCGGGTCGCTGAGCAGATCGTAGGCGCCCGCGACCTCCTTGAATTTCTCCTCGGCCGCCTTGTCGCCCGGGTTAAGGTCCGGATGGAGCTTTTTCGCGAGCTTGCGATAGGCCTTCTGTATCTCGTCGGCCGACGCGGTCGAGGAGACCCCAAGCACCTCATAAGGATTGCTCATGGTCTACCCCCTGGCCGCCAGGACTGGCCCGTCGGTGAAGCTGCATTAGATTGCGATGCCATGCGAATTGATCCGCCCCTTGTTCTGGCTGTCTTGCTTCGATTGTAACGATACCTCACCCCGGCTGCGAGCGGCGCCGAGAAACACCGACCCGCTGGCCGCCGGGGCTGTATATGGTCGTTTCAGCAGCGACGAAGCTTGGCGCTCAAGACTTCTTTCCGTCGTCGTCGCTAACCTCGCTGAATTCGGCGTCGACGATTTCGTCGTCGTTCGACGCGGGTGCCTCGGGCGCCGGTCCAACGCTGCTCGCGGCCTCGATCTTCGCAGCGGCGCCCTGAAGGGCGGCGAGCTTTGCGGAAATCGCGTCGACATCGGTGCCGCCGAGTGCTTCCTTGAGGTCCGCAATGGCCGCATTGACGGCTTCGCGATCGCCATCGGACATTTTGTCCTTGTGCTCCTCATAGGCGCGCTCTGTCGTGTGCAGGACCGCCTCGGCGAGGTTCTTCGCCTCAATCACCTCCCTGCGCTTCTTGTCCTCGGCGGCGTGATCCTCGGCGTCCTTGACCATACGTTTGATATCGTCATCTGACAGACCGCCCGAGGCCTGGATGCGGATATTCTGCTCCTTGCCGGTGCCCTTGTCCTTCGCCGAAACGTTGACGATGCCGTTGGCGTCGATGTCGAAAGTCACCTCGATCTGCGGCGTGCCGCGCGGGGCAGCCGGGATGTCGGTCAGATCGAACTGACCCAGCAGCTTGTTGTCGGCCGCCATCTCGCGCTCGCCCTGGAATACACGGATCGTCACTGCGGGCTGATTGTCCTCGGCGGTCGAGAAGGTCTGGCTCCGCTTGGCGGGGACGGTGGTGTTGCGGTCGATGAGACGCGTGAAGACGCCACCGAGCGTCTCGATCCCGAGCGAAAGCGGCGTCACGTCGAGCAGCAGGATATCCTCGACGTCACCCTGCAGCACGCCCGCCTGGATCGCGGCGCCGATCGCCACCACCTCGTCAGGATTGACGCCCTTGTGCGGTTCCTTGCCGAAGATCTTCTGCACGGTCTCCTGGATTTTGGGCATGCGGGTCATGCCGCCGACCAGGATCACCTCGTCGATCTGCTCGGCCTTCAGGCCGGCATCCTGGAGTGCGTTGAGGCAGGGCTCCATCGTGCGCTGGACGAGATCCTCGACCAGCGATTCCAGTTTGCTGCGGGTGAGGGTGATAAGCAGGTGCTTCGGCCCGGAGGCGTCGGCTGAGACATAGGGAAGGTTGATCTCGGTCTGCTTGGTGGTCGAGAGCTCGATCTTCGCCTTTTCGGCCGCTTCCTTCAGCCGCTGGAGCGCGAGCTTGTCGCCGCGCAGGTCGATGCCCTGTTCCTTCTTGAACTCGTCGGCCAGATAGCTGACGATGCGCATGTCGAAATCCTCGCCGCCTAGGAAGGTGTCGCCGTTGGTCGACTTCACCTCGAAGACGCCATCGCCGATGTCGAGGATCGAGATGTCGAAGGTGCCGCCGCCCAGATCGTAGACGGCGACCTTGCCCTGCTTCTTCTTTTCCAGACCATAGGCTAGTGCCGCGGCGGTCGGCTCGTTGATGATGCGCAGCACATCAAGCCCGGCGATCTTGCCGGCGTCCTTGGTGGCCTGGCGCTGGGCGTCGTTGAAATAGGCCGGCACCGTGATCACCGCCTGAGTGACCGTCTCTCCGAGATGCGCTTCTGCGGTTTCCTTCATCTTCTGCAGGATGAAGGCGGAGATCTGCGAGGGCGAATATTGCTTGCCGTCCGCCTCCACCCAGGCGTCGCCATTGGGGCCTTCGACGATCTGGTAGGGGACGAGATCCTTGTCGCGCTCGACAATCGGGTCGCCGAAGCGCCGGCCGATGAGGCGCTTCACCGCGAAGATGGTGTTCGCGGGATTGGTCACCGCCTGACGCTTTGCCGGCTGCCCGACCAGTCGCTCGCCGTCCTTCGCGAATGCCACGATGGACGGCGTGGTGCGCGCGCCCTCGGAGTTCTCGATCATGCGGGCGGACTTGCCGTCCATGACGGAAACGCACGAATTGGTGGTGCCCAGGTCAATTCCGATGGCCTTGCCCATCTCGCTACTCCTCTGGTTCTAGGGTTCGTTTGCTGGCGGGTGAATGCGCGTCGGCGACAGGAGGCGCGCCCTGCAGGGGGCAGCGATTGAGCCACGATGTAGCGACTGCCTCTCCACTTGCTGCGACATCTCGGGAACACTCCGTTGCGCGACGAAGTTGAGGGAGCAAGAACTATGCCGATCCCGAGAACGGCGTTAAGAAGCTAGAAATACTCGAATTGTGAGGCCTGACCGCGCGCGGTCAGGACAGACTGTCCCGATACCGCTAGACAGAATGTCCTTCGTCCTCGCGAGCCTCGGCGGCATCGGGAAGCCACACGGAGAAGGTGGTTCCATTGCCCGGTTCGCTCTCGACCGAAAGTGCCCCTCCGGCCTGCAAGACCAGCATCTGGCAGATGGAGAGGCCGAGGCCATTTCCTTCACGTTGCTTTGTCGTGAAGAAAGGGTCGAATATATGTTTCAGCACGGCTTTGGACATTCCGGTGCCCGTGTCCGTCACTGCGACGGCGGACCCGGCCGCGCCGTCATCGCGGTCCTGGTCGAAGGTCCGCAACCCTAGCGTTCCCCCTTCGGGCATGGCATGCACCGCGTTCACGATCAGGTTGACGAGCACCTGCTGCAACTCGGTCTTGTTCATGCGCACCGTGTGCGTCGCGTGATCGTCCCGCTCGACGACAATCGCCGTCTTCTTCAGCAAATGCTCCACGAGCGGCATCGTGTCGGTAACGATCTGAGGCAAGCCGTTGATTTCCTCATATCCCGCATATTCCGCCGGCTTGGCGAATTGGAGGAGCTTTCTAACGATATCGCCGATCCGCTGGATCTGCTCGTCGAGAAGCTGGAATTCGAACTGGGCTTCGGCCGCCCGGTCGCCCATGGCGTCGCGTATGATCTCGAGATTGCCTTGCATGACCGCGAGCGGGTTGTTGATCTCGTGGGCGACGCCGGCCGTGATCTCGCCGATTGCCGCCAGCTTTTCCGCCATGACCAGCTGCTTGGTCGTATCCTCGATCTGCTTGCGGGCTCGTACGAGATGTTCCGTTCGCTCCTCGACGCGCCTGTTCAGCTCGCTGTTCCATTCGCGCAGCTGCCGATCCCGATCCTGAACCTGCTCGAGCAGGTGATCGAGATGCTGGGCAACCTGGCCGATTTCATCATTCCCATCGGCGTGGTCGGTGCGGGCGGCGAGATCGCCCTCCTCGACCTTGCTGATGGTGGACGACATGCGCTCGAGCGGCCTGAAGATGTCGGTCGCCCATTTCAGGAACAGCGGCACCGTCAGTCCTGTGACAAGGAGGAAGGCGAAAGTGATCGAGAGCAGGATCTCGTGCCGCATCGTGGTGAACGGCCTTTCGAGAAAGCCGACATAAAGCATGCCGGCCCGGCGCCCTCCCGTGTCCAGGATCGGCCTGTAGGCAGACACATACCAGTCGTTCACGACGAAGGCGCTGTCGAGCCAATTCTCTCCGTGCTCGAGCACAGCCGTGCGCACCGCCGACGAGACACGCGTTCCGATGGCTCTTTGATCCTTGAGCAGACGCACGTTCGTGCTGATCCGGACATCATCGATAAAGAGCGATGCCGTCCCGGCGCTCCCTTCGGGGAGGCTGGCGTCATGATAGACGAGCCCGTTGATGGTATCGACGAAGCGGAGATTGCGATTGAGCAGGGTTCCGCTCACCAGGGCCGCCGGCTCGCCATTGGGTAATCTGATCGGCGCAGCCGAATGAACCACCATTCCCCTTGTTTCGATCACCTTCGTCGTGGGGACCGCTTTCTCGGTGGGAACGAGCCTGATTTGCGCAACCTCGGCGAGTTTGGGCGAAACCGCCTGGAGGTCGGCGGCGGAGAAGAGGTCGATCCCGGTCTTCGCCTTGCCGGCCAGCGCCGCGCGCAACACCGGCCAGTCGGAGCGCATGGCAGCAGCACGCAGGGGGATATTCGAGGCGATGATCTCGTTCTTCGCGCTGATGACATACAGGAAGTCATAATGCTTCTGGCGGGCCTCACGGCCAAGCAAGGCGGGCAGGCCATGAGCCGAGCGCGGATCGGTGCCCATTGCGTCGCGAAAGCGGGCAGACGCGCCTAGTGACTGGAGCGAAGTCTCCATGCCCTCGAGGATCTGCGCCATATATTGGTCAGCGATCGTGAGATCGCCGTCCGCTTTCGATAGCAGCATGGCGTCGAACCTAGCGTTCCAGCGGTACATTGCGACGCCGAGGAAGATCGGCAGGATGACCAGCATGGGCAGCAGCGCAATGGCGAGCAGTCGATAGCGGACCGAGTGCCGTGTGCGGACCGCCTTGCCGGTCATGCTAGACATTCCAGGTCGCGCACTTCCGATCGACGGTTTTTCGGGAAATGCCAAGTCTGCGGGCGGCTTCCTCGCGGTCGCCATCGGTCTCCCTCAAAATCGACAATATGTGCCGCCGTTCGACGTCGGCGAGGGTTTTCGCCTTGCGATCGTTCCGCTCTTCGACACGTTCATACAGCTTGGGGAAACGTCCTAGAATGAGGGCGCGCTCGATGAAATTCCGCAGCTCGCGGACGTTGCCCGGCCAAGCGTAGCGGGCCAGATGAGCCCGGACCTTGTCGTCAATGGACACGGTGGGAAGTCCGAGCTGCGCGGACAGCTCGCGCATGAACAGCGATGCCAGATCCAGAACATCCTCACCCCGTTCGGCGAGCCGCGGCATATGGATCTCCATCACATTGATCCGATAGAAGAGATCCTGCCGGAAGGTGCCGGCTTCCACGCGGGTTGGCAGGTCGGCGTTGGTGGCGAAGATGAAGCGCACGTCGATGGGAATGTCCCGTTCGGATCCGACTGGCCGAACCCTGCGCTCTTCCAGAACGCGCAGAAGCTTGGCCTGCAGGGCAGGGGGCAGATCCCCGATCTCGTCGAGGAAGATGGTCCCTCCCTGCGCATATTGGATGAGCCCCTCTCTCGCGCCGCTGGCGCCTGTGAAGGAACCTTTCAAATGGCCGAACAGCTCGCTCTCGAGCAGATCGGCGGGGATGGCGCAGCAGTTGACCGGCACGAACAGTTTGTCGGCGCGCTGAGAAAGGGCGTGGATCGAGCGCGCAGCCACCTCTTTGCCCGTCCCGGATTCCCCGGTCAGCAATACGGTGCTGGGCAGCGGGGCTACGCGCGAGATCAGCTCACGCACCTCCTCGATCGCGTGAGACTCCCCGCAGAACTTGTTGCGCAGCCCTTCCAACCCAGAAACGCTTTTGAGCTCCTGGCGGAGAACCATATTTTCCCGTTGCAGGCGATTGCGATCCAGGCAGCGGGAGACGGCGCTCAGAAGCTGGTTCGATCGGAATGGTTTCAGCACGAAGTCGACGACGCCGACACGAAGGGCAGCGATCGCGGTGTCGAGATCGGCATGCGCGGTGATCAGGATGACGTCGGCGAAGAAACCCGTCGCGCGCTGTTCGGCAAGCCATTCCAGACCCGACTTGCCGGGCAGGACATTGTCCAGGATGACGACGTCATAGGGTTGCTCGTCCAGCTTGCGCGACGCTTCCCGCGTGTCGAAGGCTTCATCGATCAGTTTGCACCGGGGCTTCAGCGTCTTGACGAGGAAGTTTCGCAGGCCAGCTTCATCATCGACGATCAGGATCGAGGCTTGCGCGAGCCACGGCCAGAAATCGGGGTCCACCCCGTCGGCCTCTTGTTTTCGTACCGCCCGATCCACCATCGCATAGTCCCCGCATCCGTTGCCCGACGGATGCGATCGTGTCAGCCGAGGGCACCTCACCGCATGTGAATGAATCCTCTTATCCGTTCCGCGCACAAGTAGCACCGCATTCGGCGAGGTGCATCCCTTCTTGTCGATCGGCCTCACGACAATTTGTCACCGTCACTTTGGACTTTTTGTCCGCCGCCAACGCTTTTCAGAGCCTAATTCCTTGAAATCCGGCCAGATGCCATCTGGCACGCCTATTGCTCCTCTGATGCGGGTGAAGGAGCCGGAGAAACCGAATCCCGCTGTGCATTGGAACCGCGGCCAGAGTTTCATCCGGCTCAAGAACCCAGGCGAGGCCGGTTGCGCGCATCGCTCCTGGCTTTGGTTACGCTGGCGAGCGTCGAGCCTGAGAACGCATGGCAGCGGCGTGGGCGACCAGGCCAAAGGAGAGCGGTGATGGATGAGTTTGATTTTTACGTGAGCCCGAAGAAGCCGATGATCGGCCTCTACGTCAAGAAGGGAGCCGGACTTCCCGATCTCGTCGACGCAAAGGACTGGCTCTTCGACGGCACCGTTGGGCCAGACGAGGTGCCGGCGGCCACGGTCAACGAGATCGAGGCCAACGGCCACGCTTTCAAGGATCTGGACGCCGGCTAGGGAGGTCAGCCCTTCGCGGCCAAATCTATCGGTCTTTCGCCCAAACACAATCTGACCGGAGCTGAGCGATGCTTGAGATCGAATGTTTCATCAATCCGAAGAAGCCAGGCCTGCTGCTCTACATCCGTTATGGAACGGGGCTTTCCGCCATTCCCGACGCGGCCGACTGGGTGTTCAGCAGTACGGTCGCGGACACGGAGGTCCCGCAGGCTCTTCAGGACGAGATCAGCCGGACCGGCCACGCCTATCAGCAGCTGCCGCCCCCGGAGTGAGTAGCTGGCGGCCAACCACAAACAACGGGATGCACACCAGGGCCGGAGACGCATTATGACCGCCCCGAATGACACAGGCACCAACCGCAAAGCGCGCGAAAGCGCGCGTGGCGCCCGGGCGCCAAACCCAGCCGTCCGTTCCGACGCGCCGCCGGTCAGTCCGATCCCGGCGAATGCACAGCGACCCGACCGTTGAGCGCGCGCGCAAGATCGACTGCTTTCTCTCCCGGCCGCTTTTCGTCGCGGAGGTCTTCAGCGGAACTCCCAGTCGGTTCGTCGACCTCGATGACACAATTTCGGGCTTTCGGCGGCTGCGCAGCGGCGAGTTCGACGGGCTTCCTGAATCCGCCTTTTATATGGTCGGAAGGATCGCTGAAGCGCTTGAGAAAGCGAAGAGCCTGGCGGAAGAATGACGGGCATCGCAGCGGCCTTGATCCGATCTGCCACCCAAAAGGGAGTGAATTTGTGGACGCCATTGGAAACATCGAAAGTCAACCAGTCGCAGCGAAGCTCTCGCGCTCGGCGATATTCCTTGTCGCGACAATCAACGAGGGCAGTGAGTACGCAGATGCGGTGCGGTCATTCTGCGCGGATCTGTCGGCTTTCGTTCGCGCTGTGGGCTTTCGCGACCTCGATGGCGGCCTCTCCTGCGTCATGGGATTTGGTTCAGAGGCGTGGGATCGCCTTTTCGGCGCTCCGCGACCGAAGGAGTTGCACCCGTTTCAGGAAATCCACGGGGTTCATCACGCGGTCTCGACGCCCGGAGACCTTCTCTTCCATATCCGCGCCACCCAGATGGACCAGTGCTTCGAGCTCGCGCTCCAGATGATGGATCGGCTCCGCGGTGCGATCACCGTCGTCGATGAGACCCATGGCTTCAAATATTTCGACGAGAGAGATCTTCTGGGCTTCGTCGACGGGACCGAGAATCCAACTGGCCGGGCGGTCGCCGAAGCGGCCATTATCGGCTCGGAAGACCCCCATTTTGCGGGCGGAAGCTACGTGATCGTCCAGAAATATCTCCACGATCTCCCCAAGTGGAATGCCGTTCCCGTCGAACAGCAGGAAGGCATCATCGGTCGCAAGAAGCTGTCGGACATCGAGATCGAAGACAGCAAGAAACAGCCGTTCGCGCACAACGTGTTGAATGTCATCGAGGATGAGGAGGGCAACCAACTCGACATCCTGCGCGACAACATGCCCTTCGGCGATATTGGCAAGGGCGAGTTCGGTACTTACTTCATCGGCTACGCCCGGTCCCCCAGCCGTACGGAGCGCATGCTGCAGAACATGTTCGCCGGCAACCCGCCCGGCAACTACGATCGGATCCTCGATTTCAGCCGTGCGGTGACCGGCACGTTGTTCTTCGTGCCGACGGCCAGCTTTCTGGACGATGTGACGCCGGCTGCCCCGGCGGCGGCACCAAGTTCCGCTGATACGACAACACCCGCTGCCGGGGCTCCGGCAACGAATGCGGGCGCGTCCCTTGGCATCGGATCTTTAAAGGATGAGGACTGACATGAACAATCTCCACCGCGAACTGGCTCCCATCTCGGCCGCCGCCTGGGCGCAGATCGAAGAGGAAGCGTCCCGCACGCTCAAGCGCTATCTCGCCGCCCGCAAGCTGGTCGATCTGCTCGGACCCAAGGGCTTCGACCTGTCGGCCGTCGGCACGGGACACGCAAGCGACGTCCTGCCGCTCTGCGATGGCCTCAAGGTCGCGAAGCGCGAGGCCAAGCCCGTCATCGAACTGCGCGTGCCCTTCAAGCTAACGCGCAAGGCGATCGACGATGTCGAGCGCGGTTCCAACGACTCTGACTGGCAGCCGCTCAAGGACGCGGCCAAGACGATCGCCTATGCCGAGGACCATGTCGTGGTCGAGGGTTATGAGGCTGTCGGCATCCAGGGCATCCGCCAGATCACGAGCAATGAGAAACTGACGCTGCCTACCGACATCCGCGCCTATCCCGAGGTCATCGAACGAGCCGTCAACGAACTACGCCTCGCCGGCGTCAACGGTCCCTATGCTCTGCTGCTCGGCGCCGACCCCTATACAGCCATCACGGGAGGCAGCGACGACGGCTACCCGGTGCTGAAACACATCCAGAAGCTCGTCGACAAAGAGATCATCTGGAGCCCGGCGGTCAAGGGCGGTGTGGTGGTCACGACGCGCGGCGGCGATTTCGAGCTCACGATCGGCCAGGATCTGTCGATCGGCTATCTCAAC
This sequence comes from Sphingobium sp. BYY-5, assembly GCF_022758885.1. NCBI lineage: Bacteria > Pseudomonadati > Pseudomonadota > Alphaproteobacteria > Sphingomonadales > Sphingobiaceae > Sphingobium > Sphingobium sp. BYY-5. Next base: position 663,026 of record NZ_JALEBH010000001.1, read on the forward strand.
CACGACGGCGAGGCGGTCGAGCTCTATCTGCAGGAAACGCTCTCCTATCAGACGCAAACTTCCGAGGCATCGGTGGTCCTCGATCCTCCGGCGGCGACACCGGCGGCCGGTTGAAGCTTGACCGGAGGAAGCTTGAACAAATGAGCGGGGAATGACCCACAGTATGATGTCTGAACAAGGTATAACGCCAGTGCCAAGGCTACAGACCGTCAATCTCGCAGTTCGCCGCCTCGGCTTTGCCGAACTGGGCGACTGCGCGATGCTGCGCAGCGTTCCACTTGAAACGCCCATTTCGATCGAGGTTTGCGGGATCGGCTACGCGGTCATGATGGCGACCCCGGCCGATCTTCGCGACTATGCTCTCGGCTTTGCTTTGAGCGAGGGAATCATCGAGCGGGCAGACCAGGTGCTTTCGATCGACATTCACAAGGTGGACGGCGGCATGGTCGCGCGCATCACCCTGCCCATTGAACGCGCCGACCGTGCCTTCGAACGCGCCAGGCTCCGCGTGACCGAAAGCAGCTGCGGCATCTGCGGCATGGAAAATATCGAACAGGTGTTGCGACCGCTGCCCAAGGTCGAGGCCCATATTTCCACCGATCGGAACGCGATCGCACGCGCCCTCGGCGCGCTTCGCGACCATCAGCCTCTTGGACGCGCAACCGGCGCGGTCCATGCCGCAGCGTTCTGCGCGCCCGATGGAGCGATCCTGCGCGTTCGCGAGGATGTCGGGCGGCACAATGCGCTCGACAAGCTCATCGGGGCCCTCGCCACCGAAGGGATCGATCCGGGCACGGGCTTCTTTCTGCTCACGGCCCGGTGCAGCTATGAACTCGTGGAAAAGACCGTCCGTGCCGGCTGTCCGATGCTGGTCACCATTTCAGCGCCGACGAGCCTTGCCGTCGAGCGAGCGGTCAAGGCCGGCCTGACGCTTGTCACATTGGCTCGGACCGATTCTGCTCTCATCGTCAACGACGATCACGGCAATATCGAATGAGGACGCTTGGCGTCGTCCTGGCCGGCGGCAAATCGAGCCGCTTCGGATCCGACAAGGCCCATGCGACCCTCGACGGGCGCGAACTGCTCGACCACGCCTTGCGGACCTTATCGCCCTATTGCGATCGCATCGCCGTCGTCGGCCGCCCGAACGACCTGATGCTGTCGGTGCCGGACTGGCCGTGTCCGGGCCTTGGGCCTCTGGGTGGGCTCGCCGGGGGACTGGCCTATGCGGCCGAGAGCGGGTTCGAACAGGTGCTGAGCATTCCCGTCGATTGCGTCCGCCTCCCTTCGGACATACTGGAAATACTCGATCCAGCGCCGGCCTGCCTTGAGGCCGTGCCGGTCATCGGGCTCTGGTCAACCACAAGCTTGACCGTACTTCGCCGGATTCTCGACGGCGGGCACGACCGAAGCATGAGAGCGTTTGGCCGCGCGATCGGCGCGCGATCCGTCACCGCCCCGTTCATCCCGCCCAACATCAATACCCCAGCAGATCTTGCGGCAACCGCCGCGACCTTCGCGGAGCAGCCGCTGTGAGCGCGCCGTGCGAGGCCAATCTATCGTATGAGCGCGCCCATAACCTCATGCGCGTTCATGTACGGCCCCTCGACCCGGAGACGATCCCGATCGCCGAGGCTGCCGGACGCGTGCTCGCCGAACCCTTGAGCGCGAGGGTCGATTCTCCGCGCGCCGACGTCGCAGCGATGGATGGCTTTGCCGTGCGTGAGGATACATTGACGCCCGGGCTCGGCAACCTCGCAATTGCCGGAACCACCTATGCGGGTGGACTGCCCGGAATGCCCTTGGATCGGCACATGGCGTGGCGCATCACGACGGGCGCGCCCGTTCCGGCGAACGCGGACCGGGTCATCCCCTTCGAACTGGTCGAGGAGAGGGCGGAATGCATATCCCTGGTGGAGCCGCTCCCAATGGGCCGGCATATCCGCAAGCGTGCAACCGATTTCAGTACTGGGCAGATCCTGCTTGATGCTGGCACGCTCCTCGATCCGGCTCGTTTGATTGTCGCGACCGCGTCCGATCAGCCCTTCGCGGTCGTTCACCGGCGGCCAAGGCTGCGGATCGTCGCCAGCGGCGATGAACTGAGCCCGGCCGGCGAGGCGGCGGCGCGCACCATGGGCGTGCCAGATAGCCTCACCGATGCGCTGCTCCTCTTCGCCCGCCTATGGGGCGCCGAGACCGACGGAAAGGCGATCGTCGGCGACGAGGCGGGGTCAATCGAGCAGGCGACCCGCTTTGCGATCGAACGTGCCGACATGGTCGTCGTCCTTGGCGGAGCGGCAAGCGGTGACCGAGACCTTTCCCGGCCAGCCCTGCTGGCGCTCGGGCTCGAGCTCGACTTCGCCGGTGTCGCCATGAAACCCGGGAAACCGGTCTGGTATGGCCGCATCGGCAGGACGCATGTCCTGGGGCTCCCCGGCAATCCGGCGGGCGCTCTGATCGCTGCGCGCCTGTTCCTCGCGCCGCTTCTATCCGCTCTTGGTGGACGTGGGTTCGACGCGGCATTCGCATGGCACGAAGCGAAACTGGAACACGCCGTCCCGGCCGGCGGCTCGAAAGAGCTCTTCCTCTATGCGCGGCAGGAATATTCCGCGGTCCGTATCATCGACAAGCAGTCCGCGTCCGCGCAGCTGCCCCTCGCTGCTGCGAACCTCATTGCCCGCCGACAAGCCAATGCCCCGGCACTGCTCGAGGGCGATACAATCACGGTCCTCGATCTATGAAGGAGCTGTTCGGGCCACTGGTCATGCAACTGTTCGATCCGACGCAGATCATCGGGGCGCTGGTCTATGGCGGGATATTCTTCGTCCTCGGGATAATCTTGTCCTGGGTTGTGCGCCGCCTGATCGCAACGGCCCTCAAGCACGACCAGTCCGATCGTATCGACCAGATCACGCTCTCATTCCTGAGTCATCTCGCGATCCTGATCCTGTGGCTGATCTTGCTCGCCTGCTATGCGCATCTCGTTCCGCCTCTCAACCGTATCGGGACGGCCTTGCTCGCGGGGGTCAGCCTCGTATCGGTCATCGTCGGCTTCGCGGCCCAGACCACCCTCGGCAACCTCGTCGCCGGCATCAGCCTGGTCCTCTACAAGCCCTTTCGTCGTGGTGATCGCATTCAGATCGCCGCTCCCACCAAAGATGAATTCGAGGTCGGCACCGTCGAGGACATCTCGCTCGGCTACACGGTGCTTCGGACTGACGACGGCCGGGAAATCATCATCGCCAATGGCGCAATGGCCCAGCAGACCATGATCCGGCTGCCGCGATCGACCTCAACCCAGGCCGAGCCGCAATCAGACACGCAGCAAACGACAGGGGGCAAGAATGTTTGACCGTGCACGAGCCTTGCTGGGGCGCCATATCGCGCCGCCAAAATTCCTGCTCTTCAGCGCCGCGTTCGTCCTGGTTTCGATCATTGCGAGCATAAAGCTGGGCGACCCCCGCATCGGGCTCCTTATCGGCTTCGACGCCGGAGCCCTTGTCTTCTTTGCGGCCGTTCTACCCCTCCTCAATGACGACACCCCGACGATGCGAGCAACCGCAAAGACCAACGATGCAAATCGTGCGGCGCTCCTCACCATCACGGTTCTCATCTCAACTGTCATCCTCTTTGCCGTCGGAACATTGATTGCCAGCAAGGCAACGATGCGCTGGGAAGGTGTGGCTCTCATCGTTGCGACACTCGCGTTCACCTGGTTGTTTGCGAACACGGTGTTTGCCTTGCACTACGCCCATCTCTACTATTCCCCCGATGGGGACGGAGATCGCGGGGGCCTTGAGGTCCCGCATGCCAAGGCGCCCAGCTACTGGGACTTCCTCTACTTCAGCTTCACGCTCGGGATGACCTTCCAGACGTCGGATGTGGCTATCAGCGGCCGTCACATGCGGCGCGTGGTTCTGGGTCAGTCTATGGCCGCCTTCCTGTTCAACATGGGCGTGTTGGCCTTCACCGTGAATGCACTGGGCGGGCTTTGACCAGATGCGGAGAGGAGGTACCGCTATTTTGGGCTGTGCGGAGGTCTTTGGCTCGCGCAGGAAAAAATATCTCGCCCTGGTCCGGAGCAGCGGAGTTCAAGTAGGCCTGAGAGCATTCACAGTGACGTGTTCCCTGGAAACTCCTGCAGTTTGATGTAGAGTCCACTTCGAGACGTCCAACGTGCGTGACTTCCTGGCTATCGTCTCGAACGCGTCTCACAATTCGGTGGCGCCTAGGCACCACCGAAAAGGCACAGGAAAAAGCTGTAAGAGCTGCCGCGCACGAAGCCGCGCGCAACTAAATGCAGGGCGGCCATTGAAGGAGATCGGTGGTGTCGGGTATTTGAGCGGATTGGATCGGCCCCTGCGGGATCGGGCAGCAACAAATTTCGAGTGGAAATAGTTCATAGGATATGAGGCCTGACCGCTCGGCCCCCGCTGCAAGGCCTCGTCATTCACACACCATATCGTTGGTAATGTGGATCGGCGGTGGTGTCGAAGGCTCGACAGGCTGCCCATTTTTGCAGATCTTCCAGCGCGTAAAATACTCTTCTCCGGAGTTTCCTGAACGGCGGTCCGCCGCCCACAACCCGCAGCTTTTCAAGTGTGCGTGGGGAAAGGCGGAGAAAATTGGCAGCTTCATCATTTGATAAGAACGTCGGGCTCTGAACTAGGATCGAATTATGCACGCTTGCTCCAAGAGGGCTGGTGGGGTGGCCGCATATGACCTTGCTGTCATTGACAATCCAGAAAAAATCATCTAGTTCCAGTATGGTTAGGCGTATTTTCTCTTTTCACTTGTAGCTCAAAATCCGCCGTAGCAATACATGTCGGTTCGAGTCCGACCATCCGCACCAGCACTCTCATGATCATAGGTGCTTCGCTTCTGGGAACGGATCGTTCCCTGCTGCGGCAGGTGGATCAGTCCGCCAGCCGCAGCGCGACTTCGTTCATGAAACGGGCGTCGTCATTCTTCGCCAGCCACTCCGCCTCCGCGCCGATCGCGCCCAGCATGTCGGCCAGGGCGTCCATCTCGCTCTTGGCGTAATTGCCCAGCACATAGCCATGGACCTTGTCCTTGTGCCCCGGATGGCCGATGCCGATCCGCACCCGGCGGAAATCCGCGCCGATATGCGCGTCGGTCGATCGCAGCCCATTATGCCCGGCATTGCCGCCGCCGCGCTTCACCTTGACCTTCATCGGCGTCAGGTCGAGTTCATCGTGAAAGACCGTGACGTCCTGCGGGGTGAGCTTGTAGAAGCGCATCGCTTCGCCCACCGAGCGGCCGCTTTCGTTCATGAAGGTGGCGGGTTTCAGCAGCAGGATTTTTTCCGGGCCGATCCGCCCTTCCTGCACCCAGCCCTGGAACTGCTTCTTCGGCGGCGAAAAGCGGTGCATGTCGGCGATCAGGTCTACGGCCATGAAGCCGACATTATGCCGGTGCATCGCATATTGCGCGCCCGGATTGCCGAGGCCGACCCAGATCTGCATGAAAATCCTCCAAACACACAAAACCCCGTTCGCCCTGAGCCTGTCGAAGGGCCGTCCTTCCTTGAAGAGAAGGGCAGGGCTTCGACAAGCTCAGCCCGAACGGGGTTGAGCAAAAACCGTACGGCTAGGAAAGGCTTATTCGCCTTCTGCTGCCGGGGTTTCGGCGTCGCCTTCGGCGCTCTTGAGAGCCGACGGGGCAACGATGGTGGCGATGGTGAAGTCACGATCGTCGATCGCGGTCTTCGCGCCCTTGGGCAGCGTCACCGCGCTGATGTGGATCGAATCGCCGACTTCGAAGCCCTGGAGGTCGACGACGACATCTTCGGGGATTTCAGCGGCGTCGACGATCAGTTCGACTTCGTGACGAACGATGTTCAACACGCCGCCCTTCTTCAGGCCCGGCGAAGCGTCTTCGTTGGCGAAGCGCACCGGCACGTTGACGTGGACGGAGGCATGTTCCGAAACGCGCAGGAAATCGGCGTGCAGCGGACGGTCGGAGACGGGGTGGAATGCCACGTCCTTGGCGAGCGTGCGGACAGTCTTGCCGCCGACTTCGACCATGATGACCGAATTGAAGAAGTGGCCGGTGCCGAGCTGTTTGCTGAGGAGCTTTTCCTCGACGTGGATCGACAGGGGTTCTTCATTATTTCCGTAGATGACGGCGGGAACGCGGCCCTCGCGGCGGAGAGCGCGGGAGGCTCCCTTGCCTGCCCGATCGCGTGCCTCGGCCGACAGCGTAAGCTGCTCGCTCATTGCGTGTCTCCAAAAGCAGATTGATACAATTTTCCCGCCACGCCTCCAGGGATGACCATAACGGGAAGGCGGCCCTTTAGCAGAAAGCGGTAGAAAGGCAAGAGGAAGGGGCGACGGACTGGCGCCTCCGTTTGAAATTTGACGGATCGCCTGTCGCATCCCAGCCGCGCCTTCTATATGCTTGGCGGAAAGCATGGAGATTAAATGGCTGACTTATACCTGAAGGCGTTGGAATCAGAGCGCAAGAGTCTTTGGGCTGCCTGTCGGCTGAAAGGCCTCGCCAAGGATACGCCAGAGCGCCAGCGCATAGCTGAACTGGATATCCTTCTTCACGAGCATAAGGAAAAGAAGAAGAAGGGCGCCTAATACTAAACTGCGTAGAGAATGACTCATCAAGATCGATCGGATGTTGTTCCCCGGCGAAAGCCGGGGTCCAGGTCCACGGTTCGAACTGGACCCCGGCCGAAGTTTATCCTGAGCGCCTGCTGCAAGCAGGCAGTCGAAGGGCCGGGGAACAGGCCAGCGTGAGTTCTCATCAATGTATCTTGGTATCAGCCCTGACAAAGCGGGAGGCCACCACATTAGCGGGCGACGCGCAAACCTCCGTTCAAAGCGAATGGAGGCGGTTACTGCACCCGCGTCACCGTAAATCCCCGCGCTTTCAGCAGGTCGATCAGATTCTCCCGCCCCGTCAGATGGCCCGCGCCGACCGCGATGAAGGGCCGCCCCTTCATCGGTCCGATCGCCTTCGCCCAATCGCGGTTGCGCGCGACCAGCACGGCTTCCTCAACTTGCGGGTCTGGTTGCTCGCCATGTTGGTCCTCCCTGGCGATGGCATCCATGTCGCCCTTGACCCAGGCTTTGAGGATGAGGTCGTACAGCGCCTTCATGTCCTTGGCTTCATGCACCGTCTGCACCAGCAGCTTGGCCTGCGCCGCTTCCGGTAGCGTATCGAACGCCGCGAACTGCCGTTCCACCGTCTCCAGTCCGTCGATCGGCTTGCCCGCTTTTTTGAAGGTCTCGATCAGCACCGGCTCCACCCCGTCATCCTGGCTGACATGGAGCGCCTGCTGGCTCGCCGCCGAGAGCAGCATCGCCGCCGCCCAGCTTTCATAGCCCGACAGCAGTTGCGAACTGGTGCCGCCATCGTCGATCGCCTTGACCAGTGCGGCCTTCTCGTCCATCGGCACGCGCGCCTCCAGCGGCGGCAGGCCGGGACTGCGGCCCATCTGCTCGAACAGGGCCAGCGTCTTCTGCTGGTCCTGCAAATCCGCCGCCTCCAGCACCAGCCGGTCCGCCTGCCCCATGGCGTCCCTGATCGCCGGTGTGTCCCAGGCGACGCCCCTGGGCAGGACATGGATCGTGCCGAACAACCAGCCGTTCATATCGCCGCGCTGCACCTGCCACAGCGCCGGGCCACCCTGCGCCGGGGGCTGGGGCGCCTTGTCGCAGGCTGCGATCAGGGTGAGGGCGAAAAGGGCGAGGAGCCCGGTGACGAGACGCATTATCGCGTCACTCCTTCACGCGATGCGTCACCACGCCCAGCGCCTTCAACTGCTCCTGCACGCTGTTCTTGCCCGCTAGATGGCCCGCGCCGACCGCGACGAAGACCGTGCCGGGCTGCTCCAGCCGCGCCTTGATCCACCTGGCCCAATTGGCGTTGCGGTCGGTCAGCAGTACCTGCGCCAGTTCCGGCGTCGCCTCCAGCGATTCGTTCATCGCCTTGGCCAGCTTGTCCGGCTGCCCCGCCTGCCAATAGGTCAGCAGGTCGCCAAATTCCTTCTCCATATCCGGCAAGCCGTCCACCGTGGCGTTCAGGAACTGTACCTGCTGCGCCATCGGCAACTCGGCGAAGAAGCCCACCTGCTGCTCCACCGTTTCCAGCGCGTCGACCTTCTTGCCCGCGGCCTGCGCTGCGCTGCGCAATATCTTCTCCGCGCCCAGGTCATTCCTGTATCCCAGCCGCTCCAGCGGCGCGACCGACAATATCATGCCCGCCATCCAGGGATTGAACATGTCGAATGTCTGCCAGGGCAGGCCATAGGATTCCATTGCTGCCTGATAGGCGGTTCGCGCCTTGTCGTTCAGCCGGTCGGACAGCTTCACCCCGTCCTTCGCCAGCGCCATGGTCGACATGGTTGCGCCCAACTGGCTGGGATCGTCCGGCTCGATGATTTCCAGCACCAACTGATCCGAACCGTCGAACGCCCGTTTCACGGTCCCGTCGAACCAGTCGATCCCCGGCTTCATCACATGGACGGTGCCGAACAGATAGATGGTCGTGTCGGCGTCCTTGACCTGCCAGAGGGCAGGGGTGGTGGTGTTGGCGGGACGGGCCTGCGCCACGCCGCCGACCAGCAGCAGCGCGGCGCTCAGCGCGCGCAGCAAAGCGGGGATCATCTTCATCCCCCTTCCATGGGGAGCGCAGGGCCGAAGGGCAAGCCGTTTAACCCTGATTGCCGCCGCTTTTCCTTGACCCCTCCGGCCTCATGCGCCAAGGCGCCAGCCACGTAAAACAGCTATTTCAGCAAGGACTATCCGTGGCCGAAGGCAAAGCGCTTTCCTTCCAGGACCTGATCCTGACCCTCCATGCCTATTGGGGGAAACAGGGCTGCGTCATCCTCCAACCCTATGACATGGAAGTGGGCGCGGGCACCTTCCACCCTGCGACCACGCTGCGCAGCCTTGGCCCGAACGCCTGGAACGCCGCCTATGTGCAGCCCAGCCGCCGCCCGACCGACGGCCGCTATGGCGAAAATCCCAACCGGCTCCAGCATTATTACCAATATCAGGTCATCATGAAGCCGTCCCCGGCGAACTTGCAGGAACTCTATCTGGGATCGCTGGTGGAAATCGGCATCGACCCGCTGGTCCACGACATCCGCTTCGTCGAGGATGACTGGGAAAGCCCCACGCTGGGCGCCTGGGGTCTGGGCTGGGAAGTCTGGTGCGACGGCATGGAAGTCACCCAGTTCACCTATTTCCAGCAGATGGGCGGCTATGACTGCAAGCCGGTCGCGGGCGAACTGACCTACGGCCTCGAACGCCTCGCCATGTATATTCAGGGTGTCGACAGCGTCTATGACCTCAAGTTCAACGACGCCGGTGTGACCTATGGCGACGTGTTCCTGGCGAATGAGCAGCAGATGTCGAAATGGAATTTCGAGATCGCCGACACCGAAAAGCTGTTCCGCTGGTTCAAGGACTGCCAGGCCGAATGGCGCCAGTGCATCGACGCCAATGTGCCGCTGGCCGCTTATGACCAGGCGATCAAGGCCAGCCATGTCTTCAACCTGCTCCAGGCGCGCGGCGTCATTTCGGTACAGGAACGCGCGAGCTACATGGGCCAGGTGCGCGACATGGCAAAGGGTAGCTGCGAGGCGTGGATTGCTAGCAACAGCGACGAATGGGCTGCGAAATATCCGGGGTGGGCGGCGTGATCTGCGCTTCGTTCATCCTCCCCTTGCAGGGGAGGTGGCAGCACGAAGTGCTGACGGAGGGGTGTTCTCCTCTCGATAGCGTGACACCCCTCCGTCTGGCTGCGCCAGACACCTCCCCTTCCAGGGGAGGATGGATTCTTGATGGACTTGAAGCATGACTGACTTCCTCCTCGAACTGCGCTGCGAGGAAATTCCCGCGCGTATGCAATTGAAGGCATCGGACGATCTCGCCCGCCTCTTTACCGAGGAACTGGCGAAGGCTGGCCTCAAGCCGAGCAGCATCGACAGCTTCGTCACCCCCCGCCGCCTCGCGCTGATCGCCCGCGACCTGCCGCTCGAAACCGCGGCGGTGAGCGAGGAATTTAAAGGCCCGCGCACCAGCGCCCCGGCCCAGGCGCTCGACGGCTTCCTGCGCAAGACCGGCCTGACCCAGGACCAGCTCGAAGACCGGGAAGGTGTCTGGTTCGCTGTCGTGAACAAGCCCGGCCGCGCCACCGCCGAAGTGCTGGCGCAAGCCGTTCCCGCCATCATCCGCGCCTTTCCCTGGCCCAAGTCGATGCGCTGGGGCGTCGCCAGCCAGACCACGGAAAGCCTGCGCTGGGTCCGTCCGCTCCAGGGCATCGTCGCCATATTGGGCGAGGAACTGGTCGATATCGAGATCGAAGGAGCATCGCCAGGAAAAGTGGGAACCGGTTTTCCGTCCGGCGATGCGGCCAACAAGAATGTCATTAAGTCAGGCTTCGCCACGCTCGGCCACCGCTTCCATCATCCCGGTGAAATCACCATTGGTGGTGCGCACGACTATGCCGAAAAGCTGCGCGCCTGCCACGTCATCGTCAGCCATCAGGAACGGCAGGCGATCATCGCGGCGAAGGCCGAAGAGGCAGCCGCCGCCAAGGGCTACACCGTCATCGAGGACAAGGGACTGGTCGCGGAGAATGCGGGCCTGACCGAATGGCCGGTGCCGCTGCTGGGCGATTTCGACCCGGCCTTCCTTGAGGTGCCGCCTGAGGTTATCCAGCTAACCCTGCGCATCAACCAGAAATATTTCGTGCTGCGCGACGCTGCCGGGAAACTGGCGCCCGCCTTCATCTGCACCGCCAATATCGAGGCGAAGGATGGCGGCGCGGCGATCATCGCGGGCAACCGCAAGGTGCTCGCTGCGCGGTTGAGCGATGCCCGCCATTTCTGGGAAGAGGACCAGTGGCATCATGAGGGGACGGGCGCGTCGCGTCGCCGTTCTACGCGCAAGACGCTGGCCGAACATGCCGAAAAACTTGTGCGCATCACCTTCCATGAGAAGCTGGGCACCGTCGCCGACAAGGTGGAGCGCGTCGCGAAACTCGCCCGCTGGCTGGTGGAAGAGGGGATCGTTACCCCCGACACATCCGTCACCCCAATATCAACCGTCATCCCCGCGAAGGCGGGGACCCATCTCCCGACCTCGCATCCGGACGCAGCGCCGGAGATGGATTCCCGCCTTCGCGGGCATGACGAAGATAAAAAAACGCTCGCCGACCTCGCCGAACAGGCTGCTTATCTCGCCAAGGCCGATCTCGTCACCGAAATGGTCGGCGAATTCCCCGAATTGCAGGGCGTGATGGGCGGCTATTACGCCCGCGCCGAAGGCCTGCCCGATGCCGTCGCCGACGCGATCCGCGACCATTATAAGCCGGTCGGGCAGGGCGATGACGTGCCGACCGCACCGGTTACGGTGGCGGTGTCGCTGGCGGATAAGCTGGATACGCTGGTAGCCTTCTTCGCCGCTGGTATGTTCCCGACCGGATCGAAAGACCCCTTCGCTTTGCGGCGATCGGCCCTGTCCATCCTCAGTCTGCTGACCGAAAACAAGATCCGCCTGTCGTTGGCGTCGGCTATTTCCTACAGCTTCGATCTGATCCGGCGGTCTTTCCTCAACACCCAGTTGCTTGCGGAACTCTCCAAACTACGCGGTAAAAATATTGCGGGTAATCAAGAACATCTGGGTCGTTTGATGGTCAGCATCATGGCGGGTTTCAATCCCGACCGGGCCTGGACGGGCGTGGAGCGTGACGCCGCCACCGCGCTGGTCAGCGAACTCCTCGACTTCTTCGCCGATCGCCTCAAGGTTCAGCAGAAGGAAGCCGGCGTTCGTCACGACCTGATCGACGCGGTGTTCGCGCTGGGCGGCGAGGATGATCTGATTCGCCTGCTCGCTCGCGTGAAGGCGCTCCAGTCCTTTGTCGCGACCGACGATGGCACGAACCTGCTCGCCGGCTACAAGCGCGCCGCCAATATCCTCAAGAAAGAAGGCGCAGAGGCGCTTGAACCCACCCGTCACCCCGGCCTTGAGCCGGGGTCCCGCTTGTCTGGCGGCGCTGAAGGCAGCGAGACCCCGGATCAAGTCCGGGGTGACGGAAGTGGACTGGTCGCGCAAAAGGCCCTTTCCTACATCCCCGAAAAGGCGGAAGCTGATCTGATCGCTGCGCTCGACGTGGCGGAACCGCAGGCGGCACAGGCTGTCGCGGCCGAGGAGTTCGAAGGCGCCATGGCCGCGCTCGCGACGCTCCGCGCGCCGATCGACGCCTTCTTTGACAGCGTCACGGTCAATGATGCCGATCCGGCCAAACGCACGACTCGCCTCGCGCTGCTGGCGCGGGTGCGTGATGCAGTGCACAATGTCGCCGACTTTTCGAAAATTACGGGATAAGGAAACGATATTCCAACTTCTACGGGAAATATGCGAAGTTAAGGGGGATATATCCTATATCCTCCTCTATTAAGCCGCTATCTGCGGTAACATTGTTGCAACGCACAAACTCGGCAATCAGTGCAGGGAGAGCCGGTACTATGGTTATGACGGAAGAGGCCCAGATGAGCAGCACTTCGACCCGCTATGTCTATCGTTTCGGCGGTGGCGTGAATGACGGGGGGAAGGGTGACAAGAACTTGCTGGGCGGCAAGGGCGCGAACCTGGATGGCATGGCCGCAATCGGTCTGCCGGTGCCGCCGGGTTTCACCATCACGACGGAAATGTGCACCCGCTATTATCAGGATGGCGGCGTCTATCCCGACAGCCTGAAGGCGGAAGTCGCGAACGGCATCACCCATATCGAGGGCGTGACCGGCAAGATCTTCGGCGACAAGGCCGATCCGCTGCTCGTTTCCGTCCGGTCGGGCGCGCGCATCTCCATGCCCGGCATGATGGACACCGTGCTTAACCTCGGCCTCAATGACGAGACGGTTCTGGGCCTCGCCGCCGCGAGCGGGGACGAGCGTTTCGCCTGGGACAGCTATCGCCGCTTCATCCAGATGTATTCGGACGTTGTGCTGGAACTGGACCATGGCGCGTTCGAGGAAGCGCTCGAAATCGCCAAGGAAGATCAGGGCTATACGCTCGACACCGAAATGACCGCCGACGACTGGAAGGGTCTAGTCGCCGAATATAAGGCGCTGGTCGCCAAGCTGTGGAACAAGCCCTTCCCGCAGGATGTGCATGACCAGCTTTGGGGCGCGATCAGCGCCGTGTTCGGTAGCTGGCAGGCGGACCGGGCCAAGGTCTATCGCCGCCTCAATTCCATCCCCGGCGACTGGGGCACGGCCGTCAATGTGCAGGCGATGGTGTTCGGCAATATGGGCGACACCTCGGCCACCGGCGTTGCGTTCACCCGCGATCCGGCGACCGGCGAGAATGCCTATTATGGCGAATATCTCATCAACGCGCAGGGGGAGGATGTGGTCGCGGGCATCCGCACGCCGCAATATCTGACCCTTGCCGCGCGCGAGCGGGCAGGGGCCAAGCCGCTGTCGATGGAAGAGGCGATGCCGGAAACCTATGCCGAACTGGCGCGGGTGTTCGACATCCTCGAAACCCATTATCGCGACATGCAGGATATCGAGTTCACGGTGCAGCAGGGCAAGCTCTGGATGCTCCAGACGAGGTCCGGAAAGCGCACCGCCAAGGCCGCGCTCAAGATTGCGGTCGACATGGCCAATGAAGGGCTGATCTCGGAAGAGGAAGCCGTCGCCCGTGTCGATCCCGCCGCGCTCGACCAGTTGCTGCATCCGACGCTCGATCCCAAGGCGCCCCGCGACGTGCTGACCAAGGGTCTGCCCGCTTCGCCGGGCGCGGCTTCGGGCGCGATCGTGTTCGACGCCGACACTGCCGAACGTCACAGCGAACTGGGCGACGCCGTCATCCTGGTTCGCGTCGAAACCAGCCCGGAAGATATTCACGGTATGCACGCGGCCAAGGGCATCCTGACCGCGCGCGGTGGCATGACCAGCCACGCTGCCGTGGTGGCGCGCGGCATGGGCCGCCCCTGCGTCTCCGGCGCGGGCAGCCTGTCGATCGACAATGCCGCCAAGATATTGCGCATCGGCAATCGCGAGTTGAAGGAAGGCGACATCCTCACCATCGACGGCGCCACCGGCGAAGTGATGGCGGGCGAAGTGCCGACCGTGCAGCCCGAACTGGCGGGCGATTTCGGCATCCTGATGGGCTGGGCCGACAAGGTTCGCCGCCTCAAGGTCCGCGCCAACGCCGAAACCCCGCTGGACTGCCAGACTGCGCGCGATTTCGGTGCGGAAGGTGTGGGCCTGTGTCGTACCGAACATATGTTCTTCGACGCGGCGCGCATCACCGCCGTGCGCGAGATGATCCTGGCCGACAGTGAGAAGGGCCGCCGCGCCGCGCTCGACAAGCTGCTGCCGGAACAGCGGGACGATTTCGCGCAGATATTCCTGGTGATGGCGGGCCTGCCCGTCACCATCCGTCTGCTCGACCCGCCGCTGCACGAATTTCTGCCGCATGGTGAAGCGGAGTTTGAGGATGTGGCCAAAGCCGCAGGCGTTGGTGTGGAAACGCTCAAGCGTCGCGCCGCCGAACTGCATGAGTTCAACCCGATGCTGGGCCATCGCGGTTGCCGCCTGGGCGTCACCTATCCCGAAATCTACGAGATGCAGGCCCGCGCGATCTTCGAAGCCGCGCTGATCGTGAAGGAACGGACCGGTCAGGCGCCGATTCCCGAAGTCATGATCCCGCTCGTCGCGACGAAGAAGGAGCTGGAGCTGATGAAGGCGATCGTCGATCAGGTCGCCAAGGATGTCTTCGCGGAACAGGGCGCGTCGGTCGACTATCTGGTCGGCACGATGATCGAACTGCCGCGCGCCGCGCTCAAGGCCGGCGAGATCGCCGAAGTGGGCGAGTTCTTCTCCTTCGGCACCAACGACCTGACGCAGACCACGATCGGCATCAGCCGCGACGACGCCGGCCGCTTCCTGACGCAATATGTGGACAAGGGCATCTTCGCCCGCGACCCGTTCGTCAGCATCGATGTGGAGGGCGTGGGCGAACTGATCCAGCTCGCCGCCGAACGCGGCCGTGCGACCCGTCCGGGCATCAAGCTCGGCATCTGCGGCGAACATGGCGGCGACCCCGCCTCGATCGCCTTCTGCGAGGCGACGGGGCTCGATTATGTATCGGCCTCGCCCTATCGCGTGCCCATCGCCCGTCTGGCGGCGGCGCAGGCCGCGCTGGCCAAGCGGTGATAGGAAAAGGGCGGGGCAAAACCCCGCCCTTTCTTTTACCGCACACCCCTATTTTTCCGTGGCTTGAATGGGGAACCGGGGCAAAGCTCCTCGCTTGGGCAAGGCCGTGGATGTAACCGTAGGAAAAGTGTAAAAAGGGGCTTGCCCAATCGGCCGGACGCTTCTATCTGCGCGTCTCCAACGCACCCGTAGCTCAGCTGGATAGAGCATCAGACTACGAATCTGAGGGTCGGACGTTCGAATCGTTCCGGGTGCACCATTTTTCAGAAGGGCTTTCGGTCCGGGCTTCCAGCCACGATCCGTCACCTTTCTCACGCACCCGTAGCTCAGCTGGATAGAGCATCAGACTACGAATCTGAGGGTCGGGCGTTCGAATCGCTCCGGGTGCACCATTTTCCAAATATGCGAATGCCGATGCCGCTATGGGCAGGCCGATCGAGACCTTTCAACCAAGGTCCGGGGCTGGCGGGTATTTGTGCTGGATCACCTCAAGCCGGACAATGTCATTATGGCCGCGCGCATTGTCGCGGACATATCCGACCCGTACCCATGAGTCCGCGTGGACAAGGCCTCCTCCCGATCCACTCCGGACATTTCGCAGCCCATTCGAATCGCGTCAGCCCATTGCCAGCGCCACCATCGCGTCGATGTCGGCATGGGTTTCCAGCAGCGCCGCGATCTCGTCCAGCGCGTCCTCGACCGACCGGTCATAATCCTCGCCCGCCGATTGCCCGCCCAGTCGCTTCAGCAGCGCGTCGCGCAACGCGCTATCGTTGAGCAGCCCATGGACATAGCTGCCCATGACGCGGCCGTCGCGGCTGATGGCGCCATCGGAATGTCCGTCCAGCATGGCGAAGGGGCGCGCGCAGTCCGGCCCGTCCGTTCGCCCCATATGCATTTCATAGCCGCTGAAATCGGCCTCCAATGCTCGCCCGCGTACTGCCTCTAACGTTTTTTTGCCGCTCAGCACCGTTTCCACGTTCAGCAGGCCCAACCCATTGATTGCGCCCGGCGGCCCCTCCAGCCCATCGGGATCGTCGATCCTCCGCCCCAACATCTGGTATCCGCCGCAAATGCCCAGCACCGCGCCGCCGCGCCGATGATGCGCGCGGATATCGATGTCCCACCCCTGCGCCACCAGCGCGCGCATGTCGGCGACCGTCGCCTTCGATCCGGGCAGGATCACTAGCGTCGTTTCGGCCGGGATGGGCTGGCCCGGCCCGATCATGCGCAGGTCGACCGCCGGTTCCAGCTTCAGCGGATCGAGGTCGTCGAAATTGGAAATGCGCGGTAACACGGGACAGGCGATCACCAGCGGCGCTTGCGTGGAGAAACTGCGCCGTTCCAGCACAACTGCGTCCTCGCTCGGCAATCGCGCCACTGCGTCCAGCCATGGCACCACCCCCAAGCCGTGCCAGCCTGACAAGGTTTCGATCTGGCGATAGCCGTCCTCGAACAAGGCCGGATCGCCGCGAAATTTGTTGATAAGGAAGCCGCGGATCATCGCCGCATCATCGGGGTCGATCACGGTTCGGGTGCCGACCATAGCGGCTATCACGCCGCCCCGGTCGATATCACCGACCAGTATCACCGGCACGTTCGCCGCGCGGGCGAAGCCCATATTGGCGATATCCCCGGCACGCAGGTTGATTTCGGCGGGAGACCCCGCACCCTCGACCACGACGATATCGCATTGTGCCTTCAGCCGCGCATAGCTTTCGAGCACCGCGCCCAGCAACTCCCCGCGTACCGCGCGGAAATTGCCCGAACCCAGCGTACCGCGCGCCTGACCATGGACGATGAGTTGCGATGTCCGGTCGGCCTGGGGTTTCAGCAGCACCGGATTCATGTCCGTATGTGGCGCAACCCCGCAGGCGATGGCCTGCAACGCCTGCGCCCGGCCGATCTCGCCACCATCGGTGGTGACGGCGGCATTGTTGGACATATTCTGCGGCTTGAACGGCCTGACCCGATAGCCCCGCCGCACCAGCGCCCGGCACAGCCCGGCAACCAGCACCGACTTGCCCACGTCCGACCCGGTTCCCTGCAACATGATAGCGCCCATGATCCCCTCCTGCCGGGCGTCGGCGGGCAGGGCAAGGGCGCGGTGATGAACGGTCAGGAAGCCGCTATGCGATGAAACTCAGTTTCCGCGCTGATAGTCCAGCGCATCGATGATCTTGCCGCCCGCCATGAACACCGCGCCCGAACAGGCAAGCGCCAGCAACTGACCGCCCATGCCGGGATAATGCTGCATATAGACCATGCCGCGCTCTGCCGCACCCAGGGCAAGGGCATAGATGACCAGGAACGCTTCGAACTTGGTCTTGATGGTGAAGAGGCGCTTGATCCGTTCCATCTCGGTCCTATCGGGTTGGATACCCCCGCTAGGGCACAAGGTCGCCCGATAGCTGCAAATCGTCAACGAGCGTTAACCATGATTGTTCGATCCGGGCGATCAGCCGTGTGTCCGCCAGGTCGTCCGGTGCGATTGTTTTGGGCCAATAGGCGGCAACGATCGCGGCGATGGCGTCCAGCTTCGCTTCGTCCACCAGGAATCGCGGATCGATGGTGGCGGGATCGGCCACGACGCGCAGCCGCAGGCAGGCGGGGCCACCACCATTGGCCATGGACTGGCGCACATTGACGGGGACCAGCCGGCGGATCGGGCCATTGCCCGCGATCATCTGCTGCAACCAGTCCCATACGGCCGGCGTCTCCTGCGCCTCGGTCGGCAGGATCAGCGCCATGCTGGCATCGGGCAGGGTCACGAGCTGCGCATTGAACAGATAGCTTTTGATCGCATCGCCCAGGCTGACCGCGCTCGCCGGTACTTCGACGATTTCCACACAGGGCAACGCTTCGCGCAGGGCGGCGTAGAAGGCCATCTTGTCGGCAAAGGCCTGTTCATGGGTGAACAGCACCCGCTCGTTCGCCACCGCCACCACGTCATTGTGGAAGGCGCCGGCCGCGATCGCTTCCTCCGACTGCTGCACGAACAGCGTCCTGGCTGCGTCAAGGCCATGGACGCGCGCGACCGCCTTGCTCGCCTCCACATGCTGCCGCGCGGGGAAGGGGCCGCCCGACTGGCCATAGACGAACACCTCAACGCCCGGCAGGTCGTGCCGCTCGGTCAGCCGCATATGATTGGCCGCCCCTTCATCGCCGAAGGGCGGGGGCACCGGATCATGCACGGCAAAGGCACGCTCGTCGGAGAAGGCGAGTCGCAATTGCGCCAGCGTCTGCGGCCATTCATGGCTGCGATGCGCCATGGTGACGAGATTGGCGACGGTCAGGTGCGTCCGCCCATCGGTTGTATCGGCGGCGGGAGATATGGTCGCCGCATTGGCTGCCCACATGGAGGAGGCGGACATGGCGGCCGCCCGGATATGCGGCTCCGCCTCGCCGACATCGGTGCCCAGCCGCGCGAGCCAGGCGCCGTCGGGGCGCCACTGGGGCAGGAATATGCCCTGTTTCAAACCCAGCCGGATGTTGCCGCGCATCTTTTCGATACCCTGCAACGCCGCCGCCCGTGGCTGCGATACGGCACCCGCATTGCGCGCAGAGGCAAGGTTGCCCAGGCTCAGTCCCGCATAATTATGGCTTGGTCCGATCAGTCCGTCGAAATTAATCTCGGTAACGCTCATGCTCGCCCCGCCATGGTGAAATTGTCGCCAATCTCCAACCCCAGCCGGGCCACACTGTCAGCGTCGAGCGATACCGCGCCATCCGGCCCTTCCTGTACAAAGCCCCAGGTGCAGCGATAATCGGCCAGCCGCCCGGTGGCGATCAGCATCCTGTCCCCGCCCTTGTCATGGGTGGCGGACAGGGCGACGTCGCGCGCGGCGGCGATGGTCTTCAACTGGTCGATCTGCCCCACCATGGTCGGGCCGCCGTCGAAAATATCGACATAGCCCGCATTGTCGAAACCCTCCGTCTCCAGCATCCGCATCGCCGCGCGACCATTGGGGTGGGGCAGGCCGATGACGGCGCGGGCGCTGTCGGTCAGCATCGCTGTATAGATCGGCGTCTTGGGCATCAGGTCGGCGATGAACTGGTTGCCGTTCACCGCGTTGAACTCATCCGCCTCCTGAAAATTCATGCCGAAGAAGCGCCCGGCGAGGCCATCCCAGAAAGGCGATCCACCCGCTTCATCGATGACGCCGCGCAGTTCCGCGATCACCCGGTCGCCAAAGCGCGCGCGATGATTGCGAATATAGAGATAGCGGCTGCGCGCCAGCAGCAGGCCCAGCCCCTCGGCGCGTTCACGTGGATGGAGGAAAAGGCCGCCGACCTCCACCGATCCTTCCAGGTCGGTGGTGAGCGAGAGCATCTGCGCGCGGAAGGTGCGGCCCAGTTCCCGGCTATGCTGGGTCAGCACGCCCAGGCGGTAGGAATAGAAGGGCCAGCTCTGCCCCACGGTGGAGAATATCTGGCAGGTGCCGCGAACCTGGCCGGTCTCGACATTCTCCAGCACCATGACGATCAGTTCGTCCTCGATGCTCTCGCTCTGCCGCGCCAGCGCCTTTTCGGTCCGCTCCAGCTTGGCGGCCAGCGCCGTGCGGTCGGGCGGCAGGTTGGTGAAGCCGCCGCCCGTCAGTTTCGCCATTTCATACAGCGTCTGCAAATCGTCCGCGCGCGCGATGCGCATGATGAAGCTCAAGCGGTCATCCCCTCTTTATGTGTCTCGTCCCGGATCGAATCGGCTCTGCGCGATCCGCCACAGCGTCAGCGCGGACAATCGCGCGCGTTCGGCCAGGCTGTCGGTCAGCAGAAATTCGGCATCGCTATGGATGCTGCCGCCGCGCACGCCCATCGTGTCGACTACCGGCACGCCGCAGGCCGCGATATTATTGCCGTCACACACGCCTCCGGTATCGCGCCAGCCGATAGAAAGCCCCAAGTCAGCGCCGCATTGCTTGACCAGTCCGAACAGTCGCTTAGCCTTCTCGTCCATCGGCTTGGACGGGCGGCCGAATCCGCCATGCAGATGCAGGCTGACATCATGTTCTCGTGCGACCGCCGCCATTGCGGTGTCGATCAGGGCGCGGGCGATCAGCTCATCCTGCGGCGTCTTCGGGCGGAAATTGACCCGCAGCACGGCATGGTCGGGCACGACATTGTTTGGCCCGCCGCCGTCGATCTTGGCTGGATTGCAGGAAAAGCCCGTGCCGCTTCCGGCTTTCAGCCGCAGCGCCAGATCGGCGGCCGCCAGTAGCGCATTGCGTCCTTCGTCCGGGTTGCGTCCGGCATGGGCGCTGCGCCCGGTGACGATGATCGAGAAATTGCCGCTGCCCGCCCGCGCGCCCGCCAATGTGCCGTCCGGCAGGGCAGGTTCATAGGTGAAGGCCGCGATCTTGCCCTGCGCCGCCTGACGCAGCAGCGCGGCGGAGGAGGGGCTGCCGACCTCCTCATCGCTGTTGACGACGACATCATAGCCCAGCGTTGCAATGGCATCCGAAGTTTCGAGCGCCGTGAGCGCTGCCAGCATGACGGCGATGCCGCCTTTCATATCGGCCACGCCGGGGCCGTTGAGGATGCCCGGCTCCAGCCAATTTTGCTGTTGGAACGGATGATCGACCGGGAACACCGTGTCCATATGGCCGGTCAGCAGCAGGCGGATAGGTGCTTGCGGGCGCACGGACAGGTGCAGGTGACGTCCATGGGTGATGGTCTGGACCTGGCCGTCGGGCGCGACGCTCTCGACCGGCACGGCTTCCACCAGTCTTATATCGCCCGGCAGGACGGCAAAGGCGTCGGCGAGCCTGTCCGCCATCTGCGCCAGGCCGTCCAGATTGCGCGATCCGCTGTTGATCGCCGCCCAATCCTGCACTTGGCCTAGCATGGGCGCGGCTGCCACGTGGTCCAGAAGCCTGAGTTCGGCTGGAGACAAGAGGGTCATTCTGGGGGTCTATCAGACCCCGATGCGCGCCTCCACCCCCGCACGAAAATTGCGTCGATCAGAAATCATATGTCAGGGTCAAACGGCTGAGCGTGTCGAAGTCCCGCGCCGACAGCAGCGTTTCCGATTCATACTGGACATTGTAGGACAGCGCCGCTGACCAGCGCGTGGCCACCTTGGTCTCGATCGAGGTCAGGGAATTGAGCGTGTAGACCTCGCTTTCGGCATAGCCGGCGGCGCTCTGCTTGATGGTCAGCGTGGGGGACGCACGCCAGGCCAGCCCCATGGAACCACGCACGCCCAGTTTGGTTTCGCGCTCGCCGGTCAGATATTTGGCGTGACGCACGGACGGACCGATATCCACCGACAGGTCCAGCGGCTTGCTCATGATCAGCTTGTAACCCACGCCGATCGACTCGGTATAACGTTCGTCATAGCCGATCGACGTGTCTCGTTCGAACTGCGTCAGCCCATAGGCGAAGCCGCGCGAATCGAACTCGTAGCGCGGCTCATAGCTTCCGAAATAGCGCTCGCGCGAGGTGATGCCATTGGCGCGGCGATAATCGGCGCTGGCCGTCAGCTTGTGGGTCCATTGCAGGCCGATTCGGGATACCGTCGCGTTGACGCTGATGCCGATTTCGCTGGTGGAGCCGGTGGAACGAAAGCCGCCCGCTTCGACCCGGCCAGTCCATAGGTCGCCGAAACTGGCTTCGCGAATCAGTGTATCATGCGTCGCCTTGGTCCGTTCCTTCCAGCTTGCGACCATTCTCTGGATTTCGCTGGAGGATTCGGGATTGGTCTGTCTGGCGATCTTGGCGACGGTCGCGATGTCCGTCTCATTGCCATTGGCGATCGCCGCCTCCAGCATTTCGCGCACGGTCGGCGGCAGTGGCACGTCATCGGTGGCGATGGCGGGGGTGGCACAGAGGAGGGAGAGCAGGAAAAGGGGCGCGCGCATGTCGTCTTCTTAGCCATCCGACCGCAGATTTTAAGCCCCCTTTTTCAAAGGATGCGTCAGATGAGCGCCCTGAACTCCTGTAATATGTCGCGATAGAGCTTGCGCTTGAACGGCACGATCAGTTCCGGCAGCGTTTCAGGCTCGGCCCATCTCCATTCGCGAAATTCCGGATGCTTGGTCCGGATGTCGACATCGCTGTCCTTGCCCAGGAAGCGGGCGAGGAACCAGATCTGCCGCTGGCCGCGATATTTGCCGCCCCATAATTTGCCGATCAGTTCGGGCGGCAGGTCGTAATAATGTTCTTCCTTGGTCGCGGAGATGATCTCGACATGCTCGCCGCTGATTCCCGTTTCCTCAAGCAACTCGCGAAAAGCCGCAGTTCTGGGATCTTCGCCGTCATCAATGCCGCCCTGGGGCATCTGCCAGGCTTCGACGGCATTATCGATTCGCTGGCCTACGAAAACCTTGCCGTCCATGTTGACGAGCATCATGCCGACGCAAGGCCGGTATCCCAATTCCTGATCGTTCGGCATTGAAGCCATCGGTTCCATATTCCTGCTGCAGGCCGGTTCCCACCCCTGGAAACGGCTCGTGTGTCGTAACGGATAGCGGGAAGATAAGCGGCGCTGGACATCTCGTCCATTGAGCGAATCGCGGCTTGTCCGATTTGCGATGGGTCAAGCCGGGGAACATGCTTGTGATCCCATCATTTTATTTTTGGCGTCGGCATGTAGAGGGTTGATACGGCGCCGTCTGGCAGGGGATGACGCGATGATTGCAGTAATGTTTCGCTTGCGGCAGAATTGGCGAAATGAACGCCACTGATCCCCGGCGCGGTCGGCGCGCCCTGACCATCCGGCAGCCGCACAGTGAAGGGGCGCCCGGCCGAATTGCGCGATGGTTGGCGCCGACCTTCCACCGGCTACTTGATCGGATCGACCATGGGTTGGAACAGGGCGTGCTGGAAGCCCGTTTGCCCGACGGCACGCGCCGCCTGCTGGGCGGGCGGGCGGAGGGACCGTCCAGTATCGTCCATATCCATCACTGGCGCGCGGTGATTCGCCTGGCCAGTTCGGGTTCGGCCGGCTGGTATCGCGCCTGGGCTGCCGGCGAATGGTCGAGCCCCGACCCGGTGTCGCTCTTCGCGCTCTTCATGCACAACGCCGTGCCATTGGGGCAGGTGGCGCGCGCCCACGGTCCAGCGCGCTGGATCGGGCGGGCAGCGCATTGGATGCGTCGCAACAGCCGGACCGGCTCGCGCCACAATATCGCCTATCATTATGATCTGGGGAATGATTTCTACAGCCTATGGCTGGACAGGAATATGCATTATTCCAGTGCATTGTTCCTTAATCCTGACAATCCGGTCGAAAATCTAGAGCAGGCGCAACGGCGCAAGGTTGATGCCATTCTCGACCGGCTGGTATTGAAGGATGGCGACGCGCTGCTGGAAATCGGTTGCGGCTGGGGCGGTTTGGCCGAGCAGGCGATGGAGCGGCGCGCGATCGCATATACCGGCCTGACCCTGTCGACCGAGCAGGCGGATTATGCGCGTGATCGCCTGGGATCAGGGGCGCAGATCGCGCTGACTGACTATCGCGACGCGCAGGGGCAATATGACGCCATCGCCAGCGTCGAAATGGTGGAAGCGGTTGGCCAGCGTTACTGGCCCGCCTATCTTGAGGCGATCCATCGATTGCTGAAGCCCGGCGGCAGGGCGGCGATCCAGTATATCCTGATCGATGACGCCATTTTCGAAGGCTATGCGCGCGGCGCAGACTTCATCCAGACCTATATCTTCCCCGGCGGGATGCTGCTTTCCGAAAGCCGTTTCCGCGCGCTGGCGGAACAGCAGGGTCTGGAATGGCGCGACGTGCATCGCTTTGGGGGCCATTATGCTGAGACGCTGCGGCGATGGCGCCAGCACTTCGACCGGGTGGTCGAGGAAGGCCGGTTGCCGGCCAGTTTCGACCAGCATTTCGTGGCCTTGTGGCGCTATTATCTGATCTATTGCGAAGGCGGTTTTCGCGGCGGCGGGATCGACGTGGCGCAGGTGACGCTGGTCAAGCCCGCCTGAGGTTCAGCCCTCGATCCGCATCCTGTGCCCGGTCGGCGTATCGGCCGTGACCAATTGCATAATGGCGTCGGCAACCACCTCCGGTGCCTTGAGGCTTGCTGGATCTTCGCCGGGAAAGGCGCGCGCGCGCATCGCCGTGCGGGTCGCGCCCGGATCGACGATATGGGTGCGTATGGCGGAGATATTCTTCACTTCCTCGCCATAGGCGCCGACCAGAGTCTCCAGCGCCGCCTTGGACGCGCCATAGGCCCCCCAATAGGCGCGCGGCGTCGCAACCGATGAGGTCAGCGCGACCACGCGCGCGTCGCCGCTCGCCCGCAACATGCCGTCGAACGCCGCGATCAGTGCCTGTGGCGCGCCGATATTGAGCGTCAGCAGCCGCGCAAATTCCTTGGCGTCGATCGCTTGGACCGCTGCCAGCGATCCCAGAGTCGCGGCGTTTAGGACCAGGATGTCGAGCGCCTGCCAGCGCCCGCCAATGGCCTGTGCCAGGCGTCCGATGCTTTCCCCGTCGGTCAGGTCGAGGGGCGCGATCGTCGCGCTGCCGCCCGCCCGGTGGATGCGCTCCTCCACTTCTTCCAGAGCGCCCGACGTCCGCGCCGTCAGCACGACATGCGCACCTGCCGCCGCCAGCGCTTCGGCCGTTGCCGCACCGATGCCACGACTCGCGCCGGTCACTAAAGCCAGTTTGCCGGAAAGGGGGAGGTCAGACATCCATGCTCCGTTCGCCCTGTCGAGGGGCATTTTTTAGGGAGGAAATGAAGATGGGGCATAGGATCGACCGCAGGATGCGGCAAATCCATTATCCCGCATAAGAAAGGGCGGCCGCGACGGGCCGCCCCGAAGGTCGTCAGACCACCCGCTCGGCGAGCAGTTCCAGTTGATTCTGCACCACCACGTCATCCTGATCGGTGAGGGTGGTGGGATAATCGCCGGTAAAGCAGGCGTCGCAATATTGCGGGCGGATGTCAGCGCGCTTCGTTTCGCCCAGCGCCTTGTAGAGGCCGTCGATCGAAATGAAAGCTAGGCTGTCGGCATGGATGAAATCCTGCATCCCGCCAATGTCCAGCTTGTGCGCCAGCAGCTTGGTGCGCTCCGGCGTGTCGACGCCGTAGAAGCAGCTATGCTTGGTCGGTGGCGATGCGATGCGCATATGCACTTCGGCGGCGCCGGATTCGCGCATCATTTGCACGATTTTGAGGCTGGTGGTGCCGCGCACGATCGAATCGTCGATCAGCACGATCCGCTTGCCTTCGATCAGCGCGCGGTTGGCATTATGTTTCAGCTTCACACCCAGGTGACGGACCTTGTCGCCCGGCTGGATGAAGGTGCGGCCGATATAGTGCGACCGGATGATGCCCAGTTCGAACGGGATGCCCGATTGCTGCGCATAGCCGATCGCTGCCGGTACGCCGCTGTCGGGCACGGGGATCACATAATCGGCATCGACCGGATTCTCGATCGCCAGTTGCGCGCCGATCGCCTTGCGGACCGAATAGACGCTGGAATTGTCGATGATCGAATCGGGACGGCTGAAATAGACATGTTCGAAGATGCAGGGCCGTGCGTGCGTTTCGCCGAACGGCCGGTGCGAGCGGATGTCGCCCTCATTGGTGACGATCACCAGTTCACCCGGCTCGACGGTGCGGACATAATCCGCGCCGACCACGTCGAACGCCACGGTTTCCGATGCGAAAATGGTCGCGTCGCCCAGCTTGCCCATCACCAGCGGGCGGATGCCCAGCGGATCGCGGCAGGCGATCATGCCTTCCGGGGTCATGACGATCAGCGAATAGGCGCCCTCGATCTGCTTGAGCGCATCGATGAACTTGTCGAGCAGCGTCCGGTAGCTGGATGTCGCCACCAGATGGATGATGACTTCGGTGTCCGAGGTCGACTGGAAGATGGAACCGCGGCGAATCAGTTCGCGGCGTAGCTTCATCGCGTTGGAGATATTGCCGTTATGGGCAATGGCGAACCCGCCGGAATTGAGTTCCGCATAAAGCGGCTGGACATTGCGCAGCGATGTTTCGCCCGTGGTCGAATAGCGCACATGGCCGCAGGCGGTGTCGCCGGGCAGGCCGCGAATCACTTCGTCCCGGTCGAAATTGCCCGCCACATGGCCCATCGCCCGGTGGGTATGGAAATCATGCCCGTCCCAACTGGTGATGCCAGCGGCTTCCTGCCCGCGATGTTGCAGAGCGTGAAGGCCGAGCGCGACGATGGCGGACGCCGTTTCCGCACGGGAAACGCCGAAAATGCCACATTCCTCGCGCAACTTGTCGTCGTCGAAGGGATTGGTCGTAAACATGGGTGTGAGCGGGTCCATTGCCGTTCATGGCAGGCCCATGAAGGCCTGCCTGTCCGCGCGCATATAGTCGCTTGAGGTTCGTTTGTCGCCTCCTTGTCACAAAAAAGCGAGGAAAGGCTAAGTAAACGCTGTGTTTCCGGGCCTTGTCCGGGCTGTGGCCGGGGAGCCGGAGCCTGTCTGCGCCGCTGCGCTATCGGCAAAATGCCCCACTGGCGCGACGCATCCGCCGTCGCTACACACAATCCCGATGCATCGTTTCGCCAATCCCGCCCGCTTCCTGAAGATCGCGCGTCCGCTGACCGGCTGGCTGTTCTGGCTGGGGCTGGCGCTATTGTTGATCGGCGTGGCGTGCGGCCTGTTCGTGACGCCGGCCGATTATCTGCAGGGTGAGACGGTACGCATACTCTATATTCATGTGCCTGCCGCCTGGCTCGGCATGGGCGGGTGGACCGGCATCACCATCGCGGCGCTGATGCAACTGGTCTGGCGCCACCCGCTCGCCGCCGTCGCGGGCCGGGCCATCGCCGCGCCGGGCGCGCTCTTCACCGCCATCTGCCTCATAACCGGCTCCATCTGGGGACGCCCGACATGGGGAACATGGTGGGAATGGGACGGGCGGATGACCTCCATGCTCGTCCTTTTCTTCCTCTATCTTGGCTATATCGCCCTTGCCAATGCCAGCGCGCGTCAGGGGCAGGCGAACGGGCAGGGTGGGGTGAGCAATGTCACCGCCATTTTCGGGCTGGTGGGGGCGGTCAACATTCCGATCATCAACCGTTCGGTGGTGTGGTGGAACAGCCTGCATCAGGGGCCGAGCATCACGCTGCGCGGCTCCAGCATCGATGGATCGCTGCTTTGGCCGCTGGGTCTGACGCTGCTGGGTTTCAGCCTGTGGTTCGCGGCGATCGTGCTGATGCGGATGCGGGCTATATTGGCTCAAAATAAGGTCGAGGCGCGAATGCAGCGCCTGACGCGCGGATAGGGGCGAGGGGATAGGAATGAACCAGTGGGCTTTCGTGATAGCTGCCTATATGGTGACGGCGGTCGGGACCGCGATCGTCAGTCTTATGAGCTGGCGCGCGATGCGCGGCGCCGAGACGACGGCCGAGAAACTGTCTGATCGCGCATGAAAGCCCGAAAGTGAAAGCAAAGCATCAAAGGCTTATCCTGGCGCTCGCGGCGCTGGTGGCGATCATCGGCGCGGGGCTGCTTGCCGTGTCGGCGCTGAAGGATGAGGCAGCCTATTTCTACGCGCCCAATGATGTGAAGACCAAGGGCGTCGAACCTGGCAAGGCCATCCGCCTGGGCGGCATGGTGGTGAAGGGCAGCCTGCACCGCGCGCCCGATGGCGTCACCATCCGTTTCGACGTTACCGACGGCAAGGCGACCGTGCCGGCCACCTTCAGCGGCATCGCGCCCGACCTGTTCAAGGAAGGCAGCGGCGTCGTCGCGGAGGGATCGTTCGACGGGAAAGGCACCTTCATCGCCACCAACCTGCTCGCCAAGCATGACGAACGCTACATGCCCCGCGAACTGGAGGGGATGAGCTATAACGAAACCACGCACGAGATGAAGGCGGAACGGTGAGGATGCGCCACCACCATTCCTCCCCTTTAAGGGGAGGGGGACCGGCGAAGCCGGTGAAGGGGTGTCACCCTATCGATAGCGGAACACCCCTCCGTCTGGCCTGCAACCATCATCCTCCCCTTACAGGGCCGGGCAATCGCATATGGATCTGCTCTATCCTTTTTCGTCACCCTGAACTTGTTTCAGGGTCCATTTCGCCTCCTGGTTTGTCGGACCCGGAGGCGCGATAGATGCTGAAACAAGTTCAGCATGACGATTGCAGAGAGGCGAAAGGCCATATGCGATTGCCCCGCCCGCAAGGGGAGGATTATTCAATGGCGGAGCCTTTCCCATGATCGCCGAAACCGGCCTCGCCGCGCTTTGGCTCGCCGCCGCGCTGGCGCTGCTCCAGCTTGTTCTCGCCTTCGCGGGTCTCAGGGGTGGCAAGCCCGAACTCCTGGCCGCCGTCCGCCCCGCCGCCGTGGCGCAGGGCGTCCTGACCGCGATCGCTTTCGCGCTGCTCATCACATTGTTCCTGCGCTCCGACATGTCGGTGCTGCTGGTCGCGACCAACAGCCATTCGATGAAGCCCTGGCTCTACAAATTCGCCGGAACCTGGGGCAATCATGAAGGGTCGATGCTGCTCTGGGTGACGGTGATGGGCGTCGCGGGCGCGGCGGTCGCCCTGTTCGAGCGGGCGTTGCGGCGCGATACCCATATGGCGACGCTGGGCGGGCAGGCGGCGATCAGCCTCGGCTTCTATGCTTTCCTGCTCTTCTCCTCCAACCCCTTCGCGCGGATCGATCCGCCGCCGCCGGACGGGCAGGGGCTGAACCCCCTGCTTCAGGACCCCGGTCTCGCCTTCCATCCGCCGACCCTCTATCTCGGCTATGTCGGCCTGTCGGTCGCCTTTTCCTTCGCGATCGGCGCGCTGCTGACGCGGCAGGTGGACGCGGCATTCGCCCGCGCCATGCGTCCCTGGGTGCTGGCCGCCTGGGTGCTGCTGACGCTGGGCATCACGGCGGGCAGCTATTGGGCCTATTATGAGCTGGGCTGGGGCGGATGGTGGTTCTGGGACCCGGTGGAAAACGCCTCGCTCATGCCGTGGCTCGCGGCGACTGCCCTGCTGCACAGCGTCACGGTGCTTGCGACCCGTGACGCGCTGCGCGCCTGGACGGTCATGCTGGCGGTTATCGCTTTCTCCATGTCGATGGTCGGCACCTTCCTGGTCCGTTCGGGCATCCTGACCAGTGTCCACGCCTTCGCCGTCGATCCCTCGCGCGGCAGCTTCATCCTGGCGTTGCTCGCTCTCTATATCGGGGGGGCGCTGGCGCTGTTCGGCTGGCGCATCGGATCGGTGCGCGAAGGCGCGCCCTTCGAACTGGTCAGCCGCGAGACCATGCTGGTCGTCAACAACCTGCTGCTCTCGGTGATCCTGGGCATCGTGCTGATCGGCACCCTCTATCCGCTGATGACCGAAGCCTTTGGCCACAAAGTATCGGTCGGCGCGCCCTATTTCGACCGGATCGCCGGGCCGATCGCGCTGACGCTGATGATCGCGCTGGCGGTGGGGCCGCTCGTCCGCTGGCGGCGCGACCGGGCAGCGGCTGTTGGCAAACGTTTGCTAGTGCCCGCCATCATTGCGCTTCTGGTGTCCGTTTTGCTGTTCGCTTTTGCCTGGGGACGGACGGGCATCCTGCCTTTCCTTGGCCTGGTCATTGCCCTGTCGGTGGGGGGAGCGAGCATGGCTCCGCTCTGGAAACGCAACTTGCTGCGCACCCCGCTCTTCACCTGGGGCATGGTCATCGCGCATCTGGGCTGCGCGGTCAGTCTGGCCGGCATGGCCTGCGACTCGGCCTTCACCGTCGAAAAGCTGGTCGCGGCCCGCCCCGGCGACACGATCCAGACCGCCGGCTGGACGCTGCGTTTCGTCCAGATCAGGCCCCTTGCCGGCGACAACTGGACCGCGCTCCAGGCCGATATGCAGGTTGACCGTGGCGGCACGCCCGTCCTCATTCACCCGCAATCGCGCTTCTTCTCCTCGCCGCCGACGACCACCAGCGAAGCCGCGCTGCTGACCCGCTGGAACGGCCAGCTCTATGTCGTGCTGGGCGATGAGGTGGAGGATGGCCGATGGCAGCTCCGCATCTGGTGGAAGCCCTTCGTCACGCTCATCTGGCTGGGGGGCGTCCTGATCGCGCTGGGCGGCGCGCTGGCGCTGGTCGGGCGGGAACGGCGCGGTTGGCTGCTGAAATGGCGCGCGGGAAGGAGCGAGGCATGAGGAAGCTGCTGATCTGGCTGCCGCTCGTCCTGTTCCTGGCCTTTATCGGCCTGTTCGCCAGCGGCCTGTTCCAGCCCGACGATCGCATCATCCATTCGCGCTTGGTCGGCCATCCGCTCCCGGCCTTCACCCTGCCGGCCGGGGCCAGCGACCGGTCAAGCCTGGCCAGCGCGCAACTGGCGACCGGCAAGCCGCGCCTGCTCAATATCTTTGCCAGTTGGTGCGTTCCATGCGCCGCCGAAGCGCCGCAACTGATGGCGTTGAAACAGGCGGGGGTGGAGATTGACGCCATCGCGATTCGCGACGCCCGGCTCGATGTCGACGGCTTCCTCAAGCGCTATGGCAATCCTTATGCGCGCATCGGGCTCGATGCGCGCAGCGAAGTGCAGATGGCGCTTGGCTCTTCGGGGGTGCCGGAAACTTTCGTGATCGATGGCAAGGGGCGCATCGCCTACCAGCATATCGGTGACATCCGTGCCGACGATGTGCCGATGATCCTCGACCGGCTGAGGGATGCGCAGTGAAGTTGTGGCTCGCTTTCCTGCTGGCGCTCGTCGCCGCGCCGCTCGCCGCGCAGACCGCCTTGCCGCCCGCGCCCTGGGCCGACCGTCAGATCCCCGACGCGGCGCAGGAGCACAAGGCCAAGGCGCTGATGGAGACCATTCGCTGCCTCACCTGCCAGAGCCAGTCGATCGCCGACAGCAATGCCAGCATGGCCGGTGACATGCGATCGCAGATTCGCGAGCGGATCATGGCGGGCGAGCAGCCTGAGGCGATTCGCGCCTGGCTGGTGTCGCGCTATGGCGACTGGGTGAGCTATGCGCCGACGGCCGCCCCGATTCTTTGGCCGCTCTGGGCTGCGCCGCTCCTGTTGCTGGGATTTGGGCTGTTGCTGCTGCGCGGACGAATCAAGCGGAGGAAGGGACGATGACGGGCTGGCTCATCGCCTTTGGCCTGGCGGCGCTGGCTTTTGCCGCCATGTTGGTCATCGGCCGCATTCCGCGCTCGACGCGAGAGATCACCGCCGCTGCGCTGTTGCTGGGCCTGGCCGGCTATGCCTGGCAGGGGCATCCGGGCCTGGCGGGCGCGCCGCGCAAGCTGGCCGAGACCAAGGGCGATGCCTTTGACGAGAAGCTGGCGGAACGGCGGCGCGGCCTTGCCGAACGGTTCGGCCCGGCGGCTCAGTGGATGATGTTGTCCGATGGCCTGGCGCGACAGGGCAAGACCAAGGAAGCGGCCAATGTCCTGCTTTCCGGCCTGCGCGCCACGCCCGACGACGCCAATCTTTGGCTGGGGCTGGGCAATGCGTTGGTGGCTCATGCCGATGGCGTGATCTCGCCTGGCGCGGACTTCGCTTACCGCCGCGCACTGGTGCTTGATCCCGAAGGGCCGGCGCCGCGCTATTTCTACGGGCTTGCACTGGCCCGCGCCGGGCAAATTCAGGCCGCGCGAGACCTTTGGGCGCCGCTGGCCGCGAGTGCTCCGGCGGGCAGCCAGGTCAAGGCGGAACTGGAAGCGAATATCGCGCGTATCGACTCCATGCTGGCGGCGGGTTCGCCTTCGGCGCGATGATGCAGTGCAGCGTTCGCATTGCGCGCTTCCCGGAGCCGTGATAGGGCGCGGCGGTTTACGGGGGTAAGCGACCGGTTCCACCGTCGTCTCCCCGAATGGGTGTCGAAACGAGCATGACCACTCGGCTTTTCCTTCATGGCTGATCTCCTTCCCAATAGCGCGCCGTCCTCGACTGACGAGGAGCAGGCTAGCCATAGCCATGCGCGGCAGAAGGCGACGCTGAAGCTGGTCATCGGCTCGATCGGCATCGTGTTCGGCGATATCGGCACCAGCCCCCTATACGCCTTTCGTGAAACCTTCGCGGGCCATCATCATCTCGACCTCGACCCCGATCATATATTGGGCGTCATCAGCCTGATGTTCTGGTCGATGATGCTGGTGGTGACGTTGAAATATGTCAGCATCATCATGCGCGCGGACAATAAGGGCGAAGGCGGCAGCCTGGCCCTGCTGGCGCTCATCAACGGCCAGGCCAGGACGCAGCGCTGGTCGCGCGGCATCATATTGCTGGGCGTGTTCGCCACCGCGCTCTTCTACGGCGACTCGATGATAACCCCGGCGGTGTCGGTGCTGTCGGCGGTCGAGGGGCTGGCGGTCTATAATCCGAACCTGGCGCCGGCGATCCTGCCGGTGGCGGTGCTGATCCTCTTCGGGCTTTTCTGGATACAGGGACTGGGCACCAATCGGGTCGCGGCGCTGTTTGGCCCGATCATGCTGACCTATTTCGTCACGATCGCGACGCTGGGCATATTGTCGATCGTGAAGACGCCGGGCATTCTCTATGCCTTCAATCCCTATTGGGCGGTGATGTTCTTCGTCACCGATCCGCTACCGGCCTTCCTGGCGCTGGGATCGGTCGTGCTGGCCGTGACCGGCGCGGAAGCGCTCTATGCCGATATGGGGCATTTCGGTCGCAGCCCGATCCGCGTGTCCTGGCTTTTCTTCGTACTGCCCGCGCTGATGCTCAACTATATGGGGCAGGGCGCATTGCTGTTTCGCGAGGGCGCGCCGGCGCTGCACAGCCCCTTCTACAATCTCGCGCCGCAATGGGGGCAACTGCCCCTCGTCGTGCTGGCCACCCTGGCGGCGATCATCGCGTCGCAGGCGGTGATCTCCGGCGCTTTCTCCGTCACGCAGCAGGCGATCCAGCTCGGCTTCATGCCGCGCCTGCGCATCGCCCACACCAGCGCCTCGGCCGCCGGCCAGATTTACATCCCCCTTATCAACTGGGGGCTGATGACGATGGTCATCCTGTTGGTGTTGGTGTTCAAGACATCGTCCAACCTGACCGCAGCCTATGGCATCGCTGTCACCGGCGCGATGTTCATCGACAATCTGCTGTTGACCGTGCTGCTCTACCGGCTGTGGCACTGGAAATGGTATTATGCCGCGCCGCTTTTGTTCGTTTTCTTCGTGGTCGATGGCGCCTATCTGGCGGCAAACCTGACCAAGGTGCCCTATGGCGGCTGGTTCCCGCTGCTGATCGGCTTCATCATCTTCACGCTGCTGACCACCTGGTCGCGCGGTCGGCGGCTGGTGCAGGATCGTCTGCGCGAAGCGGCCATGCCGATCCCGGTGTTCGTCGCCTCCGCCGCCAATAGCGCGGTGCGCGTGCCCGGCACCGCGGTCTTCATGACATCGACGCCCGATGGCGTGCCGCACGCGCTGCTCCACAATCTCAAGCATAACAAGGTGCTGCACGAGCGGGTCATTCTGCTGACCGTCAAGATCAAGGGCGTGCCGATCGTCGAGGATGATGGCCGCTGCAAGCTGGAGGATCTGGGCCGGGGCTTTTTCCGTATGGTGCTGCATTATGGCTTCATGCAGGAGCCTGACGTGCCCGCCGCGCTCAAGAATGTCACCGGCTGCGGCCAGGCGTTCAAGATGATGGACACCAGTTTCTTCCTCGCGCGCCAGACGCTGTTGCCGTCGGCCAAGCCGGGTATGCCGCTGTGGCGGGAGAAGATCTTCGCCTGGATGCTGCGCAACGCGGAAAGTGCGATGGAATTTTTCCGCCTGCCGACCAACCGCGTCGTGGAATTGGGCAGCCAGGTCGAGATTTGATCCCCCGTCTCGCCGAAGTTCACACCGTTCAGGGCGGAACGATCATGGGCGATCGTTTCCAAATGGAGCAATGAAAAGGGCGCGGCCTTGCGGTCGCGCCCTTCTTTCGTGTCGGCATTGCCCGATCAGGCGGCGTCGCGGTCCTTGGTGGTGATGTCCACCACCTGGCCGCCATTTACGGCGATCTTCTTGGGCTTCATCGCTTCGGGAATCTCGCGCACCAGTTCGATCGTCAGCAGGCCGTCGGCAAGATCGGCTTTCTCCACCCGCACGAAGTCGGCGAGTTCGAAACGGCGCTCGAAGCTGCGATTTGCGATGCCGACATGCAGGAACTTCGACCGGTCGGTGGAAGAGGTTTCATCCTTGCGGCCGATCACCTGGAGCAGATTCTGCTGCGCCGTGATGTCGATTTCATCGGCGCGGAAGCCGGCGACGGCCAGCGTCACGCAATAACGGTCTTCCGACAGGCGTTCGATGTTGAAGGGGGGGTAATTGTCGCCCTGGCTCAGGCGGGCATTATTTTCGATCAGATCGAAAAGACGATCGAAGCCCACGGTCGAGCGGCGATAGGGGGTAAGGTCGAAACCACGCATTGTCATAATCTCCCAAAGAGCAAAATGAACATGCCGAACCCAATGACTGGCATCCGGCGATACTGCGCCCGGCCCCTTTTTGAGGCGACCGGGACGAACTTGATATGGTTCGGTGAATTGCCCTTTCAAGGGCCGCTGGCGAGACGGATGCATCCGGGGGTAGGACGCTTTGTCCAATCGCCAATGAAGCGCATCGGGCGCAGTAACAAAAAAGCACCCGGATCATGTTTCCACGATCCGGGTGCTTAATGGACGATTGCTCGTCTCCCCCTTGGCCTGCCTCAACCGCTTCTTAGCCCCCTAAGCTCGAAGCGGGATGCAGTATCCCTGAACCACGGCCTTTCACCTGTGCTTCGAGTGTCTTGCTATGACCGGCGACCCCCCGTGTCACGGGCAAAATCGGGCTGCTGTGATTTTCGATCCGACGCTGTGGCGGGGATGCAACAATCCGGCAATGCTTGCCGGGCGCGCCACAGGCCTCATCTATTTGAATAGAGCCTGATTCCCGTTTTTCGGGAGCTACGCAAAGCGCTTTCCCCTCAACCGATCAAGCTCTAGATGATAAACCAGACCATTATTCGAAGGGCCGTCCGCGCCACATGATTCTCTCCCGCTACGAACGCATGATCGCCAAGCGTTACCTGTTGCCCGGCAAGGGGGAGGGTTTCATCTTCCTCGTCGCCGGCATCAGCCTGGTCGCGGTCATGCTGGGTGTCGCCGCGCTCATCATCGTGATGAGCGTGATGAACGGCTTTCGCGCCGAACTATTCGACAAGATCGTCGGCCTGAACGGCCATGCCGTGGTGCAGGGCTATGGCGGACGGTTGCCCGACTGGCAGTCGATATTGAAGGAGGCGAAGGCGACGCCGGGCGTCACCAGCGCCACGCCGATGATCGATCAGCCATTGCTCGCCACTTTTCAGGGGCGGGTCGAAGGCGTGCTGGTGCGTGGCATGACCGTGCCCGACATCCGGTCCAGTTCAACGCTGATAAAGAATGTCAAAGGCGGTAGCCTGAATGCCCTCAAACCGGAAAGCGGGAACGTAGCGATCGGATCGCGGCTGGCGGAAAATCTGGGCCTTCAACTGGGCGACACCATCACGATCATCAATCCTGCGGGCCGTGCCACGCCGTTCGGCACGGCGCCACGCGAGATCGCCTATCGGATTGCGGCGATCGTGGAGATCGGCGTGTATGATTATGACAAGGCCTTGGTCATCATGCCGATCCAGGATGCGCAGACATTGCTGTTGCTGGGCGATGTCGTCGGCATGATCGAGGTGCAGACGGTCGACCCCGACAGAGTCGGGCAGATATTGGAGCCGCTGGCGGCGAAAGTCGCGGGACGTGCGGTCGTGCAGGACTGGCGGCAGATGAACGCTTCGCTGTTCGAGGCGCTGGCGGTGGAGCGGGTGGCGATGTTCGTCGTCCTGTCGATCATCGTGCTGGTCGCGGTATTCAACATCCTGTCTTCGCTCATCATGCTGGTACGCGCCAAGACGCGCGATATCGCGATCCTGCGGACGATGGGGGCGAGCCGGACGGGGCTGGTCAAGATTTTCATGACGGTGGGCGTCACCATAGGCGCGCTGGGGACGGCGGCCGGCATGGCGCTGGGCTTCACCTTCCTCTTCTTCCGCCAGAATATGGTCGATGCGATCCAGTTCGTTACGGGTCAGAATCTCTGGGACCCCTCCGTCCGGTTCCTGAGCGAATTGCCGTCCAAGTCCGACCCGGTGGAAGTGACGGTCATCTGTGTGATGGCGCTATTGTTCAGCTTCCTCGCTACGCTTTATCCGGCCTTCAAGGCCGCCAATACCGATCCCGTGCAGGTGCTGCGCTATGAATGATGTTCTGAAGGTCAACGGCCTTACCCGCAGCTTCACCCAGGGTGGCGTAACGATCGAGGTGTTGCGCGGCGTCGACCTGTCGGTCGGGCCGGGCGAGATCGTCGCGCTGCTGGGGCCGTCCGGGTCGGGCAAATCGACCATGCTCCAGGCGGTCGGCCTGCTGGAGGGCGGGTTTGAGGGATCGATCCGCATCAATGGCGAGGAAGCGGCGAAGCTGGACAATGACGGGCGCACCCGGTTGCGGCGCGATGCGCTGGGCTTTGTCTATCAGTTCCACCATCTGCTGCCGGATTTCAACGCGACCGAGAATGTCATCCTGCCGCAGGTGATCCGCGACGTGGACATGGCGAGCGCGCGGGCGCGGGCGGAGTCGCTGCTGACCTCGCTGGGGCTGGGCCATCGGCTGGACCATCGGCCGAGCCAATTGTCGGGCGGGGAGCAGCAGCGCGTCGCGGTCGCCCGCGCGCTGGCCAACCGGCCCGCACTGGTGCTGGCGGACGAGCCGACCGGCAACCTGGACGAGCGGACCGCAGATGTCGTGCTGGCCGAATTTCTGCGGCTGGTGCGCGGCGAAGGATCGGCGGCGCTGGTGGCCACCCATAATGAACGGCTGGCGGCGAAGATGGACCGGGTGGTCCGCCTGCACGAAGGGCAGTTGGAGGAAGCGGCTGGAGCCGACGGTCAGGGGGCATCGGACTGATCCCTCCCGTCATTACTATCCTGGCTTTTGGCGGAGTTGTAATAGGGCGGATCGACATTCAGGTTAAAGCAGAAGCCTTGGCCTTATGTTCAACGTCATGCCGGACTTGATCCGGCATCCAGAGTCGCAGGTGCCGCCCTTTGTGGCCCTGGATGCCGGATCAAGCCTGTCCTGAGCCTGTCGAAGGGTCCGGCATGACGGCGTAGGAAGCCTCCTAAACCGGGAATGTCGATCTGGCCTAGAAGCTATCCCACTTCAAACCCCGTTTCGCGCTGACGAGTGGGTGAGATAATGTTCCCCGGCCCTTCGAGCGCCTGCTGCAAGCAGGCAGTCGAAGGGCCTGCCAATATATCGCGCATCGATATTACCCACAGCTTTCTTCCATGAGGGGTGGCGTCGAATCGGCGGGAGGGGGTAGATTGACCCGATGCCTCATGCCCCGTTCGTCCCGCTTCGCGTCTTTTCCTCCTTCACCATGCTCGAAGGCGCGATCGATCCCAAGAAGATCGCCAAGCAGGCCAAGGCGCTGGGCTTTCCCGCCGCCGCGATTACGGACCGGAACGGGCTGTACGGGTCGATGGCCTTTTCCGACGCCTGCAAGGGTGAAGGGGTGCAACCGGTCATCGGCGCGATGCTGGGCATATTGCGGCCGGGACGGCCGGCCAATGCGCCGCCGGTGCATGACTGGATCGCCCTCTATGCGCAGGATGCGAAGGGCTATGATAATCTCTGCGCGCTCGTGTCGATGGCGCATCTCGACCGGCCGGTCGAGGAAGTGCCGCATGTCACGATCGAAGTGCTGGCGGGGCGCACCGATGGCCTGATCGCGCTGACGGCGGGCGGGGAGGGCGCGTTGGCGCGCCTGTTCGCCGAAGACCAGCCGGATGCAGCGATCGCCTATGTCCAGCGTCTGGAGGCGTTGTTTCCGGGACGGCTCTATATAGAGATTTGCCGCCGGCTCGATCCGGTCGAGGGGAAGGCGGAACCGCAACTGCTCGACCTGGCCTATGCCCGCGACCTGCCGCTGGTGGCGACCAACCCCACCTGCTTTGCCGAACCGCATTTCCATGAGGCGCATGACGTGATGCTGTGCATCGCCGACAGCGCCTATGTCGAGACGCCTGACCGCCGCACCAGCTCTCCCGACGCCTGGATGAAGCCGGTGGGCGAGATGAAGCGGTTGTTCGAGGATCTGCCCGAAGCGCTGGCCAATACGCTGGTCGTCGCGCAGCGCTGCGCCGTCGCCGCGCCCAAGCGCAAGCCGATCCTGCCCAGCCTGGCCGGCGATATCGAGGGCGAGGCGCGGATGCTGCGCGAGCAGGCGAGCGCGGGTCTGGACGCGCGGCTGGCGAAGCTGGGCATCGTGTCGGACGAAGCGCGGCAACCCTATCTGGACCGGCTGAAATTCGAGACCGACATCATCATCCAGATGGGCTTTCCCGGTTACTTCCTGATCGTCGCCGACTTCATCAAATGGGCGAAGGATCATGATATTCCGGTGGGGCCGGGCCGTGGCTCCGGCGCGGGGTCGGTCGTCGCCTGGGCGCTGACCATCACCGACCTCGATCCGTTGCAACTGGGCCTGCTGTTCGAACGGTTTTTGAACCCGGAACGTGTGTCGATGCCCGACTTCGACATCGATTTCTGCGAAACGCGGCGCGGCGAGGTGATCCGTTACGTCCAGCAGAAATATGGCGCGGACCATGTGGCGCAGATCATCACCTTCGGTAAGCTCAAGGCGCGCGCGGTACTCAAGGATACCGGGCGCGTGCTCCAGATGAGCTATGGCCAGGTCGACCGGCTCGCCAAGCTGGTCCCGAACCATCCGACCGATCCCTGGACGCTGGAGCGCTCGCTGAACGGCGTGTCGGAGTTCCGGGCGGAATATGACAATGACGCGCAGGTCAAGCGGCTGATCGATTATGCGATGAAACTGGAGGGCTTTCCGCGCCACAGTTCCACCCATGCGGCGGGCGTGGTGATCGGCGACCGGCCGTTGCAGCAACTGGTGCCGCTCTATCGCGATCCGCGATCCGACATGCCGGTGACGCAGTTCGACATGAAATATGTCGAAGGCGCGGGGCTGGTGAAGTTCGACTTTCTCGGCCTCAAGACGCTGTCGGTGTTGCAAAAGGCGGTGCAACTGCTCAGCGCGCGTGGGGTCAAGATTGATCTCGACACGCTCGCCTGGGATGATCCGGCGGTCTACGACCTGCTCCAGCGCGGCGACACGGTGGGCGTGTTCCAGTTGGAATCGGAAGGGATGCGCAAGACGCTGGCCGCCGTGCGTCCGACCAATTTCGGCGACATCATCGCGCTGGTGTCACTCTACCGCCCCGGCCCGATGGACAATATCCCGATGTTTGGACGTCGCAAGAACGGGCAGGAAGATATTGAATATCCGCATATTCTCCTGAAACCGATCCTGGAAGAGACCTATGGTATCTTCGTCTATCAGGAACAGGTGATGCAGGCCGCGCAGATATTGGCGGGCTATTCGCTCGGCGACGCCGACCTGCTGCGCCGCGCCATGGGCAAGAAGGTGAAGGCCGAGATGGACGCGCAGCGGTCGCGCTTTGTCGATGGCTGCGCGGCGAGCGACATCAAGCCTGCGAAGGCGAACGAACTGTTCGATTTGATCGACAAGTTTGCGGGCTATGGCTTCAACAAGAGCCACGCGGCGGCCTATGCGCTGCTTGCCTATCAGACGGCATGGTTGAAGGCGCATTATCCGGCGGAATTCTATGCCGGGTCGATGGCGTTCGACATCCATCTGACCGACAAGCTGACCATTTTCGTGGACGATATGCGGCGCATGGGGCTGACCTGCCTGGCGCCCGATATCAACCGCAGCCAGGCCGATTTTTCGGTCGAGGCTGTGGCCTATGAGGGCGAGGATGCGCGGCTGGGCTTTGCCGTGCGCTATGCGCTGGGCGGGCTGAAAGGCGTGGGCGAGAAGGCGATGGAACAGCTTGTCGCCGAGCGGGAGGCGGCGGGGTCGTTCAAGAATCTCGATGATTTCGCCGACCGGATCGAACCGCGCCTGCTCAACCGGCGGCAGTTGGAAAGCCTGGCGGCGGCGGGCGCATTCGATGGCGTTCATGCCGACCGGGCGGGCGTCCACGCGGCGGCGGAAACCATATTGTCGGTCGCATCCAGCAATGCCGAAGCGCGCGAAAGCGGGCAGGGTGGCCTGTTCGGCGATGTCGAGACGCCCCATGCCGATGTTCGCGTGCCCCCGCATCAGGCCTGGACCGTGGCGGACCGCATGGCGCAGGAGAAGGAGGCATTCGGCTTCTATTTCTCCGCCCACCCGGTCGATCGCTACAGGCATCTGGCCGAAGCCCGCGGTGCGCGCAGCTATGGCGTCATCTGCCAGGCGCCGATGGGCACGCCCAACGCGGAAGGCCGCGTGATGACGATCATGGCAGCGATGGTGGAGGATGTGCGCTGGCGCGAAACCAAGCGTGGCGCGCGCTATGCCAACGCGACCTTCTCGGACCAGAGCGGCCAGTTTCAGGCTAGTTGTTTCGACGAGGGGGCCTGCAAGGCGATCGAGGAACTGGCGGCCGATGGCGATTGTGCGCTGTTGATCGTCGAACTGGACCGGCTGCCGGGTGAGGAAACGCCGCGTGTGACGGTGCGCGGGGTCGAGCCGTTCCGCCAGATCGCCAGCGCATCGCGGATGGAACTGACGGTGGACGTGGAAACGGCGCAGGCGGTGGCGGCGCTGGCCGAACTGCTCGCCGGGGCGAGCGGCGGGAGAAGCGAGGTCTTCCTGCGCGCGCGGGTGGGTCAGGACCAGGCAGCGCGGCTGTTCCTGGGCGACCAATATAGTCTGGGCGCGGACCAGGTGGACGCGATTGCGACGATAGCGGGGCTGTCGATCCACCGTTTCGAGCGGATGGACGTGAAGGCGGACGGGTATCGCACCCGGACGCGGCGGTCGGGTATGCGGCTGGTGGGGTGATGATGGAACGGCGAACAGGCTGGGCATATCGCTTGCGATCTCGCAAGGGTGTGGATGGTGATGGGGTGATCAGGCCTGTTTTCCGGTCGGACAATGACCTTTATCAATGGCGTTATGAATGGGGACTGATGACTGCCGCCACTGGCGGCATTCTGGCGGCGGTTACGCATTTCGATCTGGCTTTTCGGTTCTGGCCGGTAATTCTGCTGCCTGCAATTCTCCTATTCGGCTTGTCGCGGTGGCAGGCATGGCGCAATCGCCAGTTTGGCAAGCGCTTCAGTCACTATGAGAGTGATCAGATAAGTCGATGATTTGAAATAATTTTGAGTAATATGGTTCCTCAAAACAACCGCATCTGAGCGCCTTCGGGCGGTCGAAAAAGGTCTGTGCGCAGCACCAGCCTTTCGCCGCCTAGCCCCGCGCGCCGTCGCGCACGCACAAAGCGGGTGCGGATCAGGTCGGCCCAGACACCCTGTCCCTTCATCCGGCTGCCGAAATTCGGATCATTGTCGCGGCCGCCCCTTATGTCGCGGATCATGGCCATGACCTTGCCCGCGCGATCGGGATGATGTTCGGCCAGCCAGGCGCGGAAGAGCGGGGCGACCTCGTGCGGCAGGCGGACGAGGATATAGTTGACGTCGCGCGCGCCGGCGGCGGCCACGCGCGCGACCACGCTCTCTATCTCATGATCGTTGATGG
The DNA here is from genome assembly GCF_022758885.1 of Sphingobium sp. BYY-5. Lineage (NCBI taxonomy): Bacteria > Pseudomonadati > Pseudomonadota > Alphaproteobacteria > Sphingomonadales > Sphingobiaceae > Sphingobium > Sphingobium sp. BYY-5. Next base: position 704,777 of record NZ_JALEBH010000001.1, read on the forward strand.
CGGGGATGATGGGGGACATGTTCGCCGACACCGGAATGCCTGCCTCGGCCAGGCGCGCGATCGCCGCGATCCGCCGATCGGGATGCGGCGCGCGCGGCTCCAGGGTGCGGGCGATCCGGGGATCGAGCGACGTGACCGAGATCATCACCGCCACCAGATTGTCGCGCGCCAGGTCGGCCAGCAGGTCGATGTCGCGCAGGATGCGGTCGGACTTGGTGGTGATGAAGGTGGGGTGCCGGGTTTCGGCCAGCACCTCCAGCACCGACCGCGTGATCCGCCAGTCCTTTTCGATCGGCTGATAGGGATCGGTGTTGGTGCCCATCGCGATGGGGCTGACGACATGGCTCTTCTTCGCGAGTTCCGCGCGCAGCAGCACGGCCGCATCCGGCTTGGCGAAGAGCTTCGTTTCGAAGTCCAGCCCCGGCGACAGGTCGTGATAGGCGTGGCTGGGCCGGGCAAAGCAATAGATGCAACCATGCTCGCATCCGCGATAGGCGTTGATCGACTGGCTGAAAACTATGTCGGGGGAATTGTTGCGGGCGATGATGGTGCGGGGGTGCTCGACCGTCACCTCGGTCCGGAGCCGGTGCTTGGGTCCGTCAATCTCCTCCGCCGCGTCGAGCCAGTCGCCGTCGGCTTGTCGGTCTGGCAAGTTGAAGCGCTGGCTTTCGCGATTTTGCGTTGCGCCTCTTCCCTTTTCCACGGCCATGCGCAATATTAGAACATATAGGGAACATTGGCAAGGGCCGGTCTCTTTTGCGGGGGCTACTGGCGCGCGGCCCCCGGTCTTCCTATAGCTAGTCCATGGCATCCACCCAGAAACAGAAGACAGCCCGCGCCCCTGGCGCAAAAGTCCGGCCCGCCGGCTTCCCCACCCGCGATCAGGTGATAGCCTTCATCGCCGAGTCCGACACGCCCGCCGGCAAGCGGGAGATCGCCAAGGCGTTCGGCCTGAAAGGGCAGGAGAAGATCGCGCTCAAGGCGCTGCTCAAGGATATGGCGGATGAAGGGCTGATCGACATCGGTCCGGCCCGCGCCTTCCACAAGATGGGCGGCGTGCCCAAGGTGACGGTGCTGCGGATCGTAGATGTCGACGACACGACCCTGATCGCGACGCCCGAACGCTGGGAGGCGGAAGGCCAGCCCGCGCCGCGGCTGCGCGTGGTGGAGCGGGGAAAACGGGGCGCGCTGACGATTGGCGACCGCATCCTTGCCCGTACCGAAGAAGCCGGGCGCGGCTGGGTCGCGCATGTGATGAAAAAGCTCGCCAAGGCCAGCGAGGAATTGCTGGGCGTGGTCGAGGAGATGGCGGACGGCAAGCTGTGGCTGCGCCCCGTCGACAAGCGCATCCGCAAGGACACGCCGATCAGCGACGTTGGCACGGCCAAGCCCGGCGATCTGGTGCTGGCCGAGCCACATGGCCGCCCGCCGCGCATTTTCGCGCGCGTGACCGACATATTGGGCGATCCTTTCGCGCCGCGCAGCTTCAGCCTGATCGCGATCCACAAATACGGCATCCCCCATGTCTTCCCCGAACAGGCGGAGGAGGAAGCCGTGCAGGCGTCCGCCCTGCCGCTGCATGAGCAGAAGCGTGAGGATCTGCGCCATCTGCCGATTGTGGCGATCGATCCGGTGGACGCGCGCGATCATGATGACGCGGTCTGGGCCGCGCCCGACGAGGACGAAGCCAATCCGGGTGGGTATAAGGCGATCGTCGCCATCGCCGATGTCAGCTACTATGTCCGCCCCGGCAGCGCGCTCGACAAGGAGGCGCGCAAGCGCGGCAACAGCGTCTATTTCCCCGATCTGGTCGTGCCGATGCTGCCGCATCAATTGTCGTCCGACATGTGCTCGCTGCGTGCGGGGCAGGACCGGGCGGCGATGGCCTGCCACCTCACCATCAACGCGCAAGGCAAGGTCACGGCCTGGCGCTTCACGCGCGCGGTGATCCGCGTGGCGGCGGTGCTGGCCTATGAGAATGCGCAGGCGGCGATCGACGGTGAGCAGGAGAATGCCCTGCTGGAGCCGTCCCTCAAGCCGCTCTGGGCCTGTTGGGCGCTGCTGCAAAAGGCAAGGAAGGCGCGCGATCCGTTGGCGCTAGACCTGCCGGAACGGCGCGTGGTGCTGGACGAATATGGCAAGATCGTCAGCGTCGCGGTGCGCGAGCGGCTCGACGCCCATATGTTGATCGAGGATTATATGATCGCCGCCAATGTCGCGGCGGCCAAGGCGCTGGAACAGAAGAAGGCGCCGGTCATGTACCGCGTGCATGAGCCGCCCAGCCGCGAGAAGCTGGTGTCGCTCAAGGAATATCTGGCGACCTTCGACATCAGTTTCGCGCTGGGGCAGGTGGTGAAGCCCTCCACCTTCAACCAGTTGATCGCGAAGATCGGCGAGGCGGAGGAAAAGCCCCTGATCATGGAGCAGATATTGCGCAGCCAGACTCAGGCCTATTATGCGCCGCAGAATATGGGGCATTTCGGGCTGGCGTTGGGCAGTTATGCGCATTTCACCTCACCCATTCGCCGCTATGCCGACCTGTTGGTGCATCGCGCGCTTGTGGGCGCCTACGGCCTGGAACTGCCCGCGTCCAAGGGCGGGGCGATCCCCGACCGGTCGTCGCTGAGCCAGGATGATTATGAGAATATGGGCCGGGTCGGTGAGATGATCTCCGGCCATGAGCGGCGCGCGATGGAGGCGGAGCGCGAGACGGTGGACCGCTATGTCGCCGCCTATCTTGCCGCGCATGTCGGCGAGGTGGTGAAGGCGCGGATTACGGGCGTGCAGAATTTCGGTTTCTTCGCAACGGTCGAGGGGCTGGGCGGCGACGGGCTGGTGCCGGTGTCGACGCTGGGCGCGGAACGCTTCTTCTACGATGAGGCGGGCAAGGCGCTGGAGGGCGTGGAGAGCGGCGATCGCTATACGGTCGGGCAGCGGCTGGAATTGCGGCTGGCGGAGGCGGACCCGATCAACGGGGCCTTGCGCTTCGAGCTGCCCGATGCGCCCGCGCCGCGTGGTGGCCCGATGAAACGCGACCGCACCCGGCCGGGTATCAAGCGCGGGCGGCCTGCCAATATCCGGCATATGGGGGCGAAGCGGCGGAAGCATAAGCGGTAGGGTATCAATCGTCGTTGCGAGCGCAGCGAAGCAATCCAATGTCACGACGATGGATTGCTTCGCTGCGCTCGCAATGACGGAAATCAACTCAACCGGTCGATCGCATCCGCATCGAGGCCGCCGGGAATGATCATGATGGGGCAGGGGAGCTTGCCCGCATCGGCTCCGGCAAAGTGCGTGACCAGCTTGCCCGGATTGCCGCTGGCGGCTGCGCCCAGCACCAGGGCGGCGACGTCGTCCATTTCGTCCAGTGTCTTGCGCACCACGGCCACGGCATCGCCCTGACGCACGGTGATGCTGGGACGGATGCCGGATTCATCGGTCAGCGTGCCCGCCGCGCTCGTCACCAGCGCCTCGGCGCGTTGCAGCGCTTCATCCTCCATCGTCGCCTGTACGCCGCCCCACTGGACGAACTCGGCCGGCGGGATCAGCGCCAGGATGCGGACGGCGCCACCGGTCTTGGCGGCGCGGCGCGCGGCGAAGCGCAGTGCGGTTTCCGCCTCCGGCGATTCGTCCACGACAACCAGATATGTCCGCATTTCTTATCGCCCCCGCGTTGAACTTATGGCCTCGATGGTCGGGAAAATGCACCCAACGAACCAGTGAGGTGAAATGTGAGCCATAAACCTCCCTTCCGCAAGCGGTCGCTTGACCGATCCGGAGAATGGGTGGAAACGGGGCGCCAAATGGCGCGAGCCGATAATCAAGAAGAGGCCCCGAACGCATGAGCAAGACGATCCAGATGCCCGCTTTGTCCCCGACGATGGAGGAAGGGACGCTGGCCAAGTGGCTGGTCAAGGAGGGCGACACGGTGTCGTCGGGCGACCTGCTGGCGGAAATCGAGACCGACAAGGCCACGATGGAATTCGAGGCGGTGGATGAAGGCGTGGTCGCCAAGATCCTGGTCTCCGAAGGTTCCGAAGGCGTGAAGGTCGGCACTGTCATCGCCATCATCGCCGAAGAGGGCGAGGATGTCGCTGCTGCTGCCGCTGGCGGGGCCAAGGCAGAAGCCGCACCCAAGGCCGATCCGGTCCCTGCCAAGGCGGAAGCCGCTGCGCCGGCGCCGAAGGCCGATGCTGTTCCGGCCAAGGCTGCCGCCGCTGACGATCGCGTAAAGGCCAGCCCGCTGGCGCGCCGTCTGGCCGAAGCCAAGGGCGTCGACCTGTCGGCCGTGGCCGGCTCCGGTCCCAATGGCCGTATCGTGAAGGCGGATCTGGAAGGCGCCGCCCCCGCAGCCAAGGCTGCGGCGCCCGTCGCTGCCGCCCAGGCGCCTGCAGCCGCCGCCCCTGCGCCTGCCGCTGCCGCCGCGCAGGATTTCGGCATTCCGCACGAAGTCATCAAGCTCAGCGGTATGCGCAAGACGATCGCGCGCCGCCTGACCGAGTCCAAGCAGCAGGTGCCGCACATCTACCTGACGGTCGACGTCCAGCTCGACAAGCTGCTCAAGCTGCGTGGCGAACTCAATGCCGGGCTGTCCAGCCGCAACATCAAGCTGTCGGTCAACGACCTGCTCATCAAGGCGCTGGGCGTCGCGTTGATTCAGGTGCCTGAGTGCAACGTCCAGTTCGCCGGCGACCAGATGCTGAAATTCGCACGCGCCGATATCAGCGTCGCCGTGTCGATCCCCGGCGGCCTCATCACCCCGATCGTCACCGAAGCGGACAGCAAGGGCGTCGCCGCCATTTCGACCGCGATGAAGGATCTGGCCAGCCGCGCCAAGGACGGCAAGCTGAAGCCGGAGGAGTATCAGGGCGGCACCGCGTCGCTGTCCAACATGGGCATGTTCGGCATCAAGCAGTTCGAGGCTGTCATCAACCCGCCGCAGGGCATGATCCTGGCGATCGGCGCGGGCGACAAGCGTCCCTATGTCATTGATGACTCGCTCCAGATCGCGACCGTCATGTCGGCGACCGGCAGCTTCGACCATCGCGCGATCGACGGCGCCGACGGCGCGCGCCTGATGAAGGTCTTCAAGGAGCTGGTCGAAAACCCGATCGGCCTGCTCGCCTGATGGCGCATCCCGACGAGCAGCCGCCGGAAATCAGTCCGGCGGTGCGGGTCATCGCCATGCCCGCCGACACCAATCCCTATGGGGATATTTTCGGCGGCTGGCTGATGAGTCTGATGGATTCGGCGGCGGGTTCCGTCGCGGCCCGGCATAGCCATGGGCGCGCGGTGACGATTGCCGTCGAGGGCATGACTTTCCTGCGTCCCGTAGTCGTCGGCGATGAAGTGTCTGTGTTTGCGTCGCTGAAATCGGTTGGTCGGACATCGATGCATATCGCGGTCGAAGCCTGGCGGCGCACGCGCCATGACGACCGTTCCTATCGGGTGACGCAGGCGACCTTCACCTTCGTGGCGATCGGCGAAGATCGCCAGCCCCGTTCCGTACCGCCCCTGCAGGCGGAATAAGATAAGAGAGACTAAGCATGGCTGAGAATTACGATCTCATCGTTCTGGGCTCCGGCCCTGGCGGTTATGTCGCCGCGATCCGCGCGGCCCAACTGGGCCTGAAGACCGCCATCGTCGAGCGCGAGAATCTGGGCGGCATCTGCCTTAACTGGGGCTGCATCCCGACCAAGGCGCTGCTGCGGTCGGCCGAAATCTATCATTATATGCAGCACGCCAAGGATTATGGCCTGGTCGCCGAAAAGATCAGCGCCGATATCGAGGCTGTGGTGAAGCGTTCGCGCGGCGTCGCCAAGCAGCTTAATCAGGGCGTTACCCACCTGATGAAGAAGAACAAGATCACCGTCCATATGGGCGACGGCAAGCTGGTCGCGAAAGGCAAGCTGAGCGTCACCAAGGACGGCAAGGTCGAGGAACTGACCGCCAAGCACATCATCATCGCGACCGGCGCCCGCGCCCGCGACCTGCCGCAGCTCAAGGCCGACGGCAAGCGCGTCTGGACCTATCGCCATGCCATGACACCGCCGGAAATGCCGACCAAGCTGCTGGTCATCGGTTCGGGCGCGATCGGTATCGAATTCGCCAGCTTCTACAACGACATGGGCGCTGACGTGACTGTGGTCGAGATGATGGACCGGATCGTACCGGTCGAGGATGCGGACGTGTCCGCTTTCCTTGAAAAGGCCGTCAAGAAGCAGGGCATGACCGTGCTGACTAGCGCGAAGATCGAGAAGATCGCCGCGACCGACAAGGGCGTGACCGCGACGATCAAGGACAAGGACGGCAAGGATATCGCGGGCGAATATAGCCATGTGATCGTCGCCATCGGCATCGTCCCCAATGTCGAGAATATCGGCCTGGAAGATGTCGGCGTGGAGCCGGATCAACGCTATCATATCAAGACCGACCCCTATGGCCGCACCAATGTCGAGGGCATCTGGGCGATCGGCGACGTGACTGCGCCGCCATGGCTGGCGCACAAGGCGAGCCATGAGGGTGTCATCACCGTCGAGGCGATCGCGCAGGCGCTGGGCAACAAGGATGTCCATCCCCATGCCATGGACGTACGCAACATTCCGGGCTGCACCTATTGCCACCCGCAGATCGCGTCGGTCGGCCTGACCGAGGCGAAGGCCAAGGAAGCCGGTTACGAGGTGAAGGTCGGCATGTTTCCCTTCATCGGCAATGGCAAGGCGATCGCGCTGGGTGAGGCGGAAGGCTTCACCAAGACCGTGTTCGACGCCAAGACCGGCGAATTGCTGGGCGCGCACATGATCGGCGCGGAAGTGACCGAGATGATCCAGGGCTATACCATCGGCAAGACGCTGGAGACGACCGAGGCGGAATTGACGCAGACGATCTTCCCGCATCCGACCATTTCGGAATCGATGCACGAAAGCGTACTGGCCGCTTATGGACGCGCGCTTCATATCTGATCGCTGGACATGGCAGAAAGGCGCGGGGGCTTTGGCTCTCGCGCTTTTCTGTGTTCTGGGCATCGCGCTGGCGCAGCGGACGGGGTGGCTCGACGGGCTGAATGTCGGGTTGATGACGCGGGTGGGGCAGGCGCGGGAGAGCGCCGCTGGGCAGGCGATCACGCCGGTCATGCGGATCGCCTCGGTCCTTGGCGGGACGGCGGGGCGAATAGCATTTTTGGGGATCGCTCTCGCCTGGTTGCTATGGGCCGGCAGGCGTGGGGCGATGTTGTGGCTGACGCTCGCGATGGCGGGCGGCACTATCCTCAACCTCGCGCTGAAGCAGGTTTTTGCGGCGCCACGGCCGGACCTTCTGCCGCATCTCGATATCGTCCACAGCTACAGCTTCCCCAGCGGTCATGCGGCGGGGAACATGATGTTCTTCGGGCTTGTCGCGATGCTGGTCGCTTGGCGAGCAGGATATGTCCTTGCGGCCTTGATGATCGCGCTGATCGGGGTCAGCCGGGTCTGGCTGGGCGTGCATTGGCCGAGTGACGTGACCGCCGGATGGATCGAGGGGGTTGGCTGGCTCTTGCTATGCCGCGTCTGGCTACCAGCGCGGGGAGGGGAGCAGCAGGGCGCGGCCGATGCTCCGGTGCGGCGGCATCCCGTCGCTGGTGACGAAGCCATGGACCCAGAAACTGTCGAACAGGGTCGCGGCGGCGATCAGCAATAACGCGATAGCCGTGAGGGCGAAGAGGCGCGGCGCACCACGTAGTGGCCGATCCGGCGACAGCGCGAGCAGGATCAGGGGCAGCACTGGCAGGAAATAGCGGCCCTGTGTCCCCTGGATATAGTCGGCGCCGAGCGGCGTGCCGGTGAGATACATGGCGGTTTCGATCAGCAGCGCGACCCCGACTGCGACCGCCAGCCACCAGAGCCGCTGGCCGATGCCGAAGCGTGCGCCCGCGCCGCTCGCCACGCCCGCGCCCAGCATCAGAACGGCAAGCGGATAAGCGAGCAGCGGCAGCAGGATGGCATTCCAGCCGAAGCGGCCGACGATCTGGAGCGCATAGACCGGTGCTCGCTCGATCATGCTGCTGGCAAGAATACGGCCATAGGCGAGGGGATCGCGCAGGATGATGGCGAGCTGGTCGTGCAGCGATGCGGTCATCATTGTCGCGCCGGTCTTGCGCGACTGGATATGGTAAAGCGCCTGACTGCCGCCGGAATAGTGCATCCAGCCGATGAAAGCGATCGCGCCCAGGGCCATGGCGCCCAGCATCAGCCCCGGCCGCGGGTCATGGCGATGCTGCCGCCAGCGTAGTCCTGCAGCCATCAGCGGCAGATAGACGCCCTTGCACAGCGCCAGCAGCGGGCCGGCGACGAGCAAAGCAGTCGAGCGCGCGGGCGTCGCGCCCATGAAGCCGGTGCGCAGCGCCAGCGCGAGGCCGAGAAATCCAAGGCCGTTGATGACGGCGTCGGGGGACAAGGAACCGGTCTGATAGGCGAAGGTTGGCAGCAAGGCCGTGGCCAGCATGGCATTGCGGCCGAAGGGCAACAGGCGTAGCGCGGCGATCAGCAGCAGCAGGCCGGTCAGCGCATTGACCAGCCGCCCGACATAGAAGGCGTCGATCCACGGCAGGCTGAGTGCCTTGCCGAGCGACAGACCGGCCGCGCCCGGCGCATAGAGGCTGGGGGCGTAACTGGCGACATTGGGGAAGTCGGCGAAGGCGGTTCCGGGGCGGGAGTGATCGGCGGCGGCGCTGCGGGCCAGTTGCGCGCGGTCGAAGCGGCGGAGCGTGGCCGGAACGTCTGTCGGAAAATCGACCGCATGAATGTCCAGCGCGGCGCGGGGTAGTTCCGCGCCGATCGCGTCGCCGTGCCGTTCGGTCAGAAGCCGGCCCTGCATCAGCGAGAGCGCCTTCATATAATGCTGATTCTCATCCGGCGCCTGGAACGGCGGCGTCACGATCACGAAGAAGAAGGTGGCGATAGAAATAACGGCAAGCAACAGCTTTTCGGACGCACTCCACGGGGCGGCGAACAGCATGTCCGCGCCGCCATGTTGCTGTATCGATCGTCGTTCGTTTCGCATCGTCAGCGGCTGATCCCGGCTTACCTTATACCAGGATGTGTTGATGAGAACTCATATAGACCTGTTCTCCGGCGAAGGCCGGGGAACCACCAGCCGATTTTGGTGAGTCATTCTCTCTGCAACCTGCAATGACGATGTATCGCTAGTCAGGCTTAATATTTCGCGACAGTATCGAAAAATTGCCGGGCGAGCGCCTATGCTTCCACCTCTTCCCGCTTAACCGGGGGATGCAGGCGCAGGCGGGTGACGCGGCGGCCGTCGCTGGCGAGGATTTCGAGCTTCCAGCCGCTTTCCTCATGTTCGAGAATTTCGCCCGGATCCGGCACGCGGCCCGCGAGGACGAAGGCGAGGCCGCCCAGCGTGTCCACATCCTCCTCGACATCGCCCAGCTTCCGGTCGATCTCTTCGGCGACATCGTCCAGTTCGGCGCGGGCGTCGGCATCCCACAGGCCGCCGTCGAGCGGAACCAGCATCGCTTCGGGCGCGTCGTCATGTTCGTCTTCGACTTCGCCAACGATTTCCTCGACCAGATCCTCGAAGGTGAGCAGGCCTTCGGTGCCCGAATATTCGTCCAGCACGATGGCGAGATGGGTGCGCTTGGCGCGCATTTCGGCCAGCAGGTCGAGCGCCCCCATGCTTTCGGGGACATAGAGCGGCTGGCGGATCAGCGGTTCCAGCGTTTCCGGCACCGGCGACTTGCCCGCGAGGATCGCGAAGGCGTCGCGGATGTGGATCATGCCGACGATGGTATCGAGATTTTCGCGATAGACCGGGATGCGGCTATGCCCGGCCTCGGCAAACAGCGCCGCGAGGTCGGCGAAACTCGCCTTCTCCTCGATCGCCACGATATCGGCGCGGGGGAGCGCCACGTCGTCGACCGTATGTTCGGAAAAATGGAGCAGGTTGCGGACCATCTGGCGCTCTATCGCCGACAGGTCGCCCTTGGCTGGCGAACCGCCATTCTCGTCCTGCTCGTCTTCGTCATATTCGTCGAGCGCTTCCTCCAGTTCCTTGCGGAGGCTGGATTCCTCACCATCGCCGAACAGGAGCGACTTTATGCCGCTCCATAGGCCACCCTCGTTGCTACTGTCCGCTTCTTTCGAAGTGGCGCTGTCCTTCGGGCTGCCTTCAGCCATATCTTAGTCCTAATCCCCTGTTGTGCGATCCCCATAGGGATCGGCAAGGCCCATGCTGGCGAGCGCCGCAATCTCCAGCGCTTCCATCGTTTCGGCCTCATTGTCGTCCATATGGTCATATCCAAGCAAATGAAAAGTCCCGTGGACGATCAGATGCGTGGCGTGATCGGCGACCGATATGCCCTTTTCGGCGGCTTCCGCGGCACAGACGCCTTCCGCCAGCACGATGTCGCCCAGCAGCACCTCGCCATCGTCGGTGTTGGCGGTGGCCTGGAGCAGGTCGTCCTGGACCATGGGGAAGGACAGGACGTTGGTCGGCTTGTCCTTGTCGCGATAGGCGCGGTTGAGGCTGTGGACCTCTTCATCGTCGGTCAGCTTGACCGCGACTTCATAAAGGGTCTGGTCCGTGGCGAAGGCGGCATAGGGGCTGTGCGCGATGGCGGTGCTGACGGCGCGCTGGGCGAGAAATTCCCAGTCGATGTCCGGCCAGCCTTCTTCATGGAGGACGGCGACTTCAATCATTCAATCATTCCTTGTCCCGTTCGCACCGAGCGAAGCGAAGGCGCCTCGCTGCGCTCGGCATGGCACTTCGACTTCGCTCAGTGCGAACGGTGTGATTATCAAGCATCCGGCCCCTCATAGGCCTGGACGATGCGGCCGACGACCGGGTGGCGGACGACGTCGCCAATGCCGAAGGGCACCATGGCGATGCCCTCCACGCCGTCGAGCCGTGCCACGGCGTCAGCCAGGCCCGAAATGCCCGGCTGTGGCAAGTCGACCTGCTTGGGGTCGCCGCAGATGACCATGCGGCTGCCTTCGCCGAAGCGGGTCAGGAACATCTTCATCTGGGCGATGGTGGTGTTCTGCGCCTCGTCCAGCACGATGAAGGCGTTGGCCAGCGTTCGGCCACGCATGAAGGCCAGCGGTGCGATCTCGATCTCACCCGACGCGATGCGCCGCTCGACCTGTTCGGCCGGCAGCGTGTCGTGCAGCGCGTCGTAGATCGGGCGGAGATAGGGGTCGACCTTCTCCTTCATGTCGCCGGGCAGAAAGCCCAGCTTCTCGCCCGCTTCCACCGCCGGGCGGGACAGGATCAGGCGATCGACGCTGCCGGTGATGAGCTGGCTCACCGCCTGCGCGACCGCCAGATAGGTCTTGCCGGTGCCTGCCGGGCCAAGCGCGAAGATGATGTCGTTGCGGTTCAGCGCTTCCATATAGGTGACTTGCGTCGCAGAGCGCGGGACGATCGTCTTCTTGCGCGTGCGGATCATCACCTTGGGGGGTTCGGCCACGTCGGTGCGGATGATGCCGTCCAGCGTCGGTTCGGACGACATGGCGATGACGGCCTCGACCGCGCCGGAGTCGATTTCCTGCCCCGCCACGATACGGTTATAGAGGCCGGTCATGACGTCGCGGGCGCGGGCGGCGGCTTCGGCATCGCCCTCGATCTGCAGCTTATTGCCGCGCGCGGCGATATAGACGCCAAGGCGATTCTCGATCGCGACGAGATTCTGGTCATATTGGCCGAACAGCGCACCTAGCAGATGCGGCCGTTCGAAGGTGACTTCCAGACGCGCGCGTTCGGCGGTTTCGGTGCGATGATTTTGATTGGGTTTTTTCGACATTCAGCAGCCTCCCTTTCCCTTAGTCACACCCGCATGGGCGGGTATCCATCTCTTGCCGGTTGCGCCTGGTGGACAGGCCGGGAGATGGGTTCCCACCTGGGCGGGAACGACGTTGAGTAGGTTCAAGCGGCTTTCCTCCTGCTGAGTTCGCCGGCCAGGCTGTTCGGGCCGGCGCTGATGATATCGACGTCGATCATATCGCCGATGGCCAGTTCCGGCGCGGTCACGACGACCGACTGGAGCCAGGGCGACTTGCCGATGAGCTGGCCGGGGTGACGGCCCTTGCGCTCAAGCAGAATGTCGGTGGTGCGGCCGACGGTGGCGGCGTTGAACGTCACCTGATGCTGGTTGATGAGAGCCTGGAGACGGGCGAGCCGTTCGTCCATGACCTCGGCCGGGATCTGGTGATCCATGTCGGCGGCGGGAGTGCCGGGGCGCGGGCTATATTTGAAGCTGTAGCATTGCGCATAACGCACTTGGTCGACGATCTTCAAAGTATCTTCGAACTCGGCGTCGCTCTCACCGGGGAAGCCGACGATGAAGTCGCCGGACAGGGCGATGTCCGGCCGCGCTTCCCGCACCCGTTCGATGATGCGCAGATAGCTGTCGACGCTGTGGCTGCGGTTCATGGCCTTGAGGATTCGGTCATTGCCCGACTGCACCGGCAGATGGAGGAAGGGCATCAGCTTGGGTTCGTCGCCATGGGCGGCGATCAGGCCGTCGCTCATGTCGTTGGGATGGCTGGTGGTGTAGCGGATGCGCTTGAGGTCCGAAATTTTCGCCAGTTCGCGGGCGAGGCCGTCCATGCCCTGCGTGCGGCCCTTGTCATCCTCGCCGGTCCAGGCGTTGACATTCTGACCCAGCAGCGTGATTTCCCGCACGCCGCCATCGACCAGCGCCTTCGCCTCGTCCAGGATCGCGCTCCATGAACGGCTGATTTCCGCGCCGCGCGTATAGGGCACCACGCAATAGGTGCAGAATTTGTCGCAGCCTTCCATGATGGTGAGGAAGGCGGTGGGCCGCGCCTGCCTGGTACGGGCGGGCAGGGCGCCGAACTTCGACGCCAGCGGCATGTCGGTGTCGACCGCCTCCTCGCCGCGCCCGGCCTTGTCGATCAGGTCGGGCAGGCGGTGATAGGCCTGCGGGCCGACGACGATGTCGACATTGCGTGCGCGGCGCTGGATCTCGCCGCCTTCGGCCTGGGCGACGCAGCCGGCGACGGCGATCATCGGGCGGGTGCCGTCCTCGCGGGTCAGGCGGCCAATGTCCGAATAGACCTTGTCCACCGCCTTTTCGCGGATGTGGCAGGTGTTGAGGATGACCAGATCGGCCTCCGCGCCCTCCGCAGCAGGGGTCATGCCGCGCGTGCCCAGCATCTCGGCCATGCGCTCGCCATCATAGACGTTCATCTGGCAGCCGAAGGATTTGACGTGGAAAGTCGCTGGAGTCTTTTGGGCGTCGTTACGATTCATGCTGTCCAGCTATACAGGGGGCAACGCCGAAGCGGAAGGGCGCTGATGGGTGGCGATATCGTGCCTGGCCATGCTTTGCGCGATCCGTTCGTGCGCGATGGCGGCGATGGCCTTGCGATCAGCGCAGGTGGTGGGGTCGAACGGCTCCAGGAAGCGCAGCGTGACATTCACCACGCCCTGACGGCCCAGCACGCGCCGGGCATTGGCGCCGGCGGCTTCATCGCCCTGCCAGGCAATGTCGTCGCAGGCTGCGCCATAATCGATATGCACCGGCTGGATCATCATCGCGCGGGGCGGAGGCAGCAGGACCGACAGCAGCGACGGCTTGAACGGCAGGAGCGAGTGTCCATCGCCGGTGGTCCCCTCTGGGAAGAGGGCGACGGGCTGATGCCCCGACAGGGCGGCGCGCAGCGCTTCAAGCTGCACCGTCAGTGCGCCCCGCTTTTCGCGTGAGACGAACAAGGTGTTGTTCTGGGCCGCCAACCAGCCGATGACTGGCCAGCGCGCCACATCGTCCTTGGAAACGAAGGCGGCACCTGTCGCGCCGCCCAGCGCCAATATGTCAATCCAGCTTACATGATTGGCTAGCAGGAACATGTCGCCGCGCGGCGTGCGTCCTTCTGTTCGCACGCGCGCGCCGACTGATCGTGCGGCAAGCGCCAGGAAGCGGCGCGGCCATGGGGAAGGGCGGCGCACCAGCCGCCAGCATAGATGGGGGATCAGGCAGACCAGCAGGCTGCCGGCCAGCGCACCGATCCGCAACAGGCGACGGGCACCGGCCAAGGTCGATCAGTTCTTGCGGTCGAGCGCGACGCCGTAAAGTTCCATGCGATGGTCGACCAAGCGGAAACCGAGCTTTTCGGCGATCAGTTTTTGCAGTTGTTCCAGTTCCGGATCAACGAATTCGATCACATTGCCCGTCTCGACATCGATCAGATGATCGTGGTGCGACTCAGGTGCTGCTTCGTAACGGGCGCGGCCGTCGCCGAAATCATGGCGTTCCAATATGCCCGCTTCCTCGAACAGGCGCACGGTGCGGTAGACCGTCGCGATCGAGATACCGGGATCGATCGCGGCGGCGCGCTTGTGCAATTCCTCAACATCGGGATGGTCAGTAGCGTCGCTCAACACCTGGGCGATCACCCGGCGCTGTTCGGTAATGCGCAACCCTTTCTCGTGGCAGAGGGCTTCGACGTCGATTTTGCGGTTCATGCAGGCTCGCTTAATGGCTTCTTGCGAAAAGTCGAGCAAAGCCTAGCGACTTTTCCCCAAACAGGAAAGGGGCGCATCAGCGACGCGCCCCTTTCCGTGATAGACTTTCAGTCAATGTGGTCGATTATTTACCACGAGGCCGGCGGCGCTTGGTGCCCAGACCGATTTTCTTGGCCAGGCTGCGACGCTGTTCGGCATAATTGGGGGCGACCATCGGATAATCGGCGGGCAAGCCCCACTTGGCGCGATAATCGTCCGGCGTCATCTGATAATGGGTCATCAGGTGCCGCTTCAGCATCTTCAGCTTCTTACCGTCTTCCAGGCAGATGATGAAATCCGGCTTGATCGAAGAGCGAACCGAAACTGCGGGTTCCGGCTTTACTTCCGGAACGGCGACTGGCTGGTTCAGCGCGGCCAGGGCTGTGTGAACATTGTGGATCAGCGAAGACACGTCCGAAACAGCAACACTGTTGTTGGACACATGCGCAGCGACAATATCCGAGGTCAAAGTAATGAGCAGTTCGCTCTGAGCTGATTCGGTTTCCATTTTCACGTTTCCTACAAGGCTTTATTATGGTGCGACCCGCCCGAGGAATGCATGTTTCAGGAGCGGTGGCGCATCGCTAGACCTTGTTGCGTGATTTCGCAAGACCTGAATCTGTCACATTCCTATATCTATGCGAAAACTTAGCGCGTCATATAGTTGACCATCATTACCGCGATAGTAACCAGGGCGACGGTGGACATATTCGAAGCCGGATTTCTCATACAGATGAATAGCATTGTTACTGGCCCGTACTTCAAGATTCATCGATATGATGCCCTTGCGGCGCGCTGTAATGAAGCTGTTACGTAACAGCGTTTCGCCGATGCCACGTCCCCGCCAGAGCGGGGCGACAGCCAGCAGCAGCAACTCGCATTCGTCCAGCACCGACCGGACGAGGGCGAAGCCGAGCGGGGTCGCGTCCAGGCGTGCAATCGTCAGCCAGGTGCCGGGCATCATCATGACGCCGGCCAATTGCGGCAGCGTCCAGGCCTCGCCAAAGACGGGATCGAAGGCTGCGCTCATGACCTCCATCGTATCGGCCAGTGCGTTGCGATCCGTGTCTTCGTAAATGTCGAGATGAAGATTGGGGATCATGAAGCGGCGCGCTCCGCCATGGTCTTCGCATCGGCTCCGCGGCCGTAGATTGGTGTCGGCCGCAACGGGGGGAGGTGCGCTATTAGGGGATAATCGCTCGCGTCAGGGTAAAGGGTCAGGGCCGTCCCATGGCCGCGCGTCGTGACTAATGCTTCGGCGCCTGTTCCGAATATGGTCCGGGCTTCGATCTGCCGGGCGAGGTCGGCGATCGGGGTCGAGGCGACTGCGCTGGTAGCCGAAAGGCCGTCGGCGGCAAAGCTCTGCCAGAAAAGTTCGCCATGTCCGCCTGTGATGGCGATTATCAGCGGCTCTTGCCGATGCAGTTGCGCCGCGCGGGCGGCGATCAGGGACGGGGCGCTGTAGCCATGGAGGGGGATGTTCCAGGCGAGAGCAAGCGCGCGGGCGGCGGCGATGCCGATGCGCACGCCGGTAAAGCTGCCTGGGCCGACATCGACCGCGATGGCGTCGGCGCGCCCGCCGTCGGGGAGCGCGGCGATGGCGGGCAACAGGGCTTCGGCATGGCCGCGCCCGACAATGTCGTGAAATCGGCCGATCGGCGCGCCGTCATCCAGCAGCGCCACGGACAGGGCCTGTGTCGCAGTGTCGATCACCAGCAGGCGCAAGCAAGACTCCCTCAAGCGGCCGCAAAATGCGGATTCGCCTAGCGGTTAGTCGATCCGTCCGGATTTGCCAAATCGAAGACGCGGTTCAGACCGCGCGTACTTCGGTGACTTCGGGGACATAATGTTTGAGTAGCTGCTCGATGCCGTTCTTAAGCGTGGCGGTCGAGGATGGGCAGCCCGAACAGGCGCCCTGCATCTTGAGGTAGACGGTGCCCTTGTCGAAACCGCGATAGATGATGTCGCCACCGTCATTGGCGACCGCCGGGCGGACGCGGGTGTCGATAAGTTCACGGATCTGCTCGACAATCTCGGCATCCTCCGGATCGTCGGCGAAATCTTCATCCTCGGTCGGGACGCTGATGCCTGCCGCGCTGCCGGGGGCGAAGAGCGGCATGTTGGCGGAAAAATGCTCCAGCAAGGTGGCGAGTATGTCGGGCTTGACGTCGGACCATTCCGCGCCGGGCGCGATCGTCACCGATATGAAGTCGCTGCCGAAAAACACGCCGGTCACATCGCCCAGGCCGAACAGCGCGTCCGCGAGTGGGGAGGCTTCGGCTTCCTCCGGCGTTGCGAAATCGCGCGTGCCCGTTCCCATGACCGCGCGGCCGGGGAGGAATTTGATGGTCGCCGGATTGGGCGTCAGTTCGGTTTCGATCAGCATGGCGTCCATGTGGCGATTGGCGCGGCCAAGATCAAGGCGGGAACGGAACTTGCGGGAGGAGAGGCCCAAATCATGTTGCCGGGATGGCCGCTTGCTTTTTGCGTGCATCTGCATCATATGCGCCGCAACGCAGCAGATGGGCCGTGATGGCCCCATAGCGATTGGCAGCGTGATCGTCCGCAACCTTGGTAGCTGAACCAGCCGCCAAAGGACCACGGACCGGCCAATGACAGTCTGCGTCAAGCTTGAGGCTTCCCTTTTCACGCGGGTCGTTTCGTAACCCGCCTCGCGCCCTTCCTGCGTCCGCAGAGCAAGTTGGCGCCATGGCCGACTTGTGAGTTTTTTATATGCAATTCAATGAACTTGGTCTCTCCGAGCCCATTTTGAAGGCGCTCGCCGCCAAAAATTACGCCACCCCGACGCCGATCCAGCAGAAGGCGATCCCCGTTCTGCTGGAAGGACGCGACCTGTGCGGCATCGCCCAGACCGGCACCGGCAAGACCGCTGCCTTCGCGCTGCCCAGCCTTGATTATTTTGCGCGCAATCCGAAGGTTACGCCGGCCAAGGGCTGCCGGATGCTGGTGCTGTCGCCCACGCGCGAACTCGCGGCGCAGATTGCGCAGAGCTTCCGCGACTATGGCCGCTTCATGAAGCTGTCGGTCGAAACCGTGTTCGGCGGCGTGCCGATCAACAAGCAGATCCGTGCCCTGTCGGCCGGCGTCGACATCGTCGTCGCCACGCCGGGCCGCCTGCTCGACCTGATCGACCAGCGCGCCTTCACCATTCGCGATACGGAAATCTTCGTCCTCGACGAAGCCGACCAGATGATGGACATGGGCTTCATCCATCCGCTGCGCCGCATCGCCAAGCTGCTGCCGCAGCAGCGCCAGAACCTGTTCTTCTCGGCCACCATGCCGAAAGAGATCGAGGCGCTGGCCGGGCAGTTTCTGAACGACCCGATCAAGGTCAGCGTCGCGCCGCAATCGACCACGGCCGAGCGCGTGCGCCAGCAGGCGACCTTCGTCAACCAGGCGGAAAAGCAGGCGCTGCTGCATATTGTGCTGAAGAATGAGGATATCGACCGCGCGCTGATCTTCACCCGGACCAAGCATGGTGCCGATCGCGTCGTGCGGTTTCTGGAAGGGGCGGGCATCGACGCCTTCGCCATTCACGGCAACAAGAGCCAGGGTCAGCGCACTACCGCGCTCCAGGCATTCCGCCAGGGCAAGGTGAAGCTGCTGGTCGCGACCGACATCGCTGCGCGCGGCATTGATGTGTCGGGCGTGTCCCACGTCATCAACTTCGAAATCCCGAACGTGCCGGAGCAATATGTCCACCGCATCGGCCGCACCGCGCGCGCCGGGGCGGAGGGCGTCGCGATCAGCTTCGTGGCGGATGACGAGCGGCCTTATCTGAAGGCCATCGAGAAGGCGACTCGCGTGAAGCTGGAGATCGAGCCGCTGCCGGAGAATTTCCTGGAAGCCGTCCGCAACCTTCCCAAGCCTGCCGCGCCGCGCAAAGGGCCGAGCCAGTCCCCGGCGCAGCAGGCCAAGCGCGCCGATGGGCAGCGCCGCTACCAGGATCAGCAAAAGTCGCAGCGCGGCGCACCCGACAGGGCGCATCGCGGTGAAGGCGACGGAGCGGGCAAGGCGGCGCCGGGCCGCCGCCGGCGCCGTGGTGGCGTGGGTGCGCACAAGGGCGCCGTGCAGCGCACCGGCGCGCCGCGCTGATTAATGTACGGGCGCAATCGAGAAGCGTTTCTCGATTGCGCCCGATACGCATGAGGGCTTTGGGGCTATCGCGCCCCATGACCATCTTTGTCAGTGGCCATTCAGGAAAATGCCGTTAGGCTCCTGCGCCTATGCATTTTTCTTTCCGCCGTCCGGCCGCTTCGTCCATCATTCTTGCCCTGCTCCTGTCGGGTTCCCCGCTGCCGCTGGCCGCGAGGACCGAGCCGGTCGCCGTGTCGGCGGCGGGCGCGAACCAGGCGCAGGTAAGGCCCTGGCTCTACGAGAATAGCGATGTGCCGATCGATACGGCGTGGCGTTTCGGCACGCTGCCCAACGGTTTGCGCTATGCCATCCGCCGCAATGGCGTGCCGCCGGGGCAGGTGTCGGTCCGGCTGCGGATCGATGCCGGATCGCTGATGGAGCGGGAAGATGAGCAGGGCTATGCGCATTATATGGAGCATCTCTCCATGCGCGGCTCCCGCCATGTTCCCGATGGCGAATCCAAGCGTATCTGGCAGCGGCTGGGCGTCACCTTCGGCAGCGACAGCAATGCGCAGACGACGCCCACCGGCACGACCTATGCGCTAGATCTGCCGCAGGCGACGCCGGCCACGCTGGGCGAAAGCATGAAGATATTGGCCGGCATGATGACGGACCCCAATATCGTCGACAGCTCGGTCGATGCCGAGCGTGCGGTGGTGCTGGCCGAAAAGCGCGAAAGCGACGGGCCGCAAAGCCGCATCTCCGACGCCAGCCGCCAGCATTTCTTCGCCGGTCAACCATTGGCGGAACATGCGCCGATCGGCACGGTCGCGACGCTGAACGCGGCGACGGCGGCAAAGCTGGAGGCTTTCCATCAGCGCTGGTATCGTCCCGAAAATACCGTGATCGCCATTTCGGGCGATATCGATCCGGCGCTTGCCGAGCAGATCATCAAGGATGATTTCGCCAGTTGGACGGTGCCGGGCAAGGGTGCGGCGATCCCCGATTTCGGCGCGCCCGATCCAAAATCGCCCGCGACGCGCGTGCTGGTGGAACCCGGTGCTCCCATTGGACTGACCATGGCCTGGCTACGGCCGTGGACGCCCCATGCGGATACCATCGTCTACAACCAGGACAAGCTGACCGATGTGCTGGCGCTCCAGATCATCAGCCGCCGTTTCGAACAGGCCGCGCGTGCGGGCGGCAGCTTCCTCCAGGCCAGCGCGGATCAGCAGGATGTCAGCCGATCGGCCGACGGCACCTTCCTGACCATCATCCCCAGCGGCGATAATTGGGAAAAGGCGCTGGCCGATGTGCGCGCCATCGTGGAGGACGCCAAGGCCACGCCGCCCAGCCAGGCGGAAATCGACCGCGAATATGCGCAGATGGATATGGCGCTCGCCATCCAGGTCGAAAATGCGCCGACCGAGGCCGGCGCCAAGCAGGCGAGCGATCTGGTCAGCGCGGTCGACATTCGCGAAACGACGGTCAGCCCGCAGGCGGCGGTCGATATCTTCCGTGCGGGCAAGCCGGCCATGACGCCGACCAAGATATTGGAATCGACCCGGCGTCTCTTTTCGGCCGGCGTGTTTCGCGCTCTGCTCGTGACCGGGAAGGTCGAGCCGGGCGTCGATGCGAAGCTGGCGGCTGCCGTCGCCGCGCCGGTGAAGGCGGCGACCAACGCGCGTCTGGCGGACAAGCCGGTGACGATGGACGACCTACCTAAGCTGGGTGCGCCAGGCACGGTGGTATCGCGCGCGCCGGTCGGCCTGCCGGGCATGGAGACGATCAGCTTCTCCAATGGAGTCAAATTGACCCTGTTCGCCAATGATGTGGAGCCGGAAAAGGTCCGCATCAACGTGCGTTTCGGTCATGGCCAGCAGGATTTTTCGCCCACCAGGCCCGTGGCAAGCTGGGCGGGAGACTATGCGCTGGTGGCGAGCGGCATAGGCAAGTTGGGGCAGCGCGAACTGGACGAATTGACCATCGGCCGGCGCATGGGCCTGGATTTTGGTATCGATGACGATGCGTTTGAATTGCAGGCGATCACGCGCCCGGCGGACTATAAGGATCAATTGCGGTTGTTCGCGGCAAAGCTGGCCGCGCCCGGCTGGGACCCTGCGCCGATCAGTCGGGTGAAGACGGGCGCGATCGTCGCCTATGACGCCATGTCGCAATCGCCCGACGCCGTGCTGGGGCGCGACCTAAACTGGCTGCTGCACGACAAGGACGTCCGTTTCCGTACGCCATCGCGCCCGGAGATCGAGGCGTTGACGCCGCAGGCGTTCCGGGCGACCTGGGAACCGGTGCTGGCGTCCGGGCCGATCGAGATCCAGATTTTCGGCCAGGTCCAGGCGGCGGACGCGATCAGCGCGGTGGCGGCGACCTTCGGCGCGCTGCCCGCGCGTCCCGACGTTCCGGTGCCTGCCGTCAACAAGGTCATGCGCTTCCCCGCCCATGTAGAAGCGCCCGTCATCCTGCGGCACAAGGGGGACAAGGATCAGGCCGCCGCCGTCCTGGCCTGGCCGACATCGGGCGGCTTTGCCTTGCAGAAGGTAGGTCGGCAGCTCGAAATCCTGACCCAGATCTTCAACGATCGCTTGTTCGACAAGCTGCGGTCCACCGAAGGCGCGGCCTATTCGCCCAGCGTCCAGAATAACTGGCCTTTCTCCTATGACAGCGGCGGCTACATCCTTGTCACCAGTCAGGTCCGGCCTGACCGGATCGCCTATTTCTATGATGTGGTGAAGAGCACGGCGGCGGACCTGGTGAAAAACCCGGTCAGCGCGGATGAACTGCAACGCGCGGTCGCGCCGATGCAGCAGTTGCTGATGCGCGCGAGCACTGGCAACGCCTTCTGGATGAACCAGATGGAGGGAGCGACGCACGATCCCCGCTATGTTCAGGCGATGCAGAATATGTCCAAGGATATGCTGAGCGTGACACCGGCGGATCTGCAGGCGTTGGCCACAAAATATCTGGTGCCGGGCAAGAGCTGGTCGGCGATCGTCCTGCCGGAGGGTGTTGCGGCGAAATAAGCCATGGCAGTGTCTTTTCGCTTGCCCAGTCGGCGGGGGGAACGCTACCCGCCGCTTTACACAGGGCGGAGACAAAGACGAATGACGGACGGGGTGCGATGAGCCTGCGGGTCATATTGTCTGTCGAGGCGCTTGAGCCCCGGCTGTCGGGCATTGGGCGCTATAGCTGGGAACTGGCGCAGCGTCTTCCGTTCATCGAGGACGTGCACAACGTCCGCTATTATCGAAACGGCGAGTGGATCGCCGATCCGGCCCTGTTGCTGGATCCCGCTGGCATTCCGCTCTGGGGCAACAAGCAGTTACGCTGGTTACGCAAGCGGAACAAATGGGCGCTGCGGTTGCGTGACGCTGTGGTCATGCGGGGGCATATGTTCCACGGTCCCAATTATTTCCTGCCCGCCGCTGCGGCCGGTGGCGTCATCACCGTCCACGATCTCTCCATCTTTCGCTTTCCCGAAACCCATCCGGCCGACCGGCTGCGCCAGTTCGAACGCTATTTCCGCCTGTCGGTCGACAGGGCTGGCCATATCATCACCGATAGCGAGACGACGCGCACGGAAGTGGCGGATTTTCTGGGGTTCGACATGGCGAAGGTCACTGCCGTTCCGCTGGCGGCAAGCCCGGCCTTTCATCCGCGCTCGGCCGATGAGGTGGCCCCTACGCTCGCGCGCTATAATCTGGTTCCCCAGGGTTACGCTCTGTGCGTATCCACCGTGGAACCACGCAAGCGTATCACCGAATTGCTTCATGCCTGGGAAAATCTGCCGCCTGCGGTGCGTAATCGCTGGCCGCTGATGGTGACGGGCGGGGCGGGGTGGCTCAGCGAAGCCGTGCGCGATCTTATGGACAAGGGCGCTCGGCAGGGGTGGGTCCGCTATCTCGGCTTCGTGCCGGAGGAAGACCTGCCGCCACTATATGCGGGGGCGGCGCTGTTCGTCTATCCGTCCGTCTATGAAGGGTTCGGCCTGCCGCCTGTGGAAGCGATGGCGAGCGGTGTGCCGGTGGTGGTGGCCAATGCTTCCTGCCTGCCTGAAGTCACTGGTGGCGCCGCAATGCTGGTGCAACCCGAAGACGTAAGCGATTTTTCGCGCCGATTGGAGCAGGCGCTGCTCGATGCGTCGTGGCGGCAGGCGGCGGTGGAAAAGGGACTGGGTGTGGCCGGTGACTATAGCTGGGATCGCTGTGCCACCGAAACGGTGGCCGCGTATCAGCGGTTGGGATAAGGCCCGTCAATCAACGGCCTTGAGGCCTGCGACGATCATCTGTGCAGCGCGCCTGGCGGCGCATTCGGCGGTCAATTTCGGTCGCGACAGGGTGCGATGCCCAAAACCGAACATGCTGGCGAGAATCAATTCTTCCGCAGCTTCAAGCGCTTCGCCGGAGAGGTAGGGATTGGCGGTGCAGGCGAAATCACGCACATAGGCGCGAAAGCCAATACATAGATCGCCGATCGTTTTTCCAACGACTTCATTGCGAAATGACTCGGCCAATATGTCGAAGGACAATGCCTCGTCCTTTTCACTGCCGGCGCCGTGAAGCAGTATCTGTTCAAATGTCTGCTCGATGCTGATCTGGCCCGCGTCCAATTGGGATCGTAGCGCGGCCATGTGGGTTGTCCAGTCATCGGCGTCGGTCCGGACTATGGCCTCGATAATATCCTCCTTGTCCTTGAACAGGCGATAAATCTGCCCCACCGAAACCTGCGCAGCGGCGGCGAGATGCGCCATCGAGGTCTGGTGGAAACCCTTTGTAGCGAAAAGGTCACGCGCGGTGGCCAATATGCGAATTCGGCCGTCGTTTTTTTGTTGCGCTGCAACCATTTTCTACCCCTTGGCTTTTTTTGCGCCTTGAATATTCTGTGGCATGATCCTACGTCCCGAGCAAGCGGAATGAACGTTCATTCCGTCCATTTGATTCAAATCGAAACGGAATTCAGGCGATGCAAAAGGGGATTTTCACCGGATTGCTGACGTGCGCGTCGGCCTTGGCGCTGAGCGCGTGCGGCGAAAGCCAGCCGCCTGCGCCACCGCCTCCAGCCGTGGGCGTGGTGACGTTGAAAACCGAGTCGGCGCCGCTGCTCAACGAGCTTCCGGGCCGCATCGCGGCGGTCGAAACCGCGGAAGTCCGGCCGCAAATCAGCGGCGTCATTCGCCGTCGCCTGTTTGCCGAAGGGGGGTATGTCCGTGCCGGACAGACCCTCTATGAAATCGATGATGCGCCCTATCGTGCTGCACTTGCACAGGCGCAAGGCTCCCTGGCGCGCGCCAATGCGGCGATCGCTTCGACCAGCTTGCAGGCGCAGCGCTACAAAGACCTTGTGGGGATGAACGCTGTCAGCCGACAGGACTATGATAATGCCGTTGCGTCGGCGCAGCAGGCCCGTGCTGATGTTGCGGCGCAGCGTGGTGCGGTGCAGGCGGCGCAGGTGAATCAGAATTTCACTCGTATCAGCGCCCCTATTTCGGGCCGGATCGGCCGCTCGCTCTTCACGCCCGGCGCGCTGGTTCAGGCGGGGCAGGCCGATGCTTTGGCGACGATCCAGCGCACCGACACCGTTTACGTCGACGTGACCCAGTCCGCGGCGCAGGTCATCGACCTCAAGCAGGCGATTAAGAATGGCGGGGTGAGTGGAGGAGACGGGGCACGCATCCAGTTGCTGCTGCCCAATGGCAGCACCTATCCGATTGAGGGCCGCCTGCAATTTTCCGAGGTGACGGTTGACCAGACTTCCGGCGCCGTGACGTTGCGCGCGACTTTCCCCAATCCCGACGGGCTGCTCCTGCCGGGCATGTATGTGCGTGCCAAGCTGGTCGAAGGCCAGCGGACCCAGGCGATCCTGGCGCCGCAGCAGGGCATCAGCCGCGATCCGCGCGGCCGGGCGACCGCCATGGTTGTCGGCAAGGACAATAAAGTAGAGATGCGCCAGGTCGAGGTAGACCGCGCGATCGGCGACAAGTGGATCGTCACCAGCGGCCTGAAGGCCGGAGACAGGCTGATCGTCGAAGGGCTTGTCAATCTGCGTCCCGGCACGGTGGTGAAGCCCGGCGCGCCACAGCAAGTCACCGCCACCCAGGGTGGCGCCCCGGATGGTGCGCATGGTGCCCAGGGTGGAGCGAACTAAGCCATGGCCCGCTATTTTATCGATCGGCCCATTTTCGCATGGGTCCTTGCCATCGTCATCATGCTTGCGGGTCTGCTCGCGATCCGGACCCTACCGGTCGCGCAGTTTCCGGAGATCGCCCCGCCTGCGGTGACGATCCAGGCAACCTATCCCGGCGCCAACGCCCAGACTCTGGAAAACACCACCACGCAGATCATCGAGCAGCAGCTCAAGGGCATCGATAATCTGCGCTATTTCTCGTCGACCAGCGATGGTTCGGGAACGCTTAACATCACCCTGACCTTCGAGCAGGGCACCGACCCCGACATCGCGCAGGTGCAGGTGCAGAACAAGCTGGCGCAGGCCACGCCTTTGCTGCCGCAGGAAGTGCAGCAGCAGGGCCTGCGCGTCAGCAAGTCGACTTCCAGCTTCCTGCTCATCATGGCCGTCTATGCCGATGATGGCATTCACGATCAGGAAGATGCCAGCGACTTCATCGCGTCCAGCCTCCAGGACCCGCTCAGCCGCGTGACTGGTGTGGGCGATACCCAGTTGTTCGGCTCGCAATATGCGATGCGCATCTGGCTCGACCCCTATAAGATGGCCAATCTTGGCGTCACCACGGGTGACGTCAAACTGGCGATCTCGGCACAGAACGCGCAGGTTTCGGCCGGTCAGATCGGCGGCGCGCCCTCGCCCAAGGGGCAGGCGCTCAACGCCACCGTCACGGCCCAGTCGCGCCTGCGTACGCCGGAGGAATTTCGTAACATCCGCCTGCGCAGCAACAGCGACGGTTCGGTCGTTCTGCTTTCCGATGTCGGACGGGTCGAACTGGGCGCCGAAAATTATGGTTTCGGCGTGAAGTTCAATGGCCATCCGGCGTCCGGCTTCGCCATCAAGCTGGCGCCCGGCGCGAATGCGCTCGACACTGTCGAGGCGGTGAAGAGCCGTGTCGATCAATTGTCGAAGAATTTCCCAAACTGGGTGAAATATGACTTCCCGGTCGACAATTCGACCTTCGTCAGGCTGTCGGTCGAACAGGTCATCCATACCCTGTTTGAAGCGGTGCTGCTGGTTTTTGTCGTCATGTTCCTGTTCCTGCAGAACTGGCGCGCAACGCTGATCCCCACCATCGCGGTGCCGGTGGTGCTGCTTGGCGCGCTGGCTGTCCTGAGTGTGGCCGGTTTCACCATCAACACGCTGACTCTGTTCGGCATGGTGCTGGCGATCGGTCTGCTGGTCGATGACGCGATCGTCGTCGTGGAGAATGTCGAACGCCTGATCCAGACCGAGGGCCTCAGTCCCAAGGAAGCGGCGAGGAAATCGATGGACGAGATCAGCGGCGCGCTGATCGGCATCGGCCTTGTCCTGTCGGCGGTGTTCCTGCCGATGGCTTTCTTCGGTGGATCGACGGGCGTCATCTTCCGCCAATTCTCCATCACGATCGTCTCCTCGATGATCCTGTCGGTGCTGGTGGCGTTGATCCTGACACCGGCCTTGTGCGCCACGATTCTGAAACCCGCTGCGCACGGACATAGCTGGTCCGGGCCAATCGGTTCGGTGTTCGGCCGCTTCTTCGACTGGTTCAACCGGACTTTTGACAAGGGCGTGGTCCGCTATGGCGAGGGTGTCGAGAAGATCGAGCGTCGCTGGGGCCGGACAATGCTGGCCTATGGCCTGATCGCGATCGGCATGGCCTTCATCTTCCTGCGCCTGCCCAGCGGCTTCCTGCCGGACGAGGATCAGGGCATTATTATCAGCCAGGTGTCGCTGCCGGCCGGGAGCACATTGGAAGAAACCGAACGCGCGCTGACCAAGATGCGCGATCATTTCCTGGTCGATGAGAAGAAGAATATCTCCGCGGTCTTCACCGTATCGGGCTTCGGCTTCGTGGGTCAGGGGCAGAATGTGGGCATCGTGTTCGCCCGCACCAAGGACTGGGCCGACCGCAAGGGCGCGGACAACAGGGTGCCGGCCATCGCCCTCCGCGCCAACATGGCCTTCCAGAAGATTTCGGCGGGCATGGCCTTCGCCTTCGTCCCGCCGGCGGTGCAGGAACTGGGCAATGCGTCCGGTTTCGATTTCCAACTGCTCGATCAGGCCAATCTCGGTCATGAAAAGCTGCTGGAAGCGCGCAACCAACTGCTCGGAATGGCGATGACCGACAAGCGCCTGGCGCAGGTCCGTCCCAACGGGCTAGAGGATACAGCGCAACTCAAGCTGAACGTCGATCAGGCGGCGGCCGGTGCGCTGGGCATCGCCCAATCCGATGTCAACGACACGATCAGCACCAATCTGGGCGGTTCCTACATCAACGACTTCATCGATCGCGATCGTGTGAAGCGGGTCTATGTGCAGGCGGATGCGCCGTTCCGTACATCGCCCGATGCAATCGGCGCCTTCCATGTGCGCGGCAGCAGCGGCGCCATGGCGCCACTTTCCGCCTTCTCCACGACCGAATGGATACAGGGGCCGGCGCGTCTGGAACGTTTCAACGGCGTGCCTTCGATGAACATCCAGGGCGCACCCGCTCCCGGCGTGGCGAGCGGCACCGCGATGAAGGCGATGGAGGAGTTTGCCGCCAAGCTGCCGGCGGGTGTCGGCTATAGCTGGAACGGCATCTCCTATGAGGAGCAGACGTCCGGTGGTCAGGCGCCCTATGTCTATGCGCTCTCGATGCTGATCGTGTTCCTCTGCCTAGCGGCGCTCTATGAAAGCTGGTCGGTGCCGATCGCGGTCATGCTGGTGGTGCCGCTGGGTGTGCTCGGCGCGGTGATTGCCGCCACCCTGGCGGGGCTGAACAACGACATCTATCTGCAGGTGGGCCTTATCACGACCATCGGCGTGTCGGCGAAGAACGCGATCCTGATCGTCGAATTCGCCGAAGAGAAGATGCGCGAGGGCTTGCCGCCGGCAAGGGCGGCGCTGGAGGCGGGCAAGCTGCGTTTGCGGCCGATCCTGATGACCAGCTTCGCCTTCATCTTCGGCGTGCTGCCGCTGGCGGTGTCGACCGGCGCAGGTGCAGGCGGTCAGAATGCGATCGGTTGGGCAGTGGTCGGCGGCATGTTGTCGGCGACGGTGCTGGCGGTCTTCTTCGTCCCCGTCTTCTTCACCGTCGTGAAGCGGCTGTTCCGCGAACATAAGAACCATGAAGCGGCAGACGATACGGCAACGCCCGACGCGCCGCAGGAGGCTTGAACAACATGCGCAACATCAAAGCGCTGGGCGCCGTCACCCTCTCTCTGGCGCTGGCCGCCTGCGACATGGCGCCCAAATATGTCCGGCCGGAGCTGCCGGTGCCCGCCGCCAGCCCGCAGGGAGAGGCCTATGCCGCCGATGGCGCGCAGGGAGCGATCGTGCCGGCGGATACCGGCTGGCGCGATTTCTTCACCGATGCCCGTCTGGCGCGGGTGATCGAAACCGCGCTTGCCAATAATCGCGACCTTCGCCTGGCAGTGGCGAATGTGGCGCAGGCGCGGGCGCAATATCGGGTGCAGCGTGCCGACCTTCTCCCCACGGTCGGCGCCACCGGTACGGCGACCTATTCCGAGCAGCCCCTGGTCCAGTTCGGTCAGGACCAGCGGCTCAACACCGATGTCTATCAGGCGCAGCTCGGCATTTCCGCATGGGAAATCGACCTGTTCGGCCGGGTGCGCAACCTGACCAAGGCGTCGCAGGAGCAATATTTCGCCAGCGTGGAAAACCGCAACGCGGCGCAGACATCGTTGATCGCCGAAACGGCCAATGCATGGCTCAGCATGGCGGCGGACCAGGAACGGTTGCGCATCGCCCGCGACCTGGAGAAGGCGTTCGGCAAGACGCTCGAACTGACCAGGGCGCGTTTCGACAGGGGAGTCGCCTCCGAACTGGAGGTGCGGCAGGCCCAGACCAGCTATGACCAGGCGCGATCGGATATTGCCAATGCCACCACGCTGGTGGCGCAGGATCAGAATGCGCTGAACCTGCTTGCGGGCACCACCGTCCCCTCGGACGACCTGCCGCAGGCTTTTCCGGATGGCAGTGCGACGATCGATAATCTGCCCGCGGACATCGCGTCGGATGTGTTGCTGCGCCGGCCTGACATTGCGTCGGCCGAACATCAGCTACGCGGCGCCAATGCGAATATCGGCGCGGCGCGGGCGGCCTTCTTTCCGAAGATATCGCTGACCGCCGCTTTCGGTGCGACCAGCCTGGGCCTGTCCAACCTGTTCGGGTCGGGGACCGATTTCTGGTCGGTGGCGCCGTCGGCCAACTTACCGATCTTCGATTTCGGCAAGAACAAGGCCAATCTCCGCTACGCCAGGGCGACCTATGACGCCATGCTCGCCACTTATGAGATGAGCGTCCAGACGGGCTTCCGGGAGGTCGCTGATGCGCTCGCCCGCAGGGGTACGATGGGGCAGCAATTGGAAGCGCAGACGTCGCTGCGCGATGCCGCCCGCGTTGCCTATACCTTGTCGGAAGCGCGCTTCCGTGCGGGTGTCGATCCCTTCCTGACCACGCTGGATTCGCAGCGTTCGCTCTATACGGCCGAACAGAGCCTGCTGGCGACGCGGTTGACGCGGGCGAGTAATCTGGTGGAACTGTACCGGGCAATGGGTGGCGGCCTTAAATAGGCCGTCGCTTTGAACGCAAGGAGAGGGAAGCGGTGGCCATCGTTCCGCGTTAAACCGGCGCGGTAATGATGGAGACCGACATGAGCCTTGCCCAGATAATCTTCCAGTCCCCCGTGGGTGCGCTTCCGCTGGTGGCGAGCGATATGGGGCTGGTGGCCATTCTCTGGCCGGACGATAACCCGTCGCGGGTCCGGCTGGGGCGCATGGAAGAACGACCGGACCATCCCGTGCTTGTCGAAGCGCAGGCTCAGCTCACCGCCTATTTTGCCGGGCTGCGCAGCCGGTTCGACCTGCCGCTCGATCCGCGGGGCACTGATTTCCAGCGTAGCGTCTGGACGGCTTTGCTCGACATTCCGTTCGGCGAAACGTGCAGCTATGCGGACATTGCACGCGCCATCGGCCGTCCGTCCGCGGTTCGTGCGGTTGGCGCCGCCAATGGCCGCAATCCGCTTTCGATTGTTGCGCCCTGTCACCGGGTGGTGGGCAGCAATGGCGCGCTGACCGGCTTTGCCGGTGGGCTGGAGGTCAAGCGTTGGCTGCTCGCCCATGAGCAGGCGCATCGGCCGGATTGAATTTCCGGCTGTCCAATGGAGACGCATCGCTTATGGTGGAGGGCTAGATCCTCCAGCACGAACAGAAGCGGTCATGACGTCAGATTTGGATGGGATCGTTGCCGATATCACCGCCGCCATGCGCGAGGCCGAGGAACGCGGCACCGTCGCCAGCTATATTCCCGAACTGGCGAAGGTCGACCCATCCCAGTTCGGCATTGCGATCGCCACAGCAGACGGCCGCATCTTCACGGGCGGAGATGCTGACGCCGGCTTCTCGATCCAGTCGATATCGAAGGTTTTTGCGCTCACCCTGGCCCTGGGCAAGGTCGGCGACCAGTTGTGGGACAGGGTGGGACGGGAGCCTTCGGGCAATGCCTTCAATTCGATCGTCCAGCTCGAACAGGAGCATGGCATCCCGCGCAATCCCTTCATCAATGCTGGTGCGATCGTCGTCGCCGACGTCAATCTGGGCGGGCATCAGCCGCGCGTCGCGATCGGGGAGATGCTGCGCTTCGTCCGCTATCTCGCCGGGGATGATGGTATCGCCATCAATGAAGCCGTGGCCGCATCGGAAACCGCTACCGGTTTCCGCAACATGGCGCTCGCCAACTATATGCGCGCCTTCGACAATGTGCGCCACCCGGCCGATCTGGTGTTGGGCACCTACTTTCATCAATGCGCGATCGAGATGAGTTGTCAGCAATTGGCGCTCGCTGGGCGCTATCTGATGCTGGACGGGCGGCATCCGGGTGGGGGCAGGGTGGTGTCGCCCCGTCGCGCGCGGCGTATCAACGCGCTGATGCTCACCTGCGGTCATTATGACGCATCGGGCGACTTCGCCTTTCGCGTCGGCATACCGGGCAAATCAGGCGTTGGCGGCGGCATATTGGCGATCGTGCCGGGCCGGGCCTCTATCGCGGTCTGGTCGCCAGGTCTTAATGCCAGTGGAAACAGCCAGTTGGGCACACTGGCGCTGGAGGAGTTGGCGCGCCGCACGGGCTGGTCGGTGTTCAGTCCGCCGCCGGAAGGGGATTAACCTATCTCGTCGGCCCGAAGGCGGCGCAGCTTGGGCGCGGTCTGGAGTTGCGCCGCGTCCTTGATCCCGACCCTAAGATCCTCGCGCATCTGGTGGATGGAAGCGATCACCGGTCCCATGGCGACGCCCAGGTCCACTAGCGCCGTTTCCGCCAGTTGCAGCGAGCTTTCCAGTGTTTCCGGCACGGCGTCGCTGGCGCCGGCCTTGTAGAGTTGCGCCGCATGGTCGGTGTCGCGGGCGCGGGCGATGATGGGCAGATCAGGCACCCAGCCGCGCACCCGCTTGGTCACGCGCACGGACAGCACCGGGTCGTCCATCGTCAGGATCAGCGCACGGGCATGGCCCAGCCGCAATCGGTCGAGCATTTCTGCGCGCGCGACGTCGCCGAACAGGATCGGATAGCCCAGCCGCCGCGCCTCCGCGACCACATCGGGGTCGGATTCGACCACGATGAAGCGCTGATTATGGGTGCGCAGCAGGTCGCACACCATGCGCCCGACACGCCCGAAGCCGATGACGACTGCTGCCGCCTCTGTGTGCTCCTGCCCGGCTTCCACCGGCTCCTCGCCCAGCGCCATTTCCAGCCGGCGGGCGATGTCGTGGCCCAGCCGCGCCAGCAGCGGCGTAATGGTCAGGCCGATAGCGGTCACGATCTGCCAGAAAGCGGCGGTCGAGGGCAGAATCAGCTTGGCCGCCGCTGCCGCCGACAGCACGATCAGCGTGGTTTCGGAAGGGCTGGACATCAGCACGCCGACTTCCAGCGCCACGCCCTTGCGCGCGCCGGAGAAGTAGAGCAGCGCGCCAGTCACCAGCGTCTTGGCCAGCACCACGCCGACGACGGCGAGCAGCAGGCTCTGCCAGTTGGCCAGGATGACCCGGATGTCGAGGCTCATGCCGACGGTAATCAGGAAGACGCCCAGCGCCAGCCCCTTGAACGGCGCGGTCATCACCTCGACCTCGCCATGATAGTCGGTTTCGGCAATCAGGATTCCGGCGAGCAGCGCCCCCACGATCGGAGACAGGCCGGCGATCGACGTCACCATGCTGGACACGATCACGACCAGCAGGCTGGCGGCCAAGAAGACTTCGGGGCTTTTGGTCCGCGCTGCCTGACGGAAGACATGCGGCAGGAACAGGCGGCCCAGCACCAGCATGATCGCGATGGTGATCCCACCCCGGAGCAGAGTATTTATCATCTCGCTCCAGGCGCCGTCCGGGCTGGCCGCGACCGATGGCGCGAGCGCGCCGAGCATGAAGATGATGGGGACGAGCGCAAGATCCTCGAACAGCAGCATCGAGAAGGCGGCGCGCCCAACCGCGCTCTGGGTGCCGACCATCGGCAGCACGACGGCGGTGGACGACAGGGCCAGCGCCAGTCCCAGACCGATCGCGCCGGCGCCGGGCTGCCCCAGCAGATAGAGGCCGGCTGCGATCAGCAGTCCGCTGCCGATCAATTCGGTCGCACCGACGCCGAAGACCTGCGTCCGCATCGACCATAATCGCCGGAAGCTCAGTTCCAGACCGATCGAGAAGAGCAGCAGGATGACGCCCAGTTCGGCAAATGGCTCGATCGCTTCCCCGTTCGATATGGTGACATGATAGAGCCACGGATATTCACCGACTAGCGCGCCAAGTCCGGCCGGACCCACCGCCAGGCCGACCAGGATGAACCCGATTACCGGGCTGATGCGGAAACGGGCAAAGCCGGGAATAACCAGACCCGCCGCGCCAAGAATGACGAGGGAGTCACTGAAACTATTGGGATTGATTGCGCCAGCCATGACGCCATCATCGCGGTAAGCGCGGCAAATAGCCAGTGAGGTGAAAAAAAAGAACCGCCCCTGTAATGGTCGGGCTATTTCGTCATTACGACGATGGCGCTTTCCCGCAGGTCAGGATTGAACAGGAGGCGCAGCACCCTTTTGGTCATGCGCCAGCGCCGCTTGCTCAGCCAGCGTTTCGGATATGTGCGCGGCAGATAGAATGTATCGTGGAGCTGGTGCGAAATGGGCAGCACCCGAAAACCGGTAAAGCCCGCTTCCTTCCCCCGCGCGATGATGAGGTGCGGGGGCATGTCGCGTTCGTTGACGCCGTATTTCTCCATCGCCTCGATCGATCCGGGGGCCGTGCTGTGCCCTTCGCCCGGCTCGTGGGTGATGAGCAGGCCGCCGGGCTTCAGCGCGCGCCAGGCCGAACGGATCGCCAACGCTTCATCCTCCGCATGGTGCAGGGAGTCGAAGAAGATCGCTGCGTCGAACTGGCCGTCAAGGTCGAGATGCTCGTAATCGCTGCACAGAAAATGGGTGCGATGTTCCATATCGTTCAGCCGCGCATTGTCCTGCGCCAGCGCCACCATGTCCGGCGCGATGTCTTGCCCGACCACCTCATAGCCATGGCGGGCATAGAAGACGCTGGTCCAGCCACCGCCGCATCCCAGGTCCAGGATGCGCGCGGGCGGGGGCGGCAGCAGGCTCATGATGAAGCCGATGGAGATGAGCTGAATGCCGCATGACGGATCGGAAAAGGGCTTGGTGAGCGAATGCGTCGCTCCCCCTTCCCCTAGATTGGCGAGATAGGCGCGTTCGGCGTCTTTGGGCATTAAATAGGTCTCCACTCGAACCTCCGCCGTAGAATAGCTTGGTGCGAGCCTCAAGCGAACTTATCGCGTCCTGCCGCCGCCGATCGATAGGACGCTGCTTTGGAAATTGACGCGGATCATCGCCCGGCGCACATCGAAGGCGATTGGGCGGGCGAGAGAATCAGGCGTGACACCGGCGGAACAGCAGGAAATCAATCGGCGGCGCGACCGTCTGCTCGCATCGATCGCGTTGACGTCGGGGATCGGGTTGATCCTGGCGTTGCCCTTTGCGTTGCGGGCCGGGGCGGAATTTTTCCTGCCGCTGACCGCCGCGCTGGTGATCGCGATCGCTCTGGTGCCACTGCTCGAATGGATGGAACGGCGCGGCTTGCCTTCGGGACTGGCGGCGCTGATCGCTGTCGTGGGCTTCCTGCTCGTTGCCAATACCGCATTGGTGCTGATCGTCGTGCCGGCGACCGACTGGTTTCGCATCCTGCCTCAGCGCCTGCCGCAGATTCAGGCGAACCTTGCTCCGCTGATCGATTTCTATGCCAATCTTCAGCGTTTCGTGGACGAAACCGTTCAGATGCTGGCGACCGGGCCGGTGGCGGCGGCGCAGACGGCGGCGGTGGAAGCGCCCCGATCGCTGCTGCAATTTGCCGCAACTTCGGCGCCCTCCGCGATCATCCAGATGGTATTCGCGCTGCTCATCATCTATTTCTTCCTGGCCGGCTGGACGAAGCTGCGTCGCCGGACGATCAACAGCCGGGGTAGCTTCGACGGCGCGATGGCGGTGGCGCGCGTGATCCAGAATGTGGTCGACGCGACATCCGCCTATGTCATCACCATCGCCACCATCAATCTGTGCCTGGGGCTGGCGGTCGCCGTTGCGCTCTGGGTGATCGGTATGCCGTCGCCGCTGATGTGGGGCGGTATCGTCGCGTTGCTGAACTTCGTGCCCTATTTCGGGCCGATGCTGGCCGCCGTGCTGCTGGGGCTGGGTGGCCTCATGGTGTTCGATGATGTCTGGGTGGCGCTGCTCCCCGCCGCGCTACAGGTCGGCTTCCATCTGGTGGAGGCCAATGTCATCACGCCGTTGTTGCTCGGCCGGCGGCTGACGATGAACCCGTTGCTGATTCTCGTTTCGCTGACTTTCTGGGGATGGGTGTGGGGCACGCCGGGCGCGCTGTTGGCGGTGCCCTTGCTCATCATCATCCAGACGGTGGTGTCGGCGGCGGGAACGCCGGATATCGCCGGTTTCCTGTTCGAACAGGGCACGCTCACCGTCTCGCGCCGCAAAGAAAATCACGAGAAAGATGAAACTGATGTTGCGGACGGTTGACAGCATCGGCGGACGCTCATAGACGGCGCATCCACACCAAACGCGGGTGTAGCTCAGTTGGTTAGAGTGCCGGCCTGTCACGCCGGAGGTCGCGGGTTCGAGCCCCGTCACTCGCGCCACTTTCCTTGACCGGAGGGTGGAAGGTGTAAAAGATCCGCATCGTCTGGCGGCTGTGAAGCTGCGAATGGATGTCACCCTGCGCGGGTGTAGCTCAGTTGGTTAGAGTGCCGGCCTGTCACGCCGGAGGTCGCGGGTTCGAGCCCCGTCACTCGCGCCACCTTCCTTGATCGGGAGGTGATTTTTCTCAGATTCGCAATCTTCGATGGCCGTTCGGCCACAAGAAGGGCGCGTGCTTCGCGCGGGTGTAGCTCAGTTGGTTAGAGCGCCGGCCTGTCACGCCGGAGGTCGCGGGTTCGAGTCCCGTCACTCGCGCCATTTCTCATACATGCCTGTTCGACAGGCCATGGCAGGGCCGGCGTCGTTTTGAGACGCCAGCCCTATTTCCCATGCTTATAGTTCTTCGCCGGTCACGGCTGGGGGTAGCGGATCGGTGGCCAGCCAGCGATAGACGCCGCCTGCCGCCACTGCGCCGACGATCGGTGCGATCCAGAACAGCCAGAGCTGTTGCAGCGCCAGTCCGCCGACCAGCAGCGCCGGTCCCGTGCTGCGCGCTGGATTGACCGACGTGTTGGTCACAGGAATGCTGATGAGGTGGATCAGCGTCAGGGCAAGGCCGATCGCGATCGGCGCAAAGCCGACCGGCGCCCGGCTGTCCGTCGCGCCGAGAATGACCGAGAGAAAACCGAAGGTCAGCACCAGCTCGATCGCCAGTCCCGATGCCAGCGTATAGCCGCCGGGCGACAATGCTCCATAGCCGTTCACCGCCAGCCCGTTATCGGCCAGCGCGAAATCCGGCTGACCGCTGGCGATATACAGCAGCAGCGCGGCGGCCAGTACGGCACCCACCAGTTGCGCGATGATATAGGGTGCGATGTCGCGCACCGGGAAACGTCCTCCGGCCCACAGGCCGATCGTGACCGCGGGGTTCAGATGGCATCCTGAAATATGGCCGATCGAATAGGCCATGGTCAGTACCGTTAGGCCGAAGGCCAGGCTGACACCCAGCAGGCCGATGCCGACGTCCGGAAAGGCGGCGGCCAGTACGGCGCTGCCGCAGCCGCCGAAAACCAGCCAGAATGTCCCCAATGCTTCAGCGAAAAGCCTCTTTCCCAATGCTACCATCACCGTCTCCTGTGCCAGTGAGTCCATGCCACCGACGAAGTCTTTGTCCGGTGCGGGGTGGCGCCGCCCGATGCGAGAGGGGGAAAGCGGGGACGGCGCAGGCCCGTGCCGGGCGCGCAGGGAATGGTGATGGGCCGATCATCATGGCGTCACACTCCGTCCGGTAACAGATATTGCCCGGACATGGCCGGGCGCTCCGTTACGTTATCTCAACGGATTGATATCGATTCGCAGCGGGATTGTCACGGCCTATCGACTTGCGGCCTATCCGCGCCGCCAGCGCCCCGTCTCCATCCAGACGAGCAACCGCCTGAGCGGCAATATCCAGATCCACACGATGCCCAGCACGACATAGGCCAATGTCTGCGCCCAGACCGGCAGCGTGCCGATCAAGCCGGACAAGCTGGCGACCAGCACCGCCCAAAGCAGGATCAGGCCGATGATGGTCAACATCCCCACCGGTTTGCGCCAGCTCGGCTGGTGATAGTGGCGCGGATCGATGCTCACAGCTCAGGCCCTTCGATCAACTCGACTTCGGTCAGGATGGCGTGCAGCGGCAGATCCCAGGGATCGGCAGGCACCGTGTCGATCTCTTGCGCCGACCAGGCCAGGCCCACGCGCAGCGCTTCGGGGAAGCGGGCAAAGGCGCGATCATAATAACCGCCACCCTGGCCAAGACGATTCATCGCGCGGTCGAATCCGATCAGCGGCGCGATGATGACGTCGGGCGTGACGGGGCCGTCGCCCGGATCGGGATGGCTGGTGCGGAACAGGCCGGGCAAGAGGGGCTCTTCCGGCTGCCAGCGTAGAAAATCCATGCTGCCCAGCCGATCGAGTACGCGCGGCAGTGCCACGACCTTGCCCATCGCCTGCAATTGCGCGGCCAGGCGTTGCGCGGGCGCTTCGTCGTTCAGGCCCATATAGAGCGCCACGACCTGCGCCTGCGTCATATGGCGGGCAAGGGGGGAGGGGATCGCCTTGAACGCCAGCCGGTGCGCGAGCGAATCGAGCGTAGCGACGAAATCACGCCGCCGCTGCCGCGCGATCATGCGCAATGTCACCTTGTCGGGCTGTTCGTCGCTCATAGGCGCCTTACCTGATTCATCATCATGCTCTTGCACAGGCAGGCGCATGACCGCTCTGTAATCGAAAGATTTGCCTGGCGGCGGAGGAGGGTGACGGGACCGCCTCGGTCGTTTGCTGGAAGATCCTCTGACGCCTCAACGTCAGGTGGGGACCATGTAGATCGGGCCGGAACCCGCCCAGGGACAGCCCCCTTGGATGTGATTATCGCCTCAGGGATGTTCGCTAAAGCTCGTGCCGCGCAGTGCCCGTCATCGCCAATCTAGGCCTCCGAAGCGGTGGCGGCAAGTCCGGCGCGCAGCTTTTCTATGCGGGCGGTCAGCGCCTCGATCGCGCGGACCGCTGTTTCATCATCTTCTTCCAGCGGCAGCGGCTCTTGCCGGCCCGTCGTTTCGCTGCGCAAGTCGTTCAATTCGTCGGCCAGGAAGAGGGCAGCGAAAAGCAGAGTGCGGATTTCGGTCATGCCGGGCGTGGACCGTTGCGCCTGTCGGGCCTTTTCCTCGATTAATCGCGCCAGATAGGCCAGATGCGGCTCGTCCCCGTCGCGGCAGCCTATGTCATAATGGCGTCCGGCAATGTGCAGTGTCGTTTCAGCCATGGGTTCGTCCCTTGATATCCTCGATCAGTGCGTCGAGCGACCGTAGCGCCGCATGGGCGGCGGGCACGTCGATGCCGGGGGAGGGGACGGTATGTGGAGCCGCAACATTGTGGGCCACTTCTTGTTCGAGCTGATTGATCGCACGCTCTAACGCGCCGATCGCCAGCTTCATGCGCTCGCTAGCCATGTCTCTCCATAGCGAAAGCCGGGCGCACGTGAAAGCCGGGATCGGGCGGTTCGGCGCGGCTTTGCCCCCTGCGATGGTTGACGCATGGGGCTTGACGCGACAAAGGAGGCGCCAACTCGACTCGCCCGCAGGTGCGCGGGCCGTCCTTACGCCTGTTCAGGAAAGACGCCCGCCCATAATGACCGTTTCCGAAAAGTCGCTCGCCAACGCCATCCGGGCGCTCTCCATGGACGCCGTGCAGGCTGCAAATAGCGGCCATCCGGGAATGCCGATGGGCATGGCGGACGTCGCGACGGTGTTGTTCGGCGATTATCTGAAATTCGATCCGACCCAGCCCAAATGGGCCGACCGCGACCGTTTCGTGCTGTCGGCGGGCCATGGGTCGATGCTGATCTACTCGCTGCTGCACCTGACCGGCTATGCGCGCCCGACGATCGAGGACATCGCCAACTTCCGCCAGTTGCACAGCCCCTGCGCCGGCCATCCTGAGAATTTCGAGCTGGCGGGCGTGGAAGCGACCACCGGTCCGCTGGGTTCGGGCCTGGCGACGGCGGTCGGCATGGCGATCGCAGAGCGTCACCTGAACGCGCAATTTGGCGACGATCTGGTCGATCACCGCACCTGGGTGATCGCGGGCGACGGCTGCCTGATGGAAGGCATCAACCATGAGGCGATTGGTCTTGCGGGCCACCTGAGTCTGGGCCGCCTGATCGTGCTGTGGGACGATAACAAGATCACCATCGACGGCGCGGTCGACCTGTCGAGCAGCGAGGATGTTCGTGCCCGCTATGCCGCGACCGGCTGGCATGTCGTGTCGTGCGACGGCCATGATGTCGCTGACGTGCGCCGTGCGTTGGCGGAAGCCGTCGCCGATCCGCGCCCCTCGCTGGTCGCCTGCGCCACCAAGATTGGTTATGGTGCGCCGAACAAGGCGGGCACGTCGGGCGTCCATGGTTCCGCGCTGGGCGAAGCCGAAGTCGCCGCCGCGCGTGAGTTCCTCGGCTGGACCGCAGAGCCGTTCGTCATTCCCGAAGACATTGCCGCCGCCTGGCGCACGATCGGCGCCAAGGGCGCTGATGTTCGTTCTGCTTGGGAGGATCGTCTTGCAAGTAACGAAAAGGGCGCAGAATTTTTGCGCCGCATGGCCGGCGAACTGCCCACCGATTTCTCGCTCGAAACCTATATCGACAGCCTGATCGCCAATCCGCAGAAGGTCGCGACCCGCAAGGCGAGCGAACTGGCGCTGGGCGCGATCAACGATCTGCTGCCCGAGACGCTGGGCGGCTCGGCCGACCTGACCGGCTCCAACAACACCAAGACCAAGTCGACCGGTCCGCTGACCAGGGACGACTATAGCGGCCGCTATGTCTATTACGGCATTCGCGAGTTCGGCATGGCCTGCGCGATGAACGGCATGGCGCTGCATGGCGGCGTCATTCCCTATGGCGGCACCTTCCTGGTCTTTTCCGACTATATGCGCGGCGGTATTCGTCTGGCCGCGCTCCAGCAGCAGCGCGTCATCCACGTGCTGACCCATGACAGCATCGGGCTGGGCGAAGACGGCCCGACCCACCAGCCGATCGAGCATGTCATGTCGATGCGGATGATCCCGAACCTGGACGTCTATCGCCCGGCCGACATTGTCGAGACGGCGGAATGTTGGGAACTGGCGCTCAAGGATGCGACCGGCCCGTCGGTGCTGGCGCTGACCCGTCAGAACCTGCCGCAGTTGCGCACCGAAAAGAGCGAAAATCTGTCGTCCAAGGGCGCTTATCGCCTGGTCGCTGCGACCGCCGCGCGCAAGGTCGTGCTGATCGCCACCGGTTCGGAAGTCGAGATCGCCGTCGCCACCGCCAAAGCTCTGGAAGAACAGGGCATCGGCGCCGATGTCGTCTCCATGCCCAGCTTCGCGCATTTCGA
The DNA here is from genome assembly GCF_022758885.1 of Sphingobium sp. BYY-5. NCBI lineage: Bacteria > Pseudomonadati > Pseudomonadota > Alphaproteobacteria > Sphingomonadales > Sphingobiaceae > Sphingobium > Sphingobium sp. BYY-5. The sequence goes on from NZ_JALEBH010000001.1 coordinate 744,692, forward strand.
TGCGCAGGATGCCGCCTACAAGGCCGACATCCTGCCCGCCGATGTGCTGCGCGTCTCGATCGAGGCGGGCACGACCTTCGGCTGGGAACGCTATACCGGCCTCGACGGGCTGCGTTTCGGCATCGACGGCTTCGGCGCGTCGGCTCCGGCGGAAGCGCTCTACGACTATTTCGGCCTGACCGCCGCCAAGATCGCGCCGCAGGTTGCGGCCGCCCTCAATTCCTAACCGACCAACAAAACACCAGGAGGCTAGTGCTGTGGCAACGAAGGTAGCAATTAACGGTTTCGGACGCATCGGCCGCCTGGTGGCGCGCGCCATCCTGTCGCGCACCGACCATGACCTGGAACTGGTCAGCATCAACGATCTGGGCGATGCCCAGTCCAATGCACTGCTGTTCAAGCGCGATTCGGTTCACGGAAGCTGGGCGGGCGACGTCAGCGTCGACGGCGATTTCCTGGTCATCGATGGCAAGCGCATCAAGGTGACGGCGGAGCGCGATCCCGCAAACCTGCCGCACAAGGAACTGGGCGTTGACATCGCCCTGGAATGCACCGGCATTTTCACCACCAAGGACAAGGCTGGTGCTCATCTGACTGCCGGCGCCAAGCGCGTCGTCATCTCCGCGCCTGGCACCAATGTCGACAAGACCATCGTGTTCGGCGTCAATCATGACGCGCTGACCGCCGACGATATCGTGATCTCGAACGCTAGCTGCACCACCAACTGCCTCGCCCCGCTCGCGAAGGTGTTGCATGATGCGATCGGCATCGAGCGTGGCTTCATGACCACGATCCACAGCTATACCAACGACCAGAACACGCTGGACCAGTTGCACAAGGACATGCGTCGCGCTCGCGCCGCGGCTCTGTCGGTGATCCCGACCACCACCGGTGCCGCTCGCGCCGTGGGTGAGGTTCTGCCTGAGTTGAAGGGCAAGCTGGACGGGTCGTCGGTGCGCGTGCCGACGCCGAACGTCTCGGTCGTCGACCTGAAGTTCATCCCCAGCCGCGATACGACCGTCGAGGAAGTCAACAACCTGCTCAAGGCCGCGTCGGAATCCGGCCCGCTCAAGGGCGTGCTGGGTTATTCGGACGAACCTTTGGTGTCGATCGACTATAATGGCGACGCGCGCAGCTCGATCGTCGACAGCCTGGAAACGGCCGTCATCGAAGGCAAGCTGGTTCGCGTGCTGAGCTGGTACGACAATGAATGGGGCTTCTCCAACCGCATGATCGACACCACGGGTGTCGTGGCGAAGTTCCTGTAAGCATATATTTAACCTCCGTTCGCCCTGAGCTTGTCGAAGGGCACGGCTGAGCGGAGCGAAGCCACTTCCCCCGGATCCAGTCCGGGGTCAGTGGAAGGGCTTCGACTTCGTTCAGCCCGAACGGCAATTGGGATCAGGGGAAAAACATGACCAAGCCGTTCAAGACGCTCGACGACATGGGCGACATCCACGGCAAGGCCGTGCTGGTGCGCGAAGACCTCAACGTGCCGATGCAGGATGGGTCGGTCAGTGACGACACCCGCCTGCGCGCGGCGATGCCGACCGTGCTGGAACTGGCCGATCGCGGCGCCAAGGTGCTGATTCTCGCGCATTTCGGCCGTCCCAAGGGGCAGAAGAACCCGGAATTTTCGCTGTCGAAGATCACCCGTCCACTGACCCAGGTGCTGGGCCGCGAAGTGCAGTTCATCCCCGACTGCCAGGGCGAGGCCGCCGTTGACGGTATTGCGGTGATGCGCCCCGGCGACATCGCGATCCTGGAAAATACCCGCTTTCACGCCGGTGAGGAAAAGAACGACCCTGCGCTGGTGGACGCCATCGCCGCGATCGGCGATCTTTATGTGAATGACGCCTTTTCGGCCGCGCATCGCGCCCATGCCTCGACCGAGGGATTGGCGCACAAGCTGCCTTCCTTCGCCGGCCGGTCGATGGAAAAGGAACTGGACGCGCTTCAGGCCGCATTGGGCGAGCCGGTGAAGCCCGTTGCGGCGGTCGTGGGCGGGGCCAAGGTCTCGACCAAGCTCGACGTGCTCAACAATCTGGTCGCCCAGGTCGATCATCTCATCATCGGCGGCGGCATGGCCAATACCTTCCTCCACGCGCGCGGTGTCGATGTCGGCAAGTCGCTGTGCGAGAAGGATTTGGCCGACACGGCCGAGGCGATCTTCGACAAGGCGGAAGCGGCCGGTTGCACCATTCACCTGCCCTATGACGTGGTGGTGGCGAAGGAATTTGCCGCCAATCCGCCGTCGGTCCGCACCTGCAACGTGCATGAAGTGGCCGAGGATGAGATGATCCTCGATGTCGGCCCCGCCGCTGTCGAGGCGCTGGGCGATGTGCTCAAAAATTGCCGCACCCTGGTATGGAACGGCCCGCTCGGCGCGTTCGAGATCGTGCCCTTCGACACGGCGACCGTGGCGCTGGCCAAGACCGCCGCGGCCCTGACCAAGGAAGGTCAGCTCACCTCGGTCGCGGGCGGCGGCGATACCGTAGCGGCGCTCAACCATGCGGGTGTGGCGGCGGATTTCACTTTCGTCTCGACCGCCGGTGGCGCCTTCCTCGAATGGATGGAAGGCAAGGAACTGCCGGGCGTGAAGGCGCTGATCGGCTGACCTCATTATCGATTAGGGGCGTCAGCGCGGTGTGCTGGCGCCCCGGTCGAACAGCAAGAAGACCAGGGTGGCGACGCCGCCGATCGTCGCGCCTGCAAGTGCGCTCGCCGACCAGCCGCCGGCTTCATAGGTGGCCGACCCGATCACCGATCCCATCGCACCCACCAGGAACATCACCGTCACATAGGCGGCGTTGATGCGACCGCGTGCATGGGGATCGAGCGAGAAGATCAGCTTCTGCCCGGTAATCTGGCTCATCTGCACCGCGCCGTCGATCAGCACCGCCATGATGGTGAAGCCGATCAGGCTGCCCGCCGCCACGGTCCAATCGGCAAGCAGGAAGCAGACCGTCAGCCCCGCCAGCCCGATCAGCGAAGCCGGTCGAGTCAGGCGGCGGTCGGCCATCCAGCCCGCGACTGGCGCCACCAGTGCGCCGCCGGCTCCCGCCAGGGCGAAGGCGCCGATCCCGGCATGGCCCAGGTGAAACTCATGGATCAGCGCGAGCGGCGCTGCGGTCCAGAAGAGGTTGAACGCGGCGAACATCGACGCCTGGTAGAAGGCGCGCATCCGCACCACCCGATGCTTCACCAATTGGGAGAAGGTGGAAGTCAGCACTTCGCCATAATGCATCCCGCCCTTGGGCCGGCGCCGGGGGCAGGCGATCAGCAGCGCCACCGCGACGATCGCCATGGCGACAGCCGACAGGATGAAGGTGGCGCGCCAGCCGACCGATCCGGCCAGGAAGTTCGCGATCGGGCGCGACAGCATGATGCCGAAGAGCAGGCCGCTCATCACGGTGCCGACGACGCGCCCTTGTTTTTCCGGGGCTGCGAGGTGCGAGGCGAGGGGGATCAGAACCTGCGCGCCGGTGGCGGCGACGCCGGTCAGGATCGATGCCACCAGAAAGGTGGTGGGGCCGTTAGACGTGGCGATGGCGATGCAGCCCAGGGTGGTCACGGAGAAGGATATCAGGATGATGCGGCGATTTTCGAACAGATCGGCCATCGGCACCACCAGGAAGAGGCCGATGCCGTAGCCGAGCTGCGTCAACGTGGTTATCAGTCCCGCGACGCCCGCCGACATGCCGATTTCGGGGCCAATCACGTCGATCAGCGTTTGCGCATAATAGAGATTAGCGACCATCACGCCGCAGGCCACAGCCATCAGCAGGAGGGCGCCACGGGAGAGGTCGGTGCGGTCGGAAGGGAGAGGGGTGGCAGTCATGCGCGCCTCATGGGTCGCAAAATGCTACCTTTCAACCTATTTCGTGCAAACTATCAGGTGCAGGCCGCTACGGCGCTGGTTCATTGAGCAGCGGCACGAGCAGCGCATTCAGGGCATCGAGATCGAACGCGCCAGCCTTCGCGTAGCGCAGCTTGCCCGCGCGATCGATGACGAAATTGGTCGGTACACCCGTCAATGGCCCATAAGGCCCCTTGATGCGTCGCGCCGAAGGTATCGCCATCGCCGCGAACAGTTTCCTCAACTGCGCGATCGGCACGGACCCTTCGGTCGTGATGGCGAAGACTTTCAGTCCATGTTTTTGCTGCATCGCATAATAAGTGTCGAGCGTCGGCAGTTCCTTGCGGCAGGGCACGCACCAGGTCGCCCAGAAATTGAGCACCACCACCTGCCCCTTGAGGTCGGCGAGCGAGACCTTGCCGCCGTCGACCAGCGTCAGTTCGAACGCGGGCGCGGCAGCGCCGACGACTGGCTTTTCCGCCGCCTGGGCCGAAGAAAAAGCCATCAGCACGACCGCCGCCATGCCCAGCCACCCCCGCAACATCACCATGCAGCCCCCCATTGCTTCCCCTTGTCGCGGGATAGCAGCAACTCGCCGCCATGTCAGCGATAATGGCGCATTTCCGCCGGACTTTGCGGGGTGCGCTTCTTGCGGTGCGGCATGGGACTGGCTAACAGCCCGAAGATCGGCGATCATGACGCCGACGCCGCACCCGGCGGGCAGGCGATTGGAGCGCCGGCCACTCAGTCTATTTCGCGCTGCCGGAGGGGTGGCGCGTCCAAGGGAAGGTATGTGCAGATGCTGGATCAGACCATGAAACAGAAGATCGCCGACGGGAACGGCTTCATCGCCGCGCTCGATCAGAGCGGTGGTTCGACGCCGAAGGCGCTCAAGGGCTATGGCGTGGACGAGGGCGCCTGGTCCACCGAAGAGGAAATGTATGGCCTGATCCATGCGATGCGCAGCCGCATCATCACCGCGCCCGTCTTCACCGGTGACAAGGTGCTGGGCGCGATCCTGTTCGAACGCACCATGGATGGCGTTGTCGATGGCAAGCTGACCCCGGCCGCGCTGATCGAACGGGGCGTGGTGCCCTTCATCAAGATCGACAAGGGGCTTGAGGACGAAGCCGATGGCGTTCAATTGATGAAGCCCAATCCGGGTCTCGACGCGCTGCTCGCCCGTGCGCGGGGGCTGGGCGTGTTCGGCACCAAGGAGCGTTCGGTCGTCAACCTTGCCAATCGCGACGGCATCGCCGCCGTGGTCGCCCAGCAGTTCGAGGTGGGCAAGCAGGTTCTGGCTGCCGGCCTGATGCCGATCATCGAGCCGGAAGTGAACATCAAATCGCCCGAACGCGCGGAAGCGGATGCGATCCTGCTTGAGGAAATTCTCAAGAATCTCGACGCTTTGCCCGAAGGCGAGCAGGTGATGCTGAAACTGTCGCTGCCGGCCAAGCCCGGCCTGTTCGATCCGCTGGTCGATCATCCCAAGGTGCTGCGCGTCGTTGCGCTGTCGGGCGGGTTCAGCCGCAGCGAAGCCTGCGTCGAACTGGCCCGGAATCGCGGCATCATCGCCAGCTTCAGCCGCGCGCTACTGAACGATCTGCGCGACCAGATGAGCGACGAGGAGTTCAACGCCGCGCTGGGCGAAGCGATCGACGAAATCCACGACGCCTCGACCGCCAAGCAGCCGATCGCAGCCTGATCGGACGTCGTCGGGCATTGGCCGGGAATCCGTCTGACCCCAGCCAATGCCCGGCGCGCGAAGGCGCTGAACCGACGATGTATTTTTCCTATCATCACGCTACTGCGCCGATGATGTGGGTGTTGTTTGGGTTGATGGGTATTGAGGCGGCGGTTCTCCACTTTTGTGTTGCATTGTGGAAGCCATGGCTCGCGCTGCTGTTATCGCTGTTCAGTCTGTCGGCAATGGCTTGGCTTATCATCTTCATTCGTTCGCTGACGCATTGTCCTGTCCTGCTGAGCGATGACGGGCTGTCATGGCGCTGCGGCAATGTCCGGCGGATTGATGTACCAGTCGCGCAAATCGCGGGTATCCGTTATGATTGGGACGGTGCACTCATCAAAGCTCGCGATACGTTCAATGGCGCGCTCGTTGCCTATCCCAATATCGTGATCGATTTGCGTGAGCCTGTCGCGCTGGGCCGGCGGAAAATCCGACGATTGGCGCACAAGCTGGATGATCCGCAGGCTTTCGTTGCTGCGCTGGCTGGGTTACTGCATAAGATATGACCGACTTCACCGAAGAAGAGCTGGCGCTCGATCCGCATTTCGCCGACCAGTTCGAACAGGGCTTCCGTCCCGCCTGTCAGCTTTACCTGATTTCGCCGCCGACGATCGATGCGGCCTTTACCGATCGCCTCGCCGCCGCCTTCGACGGGGGCAGGGTCGCCGCGTTCCAGTTGCGGCTCAAGGGGCTGGATGAGGACGCCGTCGCCCGCGCCGCCGAGCCGCTGCAACGGCTGTGCGCCGAACGCGAAGTCGCTTTCATCATCAACGACAGTGCGGCGCTCGCCCATCGGCTGGGCGCGGACGGCGTGCATCTGGGGCAGGGCGATGGTGATCCGCGCGCGGCGCGCAAGCTGCTGGGGCCGAAGGTGCAGATCGGCATCACCTGTCACGACAGTCGTCACCTGGCGATGGAAGCGGGGGAAGCCGGGGCCGATTATGTTGCTTTTGGCGCCTTCTATCCCACCACGACCAAGGAAACGGCGCATCGCCCCGATCCGTCGATCCTGGGCTGGTGGACGACCCTGTTCGAGTTGCCTTGTGTCGCGATCGGCGGGATCACGGCGGATAATGCCGCGCCCCTGATCGCGGCGGGGGCCGATTTCCTGGCGGTAAGCGGCGCGGTGTGGACCCATCCCGATGGGCCGCAGGCGGGCGTGGCCGCTTTTGCCGAGCTACTTGGATAGTCTGTCCTATCGGCGCGGCGCGTGATATATTTATTCAATTCGCTCCGCTCGAAGCGAACGGGCATGATTTTCCGAAAATTTCCTACATAGGAAATTATATGTCAAAACTTACGGGAAATGTGTGAAGTTAAGGCCCGGACCGCGCCCCCTTGCCCTTCGCGCCGTCAGGTTGTAAAGGCGCGCCCAGCCTCCAAGAGGCCGGCTCTTTTCCACATTCAGACATATAGGCAGGCTCTTCCCATGAAGATCAGCGGCGTCGAGATTCGTCCCGGCAACAACATCGAATATGACGGAAGCCTGTGGCGTGCCGTCAAGATCCAGCACACCCAGCCCGGCAAGGGCGGTGCCTATATGCAGGTGGAGCTGAAGAACCTGATCGACGGCCGCAAGAATAACGTCCGTTTCCGGTCGGCCGAAACCGTGGAGCGCATCCGCCTCGACACCAAGGATTTCCAGTATCTCTACGCCGAAGGCGACATGCTGGTGTTCATGGATCAGGAAACCTATGAGCAGATCAACCTGGCCCAGGATCTGATCGGCGACGCCGCCGCCTTCCTGCAGGACGGCATGGAAGTGACGCTCGAAATGTATGAAGAGCGTCCGATCAGCGTCCAGTTGCCTGAAACCATCGAGGCGACCGTTGTGGAAGCCGACGCCGTGGTGAAGGGCCAGACCGCATCGGCCAGCTACAAGCCCGCGATCCTCGACAATGGCGTGCGCGTCATGGTGCCGCCGCACATCGTCAGCGGCACCCGCATCGTCGTCGATGTCTATGCCCGCGAATATGTGAAGCGCGCGGACTGAGCACGACCTATAAGCCCCTCCCTTTCAAGGGAGGGGGAAGGGGTGGGTGCGAGCGAAGCGAGCCTTCAGCCATCCCGAACGTTGCTGGCGATTGCTGACGCAATCGCACCCACCCCCTGCCCCTCCCTTGAAAGGGAGGGGGGAGTTTAGTTTATGGTATCGCACTCCGGTCTTCTCACCGTCATGGAACGCGCCGCGCGCAAGGCGGGCGGCAAGCTGCGTCGCGACTTCGGCGAGGTGGAGCATCTCCAGGTGTCTCGCAAGGGGCCTGCGGACTTCGTGTCCAAGGCCGATCAGCAGGCCGAAAAGACATTGGTCGAGGAGTTGCAGAAGGCGCGGCCCGACTGGGGCTTCCTGCTGGAAGAGGGCGGCGAGATCGCCGGCGATCCGACCAAGCCGCGCTGGATCATCGATCCGCTGGACGGCACCAGCAACTTCCTGCACGGCATCCCGCACTTTGCCATCTCGATCGCGGTCGAGGAACCGATCTTCGGCGGATCAAAGCGTGAGGTGACGACCGGGCTGATCTACCAGCCCGTCACCGACGAAAGCTATTGGGCGGAAAAAAGCCGTGGCGCCTGGCGGCATGACCAGCGTCTGCGTGTCTCCGCCCGCCGCGACCTGGCCGACTGCCTGATCGCCACCGGCATCCCGTTCATGGGGCATGGCGACATGGTGCAATGGACCCGCATCTTCGGCGCGGTGGCGCCGTCGGTCGCGGGCATCCGCCGTTTCGGGGCCGCCTCGCTCGACCTCGCCCATGTCGCTTCGGGCCGTTATGACGGTTATTGGGAAAGCGGACTTCAGCCCTGGGACGTTGCCGCCGGCCTGCTGCTGGTCCGCGAAGCGGGCGGTTTCACCAGCGATTTCCGGGGCGGCGATCAGCCGATCGAGCGCAAGGAAGTCATCGCCGGCAACGATGCGATCCACAGCAAATTGCACAAGCTGGTGGCCGGCGCGCTGCGCTAAAGTCCAACGAGGCCAAGCGGTTCAACCACTTGGCCTTTTTGCGATTCATTCTCACGGCCTTGGCCCCTTGCTTCGCATATGCAGCAGGCCTAAAGCGCCCTCACATTTCATTCGCCCAGGGGATTCCGTTGGTCGATCTAGCTCAATATCTGCCGATCCTGCTCTTTTTGGGGATCGCCTTGCTGCTTTCCGGCACCTTCGTCTTCCTGCCGATGCTGGTTGGCCGTCTCACAGGTGCGCACAAGCCGGACCCTGCGAAGCTCTCCGAATATGAATGCGGCTTTCCCGCATTCGAAGAGCCGCGCAGCCAGTTCGACGTGCGTTTCTATCTCGTCGCCATCCTGTTCATCATCTTCGATCTGGAAGCGGCGTTCCTGTTCCCGTGGGCCGTGAGCCTCGACCAGATCGGCTGGGCCGGCTGGGCGACGATGATGATCTTTATAGCGGAGCTGGTGCTCGGCCTCGTCTATGCGTGGAAGAAGGGAGCACTCGATTGGGAGTAGAACTCTATAATCCGGCGCCCGGCACCTTGCCGCCCGTCGGAACCCAGCCCGACCAGGATTTCTTCAATGCGCTGAACGGCGAAGTCAGCGACAAGGGGTTCCTTGTCACCTCGACCGAGGAGCTGTTCCAGTGGGCGCGCACCGGCTCGCTCTGGTGGATGACCTTTGGTCTGGCCTGCTGCGCCGTGGAGATGATCCACGTCAACATGCCGCGCTACGACATGGAGCGTTTCGGCGCCGCGCCGCGCGCGTCCCCGCGTCAGTCGGACGTGATGATCGTGGCGGGCACGCTGTGCAACAAGATGGCTCCGGCGTTGCGCAAGGTTTACGATCAGATGTCCAATCCGAAATATGTGATTTCGATGGGCAGTTGCGCGAACGGCGGTGGCTATTATCATTACAGCTATTCGGTAGTCCGTGGCTGCGACCGCATCGTGCCGGTCGATATCTATGTGCCGGGTTGCCCGCCGACTGCCGAAGCCTTGCTCTACGGCGTCATGCAGTTGCAGCGGAAGATCCGCCGGATCGGGACGATTGAGCGTTAATATGGGCCATTCCGCACCCAAGATCGTGAACCCGGAAGGCATCGCCGAGGAAATCGGCGCCCTGCTGGGATCGATGCTGATCGAAACCGTCGATCATGCCGATGAACTGACCTTCACCGTCGCGCGCGAAGACCTGGCCAACGCCATGGTCGCGCTGCGCGACATGGGCCATTACCAGCAGCTGATGGAAATCGCGGGCGTTGACTATCCGGATCGTCCGGAACGGTTCGAGGTCGCCTATCATCTGCTGAGCGTCACGCGGAACCACCGCGTCCGCGTGAAGGTGTCGACCGATGAGGATACGCCGGTCCCCACCGTCACGCACCTCTGGCCAGTCGCCGGCTGGCTGGAGCGTGAGGTGTTCGACATGTATGGCGTCATATTCGACGGCAATACCGACCTGCGCCGCATCCTGACCGACTATGGTTTCAAGGGCCATCCGCAGCGCAAGGACTTCCCGCTGACCGGCTATGTTGAACTGCGCTATTCCGAAGAGGATAAGCGCGTCGTCTATGAACCGGTGAAGCTGGCGCAGGATTTCCGCAGCTTCGACTTCATGTCGCCATGGGAAGGCGCGCAATATGTGCTGCCCGGTGACGAGAAGGCTGCGGCACCTGCCGCTCCGGCTGCGCCTGCCGCCGCGCCCACCCCCAAGGTGACGGAGAAGCCGGGCGTCAGCGGGGCGGGGGAGCCTACCGACAGCGCCGCGAATAAAAAGTCTGAGGACAAGGCCTGATGTCCGACTATCTGGAAAAGCTGGACCATGTGACCGACGCGGCGGACCCGACGTTCGGCGACACGGAAATCCAGAATTACACGATCAACTTCGGCCCGCAGCATCCCGCGGCGCACGGCGTTCTGCGTCTGGTCATGGAGCTGGACGGCGAAATCGTCGAGCGCTGCGACCCGCATGTCGGCCTGCTCCATCGCGGCACCGAAAAGCTGATCGAATATAAGACCTATATGCAGGCGCTGCCCTATTTCGACCGGCTGGACTATTGTTCGCCGCTCGGCATGGAGCACAGCTATGTTCTGGCTGTCGAGAAGCTGCTGAACCTGGAAGTGCCGCTGCGCGCGCAATATCTGCGCGTGTTCTTCGCGGAACTGACCCGCATTTGCAATCACATGCTGAACCTGGGTTCGCACGTGATGGACGTCGGCGCGATGACGCCGAACCTGTGGTTGTTCGAAATCCGCGAGGATTGCCTCAACTTCTTCGAGCGCGCATCGGGCGCCCGTATGCACTCGGCCTATTTCCGGCCGGGCGGCGTGCATCAGGATGTGCCGCTCAAGCTGCTGACCGACATTGCCGACTGGCTCGACACCCGCCTGCCGCGCCTGTTCGAGGACGCGATGAGCCTGGTGGTCGACAACCGCATCTTCAAGCAGCGCAATGTCGATATCGCCATCTGTTCGAAGGAAGATGCGCTGAAATGGGGCTTTTCCGGCCCCATGCTGCGCGGTTCGGGCATCGCCTGGGATATCCGCAAGGCGCAGCCCTATGACGTCTACGACCGGATGGAGTTCGACGTTCCCGTCGGCACCAACTATGACTGCTATGACCGGTTCATGGTCCGCGTCGAGGAAGTTCGCCAGTCCGCGCGCATCATGAAGCAGTGCCTCAGCGAAATGCCCGAAGGGCCGATCGCCAGCTTCGACCGCAAGGTTTCGCCGCCCAAGCGCGGTGAAATGAAGCGCTCGATGGAAGCGCTGATCCACCACTTCAAGCTCTATACCGAGGGCTTCCATGTGCCCGCAGGCGAAGTCTATGTCGCGACCGAAAGCCCCAAGGGCGAGTTCGGCGTCTATCTGGTCAGCGACGGCAGCAACAAACCCTATCGCTGCAAGATCCGCCCGACCGCCTTCTCGCACTTGCAGGCGATGGACTTCATGATGAAGGGCCACATGCTCGCCGATACAACCGCTGTCCTGGGCGCGATGGACATCGTGTTCGGGGAGTGTGACCGGTGAGGAAGCGCGAGCGCCTTCCGATTTGGATACACGCGCTGGTGCTGGGCTTCGTGGCTGCTGCGCTAGTCGGTTTGGGCAGGGTTGTTGATCTTCCAAGCGGGTTTATCGCTGGCGCAGCTTCGCTCGTAAGCTTCTTTTGGTTCTATCGCGGCGCGGACGCCGTGAAGATGCGGATACGGAATTAATGGCTGACGCAGTTCATATCCCCGATGAGGCTGAAACCCGAGCGCGCTGGGGCGCGTTCGAGTGGACCGCCGAAAATGCCGAACAGGCCAAGAAGGTCATCGCGCGCTATCCCGCCGGTCGCCAGCAGTCGGCGGTGATGCCGCTGCTTGACCTCGCCCAGCGTCAGGTCGGTGCGGAAACGCAGACCCAGGGCTGGCTGCCGGTTCCGGTCATGGAGTATATCGGGCGTCAGCTCGATATGCCGTACATGCGCGTCTATGAGGTCGCGACCTTCTACACCATGTACAACCTCGCGCCGGTCGGCCGCTATCATGTGCAGGTGTGCGGCACGACGCCCTGCATGTTGCGCGGCTCGGACGATGTGTTTTCAGCCTGCAAGAACAAGGGCCTGGTCAAGGGCGGCACGACCCCCGACGGCCTGTTCACCCTGACCGAAGTCGAATGCCTTGGGGCGTGCGCCAACGCGCCGATGGTCCAGATCAACGACGATAATTTCGAAGATCTGACCTATGACAGCATGAGCGCCGTCCTTGAGACGCTGGCCGCCGGTGGCCAGCCCAAGATCGGCCCGCAGATTGACCGTCAGACGAGCGCGCCCGAAGGCGGCCCGACCACTCTGAAAGAGATGGTCACTGCGAATCACGATTATCGGGGGGATTGGGCATGATGCTTTCTACCCCCGTCATCCCAGCGAATGCTGGGATCTCTCTTTTCTTTCCCCTCGCGCCAGTAGGCAGTGAGACCCCAGCTTTTGCTGGGGTGACGAACCTGGGAGGTCAGGCATGACCGACGCACCCGCACCAGCGGCTCCGCCGCCCTTCGTCGGCCCGCTAGCCGACAAGGACCGCATCTTCACCAACGTCCACGGCTATCAGGATTGGGGCGTCGATGCCGCCATGAAGCGTGGCGATTGGGACAATACCAAGAAGCTGATGGAAATCGGCCAGGACGCGATCATCGACATCATGAAGGCGTCGAACCTGCGCGGCCGTGGCGGCGCCGGCTTCCCGACCGGCATGAAGTGGAGCTTCATGCCGAAGGAAAGCAAGGACGGCCGTCCCAGCTTCCTGGTCATCAACGCGGACGAATCCGAACCGGGTTCGTGCAAGGACCGCGAAATCATCCGCCACGATCCGCACAAGCTGATCGAGGGCGCGCTGATCGCCGGTTTTGCGATGCGGGCGCGCGCCGCCTACATCTATATCCGCGGCGAGTTCATCTATGAGGCGAAGGTTCTCTTCGCCGCTGTCGAGCAGGCCTATGAAAAGGGCTTCCTGGGCAAGAATGCCTGCGGTTCGGGCTATGATTTCGACGTCTTCGTCCATCGCGGCGCGGGCGCCTATATCTGCGGCGAGGAAACCGCCCAGATCGAAAGCCTGGAAGGCAAGAAGGGCCAGCCCCGTCTGAAGCCGCCTTTCCCGGCGGGCGCAGGCCTCTATGGCTGCCCGACCACGGTCAACAATGTGGAATCGATCGCGGTTTCGCCGACCATCCTGCGGCGTGGCGCGGCCTGGTTCAATGGCTTTGGCCGTGAGAATAATCGCGGCACCAAGCTGTTCCAGATCAGCGGCCATGTGAACAAGCCCTGCGTCGTCGAGGAATCGATGTCGATCCCGTTCCGCGAACTGATCGACCGCCATTGCGGCGGTATCCGGGGCGGCTGGGACAATCTGCTGGCGGTGATCCCCGGCGGCTCCTCGGTGCCCCTGGTCCCCGCCAGGGAGATCATGGACGCGCCGATGGATTTCGACGGCCTTCGTGCGCTGGGTTCCGGCCTGGGCACCGCCGCCGTCATCGTCATGGACAAGTCGACCGACATCGTCCGCGCCATTTCGCGTCTCTCCTACTTCTACAAGCATGAGAGCTGCGGCCAGTGCACGCCGTGCCGCGAAGGCACCGGCTGGATGTGGCGCGTGATGGAGCGCCTGCGCACCGGTGACGCCGACCAGAGCGAAATCGACATGTTGTTCCAGGTGACCAAGCAGGTCGAAGGCCACACCATCTGCGCGCTCGGCGACGCGGCGGCATGGCCGATCCAGGGGCTGATCCGGCACTTCCGCCCGGAAATCGAGCGCCGGATCACTGAAAACAAGGGTAGCGCCCCCGTCATGGAGGCAGCGGAGTAACCATGCCCAAGGTCAAAGTAGACGGCGTAGAACTCGAAGTTCCGGCGGGCGCGACTGTCCTCCAGGCTTGCGAGCAGGCGGGGAAGGAAATCCCCCGTTTCTGCTATCATGAGCGCCTTTCCATCGCCGGCAATTGCCGCATGTGCCTGGTCGAGGTGAAGCCTGGGCCACCCAAGCCGCAGGCGTCCTGTGCGCTTCCGGCGGCGGACGGGCAGGAAATCCGCACCGACAGCGAAATGGTCAAGAAGGCCCGCGAAGGGGTGATGGAGTTCCTGCTCATCAACCATCCGCTGGATTGCCCGATCTGCGATCAGGGCGGCGAGTGCGATCTCCAGGATCAGTCGGTTGCTTACGGTCGGGGGTCGTCGCGCTATGACGAGAATAAGCGCGCCGTCACCGAGAAATATATGGGCCCGATCGTCAAGACGGTCATGACCCGTTGCATCCAGTGCACCCGCTGCGTGCGTTTTGCGGAAGAAGTCGCGGGCGTGCCGGAAATCGGCGCCATCTATCGCGGCGAGAATATGCAGATCACCACCTATCTCGAACATGCCGCCAAGAGCGAGCTGTCGGGCAATGTGGTCGATCTTTGCCCGGTCGGCGCGCTGACCGCCAAGCCCTACGCCTTCGAAGCGCGTCCGTGGGAATTGAAGAAGACCCATGCGATCGACGTGATGGATGCGGTTGGCACCAACATTCGCCTCGACAGCCGGGGTCGGCAGGTGCTCCGCGCCGTGCCGCGCATCAATGACGACGTGAACGAGGAGTGGGCGAGCGACAAGGCCCGTCACAATGTCGACGGTCTGGTGCGCAAGCGCCTCGACAAGCCGTTCATCCGCAAGGATGGCAATCTGGTTCCGGCGACCTGGGCGGAAGCCTTCGCCGCCATTGCCGCTGTCCAGCATGGCGGCAGCGTTGCGGCGATCGCGGGTGATCTGCTCGACTGCGAGACCATGTTCGCCGGCAAGGCGCTGGTCGAGAAGCTGGGCGGCACGATGCTGGAAGGCCGTCAGACCGGCCTGTCCTACGACGTGTCGAGCCTGTCGTCGGTGGTGTTCAACACGCCGCTGGCTGACCTAGAAACGGCGGATGTCATCCTGCTGGTCGGCACCAACCTGCGTTGGGAAGCGCCGCTGGTGAACACTCGTATCCGCAAGGCGATCAAGAAGGGCGCGAAGGTTTTCGCGGTCGGACCGGAATATGATCTGACCTACAAGGTCGAATGGCTGGGCAATGACGCCTCGCTGCTCGCCAAGCTGCCCAAGGCGGTTGTCGAAGCCTTCAAGGGCGCTGCCCGTCCGGCGATGATCGTCGGCGGCGGCGTGCTGGCCAAGGACGGCGCGCATGGTGACACGCTGGCGCTGGTCGAGACGTTGGGCCTCGTGAAGGACGCCGCTTCGGCAGGCTCAGGACAGGGCTGGAACGGTTACAACGTCCTGCACTTCGCGGCGGCCCGCATGGGCGGACTGATGCTGGGCTATGCGACCCAGGGCGGCATCAAGGCGGTGGCGGCGGCCAAGCCCAAGCTGCTCTTCTCGCTGGGTGCGGACGAAGTCGATTATTCGGCCTTCGAGGACAGCTTCAAGGTCTATATCGGCCATCATGGCGACAAGGGCGCCCATGCGGCGGATGTGATCCTGCCGGGCGCAAGCTATGCCGAAAAGGCGGGCACCTACGTCAATCTGGAAGGCCGCGTGCAGTTCGGTGAAAAGGCCGTGTTCGCGCCGGGCGACGCCCGCGAGGACTGGTCGATCCTGCGCGCTTTGTCCGAAGCGCTGGGCGCCAAGCTGCCGTTCGACAGCTTCGCGCAGCTCCGTGCGGAGATGGCGAAGGCGGTTCCCGCTCTGGGCGTCGAAGGTCTGGTCGATTATGGCTGGTCCATCCCCAAGCTGCCGACTGGTGCGACTGGCGAATTCGGTTCGCCGATCAAGGATTTCTACCTCACCAACGCGATCTGCCGCGCCAGCCCGACGATGCAGCAATGCTCGGCCGAGCTGATCCATGGTGAAAGCTTCGCGGAGGCCGCAGAGTGACCGCTTTCTTCCAAGGCCTGGGCCTGCCGTTCGAAGGCGCCTGGCTGCTCTCCACCGTCATCGGCATATTGGTGATCTGTCTGCCGGTCATGCTGGCGGTCGCGATGATCATCTATGCCGACCGCAAGATCTGGGCGGCGATGGCGCTGCGCCGTGGTCCCAACGTCGTCGGTCCTTTCGGCCTGCTCCAGTCCTTCGCGGATGGCTTGAAGGTCTTCCTTCAGGAAACCATCGTCCCGTCGGCCGCGAACAAGACTTTGTTCCTGATCGCGCCGATCATCACCTTCACGGTGGCGCTGATGGCCTGGGCCGTCGTGCCGTTCCAGGTGGGCGTGGTGTTGGCCAACATCAATGTCGGCCTGCTCTACATCCTCGCGATCAGCTCGCTGGGCGTCTATGGCGTGGTGCTGTCGGGCTGGGCGTCCAACTCCAAATATCCCTTCTATTCCGCGATCCGCGCCAGCGCGCAGATGATTTCCTATGAAGTCTCGATCGGCTTCATCCTGATCACCGTCGTTCTGTGGGCCGGCAGCTTCAACCTGACCGCGATCGTGGAAAGCCAGAAGGGCTATTATGGCTTCCTGAACGGTAACGGCTTCAACCCGCTGCTCTTCCCGATGGCGATCATGTTCCTGATTTCGGCCATGGCGGAAACGGCACGCGCGCCCTTCGACCTGACCGAGGCGGAAAGCGAACTCGTCGCGGGTTATCAGACCGAATATTCGTCCATGGCCTTCGCGCTCTTCTGGCTGGGCGAATATGCGAACGTGATCCTGATGTGCGCATTGAACGCGATCCTCTTCTGGGGCGGTTATCTGCCGCCGCTGGACTGGGCGCCGCTCTATTATGTGCCGGGCATCCTGTGGCTGTTCGCCAAGATCCTGTTTTTCTTCTTCGTCTTCTCCTGGGTGAAGGCGACGGTGCCCCGCTACCGTTATGACCAGTTGATGCGGCTGGGCTGGAAGATATTCCTGCCGACCTCGCTCTTCTTCGTCTTCCTGGTTTCGGGCTTCCTCATGCTGACGCGCTATGGAGGCGCACAATGAGCCTCGCTTATTACGTCAAATCGTTCACGCTCTGGGAGTTTGTGAAGGCGCACTGGCTGACCTTGAAATATTTTTTCAAGCCCAAGGCGACGATCAACTACCCGTACGAGAAGAACCCGATTTCGCCGCGCTTCCGGGGTGAACATGCACTGCGCCGCTATCCCAACGGGGAAGAGCGCTGCATCGCGTGCAAGCTGTGCGAGGCCATTTGTCCGGCGCAGGCGATCACCATCGAGGCGCAGCCGCGCGACGATGGCAGCCGCCGTACCACGCGCTACGACATCGACATGACCAAGTGCATCTATTGCGGCTTCTGTCAGGAAGCCTGCCCGGTGGATGCCATTGTCGAAGGCCCGAACTTCGAGTTCGCGACCGAAACCCGCGAGGAGCTGATCTACGACAAGGTCAAGCTTCTGGAAAACGGTGACAAGTGGGAGCGCGCAATCGCCGCGAACCTTGCCGCCGATGCCCCGTATCGGTAATGCGCGCCATGATTGAAACATATCCCGTTCGGGCTGAGCTTGTCGAAGCCCTTCTCTTCTCCTCGAAGAAAAGTGCAACCCTTCGACAAGCTCAGGGCGAACGGAAGTTGGGGGGTCGTCAGGACCAATGATCCATGTTTTCGCCTTTTATCTGTTCGCCATTCTGGTGGTGTCCAGCGGCGCGCTGACGATATTGTCGCGCAACCCGGTCCATTCGGTCCTCTGGCTGATCCTGGCCTTCTTCAACGCCGCGGGCCTGATGGTCCTGCTCGGCGCCGAATTCATCGCGATGCTGCTTGTCATCGTCTATGTCGGCGCGGTCGCGGTGCTGTTCCTGTTCGTCGTCATGATGCTCGACATCGACTTCGCCGAACTGCGCGCCGGTTTTGTCAGCTATCTGCCCTTCGGCCTGCTGATCGCGGCGGTGCTGCTGGCGGAAATCGTGCTGGGCATCGGCCTGTGGAGCGCCGGTCCCATCGAACTGGCGCAGCGCGCCGGTCCGGTGAACCCGGAACTCACCAACATCCAGGCGATCGGTGGGCTGCTCTATACCCGCTACATCTTCCTGTTCGAAGCGGCGGGCATCGTCCTGCTGGTCGCGATGATCGGCGCCATCGTGCTGACCCATCGTGCCCGTGGCGGCGTGAAGGGCCAAAACGTCGCCAAGCAGAACCGCCGCCGTCCGCAGGACGCCGTGCGTAACATCAATCAGCCCGTGGGGCAGGGGGTGGAGCTGTGATCGATCATTTCCACGCTGTCATCCCGAACTCGTTTCAGGATCCATTGGCTCTGATGTCCGAGCGTCATTGCGACCGTTGTTGCTCATGGATGCTGAAACAAGTTCAGCATGACGAAATTGAGGGGGCGGCCCGATGATCGGCCTTCAACATTATATGGTGGTCAGCGCCATCCTCTTCGTGATGGGGGTGCTGGGCATCTTCATCAATCGCAAGAATGTCATCATCATCCTGATGGCGATCGAGCTGATCCTGCTCAGCGTGAACATCAACCTTGTCGCCTTCAGCGCCTTCCTGGGTGATCTGGTGGGTCAGGTTTTCTCGATGTTCGTGCTGACCGTCGCGGCGGGTGAGGCGGCCATCGGCCTTGCGATCCTCGTCATTTACTTCCGTGGTCGCGGCACCATTGCCGTCGACGATGTCAATCGGATGAAGGGCTGATGCACGTGCCGGCCAATGCCATAATTTCCGTCATCCCGGACTTGATCCGGGATCCAGGGTTCCAGGCGCTGTACGATGTCGCCCTGGATACTGACTTTCGTCAGGATGACGTGGAGGGTCTTGCCCTGTGATCCAGCTTATCGTCCTTCTTCCGCTGCTGGCTGCCGCCATCGCGGGCCTTGGCAACAAGGCCCTTGGCAAGCTGCCGGCCAAGATCATCACCACCGGCGCGCTCTTTGCCTCCTGCGCAATGAGCTGGCCGATCTTCCTCAGCTTCGTGACCGGCCATGCCGAGCCTTATGTCGCTCCGGCCTTCACCTGGATTCAGTCGGGCAGCTTCGACGCCCAATGGGCGCTGCGGGTCGACACCATGACCGCGGTCATGCTGGTGGTCATCACCAGCGTGTCGAGCCTGGTTCATCTCTATAGCTGGGGCTATATGGACGAAGAGCCGGATCAGCCGCGCTTCTTCGCCTATCTGTCGCTCTTTACCTTCGCGATGCTGATGCTCGTGACGGCGAACAATCTGCTCCAGATGTTCTTCGGCTGGGAAGGCGTGGGCCTGGCGTCCTACCTCCTGATCGGTTTCTGGTTCCGGAAGCCCAGCGCAAACGCCGCCGCGATCAAGGCGTTCGTCGTCAACCGCGTCGGCGATCTTGGCTTCATGATGGGCATTTTCGGCACCTATCTGGTGTTCAATACCATCTCGATCCCGGAAATCCTGGCCGCCGCGCCGTCCATGGCTGGTTCGACCATCGGGTTCCTCGGCTATCGCTTCGATACAATGACCGTGCTCTGCCTGCTGCTGTTCATCGGCGCGATGGGCAAGTCGGCGCAGCTTGGTCTTCACACCTGGCTGCCGGACGCGATGGAAGGCCCGACCCCGGTGTCGGCGCTGATCCACGCAGCGACCATGGTGACGGCTGGCGTGTTCATGGTGTGCCGCCTGTCGCCGATGTTCGAAACGTCGGAAACGGCGCTGCATGTCGTCACCTATGTCGGCGCCGCGACCTGTCTGTTCGCCGCGACCGTCGGTACGGTGCAGACCGACATCAAGCGCGTCATCGCCTATTCGACCTGTTCGCAGCTCGGCTATATGTTTTTCGCGGCGGGCGTCGGCGCCTATGGCGCGGCGATGTTCCACCTGTTCACCCACGCCTTCTTCAAGGCGCTGCTGTTCCTGGGTGCTGGTTCGGTCATCCATGCGATGCACCATGAGCAGGACATGCGCTATTATGGCGGCCTGCGGAAAAGCATCCCGATCACCTTCTGGACGATGACGCTGGGTACGCTCGCCATCACTGGCGTCGGCATTCCGCTTCTCGGCGTTGGCTTTGCCGGCTTCTATTCGAAGGACGGCATCCTGGAGGCGGCCTTCGCGTCTGGCGGTGCAGGTGTCGGCGCTTATTATGTCGGCATC
This sequence comes from Sphingobium sp. BYY-5, assembly GCF_022758885.1. Taxonomy (NCBI): domain Bacteria; kingdom Pseudomonadati; phylum Pseudomonadota; class Alphaproteobacteria; order Sphingomonadales; family Sphingobiaceae; genus Sphingobium; species Sphingobium sp. BYY-5. Next base: position 764,750 of record NZ_JALEBH010000001.1, read on the forward strand.
TTCGCGGCGCTGCTGACCAGCTTCTATAGCTGGCGCCTGGTTTTCCTGACCTTCTTCGGCAAGCCGCGCTGGACCCAGTCCGAACATATCCAGCACGCGCTGCATGACGCGCATGGACATGACGATCATGGACATGGTCACGACGATCATGCGGCCCATGGCGATCCCCATGCCCATGACCATCACGGCCATGCGCATGAAACGGGCGACGGCACGGGTGGCTATCATCCGCATGAAAGCCCGTGGGTCATGCTGGTGCCCCTGATCGTGCTGAGCCTGGGTGCGGTGTTCGCCGGCTTCCTCTTCCACGACCAGTTCATAGGGCCAGAGGGTGGCATTGAGTTCTGGAAGGACGCGATCGCGTTCGACAGCCACCTGATGCACGCCGCGCACGAAGTGCCGACCTGGGTCAAGTTCGGTCCGTTCGCCGTGATGCTGACCGGCCTGGTCATCGCTTGGCTGGCCTATATCAAGAACACCGACTGGCCGCGTCGCTTCGTCGCTACCTTCGGCGCGCTCTACCAGTTCCTGCTGAACAAATGGTATTTCGACGAGCTGTACAACGTCCTGTTCGTCAAGCCTGCCTTCGCCATCGGCCGCTTCTTCTGGAAGTTCGGTGACGTCGGCTTCATCGACCGCTTCGGGCCTAACGGTCTGGCTGCGCTGGTCGTGCAGGGCAATAAAGTCACCCGTCGGCTCCAGTCCGGCTACCTCTACACCTACGCGCTGGTGATGCTGATTGGCCTCGCCGCGGCAGCAACCTGGGCGATGACACGATAATGGACGGCTTCCCCATCCTTTCCCTGATGATGGCAGTGCCGATGGCGGGGGCCATCGCCTGTCTCTTCGCGGGCGCCAACAGCGCGCGCTGGATCGCCCTGATCGCCACTCTGGTGGATCTGGTGCTGGGCATCGCGCTCTGGGCGAATTTCGACCAGGGCGGGCTGCAGTGGCAGTTCCAGGAATATTACCCGGTCTTCGGGCGCTTCGCCTGGGCGCTGGGCATTGATGGCATCGCCCTGATGCTGATCGTGCTCACCGTCTTCCTGATGCCGATCTGCATCGGCGCAAGCTGGCAGGCGATCCAGAAGCGTGTCGGCGAATATATGGCGGCGTTCCTGTTCATGGAGGTGCTGATGATCGGCGTCTTCACGGCGCAGGATATCTACCTCTTCTACATCATGTTCGAAGCCGGCCTGATCCCGATGTACCTCATCATCGGCATCTGGGGTGGCGCGGATCGTATCTACGCTTCGTACAAGTTCTTCCTCTACACGCTGCTCGGCTCCGTGCTGATGCTGATCGCGATGATGTGGATGGTGCATGAGGCGGGCACGACCGAAATTCCGGCGCTGATGGCCTATAATTTCGATCCGCACATCCAGACCTGGCTGTGGCTGGCTTTCTTCGCGAGCTTCGCGGTCAAGATGCCGATGTGGCCGGTCCACACTTGGTTGCCCGACGCGCACGTCCAGGCGCCGACGGCGGGCTCGGTCATTCTGGCGGGCGTGCTGCTGAAGATGGGTGGCTACGGCTTCATCCGCTTCTCGCTGCCGATGTTCCCCGAAGCCTCGGCGCAGCTCGCGCCGCTGGTCTGGGGCCTGTCGATGGTCGCGGTGGTCTATACCAGCCTCGTCGCGCTGGTTCAGTCGGACATGAAGAAGCTGATCGCCTATTCCTCGGTCGCGCATATGGCGATCGTCACCGTCGGCCTGTTCGCTTTCAACCAGGCGGGCATCGAGGGCGCGATGATGGTCATGCTGGGCCATGGCCTGGTGTCGGGCGCGCTCTTCCTGTGCGTCGGCGTCATCTACGACCGTCTCCACACCCGCGAGATCGCCCGCTATGGCGGCCTCAGCATCAACATGCCGAAATATGCGGTGCTGTTCATGCTGTTCACCATGGCGTCGGTCGGTCTGCCGGGCACGAGCAACTTCGTCGGCGAATTTCTGTCGCTGATGGGCATCTACCAGGCATCGAGCTGGGTGGCGCTGGTCTGCACCACAGGCATCATCCTGGGCGCGGCCTATATGCTCTACCTCTATCGCCGCATCTGCTATGGCGAACAGGTCAATGCCGATGCAGCCGCCATGCCCGACCTGTCGGTCCGGGAAATCTGGCTGCTCGCACCGATCGCTGCCGCCGTTCTCTGGATGGGCGTCTATCCCGAGAGCTTCCTGGCGCCGATGCGGGCCGATATCCGCGCGCTCGAAGCGCGCCTCGCCCCTGCGGCACCCGCAGGAGATTCCAAGATCAAGATGGGTGTGCCCAAGCCTGCGGGCGAAGCACACCATGAAGAAGCACCGGCGCACGGGGAGGCGCACTGATGATCGACTCCGCTTCCCTTCTGGCGGTCCTGCCGGAACTTATCCTGACGGCGGGCGGACTTGCCCTGATGCTCGTCGCGGCTTTTGCCGGCGATAATTCGGCGCGCGTCGTCAACTGGCTGTCGGTGGTGACGCTGGCGGTTGCGGGCGTGGCCTTGTCCTGCTCGCTCGCCCATGGCCCGGACGCTTTTGATGGGCTGTATCGCGCCGATGCTTTCTCGGCCTTCGCCAAGGCGCTGATCTATGGCGCGGCGGCGGCGGCGATCCTGCTTGCGCCGCGCTTCTTCTCGGTCGGCGGCCATCCCCGTCCCGAATATCCGGTTCTCATCCTGTTCGCCGCCATCGGCATGGGCATGATGGTGTCGGCGGGCGATATGCTGACCCTCTATGTCGGGCTGGAGATGAACAGCCTCGCCTCCTATGTGCTGGCCAGTTTCATGCGCCAGGACGAACGCTCTTCGGAAGCGGGCCTGAAATATTTCGTGCTGGGTTCGCTGGCCAGCGGCATCCTGCTCTACGGCATTTCGCTGCTCTACGGCTTTACCGGCACGACCAGCTTTGACGGCATTGCGGTTGCCATGGGCGACGGCGTGTCGAACGGCGAACTGTTTGGCATGGTCTTCCTGCTCTGCGGCCTCGCGTTCAAGATCAGCGCGGTGCCTTTCCACATGTGGACGCCCGACGTCTATGAAGGCGCGCCCACCCCGGTCACGGCCTTCTTCGGCAGCGCGCCGAAGGTCGCCGCCATCGCGCTCACCGTTCGCGTAGCGATCGAAGCGCTGGGTCCGGCCGGGCTGGACTGGCAGCAGATCGTGATCTTCGTGGCGCTGGCGTCGATCCTGTTCGGCGCGGTCGCGGCCATCGGCCAGACTAACATCAAGCGCCTGATGGCCTATTCGTCGATCAACAATGTCGGCTTCGCGCTGATCGGCCTTGCCGCCGGTACGCCGGCCGGTGTTGCGGGCACGATGAGCTACATGGCCATCTATGTCCTGATGACGGTAGGCGCCTTCGCCTGCATCCTGCAGATGCGCGATGCGGAAGGCCGCCCGGTTGAAACCATCGCGAGCCTCGCCGGCCTGTCGCAGTCGCGCAAGGGGCTGGCGGCTGCGCTCGCCATCTTCATGTTCTCGATGGCCGGCATCCCGCCGCTCTTCGGTTTCTGGGCGAAGTTCCTGGTGTTCGACGCCGCGGTCGCTGCAAACCTGACGCTGCTGGCGGCCTTTGGCATCGCCATGTCGGTGATCGGCGCCTTCTATTATCTCAAGATCATCAAGACGATGTATTTCGACGAGCCGACCATCGCCTTCGAGGCGAAGGGCGGCCCGGTGGAAAATATCATCCTGACGGCCTGCGCCGTGGTGATCGTGCTGGGCTATCTGCTTAACCCCGTTCTGGATCAGGCGAGCGCCGCCGCTGCGGCGTCGCTCTTCTGACCATCCTTCGCTTCGTCGAGGAAACCGGCTCCACCAACGCGGACATGCTGGCGCTGGTGGAGCAGGGCGCACCCGAAGGGACATGGCTGCGGGCCGGTCGTCAGACCGGGGGCAGGGGGCGCATGGGTCGTGTCTGGGAAAGCCCGACCGGCAATCTCTATTGCTCCACCCTGGTGCGGATCGGGCCGAACGATCCGTTGCCGCATACGCTGGCGCTGGTCACGGCCAATGCCGTCCACGCCCTGGTCGCGCCACTCTGCGCGGGCCAGGCGCGGATCAAATGGCCCAATGACCTGCTGGTCGATGGCGCCAAGATCGCCGGTATCCTGCTGGAGCGTGTCGGCGACGCCATCGTCATCGGCATCGGCATCAATGTAGCTGGCCATCCGACCCATCTCGATCGTTCCGTGACCAGCCTTGCCGCGCAAGGTGCCGACGATGCGCAGGCGGGCGCGCTGCTCGAACGGCTGGCGCAGCTTTTCGCCCATTGGCTCGCGATCTGGCGCGCGCAGGGCCTTGACCCCGTCCGCACCCATTGGCTGCTCAATGCCCATCCCACCGGTACGGCGATGCGCGTGGTCCAGCCCGATGGCGAAGTGGTGGAGGGGGCGTTCGACACGCTCGACCGCCAGGGTATGCTGATCCTCCGCTTGGCGAATGGGCAGAGCCGTGCCATTCACGCCGGCGACATCATTCTGACCTGAGGGACGGGCCATGCTCCTCGCGATCGATGCGGGTAACACCAATGTGGTTTTCGCGCTGCTCGACGGGCGGGACATCCGCGCGCGCTGGCGTATCGCCACCGACCCGCGCCGCACGGCCGACGAATATGCGGTCTGGCTTCACCAGCTATTGCAGTTGGAGGGCTATGCGATGGCGGACGTCAGCACCGTCATCGTCGCAACCGTCGTGCCGCGCGCGCTCCACAATCTTCAGGTGCTGGCGGAGAAATATTTCAAGACGACCGCGCTGGTCGCCGGGCAAGCGCCGGTGGACTGGGGCATAGAGTTGGACGTCGCCGAGCCGGCCTCGGTCGGCGCCGACCGGGTTGTAAACGCCATCGCCGCCCACCATCTCTATCCCGGCGATCTGATCGTCATCGATTTCGGTACGGCCACGACCTTCGATGTGGTAGACTATAGCGGCGCCTATAAGGGCGGGATCATCGCACCGGGCATCAACCTGTCGCTGGACGCGCTGGTCGCCGCAGCGGCAAAGCTACCCAAGATCGCGATCGAGCCGCCAGAAAATCGTTCAGTGATCGGGCGGACCACGGTCGATGCGATGCAGATCGGCGTCTTCTGGGGCTATGTGGCGATGATGGAGGGGCTGGTCGCCCGCATTCGTGCGGAGATTGGCCGCCCGGCCAAAGTGATTTCGACGGGGGGCCTCGCGGTCCTCTTCAATGACAATAGTGATATTTTCGATGCGATTGCGCCGGACCTGACCATTCAGGGATTGGCGCTGCTGCACGAACGGAGTTTGAAAATAGAATGACACCTGAAAACGAGCTGCTCTTCCTGGCCCTGGGTGGGTCGGGTGAGATTGGCATGAATGTGAATCTTTATGGCTGCCAGGGCAAATGGGTCATGGTCGATCTCGGCCTGACCTTTGCCGATCCGGCCTATCCCGGTGTGGAACTGATCCTGCCGGACCTGAGCTTTATCGAGGAACGGCGCGACGACCTGCTCGGCATCGTACTGACGCACGGGCATGAGGACCATATCGGCGCCATCCCTTATCTGGCCGCCGACCTCGGCGTGCCGCTCTATGCCACGCCCTTCACGGCGGATCTGATCCGGCAGAAGCTGGAAGAGGAAGGGTTGACCAAGGAGGTTGAGCTCAACGTCATCGATAATGAGGGCAGCTTCAACCTCGGCCCCTTCGGTTTCCGCTATGTGCCGCTGGCACACTCGATCCCGGAGGGTAACGCCGTCCTGATCGACACGCCTTATGGTCGCGTCTTCCATACGGGCGACTGGAAACTGGATGAGCGCCCACTGCTCGGCCAGCCTTCGACGCCGGAGGAACTAACCGAGATCGGCGACGGAGGCGTGCTGGCGCTGGTGTGCGACAGCACCAATGTTTTCAATCCGCAGGCCAGCGGTTCGGAAGGCGATGTGCGCGAAGGGCTGATGCAGACCATCGCCGGCGCCAAGGGGCGCGTGCTGGTTACGACCTTCGCCTCCAATGCCGCGCGCGTGCAGACGCTGGGTGAAGTGGCGATGGCGACCGGGCGCAAGCTGTGCGTTGCCGGCCGCTCGCTCGACCGGATCATCAACACGGCGAAGGCTGCGGGTTATCTCAAGGATTTCCCGCCGACGATCGATTGGGATGACGCCATGGCGTTGCCCCGAAGCGATGTCATGATTGTCGCCACGGGCGGGCAGGGTGAGGCGCGCGCCGCGCTATCCCGGATCGCCTTTGACAGCCATCCGATCAAGCTGGCGGAGGGCGACCTGGTCGTCTTTTCCTCCAAGCAGATTCCGGGCAATGAAATCGCCATCGGCCGCATCCAGAATGCGCTGGCGACTGCCGGGGTGTTGATGGTGACGGATCGCCAGGCGGAGGTGCATGTTTCCGGCCATCCCGGTCGCCCGGAACTGGAAGCGATGTATCGCTGGATTCGGCCGGAAATCCTGCTGCCGGTCCACGGCGAACGCCGCCATATGGCGGAGCAGGCGCGGCTTGGCCTGACCAGCGGCATTCGACATGCGCCGGTCCAGTCCAATGGCGACCTGCTGCGGCTGGCCCCCGGCGCGCCGGAGATTATCGGGCGTGAAGATACCGGCCGGCTGGTGCTGGACGGCGATGTCATCCTGCCCGCCGACGGGTCTACGATGAACGAGCGGCGCAAGCTTGGCCTGCATGGCCAGATCAGTGTCGCCGTGGCGCTTGACCGGAAAGGCAAGCTGATCGGCGAGCCGGCCCTGCGGACGCAGGGCGTTCCGGTCGAAGAAGACAAGATGGCCTTCCTGGCGGAAGCGGCCGAAGAAGCCGCCGCGGTCGTTCCCAAGGGATCGCAGGAGGAAGAAGCGCTGCGGGAACGTGTACGCCTCGCCGTACGCCGTACCGCCACCCGCTGGACCGGCAAGAAGCCGGTAGTGGACGTGTTGCTGATCCGCGCCTAATCAGATGCCATGAACTGGTACGCGATCTTCGCCATTTATTTCCTGATGTGGGTCATCTGCGCCTTCATCATGCTCCCCTTCGGCATCCGCACGCCCGATGAAACCGGCGAAGTGTTGCTGAAGGGGCAGGCGGACAGCGCGCCCAGCAACTTCCGGCCGGGCCGGGTCGCGTTGCGCGCGACGATCCTGTCGCTGCTGTTCTTCGGCCTCTATTACGCCAATTATGTCCAGGGCTGGGTGACGATCGACATGCTGCCCGGTTATCGCCAGGGATGATGCTGACGGCGGTGTCCGCAGTATAGCGACCCCGCCCGGCGGGGCCTGTCTGATAGCAGATTTGGTCTGGCTACTTCATTGCAGGACGATATTCTGCAGCAGGCTGTCCATTTCATGGGTGACGGCGGGGGTTATGTCCATGCCATTGTTCCAGCCATAGGCATTGTCGCGCTCCAGCACGAGGCTGCAGGAAGAGCGCGTGACGACGCGCCCCAGCGCATCGTTGAGCGCACGATCAATCTGTTGCTGGCCACGTTGCTGGGCCGCGACGAAGCGCGCATTTTGTTGCTGGTCCAGGGCCTGCGCCTGTTGATTGAGCGCCGCCTGCTGGCGCTGATATTCGATCGGCGCGGTGACGTTCTGACGCGCTTCAAGCGCCCGGCGCTGCGCATCGAGGGCGGCGCGCTGTTGTGCGAGCGCGCCCGACAGCGATGCCTGCATCTGCCGCAATTGGACCTGCATCGCCTGGCCCGCGCGGGATGCGTTGATGGCCCCCGTGCGGGAGAGCAGGCAAAAACCCTGGATCGGTGGACCGAAAGTCTGCGCCGGCGCTCTCGCGCCAGCGCAGATGAACAATAAGACGACGAACGAGCTGATCAGATGTTGATTTCCACTGAGAAGTGACCCGGGTTTTCCATCGAGAAGTGACCCGTCTGCGGATTATGTTTCGGGTGTCATGGGCGGGTCAACCCGTGGTTTTCTCCTTTCGGTTCTGATCTGCTTGGCAGAGCTGTTTTTGAAGCGGAAGCTATCGTTGCCGGTCTCCAGGATGTGGCAATGATGGGTAAGCCGATCGAGAAGCGCCGTGGTCATTTTGGCGTCGCCGAACACGGTGGCCCATTCGCTGAAGCTGAGGTTTGTGGTGATGATGACGCTGGTGCGCTCGTAGAGTTTGCTCAGCAGATGGAAGAGCAGCGCGCCCCCTGAAGCACTGAACGGCAGATATCCAAGCTCATCCAGGATAACGAGATCAGAGTGCAGGAGGCGATTGGCGATCTGACCGGCCTTGCCCTGTGCTTTTTCCTGCTCGAGCGCATTGACCAGTTCGACCGTCGAGAAGAAGCGGACGCGCTTTCGATGATGTTCGATGGCCTGGATGCCCAGCGCCGTTGCCACATGGCTCTTGCCGGTGCCAGGACCGCCGACCAGCACGATATTGTCGGCGATGTCGATGAAGTCGCAGCGATGCAACTGACGCACCAGAGCTTCATTGACCTCGCTACTGGTAAAGTCGAAGCCGGCCAGATCGCGATAGACAGGGAAGCGCGCGATCTTAAGCTGATAGGCCACAGATCGAACCTCCCGTTCTGCTGTCTCGGCTTTGAGCAACTGGGAGAGGATCGGAATGGCGGCTTCGAAGGCTGGAGATCCCTGTTCCATGAGATCGGTGACGGCCTGCGCCATGCCATGCATCTTGAGGCTGCGGAGCATGACGACGATGGCGCCGCTGGCAGGGTCATGACGCATGACGCTTCTCCTTGCGCAGATCATCATAGCGTTCGACATTGGCCATCGGCTCGCTGACCAGCTTGAGCGCCTGGGGCGCCGTCACCGGCGGCGTGGAGATCGGTTTTCCGTCGACCAGCCTGTAGAGCAGATTGAGGATATGGGTCTTGGTCGGAACGCCAGCCTCCAGCGCCATGGTGACCGCCGTCAACACCAGTTGCTCATTATGATGAAGAACCAGCGCCAGTATTTCGACCATTTCCCTGTCGCCGCCAGGATTGCGCAACAGATGTCGCTGCAGACGCTGGAACGCATCGGGTAGCTCAAGGAAGGGCGCACCGTTGCGCAGGGCGCCGGGCTTGCGCTGCACGACCGCCAGATAATGGCGCCAGTCATAAACCGTATGACCTGGACCGTCGTGAGAGCGGTTGATGATGCGCTGATGCGTGCAGATTGGCTGTCCCTCGGCGACGACCTGGAAGCGATCAGGATAGACGCGCAGGCTGACAGTGCGATTGGCGAAAGAGGCCGGTACGCTGTAGCGATTGCGCTCAAAGTGGATGAGGCAGGTCGGCGATACCCGTTTGCGATATTCCACAAAACCATCGAAGGGCCTGCCCGCAACCATCAGACACTCAGATTCATCGGCCCAGGCATTGGCAACCGATCCGGGTTCGATCCCGTGAGGGATGTCCTCCCATAACGCCTTGCAGCGCTCCTCCAGCCACAGGTTCAGCGCATCAAGGCTCTCGGCCTGCGGCGTTGGTTGCCACAGACGGTGCCGCGCATCCTGGACATTCTTCTCGACCTGCCCCTTTTCCCATCCCGCAGCCGGGTTACAGAACTCAGCTTCGAACAGATAGTGGCTGACCATCGTCAGGAAGCGTGCGTTGACGGTGCGTTTCTTGCCACGCCCGACCTTGTCGACGGCAGTGCGCATATTGTCATAGATACCCCGGCGCGGCACGCCGCCCAGCACGCGGAAGGCGTGATTATGGGCGTCGAACAGCATCTCATGGGTTTGCAGAAGGTAGGCACGCACGATGAATGCCCGGCTGTAACTGAGCTTGAAATGCGCGACCTGCAGCTTGGTCCGAACCCCGGCGATGATTGCCCAGTCCTCGCTCCAATCAAACTGAAAAGCTTCCCCCGGCGCGAACGATAGGGGCACGAATGTCCCACGCCCGCCAATCTGTTGCTGGCGCCGATAATCTTCGCGCCAGTCCCGAGCAAAAGCGGCAACCCGGTTGTAGGATCCTTCATAGCCCAGGCTCACCAGATCGGCGTGAAACTGCTTGATCGTGCGCTTCTGCTTGCGCGATCGGCCCATCTCGCGCCGCAGCCAGGCCGCCAGATGCTCAGCAAATGGGTCCAGTTTGCTTGGTCGATCGGGCACCTTGAACCGCGGATCGATCGTCTCGGACCGCAAATATTTGCGGATCGTGTTGCGTGATAGTCCGGTGCGCCGCGCTATCTCCCGGATCGGTAGATGATCGCGAAAATGCCAGCGCCGGATAACGCTTAATAACGCCATGTCCAACACTCCATATACCCTCGCTTGTCAAAGCCAGGGACGAGTTCAACATGGGTCAATTCTCAGTGGAAATTTACGCCCTACCCGGGTCACTTCTCAGTGGAAATCAACAGGGCAGCTCAAGATGCGCAGCCAGACACGCCGCTATGACTTCGACCGTCAGCGAATTTGTGCCCATGTCACATGCCGATGCAAACTTCAGGACGACCTCATAGACGTCTCCATCGTCTGCTTCTGCAGCAATGACGATCGGTCGTGTGCGTCCGCTGCCCACTTCCCGGATATACTGGACCGCCTCTAACGTTCTTAACAAGCTCGATTTCTCCACCCTGCAGCGTGGCAATGGAGTGAAAGACAAACCTGCTGTCAAGCATCAAGCAACGGGAAAATTGTTTCAGGCTGGTTCTATCTGTTCCAGCGTGTTTAGAACCGATCTATTACCGAAGTCGGCCAATATTACCGCCAACATCGCTGCTAAGTGCTTGAAATCGCCTGGTGACCCCTACGGGAATCGAACCCGTGTTTCAGCCGTGAGAGGGCCGCGTCCTAACCGCTAGACGAAGGGGCCATAGGCCGCATTGGCGACCGGCAGGGGGAGGCGTTTAGCAGGCCGTTCCGCCGCGTCAAGCGAAAGAGGGCGACTGCAATGTTCCCATAATAAAAAACCACCCCATGCATAGCATGGGGTGGCCAAGGTTCAGGGAGGAGACGCCTCCAAAGGGGGGAGGCGCCCATACGACACACCCGAAAGGGGGGCAGGTGCGCCGTATGATCGATAGATAGGGCAGGTCGCATTGCCTTTCAAGGGGGAACGCGACGCCCAATCCATCAATTATTTGAGCCGCTTCGGGTTAACTTCCCGTTCAGGCTTCGACTGGGGTGGGGGCCGCTGGCGCTGCAGGAACCGCGATTGGTCCCTTGCCCTGCGAAACCTGCGCCTCGAAAATCTCACGCATCAGTTGTAGCGAGAAGAGGTGGGCGTGGATCAGGGGCAGCATACCGCTCTGGTTGATCTTGCGCAGTTGATCGCCGCGCAGGTCGCGCAGCTTTTCCTCATTGACCATGCGGAAACCGCGATAGACGAAGGGCTGGTCGTTGATCGGCGTCTGGATCGCGACTTCGCCGTCCATGAGCAGATCCATTTCCTGCAGGTCGCGCACAAACTGGCCGGTGCGGGCCGCAGCCTGCTCGAAATCCTCGCAGAATTTCAGCACTCCCTCGGTCAGTTCGGACGGCTTGCCGTCTTCGAACAGAGGCTGGCCTTCTTCGAACGCGCCCAGAGCCGGGCTGGTCGGATCGAAGCAGAGCGACAGTTCGTCGATGTCGGGACGCAGCTTGGCCAGCATCCAGGGATAACGACGGACATAGGCAGGCACATAGGCCGGGCCATTCAGCTTGCCTTCGTCATCCAGGAAGACGTTGATACCTTCGTTCAGACCCATCAGCGCCAGCGGCACGCTGTCGGCGCCGGCCGAGAAGATGATCGGGGTGAAACGCTGGGCCGAGACGAATTCATCGACGGTCAGCGGAATGGCATGTTGGTTGGCCAGGAATGGGGCGGAATCCACCGGCTGCGTTTTGTAGTCCGCATGATCCTGGCTGTTGAGCGGAATAAGGTCATTGTAGAAGATCGGCAGATTATTTGCGGGCGCGCTGGCCATGGTCAGGTCCATTCTCTCATAAATGCGGCGCGTCCGCACGCGCCGCGGGTCCAAATATTGGGGCAGGGCGATATAGGCCTTGCCGGTCAGGTGCAATCGCTTTGTCGGCGGCCGGTATTCAACCTTCGTCCGGCAACGGGATGAGTTTGCCGGGGTTGAACAGGTCTTTGGGATCGAATGCCGCCTTGATCGCGCGCAGGGCGCTGATTCGCGCTGGGCTGGCGAGCCGTCCCAGTTCGGCCCGCTTCATCTGGCCGATGCCATGTTCGGCGGAGATGGAGCCGCCCGCCGCGACCACTGCATTGTGGACGAAGGCGTTGATCGTCTGGCCCTGTGCGGCGATCCAGGCGGAGCCATCGCTGGTGCCTTTGGGCGCGCGAACGTGGAAATGGACATTACCGTCGCCGAGATGGCCGAAGGAGGATGCCGTGGTGCCGGGAAAGGCCGCTTCGGCCGCAGCCGCCGCTTCGACCATGAAGGCCGGCATTTTCGCGACCGGCACGCTGATGTCATATTGGAGCGCCGGCCCCTGCGCGCGCTCGGATTCCGACAGTGATTCGCGAATACGCCAGAAGGCCTCCGCCTGCGCCTCATTAGTGGCGATGGCGGCATCGACGGCAATGCCGCGCTCGAAGGCTTCGGCCAGCGCGCCTTCCAGTCGTTCGGATGGGCCGGGTTCGGACAGGTCGGCATGATCGACCTCGATCAGCACATGCCAGGGCGTACGTGTCTCGATCGGTGATCGGGTGCCGGGGATATGCCCCAGCACGAAGCCGAGCGTGTCGTTGGCGATGATCTCGAAACCCTCGACGCTGTCGCCCAGCCTTTCCTCGGTCAGGCGGAGCAGGCGGAGCGCATCGGCGGGCGTTTCTACCCCGACCCAGCCGACCGCGCGCGCGGCGATGGCGGGCGCCAGCCGCAGCGCGGCGGCGGTGACGACGCCCAGCGTCCCCTCCGCACCGATCAGCAACTGCTTGATGTCGTAGCCGCGATTGTCCTTCTTGAGCGCATCCAGCCCGTCGAAGATGCTGCCGTCGGGCAGCACCGCCTCAATCCCTTCCACCAGCGCGCGCATCGTGCCGTGGCGCAGCACCTGCGTCCCGCCCGCGTTGGTCGACACCAGGCCGCCGATCGTGGCTGATCCTTTGGCGCCCAGGCTCAACGGAAAGCGGCGCCCGGCGGCTTCGGCGGCGTCGTGCAGCACGCTCAGGATCACGCCAGCTTCGCATACCGCCAGATTATCCTCCGGCGACAGGCTGCGAATCCGGTTCATCCGACGCAGCGACAGGATGAGCGCGGAACCGTCCGCAGGCGGGGTCGCGCCGCCGACCATGGACGTGTTGCCACCCTGCGGCACCAGCGGCACCCCCAGTTCTGCCGCCAGTTTCACCGTTGCGGCGACCTCTTCCATGGAGGCGGGCGACAGGATCGCCGCTGCGGCGCCATGATAACGGCCCCGCCAGTCGCTGACCCAGGGGGCGATATCATCCTGCTCGTTCGTTACCCCTTTGGGGCCGAGCAGGGCGGCGAAGCGGTCGATGATGTCCTGTCCGATCATGGGGTGCACCTATGCCCCGGAATTCATCGACTGTTCAACCATATGCCGATAGGGTGCCACTCCCAAAAGGGGTCCGATTTGCTTCATTCCGTCCTGCTGCTCCTCATCGTGCCTGCCGCAGAGCCTGTGCAAATGGCGCAACTGACAATCCAGCAACGGGTCATCATCCGCGTGCCGATGGCGCGCAAGGGGCAGGCGCCGCCGCGAATCGCGCCGGACGGGGGCGATGACTGGGAAGAGAAAAAGGGGCCGCGCTGCATTGCGCTGCGTTCGATTCGCGGGGCTAGCATCGTGGTGCGCAATGGGGTCGATCTGCTGCTGGCGGATGAGCATCGCTATCGCGCCCGGTTAGAGCGGGGCTGCGATTCGACCGGTTTCTATTCGGGCTTCTATGTCGAGCCGCATGAGGACGGGTCGCTTTGTTCGGGGCGGGATGAATTACAGGCGCGCAGCGGTATGAGTTGTGCTATCGACAGTTTCCGTCGCCTGATCGCTGTCGATCCGGACGATTGACGGGAAATGATCGCCGGAAACTGCGCGAATTTCTTGACAAGATGCCGATATTTCCGCAAGGCGCGCGCGATTTCCGTCGTGCGGACGCGCAAGGCGGCTACCCTCCTGTCCCGGACATTTGAATGACTTTTGCCGATCTCGGCCTTTCCGACGAATTGCTCAAGGCCGTAACCGAATCGGGTTACGACACGCCCACGCCGATCCAGGCGCAGGCGATCCCGCCGGTGTTGATGATGAAGGACATCATCGGTATCGCGCAGACGGGAACGGGCAAGACCGCCAGCTTCGTGCTGCCGATGATCGACATCCTTGCCCATGGCCGCGCCCGCGCGCTGATGCCGCGCAGCTTGATCCTGGAGCCGACCCGCGAACTCGCCGCCCAGGTGGCGGAAAATTTCGAGAAGTACGGCAAATATCACAAGCTCTCCATGGCGCTGCTGATCGGTGGCGTGCAGATGGGGGATCAGATCAAGGCGCTGGAAAAGGGCGTCGACGTGCTGATCGCCACGCCAGGCCGCCTGATGGATCTGTTCGAGCGCGGCAAGATCCTGCTCAACGGCTGTAGCATGTTGGTCATCGACGAAGCGGACCGGATGCTCGACATGGGCTTCATTCCCGATATCGAGCAGATCTGCACCAAGCTGCCGGCGCAGCGGCAGACCTTGCTCTTCTCGGCGACGATGCCGCCGGTCATCAAGAAGCTGGCCGACCGTTTCCTCTCCAATCCCAAGTCGATCGAGGTGGCGCGCCCCGCGACCGCCTCCACCAACATTACCCAGCATCTGGTGAAGGTCGATTCGCGCAAGAAGCGCGAGGCGCTGCGCGCGCTGCTCGACGATCAGAAGGTGCAGAGCGCGGTCATCTTCTGCAACCGCAAGACCACGGTGCGGGAGCTTAACAAGAGCCTGCAACAGCATGGCTATCGTTCGGGTGAGATTCACGGCGATATCGACCAGTCGACACGCATCGCCGAACTGGAACGGTTCCGCGACGGCCTGGTCAATATCCTCGTCGCATCGGACGTCGCCGCGCGCGGCCTGGATATCAAGGGTGTATCCCACGTCTTCAACTTCGACGCGCCCTGGCACCCGGACGATTATGTCCACCGCATCGGCCGCACCGGCCGCGCGGGAGCAAAGGGCGTTGCCTATACCTTCGTCACCGATGCGGATGCCGAGGCGATCGACAATATCCAGAAGCTGATCGGCACCAAGATCGCCTATGCGCCCCTGCCGGGTGGGGCAGCCAATGGAACCGATCGCGCCGAAGCATCGAAGGAAGAGCCGCGCGCCGAAGGCCGCGACCGCAAGGACGACCGCCGTCGCAGCGAAAAGCCGCGCGACGAGAAGCGCCGCGACGAACGTCAGAGCGAACCCGCCCGTGAGGAGCGTCCCCGCGACGACCGGAAAGCCCGCCCCGCCGCGCCACAACGCCAGCGCCGCCCCGAAGTGGATGATGGCCCGGACGACGGGTGGAACGGCCCGGTGCCGGGCTTCCTGTCAGTCGGCTTCAACGGCTGATTGGCGGGCGGCGTCGGCCGCCGACCATTTTCAGCCGTAGCCCAAGATTATTCCGGACCCCAGAACCAGCCGCTCGTCTTGCCGAGGGCCTGATGCCTATGGCATATTCTGGAAGTGTCAAAACGATATGAACCTTCTTCGGACTTCCTGAAAGCAGTTATCGCCGAAGAAGTGCCTTTAAGCGGTGGGGAATTCGCCGCGCTGAACCTTGAACGGCTCATACAACTCACGCGTGATCAGGATCGCACAAACCGCGATTGGGCGACCTTGTTGCTAAGCCAAGAGGGTGGCGATACGCCCGCCGTTCGCGCTGCGCTGCTTGGCGCGACAACGGATGAGGACGAATTTGTCAGAGCGGAGGCAATTTTAGGCTTGGCAAGCCGCGATCCCGTCATCGCATTGCCGTTCGTGCTGGAGGCTCTAGGTGCGGAACAGGTCGCGATTCCGGTGCTAGAAGCAGCAGCAATTTGCGCCCACCCGTCGCTGACTCCAGACCTTAAAGTTTGGGCTGAACCTTCTGACGATCCATTTGCGGACGAACTTGCCGCCGCAGCATTAGCAGCGTGCGAACAGACCGGCGGCTAACGCCAAATTATCAACAAAAGCCGCCAGTCTCTTAACCACCCTTCTCGCCATTTACGTCTTGCCCATAATCGCCTGATGGCTGACATAAACCTGCGATGGGCAGATTGATACACATCAACGGTGCGCCGGGTGTTGGTAAACTGACCGTCGCCCAGATTATGGCGCAGCGATTACAAGCTCGCATACTTGATAACCACACAATCTATAATGTGGGGTTTGCTCTCGCAGATTTCGGAACCTCGGCGTTTTTCGATGTCGTCAGGGCTGTCAGGACCGTCGCCTATGAACGGATTTTGGAGCTTCCAGATGACGAAACCATCATCTTTACTGCCGCCGATTTTGATGATTCCGATTGGGGACGGGAAAGTTGGCAAGCCGTCGAACAGCTTGCCGTTTCTCGCGGCTGGCCGCTCTTCACGATTTCTCTCCTGTGCAACCCTGCCGAGCATAGGATGCGTATTGTCGACGAAGGTCGAAAGGGCCGTGGGAAATTACAGGATGCTTCGGCAGTGGATAGGCTGGGGCAGCGCCCGCTTATCATGCGTGCAGGCCCTTTGAGTATGCAGCTTGATACCACAGGCCTGACCGCTGACCGTGCCGCTGCGCAGCTCACGGATTGGATTGAATATATTGCAGCGCTGACTGCTTCTCCCGAGGCCAATTTTTAAAGTCGCCCGTCCGCTATATCATTCAGCATCCACCGGCTCGATCGCAATGGGTCGGCAGACGGTGCAAGCGAGACCCTACAACAACCCCTTGGCCCGCAGGCTTACATGTCCCTGCGCCCCAATGATGATATGGTCGTGGACGCTGATGTTCAGGCGCTTGCCCGCGTCGATGATCTGGCGGGTGACGTCAATGTCCTGGCGACTGGGTTCGGGCGATCCGCTGGGGTGATTATGCACGGTCAATCACGGGAGCCCACTCTGAAGCATGATGCGTCACGGTAAAGCACTATAAAGCATGATTATTCATGCCGGGTGGCGTGGGATCGATTGGCGGCTCACAGGGAGCGGTATCCGCAAAACCGGGATGCCTAATAGGGGCAGTTGATGCGTTGCTAGGCCGGGGCCACAATCTGCACTGAATAGGTATCCCAAATCAGTAGCTTAGACGGGTATGTCGGAAGGGTGGTTGATGGGGTGATCAATTTCTAACCCGTTGCGGATGGAGTGTCTGAGGGGCGGAGGCAATCGCCGGTCCGAGATCAGCGTGGCAGTGTGAGGGCTTATGCCTGAGCGAGTGTGCAGCAGTCGATGATCGTCCAGCCACGACTCGTCAGCGTCTCAAGTTCCCCTTCGCCGAATGCATCCTTGCGCATCGCGAGACACAACAGGTGCGTCGGCCGGGTCATCGCGACATAATGGAGCTTAAGCCGCCCGAGGATACGTGGACCTTCGAAGGCTTGCCTGCCTCTGCGGTTCGTCGAAGAGCCACCCGATTTCGTCCCCAGCAACCATGGCTTAAGTTCGCTCAGATGGTGGTTGTGGAAGAAGCTATCGAGCACCAGTGTAGCCGTGTGCGTTTCGCCCTTTACCGAATGGATCGAACCCAGGCGAATACGCACCTGCGGTGCGTCTGGGGGATAGGCGAACAGATTATCGGTGCGCGCGACGATTGCAGTTTCACCTTCAGCGAAGGCATGCGGCTGAGGTGTCGCCAAGAACGTAATGACATCGCCGTCCAGCGCGGCGGCACCGCTTAAATGCCGCACCACTGCCTCGATATGGTCCAGTGCTTCCGCCGCCCAGACCCCGGGGGTGATATCGCCTTGGTGTAATAGGACGATCTCCTGCAGCGCGAGATAGCTGGCCCGCGCATCGCTATCGTTGAGCATCTCGACGACCCGGCGATGCGGAGATTTTCGCGCGGTTCGGTGGTGCGTACCACCGGCAAGCTCACTCGCGGCGAGCAGTGCCGCCGCCGTCGCGTTAACCAGCCTTTCGGTGTTGCCATTGCCCGCCGTCTCAAACCGCGCTCGAGTGAGATATTGCGAGAAGCTGCTCGGGGCGGATTCTTTCCTCGCGCACGTCGGGTCGTAGCTGGGCACGTAGTGTCCCATCGCTCGCGGGATACGATCGTTCTCGCTGAGCTCGTGTACCCCTGCGACCGCGGTGAACACGCCTTTCTCAAGTGCGGCTCCGTCGAAGCTGTCCAGAAGATGCTTGCCGTAGCGCGTCAGCACTGCCTGCACAGATCCATCGTCAAACAGGAAAATCGCGGGTGCCTTGGGATCGGTGCCAAGGTGCTTGGGGGGCCCGGCGCCAATCAACGGCTGTGGTACGATCCCTAGGCCTTTGACCTGATCGGCGAGATCCTGCCCGAACCGGTAACTGCGGGGCATCGGATGCACCGCTCCGCTCGGAAAGAGATCTGTCGTGGCTCCGCTTTGGGTTGAGCTCGCATAGATGGCCTGGTTGGAATCGCCGAACCGCTGCCTGCGCGAGGGTGCGTCGCCATCGCAGAAGATTCGGTGCAGGAGTGCCGATTGTACTTCACTATTGTCCTGCGCCTCGTCGATGAAAACGAGGGGGAAACGCCGACGGAGAGTCGGGATCGTCCCAGGGCAGTTATCGAGGAGTTCGTTTGCCCAGATGAACATCTCGTCGAAGCAAAAGTAACCTTGTTCGCTGGAAGCCCGACGAGCGGCCACAATTGCCTGATATGTCGCCGTCAACGGTCCAAACCTGCCGGTCGTACCGCCACCGTAGTCTGGTTGACTATAGATCAGGCAGGACTCCGTCAGATTGGCCTGCTGCAACGCCCAGCGCGTATTGCTAGGCAGCAAGGCCCAACGCTTTGCGAGCGCAATTTGCGTATCGACGCAGCGCACCCAGACGCCCTTCGACCGGAGCCACGGCAACGCTAGATACTCGTTCACGAACGAGTGGATGGTACCGACAAAGTGGGGGTAACGCATGAGCGCGACACCGGCCGCCGTATTGCTGAGCTTTGCGCCAATCTCGTTTCGCGCCGCATTGGTGTGTGACAGCACGCAGATGCCGTGCTGGCGATGCGGCCAGCGCATTGCCAGCACGGCCAGTTTCGCGACAAGCAAAGTGGTTTTGCCGCTACCAGGACATGCCTCGAAATCGACGGTGTCGAGACGGAGCATCGCCTGAAATCGGCTGTCATCGCCCGCAACCGGTGCGAACCCTTCCGGCCCCAGACCCATCAACTCCGCCGCCCAGGCGACGTCCTCTTCGCGGATTAGATTCTCGAACATCGCTCAGGCCGCCGAGATGGGAGTCGCTGCGGGCGGGTCCGGTTCGGCTGCCGCGCTTCCGGCGGCTTGCGGCACGAACGGGCCGGTGACATGTGCGATTGCGGCGACCACGTAGGGAGGAAGCCGTGCCCGCAGGCCCTCTGCATCAAGTGCGCCGTCGGTGACCTCCTTCTCAAGCAGCTCGGCGAGATATTGCGCGCCGATCGCCTTGGATGCTCCGTCGGCCTCGAACAGCGCATACACATGTGAGGCGAGCGTTGGCTGATCGTGAGCGGCATTCACTAGCGCCTGATAGGCTGCGTCGGCGGCGGCGAGAACGGCGGCTTGGTTGGTGGTACCAGCATTGAGCCGCTCATCGGCGAGCGCCAGCGAAGCCGCGCGATAGACATGCTCTCCGAGTCCATGAAAGGCGAGGTCGTATTCGAGCGTCCACTCGTCGGCGACGAACGTCTCGACGTTCTGGCCCGACGCTTTGGCTTTGCGCTCAACCCGACGCTGCTCCAGCTGATCACCAGGGAAATCGGCTTTAATCCGCCATTGCCGCTTGGACGGCGGGCGGACCGGGATCGGCTGACCGGCCTCGAGCTTGCCAACGATCCACGGAGCGTTGTTGGGCATCACGTCCATGTCGGTGATGCAAGCGACGGGTATGTTGATGGCGCCATCTTTCGCCTCGTCCTCACGCATGAATACCCGCGCATAGCGTCCGAGCCCGACCCCGCCGACGTTGACCACGGATACACCATGATAGTGGAAGTCGCGGCCGAGCAGTCTGGCAATCACCGGCAGCAGGATATTCTCGGCATCGCCTTCAACGATCATCACGGCCCGGGCGAAGAACAGGTTTGCTTTGGTCACATCGAGGAAGCGTTCGAGGAATCGATAGTCCGACGCGCTGAGCTTGGTCGCGCCCTCGCACAGCGGGAATGCCCGCCCGCCCTCGATCAGGGCGATATTGTCGAGCTTTAGGTCAGAAGCGAGGTTGGGGCTGTGCGTCGTTACGATGATCTGGATGCGCTGTCCGTCGGCGCGCTTCTTCTCGGCTTGTTCCTGCAAGAACGACATTAGCCGGAGCTGGCGCTGTGGATGGAGATGCGCCTCGGGCTCTTCGATAAGCAGGAGCGGGAAACCGTCGCTTTCAGCAGCGAGCAGCAGCAGCTCGCACGCCATAAAGAGCAGGTTGTTGGAGCCGAGCCCGCGGGCATGCGCGCTCTCGGCATCGGGCGATGCGGTCAGTGCGAGTTCGAGCTTCTCGAGCAGCTGGCGCAATCTGAGGCTGTCGTCCTGTGCGCCGGCTACGCCAATCCGTGCGTGCAACAGATCGTTGGCGAACGAGAGCGGCTTAAGATACTCGTCGTTGAGTCGCTTGCGCGCTTGCTTGATGCCTTCGCTCTCGCCGAATAAATGGCTGGCGTAGTCGCCCAAGCCCAGTACGCTCAGCGTCTTCGGGTCGTCCGGCGGGTCGGCCAGCTTGTTAAACGGGTTGCCGGTGTCGCGGATTTCCTTGGTGTGCTGGAGGATCTGCGACAGCCGTGATCCTCGGCCGGCGCTCATCGCCCGCTCGGCGTCGCGCAAGGGCCGCAAATAGGTCGCGGTGAGTAGCGATCGTGCCCCCAAGTCGAGCAGGGGTCCGTCGCCTTTGGTGCCGGTGCGCCATTCGGGCGGCAGCACCCGGCGTGAGCTACCTTCCTTGGCATTTCGCTTCGCCACCCAGGTCACGATCAGTGCAGTGTCGGTGGCGCCCGCGATCGTCTCATAAGTGAGGAACTCGGCGAAAGCGCCGCGATCGGCAGTGGTCAGGCCACGGAAGGTCAGCCGAATGACTATTTGATCGGCATGATCGCTGCCGGGCGTCGCCTGATGGAAGTCCATCGGATCGACGCGTAAAATATCTTGGTCGCGAGTACCAAGCACGAGCCGGAGCGCGTCAATGATCGCAGTCTTCCCGGCATCATTCTCGCCAACCAGTGCGGTAAGACCCGGCTTCATCGTGAGCACAAAGGCCTGATCCCCCGCGCCATACAGGCGAAAGTTCTCGATCCGAATTTCTGCTATGTACACAGTATCCCCCCACACCGCAGAATAACAGTTAGATTGAAAGTGACAAACCGGCTTCTGCATTCTGCGCCAAAGCTATGATGACTGGAGTGCATTTACATGCCTGGAGCCCACCAGCGGCCGCCCTTCAAGATCGCCATGCAGGGCTGCTGACAATAGATCATCGCCTCGCGATGCACCTTCATCGGTAGTGGCTCCGCACGTCGCGTTCATGATACGTGCTGAGCCGGATCAACCTCGACTCAAGTGGCACAAGAATGTTCAAAAACTTGCAAAAGGAGCTCCGCCGCCTTGCTGAACTTCAGCAAGTTGAAGTGCCCCTTGAGGGGGACGCAGAGGGCTACGTCGATAAGGAGTGCCCAGCGGAAGCCTGCCTTTTCCAATTCAAAATCCACGGCGACGATTGGAAGAATATTGTGCGCGATGAGGAGGTGTTCTGCCCGTCCTGCCGCCACACAGCTCCGGCTAAATCCTGGTACACCACCGCCCAGATTGAAGCCGCAAAGCAGTATGCTCTTGGGACTGTCGTTAATCGCCTCAATGGCGCGATGCGAGCTGATGCTCAGGCGTCGAAGCGTCGTCAGAAGCGCGGCGCGTTCCTAAGTATCACGTTGGACGTGAAAGGTGGGCGCGATGCTGTGCTTGTGCCAATAGCAGCGGCAGAACCGATGCGCCTTCGCACGATCTGCGAGGATTGCGGGTGTCGATATTCTTACGTCGGCGCGGCATATTTCTGTCCAAGCTGCGGGAAGAACTCAGCCAGTCATACTTTCCTACAAACGCTGGCCACTATCCGTACCGCCGCCGGCCTTGGTGAGACCCTACGTTCGGCGCTCAGTCCTGACGAAGCCGAGGTGATGACTCGTGCGCTGCTTGAGAAAGCAATGCAGGACACCGTCACATCCTTCCAGCGCCTGGCCGAGCAGCTCTACGAAGCCCGGGCAGGGAAGCCAGCCCGCCGGAATGCGTTTCAGAATCTCGATGCC
Source organism: Sphingobium sp. BYY-5 (assembly GCF_022758885.1). Lineage (NCBI taxonomy): Bacteria > Pseudomonadati > Pseudomonadota > Alphaproteobacteria > Sphingomonadales > Sphingobiaceae > Sphingobium > Sphingobium sp. BYY-5. The sequence continues at coordinate 787,007 of NZ_JALEBH010000001.1, forward strand.
GGGTCGGAGTTGTGGGAGGCGGAACTCGGGGCTTCTTATGAGCAGCTTCTCGATGCCGTCGCCGTGAAGGGCCTGCGCGTGTATTATCAGCAGCGCCACCTGCTTGCCCACCAACAGGGCATAGTCGACAGCGACTACGTGAGCCGCAGCGGTGACACGAGCTACCAGGTGGGTCAGCGGTTGATCATCAAGGGCAGCGCGGTCCTGGAGTTCGCCGATCTTGTGGAACGGCTCGGCACCGCACTGCTAGCCCGTTGCGCTCCTGCACAGAAATAGGTTGTAGCGTAAGCGGGGCCTGGAGGCCGCAGATCAGGCGGCTGCGGCGATCGGTTGCTGATCGGTCCGCCAGTTCCACGGCATGAGTTCATCCCAGCGGGTAGCAGGCCAGTTGCCAGCGATCCTGGCGATGACGTCGGCGATATAGGCCTGTGGTTCGAGGCCATTGAGTTTGGCGCTCTCGATGACGGAATAGATGGCAGCGGCGCGATCGCCGCCTGCTTTTGAACCTGCGAACAACCAGTTTTTGCGACCCAGGGCCACGCAGCGCATGGCGCGCTCGGCTATGTTGTTATCGATTTCCAGACGTCCATCATCGAGAAAGCGCGTCAGAGCGACCCAGCGCTTGCGACCATAGGCAATGGCCTTGGCCATCTCGGATTTGGGCGAAAGGCGGCGCAGGGCATCGTCGAGCGCCTGGCGCAGTTCGTCGATCAGCAGCTTGGTGCGGTCCTGTCGGCTTCGTCGTCGGATATCGGGCTGGTGGCCGCGAACCTCCGCCTCGATCTCATAGAGTTGGCCGATGCGTTCAAGCAGATCAGTGGTGAGCGGTGTCGGCTTGGTCGCATGAATGTCGAATATCTTGCGCCGGAAATGCGCCCAGCAGGCGACCTCGGTGACGCGGTTGGTGTCGTAGAGCTTGTCGTATCCGGCATAGCCGTCCGCCTGAAGATAGCCGGTGAAACTGGCCAGCTGCCGTTGGGGATGTGCGCCTGTCCGGTCGGTGGTGAACTCATACCAGACCAGCGGCGGGGTCATGGCACCGCAGCCCCGATCGTCGACGGCATAGGCCCAGAGCCTGCCGGTTGCCGTCTTGCCACGTCCCGGATCGAGCATGGGGACCGGTGTATCGTCGGTGTGGATCTTTGAAGCGGTCAGTCCGACCTCGCGGATGCGGTTGATGATCGGATCGAGCAGGACAGATGCCTGGCCGACCCAGCCTGCCAGCGTCGAGCGGTCGATCTCGATGCCCTGCGCGGCCATGATCTCGGCCTGGCGGTATAACGGAAGGTGATGGTCGAACTTGGAGACGACGACATGGGCCAGGGTGCCGAAGGTCGCCTTGCCCCGCGCTATCGCCTTCACCGGCGCGGGCGCCTGCACGATCTTCTCGCACGCCCGGCAGCTATATTTGGGGCGGATGGTCCGAACGACGCGCCACTGCACCGGCACGGCATCGAGCATCTCGTCGCTATCCTGCCCTAGCGGCCGCAGCGCGCCGCCGCAGTCGGGACAGGTGCAGTTACCCTGCTCGGGCTCGATCCGCTGCTCCTCGCGCGGCAGATGAGCTGGTAGCGTCCGAACCGGTGATGACCGATCGACGGCTACTGGATCGCCTCGACGCGCGGCGACGATGATGGCCTCGCCTTCGAGTTCTTCGAGCGCCAGCTCAAGCTGAGCGATCTGGGTATCGAGCTTCTCGGACGACTTGCCGAACTGCATCCGCTTGAGGCGCGCAATCTGCACGCGCAGCGTATCGATCAGGATGTCGCGGGCGGAAATATCGGCGTGGGCAGCTGCCAATGCAGCTTCAAGCTCGGCGATCCGAGCGTCTTTATCAGGGGTGGAAAGGCCTGCGTCCGACACCACGATCATATAGCAGATCGATGGTCGAAACGCTAATAAAAGCACCAGAAAATGGGCGTTTTACCCCGCCAATGAAGGAGTGAAAGTGCGTTCAGGTCGCCGCCAGTCGATGCCTTCCAAGAGCATCGAAAGCTGCGCCGCCGTCATCACCACCGACCCCGTCTTGGTCGACGGCCACACGAAGCGCCCCCGGTCCATCCGCTTGGAAAACAGACACATGCCCTGGCCGTCGTACCAAAGCAGCTTCACCAGATCGCCGCGCTTGCCCCGGAAAGCGAACAGCGCACCGGAATGGGGGCTCTGCTCCAGAACCTGCTGCGTCATCACCGCCAGGCCGTCGAAACCCTTACGCATGTCGGTCGCGTCGCAGGCCAGGAAGATCCGCGTCGATGGCGGCAGCGGGATCATCGCGTCAGGATACCGATCACCCGTGACAGGGCATCGGCATCGACCGTGGCATCCACGCTCACCCTGATACCAGACGGCAGTTCGATGCCAATCACGCCGCCGCTGCTCGCTGCAACTGTCGGGGCAGGCAAGGCTGGCTGCTCGCTGATCTGCACCTCCGCAAATGCCGGCTCGGCCAACTTGCGAACCCCGGCAAGCTCACCGGACATCGCCTGGCGCCGCCAAGTGTAGATCGAGCCGCTGCCGACATCATGGCGTTCACAGGCCGTACGCACGCAGCCCTCCGGGCCGAATGCATCCCGCAGCACGGATAGCTTCTGCTCTACCGTCCACCGCCGCCGACCCGACACCCGGCTAACGACCTCGATCCGACTACTCATACGATTACTCATATGACTACTCGCCCGTTCGCTTGCTGAAACCTCGATCTCGTCCGACACCCGCCACCTCGCTAAAAGAGCGGCAATCATCCCGGCGAATGGGCGCCGCGCAAGGCGGCCCTCAGGCCCCGCTTACGTTGTAGCCATGCGGCCCTGCCTCCTGGCGAACAATGGGGATGGAAGTACAGTATCGTCTTTGCAGTGGGGAGTAGCCAGCGAGACGAGGCAAAAGGGTTATTGAAACGAACGACCTTGGAAGCGCGAGAAAGTCATCCGCTAGTCGCAGCTGTCGAAATACTGAGGCGTGCCGTCCCACAGTGAGTACAGCCTGCCATTACCCCAGAAGTGTTCCCGTCCACCACTTTCACTCCTAAACGCTACGAAGCGGATCGGATCGAGCTGAAACCGTGCACCGCCTTCATCCGGCATTTGCGTCCCTCGCTGTCCGTCGCCCGACACATCTCGATGGCCGATGGAACGCAGAATCACCTCGTGCGGATAGTCTGCTTCAATCACCGCAAACGAATTCAAAGTGACACCGGAGCCCCAACTGGCGACCACAACTTGTCCACTGAGCGGACTTGGAGAACGATTGGTGAGGAGCGGTGGGAGCGACAGTTCACCGCCGCCAAAATAGGTCTCTAGCTGCTGCGCGATCGTTCCACACCATTCCTGGATGCGGCCAAGATCGGCTAAATCAAGATTGGGTAGATGCAATTTCTGCCGTGCGTTCTGCGCATATTCACGGGCACCAGGCAGGTAACGGGACGTCGTGGCGAAAATGGCGTTCGGAGCGCCTTCAACCGCTGCCACCCCCAACAGCGCGGCCACCGCTTCCAGACCGATTGGCGTATCAGTGTATCGCTTCGCCTGAACCACCGCGACGATCTCGGGTATTGCTTCGCTCTGATAGAGACGATGGTCTATCCCGCCATCGCCGCTCCCCGGACCGATCTGCGTGTGAAATCCCTGGTTCCTGAACACTGCGTCGAGGAACTCTTCGAACTGGCGCCATCCCAGTTGTTTCAGCCGATCTGGATCACGGGCGAAGAATTCGAAAACCTCGCTATGCAGGCTGTAAAGCCGGCGCTCGGATAGTCTCTGAATCCACTGCCATCGGTAGACTTGCAGAAGATCTGCCTTGAATTCCTCGTCTTCTGGAATGATGAGGGCAGATGTACGGTTTTGTAACTCGTACCAGTAACCCTCTTGCTGTAAAAGTGCCCTAAATTCTTCCTCAAGGCGGTCCGTCTCGTAATGTTCGCTGTTGAAAATCGAGACGAGGTCGCCGTCTGAAACAAGCAACAAGCCCTCTCCGAGAAAAGGCGCGTCTCCTCGGTGCAGGAAAGGTGTTTTGAAAGCTGAGTCGAGCCACAGCTCGTTTCTCGTGGCCCACTCTATGATCTTAGTCTTGAGCGCCTCAAGTCGCCCGAGAATGACTTGGTCGCGCAGCAGGACGTTGCTTACCGTCGTTGCGGGACTAGTAGACCCGATAGCCACTGCGTCCCCCACATGGATACCCGTTCGGCGCTTTGTGTTCGTTGAGGGCGGTGGATTGTGTTTGTCGAGTGAACACCTTCTGGCAGTATGGGCATTGCACTTTGAATGCCTGCTTGTAGGGACTTGCGAGCCGTGAACGCCCGGCCGCCTGTCGCAGGCGGGACGAAGGCTTCGTTGCCGACCTCTGCGAGAATGCTTTCCCGAAGTATGCTTTGTTGCCTTGCTCGCCGGCCTTGGACAGCTCGATCTCGTGACGCGGCTCGAAGATTTCGTCCGTCAGCTCGATTCGGTTGATCCCAGTATTGATCAGGCTTTTGATTCCAGGAGGCGAGGTTCGGCCGCCAGTTCGATCATAGACGTACAGGTATTCTCGTGCCGGTTTTCCCGCTGCTCGCTTATACGCCAGCGAATATGGCTCAACGAACCGTTCGATACCGTCATAGGTCACTCTCAGGAGCTTCCGCGACGCGCCTGCCTCCATGATGACGTTGCGGTGTTCCGACGGAAAGAAGAGGCGCTCGCCCCAGCTTTGGCCGCCAACACCCTCGAACAAGCTTTCGATCGCCTGGCGGAAGCCGTCAGAAGCGCGATCGAAGCCAAACCTCGTCGACTTGGGGCACTTGATGAACTTCTCCCATACGCCGCCGAAGAACGTCATCGGCAGGCCGAGCAAGATCTCTTTCGCGGCCCCAGGGCTCGCACTGAAAATCGTCTTATCAAGGAAAGTCCGAAGCGTGAGCCCTCGGTCGATCTCGATGCTTCGGTTAATGAAGGTGGCGTAGACAAGGTCGAAGAGGTCATGAGAATGCCTTCGCTGAATGAGGCACTTCATCTTGTTTGCCACTATCTCCTCCAGCGCCATGCACTGGAGATCGGCGATACATGTTGAAGCATCGGAGTATGGGTGGATCAACGCGCGGGTGACCGGCGCGACGTGCAATCGATCGAACTCCGTCACATCAACCTTCACGCTGATGGTTAGATCGTCCTGATTGCCGAAGAAGTCGGTGAAGTACACCCGCCCTTTGTAGGACCGCCGTTGGCTGTCGATCATCAGGCCGGGCTCAAACGTGTTGCGATCCGTGTGGAACTGAACGCCACAGTCCGCCTGAGCCGCGCGGCAAGCTTGGTTTATCTCAGCTATGACGCGTTCCGCGTCGACCGCGGCCGGAGCCGAGAAGTCGAGATCGCTGGAGAAGCGGGTCTCAGCATAAAACGCTTTGCGTAGGCAGTTCCCGCCCTTGAACACCAAAACATTGCGTAGATATTCGTTTTCGAAGATCGACTTGAGAAGCCAGCCGAAGACGTAGTCGCGTTCCACATTCACATGGTGAATGTCGAACTCTACCGATTTTGCTTTGATCTCGTCCCTGTCGATCATTGTCAGCCCATAGCTTATTGCGAAGCTTGCCGCATCGGATCGAAAAAGCCAACCGGCGGTAGGCCACCACGCACTGCAATCCTTTTTCATCCAGTCCGGCGTCGTTACAGCCGGTTCTCCGCCAAAGGCTTTCCGCAGGGCCCTCGGCGCATGCCGACCTAGGAAGGATGGGCTGATTGGTAGCTGCGGCGGGTTACGTTCTGCCCGACCCCGGCCAGATGATGAGGTAATGCCCGTCTGCCTTCGATGCGCTCCCGGTGTTCACCGCATTTCCGACGGTGATGACGTCTTCGGACAGGAGGCCATCCAATCGCTATGCAGTTGGTCGGCCGGTGATAGTGCAACAGGCTGCTGCACAATTGCTGACCTGGGAGATTTCGTGGCGAGTCCTGCCTATCTGACTGTCGAAGAGGTGATTGAACGATACCGAGGGACGATAACCGAGGGCACGCTCCGCAATTGGCGTTCAATGCGGATCGGTCCTTCATTCCTCAAGCTGGGACGGGCTGTGCTCTATCCCGTTGCAGAACTCGATCAATGGGATCGATCGAATCTCGTCTTGTGCAAACGAGTGAAGTCGCTGCCATTGGAAGAAGCCAACGCCGAAGCTCGTGGACGGAGCATGGAGGCGGCCTCGGCGTGAAACTTCAAAGAGGCAGATTGCGCGGACGCGGAGATTCCGCGCCGCCAGTGTTTTCGTACTCACCTCGCGAGCCAGCGCTACTCTTCGTGCCGACTAGCTCCGATCGTAGCTGTCGATAGCGGGCAACAATCTCATCGCGCTGCTCAGGCGGCAGCGATGCGATCAATGATTCAAGAGACTGCGCCATGTTGGTTCCTCGGAGGTTGATCTGAACTCCGCCCATATCTCGTGGCTCCTCGCGCAACGGTCGGCAAGGGGAAATTCATTTCACGGCCGGTTTTGGCCACGGTGAAATGATGGTCACCGGAGGCAGCCAGAGGCGGATTCGAGCGGTGGGTTCGGGAGCGAAAATTGGGGGCGGTAATTGGGGTATGGGGAGCGGTTTCTAACCCCAAAACCGCCCCCAATTCGCTATTGTACTCTATGGCCCGATTGGCATGAAAACTTAGTGTTTACCGGTGGATATGCGTGATCCACCGTGATCATCCGCCCTGTAGTGGGGTGGTTGTGGACCAGGATCAGCGCCGCCGAGCCGAAGTCGATCGCGCGCCTGATGACTTCGCGCGTGTAGATCGCCGCCTGATCGATCGATCCGTCGCCCATATGATCGTCGCGAATCAGCATGTTGCGGCTATTGAGGTGCAATACCCGCACCCGCTCGACGCCCAGATAGGCCATGTCGGCGCGCAGATAGTCGAGCAGCGCCTGCCAGCTTCCCAGCACCGGCCGCGCGGCGACTTCGTTGCGGAGCATCCGCAGCGCGGTCGCCTGCACGATCTTGATCGCGGCGACGCTGGTGTCGCCCATGCCGGGCATCCGCGCGATCGTCTGCCAGTCGGCGGTCATCAATCCGCCGATGCCGCCGAATGTACGCAACAATTCCTTGGCCAGCGGCTTGGTGTCGCGGCGGGGGATGGCCAGCGCCAGCAGATATTCGATCAGTTCATGATCGTGCAGCGCATCGCCGCCGTTTTCCGCCAGTTTCTGCCGCAAACGCGCGCGATGCCCCGCGCCGTCATGGATGGATTTCGCGTCCTGCTCGGCCAATATTCCGTCTCCCCCCGTCGACGCCAAATGACGCTATGCGTTGCGGAATCGTGGAGCAAGGATATTTAGGGGGATGAAAGACGTTATGGTCCCGCTGCGGACCATCAACATCGCACAGAGCCGGGGTTGCCATAGGCATGGAAGAAGAGAACGGCGAAGAGGCGGTTCGCCGGGCGTGGTTACGCTGGCTGGGCGTGGGGACGGGGTCATTGGCGCTGGTGCTGGTGGGCCTGTGGACGCAGCGGGCGCCCATTGCCGAGAATTTCGTCAGCCGTGAACTCAACCGGCTGGGCGTTCAGGCAAGCTATGACCTGGTCGATGTCGGCCTGCGCACCCAGCGGATCGAGAATATCGTGCTGGGCGATCCGGCGCGGCCGGATCTGACCGCCCGCTGGGTGGAGGTCGACATCGCCTTGACCGGGCTGACGCCGCAGGTCGCGGCGGTGCGGGCCGGCGGGGTGCGGTTGCGCGGTTCCTATCGTGACGGCGTGATGCAACTGGGCGAACTGGACCGGTTTCGCGATCCGGATTCGACCGCGCCTTTCAGCTTGCCCGATATGCTGGTCTCGCTGGCCGATGCGCGGCTGACACTGGATACCGACGCCGGGTGGGTCGGGATGCAGATCGACGGCAAGGGCAATCTCCGCTCCGGCTTTCGCGGTCAGGTGGCGGCGGCGATGCCGCGCGCGTCGCTGGCCGGCTGCGGTCTCTCGCGGGCAACGGCAATGGTCGATGTCGCGATGCGGCAGGGGCAGCCGCATCTGTACGGGCCGGTGCAGGCTGACGCCTTCGCCTGTCGGGAGGCCGGCGCGGTGATCGCCAGACCGGCGGCGATTATCGACCTGACATTGGGCGAAGCGCTGGATCGCTGGGCAGGGCATGTCGACCTGTCGGGCGAAGCGCTGAAGGCGAGCGGCCTGGTGCTCGCCTCGCCCAATGGCCGCGTCGATTTCGACGGCACTTCCGCGCGCACCGGTGGGCGGGTGCGGCTGGGCGTCAAGGCGCTGACCGGGCAGGGTACGATGTTGCGTGACGCCCTGCTGTCGGGCGATTGGGTGCTGGGGAAGGACGGCAACAGTCTGCGGGGCACGCTAGCGGGTGAGGACCTGCATCTGGCCGGGCGTGATCCATTGGGCGCACTGCGCACCGCAGCGGTCGGGACGCCGGTGGGTCCGCTGGCGGTGCGACTGGCCGATGCGATGGTGAAAGCAGGGCAGGGCAACCGGCTGCGCACGGCCTTTGCCCTGGTGCAGAAGCCGGGCAGCAGCAGCCTGGTCATCACCGACACGGGGCTGGACGCCAACAGTGGTGCGCGGATCGGTATCGCGCCGGGAGGGCGGGTGACGCTGACCTGGCCCGGCAAGGCGGCGGGACCGGACTGGGCGCTTGACGGCGCGGTCACGACCCAGGGCGGCGATCTGCCCAAGGCGGCGTTGCGGCTGGCGCGGCGTCCGGGCGGCGGCTTTGGCGGTGAATTGTTCGTTGATCCCTATGCAGCAGGCGATGCACGGCTGGCGCTGGACCGGGTGCGCTTCACCGCCGACCGCAATGGCGCAACCCATTTCGCGACATCGGTGCGGCTTGATGGTCCGCTGCCCGATGGCCGCCTGCGCGGGTTGAGTCTGCCGGTCGAGGGGCGCGTCGCCGCCAATGGCGCGGTGGCGATCAATCCGGGCTGCGTGCCGGTTTCGCTGGTCGAGGCGCGCTACGGCAATTTCGCGCTGGGGCAGACGCGCCAGACGCTGTGTCCGGTCGATGGCGGCGCGATGGTCGCCATGGGGGCGGGCGGCGTGCGCGGCGGCGCGGCGATTCGCGACCTGGTGCTCAATGGTCGCAGCGGCGACAGCCCGATGCGCCTGACCGCCGATCAGGCGCAGATGGTGCTGGGCAAGGCGGGCTTTGCGCTTGCCCGTCCGGCGCTGACCATTGGTCCGCAGGATGCTCCCGTGCGCCTGATCGCCGCGACGATGGACGGTGCGATGACGGCGGGCGGCTTTGCCGGCAAGCTGAGCGGTGTGGGCGGACAGATCGGTTCCGTACCGCTGATCGTCGAGCAGGGAGCAGGTGACTGGCGCTTCGCCAAAGGCATCCTTGGCCTGCATGCGGCGATGACGGTACGCGATTCGGAGGCGGCGGCGCGCTTCAACCCGCTGTCCGTGCCTGATTTCGCGCTGACGTTGAAGGATGGCCGCATCGCCGCCACCGGCACGCTTGCCGCGCCGAAAAATGGCGCGACCATAGCGAAGACGGACATCGCCCATGATCTGGGCAGCGGGAAGGGGCATGCCGACCTTTCCGTACCGGGTCTGATCTTCAACAACAGCCTGCAACCCGACGCAGTGACGCCGCTGGCCTTGGGCGTCGTCGCAAACGTCAACGCGACCGTTGCAGGGCAGGGCCGAATCGACTGGACCGGATCGACCGTCTCCAGCACCGGCACCTTCCGCACCGACAATGCGAATCTGGCCGCCGCTTTCGGCCCGGTCGAAGGATTGTCGGGCGAAATCCGCTTCACCGACCTGATCGGCATGGTCACTGCGCCGGGGCAGGAGGTTCGGATCAAGTCGGTCAATCCGGGCGTGGAGGTGCATGACGGCGTCGTTCGTTATCGGCTGGAACCGGGGCAAAAGGTGCGAATCGAAGGGGGCGGATGGCCTTTTTCGGGCGGGCAACTGGTTCTGCTGCCGACGACCATGGATTTTTCGGCCGATGTCGACCGCTACATGACCTTCCGCGTCATCGGGCTGGACGCGGGCGCCTTCATCCAGGCGATGGAACTGGACAATGTGTCGGCGACCGGCACGTTCGATGGCATCATGCCGCTGATCTTCAATGCCAAGGGCGGGCGTGTCGCAGGAGGCGTGCTGGTCGCGCGCCAGCAGGGGATGTCGCCGCTGGTCATGCCCGAAGGCGTGCTGCCGACCATCCCCTGCGATCCGACGCGCCAGTCCGGCGTGCTGTCCTATGTCGGGCCGGTTTCGAACGAGCAATTGGGTACGATGGGACGCATGGCCTTCGATGCGCTCAAGAACCTACAGTATAAATGTCTGACAATCCTCATGGATGGCGCGCTGGATGGTGAGATGGTGACGAATGTCGTCTTCAACGGCGTCAATCGGGGCAAGCTGGGGGATGCGCCGGGCGGGATCGCGGGCAGTTTCATCGGGCTGCCCTTCATCTTCAACGTGCGGATCGCCGCGCCCTTCCGCGGGTTGCTGGGCACCGCTCAGTCCTTCATCGACCCTTCACAACTGATCCAGAACAGCATCGGCGACAAGGTTCAGGGTGAAATGCGCACGCAAACGCCCGCCAATGCGCAAACGGGTCTTGCGGTTCAGCCTGCGGAAAGCGACAAGGTGCGAAACGGGGAACCGAAATGAAGAAACGAACGATCATAGCGGCGGGCATCGCCGGATTGGCACTGGGGGGCTGCATCCAGGTGAAAGCTCCTGAAAAGCCGATCGAAATCAACCTGAACGTGAAGGTGCAGCAGGAGGTCGTGGTGAAGCTGCAACGCGACGCCCAGGATCTTATTCAGAATAACCCGGAGTTGTTCCCGCAATGACACGCAAGATGCTGAAGCCAAAGCTGATGATCGCCGCGGTTGCGCTGGCGAGCGGTTTCATGATGACGGCCCCCGTCCGCGCCCAGTCCGGCGCGGTTGTCGCCGCCATGAGCGCCGGCACGGTGGGCGAACAGGCCGACGGCTATCTCGGTATCGCCGGTTCGGTCGGCGCCGATGTCCGGTCCGAGGTCGAATCGATCAATATCAAGCGCCGCGCCGCCTATACCCAGCTTGCCGGCCAGCGCGGCGTGACGGTGCAGGATGTCGCTGCGGCTACCGGTTGCCAGACCTTGAGCAATCGGGTGAAGCAGGGGCAGGCCTATCGCATCGGCGCGGGCGCATGGCAGACCAAGGGCGCCGGGCCGATCGCGCTGCCGTCCTACTGCGCGAATGCGGGATAATATTTCGCTCTGGCGGACTTTTATCACCCCTTCGTACCGCAGGGATATTCTCTGCCGCAACCATGGTTGACTATCCGCAATCGCCTTTCTAAACGGGCCGCGCCTTGACGGGTGCAGCCGCAAGCGCCATGCCGCCTCACACGGATTGTCAAATCCGGATGGAGGATTGCCATGGCAGCGGACGCACCCGGACAGGACCCGGCGGGGGAGGACGCGCGAATTTCTTCTTTGGAAGAAAGGATTGCGCGGGCCGAACATGTCGAAAAGGTCAGGCAAGGGGCTACGGAGCAGCAGGCGGATGATGGATCACGCCTGGGCAACCGGGTTCTGGCTGAACTGATCGGGGGTCTTGTCGGCGGTGCGTTGATTGGCTGGGTTCTCGACCGGCTGCTCGGCACATCCCCATGGCTCCTGCTTGTCTTCCTCGGTCTTGGGATCGTGGCGGCGTTCAGGAACATCATCAGATTGACGACGACGAAGCGTCCCGACCAATAGGGGCGCTTTCTTCTTAGTCCGACGACAAGGCGTTACAGGGGTCAACGTGGCAGAATCCGGCAAAATCGATCCGATGCACCAGTTTGCGATCGAACCGCTGTTCGGGACGGATCATCTGTCGATCGGCGGCTTCAACATCGCCTTCACCAACAGCGCGCTCTATATGGTGCTCGCCGCTGTGGTGCTGTGGATCTTCGTGATCGGCGGCATGAAGCGCGAACTGATCCCCGGCCGGTGGCAGATGGCGGTCGAATATTTCACCGGCTTCATCAAGAATCTGCTGATCGCCAATGTGGGTGAGGGTGGCAAGAAGTACATCCCCTACGTCTTCTCGCTCTTCATGTTCATCCTGCTGGCGAACCTGCTGGGATTGCTGCCGCTGGGTCTGTTCGGGCTTCACCCCTTCACCTTCACCAGCCATTTCACCGCGACCGGCGTGCTCGCCATCATGAGCTTCTCGATCGTGCTGATCGTCGGTTTCTGGAAACATGGTTTCCACTTCTTCTCGCTGTTCGTGCCGCATGGCACGCCGATCGCGATGGTGGTGCCGCTCTTCTTCATCGAACTCGTCTCCTTCATGGTGCGTCCGTTCAGCCTGGGCCTGCGACTGTTCGTCGCGATGACCGCTGGCCACGTCCTGCTGAAGGTGCTTGCGGGTTTCGTCATCAACAGCGCCAACGCTTCGCCAGCGCTGGGCCTGACCGTGGGCACCGCCAGCTTCGTCCTGATGATCGGCATCAGCGCGCTGGAAATGCTGGTCGCGGTCATCCAGGCTTATGTGTTCGCGCTGCTGACCTCGGTCTATCTCAACGATGCCGAGAATCTGCACTGAGTTTCGACTAATTTCTTCAACGTTTAGACTGATTTAACAAGGGAGTTTACGACATGGACGCAGAAGCCGCAAAGCTGCTCGGTGCTGGCCTGGCCGCGATCGGTGCGGGCATCGCCGCCCTCGGTGTGGGTAACGTGTTCAGCGCGTTCCTGGAAGGCGCGCTGCGCAATCCGGGCGCTGCCGACGGCCAGCAGGGCCGCCTGTTCATCGGTTTCGCCGCGGCGGAACTTCTGGGTCTGCTGGCGTTCGTTATCGCCATGATCCTGGTGTTCGTGGCCTGACACACGAATTGGAGTGGGCGGGGCGGTTCAATCGCCGGCCTCGCCCGCTTCCCTTATTGACCGCCCTCTGATCGGACGGACCGAAAAATGCCTCAAATCGCGCAAATCGCCGATACCTATGCCAGCCAGATTTTCTGGTTGCTGCTGACGTTCGGCTTCGTCTTCTTCGTCATTGGCCTCGGCATGGTGCCCAAGGTCCAGGGCACGGCGGACGCGCGCGACGCGAAGATCAGTGGTGATCTGGACGCCGCCAAGGCGGCCTTCGCCCGCGCCGATGAAGCGGAAGCGGACTATCGCGTCCGTGACGCCGAAAACCGTGCCGCCGCTCAGGCGGTGATGGCCAAGGCGAAATCGGAAGCGGCCAAGTCTTCGGAAACGAAGCTCGCTGCCGCTGACGCCGAAGTGGCGGGCAAGATCGCCGCGGCGGAAGCACGCATCAAGGCCGCGAGCGAAGCGGCCCTGGCAGAAATCGAAACCGTCGCCGCCGATGCGGCGCGCGACATGGTGGCGCGCATCTCCGGCGTCGAAGCGTCGGATGAAGCGGCCCGCAACGCAGTAAAGGCGGCACTGGCCCATGGCTGAGGCAGCAGCACAGCATAGCGCAGCGGACGTCCCGCATCTGAATCAGGCGATCCACGCCGAAGGGTTGGAGCCGGTGGGCACCGTCGCGCATGAAGGCGTCGAACCGCACACCGATCCCAAGGCCGTCGGCATGGACGCGACCGCCTGGGTCAGTCTGGCGATGGCGGTGTTCATTGTCATCCTGCTGGTCAAGAAAGTGCCTGCCCTGATCGGCGGCGTGCTGGACGGCCGGATCGCGCAGATCAAGGAACAACTGGCCGAAGCCTCGAAGCTCCGCGCCGAGGCCGAAGCGCTCAAGGGCGAATATGAAGCGAAGCTGGCCGCCGCGGCTGGCGAGGCGGACGCGATGCGCAAGGCCGCCGAGCATGAGGCCGAAGGGCTGATTGCCGACGCCAAGATCAATGCCGAAGCATTGGTCGTCCGTCGCCAGAAAATGGCCGAGGACAAGATCGGCGCCGCCGAGCGTACTGCCATCGCCGGCATCCGCGCCAAGGCGGTAAGCGCGGCCACCGCCGCCGCTGCAACCCTGATCGCCCAGGGCCATGACGCCAAGGCGGACAAGGACCTGGTCGATGACGCGATCAAGGGGTTGGGCACGATCAACTGATCGGCTTGAACAGAATGTAGAAAAAGGGCCGGTGCGGACGACGCAGCGGCTTTTTTCGTTGGGGATCACGGCGTTTGCAAACCCGTATTCTTAAAAGATCCTCCCCTGGCAGGGGAGGTGGCGCGCGCGAAGCGCGTGACGGAAGGGTGTCACCCTCACGATAGCGGGACACCCCTCCACCACTTCGTGGTCCACCAAATTGCATTGATGAGAACTCATGCCGGCCTGTTCCCAGGCGAAAGCCGGGGCCCAGTTCCACGGTTCGAACTGGACCCCGGCTTTCGCCGGGGAACAGCAATCGGTCGATCTTGATGAGTCATTCTCTACGCAGCCGGGTATTACAGGGGAGGATGCGCGTACGAATGCCATCCCCGCCACCTCTGGCTTGGCCCATGTCTCCGCCACCGGGTTTCAATGTAGGATTTTCTCTGGTCTATCCTGCCCGATGGAACAGCACACCCCTAGCCTGACGCCTGTCTTTCCCCTGCCATCCGATCGGCGCTGTCCTGTCGCGCCAGAGGCGCGCGGGTGTCGCTCAACTGTCGCGTCGGTGTCGCCTCACTATCGCTTTTCTAGCGCATTTCCGTCGCAACTGGCGGAAAATGGCCGACGACGCTGTGAACTTCGTAGGAAAATGATCTGTATCAATTCCCGCGCGTCGGAAAGCCTGTCCGTACCTGCGTCAGGCTGTGACGCGGTCGAGATAAGGGAGACGATCGGTCAGGACCGGGGGCAGGCCATTGACGATCAGCGCACGGGCATGGTGCCAGAGAGCGGAGAGCAACAGCAGCGCCGATCCGATGACCAGGCTGGTGAGCGCCCAGGACAGTTCCACCGCGCCTGCCTGCTTGAACAAAGCGTAAAGGGCGAAGAGCACATAGGCGAGGCTGGACACCAGCAGCGCACGCCGGTCGATCGCCAGGGCCACCAGTCCAAAGGCGACGTAGAGTGCGATCACCAGCACTGCCCGTCCAGCGCCGATCTCGTCGCCGTCGAGTACGCCCAGTAGATGGAAGAGCGAATGGGCAATCATCGGCGCGGCGGCAAGGTGCAGCCAGAAAGCGACGTCCGACCGGCGGGTGATCCGCGCCCGATCGCTCATGTCCCAGTGCATGGCAAGAAGGAAGATGGCGACGCCCGCAGCCAGCAACAGCAGGAAGGGCAGGGTTTTATTATCGGGAAAAGCAGCGATGATGAGGCCCGCGACGACGCCTACCGCCGCGGTGGCGCCGGCCGCAACGGTGATCGCCACCTTGAAACGCTGCCAGTGCGCCCAGGCGACAAGGGTGTTTATGGCGGCGACGCCGGACAGGATCAGCGCGGCCTCGCTGTCCCCCGCGCGCGGGAATATCTGCGCGGCCAGCGTGCCCGACGCGAAGGCGATGCCGCCGACGAAGCCGCAGAGCAGCAGAATGGAGGGCAGGGCCATGCGTCGTTGACGGGTGAAATATTCGGCCAGACCCCAACTAGCCGCTGCGATCAGGACGCCGGACATGAAGACCGGTTGATGGTGATCGGGCACGCCGAATCGCAGGCTGTCGCCGAGCCAGCCAAGCGCCACGAGCAGGATCACGCTGGCGATCGCCACGAAGATATCGTTGAATCCGGTCAGCAGCCGGAAATGTTCTTCATCGACCACCGGGGTAGCGCGCAGTTGCGCCACATGGTCGCGCAACGCCTGCGCGGCCTGGGGCGTCATTGCGCCGGCCGCTACGGCATCCTGTAGATCGCTCTCGCTATACATCGGTCCTGCTCCTGGGACGTTCCTGTGCCGCGATGATATCATCACTGTATTATATCATCAATACAGTTATTTTGGCCTTTTTCCGTGGTCGCAGCGGTGTTAGCGCGAAGAGAACCACAAGAGAGGACGCCCGTTCATGACCCTGCCGCCGCTGCTCCATGACCGCTTGTCGCTGCCGCTGATCGGGTCGCCGATGTTCATCATATCGCAGCCTGATCTGGTCATTGCGCAATGCCGCAGCGGCATCGTTGGTGCTTTTCCTTCGCTCAATGCGCGGCCATCGGGTCTGTTTGAGGCGTGGTTGCGGCAACTGGGCGATACGTTGACGGAAAAGGATGCGCCCTTCGCCGTCAACCTGATCGTTCATCGCTCCAATACGCGGCTGGAGGAGGATCTGAAGCTCTGCGTCCAGTATCGGGTGCCGATCGTGATCACCTCGCTCGGCGCGCGGGAGGATGTGAACCAGGCGATCCATAGCTATGGCGGCATCGTCCTGCACGACGTCATTACCAATGTTTTTGCGAGGAAGGCGATCGAGAAGGGCGCGGACGGCCTGATCGCGGTCGCGGCGGGGGCAGGCGGTCATGCCGGGACGCTGTCGCCCTTCGCCCTGATCCAGGAAATCCGCCAATGGTTCGACGGGCCGCTGGCGCTGTCGGGCGCGATCGCCACGGGACAGGCGATCGCTGCGGCGCGGATGATGGGTGCGGACCTCGCCTATATGGGGTCGCCCTTCATCGCCACGACCGAAGCCAATGCCGATACCGCCTACAAGCGGATGATCGTCGACAGCAGCGCGGGCGATATCGTCTATTCGGACGTATTCACCGGTGTTCACGGCAATTATCTGCGGCCCAGCATCGTTGCGTCGGGGCTTGACCCGGACAGCCTGCCGGAGGCGAAGGACATGGATTTCGCGTCATTGACCGGCGGCGAGAAGAAGGCGTGGCGCGATGTCTGGGGCGCGGGCCAAGGGATCGGCGCGATCGGCAAGGTACAGCCGGCCGCAGATTTCATTGCCCAGTTGAAGGCCGAATATCAGGCGGCCGTCACGGGGTTCGCCGCCTGACGCTGGCGTCGGCGCCGGAAATGGCTTCCTCCTGAAGGAAGAGGTGCAATTCGGCGATCCAGCGGTCGAACTGGTCATGGTGCAGCCAATGGCCGGCATTGGCGAACTCGACCAGGCGGGCATCACGGAAATGCGCCATGCGTCCGTCATTGGCGGGATTGGAGGCCCAACTGTCCTTGCCCAGGCATAACAGGATCGGACAGGCGATCCGTGACCAGAAGGCAGGAAGTTCTTCGTCGCTTCCCGCCTGCGGTGCCGAATTGTTGAGGTAGGGATCGAACTTCCAGCTATAGCTGCCGTCCTCATTGCGGTTGAGGCCATGAAGCGTGAGTTGCAGCGCCCGTTCGAGCGACAGATGTTCGTTGCGCTCCCGCATGCGCCCCACCGCTGCCTCGATCGTCGGATAGCGCCTGGGCGTGCGGACGGCGCTGACGCGGCGGCTGTCGATCCATTGCCGCCAGGCATCGGTCACATCTTCCTCTGCCTTGTGCTTCAATCTTTCCGGCGACAGGCCCAATCCTTCGATGGCGACGATCCTGCGCACCTTGTCCGGAAAGAGACCGGCATAACGCAGGCTGATGGAGCCGCCGAGCGAATGGCCGACGATGGTCGCGGGCGTGCGATCGAACAGGTCGATCAGCAGCGCCAGATCATAGACGAAATTGGCCATCATATAGGAACCTTCGGGCGACCAGGCGCTGTCGCCATGGCCGCGCAGGTCTGGCGCGATGACATGATAGTCCTCCGCCAGAGCGCGCGCCGTCCAGTCCCAACTGCGTGCATGGTCGAATCCACCATGGACCAGGATCAACAAGGGAGCGGACGGATTGCCCCAGTCGAGATAATGCAGTCGCGACCGTAGCGACGTGAAAAAATGGGACGTTGGTGTCGGTGCGGTCGGCATGTCCATTCGGCTCCACGGAGGCTGGAGAATATGGGCTATGTCATACGACATTGGCCAACTGCCGTGTGCTTGCAAGTCCGAATGACCGGGAATGGGCTATTGAAAGGGAAAGCGCATGAGTGTCTTGACTTGCGCTGTCGCCCTGCCCACGACGCAGCGCGGCAATCAGGACGGGATGAGGCATGAGCATGGGTGCAGGCGCGACGATCACGGTCATCGGTGAGGCGATGCTGGAACTGAGCCGGGGTCAGGGGGATAGCTGGAACCTGCGCTATGGCGGTGATGTCATCAACAGCGCGGTGCATCTGGCTCGATCCGGTGACAAGGTTCGTCTGGCAAGCGCGCTTGGTGCCGACCCGATGAGCGCCGATCTGCGCGCGCAGTGGGAAGCGGAGGGCGTCGATACCGCACTGGTGCTGGCGGCGGCGGATCGTCTGCCCGGCCTCTATGCGATCGAGACGGACGCCGCCGGAGAGCGGACATTTCATTACTGGCGCAGTGAGGCGGCGGCGCGGCGGATGTTCGCTCTGCCTGACAGCGCCGCCATGGTGACAGAAGCGGGACAGTCCGACCTTCTCTATTTCTCGCTCATCACGCTGGCCATCCTGCCGGATGACGGGCGAGAGGCGCTGCTCTCCCTGTGCGAGACCGTGCGCGCGCGTGGCGGCAAGGTGGCTTTCGACGGTAATTATCGGGCACGGCTCTGGCCCGACGTGGCGACGGCGCAGCATTGGCGCGACCGGGCGATCGCGCTGGCGGACATCGGCCTGCCGACACTCGCCGATGAGGTGGAGATGGGCGAAGCCGATGATGCCCATGATGCAGCCGCCCGTTGGGGCGCGGACAAGGGGCGTGAGATCATCGTCAAGCTGGGTGGCGAGGGCTGCCTGGTGGGGAACGAACTGGTCGCGCCGCCGAAGCTCATCGACGTGGTCGATTCGAGCGGTGCCGGCGATGCTTTCAATGCCGGCTATCTCCATGCGCGGCTGGCGGGAGCTGCACCGGCTGAAGCGGCGTTGGCTGGGCACCGGCTGGCGGGATGGAATATCGGCAGGCGCGGCGCCATCCCTGCGAAGGATGCAGACGCACCCTATTAAGCCCCGTTGACAGCGCCCCATGGCTTGGGCCATGGACGCTTCACCGCGCGGGTGTAGCTCAATGGCAGAGCAGAAGCTTCCCAAGCTTACGACGAGGGTTCGATTCCCTTCACCCGCTCCAGTTCCCCGACATTCTGATGGTCAACCGACCTGCCGCTTCGCCAGCTTGCGGGCCAGGGTGCGGCGATGCATACCCAGGCGGCGCGCGGCTTCGGAGATGTTGAAGTCGCTGTCTTTCAGCACTTCATGAATATGTTCCCATTCCAGCGTCTTGATCGACGTCGGGCGCGGAGCGATCTGGGTGGTGGGATCGCCGCCTGAACGCGCGAAGGCCGCTTCGATATCGTCGGTGTTGGATGGCTTGGCGAGGTAGTTGGTGGCGCCGAGTTTGATCGCCTCCACGGCAGTCGCAATGCTGGCAAAGCCGGTCAGCACGACGATCAGCATCGCTGGATTATGAGCATGGAGGGCCTGAACGCAGGCCAATCCCGACTGGGGGCCGAGTTTCAGGTCGACCACGGCGAAGTCTGGCTTGTGCGCGGCAAGCATTGCATTGACCGATTCGAGGCTGTCGGCGAGCAGGACGTCATAATCCCGTCGCTCGAAGGAGCGCTTCAGGGTCTTGGCGAAGCTTTCGTCATCCTCGATGATCAAAAGCTGTCTTTCATTCGCCATCCGTCATTTCCTCCAGCGCCAGTGTGGCGAGGGGCAGGCGCAACTGGATCATCGCGCCGCCTTCCGCGCCATTGCTGGCATCCACTCGTCCGCCCAGCTTGCGGACCACATTGACGACCAGAAACAGGCCAAGGCCGCTTCCTTGTTTGCCCTTGCTCGACCGATAGGGCTTGCCGACATCGCTCAACATGTCCGCGCTGAAGCCCCGTCCATTGTCCCGCACGGCGATATGCAGCCACTGATTGTCACGGCTGACCATCATGTTGATATAGGTCGCACCCGCCTCGCGCGCATTGTCGAGCAGGTTGGTCACGGCCTGGCGGATCACCGGATCGGCGATGATGCGCGGATAATCGTGAGGACCAAAATCGCAGCGTAGCGGCATCCCCGGATTGGCGGTGCGCCAGTCGCGGGCGATATATTCGATGAAATTCTGGACGCTGGTGACTTCCGGCGCTTCTCCGCGTGCTTCGCCTGCGGACATCAATATGCCGCTCAGGATGGCCTTGCAGCGTTTGACGGCGGCCTCCATCTCCCCCACTTCCTCGACAAGCGTGGGATGTTGATTGATTTCGGGCATGTGGCGCCAATCGCCCAGAACCACTGCCAACTGCGCGAGGGGGGTGCCCAGTTCATGCGCGGCGCCTGATGCGAGCAGGCCCATGCGGACGATATGCTCCTCTTCCGCTGCCTGCTGGCGCAGCCGCGCCAGATAGGCTTCCCGGACCTGGAGATTATGGGTGATGCGGGTCATGAAGAGAACCAGCAGCACCGCGATCATGGTGAAGCAGACCCAGGTGCCGACGATATGCAGGTCGAAGAGCCGCCCTTCCAGCGCGTCGCTGAGATTGAGGGGCCGATAGGCGAAGGCAAGGCCCGCCGCGCAGAAGGAAGATACGGTGACGATCCCCCAAGCGCTCCAGCGGTGCAGCAGCATGGCGCCAAGCGCGACCTGGACCAGATAGAGGGAAATGAAGGGATTGGTCGCGCCGCCGCTAAGATAAAGCTGGGTGGTAAGAGCAATGACGTCGAACAGCAGCGCCAGGAACAGTTCGGCATGGCTGATGTCGGTGCGGCCGCGCAGCACCATCAGGCTGCCCAGATTCATGGCGACGGCGATGCTGGGAACCACCAGCATGGGGACCATGGGCAAATGGATGCCCATGCCATAATGAACGAGCAGGATCGTTGCGATCTGCCCCGCGATGGCAATCCAGCGAAGCTGGACCAGCAAGGCCATATTCTTGCGGCCGGCTGCATCGGCCGGCCATTGGCTGGGGAGCCAGCGCGCGCGGGTCGGCACCTTCGCGTTCATTCCAGGCGGTCTTTTCCTGTCTGGCGCATCACCAGCATATAGGCGCCCAGGGTCATTGCCGCCAGCGTGAACCAGGTGACGGCATATTGCAGATGATTGTTGGGGAAGTTGATGACCGTGAGCCCGCCCACGGGGAGGGAATTGGGGGAGGGGTCAGCGTCCGCGTCAATGAAATAGCTGGAAATGGCGTTCGGCAACCCGCGTGCCGTGGCGATCGCTTTGACATCGCGCGAATACCAGCGATTAGCGGCAGGGTCATTGTCGCGCAGGAAGCCGCCGCCGGGTTCAGTCAGGCGGAGCAGGCCGGTGATCCGGACGGTGCTTTGCGGCCGGTCATAGCCGTTCCTGGCTTCAGGCGGTACGAAGCCGCGATTGATGAGGAGGATGGACCCGTCGGCACGCCGCAGGGGTGTCAGCACCCAGTAACCGGCTCCGCGCACGGTCGATGCCTGCACCAGCGCGCTCTTGTCGTGGAGGAAGGTGCCGGTCACGGTGACGCGGCGATATTCGTCGTCCCTGGTCGCGCTGGCGGGAATGGGGACGGGGGCGGCGTGGATGCGGCTGTCGACGCGGGCGATCAGGTCGCGCTTCCAGGCGAGGCGCTGGACCTGCCAGGCGCCCAGCGCGCAGAAACCGGAAAAGAGAAGGAGGGCGATCAGCGTCAGGCCGATCAGGAAGGCCGGGGAGCGCCTGCGGTGCCCCCCGGTTTCTGCCGTTTTCACGGCATCTCGCTCATATGCTGCATGGTGCTCATGTCGCCATGCGGCATCATGTTGGCGTTGAGGTGATACATGACCCACATCGAACCCGACAGGGTGATGACCACCAGAACGATGGTGAACATCATCGCCATGAAGGACCAGCCGTTTTCGACGCGGGTGTTCATGTGCAGGAAGTAGATCATATGGACCACGATCTGCACTGCGGCGAAGGCCATGATGACGAAGCCGGTCAGTTGCGGATTGCCCAGTACGCCGGTCATCACAAGCCAGAAGGGGATGGCCGTCAGGATCACCGACAGGCCGAAACCGATCATATAGCTGCCGAAGCTGCCATGCGATCCTTCTTCATGATGGTCATCGTGATGATCGTGACCATGGGGATGGACGGCGTCGCTCATCGCAGCATTCCCATCAGATAGACAAAGGTGAAGACGCCGATCCAGATGACGTCGAGGAAGTGCCAGAACATGCTGAGGCACATCAGGCGGCGCTTGTTGGCGGGGATCAGCCCCTTCTTGGCGACCTGCACCATCAGCGTGATGAGCCAGATCGAGCCGAAGGTGACGTGCAGCCCGTGGGTGCCGACCAGGGTGAAGAAGGCCGACAGGAAGGCCGAACGCCATGGACCCGCGCCCTCATGGATGAGGTGCGAGAATTCATAGAGTTCGATGAACAGGAACGCCCCGCCGAACAGCAGCGTGACGACCAGCCAGCCCTGGGTGGCGCTGACCTTGTTCTTCTCCATCGCCAGCATGGCGAAGCCATAGGTGATCGACGAGAACAGCAGCATCGCGGTGTTGAGCGCGATAAGCGGCAGGTCGAACAGATCTTTCGGCCCCGGCCCGCCGGCAAAGCTGCCGCCGAGCACCGCATAGGTGGCGAAGAGGATGGCGAAGATGAGGCAGTCGCTCATCAGGTACATCCAAAAGCCCAGCATGGTGCTGTGGCCTTCATGGAGATGCGGTTCTTCGGGCAGATGATATGTCCGAGGTTCCAGGTTCGCAGTTGCGCTGCTCATGTTGGTCAGACTCCCGCCGCGAGGATGCGCGTGCGCTCTTCCTCGGTGCGCGTCACGACATCCTGCGGGATGTAGAAGTCGCGCTTGTAGTTGAAGGTGTGGCCGATGGCGACGGCGAGCAGACCCAGGAAGCTGAGGCCCGCGAGCCACCAGATATACCAGATCAGTGCGAAGCCGCAGAGCGTGGCGAGGGCGGCCAGGATGACCCCGGCGCCGGTGCTGCTGGGCATGTGGATCGCCTGATAGCCGCTCAGCGGACGCTGATAGCCGTTCTTCTTCATGTCGGCCCAGCTATCGGCGTCATAGATGACCGGGGTGAAGGCGAAATTATACTCCGGCGGGGGCGAGCTGGTCGCCCATTCCAGGGTACGGCCGTCCCAGGGATCGCCTTCCACCTTCAGTTCGTCACGCTTCCAGATGGAGACGGCGAACTGCACCAGCATCGCGCCGATGCCCGCCGCGACTATGGCGGCGCCGATCGCGGCGATGACGAACCAGATTTGCAGGCTCGGATCGTCGAACACGCGCATCCGGCGGGTCACGCCCATCAGGCCCATGATGTAGAGCGGGGTGAAGGCCATCCAGAAACCGACCTGCCAGCACCAGAAGCTCACCTTGCCCCAGAAGACGTTCAGCTTGAAGCCGAAAGCCTTGGGCCACCAATAATTGATCGCCGCGAACAGGCCGAACAGCACGCCGCCGATAATCACGTTATGGAAGTGCGCGATCAGGAACAGCGAGTTGTGCAGCACGAAGTCGGCGGGCGGAACCGCCAGCAGAACGCCAGTCATGCCGCCGACCGTGAAGGTCAGCATGAAGGCGATGGTCCACATCATCGGCAGCTCGAAACGGATTTTGCCGCGATACATGGTGAACAGCCAGTTGAACAGCTTCGCCCCCGTCGGGATCGAGATAATCATCGTCGTAATGCCGAAGAAGCTGTTGACGCTGGCCCCCGAACCCATGGTGAAGAAGTGATGCAACCACACTAGGTAGGACAGGATCATGATAGTGCAGGTCGCATAGACCATCGAGGTGTAGCCGAATAAGCGCTTGCCTGAGAAGGTCGAGGTGACTTCGGAGAAGACGCCGAACAGCGGCAGGATGAGGATGTAGACTTCCGGGTGGCCCCAGATCCAGATCAGGTTCACGTACATCATCGGGTTGCCGCCGAAGTCGTTCGTGAAGAAGTTGGTGCCGACATAGCGGTCGAGCGAGAGCAGGACCAGGGTGGCGGTCAGGATCGGGAAGGACGCGACGATCAGGATGTTCGCGCAGAGCGAGGTCCAGGTGAACACTGGCATCTTCATCAGCGACATGCCGGGCGCGCGCATCTTCACGATGGTCGCGATCAGGTTGATGCCCGATAATGTGGTGCCGACACCGGCCACCTGTAGCGCCCAGATATAATAATCGACACCCGTGGCCGGGCTATAGTCGATCCCGGATAGCGGCGGATAGGCAAGCCAGCCGGTCTGGGCGAATTCGCCCAGGAACAGCGAACACATCACCAGCACCGCGCCGCCCGTGGTCATCCAGAACGAGAAATTGTTCAGGAAGGGGAAGCTGACGTCGCGCGCGCCGATCTGGAGCGGGACGATATAGTTCATCAGACCGGTGATGAACGGCATCGCCACGAAGAAGATCATGATGACGCCGTGCGCGGTGAACACCTGGTCATAATGGTGGGCGTTGAGATACCCTTCCGACCCGTTGAAGGCGAGCGCCTGTTGCAGGCGCATCATGATCGCGTCGGCAAAGCCGCGCAGGAACATGATGAGGCCCAGCACCATGTACATGATGCCGATCTTCTTGTGATCGACGCTGGTGAACCATTCCTTCCAGAGATAGCCCCAGAGCTTGAAATAGGTCAGCGCTGCGACGACGGCTGCGCCGCCCAGCACCACCGCGACGAAGGTCGCCACGACGATGGGCTCATGCCATGGGAAGCTGTCCCATGTCAGACGACCGAAGATCATCTGCGTTGTTGTCATTGTACCGGTCATGCTTCTCACCGATGCTGCGCGTGCGCGTCAGCGCCGCTATGGGAGGAATGATCGGCGGCCGGAGCTTCCGTTGCGCCGGGCGCGCTGTGCACGCCCTTGCTGGGGTCGACCGGATCGATCACATGGCTGTTGGGATAGTCATATTGGAGGCCTTCGGTCTCCTTCGCCGACTCCTTGCCCGCCCCGCCCATCATGTTGATGTGCATCAACTCGCCCATGCAGCGTTGACCGGGCTTGGGGCAGAGGTTGACGACCGCATCGAACAACTGCGGATCGACGGCGGAGTAATAGGCGACGGGCGCCTTCTCGCTCGGCTTGGCAAGGTTCAGGTAGAGGTTGCGGTCGAGGTTCGTGCCGCTGGCCTTCACCTTGGCGACCCAGGAGTCGAAACCGGCCTGATCCAGCGCCTTGTAACCGAAACGCATATGGCTGAAGCCCGCGCCCGAATAATTGGCGGAGAAGCCGGTGCTGGTGACGGGTGCGTTGGCCACGGCATGGAGTTGCGTCTTCATGCCGGGCATGGCGTAGATCTGGCCGGCAAGTTCGGGGACGTAGAAGCTGTTCATCACCGTTGAGGCGGTGATGTCGAAGCGAACCGGAACATTGGTCGGCAACGCCATCTCATTGACGGTCGCGATGCCCAATTCGGGGTAGATGAAGAGCCACTTCCAATCGAGCGCAACGACCTGGACGGTCAGCGGCTTGACCTTCGGGTCGATCGCGGTTTTCGCGTCGATCCGGTCGAGCGGACGATAGGGGTCCAGCTTGTGGGTGCTCACCCAGGTCAGCGCACCGAGGGCGATGATGATCAGCAGAGGGGCCGACCAGATCAGCAACTCCAGCTTGGTCGAGTGATCCCAGTCCGGATCATAGTCCTTCTCGGCCGCCTTGTTCGCCGCGCGATAGCGCCAGGCGAAATAGACGACGAGCGCCATGACGGGCACGACGATCAGGAGCATCAGCGCAGTCGAGATCAGGATTAGATCGCGCTGTTGCACTGCAATATCGCCCGACGGGTTCATCACGACCCAGTTGCAGCCCGCCAAGGGCGCTGCAAGGATCGGAGCGGACCAGCGCAAAAGCCTGATCCAGTTGGGTGAGTGAAGGTGTGACATGGTGGCGCGCCTAACCATTCTGTACCGAGTCCGCCAGTGGGCAATTTGTCCAATTGTGTGCGGCCGCAAAAAATGTTTGGGATGTGGGATACTGCTTAGACTCTGTGGGTTTTCTGTTATGTTGCCATTCTCTGGCCGTCGGAAAACCGAAAACAGGCGCCGTCGGCCCAGCAAGGGAGCGGATGCCTATGAGTTCAGAGGTCATTACCTTCACCTCCACGTCACTTGAGGATGATGCGCGCCGAATCAACGCGCGCGACCACAAGATCGCGCCGGGTGATATTTCCATCGGTGTGATCATTGGTCGCACCTCCGAATTCTTCGATTTCTTCGTCTATGCCATCGCTTCGGTGATCGTCTTTCCGAGCCTGGTCTTCCCCTATGTGGATGCGCTGACCGGCACCCTCTATTCCTTCGCGATCTTCGCCGTGGCCTTCATCACGCGGCCAATCGGCTCGTTGATCTTCATGGCGATCGACCGGCGCTATGGCCGTGGAACGAAACTGACCGCTGCCCTGTTCCTGCTAGGCGGATCGACCGCGTCAATCGCCTTCATGCCCGGTTATGCGACGATTGGCCACTATGCAGCGGTCGTTCTGATCATTTTGCGCGCCGCACAGGGCATTGCGCTCGGCGGGACATGGGACGGCCTCGCCTCGCTCTTGTCCCTGAACGCGCCCAAGCATCAACGCGGCTGGTACGCCATGGTGCCGCAGCTTGGTGCGCCCTTGGCGCTGCTGGTCGCCAGCGGCCTGTTCGCTTTCTTCCTGCTGACGCTGTCGAAGGCGGATTTCCTTGATTGGGGCTGGCGCTATCCCTTCTTCGTCGCCTTCGCGATCAACGTCGTGGCCCTGTTCGCCCGCCTGCGCATCGTGGTGACGCATGAGTTTGAGCGTCTGTTCGAGCAGAAGGATCTCCAGCCCTCCGAAGTGCTGCCCACCGTCAGGGCGGAGGGGCGCAACATCATCATCGGCGCTTTCGCCCCGTTGGCGAGCTTCGCGCTGTTCCACATGGTGACGGTGTTCCCGCTCTCCTGGATCGCGCTCTACACCGACCAGCCGATCGAGCGCTTTCTGGTGATCGAAATGATCGGCGCGTCCGTGGGCTTGCTCGCTATCGTCGTCTCAGGTTTCATTGCCGACCAGATCGGTCGCCGCTCGCTGCTTGGCTGGTCGGCGCTCGGCATTGCGATTTTCAGTGTCATGGCGCCATTGCTGCTGACCGGCGGGGATCTGGGCGAAGTCGCCTTCACGATCCTGGGCTTTATGCTGCTGGGGCTGGCTTTCGGCCAGTCATCGGGCGTGGTTGCGTCAAACTTCGCCACAGAAGCGCGTTATACCAGTTCGGCCTTGACATCTGACCTAGCCTGGCTGGTCGGCGCGGGCTTCGCTCCGCTGGTGGCGCTGCTGCTGACGGTGAAGTTCGGTCTGGCCGCGTCGGGCATCTATCTGCTCTCCGGCGCGGTGGCGACCATGGTCGCGCTGTACGTCAACAAGGAACTGGCAGGCCGCGACCGTTAAATTGCTGCCCGCATCCGCCGAAGCGCCTTGCGGTCGAACCATCCGGTGAGACCGGGGCGCGAGCGGAAGCGGGGGAGCCATTGGGGATAAAGGCTTGATAGACGCGCGGGGAGGCCATCCGGCCCCTCGTGCGTCATGATATCCGACACGATCCGGTTCTGGAAGAAACGGACCGAATAGCTTGTCATGCGTCTATACTGCATCCCCCAGGTCGTGGGGCGGAAGAGGCTCACCTGCTCGCACAGGAAGCCCGCGCCATCGCAGGCAAGCACGCGCTCATCCACCCACTCGCTGTCGGCCTTCAGGTCGGTATGCGCCCAGGCCGCAACCAGTCCGTCATCGCCAATCAGATCGTCGGGCAGGCGCAGTCCGCGCTCGCGGATCGCCGCCACGAAGCGGCCCGACATGGCGTAAAGATCGCCGAACAGGCCACCTTCGGCGCGCAATCCTTCACGATAGGTCTCCACCATTCGCCCGTTCATCGGCATTCCGGCGACAGCGTTGGCCATAGGATGCGCAGCCAGCTCCGCCACCAGCGCATCGATCGAACCGGCGGCGATCTGCGCGTCGCCATCCATGAAGATGATGGTTTCTTCTCCGCCAGTCAGCAGATGATGCACGAAATGATTCCAGGTGCGCGACTTGCCGCCTTGGGCGATGTCATGAACGATGACGTTGATGCGCCCGCCTGCCGCCGTCATCGCCCGTTGTATAGTCGCATCGGTCGTGCCGTTCACCAGCACATGAAACAGCGTGTCCGGTCGGTCGAGTGGGAGCGAAGCGAGGCAGGCGCCGATCCGACGCTCCTCCTGATGCGCGAAGATGGCGACGGCGACCGTCATGACGCTTAGCGGAAATCCCAGCCCTGTTGACCATGCTGCGCGGCGTCGAGTCCCTCTGCCTCCGTTTGTGCATCAACTCGCATCGGGATGATGATGGACACGGTCAGCGCGGCGATGGCGCTGCCGACCATCGCCCAGAGCGCAACAATGACGAGACCGATGGCCTGACTCGTCAGCGCCCCCGACAGGCTGATATTCGCGTCGAAACCGACGCCGCCGAGTAGGGGCAGGGCGAAGAGCGGGAGCAGCAACACACCCGTCGCGCCACCCAGCCCATGGATGATGAAGATGCTCGCGTTATCGTCGACTCGCCGGTTTATGATGCTCGCGCCCAGGCGGCAGACGAGCGCCGCGATTGCGCCGATCATCATGGCGCCACCGGTTCCGACCAGCGCGGCCGAAGCGGAGATGGCGGCAATGCCCGCCAGAGCGCCTGACGGCACGCCGGTCGCGCTGCTCCGCGCGCCTAGCAGACGATCGAGCAAGGCCCAGACCAGCGCGGCGGCGCAGGCGGCGAAATGATAGTTCAGCAGAGCCGTCGCGGCGGCGTCGGTCGCCCCCAGCGCCCATCCGCCAACCAGGCCCGACAGGCCGATCCAGACCAGCGCACTCCCCGTGATGCTCAGCACGGCGCTATGGCCGGCATTGGACCGTTCGCGCCGTGCGCCGGCGATCAAGGTGAGGGCAAGGGCGGAAAAGCCTGCGACCATGTGGACGACCAGGCCTCCGGCGAAGTCCATGACGCCCAGATTGGCCAGCCAGCCTCCGGCCCATATGGCGTGGGCGACAGGCACATAGACCAGCAGCAGCCAAAGAAAAGCGAAGGGGAGAAGCCAGCCGATCCGTATTCGTTCCGCCACCGCGCCGACTAGCAGACTGACGGCGATCAGTGCTGGACCCATCTGAAACAGAACAAAGGCCGATTCCGGTACGGTTAGGCCATCGCGCAACTGCCCCAGATTGGCGAGGAGGATATTGGCACCACCGCCCAGCAAATCGCTGCCCGGCGCATAGACGAGGCTATATCCGACGATTGCCCAGCCTAGCGACACCACTGCCATCACGCCTGTGCCCTGCGTCATGACCGACAGGGCGTTGCGGACATTGGTTTGACCCGCATGACGCAACATCAGGCCCGGCAAAGCCGCGACCAGCATCAGCAGCGCGCATAGTATCATCCATCCCGTATCGCCGCTGTCAGCCACGGCGACCTGCGCAAAGGCGGCCTGTGGTGCTGCCAGCATGACCAGGAAGGAAAGAATCGAAGGAAGGCGCATCGTTGGGTCCGGAAAATCGACGATGGGTTCTCCTAGCCATTCGGGGTGAAGAATTTGATAAGGTGCCGCCGCATCAATGCCGTAGATGCCCGATGACCGGTGTTAGGGCACTCCGCATGATTTTCCCCAATGTGGAGCAATCTATATGGGGTGCATCGACCATAGAGGCGACGGCTGGCAAAGAAATCCCCGGCGGCGCTATCGCTTGAAGCGATTTTCGGGGGGCACTCCGCCGGGGATGGCTCCGCAGGTCGGGGGGTGCGGAACCTAAGCGAGGATCGCGGTAAATGTCCCGCGATCGATCATGTTCAGGAAGACCACAGCAGTATATCGTCGCGATGGCAGGCGATCAGGTCCGGTGCATAGATGCAGGAGACGTCAGTCAGCGCGAAGGAGTCGAAATAGCGATCCATCATGTCGTCGATATCCCGCGTAAGCCCCGCCGAGATACGCATCCGTTCAACATTGTCAGCGGGAATGAAGAGATATTCGCGCGGAATGACCCGGCTCTTCTGCCCTGCAAGCGATGGGCTGATTGCCCAATCCTGGATATGGCTCTTGATCTTTTCCGGCATCAGATCGTGGTAGACGCTGCCGAAACGTGAATGGGTCGATCGTTGGTACAGCCTGCCGGTGGCGGCCGAAATGCTCTGGAGTGACGGCAGCCGGTCGAACAGCCTGGCCCAATCGCCGCGAATGGCATGGTCGCTCCTGGCAATGAGCAGGGGGCGGATCACGTCGGAAGCGCTAATGCGCTCAAAGGCGCCGGTGATCGTAGCCAACTTCTCGACGTCCCAGGCCAAGTCGGTCTCATTCTTGCTCTGCTGGGCGTCAAAGGTGCAACTGCGAACGCCCGATTCATCGTTCCAGACGCCGACGACGGTGCCGACCGTCGAGTCGAGCAGGTTGCGATTGGCTTGAGTCCAGATACGCAGATCCTGTTCCGACGAGCAAAGCACGACGATATCCAGGCCACGGGCTGCGTGTGCAGTGGTCTGGATCGACATTGCCGGCGTAGCGATCCGCAAGCGGGCACGATTTCTGTTGAAATCTTCCGTCTCTGTGATCTGATTATGTGCCTTCCCGGCATGATAGCTCCCCAGCAACGCCGGGACCATCAATGGGGGCCAGTCCTTTGTGTAGCGTAGGATCAGTTCCCAATCGACGAGCCGGCGAAGCTGATCGTCGAACCCGCCGTGAAGGCCATGCAGCTTCCGACGATGCACGAAGATGTTCAGGTCGATGAAGTTGCGCTCTTCAAGCCTGCTGCGATTGAAGGGGCAAAGCCGGATCGATTTCTGTTCGATCTTGCTACCGTGCCCGCCGTTTGTGGGCACGGTCTGGTAGACGATCTGTCCGGCATAGGCGGATTGATAGCCGGGACGATCCGTCAGGCAGGCCGTCATGATGGCGAGATAATCCGCATCCCATTGATTGTCGGAATCAAGATAGGCGATGATTTCGCCCTTGGCCTCATGCAGGGCGTGGTTGCGCGCCGCGGAAACGCCTTGATTGCTGGGCAAGCAAAGGAGGGTGATGCGGGGATCATCGAAGCTTGCAACGACCGCAGCGGTGTCATCCGTGCTGCCATCATCGACGATAATCAGCTCAAAATGTCTATAACTCTGCTCCAGCACGGACTGGATCGCGGCACTGATGATGTCCGCACGGTTGAAAGCGGGCATGATGACCGACACAAGGTCGGTTATATTCAGTTGATCCGCCCGCTGTTTGAGCAGGCGCTTTTCCATTTCAAACTGCCGCAGCAGACTGGTCGCCAGTTCCGATCGGCCAGCGCCCATCCTATCCTCGCAATAGGCCCATTGCAGGAAGTCGCGCATCGAGAAATAGGGCGAAAAACCGCGATTGTCGTTCTGTACGGCGATGGTCGTTTTGGTGAGGCACGCATCATTTCCGGTCAAACGCAATTCGACGTGCAGATTTTCCTGCAACAAATGCCTGTTTTGCAGCCGCAGTGCGAAGCCGTGGCGCCCATCACCGATGCGCGCCCGTTTGAGATCTTCCCGGTAAATATCGGCGCATAGATTTTCAGCAATCGCCTCATGCTCGATGCGAATGTCGAGGCCTATTTTGACATCGGGATGAGCGAGATCGGCAACCCATCCCTGAAGCAGTCCATCGGCGACACTGTCGATATGGGCCCTGATATACGGTTCTTGGGGCTGACCGAAAATATGGCTTGAACTCCAGACATCCCCGTTGATCGTGTCGGAGACGGGCAAGCGACGCCCGTCCGCAAGAGTACGGATCTCGTAGGCATGTCGGTCCTCTCCTAAACGACGCGGAAAGGGCAGGGTGAAACCGGTTCCTTCGCAATAGCCGGCGTCCGCGACATCGGTGCGGGCGAGCGATGGCAAGATGGGGGCATGGGGTTTGCCGTCCCGAAACAACCAGGCCGAACCCGGTCGCCATTCGCCCGCCTGGGATGAATCCCGTTCAGCGATCCAGCCGCACAACTGGGCCTTGTCCTTGCGGTCGATGCGTCCGACGTTCTCGCATTCATCCGGCCGTTGAATTATATCGATCCGTTGACTGACGTCGATCATGCCCTTGGCATCCGCCTTGGCATCCTCCACCCCGGCTTCCACGCAACGTTCGAACAGCGGCAGAAACTCAGAGGCCGCTTTGGCGATCGCCTTGCGCAATGGCGCGATATAATGGCACTCTAGCCGGTCGAGGATAATGTCGGGGGCGACTTGCTGATTTTTTCGCGCCCATTTGCGAGCAAGCTGAAATCGGCCCCGGATCTCATTATAAATGACGTCGATGCCTGGGAAGGGATTCGGCGAGGCCGGTTGCAGGTTGCGCGCGGCGATGCTTGGCTCGACAACCAGCGCCATCCCTTTTCGCTTGGCCGCCATGCTCCAGTCCAGCACCGCATGGGAAGCGGACAGCTCTTCGGAAAGTAAGCCGATCTGATCGATTGCGGCTATTGGAAAGAACAGAACGCGATGATCCAGCGCGTGAGCGGTGTAGGCATCGCGTTCCACCAGAGGATCGTCCCCCGCCAATAGAGGCTCTGTCTCCAGACAGCCGGAGTGATCGTGGAAACTACGATAGCCACCATGAGCGATCCGCCCATTGTCACCGACGATGACAGCGGAGACGATCGCATTGTCGCGGCGAACGGACAGCAGGGTGGACAGGGCATCTGCGTCAAGGTGCACGTTGGGATCCAGGAGCAGCACATGCTCGCATCCATCGTCGCGCATGATGGACAGCAATATATTGGTCGCTGCGGCTGTTCCCTTTCGGGCATCGGCATAGACCAGAACGTCAGCCATCGTTTGCAAGCCGTAATGCGGAACGCCACCGGAGCAATCGTCGAATATATAAACATTGACGCTTGCGTCAGTCAGCTTGTGCAGCTCGGATAATTGCTCGCCGATCTGATCGACATTGCCGCTACCGATGATGCCAAGACCGATCTGTGCCGGGCCACCCGACTTGCGTATGGTCTCCACGGTTCGAGTCTTGCGGCCCACGCGGATCGTTTCCGTCTGTGGGGCGATCGATTGGATCAAGGTGTCGCGGAGAATGTCGCTGATCTTGCTCCAGGCCCGACCGGAGGATAATTTTCGTCCGGCAATCGATATCGCGGCGCGTTTCTCGTGATCGAGATCAAGAGCTTGCTCCAGTGCATCGGTCAGGGCACCGGGCACGTCCGGTTCATAGAGAATGCCAAGATCCGCTTCATCCACCAGCGACAGGGCGGGCAGACGGGGCGCGACGACGGGCTTGCCGTAATTGGCGGCAAGCATGAGATTGCCGGATGTCAGAACATCCCGATAAGGTAAGGCGATGATATCGGCCGCGCCAAAGAGCAGCGGCACTTTTGAATCCGGAACGAAGCCGTCCAGAATATGGATGCGGGGATTATTCTCTTCCATCAGCCGGGCATGTCCGGCGGTAAAACCGCCCATCGGCTTTCCGGCGATGAGCAAATGAACCTGATCCCGATCGGCACGGCTGGTGATGGCATGGAAGGCGCGGATCAGTTCATCCAGCCCCTTATATGGTCGGATCTGACCGAAGAAGAGGACCAGCGAGTCGACATCCTTGAGGCCGAGCAATTGCCGGCTCTGATATTTGCTGACAGCCTGCCCGTAACATCCCTCATAGCTGCCATGCGGTATGATGACGCATTTGCGTTCATCAAGTGCATAAAGTTCACGCACCTCTGCCAGGGCGGATTCGCTATGGAGATGGATGAGGTTGGCCGTTTCCGCCAGATGGCGATGAAATTCTGTGACCAATGTCCCGAACTGCGTATCGTGCGGCAGTCGGTTGTGAACCGTCCACAGGAAGATGCCGCCCGCCGCCTTGAAGGCTTTCACCGCTTGGAGGAAATTGCTGGCGCGAACCTGATAGTCGAAACCATCGACAACGTCGGAGAAGAGCGGATCGGGCCAATGGAGGTGGAAGATGGTCCGCTGATTATGCTCCGCTGCGAAGACGAGTTCCAGCGCGCGTTGGATGGTCCCGAATTCGACGCTGCCCTTCGATCGGAAAGCGCCGTACAGGCCATTCTGATAGGGATTGGTTGCCGTATAGTCCGGATAGGCGACAATGGTCGCTCCCTTGAGCGGGTCCGGGTTGGTTATGACGGCTGGTAGCTGGGAAGCGCTGGCAATGGGCGCATGGTCTTCAACACAGGAAGGCGCTGATTCCATATTCTCTTCGATCGACGGGACGTTGGGGAAAGATGCGACGTGCTGATCCATTTCATCCTCATCCCGGCCGGTCGCCAGAGCTGTGCATTGTCGGAAATATCCGCGCCGGTCGTTGGAAGACCGGCGCGGAAGTATGCGTCAGGCGGAGCGCTTGAGCGGAAGCGCTTCATCGAGCTGGATCGCCCGATCAGCCAAACGCTTGTGGATGGCATCGATCGTCTGCTGATCGCGTACAGCGTGGAAGCCGGGACGGCTGCCTTCGCGGCGGGTCCGGTCTTCTGGCTTCAGGCTGGTGACGTCGGCATTGTGGAAGAAGTCACGATTGCCGCCATCGGTGTAGGATTCCGAATAGATGCCATGAGCGTGGATCACGTCGAACTGATCGAGTTCGATATGATAATAGGAGAGCCGCTTCATGCCCTTGTCAGCGACGATGGTGGAACCGTTCACTAGATCCTTGGCGCGGATAAGCACGCCGTCGACATAGAGATGATGCCAGGGCGACACGCGAATGTCCTTGCTCGGCACATTTTCGCTTACCGCATCTCTCTTGACAAGAATGGGCCAGAAATCGTCCAGTTTGTCCGAGGGGATGTTTTCCACCCAGTCATGACGATAGCCGACCCAGCGAACTTCGCGCATACCGCTGCGTCCGCGTACCTTGTCGCCAGCCTGGATATCTTCCACGGCAATTTCGCCATTGTCCGTTTCGATCAACGTGCCGCGCAGGAAGCAGACCGGTGCGGTGAATACATCTGTGCTGCTGTTGAAGAAACTCGACGGATTGGCCTGGATCGCCGCCGCCAGTGATGCGTTGATGCCGTTGATATTGTAGGTGAACTTGTCGGCACCGAACAGGCCACGCTCCAAAACCAGTGTGGCGTTGCCCGACACTGAATCATAGGTGAAGTTATCGAAGTCGTAGCCGCTGGCTCCCAGGCTATCGCCCCAACTGAAACCATTCACGTTGAACGAACTGACGGTGTCGATCAGCCCCTTGGTATAGGCGAAGGAACCGGAGCCGTTGCCAGAGAAATTGACCGTCTGGGTTCCGAGAGTAACCCCCAGCAGAGCGGGGCCGGTTACCGAAATGCTCGACGAGTCACCGACATTATAGGATACTGCGGTGAGTGCGGATACGCCCGCAACACCATAATCGACTGTGAGACTACCGCCGTTGATTGCCGCGAAAGAAGGGGCTGCAGCGGCGCTGACATTCGCAAATGAACCGACTGTTGCGCTGACACCATCCACGGTCAGCGTATGCGACCCAACGGCAGTAAGATTGATGGTGTTAGTCGCATCAGCATTGCTGCTGTTGATCGTCTGATCGCTGCTACCAAGGTCTATACCTAGAATCGCCATTGTCTATCTCCCTTAAGTGGACATTCAATTTAACGTTCAATCAGCATGCGGACCCATTTTATTGTTTGTTATGTAAGTAATGATATTGCTTGTTTGTCCAAAATGAACTTTTTTAGGCTCAAACTGGATTTATATGATTATTCCTTTTCCGGCAGACGGGTGATTGTTGACCAGGATTGGTTCGTCGCTTGATTCAGCGCGAAGCCTGCCAGGATATAGACAGGAACCGTCGAGGCGGTTTCCTGGGCAATTGCTTGGCCACTCCTGGATTGGGTAAAGAATGTACGCATCATTCAGGCGGCCCTCTGCGTGTCGCCATCGGGCGGCTGAAACAGGGACCGGAATTCCATCAATTTGCGCAGGCTGTCGCGATAATCCCAATCGACCCAGACGCGCGTCAGGCTGGGACGGCCGAGGTGATATCCTTGCAGCCAGGTGACACCCAGAGCGCAGGCGGCATCCCGCTGCTGAATGGTTTCCACACCTTCGACGACGACCGTATCGACCAGCGATTGCGCCAGTCCGACCAGATGCTCGAAAGTCGCATAGGGGCGTGCAGAACGCGACGCTGCGCGCAGGAAAAAGGCGTCGATCTTCACAATGTCGGGATTGAGCGCGAGAATCTGACGTGTGGAGGTATGGCCCGCGCCAAAGTCATCGATCGCCACCCTGCATCCCAGAGCGCGCAGCTCGCTGACGAACTCAACCGCCTCCAGCAGTGAGGGTGGAGGTGCGGTTTCTGTAATCTCGATCACCAATCGCCGCGCCAGACTGCGATCACGGGAAAGACGATCCCGCAGGTTCGACCAGCTACTATTATAGCCGTTGAGATGGAAAGAGGCGCTTTGCCCGGAAATGTTGAGGCCAAGACAGACGAGCGGATCAGCTTCCAGTTCATCGAGAATGATGGACATGGCGCGTTGGTCCAGCACGCGGGCCAGACCGATCCGTTCCATCGCGCCAATAGAGGCGCCGCACGTCAGTTGCTGGCCGTCGGTCGACACCATCCGGAGCAGCGCTTCATAATAAAGGGCAGCTTCCTGTGCGATCGCGTTGCAAATGGGCTGCCATACGAAATGGGTTTCGCCGCGGTCGACACGATCAAGCAGAGCAACTGCCGCTTCCATGTCTGAGCGATATTGCTCGGTCCAATCCGCTTCTATCGTCACGGGATGTTCGGCGGGGCTCTTGGTGGCGCACAACATTACCTGTGCAGCCGAAAGAGCAGCGATGTCCCCCGCGCTGTCGGTATCGGAAACGAGATCATAGCCTATGGTCACTGACAACAAAAAGCGCTCGCCATCAAATTCGACCGGCCTCGCCATGACGAGTTGGCAGAATCCATCGATAACGGACGAGAGACTGGGTAGCTGCGCCCAGGAAGCCGCCGGGATCGACGCGGCGATCACGGCGCCGGATGACGGTTGAATCTGCGCACCCGGAAAATGGCGGTCAAGGAGCGAGGCAACCGCATCGCGTGCAGCGAAAGCAGCGGCCTCGCCATAGGCCGAACGGATCAGATCGAGGTTGTCGATCCGTAAAGCGAGAACGAGACCGCCTGCGCAGAAGCAGTCGATCACATGTCCCGTGTCATCCGCCTCCGTGCTGGCCATGTCGCCTCCTGGATCAACTGGTCGAGTGACAGAATAGTCAATTCTGTAACATCACGCAAGCGCAATGATTTTCAATGACAAAAATTATTCGCCGCGTCGATTACGTTAACCTTGAAAACTGGTCATATACGGCAAATTTTCCTATCCGGATGACCGATTCCATTTACCATCTTTACGCAGCTGCACGCTTGAGTTCATAAGTCGAATCTTCGCTCAACCAGGCCCTAGCCGCAATCTCACGCTCCTCAGAGCCGCTCGCATTGGCATAGATAGCCGTAGTCTTCATATCGGCATGACCAAGCCAGCGTTGCACCAGATTGAGGGGTACGCCTGAATGGATCGCACGAACGCCAAAGGCGTGACGCAATCCTTTTGGCACAGCCCAAGGCCCGGAAATCCGTGCCTTTTCCATTACTCCCGTCACTTTTCGATAGGCCGTCATCCGCGACCAGGGCCAGAAACGGCCATCCTTGCTGAGCTTCCCTTTCCTCACCCATTCCTGAAGCCGATCAAGCATCTTGAGTGGAAGGGGAACAGCTCGGAAAATCGCGCTATGACGCTTCTTCAGGCATTTGATAATTACATGACCAGAAGAAAAATCTATACTCTCTACCCCGATTGAGAGCGCTTCTGAAATCCTGCAACCGGTTACGGCCAGGAACCAGCAAAAGCTATATACATCTATACTTTCACTCTTTGCTACAGATAAGAATGATACAGTCTCGTTGTTCGTAAGATATTTTCGTTGCCCACCCCTGTCATGCATTGACCAAGGCACGTTCACCTCCATTTTATGTTCTTTGACATAAGGGAGATTGCCATTTTCTCGGTTATCAAAATGCCTCTCGGACATCGTTGATACAGAATT
This sequence comes from Sphingobium sp. BYY-5, assembly GCF_022758885.1. NCBI lineage: Bacteria > Pseudomonadati > Pseudomonadota > Alphaproteobacteria > Sphingomonadales > Sphingobiaceae > Sphingobium > Sphingobium sp. BYY-5. Next base: position 824,836 of record NZ_JALEBH010000001.1, read on the forward strand.
GACTATTTTGTAACATACATTTACATTATATTTCATGAACTTAACCTTTGCGCGACCTTGTTTTTGGTTTTGTACGTGATTCGGTGCCGTTTTTTGATCTGATCGTTGGCATTTGCGAATTTCACGCATTCCTCTTATTCTTGGTAATATTAAGTGCGTATGGATGGATAGTTATTTTATCTATTCGCTAATCTGGGATTTATTCCAGATATCCGATGAAATATTCTATTTATTTATGCGAATAATCTTGTGGAAATTGTGAAATTTCAGCCGTCCAGGCCCTTGTTGAAGGGCGTGGCAAAGGGACATGTACTGCGGTTCTTTGGTCGATCGAAGATGCTTCTCCCCTAAAGTTGCGCGGCGTTGGCAGGCCTGCCCTGCGCGGATTGATTTCATGCGGCAACATGTCCTAAAGTGCATGGAAGCGGTCGCTTTTATGGCTTTGGTATGTCCCTGGTAGATTTGATTGGATCGAGTCCGATCGCGGCTCTGATCTGTGATCCGCAGCAGGTCGATAATCCGATTGTGGAATGCAATGCGGCGTTCGAGACGCTGACCGGCTATACCCGTGAGGAGGTGGTGGGGGGCAGTTGCTGTTTGCTCGCGGGGGACGCTACGGAGCCTTGGCTGGCCGAAAACCTGCGTGCCGCAATTCGTGACCGTCGCCCGATCCTGATGGAAATCCTCAATTATAAGAAGGACGGAACGCCGTTCCGCAACGCCGTGCTGGTCGTCCCGATTTTCGACGAGACGGGTGCGTTGCTCTATTTCCTGGGATCGTTGACGGAGATTGAGGATCCCAAACTGGGACATGTCGCGAGGCGTTCAAACGCACAAAAGCGGATGGCGTTGTTGAGCAGGCGGCAACGCGAGGTGATGGTCCTCATGGCCGCGGGGCAACTCAATAAACAAATTGCCCATGCGCTGAATCTTTCGGAGCGCACTGTGAAAATGCACAAGGCTGGCCTGCTCAAGGCATTGGGGGTGACGAAGGCAGCCGATGCCATTCGGTTGGCCATAGAAGCCGGATATTGAGGCGATCGGCTACATCCGTCTTCGTTCCTGTCCAGAATAGCCTTTCAGTAGGGGTCGTCGAGTTCGACCGGTCGGAGAAACTTGATCGAACATTGGATGTCGTTGCGCACCATAACGATGCCTTCGACGGCATAATGGTCGACGAAAACCGTTACTTGGGCATTATGGCGCGGGATATAGCTTCCAGTCACGACCATCCCGGTCGGTAGGACCTTTCGGATATTGATATCAGTTAAGGTAGGGCCGTCCTGAAGGAGGCCGGGAAAAGACAAGCGGCGTTGCCGAAAAGATTCATATATTGCTTTTGCATCCATTGGCAGCTTGGCGGAGATTATGCCCCTTTGTTGTTGAAATAGGTTTCTGCTTATTAGCAGCGATCCATTGCTCGCGTAATAATATAGGAAAAACTAGTCAAATCGATATGGGTCCGTAATGAATTTATCAATTAATAACGGATAATTAATTGCCTGACATCGAAAATGGATTGCAGCCATGCCGCGTGACTTCACGAGAGGCGCGCAAGCGGACAGGCAACGTCGCGGACACTGCAAAGGTCAATCGCAGGGGAGAAATGGTGCACCCAAGAGGATTCGAACCTCTGGCCTTTGCCTTCGGAGGGCAACGCTCTATCCAGCTGAGCTATGGGTGCGTGACGCTGGTCAGAAGGCGCGGTTAGCAAAGTCCATCGTGCTGCGCCAGCACCAAAATCGTCTGCTGACGATCTTATTTTGCAGCCTTTTCCATCGGCTGGAATTTACCGAGGCCGCAGCTTGCACCCGGCTGGAGGCCGGGGCCGGCATTCCACAGCACGGTGATGATATCGACCGAGCAGAGCTGGGACAGGCTGGTACGGTAGGAGAAACGCTTCTCGAAACCCAGGCTGGGACAAGTGTTGGGCAGGGTGTTACGGTAGATTTTTCTGCCGTTCATCACGAAATCGATCCTTTGGTCATCCCGCACATTGGTCGACCGGATCGATTGGATCGGAATGCAATCAACCGCTTCTCCCTTGGCCACATAGGGATCCGGGGTGTCCTTCGCGATCGCTGGAGCGATACCGCAAGCGAGAATAAGACCCAGAGCCAGGCGGGCCGGGTGACGGACGGACATGGTTTTTCTCCTCTTATCCTGGCGATTCGACGGCACGGACCGCCGATTTCCGTCACTTTATAGCATAATACCAAGATGCATTGATGAGAACTCATGCTGGCCTGTTCCCCGGCGAAGGTCGGGGTCCAGTTCGAACCGTGGAACTGGACCCCGGCCTTCGCCGGGGAACAGCAACCAGTCGATCTTGATGAGTCATTCTCTACGCCGCTCGGTATAAGGCGACTGAACCAGGAGATAATGGAGGAGGGGCTAAGCGGCCTTGGGAGCGGGCGTCTTCGGCTTATAGCGGCACAAATCCGCCACGATACAGCGCCAGCATTCGGGACGCCGCGCCTTGCAGACATAGCGGCCGTGCAGGATCAGCCAATGATGGGCATCGCGGCGGAACGGTCCCGGCACGCCCTTGTCCAGCTTCTGTTCGACCGCCAGCACCGTCTTGCCGGGGGCCAGGCCGGTGCGGTTCCCGACACGGAAAATATGGGTGTCGACCGCGAAAGTCTCCTGCCCGAAAGCGGTGTTCACCACGACATTGGCGGTCTTGCGCCCGACGCCGGGCAGGGTGGTCAGCGTATCGCGATCCTGCGGCACCTCTCCACCGAAGTCACGGACCAGGATTTCGGACAGGGCGATGACATTCTTCGCCTTGCCGTTGAACAGGCCGATGGTCCTGATGTGCTGCTTCAAGCCTTCTTCGCCGAGATCGATCATTTGCTGCGGCGTGGTGACATCGCGGAACAGGGCGCGTGTCGCCTTGTTGACGCCGACATCGGTCGCCTGCGCGGATAGCACGACGGCGACCAGCAACTGATAGTCATTGCCATATTCCAGCTCGGTGCGCGGCGCGGGATTATCCTCCGCGAGGCGGCTGAAAAAGTCGAAGATCTGGGCTTTGTTCATGCGCGTCAGAGACCCAGCACGCCCTTCATGTCGTAGCGACCCGCGCTTTGACCCAGCAGCCATTGCGCACCCTTGATCGCGCCGCGGGCGAAGATGGCGCGGTTTTCGGCGCGGTGGCCCAGTTCGATCCGTTCGCCTTCGGTCGCGAAAATGACCTGATGATCGCCGGCGACCGACCCACCGCGCAAGGCAGCGAAGCCGATCGCGCCCTTGGCCCGCGCGCCGGTGATGCCGTCGCGGCCGCGTTCGCTCTTCTCGGCAAGCACGACGCCGCGTCCGCGAGCCGCAGCTTCGCCCAGCAACAGCGCGGTTCCGGAGGGGGCGTCCACCTTGTGCCGGTGATGCATCTCGACGATCTCGATGTCCCAATCATCGCCAAGGCCGGCGGCGGCCTTTTCGACCAATGCGGCGAGCAGGTTGACGCCCAGCGACGTGTTGCCGGTCTGGAGCACGGGAATGACTCTGGCCGCCTGATCGATCAGGGCGTGATGAACCGGCTCCAGGCCAGTGGTGCCGATCAGGATCGGCTTTTTCGCGGTAATGCAGGCGTCGAGATGGGCGGAGAGGGCGCTGGGGATCGAAAAGTCGATCAGCACATCGCTTGCTTCGGCCAATGCAAGCGGATCGGCGGTAATGGCGATGCCCGGCGCGAGTTCGCCGCCATTGCTGCGACCCGTGCCGCCGGCAATGCCGAGGCCGGATTCCGCCGCCACGGTGGCGATGGCGCGGCCCATGCGGCCGGCGGCTCCGAATATCCCGATGCTGGTCATGATGTTGCTTGTCCTGAATGCTGTGACAGGCGCGATGCCAGAGCGACGGCGCTTTGTCATCCCCGTGCAAACGCCCCGGTCAGCGTTCGGTCAGGCGCGGCATCAGTTCGACGAAATTGCAGGGGCGGAAACGATTGTCGAGCTGGGTGACGAGAATGCCGTCCCAGGCGTCCTTCACCGCGCCGGTCGAGCCGGGCAACGCGAAGATATAGGTGCCGCGCGCGACGCAGGCAGTGGCGCGGGACTGGATGGTCGATGTGCCGATGCTTTGATAGCTGAGCCAACGGAACAGTTCGCCAAAGCCGGGGATTTCCTTGTCCTGCACCTGTGCCAGCGCCTCCGGCGTCACGTCGCGTCCGGTGACGCCTGTGCCCCCGGTGGTGAGGATGACGTCGATCTGCGGATCATCAATCCAGATATTCAGCCGGGCGACAATGGTAGACTTGTCGTCTTTCTCGATATGGCGCGCCGCCAGGACATGTCCCGCGCCTTCCAGCCGTTCGACCAGCGCGTCGCCGGAACGATCCTCCGCCAGGCTGCGCGTGTCGGAGACGGTGAGGACGGCGATCCGAATGGGAATGAAGGTCCGGCTCTCATCGATCGGCATCAGTTGGAGCCGCCACCCATGGCAGCGCGGCCGTCCGCCTTACTGAGGCGCACGAGCTTCACCCCCTTGGCGTTGGGGAAGGTCGGCCACAGCCCCTGCGCCATGCCCGTCAGGCAATCGGCGCTGCCCTTCGCCTGAATCTGGTACATCCAGTAGTTGCGCATGACGATGTTCACATAGGCGCGGGTTTCATAATAGGGCAGCGATTCGATGAAAAGCAGCGGATCGCCCTTGTCCTTGACCTGGGTGTTCCAGCGCTGGACCGGCAGCGGACCGGCGTTGTAGGCGGCCATCACCTTGGGCAGCAGGCCACCGGTGGCGCTCATGTCGCGCAGCGCTTCCAGATAGCGCTGGCCATATTCCATGTTGGTCGACGGCACGAAGAGCTGGGACGTGGAGGTCATGCCGACATCTCCCGCCGTGCCGGGGCGGACCTGCATCAGGCCGCGCGCGCCCGCGCTGCTGACGACATCGGTGCGAAAGCCCGACTCTTGCAGAGTATGGGCGAAGATCAGCGACGGATCGACGCGCCAGCCGCCATCGGGACGCCAGTCGGGCGCGGGGAAGCGGGCAAAGCTGCCGGGCTGGGTGCCGGCGGGTCCGTTATGCGCGAGGTAAAGCTGGGTTGCCGGCAGGTTGAGCGCGCTGGAAAGGCGCAACAGCGCGTCATATTGGTCGCTGCCGCCGATCTTCGCCTGATAGCGGAGCAGCTCGTCGGCTCGACCATTTTCGCCGATCGCCGAAAGCGCGATGGCGGCGCGGGCATTGGGGCTGTTCTTCAGCTTTTGCCATTCCAGCGCACCGAACCGGCTGCCGACCGGTGCGCTGCCCAGGGGCAGTCCCAGCGATTCACGAGCGAGCAGGCCGTAAAAGGTCTCCTCCGAACGCGCCGCGAGTTTCAGGTAATTCTCAACCTTTTCCGCTTCGCCACAGACCATATAGGCGCGCGACGCCCAATAGGCGCCGGCCGAGCGCATATCCGCATCTGTCGCGAAGGCCGCGACATTGGCGAAGGCGGGCGCGGCCGTCCGGCAATCATTCTGACGCCAGGAAGCGAGGCCCGTTGTCCAGTGCGCCTGCACCGTCCAGTCGCCGCCCATGCGGGTTTCCAGCGCGCGGGCGGCCATGCGCCGGGCGTTGCTGTCGTCATTCTCGATATAATAGGCCCAGGCGACGCGCTGCCGCACTTCGGTCAGGCCCTCCGGGGTCAGGCCCGCTTCGCCGGTAGTGAGCAGGCCTTCGGCGCCGATCGGATCGTCATTCTTGACGAAACCCTGTATCCGCCCGGCAAGTGCCTGGGCAAGCATATCGGTTTTGGTTGGGGAGACATATTGGCGGCGCGGCGCCGCGCCCAGCCAGACCATCTTCTGGATTTGCGGCAGGGTTGGCAGGATGGTGGCCCCACGCCTTTGCGCGAGACGGGACAACTGATCGGCCTTGGGCAGCCATGCGGCCTTGTTGATGAGGTCGAGCAGGTCGAACAGTTCGACCTTGGGCGAGTTACGGGCAAGATAAAGTTCCGACAGCGCCACGGCGCGCACCGCGTCCTGCGCATCGAGCGTCTGGATCATCGCCTTGGCGTCGATCCATCTTTCCGCGCGCAGGGCGGCAAAGATCGCATTATAGCGCGCCTTGTCCCCGTCGCTCAGAACCAGCGGTGACGTGTCGGACGTCGCGATCGGCAAGCCTGGAAGTGTTTCGGCGCTTTCGGCCGCGGCCGGCGTAGCCATTGCGGTTCCCAGGGCTAGCAGGGCCAGGCAGGTGGCGGCACGAATCACGGACGATCTTCCTCGATCAGGCTTTGCAGGGTGCGCCAGCATTCCGCCTTCGCCGCAGGCTGGCTGAGCAGCAGGCGGGGGTGAAAGGTGGCGACGACGGGCACTGTGCCGCCATCATGATTGAAATCGCGTAAACTATGGCCCGATACGGCGCCGCTGTCGGTCGGCATCAATGCGCGGATCGTCCGGTCTCCGAGCAGCAGCAGCCGGCGTGGCCGCGCCAGATGGACCTGGGTCCGCATCCGCGCGGCCGCAATGGCGAGATCGGCGGCTTCGACCATGCCGCCGGGTGGGCGGGCAAAAAACAGGGAGGCGATATAGGCCTGCGCCCGATCGATCCCGATGGCGCGCAGCATGGCGTCGAACAGGACGCCCTCGCGATCGGCAAGCAATGATCCGGCGGCGACATCCGCCGCATCGGGCATGTCAGTGACAACCATCAATGGTGAATCGACGGCGCCGGAGGGGTAGATGGGGGGCGTGGGCCAGCGTCGTTCAGGATGGCTCGATTCGCTTTCGAGCCAGCAATGAAAGGCCTCAAGATCCTGCGGTTTGGCTTGCGGTGCGATTTCCGCCGGCTGCGGCGCGTGGGATGCGGAAACGGCCGCAGGCACGGGGCGCAACCAGTTATGCGGCGCTTCCGCTACGGCGCTCTCCACGCCGGCCAACTGCCACCACGCCAGATAGGCGTCGGCGGTCAGCGCCGCATTGTCCTGCATTATTCCCCGCATCACAATCATCTAGGGCCAGAGGTTGACGATCGGGTCAAGCTGCTTCATCGCCTTTAATGGTAAAGTGTTGGAGTAATGCGGCGATTGGATGACACGGGGTGCAGCCCGCCAATCGCCCGGAGGAGGGATGAATGAGCGAACGGGAATCGATGCCCTATGACATCGTCATCGTCGGCGGAGGACCGGCGGGACTGTCTGCGGCGATCCGGCTGAAGCAGTTGGCGAACGATGCGGGTCAGGAACTGGCCGTCTGCGTGCTGGAGAAGGGGTCGGAAATCGGCGCCCATATCCTGTCGGGCGCGGTGATCGATCCCAGGGCACTGGACGAACTGCTGCCCGAATGGCGCGACATGGGCTGTTCGCTGGCGGACGTGCCGGTGACGGACAACCAGCATTGGTGGCTGACCAGGGGCGGCAAGATTGCGATGCCGCATATCATGACGCCCGGCTGGATGCACAATAAGGGCACCTATACCGGATCGCTGGGCAATCTCTGCCGCTGGTTGGCTGAGCAGGCCGAGGGGCTGGGCGTGGAGATATTCCCCGGCTTCGCGGCTGCGGAAATCCTCTACAATGAGGATGGCAGTGTGAAGGGCGTCGCGACCGGCGACATGGGCATCGCCCGCGATGGCGAGCATAAGGGCGATTATCAGCCGGGGCTGGAACTGCACGCCAAATATACTTTCTTCGCCGAAGGCGCGCGCGGACATCTGACCAAGATTTTGAAGCGCCAGTTCGCGCTGGACGCCGACTGCGAACCGCAGGTCTATGGCCTGGGCATGAAGGAATTGTGGGATATCGATCCCGCCAAGCACAAGCCGGGCCTGGTCATCCACTCGCAGGGCTGGCCGCTGACCGACGCCTATGGTGGCGGCTTCCTCTATCATCAGGCTAATGGTCAGGTGGCTTTGGGCTTCGTCGTTGGGCTGGGCTATCGCAACCCGCATCTTTACCCGTTCGAGGAGTTCCAGCGCTGGAAACAGCATCCGGCAATCCGCCAGTTTCTGGAGGGCGGGCGCCGCGTTTCCTATGGCGCGCGCGCGATCAATGAGGGGGGCTGGCAGTCCATTCCAAAGCTGGTCTTCCCCGGCGGCGCGCTGATCGGCTGTTCGGCCGGCTTCGTCAACGTGCCGCGGATCAAGGGGACGCATACCGCGATGAAATCCGGCATGTTGGCGGCTGAAGCGGCGTTCGAGGCGATCCAGAATGAGCGCGCCCGCGACGTGCTGCACGATTATGATGATCGTGTGCGGTCGAGCTGGATCGCAACGGAATTGCAACTGGTCAAGAATGCCGAGCCGCTGCTGAGCAAGTTTGGCAACACGATCGGCACGTTGCTGGCGGGCATCGACATGTGGATGCGCACGCTCAAGATCGGCCTGCCCTTCACGATGAAGCACAAGCCCGACAATGAGAAGACCTGGCGCAAGGAACAGTGCGAGAAGATCGCCTATCCCAAGCCCGACAATGTCATCAGTTTCGATCGCCTGACATCGGTGTTCCTGTCGAATACCAATCATGAGGAGGATCAGCCGGTCCATCTGCAACTGAAAGACCCGGCAATCCCGATCAGCTACAACCTCCCCCTTTATGACGAACCGGCGCAGCGTTATTGTCCCGCCGGCGTCTATGAAGTGGTGGGGCTGGATGAGGGCGATCCCAAATTCCAGATCAACGCGCAGAATTGCGTCCATTGCAAGACATGCGACATCAAGGACCCGACCCAGAACATCAACTGGGTCGTTCCCGAAGGCGGCGGAGGACCAAATTATCCCAATATGTAAGCGCCTGATCCCGGTCCTGTTGCTGACGATCCCGGCGGTGGCCGAGGCGTCGGTCGATCCCGCCAGCGCGCTGCACGCCTATGCGCGGGCGCGGCTGGCGGATGGGGACGGCGCGCTGGGAAGCGCCGTGTCCAGCTACCGCGCTGCGCTCGCGTTCGATCCGGACAATACGGATATTGCGCGCCGTTCCTATGCGCAGGCACTGGAGAGTGGCGACCAGGCGCTGGCCATGCGATCGGCCGTCCTGCTCGATGCGCAGGGCATGTTGCCGCGTGACGGAACCTTGCTGTGGGTCGGTGACGCGCTGACGCGCAAGGATTGGGCGGGCGCACGCATTTTGATCGATCGCATGGTGGCGGAGGGTAATTTCGCCTTCCTGGCGCCGATCGCGCGCAGTTGGATCACGCTGGGAGAGGGACAGTATGTTCCCCCCGTGATCGAGGAAAAGGGACAGTTTGCCGCGCTGGCCCACCGCTATCTGGATGAGCATGTGGCTTTCCAGGCGATCAGGTCGGGTGATCTGGCAACGGCCTTGTCCGCGATGCAGCGGGCGATCAGCCTTCGCGCCAATGATAGCGCGGCCCTCCGGCTGAGCTTTGCGGGACAACTCGCCGCTCAGGGAGCGAAGGCGGAGGCGCTGGCGCTTCTGCCGGAGGGGAACGCGAATTTCACGATCGCGCGGACCGACATCAGTCGGGGCAAGGATAGTAAGGGGCGAACGGCTTTGTTGACCCCGGCGCAGGGCTTTGCGCGGCTGCTCTCGCGCCTCGCCGCCGACATCGCGTCGGACGAGGCGGGGATTACGCTTGGCATGCGGCTGGCGCGTATCGCCACCTTCGCCGATCCGCAAAGTGCGGAGGCCCATATCATCGCGGCCCAGTTGCTGACGATTGGCGGCTATCCGGCCTTTGGCGCTGCGGAGGCCGGGAAAGTACCGGTCAAAAGCTGGTATGGCGGATTGGCTCAGGCCGAACTGGTCAACGCGCAGGCCGAGACGGGCGACCGCAACGGCGCGATTGCCCTGGCCCGGACCCTCGCTGCCGAACCGGGCGCGGACGCCGAACGCCAGGTTCGGCTGGGCCGGTTGCTGGCGGATGCGAAGGATTTTACCGGGGCGGCGGCGGCGTTCAGGGCAGCGCAGGTCGGCTATGCCCCCGATGCCGTCCCCTGGACCCTTTTGCTGTTCGAAGGCAGCGCGCTGGAACAGGGAAAACGCTGGGACGAGGCACGAACCGTGCTGGAACGCGCCGCGAAACTGGCGCCCAATGAACCTGTGATCCTCAACTATCTGGGCTATGCGCAGATCGAACGGCGCCAGAATGTCGAGGAAGCGCTGAAACTGCTCAAGCGAGCGAGTGCGCTCAAGCCACAGGATGCGTCGATCACGGATTCGCTTGGCTGGGCGCAATATATATCCGGCGATGTCGCCGCCGCCGTGCCCGTGCTGGAACGGGCAGCGGCAGGAGCGCCGGGCGATCCAACGGTCAACGAGCATCTGGGCGATGCGCTGTGGGCGGCAGGACGTCGATATGAGGCGCGCTATGCCTGGAACGCCGCATCCGTCTATGCCGAAGGCGATGTCGCTGCGCGACTGGCGGCGAAGAGCAAGGAAGGATTGACGCCCGAATATGCCGCACCCTGACGTGGAGGCCGAAACGCTTGTCGAAACCGCCTATGCCAAGGTGAATGTCGCATTGCATGTGCGGGCGCGGCGGGACGATGGCTATCATGCTCTGGAAAGCCTGTTCGTTTTTGCCGAAGATGGCGATCGGCTGGAGGGGCAGACGACCGACGACGGCGTGATCGGCCTGATAATCGACGGCCCGTTCGGCGCGGGATTGGAGGCGGGGTCGGACAACCTCGTTACGCGCGCCGCGCGGGCGTTGCAGGCGCATATCGGTGAGCGACGGGGCGCAGCGATCCGACTGACGAAAAACCTGCCAGTTGCGTCGGGCATCGGCGGCGGGTCGGCGGATGCGGCGGCGGCGCTGCGGCTGCTGGTGCGGCTTTGGGATGTGCGGATCGAACCGGAGCGTTTGGCGGAGCTGGCTCTTGACCTGGGATCGGACGTCCCGGCCTGCGTCGCCAGCGTCACGCAATTGGTGACCGGACGCGGCGAGCATCTGGCGCGACACAATGTCGATGGGCTGGAAGGACTCCCGATGTTGCTGGTCAATCCGGGCGTTGGCGTGTCGACAGCGAGCGTCTTTGCCGGGTGGGACAGGCAGGATCGGGGTTCGCTCAACGCCGCCAGCCTCGAACTGCTGATAGAAGAGGGCCGTAACGACCTGGAAAATGCGGCTATTGCGGTGGCGCCGGGGATCGCGCAGATATTGGATGCACTGCGGGGTGCAGACGGCCTGCTGCTGGCGCGCATGTCGGGATCGGGCGCGACCTGCTTCGGGCTGTTCGGGAATATGGCCGCGATGGCGGACGCGGTACAAGCCGTGCGGGCGGAACATCCCGGCTGGTGGATCATGGAAACACGGATCAGGAGCGCATGAGCGAGGCCTTTACCCAGATTGACGGCGGTGCGCTCGACCTGTTGATCGTCGCCGATCATGCTTCTGCCCATGTGCCGGACGATATCGACCTGGGTATCGACCCTGCGCTGCTTGGGGAGCATATTGCCGTCGACATCGGCGTGGCGGAGGTAAGCCGGCTCCTGGCGGCCCAACTGGGAGCCACCGCGATCCTTGGCGGCGTGTCGCGGCTGGTGATCGACCTCAATCGGGAAGACGATGCGCCGGGACTGCTGCCGGTGATGAGCGACGGCCATGCCATTCCCGGCAATCGTGACGCCGACCTGGCCGAACGGATGCTCCGCTTCCACCATCCCTATCATCATCAGGTCGGCAGGCTGCTGGATGGCATGACGTCGCCCTTCATCCTGTCGGTCCACAGCTTCACGCCCCGGCTGACGAGCGATCCGGGGCAGCAGCGACCGTGGGACATCGGGATACTCTATAATCAGGATGATCGCGCCGCGCGGATCGCCATCCCCTTGCTGGAAACGGCGGGGCTTAAGGTCGGCGACCAATTGCCTTATTCAGGGCAGCTTCTGAACGCGACGATGAATCGTCATGCCGAAGCCAACGGCATCCCCTATCTGGGTATCGAGATGCGGCAGGATTTGGTGAACGACGCGGCTGGGCAGGCGCGTTTTGCCCGGATCATCGGGCCGGTTGCACTGGAATGCCGGGGACGGCTGGCATGAAAGGGCGGCTGATCGGGCTGGCGATGCTGATGGTGTTGGCCGGTTGCGATGGGCAGGCGCCAAAGGCGGACAGCGAAACGGACACCGGGCTAGTCGATGATGGCAAGGCCGACTGCATGACCGGCAGCGCGAAGCAATGGGCGCGTGACTGCCTGGTCGAACGCCGGGGTGACACGCTTACCATCCGGCATCCCGACGGCGGGTTTCGCCGTTTCCGGGTGCTGGCGGATGGGCGCGGGCTGGAGTCGGCCGACGGAGCGGAACCGGCGACGCTCAGCATCACCGGGAAACGGCAGATCGACGTGGCGGCGGGCGACGACCGATATCGGCTGCCGGCGCAGATCGCGGATACGGTGAAATGACCGGCGGGCCGATTCTGACGGCGGCGCAGATGCGCGCTGCGGAACAGGCGGCTTTCGATGCGGGCGTTGACGATTATGGCTTGATGGAGACTGCGGGCGCGGCGGCGGCGGAGATTATCTGGCGCGCGGGCCATCGGCGCGATGCGCTGATCCTGTGCGGGCCGGGCAATAATGGCGGTGACGGCTTCGTGATCGCACGGATATTGCGCGAGCGGGGCGTGGCGGTGCGAGTAGCGGCGCTGGGGGAGAGCCGGACCCTGTCGAGCCAGCGCGCCCGCGCGGCCTGGGCCGGGCCGGTCGAGGACATGATGACCGCTGAGCCGGCGACGCAGTTGGTGGATGCCTTGTTCGGTACGGGCCTGACCCGTGGGTTGGACGAAACGGTCGCAGCGCGACTGTGCGCGTTGGCGGATACGGCCATGCTGTCCCACGCCATAGACTTGCCAAGCGGAGTGGAGACGGACAGCGGGGCGCTGCTTTCGGCCATGCCGCGCTTTGGCACCTGCATCGCGCTAGGCGCCTTCAAGCCCGCTCATCTGCTCTACCCGGCGGCGGCGCGGATGGGCCGGTTGGTGCTGGCGGATATCGGCATCGCGATCCCAGATGCGGTGCATCGGTTGGCGCCGCCGCTGTTGCAGGCGCCGGGGGCCAATGCGCATAAATATAATCGCGGGCTGGTAGCGGTGATCGGTGGCGGAATGCCCGGCGCCAGCCTGCTCGCCAGCATCGCCGCCGCCCATTCGGGCGCGGGGACGGTGCGTCGTTTTGCCATCGACCGCCCCGTCGCCGGACCACATGCCATCATCAACCAGCAGGTCGAGGCACCCGGCGCGATCAGCAAGGCGCTGGAGGACACACGGATCAATGTCGTGCTGGTGGGGCCGGGGCTTGGTCTGGATGCCGATGGCCGGGCGCGGCTGGATGCGGCTTTGGATGCGGGGCATCCCATGGTGCTGGATGCGGACGCACTGACGCTGCTGGGTCAGCCGGGCGCACGCGCCATTCCGACCGGGGCGATCCTGACCCCGCATGAAGGCGAGTTTCAGCGGCTGTTCGGCGATCTTCCCGGTAGCAAGATCGATCGCGCGCTGGCGGCAGCGCGCGCATCGGGCGCGGTTATCATCTACAAGGGCGCAGATAGCGTGATCGCCGCGCCGGACGGACGGGCGGCCGTGGCAGGCGGCGCATCATTCTGGCTTTCGACGGCCGGGACGGGCGATGTGCTGGCGGGGCTGGCCGCCGGGCGGCTGGCGGTGACGGGCGATCCCTTCCGGGCGGCGTGCGAGGCGGTGTGGCTGCATGGAGAGGCTGCGCGGCGGTCCGGTCCGGCCTTTGTTGCGGATGATTTGCTTGGAGCGCTGCCAGCGGCTATCGCCGCGCGATTGTGACCGACACCGAAACAGACACCATCATCCGCGTCGCCGCCAAGGGCGATGGCGTTACCGCCGACGGCCGCCACTTTCCCCTGACCGCGCCGGGCGACCGGATCGGGCCGGATGGAGCTGTCCTGTTCGGTGTCCATCACGCTGCACCACCCTGCGACCATTTCCCGGCCTGCGGAGGGTGCCAGCTCCAGCATCTGGACGAGGTGAGCTATGCCGATTTCGTGACGGCGCGCGTCACTGGCGCACTGGCGGGGCAGGGCGTCACGCCCGACGCGGTGCTGCCGCCCCATATCTCCCCGCCGATGACGCGGCGGCGCGCATCGCTGCGTGCGGCGCGGGCGGGCAATCGCATCACCATCGGCTTTGCCGAGGAGGGCAGTCACAAGCTGATCGACCTGCAGATGTGCGCGGTACTCGATCCCCGGCTGTTCGCGCTGCTGGCGCCTTTGCGTGACCTGCTGGGACTGATCCTGCCGGATAAAAGGGCGGCGCATGTGCGCATGTCGCTGATCGATCAGGGCGTCGATCTGCTGCTCGAAGCTGTACGGGTCGATGGACTGGCGGCGGATGAGGCGCTGGGCGATTTCGCCCGCAGCCATGGGCTGGCGCGGCTTACCATCGATGAGGGCGACGGGCCGCAGACGCGCTGGGAGCCGGAGGCGGCGACAGTTAGCTTTGGCGGCGCGCCCGTGGGCTTTCCGCCTTTTTCATTCCTCCAGGCGACGCCCGACGGTGAGGCGGCCCTGGTGGGCGCGGTGCGGGAGGCTCTGCCGGAGACAGGGCCGATTGCCGACCTCTTCTGCGGCCTTGGCACTTTCGCTTTGGCATTGGGGGACAAACATGCGGTCTATGCAGCGGAGGGCGCGCGGGATGCCGTGTTGTCGCTGAAGCTGGCGGCGGCGCGGGCGCAGAGGCGTCTGATGGCGGATCATCGCGACCTGTTCCGCCGTCCGCTGACGCCCGAAGAATTGAGCCGTTTCGCCGCGGTCATACTGGACCCGCCCCGCGCCGGCGCGCGCGAACAGGTGCTGCAACTGGCCGCGTCGAGCGTGCCGCTGATCGCCTATGTCTCCTGCAATCCCGCCAGTTTCGCACGTGACGCGGCGCATCTGGTCGGGGCGGGTTACAGGCTGGAAAGCGTCAAACCGGTTGGCCAGTTCCGCTGGACCACCCATGTCGAACTGGTCGGCATCTTCCGCAGATAAGAAAAATCCCTCGCCGCAAGGGGGGAAGCGGCGAGGGATGCTATCCTCTCCAACGGGGAAGCTGGAACCGGGCTTAGCCCAGTTTGATGACGGTTGCGCGACGACGGGCCGGAACGGTTTCGGTGTAGAGGCTGGCCATCGGCTCATCCTCAACCTCGATCGTCGATTCCGATGTGAAACCATTGAAACCGGTGCGCATGGCCGCGCCATAGGCGCCCAGCATCCCGATTTCGATATAGTCGCCGGTCTTCACGTCCGCAGGGAGCATGAAGGGGCCGACCATATGGTCCATATCGTCGCAGGTCGGGCCGTAGAAGGAGAAGCCTTCCAGCTCCTCCTCGCTCTCTTCCTCGCGCAGCAGGGCGACGGGGAAGCGCCAGCCGATATGCGCCGCGTCGAACAGCGCGCCATAGGCGCCGTCGTTGATATAGAGTTCCGTGCCACGGCGACGCTCCACGCGCACCAGGACCGAGCTATATTCAGCAGACAGCGCACGGCCGGGTTCGCACCACAGTTCGGACGAATAGCTGACCGGCAGGCTTTCGAAGCCGCGATGGATGGCGTCGAAATAATTTTCCAGCGCTACCGGTTCCATGCCCGGATAGACGGACGGGAAGCCGCCGCCGACATCGATGATGTCGACCGTAACCGCCGCGTCGACGATTGCCGCACGGACGCGCTCGATCGCGTCGCTATAGGCCTGCGGGCTCATCGCCTGGCTGCCGACATGGAAGCAGATGCCCAGCGCATCGGCGGCCTGACGGGTCGCCATCAGCAGTTCGCGGGTCTCGCCCAGCTCTGCGCCGAACTTGGACGCCAGGCTCAGTTCCGAATGCTCGGACGACACGCGCAGACGAACGCACAGTTCCAGATCGGTAGCGTCATCCGTGGCGCGCATGATCTTTTCCAACTCGTCGATCGTGTCGAGCGAGAAGGTGCGCACGCCATGGACATGATAGGCTTCGGCGATTGCTTCCTCGGCCTTGACCGGGTGCATGAAGCAAAGCTTTACCTGATCCTCACCAACTAGCGTCTCGGCGACCAGGCGCACTTCTGCGATCGAGGCCACGTCGAAATGCGTGATGCCCGAAGCGTACAGCGTGCGGATCAGATCGGGTGACGGGTTCGCCTTGACCGCATAGAGCGAGCGGCCCGGAAACTTCTCAACGAAGAATCGAGCGGCCCGCGCTGCGGCTGCGGGACGAATCAGCGTTACCGGTGCTGCCGGTGTGAGGGTGGTCGCTACCCCCAGCGCGCTAGGATGCTTGTGCAATTCAAGGGACCTCCAGTGTAGTTCAGGGCGAAAAGCTGCCTTGCGGTGGAAGTCCCATGGGGCAGCGGACGGCCGATATATGCGGAGGGGTCCCCCCTGTAAAGCGCATATGAAAATATTATTGCGCGACCCGCTATGAAACGTGCGTCAGGAGAGGCGAGCCTTGAAGTCGGCGTAGGAAAAGGACCGGATTTCCTTGAGTTCGTCGGTTTCCGAGTTCCAAAGCCAGATGGCGGGCAGGGGAACGCCGTTGAATGTGTTGGTCTTCACCATCGAATAATGGGCCTGGTCCAGGAACGCGATCCGTGCACCCGGTTCCGCGCCGCCGGGGACTCGATAATCGCCGATAATGTCGCCCGCCAGGCAGGAAGGGCCACCGAGTCGAGTGACCGGACCCTCCGCCGGCTCATGCAGCATGGCGGGGCGATAGGGCGCCTCGATCACGTCGGGCATATGGCAGGTGGCGGAGATGTCGGTGATGGCGACCGGCATCCCATTGTCGATGACGTCAAGGATTTCACCGACCAATATACCCGCGTCGAGCGCCATCGCCTCGCCCGGCTCGATATAAAGCTCCAGCCCCGTTTGCGCCTTGATCCGATGGAGGAAGGCGATGAGGTCGTCGATCTGATAATCGGCGCGGGTAACATGGTGGCCACCGCCGAAATTCAGCCATTTCAAGCCAGCAATATGCGGCATGACGCGCGGTTCGATCGCCGCCCAGGTGCGCTGAAGCGGCAGGAAATCCTGTTCGCACAGGTTATGCACATGAAGGCCGTCGACCCCTTCCAGATGTTCGGCGCGAAGCTGGTCGATCGGGAAGCCGAGACGGCTGTGCGGCTGTGACGGATCATATTTGGGAACCTCCCCCTCCGGATTGAGGGGATTGAGGCGCAGGCCGATGTCGAAAACGCGGCCTTCGGCGCGGGCGGCGTCGATCACCGGTTTCATCCGCGCGATCTGACCGGGGCTGTTGAAGATCACATGGTCGGAAATCTTGAGGATTTCCGCCAGATCGTCGGGCTTGTAGGCGGCGCAGTAGGTCGCGACTTCCCTGTCTCCCTTGGGGCCACTATATTCCTCCCGCCCAAGGCGCGCCTCATAGATGCCGGAGGCGCAGACGCCGTCCAGATATTCGGCCACCACGCCCCCCAGCGACCACATGGAAAAGGCCTTGAGCGCGCCCAGCACTTTGATGCCCGCGCGGTCGCGAATGTCGCGCAGGACCGATAGGTTGCGCCGGATCGCTACCTCATCCACCACGAAAGCAGGCGAGGGGACGCGATACAGGTCGAAGCGGGCAAAGGCGGCGGGATCGCCGGCACGGGTTTCCATCTAGCAATAACTCCGTCATCCCCGCGAAGGCGGGGATCCATCTCCAACCCCATCCCCGGCGGGAGGTCGGGAGATGGGTTCCCGCCTTCGCGGGGATGACGATGTTTTGAACGTCCGCGGCGCTTAAAAGGCCAGCGGTGCGTCCAGTTCCTTCACCTGCCAGGGCAGGCCATGCTTGTTCAGCATGTCCATGAAGGGATCGGGATCGAACTGTTCGATGTTGAACACGCCTTCACCCTTCCACGCGCCGGTCAGCATCATGGCGGCGCCGATCATTGCGGGAACGCCGGTGGTGTAGCTGACCGCCTGATTGCCAGTTTCGGCATAGGCGTCCTCATGATCGCAGATATTGTAGACATAGACGGTCTTTTGCTGGCCGTCCTTCTCGCCGGTCGCGATGTCGCCGATATTGGTCTTGCCCTTGGTGGTGGAGCCCAGGCTGGACGGTTCGGGCAGCACGGCTTTCAGGAACTGGAGCGGAATGATCTCCTGGCCATTGTAAATGACCGGATCGATCCGGGTCATGCCGACATTCTGGAGGACTTCCAGATGCTTGAGGTAAGCGTCGCCGAAGGTCATCCAGAAACGGATGCGCTGGATTTCGGGATAATGGGTAGCGAGCGATTCCAGTTCCTCATGATACATGAGGTACATGTTCTTCTCGCCGACCTGATCGAAGTCGAACACCTGCTTGTGGCTGAGCGCCGGGCCTTCGACCCATTCCCCATTGGCCCAGTGGCGCGACGGCGCAGTCACTTCGCGAATGTTGATTTCCGGATTGAAGTTGGTGGCGAAATGCTGGCCATGGTCGCCGCCGTTGCAGTCGAGAATGTCGAGTGTATCGATCCGGTCGAGCAGATGCTTCTTGATGTAGCTGGCGAAGACGCTGGTCACGCCGGGGTCGAAACCGGACCCCAGCAGCGCCATGATGCCGGCTTCCTTGAAGCGCTCCTGATAGGCCCACTGCCAGCTATATTCGAACTTGGCGGTGTCGCGCGGTTCGTAGTTGGCCGTGTCGAGATAATCGACCTTCGTCGCGAGGCAGGCGTCCATGATCGCCAAATCCTGATAGGGCAGGGCGAGATTCACGACCAGTTTGGGCTGGACCTTCTCGATCAGCGCGATCGTCTCTGCGACATTGTCGGCGTCGACCTGTGCCACGTCAATGGTGACGCCGGTGCGGGCCTTCACCGATTCGGCGACTTTCTCGCAACTCACGATCCGGCGGCTGGCGAGCGTGATATGGCTGAAGATGTCCGGGTTTTGAGCCATCTTGTGGACCGCGACAGACCCGACGCCGCCCGCGCCAATGACCAGAACCTTGCTCAATTCAACTGCTCCATGACTATGGTCGCGCCCGATGCGCGAAAGCGCCCATATAGGGGCGTCGCGTGACAGCGCAAAGTCAGACTGTCAGAAGCTGGCGCCATCGACCTTTTGGATGCTGAGCGCGTCGATATCCACGGACGGCACGCAACGCAGGTTGACGGCGCGCATCGGTCCGTTGGGGGTCTTGCCGAGCGCGAAGGCTTCCGTGCCGCAGGTCTTGCAGAACTGGTGCGTGATATTGTGCTTGTAAAAAAGATAGTCGGTGAGCTGGTCCTCGCCGCTTTCCAAAGTAAACTGGTCCGCTGGCACGAAGGTCAGCATGAAGCCTTTGCGACTGCAATGTGAGCAGTTGCATGTCATGGCTTCGGCCGGCGCGTCGGCGGCTACGGTGAAGGTAACAGCGCCGCAATGGCAGCTTCCGGTATAGGCCATGATCTTGTCTCCCTTTATGCTGTTCCCTTATGATAGGAGGGGGAGGAAGAGAACGAAATGACCAATAGAAATATTTCCAGGCCACGCCTTCCGTAGGATCGTTCAGGCGCCGTCATCGCCGCGTAACGCGCGCGTAACGCGGGCGACATGCCATTGCCCTATCCGCGCCACCAACGACCCGGCAGCGAGGAGTGCGTCATGGCAGCGACAGCCCATCAAAAAGTCACGAACGCGGTGCACCGTCATCGCCACCTGTCGAAACAAGGGCTGCTGGAGCGCGCCTTCACTTTTGCGTTCCGCGGTCTCGTCTATGCCCAGATCTGGGAAGATCCGGCGGTGGATATGGAGGCGCTGGCGATCACGCCCGACAGCCATGTGGTGACGATCGCTTCGGGCGGTTGCAACGTGCTTTCTTACCTGACCGCCGATCCGGTGAGGATCACCGCGATCGACCTCAACACCGCGCATATAGCGCTCAATCGGCTGAAGCTGATGGCGGCGCGGACCCTGCCCGATCATGCCGCCTTTCACCGCTTTTTCGCGCAGGCGGACAACAAAGCGAACATCACCGCCTATCGCGCCTATGTCGCGCCGCACCTGGACGAAGCGACGCGCCGCTATTGGGAAGGGCGCGACCTGATCGGCCGTCGGCGGATCGGCGGTTTCGCGCGGGGCATCTATAAACATGGGTTGCTGGGGCGCTTCATCGGCGCGGCGCATCTGCTGGCGCGGCTGCATGGCGTGAACCCCAAGCGGATGCTGGATGCCCGGAGCCGCGAGGAACAGCGCGAAATCTTCGAGCGCGAACTGGCGCCGATCTTCGACAAGGGGTTCGTGCGCTGGCTGACCAGCCAGCCCGCCTCGCTCTTTGGCCTTGGCATCCCGCCCGCCCAGTTCCAGGCGCTGGCTGGCGACGATCGGATGGATAATGTGCTGAAGGCACGGCTGGAAAAGCTCGCCTGCGACTTCGACCTCAAGGATAATTATTTCGCGGTGCAGGCGTTCGGGCGCGGTTATGCCGGGGGCGAAGGGCCGCTGCCGCCTTATTTGCAGGCCGCCAATCACGAAGCGGTGCGGGCCAGAGCTGAACGGGTCGATGTACGGCATGTCAATTTCACCGACTTCCTGGCTAGCCAGCCGGCTGCGTCGGCGGATCGCTATATCCTGCTCGATGCGCAGGATTGGATGGATGACGATCAGTTGAATGCTCTGTGGGCGCAGATCACGCGGACGGCCAGGCCCGGCGCGCGTGTGCTGTTCCGTACGGCGGGCGAGCCGAGCATATTGCCGGGCCGGGTGGTTGATGCGGTGCTGAACCGCTGGGCGTATCATGTGGAAGCATCGCTGGATTATACCGCGCGCGACCGGTCGGCCATCTATGGCGGCGTCCACCTCTATGTACTGAAGGACGACGCGGCGTGAGCGGGCATCGCCAGTTGATGGACGGGGTCTATCGTTACCAGCGGCATATCTACGATCTGACCCGCAAATATTATCTGCTGGGGCGTGACGGCCTGATCGCCGATCTCGATCCGCCGGCGGGCGGAGCGGTGCTGGAGATAGGCTGCGGCACCGGGCGCAACCTGATTGCGGTGGGCAAGGCATGGCCCAAGGCGCGGCTCTATGGCGTCGACATCAGCGAGGCGATGCTGGAAACGGCGCGCCTGTCGGTGGCGAAAGCAGGGATGGGCGATCGGATGACGCTGGCGCAGGGGGATGCCTGCGGCTTCGATCCGGAGGCATTGTTCGGTCGGGCGCGGTTCGAGCGGGTGTTCATCAGCTATGCCCTGTCGATGATCCCGGAATGGGAAATGGCGCTGGCGCAGGCGGCGCGCTGCGTGGCACCGGGCGGCAAGCTGGAGATCGTCGATTTCGGCCAGCAGGACCGGCTACCAGCCATGTGGAGGCGGGCGCTGTTCGGATGGCTGGCGCGTTTCCATGTGTCGCCGAGGCGGGAGCTGGGGCCAGCGATCGAGCGGCTGGCACAGGATATGGGCGGCTTCCCGCACAGCCGGACGCTCTATCGCGGCTATGCCGTACGGGGTGGGCTGATTAGGGTTTGATCGTTGCGGTCATGCTGCTGCTGCCCATGCATTGCGCCGGACGATGAGGGTCTTCATAAACGGCAGGATGATCTGTCGGACTTGCGTTAGAGCATGACCGACGGTTGCCGGGCGAAGGTCCACGGAATCCAAGGGCAAATCGTATGAAAATGAAAGTTGTGATCGCGGCCGCATCTGCCGCCCTGCTTGCCGGACCAGGCCTGTCAGCCCAGCCGGATGCCGAACCGCTGATGGTTCGCATCGCAGAACTGGAAATCGATCCAGCGCAACTCGACGCCTACAAGGCCATCCTCGCCGAAGAGCAGGAGGCGTCCGTGCGATCGGAACCCGGCGTCCTGATGCTCCATTCGGTCGCGATCGCCGATAATCCGGCGCAGATTCGCTTGTTGGAAGTCTATGCGAGCCGGTCAGCTTATGAGACGCACATCAAAGCGCCGCATTTCATCAAGTACAAGACATCGACCGAGAAGATGGTGAAGTCGCTGAGGCTGGTCGAGACGCAGCCGATCTTGCTGTGCGCCAAGTCGGCTGGGCGGGAAGGCGGTCCAGTCATCTGCATGTGAAGACTGGCAAGGGTGGACGACAATCCGCCCCATCGCCCTCTTACGCTGCCTGCCGCGCGGCCTTTTCCAGTTCCAGGCGATCCCAGATTTCCGCCAGCGCTGATACCAGGTCACGCATCATCTCTTCGGTGTGGGCCGGGCCGGGCGTGAAGCGCAAACGCTCGGTGCCGCGCGGGACGGTGGGATAGTTGATCGGCTGCACATAGGCGCCATATTCGGCGAGCAATATGTCGCTGATCCGCTTGGCCTTGATGGGATCGCCGACCATTAGCGGGACGATATGCGTGACGGAGGGCATGACCGGCAGGCCGGCGTCGCGCATCAGTTGCTTGAGCGTGCTGGCCGAAGCCTGCTGGCCCTCACGCTCTTCACTGGAGCCTTTCAAGTGCCGCACGCTTGCCAGCACGCCCGCGACCAGCACTGGCGACAGTGAAGTGGTGAAGATGAAACCGGGCGCATAGCTGCGAATCACGTCCACGATCATCTGGTCGGCCGCGATATAGCCGCCCATGACGCCGAATGCCTTGCCCAGCGTGCCTTCGATGATGGTGATGCGACCGGCCACTTCGTCGCGTTCGGAAATGCCGCCGCCGCGCGCGCCATACATGCCGACCGCATGGACTTCGTCACAATAGGTCAGCGCATTATATTCGTCGGCTAGGTCGCAGATCGCGGCGATGGGGGCGATGTCGCCGTCCATCGAGTAAACGCTTTCGAAAGCGATCAGCTTGGGCGCATCGGGGTCTTCCGCATCAAGCAGTTCGCGCAGATGATCGGTGTCATTGTGGCGGAAGACACGCTTTTCGCATCCGGAATTGCGGATGCCCGCGATCATCGACGCATGGTTCAGTTCGTCGGAAAAGACGATGCAGCCCGGCAGCAGCTTGGCGAGCGTGGAGAGCGTCGCTTCGTTCGAGACATAACCTGATGTGAAAAGCAGCGCGCCTTCCTTGCCATGCAGGTCGGCCAGCTCGCCTTCCAGGTCGACATGATAATGGGTGTTGCCGCCGATATTGCGGGTGCCGCCCGAACCAGCACCGACATCGTGCAGCGCCTCTTCCATTGCGGCGACGACCTTGGGATGCTGGCCCATGGCGAGATAGTCGTTGGAGCACCAGACGGTGATCGGCTTGGGCCCGTTATGGCCATGGAAGCAGCGCGCATTGGGATAGGACCCGCGATTGCGCAGGATATCGATGAACACGCGATACCGGCCTTCTTCATGGAGCCGGTCGATCGCCTGCGAAAAGATGTGTTTGTAGTTCACTACGCCTGTCTTCCCGTTTCCTCGCGCGCTCATTTTATGCTGCGCCATCCTCTTACCCGATGCCGCATTTACCTGCGCAGCCCCGTCATTACCAGCGATAACCGCTCGCAACTCTAGGGAGAAAAACCTATTATTGTGATAGAAGTAATTCGCCATTGGACAAATGGCCCATGGCTTTCACAGCGCATCGATCCGGGTGAGGCCATAGGTGGCGAGCGCCGGCCGGAGCGCCTCCACCTTGTCGTCGATGCGGGTGAAGACGGCAGTGCCGGATGACGGTGCGTCGGGCCAATATTGCCCCTGGGTCAGGAAAGCGATGCGCCGGGCGATGCCTTCGCCGCCATGGACGAAGCCCATCGGATGCGGTGCTGCGGCGGCAAGTTCCTCTTCCACCAGCGGAAAATGCGTGCAGGCGAGGACGACCATATCCATCCGGTCGCCGCCGGGCTGATCGAGCAGGCCCGCCAGCGCATCCCGTGCGATCGCCGGGTCGAGCGTTTCGCCGCGCAGCTTCGCTTCGGCCAGTTGCACCAGCGCAGCGGAGCCATGGCGCAACATGATGCAATCCGCGCCATGTTCGGCAGCGAGGCGGTCCACATAGGGCTGGCGCACGGTGGCGTCCGTGCCGAGCACGCCGAAGACCCGGCTTTTCGAGAGAAGGGCTGCGGGTTTGATCGCTGGGACGGTGCCGACTACCGGGATGTCGAGCGCAGCGCGCACATGGGGCAGGGCGATGGTCGACGCGGTGTTGCAGGCGATGACGGCGAGGCGCGGGCGATAACGTTCGACCAGGCGCCCCAGCAATGCGGGAACGCGCGCGGCGATTTCCGTCTCGCTCTTGGTGCCGTAGGGGAAACCGGCGCTGTCGGCGGCATAGACGATGGGTGCGGTCGGGAGCGCCGCGCGGGCCGGAGCGAGAATGGAAAGCCCGCCCACGCCGGAATCGAAGAAGAGGATGGGAGCATCTGGAGCGACCGTCATTATATTTCCTATTTCGCGGGCCGTTGCCGGACTGTCAACATAAGGGCGGTACGCGGCCATTTGCGCCATTCCGTCAACCGGGCATAAGGTTCGCGTTGTTTCTGGAGCGGATGGGCTGTGACCATGGGCAGATGGACAAGGATCGGTATCTATTATCTGGTCGCAATCGGCATTTCCGCGTTGGCGCGCTATTATTGGCACACAGATCAGGCGACTTCCGTGGAGGCGGGCGCCTGGGCCATGTATCTCCATCTGGTTGCCGGCGCCGGTCCTGCCTTAGGCGCAATGCTGGTCTGGTTGCTATTCCGCTATCGCAGTCGGTTCAGTCTGGGCGGGACTAACCTTCCCCTTGCCCTCGTCATGGTCGCGGTTCCTGCGATCGTCATGGCAATCCGGGGCATTCCAAATGATTTCGGTATCGAGCCTCATCTTTTCGGCGTCCACATGGGGCTTTGGATCATGTTTTACGCCTTGTTGGAGGAAATCGGCTGGCGTGGTTATCTCCAGGATGAACTGGGAGGCCTGTCGGCGCCCGTTAAATACAGCATGGTCGGTTTGTTCTGGTATGCTTGGCATCTTTCCTGGCTGGGCGGCAATCCGTTGTCCAGTGAGCTTGCAACCCTGTTTTTCATGATCCTGGCCAGCGCAGGCATAGGTTTCGTGGCGGACCGCACCCGGTCCGTACTGGCGGCGACGGCCTTCCATATTCTTGGCAATATCATGGGCCTTACCACTGATTTTAAACGGATCATCCCTGACGATCATCACCGGATCATGATCTGCATTGTCTGCGTAGTGGCGTGGCTGGTGATATTGCGGGTTTGGCGGATATGGGATCGTCGCCGTCAGGCGGTGATTTCGGCATGAAGTCACTCGCCATTGCTTCGCGGCTACAGCTCCCCATTGCTCCGCGCGCCCGTCACGCTATGGTCGCGCGCAACTTCTATTGGCGAATTTCATGACCCCTCCCTGGCTTCTTCCCGCATTCGTCCTGGTTCTGGGCTATCTGCTCGGTTCCATCCCTTTCGGCCTTCTGCTGACGCGCTTTACGGGTGCGGGCGACCTGCGCAAAATCGGGTCGGGCAATATCGGCGCGACCAATGTGTTGCGCACGGGGCGCAAGGGGCTGGCGGCGACGACGCTGCTGCTTGATCTGTTCAAGGGGGCGGCGGCGGTGCTGATCGGCGCGGCGCTGATCGACGGTGGCGGGCCGATGGCTGGCGCGATGGCCTTTATCGGCCATTGCTACCCGGTCTGGCTGCGCTTTGCCGGGGGCAAGGGCGTGGCGACGATGATGGGCGTGGTGACGGCCATGTACTGGCCTGCTGGCATCACCTTCGCGGTCGTGTGGCTGGGGGCGCTGTTCGGAACCAAATGGTCGTCGGTGGGCGGCATGGCGGCCGCGGTGAGTGCGCCTATTGCCATGTGGGCCTTTGGTCGGCTGGATATTGTCCCGGTTTCGCTTGCGCTGGCGTTGATCGTGCTGTGGCGTCACCGGGCAAATATCGCCCGCCTGATGAAGGGCGAAGAACCCAAGGTGGGCAAGTCCAGGCTTGGAGCTTCGCCGGAGTGAGCGATCAGGAGCGGTTCGACCGGCTGCGTCTCATACGCTCCCCCCGGATCGGTCCGGTCAGTTATCGGCAGTTGCTCGCGCGCTTCGGCACGGCGGGCGAGGCGTTGCGCGCCATTCCCGATCTTGCCGCGCGCGGCGGCGGCCGGGCGAGCGTCGCCGATGCGGGCGCGGTAGAGCGGGAAATCGCGGCCAGCCGGGCATTGGGTGCGCGTTACTTGCTGATGGGCGATGCTGATTATCCCGCGCTGCTTGACCAGATGGAGGGTGCACCGCCCGCCCTGATCGTGCGGGGGGATGCGGCGCTGGCGGCCCGGTCCTGCGTCGCGATGGTCGGCGCGCGCAATGCGTCGGCGGCGGCCTGCCGCTTTGCGCGGATGCTGGCGCAGGAACTGGGGCAGCACGGTGCGGTCGTGGTGTCGGGTCTGGCGCGCGGCATCGATACGGAGGCGCATCGCGGATCGCTGGAAAGCGGGACGATCGGCGTGATCGCCAGCGGCATCGACATCGTTTTTCCGCCGGAAAATGCGGCTTTGCAGCGGCAGGTGGCGGAGGGCGGGCTGCTCGTCACCGAACATCCGCCCGGCACTCAGCCCCTGGCCCGGCATTTCCCGGCGCGCAACCGCATCATCGCGGGGCTGGCGCTGGGAACGGTGGTGGTCGAGGCTGCGCCCAGATCCGGATCGCTCATCACCGCGCGATTGGCGGGCGAGGCGGGGCGCGAGGTAATGGCAGTGCCCGGATCGCCGCTCGATCCGCGCGCTCAGGGGTGCAACGCGCTGATCCGAGAGGGCGCGATGCTGGTGCAGGGCGCAGCGGATATCATGGAGGCGATCGGCGGCTTCGATCCGCGGATGGTGCGGCAGGGCAGGTTCGACTTCATCGGTGAACCGGTGTCGAGCGACGTGGCGGCTCAGGATCGTACAGCGGTGATAGCCTTGCTGGGGCCCGCGCCCGTGCCGGTGGACGAAATCATCCGGTTGTCCGGTCTGTCGCCAGCGGTGGTGCAGACGGTGCTGCTGGAACTGGAACTGGCCGACCGGCTGGAACGACATGCCGGTGGGCGTATCAGTGGAAGAGAATTGACATGATCCCGGTGCGATCAAGGATCATCATCGACGAAAGCCGCAGGATCATGTCGATGATCGCTCAGCCCTTCTTTCTGGCGATCCTTCTGTTGAGCGGCATGGGCAGCGTTCTCTATGTTTATGTCGATGTGCGTGCCGGTGATTTATTCAGTAATATCGGCGTCTTCGTTGCTGGCGCGGTGCTGAATTATCTGGCCGTCCGGGCCGTGTCGGGCGATGATTCCCTGACCCCGCGACTGACCGGCTTGTTCGGCCTCAGCATATTATCCGGACTTGCGACCCTGCTTGGCCTGCTGTTGCTGATCTTGCCGGGGTTGTTCCTCTATCTGCGCTGGTTCATGGCCTGGCCCATATTTGTCGGGGAACGGACGAATATTATCGAAGCGATGAAAATCAGTTGGCAACGAATGAAGGGATGGGAAGTGGCTGCGGGTTTGCCTGTCGGCGCGCTTCTCCTTCTGTTTCTGGCTGGCTTAATCGGTCTGGATTATTTCGGCCATGCACCGGACAGGCCCAGCGGATTGATCGACGCATTTATCGGGAACGCCTTCATGAATGCACTTATCTTGCTGACTTATGTCGTCAGCGTCGCGAGTTATGCTTGCGTCGCTCGCGAAACGGCGGACTTGACCACTGGCGCTTGACGCATACCTCCACCACCCTACACACTCGCGCGTATACGTGAGAGATTTTGAAACCGGGGCCTGAATGCAGCTTGTCATCGTCGAATCGCCCGCCAAGGCGAAGACCATCGAAAAATATCTGGGCGGCGATTTCCATGTGCTCGCCAGCTACGGTCATATCCGCGACCTGCCGGCCAAGGACGGGTCAGTGGACCCGGACGACGGCTTTGCCATGTCGTGGGAAAATTATGGCGACAAGGGCAAGCAGCTCAAGGCGATCGCTGACGAGGCGAAGAAGGCGACGCGCCTGATCCTCGCGACTGACCCGGATCGCGAAGGGGAAGCGATAAGCTGGCATGTACAGGAGGTGCTGCGCGCCAAGAAGGCGTTGCCCTCGGTCGTCGATCGGGTGACGTTCAATGCGATCACCAAGGCGGCGGTGCTGGATGCGATGGCGAAGCCCCGCGCGCTGGACGAGGATCTGATCGACGCTTACCGGGCGCGCCGTGCGCTCGACTATCTGGTCGGCTTCACTCTGTCGCCCGTGCTGTGGCGCAAACTGCCCGGCGCCAAGTCGGCGGGCCGCGTCCAGTCGGTGGCGCTTCGCCTGGTGGTGGAGCGTGAGCGCGAGATTGAGAGCTTTACGCCCCAGGAATATTGGTCGGTCGCTGCCGAGATGGAGCAGGGCGGGCAGGGCTTCACCGCGCGCCTGGTCCGCTGGAAGGGCGAGAAGATCGATCGCCTGACGATCGGCAAGGAAGGCGACGCCATGGCCGCGAAGGCGGACGTGGAGGCCGGCCGCTTCACCGTCGAGAAGGTGGAGACCAAGCCGGTCAGCCGCAATCCTCCCGCGCCTTTCACCACATCGACGCTGCAACAGGAGGCTGCGCGCAAGCTGGGCTTTTCCGCCAGCCATACGATGCGGATCGCGCAGCAGCTTTATGAGGATGGCGCGATCACCTATATGCGTACCGACGGTGTGCAGATGGATGGCAGCGCCATCTCCGCCGCACGCAAGGCGATCGCGGAGCGTTATGACGGCGGTTATCTGCCCGAAAAGCCGCGCCAGTATCAGACCAAGGCCAAGAATGCGCAGGAAGCGCATGAAGCGATTCGTCCGACTGAGTTCGGCCGGGACAAGGTGGGGTCGGGCGATCATGCGCGCCTCTATGACCTGATCTTCAAGCGGGCGCTGGCGAGCCAGATGGCCTCCGCACGGCTGGAGCGCACCACGATCGACCTGGTCGATGGCAGCGGGAGCCATGCGCTGCGCGCCACGGGGCAGGTGGTGATCTTCCCCGGCTTCCTCGCTCTATATGAGGAAGGCCGCGACGACAGCGACGATGATGATAGCAAGCTGCTGCCGCGCCTGAACGAAGGTGACGCGCCCGCCAAGAAGAAGGTAACGGCCGAGCAGCATTTCACCCAGCCGCCGCCGCGCTATTCCGAAGCCAGCCTGGTCAAGCGACTGGAGGAACTGGGGATCGGTCGCCCATCCACCTATGCCTCGACGCTTCAGGTGCTCAAGGATCGCGACTATGTGCGGATCGAGAAGAACCGCTTCTTCGCGGAGGAGAGCGGCCGGCTGGTGACGGCCTTCCTCGAACGTTTCTTCGAACGCTATGTCTCTTATGACTTTACAGCGGGTCTGGAAGACGAGTTGGACGATATTTCCGGCGGCCGCGCGCAATGGCAGGCGGTGCTGGAAGCCTTCTGGCGCGACTTCAAGCCCAAGACCGCCGAGGTCATGGAGCAGAAGCCGTCGGACATCACCGCGGCACTCGACAAGTTCCTGGAGCCGATGCTGTTCCCGCCCAAGGCGGACGGCAGCAACCCGCGCGCCTGCCCGCTGTGCGGCGACGGGCAGCTTTCATTGCGTGGTGGCCGCTTCGGTGCGTTCATCGCCTGCTCCAACTATCCGGAATGTAAATTCACCCGCAAGTTCGGTCAGCCGGGCAGTAGCGGGGACGGCGCGGACACCGGGCCGGAGGTGCTGGGCCAGCATCCCGAAACCGGGCAGGATATCGTCAAGAAGTCGGGACGCTTCGGCCCTTATATCGAAATGGGTGAAGGCAAGGAGGCCAAGCGCGGCTCCATCCCCAAGGATCTGCCCGATGGCGAAATGACGCTCGACTGGGCGGTGAAACTGCTGAGTCTGCCGCGTGAAGTCGGCCTGCATCCTGAGACCGGCCTGCCGATCGTCGCCAATATCGGCCGCTTCGGTCCCTATTTGCTGCACGACGGCAAATATGGCCGGCTGTCCTCGACCGCCGAGATTTTCGAGGTCGGCATGAACAGCGCCGTGGTGAAGCTGGCCGAAGCCGCGAACAAGGGTGGCCGAGGTGGATCGTCGCGCGAGCCGCTCAAGGTGCTGGGCAAGCATCCGCGCACGGAAGCCGAGATCAAGCTGATGGCGGGACGCTATGGCCCCTATGTCACTGACGGCACAACCAATGCGACCCTGCCCAAGACGATCGAGCAGGACGCGCTGACGCTGGAAGAAGCGGCGCAACTGATCGATGCGCGGGCGGCGGCGGCGCCGGCCAAGAAGGGCAAGAAGAAGGCCGCGCCCAAGAAAGCAGCGACGAAGAAGCCCGCCGCCAAGACAACGCCGGCCAAGAAGAAGGCGGCGGCGGAGTAACCCGCTACCGCCGTCATTTCCATTCGGCGGGTGTCAGAAACGCTCGCCTACCAACTCCTCGCTGGTGATCCAGAGCGCTTCGGCCTTGATCGGGTCGAGCGCGTAGCTGCGCACGCCGCCTCTGATTGCGAAGCTGTCGTCATTGTCGTCGGCCAGTTCCGCGACATGGCAATCCTCGCAATAGCGGCCACCTACCGTGTCAGCATCGGCCACGACCGCGGCCCAGACCGAGGTCGCTGCGCCCTGTGGGATGGACTTGAACTCGAAGGCCGGTCGGCCGGCGGCGGCATTCGCTTCGTTCAGATTGTTGAGCAGGGCGGCCATATGTTCTTCGCGCATATGGCGGGTAAGCTCGGTGTGGATACCGCCTGGATGCACGGCCGTCGCGCGGACGCCGCGGTTGCGATGGCGACGGTCGAACTCAACGGCAAACAGGGCGTTCGCCGTCTTGGAGCGGCCATAGGCAAGAAATTCCTCATAAGGGCTATGGTCGAAATTGGGATCGTCTAGATCGACATCGGCGAAACGATGTCCGGCGGAAGAGAGGTTCACCAGTCGGCCGCCGTCCCTAATCAGCCCCGCGATCCGGTTGACGAACAGGAAATGGCCCAGATGGTTGGTGCCGAACTGGATTTCGAACCCGTCGATCGTCTTGCCGAAGGGGCAGGCCATGACCCCGGCATTGCAGATGACGATATCGAAGAGTCGACCATCGGCATGGAGCGCATCGGTACAGGCGCGCACGCTGGCGAGCGATGCGAGATCGAGTTCGATCAGTTCGAGCGAACCGCCTTGCGGGCCGGGGGCGATCTGCGCTGTGGCTCGATGAGCCTTGTCGAGGTCACGGGCGGTGCCGACGATATCAGCGCCATGGGCGACGAGCGTGCGGGCCGTTTCAACGCCGAGACCCGCCGACACGCCCGTCACCAGGATGCGCTTGCCGCTGAGGTCTAGGCCATCCAGCACCTCGTCCGTGGTGGAATATTGTCCGAAAATCTGGCTCATTGCATTCTCCTTGTCGATCGGGAACGAGCGCCAGATGGCGATGAGGCCGATCCATCGCGCGCCTGATCGGATCGAACTCTTGCCTGATCCTCTCAAATTAAGCCCGGCCGATGCCGGTCGCCCTTGCATCTATGCAGCCGCTTGCCGATCTTGGCGCCATGCAGGATCAACTCGACAGGCTTTGCGCCATCGCCTTGCGTCATTCGGGCAAATATGTGCCCGGAGATAGGCCGCGCGTCGGCGTGTATGTCGGTCATCAGACCGCTCTGCCGGAGGCCAGCATGTATGAGCCGATGGTTTGCGTGGTGCTGCAGGGCGCCAAGCAGGTGACGATCGGCGATCGGGTACTGCGCTATGATCCGGCCAGTTATTTCGTTGCCGCGCTAGATCTGCCGGCGCACGGTTGCATCATCGAAGCTTCGGCCGACAAGCCCTATATTGCCGCCGCCATGACGCTGAACCGGGAGGTGCTGGCCGAATTGCTATGCACGGCGCCCGAACGATCATCGGGCGAGGCCGCGGGCTTCCAGGTGAGCGCGATGACACCCGAACTGCTGGAGGCCTGGCTGCGCCTGTTGTCGCTGTTCGACCGACCGGAGGAAGTAGCCATATTGGGGCCGTTGATCGAGCGGGAAATCCTCTATCGGCTGTTGCACGGGCCGCAGGGGCACATGCTGCGACAGGCGGCGCAGACCGACAGTCGCCTGTCGCGTATCCGCTCTGCGATCGGCTGGATCAGGGCGCACTTCACGGCGCCGCTGCGGATTGAGGCGCTGGCCGAGATCGCCGGGATGAGCGCCCCTTCCTTCCACCGCCATTTCAAGGCAGCGACGGCGATGAGTCCGCTGCAATATCAGAAGGCGCTGCGCTTGCAGGAAGCGCGTCGGCTGCTGGTAGCATATGGCGATGCCGCCGCGACCGCCTATCGCGTTGGTTATGAAAGTCCGTCGCAATTCAGCCGTGAATATGCCCGCATGTTCGGTAACTCGCCGCTGCGCGATGCGGCGTTGCTGCGCGGGGCGGAGCCGCAGGTCGCTTAGAGTCTGTTTGAAAATGCGCGGAAGAGCGCATTTTGAGACCGTACCGGCCCACACCCCCACCCGGCCACCCATAGAATATAGCCGTTGGGTGGCCGGGTGGGGGAGAGGGCCGGTGCCGCAATGCGCCGATAGGCGCATTTTCAAACAGACTCTTAGGCCAGATCGACATTCACGGTTTTAGGTGCTTCCTAAGCCGTCATGCCGGACTTGATCCGGCATCCAGGGCACAAAGGGTGGCGCCTGCGACTCTGGATGCCGGATCAGGTCCGGCATGACGTTGAAAATGAGGCTGAGGCTTCTGCTTTAACCTGAATGTCGATCCGCCCTAGGCCAGCACCAGTGCGCCGGCGATGAGCGCGCCAGCCAGCAGGATTGCCGCCGCGATCCAGCGTGCGCCATTGGTATTTGCGTGGCTTTGCGAAGGCGGGTTTTCCTCCAGCTTTCGTGTCAGTGCGCGGAGCAGGCGGGGAGCATCGTCGGCGATGCGGGAAAGTTCGAGCAGCAGCGCGACCGCCTTGTCCGGCGCATGGGCCGCCGTCACGCGGTTCATCACCAATCGCCCGCGCGCCTTTTGCAGCGCATCGGACAGGTCGAAACCGGGCTGAATCGCGCTCAACACTCCGTCCATCGTGATGAGCGCCTTGAAGATCAGGGCGAGGTCGGGCGGCAGCACCAACCCTTCCTTACGCAGCAACGGGAAGAAATCCGCCACCATGCGGCCCAGTATCAACGGGCCGCTGCCATGGCGGGCGACCAGGAAATCGGCGGCGGTCAGCACGCGCTCGCGGCTGGGCGTACTGCCTTGCGACCAGGCAATCAGAGTGTCGGCCAGCGTTTGTGCGTCGCCGGAACGGAGCGAGAGGATGAAGGTCAGAAATTCCTGCTGCCGCCGCGCGCTGACATGGCCGATGAGGCCGAGGTCGAGCAGCGCCAGGCGATTGCCGGGCAGGCACAGCAGATTGCCGGGATGCGGATCGCCATGGAAGCGGCCGTTCACCAGCACCATGTCGAGCACCAGCGCGGCGCCCAGGTCCGCGATGGCGGCGGGATCGATACCGACGGCGCGCAGCGTGTCGCCGTCACGCGGAGGCACGCCTTCGACATAATCCATGACCAGCACGGTTTCGGCGCAATAGCGCCAGTGGATTGCGGGGACGACTATAGCGCGATTGGTGGCCAGGTCTTCGCGCAGCCGGTCGGCGTTGCGGCCCTCATTGGTGAAGTCCAGTTCCTCCAGTACCGTGTCGAGCAATTGCTGGACGAGCGCCTGGGGCTGGAAGCGGCGCGCTTCCTTGCTGCCGGCTTCGACGATGCCGGCGAGATGGGTGATGAGGCGCAGGTCGGCCTGCATACGCTGGCGAATGCCGGGGCGGCGGATTTTCACCACCACCTGCCGCCCGTCGTGCAGGGTGGCGCGATGCACTTGCGCCATGGAGGCGGCGGCGAGCGGTTGCGGGTCGAATGAGGCGAAGGCAGTTTCGGGCGGTTCGCCCAGCGCCTCCTCAAGCCGTGGGCGCAGCGTTTCGAAGGGCAAGGTCGGCGCGGCGCTGTGGAGCTTTTCGAACTCGGCGATCCAGGGTTCGGGAAGCAGGTCCTGCCGGGTGGCGAGGATTTGGCCGAGCTTCACATAGGTGGGACCGAGCGCTTCGAGCGCCTGGCGAGTGCGGCGGGGGAGGTCGGGAACGCTGTCCGCCTGCGCCCTGTCTCCCTTTGCCAATCCCAGCCGGGCGAGCAGCATGTCGAGACCGAAGCGGGTGGTGATGGCGGTGATTTCGGCCAGCCGTTCCCGGTCGCGGGCGGCCACGATGATCGTTTTCAGCATGGAGGCTCAACGATCATCTATGGCCAAATGTTTCGGGTGAGGAATGTCTTTTATAGCATGGGCGGATCAGTCCACCCAGTCCAGCCCGATGTCGCGATAGATGAAGCGGTCGTCCTCCCAATCCTCCTTCACCTTGACATGGAGGTAGAGGTGGACCTTGACGCCCAGCAGGTTGGCCAGTTCGGCGCGGGCTGTTGAGCCGATTTCCTTGAGGCGCTGGCCGCCCTTGCCCAACACGATGGCGCGCTGGGTCGGGCGGGCGACCAGGATTTGCTGGTGGATTTCGACGGATCCGTCATCGCGCTCCTTATATTGTTCGGTGTCGACAGCAGCGGCGTAGGGGAGTTCAGCGTGGAGTTGGTGATAGAGCTGCTCGCGGGTGATTTCCGCCGCCATCATCCGGTCGGTGGCGTCGGACACCTGATCCTCCGGGAAGTGCCATGGCCCCTCCGGCATGGCCTTGGCGAAGGCGGTCTTGAGTTCGGCAAGCCCATCCCCGGTCGCGGCGGAGATGAAGAAAGTCTCCTCGAAGCCGATCCGTTCGTACAGCTTCTGGGTATGGACCAGCAGCTTTTCCTTGATCGAAATGTCGACCTTGTTGAGGATCAGCCATTTGCGTTCCGGGCGGTGGATGAGCGCTTCGACGATCGGCTCCATCTTGGGGCCAAGGCCCGCCTTGCCGTCCACGATGAGCGCAATCAGGTCCGCGCCCTGCGCGCCGCCCCAGGCGGCCTGCACCATCGCGCGATCCAGCCGCCGCTTGGGCGCGAAGATGCCGGGCGTATCGACCAGCACGAGTTGTGCGTCGCCCTCAATCGCGACGCCCATGACGCGGGTCCGCGTGGTTTGCGCCTTGGGGCTGGTGATCGCCACCTTTTGCCCCACCAGCGCGTTCACCAGCGTCGATTTTCCCGCATTGGGCGCACCGACGATCGCGATAACGCCGCAGTGCTGGGAATTCATATCAGTTGTCAAATAACACTCCGTTCGCCCTGAGCTTGTCGAAGGGCCTTACTTTTCTTTGTGTGATCGCGCCAAGCTGGAGATCAATGTCCAATCCTCACGGATAAGAGCGAGCTTCTTAGCCCGGCTCCAGCCCTTGATCTGCCGTTCGGCCTCAAGCGCCTCCATACGCATGTCGAACGATTGCGACCAGACCAGTTTTATGGGCAGGCGTGTCTGGGTGTAGCCGGGGATTCCACCCTGGTCATGCTGGCCAATCCGTTGTTCCAGATTGTCGGTATGCCCGACGTAGAAACTACGGTCCGCGCAATGGAGCATGTAGGTCCAGAAGGCCATGCTTGGAGTAAAGAGGAAATAAAGCCCTCCGACAAGCTCAGGGCGAACGGGTTCTGGGAATTTCCCTTAACCCGCCAGCTTCTCCAACAGCGCTTTGGCCGCCGCCGTCTCCGCTTCCTGCTTCGATGCGCCGGTGGCGCTCGCTTCGCCTGCGCCCTTGATCGACACCGTTACGGTGAAGCGCAGCGCGTGTTGCGGGCCGGAGCGGTCGGTCAGTGCATATTCGGGGGGCTTGCGCTTGTTGGCGGCGGCCCATTCCTGAAGGTAGGATTTGGGGTGGCGCGGCGCGCTGGTCTGGGTATCGACCCGGCTGCCCCACAGGCGGCGGACGAGCGCGCGTGCCTCCTCCAGCCCGGCTTCCAGATAGAGGGCGCCGATCAGCGCCTCCATCACGTCGCCCAACACATTGTCACTGTCCGCGGCGCCATCGTCGCGGGCCTGCTTGCCCAGGATCAGATGCGTAGGCACGCCGGCGGCGCGCGCCACGTCGGCGCAGGTCTCGCCCGACACCAGCGCATTGTAGCGGCGGGAGAGCTTGCCTTCCGGCTCGTCGACGAAGCGTTCATAGACCCATTCGCCGATCAGCAGGCCGAGGATGCGATCGCCCAGGAACTCCAGCCGCTCATAGTTCAGCGCCTTGGCGCTGCCATGGGTTAGCGCCTGTTCGAACGCCGCCCGGTTCTTGGGCGC
The DNA here is from genome assembly GCF_022758885.1 of Sphingobium sp. BYY-5. Lineage (NCBI taxonomy): Bacteria > Pseudomonadati > Pseudomonadota > Alphaproteobacteria > Sphingomonadales > Sphingobiaceae > Sphingobium > Sphingobium sp. BYY-5. The sequence goes on from NZ_JALEBH010000001.1 coordinate 860,738, forward strand.
GCGGCCGATCAGTTCCTTCAGCCAGCCATCGGTGTCAGGCTTACTCAAAAGCCTTCCCCGATGCGGCTCCAGCGAGCGGCGGTGAACCAGGTCCAAGGGAGCAACCAGTTGGCGCTGCCATCGGTGGAGAAGACGGAGATCATCGCCTTGCCGACCAAATTCTCTTCCGGGACCAGGCCGATGCCACCGTTCTCGACCGCCGGAAAGCGGCTGTCGGCGCTGCGATCGCGATTATCGCCCATCATGAAGAGATGACCTTGAGGCACCAGCACCGTGTCGCGATCATCCGCCGCGCCGTCCTGAACCAGGTCGAGGACGTTGTAGCTTTTGCCGCCGGGCAGGGTTTCGCGGAACTGGGGATAGCGGCACTGTTTGCCGCCGCCGGGTGCGGCTTCTTCAAATTCGGGGCGATAGCAGGGGTAAGGGTTGCCTTCCTTGGTGGCGGCGGCCTCCATATTGGGCGTCACCGGTATGACCAGGTCGGCGACCTTCTGCTTGGGTATTGCCTGGCCGTTCAGATAGACGGTCCCGCCGCGCACCGCGATCATGTCGCCGGGCAGGCCGATGACGCGCTTGATATAGTCATTCTTCTGGCTCGGCGGGGCCTTGAACACCACCACGTCGCCGCGCTGGGGCGTGGAGGCGAAGATGCGGCCGGGGATCAGCGGGATGCTGAACGGCAGCGAATAGCGCGAATAGCCATAGGGCCATTTGGCGACCAGCAGATAATCGCCGATCAAAAGGCGCGGCTGCATCGATTCCGACGGGATGTTGAAGGGCGATATGATGAAGCTGCGCAGGATGAAGACGAACAGGCCCAGCTTGGCGAGAAACCAGATGAAGTCCCGCGTTTCGGATTTGGCTGTCATGAGTGTCCGTCTTTTCCTTCGCTCTGCCTCAAAAAGAGGCCGTCGCGGCTTTTGCGGTGTCCTAAAGGCCGCGTCAAGCACGCCGGATGGTGCATTGCACGCCGGACCTGTCTAAGCAGAGGGAGAATCGACCGGTGCAGCGTCGATCTCGACCAACGTCATAGAGGATATCGCATGACCAGCCCTGCACTGGCAGCCATTGCCGCGCTCCCGCAAGCTGACCTCAAGTCCATTTTCTCCACCGATCCCGATCGCCTGTCCAAGCTGGTGCTGAGCCAGGGGCCAATCCGGTTCGACTGGTCCAAGACCCATCTGACCGACGATCTGCTGGCCGGCTTCCTGAAGCTGGCCGAGGATCAGGGTTTCGCCGCCCGGCGCGATGCGCTGTTCGCGGGCGAGGCCGTGAACAATACCGAAGGCCGCGCCGCGGAACATCCCGCCGAACGGGGCGAGGGCAATGCCGAAAGCGTGGCCTTGGCCAAGGCGCTGCATAGCCGGATGCGCGCGCTGATCGACGCGATCGAGGTGGGGGCGCTGGGCGAGGTTCGCCATATCCTGCATATCGGTATCGGCGGGTCGGCGCTTGGCCCCAAGCTGATCGTCGATGCGCTGGACGGCGACGGCGTGCGGTACGACGTGGCGATCGTGTCCAACGTCGACGGCACGGCGCTGGAGCGGGCGATCGAGGGTTTCGATCCGCACGCTACGCTGATCGCGGTCGCGTCCAAGACCTTCACCACCACCGAAACCATGCTGAACGCGGCGAGCGCGATCAACTGGATGGTCGAGGCGGGCGTGGAAGATCCCTATGGCCGGGTGATCGCGCTGACCGCCGCGCCGGAAAAGGCGATGGAATGGGGTGTCGATGAAACCCGCATCCTGCCCTTCGCCGAGTCGGTGGGCGGGCGCTATTCGCTCTGGTCCTCGATCGGGTTCCCGGCCGCGCTGGCGCTGGGCTGGGATGCGTTCGAGAGCCTGCTGGAGGGCGCGGCGGCGATGGACCGCCATTTCCGCCTGTCCGCGCCGCACGAGAATGCACCGCTGATCGCGTCCTTCGTCGACCAATATTATACGCGAGTGCTGGGCTGCCAGACGCGCGCGCTGTTCGCCTATGACGAGCGGTTGGGGCTGCTGCCGTCCTACCTTCAGCAACTGGAGATGGAGAGCAACGGCAAGAGCGTGCAGCGGGACGGTACGCCGGTGGACGGGCCGACGGCAGCGATCACCTGGGGCGGGGTCGGCACCGATGCGCAACACGCGGTGTTCCAGTTGCTGCATCAGGGGACGATCCTGACGCCGGTGGAGTTCATCGCGTCGATCGAGCCGGGCAATGCGCTGGACCCGGCCCATCATCGCGCGCTGCTGGTCAACTGTTTCGCCCAGGGGGCGGCGCTCCTGCGCGGCAAGGAGAATGACGCCGATCCGGCGCGCGCCTATCCCGGCAACCGGCCGTCGACCACCATCCTGCTGGACGATGTGACGCCTGAGGCTTTGGGTGCGCTGATTGCCTTCTACGAGCATCGGACCTTCGCCAATGCGGTGCTGATGGGGATCAACCCCTTCGACCAGTTCGGTGTGGAACTGGGCAAGGAAATCGCCAAGTCCATCGAGGCCAATGGACCGGTCGGCTTCGATCCGTCGACCATGGCGCTGATCGACCTGGCGCTCGGCGGGGAGTGACCTAAATTAAGCCCCTCCCTTTCAAGGGAGGGGCTGCCCTTGCAGGCGGGTTATTGCATATGGAGAGAGGCTATCCATTTTCGTCACCCTGAACTTGTTTCAGGGTCCATTTCGCCACTCGAACCATCAGACCCGACGGCGAGATGGATGCTGAAACAAGTTCAGCATGACGGAATGAAAATGGGCGAAGGTCCATATGCGATAGCCCTCCCTTGAAAGGGAAGGGGGTATTGAGATTCCCATTTGTAACTCGCGCCTTCACCCGCCATATCCGCCCTCACCCTAGCGGAGGCCAAGCATGAGCGAGTTTGATTTCGACCTTTTCGTCATCGGCGCCGGATCGGGCGGTGTGCGGGCGTCGCGGGTCGCGGCGGCGCATGGCGCGAAGGTTGCGGTGGCCGAGGAGTACCGGGTCGGGGGCACCTGCGTCATTCGTGGTTGCGTGCCCAAGAAGCTGCTCATCTACGGCGCGCATTTCGCCGAGGATCTGAAGGATGCGCGGCGCTTCGGCTGGAACGTGCCGGATTGCGGGTTCGAATGGACCACGCTGCGCGACAATGTGCTGGGCGAGGTCGATCGGCTCGAAGGCCTCTATGGCAACACGCTGAACAGCCATAAGGTGGAGGTAATCCGGGAGCGTGCGACCGTCACGGGGCCGCATGGCGTCAAGCTGGCCAGCGGGCGCGAGATCACGGCGAAGGTCATATTGATCGCGACCGGCGCCTGGCCGATCGTGCCGGAGATAGACGGTGCGGAGCATGGCATCACCTCCAACGAGGTGTTCCATCTGGACGAATGCCCCAGCCGCATCGTCATCGTCGGCGGCGGCTATATCGCCAATGAGTTCGCCGGCATCTTCCACCAGTTCGGTGCCCAAGTGACCATGGTCAATCGCGGCAGCGACCTGCTGCGCGGTTATGACGAACAGATCCGCGACCGGCTGCTCCAGATTTCCATGACCAAGGGGATCAACTTCCGCTTCAACGCGAAGATGGAACGGATCGAGAAGCGGGACGACGGTACGCTCTGCCTCCATTTCGAGAGCGGTGATCCGATCGCGGCCGACATCATCCTCTTCGCTACCGGGCGCAGGCCGCATAGCGACGGACTGGGGCTGGAGACGGCCGGGGTCGAACTGAACGAGAAGGGCGCGATCAAGGTCGATGAGTATAGCCGGACAAGCTGCGAGAGCATCTATGCCGTGGGTGACGTCACCGACCGGCTGCAACTGACGCCAGTGGCGATCCGCGAAGGCCATGCCTTTGCCGACACGGTGTTCGGCGGCAACAAGCGCAAGGTTGATTATAGCTGTGTGCCGTCGGCCGTGTTCAGCCATCCGCCGCTGGCGGGCGTGGGCCTGACCGAGGCGCAGGCGAAGAACCAATATGGCACGGTGAAGGTCTATACCTCCGACTTTCGGCCGATGAAGAATGTGCTGGCCGGGCGGGAGGAGCGGGCGCTCTACAAGATGGTGGTCGACGCGAGCACGGACAAGGTTGTTGGTCTGCACATGATCGGCCCGGATGCGCCGGAGATTTTGCAGGCGGCGGCGGTCGCGGTAAAGGCCGGCCTGACCAAGCAGGATTTCGACGATACCGTCGCGCTGCATCCCAGCATGGCGGAAGAGTTGGTGCTGTTGAAATAATCCTCCCCGCTCGCGAAGCGAGTGGTGGAGGGGGGATGGGGCGCAATGCTGCCCTATATGGCCACCCCCCCTCCGTCAGCCCTGCGGGCTGCCACCTCCCCGTGCCGGGGAGGATATGAACGTCACGACCAGCGCGTCGCGCCATGCCGGTTGCGTCGGGTCTACGGCATGGATTTCAGTCACGCCATGTAGGATGCGGTGGTCGTCGATCAGCATCGTGTCGCCAGGCTGGACCAGCGTGAATTCGCCCAGCGGCGTGCCGTCGGGTGCGCCGATGCGGGTGACGCCTTCGCGGACGTTGCGGCGCTCGACCAGCATCACCAGCACATGGTCGACGCCGTCGCGGTGCATCCCTTCGGGAGTAGGGCGGCCGCTCTGGTCAGGCTTCGCCTCGATGCGGAACTGGTGGAGTTCGACATGCCAGTCGCCCTTGCGCCTGGGGTCGAAGCTGGCGGCGCAATAGGCGAGGATGGCCTGCATCGCGGGCATGTCGATCGTGGCCTGCTCCACCGGATCGAACCAGCGCTGCACGTCCCCGTTGAGCGGGTTATAGTCGCGGCTTTGATAATGGGGCTGGTGGGCCATGCGGGTGAAGCGGCCGCCGGCGCAGCGGAAGGTGGCATGGCGGCGGCGGCGATAACGCCCGCCGTCGGCCATGAAGAGATCGGGACCGAGATCGTCCCATGTTCGGGCGAAGCCGTTCCAGTCCGCTTCGGAAATGCCGAGTTGCGCCAGCATGTCCGGGCCGGGCAGGCGGGCATAGCCCTGCCGGGCCAGGATGTCTTCGATCGAGGAAAGGCTGTCCGTGTCGCTCATCCTGTTCATCCTAATGGAGGCGTGAGACGAGCGACAGGGCCAGTTTCCGCAAGGCGGATTTTCCATACCCCGTTCGTTTGGAGCCTGTCGTCAGGCGATCGTCGGGATCATCCCGCCTTCGACCCGAAGCGCCGCGCCGTTGGTGGCGGCGGCGAGCGGGCTGGCGAGATAGGCGACCATCGCGCCGACCTCGTCCGCCTCGATCAGCCGCTTGATGAGCGAGAGGGGACGCATCCTGGTGAAGAACTCGGCTTCGCGGTCGGCTTCGGGGGCGTCCTTATTCTCGACCACGGAGCGGATGAAATCGACGATCCCCTCTGATCGGGTCGGGCCGGGGAGGACCGAATTGACTGTAACGCCGGTGCCGCGAGTATGTTCGGCAAGGCCGCGCGAGATGGAAAGCTGGGCCGACTTGGTCATGCCGTAATGGATCATCTCGGCGGGCGGCAGCAGGCCGCTCTCGCTGGCGATGAAGATCACCCGGCCCCAGTTCCGTTCCAGCATTCCGGGGAAATAATGGCGGGAAAGGCGAGCGCCGCTGACGACGTTGACCTCGAACAGATGGTGCCAGTCCGCGTCGCTGATATCGGCGAAATCCTTCGCTTCGTAGATGCCCAGATTGTTGACGAGGATGTCGGTGGCAGGGGCGGCGGCGATCAGCGCTGCGGCGCCTTGCGCCGTCGCGGGATCGGCGAGGACGGCGTTCACCGAGGCGCCGATCTCCGCGATGGCGGCGTCCAGCTTGGCCTGGCTGCGGCCGGTGATGGTGACGGCGACGCCTTCTTCGGCAAGGCGTCTGGCGATGGCGAGGCCGATGCCGGCGGTCGATCCGGTGACGATGGCGCTCTTGCCGCTAAGTTTCAGATCCATAAGCTGTTTCCTCCTTGAAGTGGACAACAAGACGGACACAAGATAGCAGATGCGCAATTGATGATTAGAGCGCACCTTGTCACTTTAGAAGTGAATTATAATCATGGATAACCGGTTCGGCGATATCGAAATCTTCCTGACGGTGTCGAGCGAAGGGAGCTTTGCGGCGGCGGCCAAGGCGCTGCGGTTGACGCCATCGGCGGTCAGCCGGTCGATCGCGCGGCTGGAGCAGCGGCTGGGCGTGTCGCTGTTCCGGCGGACGACGCGCGCGCTGGCGCTGACGCGCGAGGGGCTGGCCTATCGTGACCGGATGGCGGTGCTGATCGGCGACATGATGGATGTGGAGGCAAGCCTCAGCCAGGACCGGAACGAGCCGCGCGGGCTGCTGCGGGTCAACGCTTCTCCCTCCTTCGGGGTCGAATGCCTCATCCCCTTGCTGCCGCGCTTTGCCGAGCGCTATCCAGCGGTGACGGTGGACCTGAGCCTGTCCGACATGATCGTCGACCTGGTCGAGGAGCGCGCCGACATCGCCATCCGCATCGGGCCGCTGCGCGATACGCGGCTGCGCGCAAAGAAGCTGGGGCATAGCCGCATGGCGCTGGTCGCCAGTCCCGACTATCTGGCGCGATGCGGGACGCCACAGACGCCCGACGACCTGGACGGGCATGACTGCCTGCGCTTCAGTTTTCGCCGGTCGGTCGACGGCTGGCCGTTCCGTGTGGGGAAGCGCGTGGTGCAGCGTCCGGTGGAGGGTAGTTTTTTCGGCAATTCGGGCGAAGTGGTGCGGCAGATGGCGATTGCGGGCTGCGGTATTGCGCGGCACGGCTATTTCCATGTCGCCAGCGATGTGAAGGCGGGGCGGCTGGTAGAGGTGCTGGAGGCGTATAATCCCGGCGATGGCGAGGATATCCACGCCCTCTACGCGGCGGAAGACCGGTCGGCGGCGCGGGTGCGCGCGTTTCTGGACTTTCTGGACGAGGCGATGGTGATTGCGGAGTGAGGGCGATTATCGGCAGGCTGCCCGCTTCTCACCCGTCCCCCTCAATGTCGGAAGAATAATGTCACCGACGCCACATGGTTGACGCGGGTGTTGCCCGCGCGCTGGTTGATGAGTTGGTTGAGATAGCCGATTTCGAGCGTCGAGGCGCCGGGCAGGCCGACTTCGGCGCCGACGAAGCTGCGTAGCTGGTCGAAGCCGCTGCGGGCGCCCCAGTCGGTGTCGTTGAGCGCGGCGAAACCCTCCGCATAGACGAGCGCGTTCACCGCGTCGCTGTCGGCCTTGAGCGGTTTTTCGTAGCGGATCATCTCACGCAGGCGCCAGCCCATATCGTCGCCGTCCGATCTCCAGCGCTGTTCGAGGCGCGTGCGGGACGAAAGTTCGCCGCCCCAGGGCTTGCCCAGCGTCCAGCTCAATTGTTGGAAGCTGCGTTCCTCATTGACGTCCTTGCGACCATCCATCGGCACGACGACATGGGCGTAACCCTGATAGACAGTGAGCGTGGGCGAGAGTTTCCAGCCCAGCGCGCCGCGGAAGATGGACTGGTCGATGCGGGAGACGCCGTCACCAATGCGCGGCTGGATCTCGACAAAATAGACCAGTTCGTCCTTGATCGATCCCATCGCGGTCAGGTTGATCCAGAGCTGTTCATCCTCGCTGGTGGCGGCGCGGACGGGGACGGAGAGCAGCGCGAGGCAGGCGGACAGGCAGAAAGCGAGGCGGCGCATGGGGTTCCTAGACACGGAAAGAAAGGTGAGCGGCCGGACTGCGGCTGCCATTCTCCCTAATGCGGGTGCGTTTCTATCTTGTTTCCCGGATGTTAGTTTGTGTCCAGTGCAAGAGAGGGTTGCATGGAGACACAAGCCTCTCCCGTTCAGGCTTGTACTGATTGAAACCAACCTGTTCCTCGGCGTAAGCCGGGGTCCAGTCCGACGGTTCGAACTGGACCCCGGCCTGCTCCGGGGAACAGATACCGTCAGGTAATGACGCTGGGCTGGTCCATGCCGGTGAAGCCACTGATGTCCGCTATTTCCTGCGCCGCTGCGATCAGGGGAGCCAGGGCGGTCGCGGTTTCGAGGGCGAGGTCGCCATCCGGGGCGACATAGCGTTCGATATAGACGCGCAGGGTCGCGCCCTCGGTGCCGGTGCCGGACAGGCGGAAGACGGTGCGCGACCCATCCTCGAACAGGATGCGGACGCCCTGGTTCCTGCTCACCGACTGGTCGGTCGGGTCGGTATAGGCGAAATCGTCGGCGCTCTTCACCGTGCCGCCGCTGTTCGACGTGCCGGGCAAGCTGTCGAGCCGGGCTCGCAGCGCCGCCATCAGAGCGTCGGCCTTGTCCTTGGCGATCGCTTCATAGTCGTGGCGGGCATAATAGTTGCGGCCATAGGTCGCCCAATGATCGGCCATGATGGTGGAGACGCTCTGCCTCCGGGCGGCGAGGATGTTGAGCCAGAGCAGCACCGCCCAGATGCCGTCCTTCTCCCGCACATGGTCGGAGCCGGTGCCGGCGCTTTCCTCGCCGCAGATGGTCGCCATGCCCGCGTCGAGCAGATTGCCGAAGAATTTCCAGCCCGTGGGCGTCTCGTAAAGCGGCAGACCCAGTTTCTCCGCGACCCGATCGGCCGCGCCGCTGGTCGGCATGGAGCGAGCGATGCCCTTCAAGCCCTGCGCATAGCCGGGCGCGAGATGCGCGTTGGCCGCCAGCACCGCGAGCGAATCCGAAGGCGTGACATAGCAATGGCGGCCGATGATGAGGTTGCGGTCGCCGTCGCCGTCGGACGCCGCGCCGAAATCAGGCGCGTCGGGGGCCATCATGCGATCGTAAAGTTGCTTCGCATGGACCAGATTGGGATCGGGATGATGATGGCCGAAATCGAGGAGCGGCGTGCCGTTCATCACCGTGCTGGCGGGTGCGCCGAGACGCTTTTCGAAAATCTCCACCGCATAGGGACCGGTGACGGCGCTCATCGAGTCGAAGGCGAGGGTGAAGCCGCCCGCGATCATCGCGCGGATCGCAGCGAAATCGAACAGGCTTTCCATCAGGTCGGCATAGAGGGCGACCGGATCGACCACTTCGACGGTCATGTCGCCGAGCTGGCTGGTCCCGATCGTGTCGAGATCGACATCGGCGGCTTCGAGGATCTTGTAGCTGTCGATGACCAGCGACCGGGCGTTGATCGCGTCCGTGACCTTTTCCGGTGCGGGGCCGCCATTGCCGATATTATATTTGATGCCGAAATCTTCGTCCGGGCCGCCGGGATTGTGGCTGGCGGAGAGGACGAGGCCGCCATATGCGCCCGACGATCGGATCAGATGCGAGGCGGCGGGGGTGGAGAGGATGCCGCCCCGGCCCACCTGCACCCGGCCGAAGCCGTTGGCGGCGGCCATTTTCAGCACCGTCTGGATGACTTCGCGATTGAGGTAGCGGCCGTCGCCGCCCACGACCAGCGTCGTTCCCGCAAAGCCTTCCAGACTGTCGAACACCGACTGGACGAAATTTTCCGCATAATGGGGCTGGGCGAAGATGCGCACCTTCTTGCGCAGGCCGGATGTGCCGGGCTTTTGGTCGGTGAAGGGGGTGGTCGTTACGGTCTGGATCACGCCGGCATCCTTTGGAACAATCGTGTCGATAGAAATCTTTGAGGCCCCCGCGGGCGCATATTGCAGTGCAGCATGTTCACCGTTTTTGTGCAAACCAGATGACATGGCGCGGCCCCTTGCCATTGTCGCGGGCGCGCACGGCGACCTCTTCGACGAGGAAACCGCTGCCGCGCAGGCGACGGGTGAAGGCGTCGTCGGAACCGGCCGACCAGACCGCGAGAATGCCGCCGGGCTTGAGCGCCGCGCGGGCGGCTTCCAGCCCCTTGCCATTATAGAGCCGGTCGTTGGCGGCGGCGGTGAGGCCGTCGGGGCCATTATCGACGTCGAGCAGGATCGCGTCATAAAGCCCATGCCCGGCGGCGATGACCGGGACGACATCGTCCAGCATCAGGGTGACGCGCGGATCGTCCAGGCATCCGGCCGCCAGTTTCGCCATCGGGCCGCGCGCCCATTCGATGATTTCGGGCACCAGTTCGGCGATGGTGATCCGCGCCGTGGCATCCAGCGCGCCCAGCGCGGCGCGCAGGGTAAAGCCCATGCCATAGCCGCCGATCAGCAGATGCGGCGCCTTGCACCCCTTCAGCCGATCGATCGTCATGAGCGCGAGCTGTTTTTCCGAACCGCTCATGCGGCTGCTCATCAATTCGTTGCGGTCGAGGACGATCATGAAATCACCGCCCCGGCGGTAGAGTTTCAGTTCCTGCCCACCCGGCACGGCGGCGGACCCCAGATATTCGCGCGGCGTCATAGTGCCCCTTCATACATAATCGATCGGCGATGTGGCGCATGGCAGCTTGGCTTCCGTCGCGCAAATGCTACAGGCGGTCGCGCGCGCCGGTCGACACATGGCTGATCGGCACGCTGGATGCTATCGGCCCGCCACCTTTCCAACCGAATCTTGACAGGCAGCTTTCTTCTTCATGCGCTATTTTCTCGACACCGAATTCAACGGCTTTGGCGGGGCGCTGATCAGCGTGGCCCTGGTGCCCGAGGACGGGGACCAGGAACTCTATTTCTCGCTGCCGTTGTCGGACGAGATCGAGCCATGGGTGGCGACCCATGTGATTCCCTATCTGCGCCATGTGCCGCCGGGCATCGACCATGAACTGGGACGGGAGGAAGCGGCCGATCTGGTCGCGGCCTATCTGGCGGGCGATTCCGATCCCGTCATCATCGCCGACTGGCCGGAGGATCTGGCCCATTTCTGCGCCTTGCTGGTCAAGGGGCCGGGGCAGATGGCGGGCATCGATTTCGGGCTGCGGCTGGAACTGATAAATGCGGCGGGCTTCAGCGCGGCGGCCAATAGCCGCGTGCCGCATAATGCGCTGCACGACGCGCGGGCGTTGCGTGATTTCTACATGGTCTATCGCGCCGGCTGACGACGGCCGATCCGGCTGCGCTCCAGTGCCCAGAGCAGGGCGCTGGCCGCCAGCCAGGCCAGCAGGAACGGCCAGGCGGGACCGGGGTGCTGCTCGCCTTTGGTGATATTGGCGGGTGCATCGCCGCGTAGCATCAGCGTGGCGTCGCGATCGCGGGCGGCGCGCATAGCGGGCAGGGCGTCGATGAGCTGGACATGGAAGGGCGTTACGCCGTCCTTCGTTCTCAGCAGATGCCACCCTGCGCTTGTCGGCCAGAAGGCGGCACAACCGTTGAGAGGGATCAGGCCGGTTCGGCCGCCTTCGGGACGCTCCACCTGCGCCTCTCCCGGCAGGCTGCATAGGATCATGCGTTCGCCGGTCCAATAGATGCCGTCGAGCGCCGTGGGCGCGGGGGCAGGACGAGCCACGGCGCTCAGCAAACTACGCCACCATTGGTCGAAGAGCGGCTGGCGGCCCGTCAGGGTCAGCGCATAGCTGTCGATCCCGGTGAAGAGCGCCATCCGTCCCGTTCCCAGCGCACGCCAGGCGGCGAGTGATGTTCCCCCGGCGTCCTGCAAGAGCGGTACGGTGTCGCGGCCCGATGGCGTGGCGGCAAGGCGGCTGATGTCGGGGAGCATGTCGTCGGGCATCGCTAGATCGTCGGGCCTGTCGGCTTCGGCGATGCCCTGGCGAGTGCGGGTGATGGCGGCGGCGGGCGGCTTGGGCAAAGCAAGCGGGGCAATTTCATTCTTGCCCTGGAGCGTGAAGCCCAGCGCTTGCCACTGGTTGCGGGTTGGGCCGTCGAGTGGGCCGCTGGGGCGCAGGATCAGGCCCAGCCCGTCGCGCACTGCGCCGAGAAGGGCGTTGCGCTGAGCGCCGAGCACCGCCCAGCTCCGATCATCGACCAGCACCGCGTCGAAGCGCCGCAGCGTCGCGCTGTCGATTGAGACGGGCGCATCGCCAAGCTGGATGCCGCCGCCCGCGCTCATTTGCGTCGTGACGGCGAATCCGGCGTCGATGGCCCAGCGACGCAGATATTTGACCTCCGGTCCTGGCGCACCCGCGAGGATCAGCAGGCGGGGCTTGGCGCTTTCGCGCACGATGACGGGCACGGTTGCCTGCTCGATGATGCGGTTGCCGTCTCGGATGCGCAAGGTGAAGTCGGCCACGCCGTCCGCGCGGGTGGTGCCGGTCAGAGTGAAATGGCCATCGCCATCGGCCGCGCCACTATCGGTTACGCGGCCGGCGGGATCGACCAGTTCCAGCGAGGCGTGTGGCAGGCCGCTGAGAGTGCCGCCCACGGTGAAGGTCGCGCCAGGGGCCGTGGGTGTTGGAACGGCGAGATTGATGATGCCCTTGGGCGGCGGGGGCGCGTTGAACCGGACGGCGACCTGGCGTGCCGCATCAATGTCGCGGGGCGTAAGCCCCTGGCCGAATATCTCTATCGACCGAGCGGACGGATGGCGGCGCAGCGCGGTGGCGAGGTCGGGCACGGCTTCGCCGGGGAGATTGCCCGCTTCGGGCAGGACGATAAGTGGCGCTCCTGTGGGGGAGAAACGCGAAGCTCCGGCGGTGGCGACCCGCAAATTGTCGCTCCCGCCGCTGATGGCGGGCGGGAACAGGCCGAGGAAGAGGAGGATTGCGCAGACCGGCTGGAGCAGCAGGAGCAGGGCGAGGCGGAGGCGCGCGCCATGATCCCCCGCCGCGCGATGCCAGAGGATGAGGCGGACAGTGGCGACCAGCACGGCAAGGCCGAGGATCGCGGCGACGATCAGGCGGAGGGTCATGGCGCGCCCCCCTCGATCGCGCGGAGATAGCGGGCGCCGGAGGCGTCGGCCGGGCGACGGCGGGCCGGCTGGCCGAAGGGGCGCTCCATCGCGCTCCAGAGTTGGGCGCGCAATTTCGTCCGGCAGGGCGTGCAGGCAGGATCGCGACGCACCGCGTCGATCGCGCCGCTCAGGGCCAGGGCATCGGGCAGGCGGACGGCATTGGCGCGAACCCATCCTTCCAGCGGGGCAAGGTTGACCGGTCCCCGGATCGCGTCCGGCCCGGCACCCAGCGCGCGCCAGGCTGCTGCTGCGGGGCCGTCCTGCCGTTCGACGGGGGTGATTTCGAGCTGGCGGCTGGCCAGCCCGTCGCGCTTGCCGGTCATGCGGCGGGTCGCGTCGATCGGCGGCAGTTCCGGCCCGACGCGGGAAAGGAAGATACGGGTCGCCTGTTGCACCTCCTTGATGAAGCGCAGCGCCCTATAGGCATAGGGCAGGGCGGCGTCGGGACGGCCGGTCTTGAGGTCGCGTTCGGACTGCCACATCTCGTCCACCGCTTGCTTCAGGATCGCGCGGGTTTCGGGATCGAGGCTGGAAGCGGGGGATTCGTCGTGGGGATGGCCAAATTCCGCCAGCACATCCTCCTTCTCGCCGAAGACGGTGGGAGCGGTCTGCGGCGGGCCGCCATGATCATGGCCGTCGCCGTCATGATGGCCATCGGCGTCGGCGGTGGGGAGTTCGGGTTGTCCTTCGCTCTCGCCGCCCAGGAACTGACTGTAGCGGCCGCGCAATATCTGCTGGTCGCCGCCGATCGCGGTCGAACGGGACAGAAAGCGGTCGGGGGCGAGGCCGCGCTTTTCCCTGAGAAGCTTTTCGATGTCGATGATGATCTGGCGCTGGCTGCGGAAATAGGCGGGCAGGGTGGTGTTGACCATGCCGGTGAGGCCACTGCTTTCGGGTTGTTTGGGCGATGGCCAGCGCAGGATGAGGCTGGGGCCACGCACTTCCTGCGGCGACGGGCTGCGATTGTCGCGGACGATGAGTTGCACCACCATATCGCCACCCGCCGCAAAGCCGAAGGTCGGGAAATCGAGGCGCGGGGCGAAGCGGCGGTCTCGCGCGGGGCCGCCGCCGGTGACGGCGATTTCCCGCTCGGTGAAGGTCACATTCTCCCCCTCCCCAATTGCGAGCGTGACGCGCAGGCGCGCGGTGGCGGCGACGCCATAATCGTCGGTGACGGCGAAGACCGGGGTCCAGCTATGCTGGCCGGGCTTGACCAGGGTCAGGCTGTCCGTGAGCGGTTTCACCTGCGGTGGGGCGTCGGGAATCGCATCCACGCGATGCAGCGGCGGGATCGGGCCATGGCCGCTTGCGGGATCGACGCGGTAGAGGAAGGCGGCTTCCAGCCCATGGCTGGCGATCCAGTGGGGGCCGTCGCGGCGCAGGGCAAGCGGCTGGCCTCCCAGCATCAGCAGCTTTGGCGCGCTGGCCTGCGGATCGAAGCGCAGGGTCCATTCCAGACGCGATCCCTGCGGCGCGCGGGCGTCGAGCGAGGCGGAGTCACGCACGGGGAGGCCGGTATAGGCGGGCGGGATGATGCGGAGATTTTGTGCGACGAGGCGGGGGATGCCGGGTTTCGCGGGGATGCCTTCGCTGCTGGGGGCGAGGAGCGGCGGGTTTTCGCCCGCACGCAGCCAGAGCAGGGCGGCGGCGATCAGGATCGCGGCGGCGAGGCAGAGGAGCAGCAGCGCATGTTTCGACCAGGCCGGGACGAGGTCTTCGGGCGTGTGCTGGTCAAGCCGGGCGGCGATGCGGGTGCGCTGGAGCGACTGGAGCGGGAAAAGCGGCGGGCAGTCGGGGAAGAGGAGAGCGCTGCTGTCCTCCAGTTCGGGGCGCGTGGCGTCGAGGGTACGGATCAGCCATGGCAGGTCGAAGCGGGCTGCACGCTGGCGGGCGATGAGCAGGGCGATGACGAGGGCGATCGCTGCGGTCGCAATGGCGGCGATCGGGCCGGCGAGACGCCAGCCGATCGTGGCGGCGGCGAGCAGGAGCGGGAGTGCGAGTGTCAGCGTGTCGGCGGCACTGCGCCGACGCGCGGGCGTGATCCAGTGGGTGAACAGAGCGTCGGCGCTCATGGCGCGATGCTCCGGCTGCGGCGGGTGGCGAGCCAGCGTTCGGCGAGTAGCAGTAGCGCAATCAGGAGAGCGAGCCACGGTTGGAGCGGCCGGGGCGGCTGGTCATAGGATCGGCCGCCGGTGAGCGGGGCATAATCGGCTGCGGCGACGCGGGAAGGCGTTGTTTCGGGTGCGATTAACAGGCGCAGTCGAGCGGGAAAGTGCGCTTCCAACAGAACGGGCATTTGCGAGGGGAGCAGGGGCCGGGTGAAGCGCAGCAGGCGGCCCTTGCCCATGGGCAGGGCTTGCGCCAGGGGCCGACCTTCGTCGTCGCGCCAGACGGGGATGGGGGCTTTGGCATTCTGCGGCATCAGCGTGTCGGAGGCGACGATGGCCTGTCCGCCCTTTTTGATCCATTGGGTGAGCGTTGCGGGCAGGGTGCCGCCGCCCATCCAGAAGAGGGGCTGGTCAATGGCGGGCAGCGGTGCGTTGAGCGGTCCGCTGTCGATGGCGGTGGGCTTGCCTGATGGTTGCCAGGCCAGCGCGGCAGCGCGCAGATAGCGCAGGCCGCTTGCATGGGCCTGATCGGATCGAAGGGCGATGCGGGGCGCGGGGGATGCGGTTCCGCGCGGGGCTGGCATCGCGCCGGGCGCGATCCGCCACGTCACCGCGCGCGACAGGCGCAGGCGGTCGGCGTCGGCGCCTTCGATGATGGTCGGGGTGATGATGGTGAGCGGCGTCCCGGCGGGAAGTTCGGCGTCGAGCTGGCGGATCAGGCTGGCGGCCGGCAGCGGGCTGGCGGGCGGGGTATCGTAAATCTTCGGGAAACCGGGGGCGAGCCAGTGGAGGCGGGCGTCGCCCAGCGTGGCCGGATCGACCTGTGTGCCCGGCACGACGGCAATATAGGGGCGGTCATCGCCTGCGCCGAACAGGACGGGCTGAGCCAGCCACAGGGCGGCGAGCGCCAGCAGCGCAAGGCGGAGCAGCAGCAGCGGCCATTCGTCGAAGCGCAGGCGCGAGCGGGGCTTGGGCCGTTGCCGCAGCCAGCGCAGCGCGGCGAAGTCGGTCGGCTGCTGCTCGCTCCTGCGCGCGATATGGATGATAAGCGGCACGATCAGCACCGCGAGCGCGGCCAGCGCTGCCGGGAAAAGCAGGCCCATGCTCATGCATATTCCGCCGCGCCATGAGCCGCGAACAGGCGACGCAGGGGGAGGTCGACGGGTTCGTCGAGGATGTGCGCGGCGTGGCGGATGCCGGTCGCTTCCAGCCGGGCGTGGAGCGTGTCGCGCGCCTGCGCGAAGCGGGCGATAAATTCTGCGCGCAGAGCTGCGCCGTCGGCGAGCAGTTCCTCGCCAGTTTCGGGATCGCGGAAGCGATGGCCGCCGTCGAAGGGAAAATCCCGTTCGGCGACGGTCAGCATCTCGATCACCAGTGTTTCCCGTCCGGCGGCGGCCAACTTCTCTGCCAGCGCCACTACGCCTTCGTCGAAACAGTCGCTGAGCAGGATCACCAGATCATGCGCACCGATCCGTTCCCAGACCGGACCTAGCTGGCTTTCCGCCGCGAAGCCGCGCGCCGGGCGGACTTTGAGCAGTTCCAGTAGCAGCCGGTCGCGCTGACGCAGGCCGGTAGCGGGGGGAAGCAGCGCGAGTCCCTGGTCGCCCAGCGCCATGAAGCCGAAGCGGTCGCCCTGCTGCATCGCGAGTTCGGCGACGGCGGCGGCGATGGCTTTCGCGGCGTCGAGGCGGCTGTAATCGGGGCGGGCGGCGTCAGACTGGCCCATGGAGGCGCTGGCGTCGATCAATATCCAGACCGCGACCGGGCTTTCGCGTTCCGCCTCCCGCACGAAGAATTTGTCGGAACGGGCGTAGAGCTTCCAGTCGATCTGGCGCAGTTCGTCGCCCGGTTCATAGGCGCGATATTGGGCGAATTCGAGGCCCGCGCCGCGGCTGTGGCTCTGATGCAGGCCGATGCCATGCGACCCCACAGCCCGGCGCGTGACAAGGCGCAGGCCGCGAAGGCGGCTGCGCACGTCAGGGGGGAGGAGATCGGTCATGGCGGGAGGTGTCAGGCGAGCGGGACGGCGCGAACCAGCGCGGCGACCACGTCATCGGCGCTGCGCCCTTCCGCCTCGGCAGCGAAGGAGAGCAATAGGCGATGGCGCATGACCGGGCCGGCGAGCGCAATGATATCCTCGCGCGTGGCGGCGAGGCGGCCGTGGAGCAGGGCGCGGGCCTTCGACGCCAGGATGAGCGACTGACCGGCGCGGGGACCGGCGCCCCATTTCACATATTTGCGGATATCATCCGGCGCGCCGTCGCCGGGACGGCTGGCGCGGACGATGCGCGTCACCCAGTCGAGCAGGTCGTCGCTCAGATGGACGTCGCGGACGAGCTTTTGCAGCGCCAGCACTTCCTCGCCCTGCATCACGGTGGGGACGGCGGCGGGTTTGGAGCCGGTGGTCTGGGCCAGGATGGCGCGCTCCTCCGCCTCGGTGGGATAATCGACCCGGATATGGAGGAGGAAACGGTCGAGCTGCGCTTCGGGCAGGGGATAGGTGCCGGCCTGCTCCAGCGGGTTCTGCGTCGCCAGCACGAAGAAGGGCGCGGGCAGGCGATGGGTGACGCCGGCATAGCTGACGGTCTTTTCCTGCATCGCCTCCAGCAGCGCCGCCTGCGTCTTGGGCGGGGTGCGGTTGAGTTCGTCGGCCAGCAGCAGGTTGGTGAAGACTGGCCCCTGCTGGAAGCGGAAGCTGCGGTGGCCGGTGCCATGATCCTCCTCCAGCAATTCGGTGCCGAGAATGTCGCTGGGCATCAGGTCGGGGGTGAACTGGACACGGCGGAAGTCGAGATTCAGCGCTTCGCCCAGCGATCGAACAAGCAATGTCTTGCCGAGGCCGGGGACGCCCTCCAGCAGGCAATGGCCACCCGCGAGCAGGCCGATCAGAAGTTGCTCGACAACATCGCCCTGCCCGACGATCGCCTGGCCGATCGCGGCGCGCAATTGGGTCAGCGCGCCAAGGCGGGTCTGGATTTCGGCTTCGGTGAGGTCGGTCATGATATTGATGGCCCTTAAATAATGACGTCATCCCCGCGAAAGCGGGGACCCATCTCCCGACGTTGCAGCGAGGGAGAGCGCCGGAGATGGGTTCCCGCCTTCGCGGGAATGACGAGCAATTGAAAAATCACACCGACAGCGCGTACATCACGATGTTGACCGCGAACTTCGTATTGTCCTCGGCCAGAAAGCGTTTGTTGCGCCAGTCATAATCCCATTCGCAGCCATAATCCTTGTTGCTGTACAGAACGCCCAGCCGCCCGTTCACCTCTATGCCCTTGAGATAATCATGGACGAGGTCGTCGCCCCAGCCGTTCAGTTCCAGCCCGGTGTTGGGCGGGCCGTCGAACTTGAAGAAGCTGCGGTAGAGGCCGTGGTTCTTGGGCAATAACTTCATCGCTTTTGGCCCGAATATCTTCGCCATCTGCGCCTCGAACGACCGGGCGAAGAGGCCGTCTATGTCATGATTGCAATCGTCCACCATGACAAAGCCGCCATTGCGGACATAGCGTTCGAAATTGCGCCGCTCGGCGGGCGAGAATTCCACCAGCTTGTGCCCCGCCATGTAACAGAAGGGCGCCGTCAGCATCTTCGGGTCCGACAGAGCGATGACATGCTCCTTCGGATCGACGCGCAGGGTGGTGTAGTCGATGAGCGAAGTGATGATGTTCGACGGCGCGCGCTGGTCCACGTCCCAGTCGCCGCTATCGTAGCGCAGGCGGGTGAACCAGAAGTCGTAGCTTCCGGCGGCTGCGAGTGGGCGGGCCAGCAATGTGCTGGCGAGGCCGTCGGCCATCAACCGAAGAAAGTCGCTGCGGGTCATTGGAAGATTGCGTCACGACATGCCGACCCTGGCTGAAACCCGTCATCCCGGACTTGATCCGGGATCCAGTGCCGCACAAAACTGGACTTGCGGCCTTGGATCCCGGCTGTCGCCGGGATGACGGCAATCAATAGGTCAGCACATTGCACCGTGGCGTCACACCGCGTCCGACAGCGACGTGAAGGTGAAGTCGCGCAACTTCATCGGCGGGACGACGATGTTCATCGACACTTCGTCTGGCGGCACGCGGACGGGCTTGCCCAGCTCTTCCACATTGTTGAGCATGATGACCGGGCTTTCGTTGAACCGGAAATTCTTGATCGGATATTTGATCTGCCCATTTTCGATATAGAAGGTGCCGTCGCGGGTCAGGCCAGTCAGCAGCACCGTCTGAGGATCGACCATGCGGATATACCAGGTGCGGGTGATGAGCACGCCGCGCTCGGTGGAGCGGACGAGGTCGGCGGTCGATTTGTCGCCGCCCGTCATCAGGATATTGCCCATCTGGCCGACGGCGGGCTTGCCCTGCTTCTGCGCCCAGTAACGGCTGTAATTGAGGTTGGTGATCTTGCCGCCCTTCACCATGTCCATGCGCTGGCGGGCTAGGCCGTCCTCGTCCCATGGCTCGCACGGCGCAACCGGGTCCCACGGGTCGGTGTAGAAATTGACCTGCGGGCCGAACACCTGTTCGCCCAGCTTGTTGCCGCCGCCCTTCTTCGACAGGAAGCTGCGGCCCTCATCGGCCTCGCGCGCGCCGAAATAGTAGAACATGAAGCCGATCAGGCCCGCGGCCGCCATCGGCTCCAGGATCACGGTATATTTGCCCGGCTCCAGCGCCTTGGCTTCGGCCGAAGCCGACGCCTTGCGCATCGCGATCTGGATGTCGCTGTTCGCCTTGAAGCGGGTGGCGTCCTGCGTGTCGGTGCCGACCCAGCCCGAACCGCGCCCATCCTCGGTGCGGACGGTGCAGGTATAATCGAGTACGGTCGAGCGCTGATAGCCGAAATTGCCCTTGCTGTTGGCGATCGCCTTGAAGCTCTGGCCATCCTCCAGATAGCCGGCCGCGATCAGGTTCTGCGTCTTGCAGGCGTTGATCGAGGTGGCGGCGACCTGTGCGCGATAATCGGGCGTGATGTCGGCGGTCGCCTGAGCAAAGGTCGGGCTGGGCTTGTAGACCTGCCGGGCGACGGCGGGCATGAACTCCGGATTGTCCGGGGCCAGCTGCGCCAGTGTTTCGGCCCGGCGCACGACCCGCTCCAGCGAGGCGTCGTCGAACTGGTTGATGGTGGCGGTGCCGATCTTCTTGCCATAAGCGACCTGCACGGCCAGTTCGATATCGTCGGTCAGACCGGCGGTGGACACATTGTTGCGGGCAAAGCGGATATTGCCCTGAGTCTTGCCGGTAAGCTGCGCGGTGCATTCGTCCGCCTTGGACAGGCCGACGACCTTGGTCAGGATAGCCTTGGCCTGCGCTTCGGTAAGGATGCTCATTTTCTTATCTCCCTAGGAGCCTGATCGTTTGAGGTGGAAGCGCCTTGCGCTGCCGCCGAAAACGTGAATCAGGCTCCAATCCAAAATTGCAGCGATCAGCCGAGCGAACGCGCGGTGTTGATGACGTTGATGCCGTTGAAGCGCGCGGTCGAGGAGCCGTGCGACACGGCGGACACCTGCGGCGGCTGGCCCTTGCCGTCGAAGAAGGAGCCGCCCAGGCGATAGTCGCTGGCGTCGCAGACACCGACGCAGGCGTTCCAGAATTCCGGGGTGCGGATCTGGTAGGCGACATCCTCGATCTGCTGGGTGATCTTGCCATTCTTGATCTCGTAGAAGAGCTGGCCGCCGAACTGGGCGTTATAGCGCTGCTGGTCGATCGAGAAGCTGCCGTCGCCGATGATGTAGATGCCGTCCTCGACCCCTGCGATCATGTCGGCGACGCTCTTCTTGGTCTTGCCCGGCTCAAGGTTGACATTGGCCATGCGCTGGAACTGGACGTTTGACCAGCTATCGGCATAGGCGCAGCCGTCGCTTTCCTTCTTGCCCTCGATATGGGCCTGATCGCGGATCGCCTGGTATCCGACCAGCTTGCCGTCGCGGATCAGATCCCACTTCTTTGTCTTGATGCCCTCATCGTCATAGGCGACCGCGCCGAGGCTGCCCGGCTGGGTCTTGTCCGCGACAATGTTCACTTGTTGGCTGCCATATTGGAAATGGCTTTGCAGCTTGTCCATCGTGGCGAAGCTGGTGCCGGCATAATTGGCTTCGTAACCCAGCACGCGATCCAGTTCGAGCGGATGGCCGACCGATTCATGGATGGTGAGCCAGGTGTGCGACGGGTCGAGCACCAGATCATATTTTCCGGGCTTCACCGAGGGCGCCTTGATCTTGGCGCGCGCCTGCTTGGCGGCGGCGACGGCGTCTTCCTTCATGTCGTAGCTGTTGCCGTAGACGATGACGCCGTTGGGCAGCACGGTCTTGCCCGAGGCTGCGCCATCGAGATATTCGAAGCCCAGGCCCATCGGTGCGGACAGGCCCTCGCGCGTGCGGAACTTGCCGCTGGCCTTGTCGACGGCGGTCACTTCGACCGGCGCCCAGATGCGGTGCACGTCCTGGTCGATATAGCTGCCGTCGGTGCTGGCGAAATATTTCTGCTCGTTCACCAGGAACAGGATGGAGCGGATGAAGTCAGCGCCCGCATCCATGGCCGCGGCGTTCACTCCCATCAGCAGGTCGACCTTGTCCTTGATCGGCACGGCCATGCTGTTCTTGACGATCGGGGTCTTCCAACTGACTTCGCCCACGCCCTTGGTGGGCGCGAGTTCGACCGGCGCGGTCTGGGCCGGTGCGTTGGCCTTGGCGATGGCGACGGCCTGTTGCGCGGCCCTAGCGACCGCTTCCTGGGTCATCTCGTTGGTTGCGGCGAAGCCCCAGGCGCCGTTGGCGATGACGCGGATGCCGACGCCGGACGATTCGGTGTTGACGATATTCTCGACATTGCGCTCACGGGTGATGACGAACTGGCGCAGATAGCGGCCGACGCGCACGTCACAATAGCTGGCGCCCGCACTTTTCGCAGCGTTCATCGCGGCGTCGGCCAGGCTCTTCTTGACTGCCACGTCGATGGCGCTGTTCAATTCCTCGGCGGCAATGACCTTGCCGAACATGGAAGGAAGGATAAGCCCTCCTGCGCCCACGGCGCCAAAGGCCAGAAAATCGCGTCTGTGCAAGGGGTGTCTCCCGCCTGTTATGCCCGCATGGCGCGGGTCGGTTTATGATTGGGTTGCGGCGCTGCTGCCGTACCGGTTTGATAAGGCGGGATCATTGCCGTCCGTACAGGCCGGGTCAAACATCTTTTACGAACGCGCAAGAAGCGGCTCCATGGCTTTCGACAGATGACATCTGTCGAAAAGCGCTGGCCACGCGCGTCGCGTCGACATGTAAAAATGGCGGGAAAGGCCTATACCATCCCGCCGATATGCCGCGTCACTTCAATGTGAAAAAGTTGGTCGGGGAAAGAGGATTCGAACCTCCGGCCCCTGCCTCCCGAAGACAGTGCTCTACCAGGCTGAGCTATTCCCCGACCGATGCCGAAACCGCTTTGTAGGCGGCCCCGTAAGGCAGGAGTGCGCCTATAGAGAGGGCTTTCCGGGCTGGCAAGCGGTCAGTGACGCTTTTTTTGCATGGACTAAGGGTTGTGGGGATTCATCGTGAATTGATGACGGCGGCAGCGAGATAGATCATTGCTGAGAAGCTTTGGTCTGTTTTGCAGGCACGCATGGCGATACGTTTGAACTCTTTGAGTTTGCAGAAGAAGTTTTCGATCAGGTGTCGCCATTTATACATTTCAGTGTCGAGCCGAATAGGTATGGCGCGGCGTGGATGCTGAGAGATGACGATCCTGGCACCGCGTTCGTTGAGATCGGCAATGATGTCGTTGCTGTCGAAAGCTTTGTCGGCAAGCAACGCCCCAAACTCGACGCCTTCGATCAGCGGGGCAACACCGACGCTATCGAAACGATTGCCCGGCATCAGGCGAAAGCGCACAAGGTTGCCCAAGGCATCGGTTAGCGCCAATATCTTGGTCGTCATGCCGCCTTTGGAGCGGCCAATGGCCTGGCTCGAAGTCCCCCTTTTGCACCTTGACCGTGCCGGTGAACTTTCACGATGGTCGCATCGATCATGGCGTATTCCATGTCTGGCTCCTCCGTCAAAGCATCGAAAATCCGCTTGAAAACATCCGCTTCGCGCCAATCACGGAACCGCCGAAACGCCGTACTCCAGTTGCCGAACTGGGCGGGCAGGTCGCGCCAAGGACTGCCCGTTCGCACAATCCACAGCACCGCCTCCATGAATAGTCGATTGTTCCTGCCGCTGCGTCCGGGATCGGTGATCTTGCCAAGACAATGCGGTTCCATCTTCGCCCACTGGGCGTCCGTCAGTACAAAACGATCCATCCGCACCAGGAAGCACAGTTGCCGCTAAATGGGAATCCTAAATCCCCACAATCCTTAGAGAAGGCCCGCACCGCGGAAGCTGAAGCGGGCCTGCCCCGCCCGGATGACATGGTCGGCAAGGCGCAGGTCGAGCGGGCGCAGGCTGCGCGCCAGAGAGCGGGTGAGCGCGATGTCGGCGGGGCGGGGCAGGGGCGTTTCGCCGGCGCGACGCCGTTGGAACAGGGCGATCCAACTGCTCTCGTCGGCCAGCAAGTGCTGGAGGAGCTGGTGCCATTCCTGGCCGACGGGCAGGACGTGGCGGGGCCGCCAGTCCTGGTCGAGAATCGCGATCATCAACTGATTGTCCCCACCCATGGTGGCAATCCTGCGGAACGGTTTCACCCAAGGGGAGGGCAAGCGCCTCCGTTATGGCGGGAAAGCGGGCGTGATCGCTCCATTATGACGGCAAGATTGGCGCGCCCTTCGGGCTGGGCTACAGCCGGAGGCATCAGACTCGTGAGTTCAGGATATTGCCTTGACCGATATGCACCGCCCGCCCGCACCCCATTATGAGCAGCAATATCTGGACCTGATGCGGCATGTCTGGACCCAGGGGAGTGAACGGGTCGATCGCACCGGTGTCGGCACGCGGTCGATCCTGGGCGCGACCATGCGCTTCTCCCTGGCCGATGACGCGGTGCCGCTGCTCACGACCAAGCGCGTCTACTGGAAGGTCGCGGCGCGGGAGATGCTGTGGTTCCTGACGGGCGACACCAATATCCGCGAACTGGTACGGCAAGGCGTACATATCTGGACCGACTGGCCCCTCGACGCCTATCGCCGCGCGACGGGCGAAGCGATCGATCGTGACGCCTTCGAGGCGAGGATCATCGCGGACGAGGATTTTGCGCGGCAATGGGGCGATCTTGGCCCGGTTTACGGCGCGCAATGGGTGAACTGGCCGCGTTACGAGCCGATGGGTGATGGCCTGTATCGCCGGGCGGAAAATGGGCACAACCAAATTGCCGACCTGGTGGAGGCGATTCGTAGGACGCCGGGATCGCGCCGCCTGCTCTTCACCGGCTGGAACGTTGCGGAGGTGGCGCAGATGGCGCTGCCGCCCTGCCATATGACCTATCAGTTCCAGGTGGCGGACGGGAAGCTTAACGGCGTGCTGTTCCAGCGCAGTTGCGACCTGGGGCTGGGCTTTGCCTTCAACATCTTCGGCCTATCGATGATGACCCGGCTGCTGGCGCAGCAGACCGACCTGGAGCCGGGCGAGATCGTCTGGCAGGGCGGGGACGTGCATCTCTATCTGAACCATGCCGACCTGGTTGAGGCGCAGATGGACCGGATTCCGTCCGGCGCGCCCAAGCTCCGGATCAATCGGCGGCCGTCCTCCATTTTCGACTATCGGATCGAGGATTTCGAAGTGGTTGATTATGCGCCGCAGGCCCATATTTCCGCGCCCGTCGCCGTCTGAAGAAGGAGCGGCAGGGACAGGCCGGAAGGAAATTGGGTCAGGAAGACTTGCCTTCCGCGACGTTGAAATATAATATCTGCATCAAGCAATATTATTGCGATGCACCATAGGAGGCAGGATGAGCGATCCGAACGGATTCGCAGGCGATGAAGGACAGGCGGGGCGCAATCTGCCGCCGCTGCGCCTGCATGTGCCCGAGCCGCCCGCGCGGCCGGGCGAAAGCGCCGACTTCACCCATTTCGATATTCCGCCCGCCGGCACGCAGCCGCGCCCGGATGAGGCCAGCCAGCCCGCCGACATGCGCGACATGGCCTATGGCCTGGTGCGCGTGCTGGATGAGGAGGGGCAGGCGGTCGGTCCCTGGAACCCCAAGCTGCCGCCCGAAACCCTGCTGAAGATGCTGCGCGCCATGGCGCTGACCCGCGCCTTCGACGCGCGCATGTTCCGGGCGCAGCGGCAGGGCAAGACCAGTTTCTATATGAAGTCGACCGGCGAGGAAGCGGTGTCGATTGGCGCCGCGCTGGCGCTGTCGCGCGATGACATGTGCTTTCCCAGCTATCGCCAACAAGGCATATTGATCGCGCGCGACTGGCCGCTCATCGACATGATGAACCAGATTTATTCGAACAAGGGCGACCGGTTGAAGGGCCGCCAACTGCCGATCATGTATTCGGCGCGGGAGGCGGGCTTTTTCTCCATCTCCGGCAACCTCACCACCCAATATCCGCAGGCGGTGGGCTGGGCGATGGCGAGCGCGGCGAAGGGCGATACACGCATCGCCGCTACCTGGTGCGGTGAGGGATCGACGGCGGAGGGCGATTTCCATTCCGCCTGTACCTTCGCCAGCGTCTATCGCGCGCCAGTTATCATGAATGTCGTTAATAATCAGTGGGCTATAAGCAGCTTTTCAGGTTTTGCCGGAGCGGAGGCGACCACCTTCGCCGCGCGGGCCGTGGGCTATGGCATTGCCGGACTGCGGGTGGACGGCAATGATATCCTGGCTGTCTATGCCGCGACTCGCTGGGCCGCTGACCGAGCACGCGCCAATGCCGGGCCGACGCTGATCGAGCATTTTACCTATCGGGTCGAAGGGCACAGCACGTCCGACGATCCGACCGCCTATCGTTCCGCCGAAGAAAGCAGCCTCTGGCCGCTGGGCGATCCGATCGCGCGGTTGAAGCAGCACTGCATCGCCTTGGGCATCTGGGACGAGGAACGCCACGCGGCGATGGACAAGGAACTGGCCGAAATGGTCCGCGACGCCGCGCGCGAGGCGGAAAAGAACGGCATTCTTGGCCATGGCCTCCACCATCCGATGGAATCGATGTTCGAGGATGTGTTCGAGGAAATGCCCTGGCACCTCAAGGAACAGCAGCAGCAGATGCTGGACGAATGGAAGGCGGCCGGGTTGTGAGGAGCTTTAATCATCCTCCCCTGGAAGGGGAGGTGACAGCACGCAGTGCTGACGGAGGGGTGTCCCTCTATCGGGAGGGTGACACTCCTCCACCGGCTACGCCGGTCCCCCTCCCCTTACAGGGGAGGATTGTCGAGTCCGGGGCGGAAAGATTGGCACATGACTGAAACGCTTCTCGAAACTGCGGTCGAAGTCCAGCAGATGAACATGATCCAGGCGATCAATAGCGCGCTGGACGTGATGATGGACCGCGATCCGGACGTGGTCGTGATGGGCGAGGATGTCGGTTATTTCGGCGGTGTGTTTCGCGCCACCGCCGGTCTCCAGCAGAAATATGGCAAGAACCGCGTGTTCGACACGCCGATCACCGAATGCGGGATCATCGGCGTGGCGGTGGGCATGGGCGCATACGGTTTGCGGCCGGTGCCGGAAATCCAGTTCGCCGACTATATCTACCCCGCGCTCGACCAGTTGGTGAGCGAGGCGGCACGGCTGCGTTACCGCTCGGCGGGCGAGTTCATCGCACCGATGACGGTGCGGTCGCCCTTTGGGGGCGGCATTTTCGGCGGCCAGACGCACAGCCAGTCGCCCGAAGGCATCTTCACCCATGTGTCGGGGGTCAAGACGGTGATCCCGTCGACGCCCTATGACGCCAAGGGGCTGCTGATCGCGGCGATCGAGGATAATGATCCGACCATCTTCTTCGAACCCAAGCGCATCTATAATGGCCCGTTCGACGGCCATTATGACACGCCGGCCAAAAGCTGGGCAGGGCATGAGGCCGCGCAGGTGCCGACCGGCTATTACCGCATCCCGCTGGGCAAGGCGCGGATCGCGCGGACGGGCGAAGCGCTGACCATTCTGTGCTACGGTACGATGGTCCATGTGGTGGAGAATAGCGTCGCCGCGCTGGGCATCGATGCGGAGATCATCGACCTGCGCAGCCTGGTGCCGCTCGACATCAAGGCGATCGAGGCGTCGGTAAAGAAGACTGGCCGCTGCCTGATCGTGCATGAGGCGACGCGGACCAGCGGTTTCGGTGCGGAATTGCTGGCGCTCGTTCAGGAGCGCTGTTTCTACCATCTCGAAGCGCCGATCGAGCGCGTCACCGGCTTCGACACGCCTTATCCGCATAGCCTGGAATGGGCCTATTTCCCTGGCCCGGTGCGTATCCGCGAAGCCATCACCAAGATTCTGAAGGACTAAAGAGTCATGGCTCTTTTCACATTCAAGCTGCCGGACATCGGCGAAGGCATTTCGGAAGCCGAGATCGTCGGCTGGCACGTCAAGGTCGGCGACCGGGTCGAGGAAGACCAGCCGATCGCCGACATGATGACCGACAAGGCGACGGTCGAAATGGAAAGCCCGGTCGCGGGCATTGTGGTGCGGTTGGCCGGTGAGCCGGGCGATCAGGTGGCGATCGGCGCCATGCTGGTGGAGATAGAGGTGGAGGGTGAGGCCGTCGCTGCGCCATCTCCGAGCGAAGCGGAAGTGCCGGGTGCGGTGGGGATCGAGGCTGCGACACCTACCTCCGTTCGCCCTGAGCCTGTCGAAGGGCCTTCCTTTTCTTCAAGCGCTGTTGCTGTAGAGAAAGTGGAGGGCTTCGACAGGCTCAGCCCGAACGGAGGGGAGGTTGCGACCAGCGCTGTCCTCGCGTCCCCCGCCGTGCGCGCCCGCGCTAAGGAACTGGGCATCGACCTCTCGCAGGTCAAACCCACCGGCGACCGCATCCGCCACGCCGATCTGGACGCCTATCTGCTCTACGGGCAGGGCCAGGGCTATCGCCCCGCCGGACGTTCAGCTAAACGCGCCGACGAGACGGTCAAGGTCATCGGTATGCGCCGCCGCATCGCCGAGAATATGGCCGCGTCCAAGCGGCATATCCCACACTTCACCTATGTCGAGGAAATCGACGTCACCGCGCTGGAGGAACTGCGCGAGCAGCTCAATGCGGGGCGCGGGGCCGGAGAAAATGGGCGTCCCAAGCTGACCATGCTGCCGCTGCTGATCGTTGCGATCTGCAAGGTGCTGCCCGACTTTCCGATGCTCAATGCCCGTTATGATGACGAGGCGGGCGTGGTGACACGCCATGGATCGGTTCATCTCGGCATGGCGACGCAGACCGATGCGGGGCTGATGGTGCCGGTGATCCGCGATGCGCAGGACAGGAATGTCTGGCAGTTGGCGAGCGAGATTCGTCGCCTGGCCGACGCTGCCCGCACCGGCAAGGCGAAGTCGGAGGAACTGTCCGGCTCGACGCTGACGCTGACCTCGCTCGGCCCGCTGGGCGGCATCGCGACCACGCCGGTCATCAACCGGCCGGAAGTGGCAATCATCGGCCCCAATCGCGTGATCGAGCGCCCGGTCTTCCGCGGCAAGGATATTGTCGCGGCCAAGCTCATGAACCTGTCGATCAGTTGCGACCATCGCGTGGTCGACGGCTGGGACGCGGCCAGTTTTGTCCAGGCGGTCAGGAAGCTGCTGGAGGCTCCGGCCTTCCTGTTCGTGGGTTAGGGAGCGCTGATAAATAATAGCAAACTGCGGCGAGGATGATTCATTTCCATAACAACCTTGTTCCCCGGCGCAGGCCGGGGTCCAGTTCCACGGTCCGAACTGGACCCCGGCCTGCGCCGGGGAACAAGGTTGCCATTATAAAAGCGGGCGTCCTCGATCAAAGATCGCGGGCTTTGCTAGGTAGCAACAGATATTCGAGAATATCATGCTGGTGCGGACGGCGGGACTTGAACCCGCATTCCCAGGAGGAGGCGGATTTTAAGTCCGCTGCGTCTACCGATTTCGCCACGTCCGCCCGATAGTCAGGGCTTGCTTCCCCTGACGGCTGGGGCGAGCGAGGTCAAGCGTCGCTTGCGGATTCGCCGTCGGCGTTGAGCCGTTCGCGCATTTCCTTGCCCGGCTTGAAATAGGGAACGCGCTTGGCGGATACCGGTACCTGTTCGCCGGTGCGGGGGTTTCGGCCCGTGCGGGCTTCCCGCGCTCGCGTGGTAAAGGCGCCGAAACCGCGCAATTCCACGCGACCGCCCGAAGCGAGCCGGTCCACGATTTCCTTGAAAAAGAGATCGACGATCCTCTCAACTTCCGGAACGGTCAGTTCTGGATTCTCGTCGGTCAGTTTCTGGATCAATTCCGAACGGATCATTGGTTCCCCAGCGCCCCTATGCTGTTCCCCTCCTGCATTTCATAAAGCTTTTGCAAGAAGTTGGCAATCGGGGTGCGCAAGATCGTTTCGGAAGGCCAAGAATGACAAAGGCCCGCCGGAACCAGGGTTCCGGCGGGCCTTTTTTGTAGCAATCCCGGAAGGGATCAGCCTTCGCTTTTCGCCTTGAGCGCTTCGCCCAGGATGTCGCCCAGCGACGCGCCGCTGTCGGACGAACCATATTGCGCGACGGCCTGCTTCTCTTCGGCGATCTGCATCGCCTTGATCGAGAAGGTCGGCTTCTTGGCGCGGTCGAAACCGGTCACCATGGCGTCGAACTTCTGGCCGATCTGGAAGCGTTCCGAACGCTGTTCGTCACGGTCGCGACCCAGGTCGCTGCGCTTGATGAAGCCGGTGGCGCCATCGTCGCCAGCCTGGACTTCCAGGCCGCCGTCGCGGACTTCCAGAACGGTCACGGTGATGATCGCGTTCTTGTTGAGGCCAGCGGCAGCCGCCGTGGTGCCGCCAGCGGCCGGACCACCACGCTCAAGCTGCTTCATGCCGAGGCTGATGCGCTCCTTCTCGACGTCGATGTCGAGAACGACGGCGGAAACCGTCTCGCCCTTGCGGTGCAGCGCCAGGGCGTCTTCGCCGGAGATGCCCCAGGCGATGTCCGACATGTGGACCATGCCGTCCACATCGCCGTCCAGGCCGATGAACAGGCCGAACTCGGTCGCGTTCTTGACTTCGCCCTCGACGGTCGAGCCGATCGGATGACGTTCGGCGAAGCTGTCCCAGGGGTTGTTCTGGGCCTGCTTGAGGCCGAGCGAGATACGGCGCTTTTCGGGATCGACTTCCAGGACGATGACATCGACTTCCTGGCTGGTCGAAACGATCTTGCCGGGGTGGACGTTCTTCTTGGTCCAGGACATTTCCGACACGTGGACCAGGCCTTCGATGCCGGCTTCCAGTTCGACGAACGCACCATATTCGGTGATGTTCGTGACGCGGCCCGACAGCTTCGCGCCGACGGGATACTTGGCCGAAGCGCCTTCCCACGGATCGCTCTCAAGCTGCTTCATGCCCAGGCTGATGCGCTGGGTGTCGCGGTTGATGCGGATGATCTGGACACGGACGGTGTCGCCGATGTTGATCATCTCGTTGGGGTGGTTGATGCGCTTGTAGCTGAGGTCGGTGACGTGCAGCAGGCCATCGATGCCGCCCAGGTCGACGAACGCACCATAATCGGTGATGTTCTTGACGACGCCTTCGATGATCTGGCCTTCGGCCAGCGTCTGGATGAGGCCGCTGCGCTGTTCGGCGCGGGTTTCTTCCAGAATGGCGCGGCGCGACACGACGATGTTGCCGCGGCGGCGATCCATCTTGAGGATCTGGAAGGGCTGCGGGATGTCCATCAGCGGGGTGACGTCGCGAACTGGGCGAATGTCGACCTGCGAGCCGGGCAGGAAGGCCACGGCGCCGTCGAGGTCGACGGTGAAGCCACCCTTGACGCGGCCGAAGATGACGCCTTCGACGCGGGTGCTCTCGGTGAACTCGGCTTCCAGCTTGTCCCAAGCGGCTTCGCGGCGGGCGCGGTCGCGCGACAGCATGGCTTCGCCATGGGCGTTTTCGACGCGGTCGACATAGACTTCGACTTCGTCGCCGACCTTCAGTTCAGCCTTCTGGCCCGGCATCGCGAATTCGCGCAGCGGCACGCGGCCTTCGGACTTGAGACCTACGTCGATGACGGCCAGGTCGTTTTCGATGGCGGTAACGGTGCCCTTGACGACGCGGCCTTCGAAGCCGCCGTCCTCGCCACCGAGGGAATCATTGAGAAGCGCGGCGAAATCGTCGCGCGAGGGGAATGCCGTAGAGGCCATATTATGTCCTTCACTCATCATTGCTGGCCAACCGGTTGTCTCCGGTGGTCTTTGGCCAAACTACCCAAAAAGCCGAATGCTTCCTGGGTATCCAAGGGGTTGGGCGTGGGAACGCGCAGCCAGGAAAAAGCGAAAAGGGCGCCCGGATGATCCGCGCGCCTTGACGGGTCACTTTTGGGAGTGACCTTCAAGCTGAGCGTCCACAAGCGCGATGGCCCGCTGGACGGCGGCGTCTATAGTCAAATCCGACGTATCTAGCAAGTCCGCGCCATCGGCTCGCATGAGCGGCGCATGGTCGCGGCTCATGTCGCGGGTGTCGCGCGCCTGAATGTCGGCGATCAGGCTGTCCATGTCCGGATTTCCGCCATGGGACAGGGCGTCCTTGTACCGCCGTTCGGCGCGAATGGAGACGCTGGCCGTCACGAAGATCTTCGCGTCGGCATCGGGCGCAATCACCGTGCCGATGTCGCGCCCGTCAAGGATGGCGCCGCCCGGCTGGGTGGCGAAGTCGCGCTGCCGCTGGACCAGCGCGTCGCGTACATTCTGATGCACCGACACGCGCGAGGCGAGACTGCCTACCGCTTCGCTGCGCAGGGCTGGATCAGCGAGGAGCGCGTCGTCGAAACCGCAGGCGGCGAGGGCGTCGGCCTGACGATCCGGATCGCCGCCCAGCTTGAGGACGGAAAGACCGACGGCCCGGTACAGAAGGCCGGTGTCAAGCACGGGCAAGCCATAGTGACGGCCCAGCGCCTTGGCGATGGTGCCCTTGCCCGACGCAGCGGGACCGTCGACGGCTATAATCATGCCACGGCGCCCAGCGACTGGAGCAGCGGCAGGAAGGTGGGGAAGCTGGTCGCTACCGGGCGCATGTCGTCGATGGTGACGCCCCCCTTCGATACCAGGCCCGCCACGGCGAAGCTCATGGCGATGCGGTGGTCCAGCCTGGTCGCGATCGGCCCGCCACCGGCGAGCGGTGCGCCGCCGCTGCCCTCGATGATGATGCCGTCTTCCAGCTCCTCTACCTGCACACCGATGGCGCGCAGCCCTTCGGCCATGGTGGCGATGCGATCCGATTCCTTGACCCGCAACTCTTCCAGGCCGCGGAAGACGCTGCGTCCCTCGGCGAGGGACGCAGCGATGAAGGCGACGGGATATTCGTCGATCATGCTTGGCGCGCGCGCCGGGTCGGGTTCGACGCCCTTGAGCGCCGACGCCGTGACGACAAGGTCGCCGACCGGTTCGCCGCCGACTTCGCGAGCATTGGTGACTTCGATCGATCCGCCCATTTCGCGCAGCAAGTCGATGAGGCCCGCGCGGGTCGCATTCAGACCGACATTGGCGATCGTCACCCTGGAACCCGGCACCAGCAGGGCAGCAACGATCGGGAAAGCCGCGGACGATGGGTCGCCGGGCACCACGATCTGCTGCGGCTTCAATTCCGCTTCGCCCGTAAGCGTGATGATGCGGGTGCCGTCCGCTTCCACTGCGACGTTCAGGTCCGCGCCAAAGCCCTTGAGCATCCGTTCGCTATGGTCGCGGGTGGGGATCGGTTCGACGACGCGGGTGACGCCCGGCGTGTTGAGGCCGGCGAGCAGGATCGCCGACTTGACCTGGGCCGAAGCGACGGGGAGGCGATAGTCGAGCGGCACGGCGGGGCAGGCGCCCTTCATGGTCAGCGGCAGGCGATCGCCGGGGCTGGTCATGAAGCTGGCGCCCATGCGCGAGAGCGGTTCGGTCACGCGGGCCATCGGGCGCTTGCTCAAGCTGGCATCGCCGATGAAGGTAGCAGTCAGGTCATGGCTGGCCAGCAGGCCCATCAGTAGGCGGGTCGACGTGCCGCTATTGCCCATGTCGAGCGCGGTCTGCGGCTGGAGCAGGCCGCCCACGCCCACGCCATGGATATGCCAGATGCCATCGGCGTCGCGCTGAATATCGGCGCCCATCGCGCGCATCGCCGCCGCCGTGGCGAGCACATCCTCGCCCTCCAACAGGCCTTCGACCCGGCTTTCGCCCACCGCCAGGGCGGACAGCATCAGCGATCGGTGGGAAATGCTTTTATCGCCTGGCACGGTGACGCTGCCGGACAGGGCCGGCGCGGCGGTGAAGGTCATGGGGGCGGGTTGTTCGCTATGCTGGGTCACAGGGTATCCGTTGTCTTGGAACCGAAAAAATGCGAGCGGCTTTTGACAGCGCGGTTCCGCTATGGCAAGGCGCCCGACGTTTCGCGGGCAACATCCGTTGCGCCGCGTGATTTCTGTTTTGAGCATCGAAGAAGGAACAGGCCGGACATGGTGAAGGCTGAATGGGGTACGAAGCGGACC
The DNA here is from genome assembly GCF_022758885.1 of Sphingobium sp. BYY-5. Lineage (NCBI taxonomy): Bacteria > Pseudomonadati > Pseudomonadota > Alphaproteobacteria > Sphingomonadales > Sphingobiaceae > Sphingobium > Sphingobium sp. BYY-5. The sequence continues at coordinate 894,017 of NZ_JALEBH010000001.1, forward strand.
TGCCCGAAATGCGCGACTCGCTTCTATGACCTGGGCAATGACAATCCGGTGACTTGCATCAACTGCAACACCGCCTGGGAACCGGAACCGGTGCTGAAGTCGAAGCAGCCGGTGCCTTATGAGGAAGTTGCGCCCAAGAAGGTCATCGAAACCGCCGACGGCGAGCTGGAGACGGCCGACGACGATCTGGACATCGATCTGGACGTCGATGACGATGGCGATTCGCCGGACAATGACGTCGATTTGGGCGGTGACGACGACCTAGGCGTCGATGCTGGCGGCAGCGATAATGACGACGACAATTAATTGAAATTTCTGCTTGCCATGGAGGTTGCTGCGACCTAATGGCAGCGACCTCCGAAGCGCCGGACCCAAACGGCGCTTCGGTCTGGTGACGGGGCCTTAGCTCAGCTGGGAGAGCGCCTGCATGGCATGCAGGAGGTCAGCGGTTCGATCCCGCTAGGCTCCACCATTCCGGACCTGATCCGGAGCCTCCCAAGCGAAAGCGAGGGGCGCCTTCATATTCGGCCGACGGTTTCGTACCGGACATGGCCTGATCCATTGGGATGCGGCAAAGGCCGCGACGATGGGGCCTTAGCTCAGCTGGGAGAGCGCCTGCATGGCATGCAGGAGGTCAGCGGTTCGATCCCGCTAGGCTCCACCAATTTTCGGAATATAGAAGATGTCCGGGAATATTTTCTCGGAAAGTTCCTGAGCGCAAGTAGAGCTTGCGCGGCGGCAATGATGTTTATGGGCCTTGATCCGGATATGATCTGCCTGCTGTCGGTGCCGGGTGGGAAAAAGCGATGGCTGATTTTGGCTAGCTTCAACCAATGATACAATCGTTACCCCGGACTTGATCCGGGGGCCCGCTTCTTCTTGGGTTGCGTTTGAGAAGGAAGCGGGATGCCGGGTCCAGCCCGGCATGACGAAATGGGAGCGGCAGGAAACGACCGAGGCTGTGTAAAAACGCGATCTCGTGGCGGCATTACGGTGCGGTAGCGATGCGGCGGGATGAGGCGATCAGGCGCGGATTGCCTGGATCAGCATCGGGACGCCGAGCATTCGGATCATACGCTTCATATTGTAGGCCAGAACACTGAGGCTCATCTCGGTCCGGACGTTTTTCAGGGTTCTGGTAAGGAAGGGCGTACTGCCCATCCAGGCTTTGAGCGTGCCGAAGACATGTTCGACCGTCTGTCTCCGCATACCCATGGCATCCGGCAGCTGATCCAGGCGCGCCTGCATGGCATCGAGTACCGCCTCACACGCCTGTGCCACGGCCGGAGGTCGCCATGGACCGTGCATCGGGATCGGTGAGGGATATCTGATTGTCAGGGGCTTGCTCGACTTGGGCAGCCATATCCTTCAGATACTGCATCTGACGCCGCAGCCCGGCGATCTTCTCCCGGATTTTGTCGGCTCGCATCTCGGGTACGTCGCTGTCCTCACGATCAGCCCTGTCGAGCGCGACCAGATAGCGTTCTATACTGGCCTCGACCTGTTCGATGCGCTTGGCCGCCTTATGCGCCGTGAAGTTGCGATCCTGGTTGTTCACAGCCTTGAACTTGCTGCCGTCCACCGCCACCGTGGCACCAACGAACAGGCCCATGCTCCGGCAGAGCAGCACGAACTGCGCGCATGCCGCGCGGATCGCAGCGCCATTATCGCGACGGAAGTTGGCGATCGTCTTGAAGTCGGGGGCCAGCCGGCCTGTCAGCCACATCAGCTCGATATTGCGGCCGGCTTCCCGTTCGAGCCGGCGGCTCGACTGGACGCTGTTGAGATAGCCGTACAGATATATCTTCAGCATCGTCGATGGATGATAGCCAGGCCGTCCCGTCGCTGCCGGCGTCATGCCCTCAAAGCCCAGAGCTTCCAGATCAAGCGCATCGATGAAGGTTTCGATCACCCGTACCGGGTTAGCCTCGCCGACATAGTCATCCAGCGATGCAGGAAGAAAACTGTCCTGCCGACGATCTTCCCCTTCGACAAAACGGCCCATGCCAAAGCCTCCCGAAATCTCGGAAAACCTTATCAGAAACCAACGTTTCTACACAGCCTCGACCAATGTTGGTCATTTGAATGGCTTCGCATCGTCCCTCTAAGCGGACGTTGACGCAAAACGCCTGATTTCCGCTCATTGCCGTGGTGGAATGATGGTTACGGTGCCGGGAGAAGGCGCTGTTGTGATTGTGGGGCGCTGTTCAGGCCGGATCAGAAAATCCGCGCAGGCCATGCCCAGTTGCGCCGGATTGTCGAGATCATATGCCCCATTCAAGCTGCCAAACGCCGCAATATCTGTTTTAGGCATGACGATATTGTCTTCCGGGTTGCGTGAGGTAGGCAATTCACGCATCCGCCCAAGAAATTCAGCGCGCATCGCTGCATATGTAGCCATCAGAAGGGGCGAAGCTGTGCGGTCAATCTCATCATCTATGCGCTTGGTATAGATACGCATTGGTCCAACAATGAATGAACGAGGGCGCATTTCACTCAGGTGTGGTTCTGGAACAATCTTACGAATGGCAGCAACCGTTGCAGGCACAAGAGATGGAACAAATTGGCGGCTAACTTGCCTCTTGCTTTCTGCGACCGCTCTACATCCTTTCTCAAAACCGACACGCTTGATTTCTGCCCGCATAGACGGGTCATCGTAAATGACTCTATATAACCTGCTCGGTACTCGGCTTTCTGCGATTGCAAGCTGTTTCAGGACATCGTCAGTCACCGTCGATTGGATCACGGGTGACGCGGCGCGAGCAGTTTCAGCCTGGACAGGCAATCCTGATGCAGTTTGCATCAACGCGATTACGACTAAGATCATGGCAGACGAATAGTACGCCTCTGATGGAGTGGGAAGATATCTTTGACGACTTCGCAAGGCCCTGTCGGCAATCACATAAAATCCGACAAGGGGCGGCGCGAAACCTACAGATTTCAGCCTCGAACGCTGTTGCGTTGCTCCTACGACCCTATAATGTCCGAAAAACACTGTCGGATTGCGAACGTGCGCGACAACCTCATGGGCGGGGTTTCCCGTCATGACGAATTGACCGCTAATAGGTTCTGCTTTTCCGAAAGCGGCGCGTCCGCCACCCACCCGCGTTCGTCGTTCATCGTCTGCGAATCACTCCGCGCTGCCGATAATCCTCTGGTATCGTTCGGGAATATAAGGCTGTCTGGCGGTGGGCGGCCACTCGCGGTCGTTACGAGGCGGCTCTATGGCCGTCGAAAACCGGCGTTGGCTTAATCTAATTCGCGGGCAAGAGTTTCGTTTGGTGAGACGTAAAGATCGTCATGTGCAAACGGCAGGGGTGCGTTTTCTCGCATCGCCGCTAACACCCTTCCAAAATCGGTTTGGCACCGAAAGCCAAGATCCCGTTCAAGCGCGGAGGGATCGTAAACCCGCCCGATACTGCGCGGGAGATGCCAACCTCGTTCTGCGAATATAGCGGGCGCGTCAGGAAAACATCGTGCGATGACCGAAATCGGATCGGCCTTTAGTGCGGCGCAAGCCTCACGCCCAAATGGCGGTGGCGCAGATACGATATAGTTGCCGAAGCCGATCGTTGATGCTTTCGTGAGGGCTGCAATATGCGCATCTGCACAGTCCTCAACCGTAAGCCGACGATTTAAGAACTCGTTGGCCTTCATGTTCTCACCAGCAAGCTCGCGATGCGTATCGTCCTCTTCGGGGAAGAAGCGAGCAGTGCGCAGGATGATAGTCGGCAGCCGTTGGTCAAGATGGATTAGCCGGCACATCTCCTCAGCCGCCCGTTTGGTCATGCCATAGATGTTGCGCGGTGTGAGCGGACCACTGGCCTCATCCAGCCACACTGTTTCAGTGGCCGTCTCGTCACGGATCGCCTGTGTGATCATCAACGACGTCGTCGAGGTAAAGACAAAGCTCGAAGTACCATTAGCCACGGCGGCTTCCAGCAGGTTGAGTGTCCCGGTTACGTTAACGTCGATAAATCGCTGCCGCGGATATCGGATGATGTCGGGCTTATGCAAAGCCCCGGCATGAATGACGCCTTCAAAGCGGTGCTCGGAAAAGAGCCGATCCACAAACGCGCGATCACTCACGCTACCAACGATGTCGGTTGGTCGCCCCGGCATTGGATCGAGTCCGATGACATGGTGACCAACCTCTTCGAGTCTTGGCTTCAAGAAACGGCCAAGCCAGCCAGATGATCCAGTTAATAGAACGCGCATGGAAGATCGGTAACATCACCCCGCCGAGCGGGGAAGTCCGCTATTGCTCGGTCCAGATCAAGACCCAATAGTCCGCTCTCCACCCGGCATCGTCGTTCCCAGCCTGCGAATCAGTCCGCACCGCCGATAACCTGCTGGTCGGATTCGGGATTGGAAAGCCGCCCAGCGGCAGGCGACCACTTGTTGCCATCCGCTCAACCGTTTTCGCATCCCGAAACCGGTCATAGATAGGTTGTCCAGCGGCAAGGTTCGAACTTGCAATCTGCCGAGGCAGGGCGGTTGTGACCGGCGGGTCTACCAATTCCCCAACGCTGGACGCCCTCCTTCTAGGCAACGATATTCGGATTGCAAAGCTGCCGATCCCCGAACGACCAGTTCTAGCCATCCCCGTCCGTTGCATTTGACTTCGAAAGCCGACACTGTTTGCCATCTCGAACAAACCTTATCGGCGAGAGCAAGGATAACGAATGAAAGCACGATTCGCGCTTATATCGCTGGTGATATTCGCGACCATAATCGTCCCGTTGGGAATCGGTGCGGTTCAGGGATTGGGGTTGAGCAAAGCTGCCGATGGCAACCAAACATTTCCTTTTGCGCGGAAATATTTCGGTGATGTGGTCGGTGATGACACAGAATATCGCAAAATGCGTGACGAATTTTCAGGCACGGGATGGGGATCGTTCGGAAATCGTGCGCCGGGGGTAAGTATATGTCAAAAACTGATCATCCGGAGTTTTAATCAACAAGACGAGTTAATAGGCGCTGCTTTGATTAATCAGCGGTCCGTAGTTCTTGATGAGATATTTGATCGGCCCGGCATAGAGGCAATTGAAGCATTGCCTAGCCCTGTAACGGGCGCGCTTCGGGCATGCAAATACACGATTGTTGCCGCAACCTGTCATATTTGGTCTCGACGGACGATTGCAAGTGCGATCAAATCGGCATTGCCAAGCCTTCAAAACGAAAAGCGCAAATGGCTGGTCGATAATGAGGCGGCAAGTTGCAAGGTTTCTGCGAAGTTTGGTCTTGGAACTAGCCTGCCCTACAGGCGCTGAACTCGCTTCCACCCGGAGGGGCTGTATTCAGCATTTCTGCGTCAAAAGCTGCCATTCCGCTCTCCACCCATTTCTTCATCCCGCGCAGGCGGGAACGTCGGGTGAGCCGCTAGGCAGGCTGGACGAAGCTGTCCATCACCCGTTTCCGCCCGGCCGTCTCGAAATCAATCTCCAGCTTATTACCTTCGATCTCCGCGACGGTGCCGTAGCCGAATTTCTGGTGGAAGACGCGCAGGCCCACGCTCATGTCGCTGCGGCTCTTGTTGCCCAGTGACACGGCGGAAGTGCGCGCCTCGACGATTCGTACCGGTTCGCGGCTGAACTGGCCGGACGATTGCGCTCGCTGCCAGCCGGGACCGCGCCCGCTGCCCCTTGCGACATTGGCGAAGGGATCGTCGCGTTCCGACCAGTTGGCGCGCCACAGCGATGCGCCGCCGGTCATGCTGCTTTCCTGCTCGACATGTTCGGGCGGCAGTTCGCCGACGAAGCGCGAAGGGATGGAACTGGTCCACTGGCCGTAGATGCGGCGGTTGGCGGCGTGGAGAATGATACAACGCTTGCGCGCGCGGGTGATCGCCACATAGGCAAGGCGGCGCTCTTCCTCCAGGCTGTTGAGGCCGCCTTCATCCAGCGCGCGCTGCGAGGGGAAGATGCCTTCCTCCCAACCGGCCAGGAACACCGTGTCGAATTCCAGCCCCTTGGCGGCGTGGATGGTCATGATCGTGATCTTGCGCTCGTCCGCCTGCGCCTCATTGTCCATGACCAGCGACACATGTTCGAGGAACGCGCCCAGCGTTTCATATTCCTCCATGGCGCGGGCGAGTTCGCTCAGATTTTCCAGCCGTCCGGCGCTTTCGGTCGTGCGCTCCGTCTGGAGTATCGCGGTATAGCCGCTTTCGTCCAATATCTGCCGCGCCAGTTCGGCATGGGGCAATTGCGCCGCCCGATCGCGCCAGCGGGCGAGATCGCCGATGAAACTGCCCAGCGAACGGCGCGCCTGCGGCGTCAGTTCGTCGGTGTCGAGGATGCGCGCCGCCGCCAGCGCCAGGGGAATTCCCTCCGCCCGCGCCAGCCGATGCAGCTTTTCCACCGCCTTGTCGCCCAGCCCGCGCTTGGGCACATTGACGATGCGTTCGAAGGCGAGATCGTCGGCCGGCTGGTTGACGAGGCGCAGATAGGCCAGCGCATCGCGGATTTCCGCCCGCTCATAGAAGCGAAAGCCGCCGACGATGCGATAGGGCAGGCCGATCTGGATGAAGCGGTCCTCAAACTCGCGGGTCTGGTGCTGGGCGCGGACCAATATGGCCACTTCGTCCAGCGATCCGCCGTTCCGTTCGATCGCCTCAATCTCTTCGCCGACACGCCGGGCTTCCTCCGGGCCGTCCCAGACGCCGACGACCTGCACCTTTTCCCCCACGTCGATGTCGGTCCAGAGCGTCTTGCCCAGGCGATTGCCATTTTCCGCGATCACGCCCGACGCTGCACCCAGGATGTGGGGCGTGGATCGATAATTCTGTTCCAGACGAATGATGGTCGCACCCGGAAAATCCTTTTCAAACCGCAGGATATTGGCGACTTCTGCGCCACGCCATGAATAGATGGACTGGTCGTCGTCGCCGACGCAGCAGATATTCTTGCGGGTCTGCGCCAGCAGCCGCAGCCAGAGATACTGGCTGGAGTTGGTGTCCTGATATTCGTCCACCATGATATAGCGGAATTTCTGCTGATATTGCTCCAGCACGTCGCGATGCTTCTTCAATATCGTCAGAATATGTAGCAACAAGTCACCGAAATCGCAGGCATTTACGTCCCGCAGCCGCGCCTGGTAAGCGGCGTAGAGCTTCTGCCCCTTGCCATGGGCATAGCCTTCGCTCTCGCCTGCGCCGACATCCTCCGGCGTCCAGCCCTTATTCTTCCACTGGTCGATCAGGCCGCCAAGCTGCCGCGCGGGCCAGCGCTTCTCGTCGATCCCTTCCGCCTGGATGAGCTGCTTCATCAGGCGCAACTGATCGTCGGTGTCGAGGATGGTGAAATTGGATTGCAGCCCGACCAGTTTGGCATGGCGGCGCAGCATCTTCGCGGCGATGGCGTGAAAGGTGCCGAGCCAGGGCATCCCCTCGACCGCATCGCCGATCATCGCGCCGACGCGCACGCGCATTTCCCGCGCGGCCTTGTTGGTGAAGGTGACGGCCAGGATTTCCGACGGCCAGGCACGGCGCGTCGCGATCAGATGGGCGAGCCGCGCGGTCAGCGCCGCCGTCTTGCCCGTACCCGCGCCCGCCAGCACCAGCACCGGCCCCTCGGTCGTCAGCACAGCCTCCCGCTGGGGGGTGTTCAACCCCTTCAGATAGGGCGGATCGTCGGGAGAGGGGGCTGGGAGCGTCATGACGGACAACTAGGGACAGGGGACGGCGGGAGCAAGGGCGGACCCTTGCGGCGGAGGTCTTTCTATGAGAACAAAAGGTGAATCATGCAAGGGAGGATGAACCATGGTAACAGGGAAATGTCAGTGCGGCGCGATCCGTTACGAAGCGTCGGGCGAACCTGCCTATAGTGGCCTGTGCCATTGCGCCGACTGCCGGGCGAGCGCGGGTGCGCCGATGGTGGGCTGGGCGCTTTTCCCGCAGGAGAAGGTGACGATCCACGGCGAACCGGCCCGCTACCAGTCGTCGGAAAATGCCACGCGCTATTTCTGCGGCAGATGCGGCACGGGGCTATTCTACGCCAATCCGGTGGTGTTCCCCGGATCGATCGACATCCAGACCGCGACGCTGGACGACCAGAGCGCCTTCCCGCCCCAGGTGCATATCCAGATGGCGGAGGCCGCGCCATGGATGACCAGGGCGCATGACCTGCCGAGGTTCGATCGCTATCCCGACGGGCCATACCGCGCCGGGGCGCGATCGTCCGGCGCGCATCCTGCACGTCCGGTCGTCTGCGCAAGGAACGACGGGTGCGTGCTTTCGGTTCTACGCCTGCCCAAGTGGGTAAACGGGGTGAAGAGCGTAGGAAAGGACGTTTCCGATGAAGACGATCATGCTGGCAGGCGCAGCCCTGCTGAGCTTCACCACCATCACAGGTATCGCAGTGGCACAGGACATGCCCGCCCCCAGCAGTCAGCCGCCTGCCGATCCCAATGCGAGCGTACCGACCGGCGCGGTTCCGCCCGATACGGGCATGGTCCCGGCTCCGGCGGATGTTCCCGACAACCCGTCCGCACCCGTGGGGTCAGCCGCCAACCCCGTGACGGTAGGCGGCAACATGACCCCGCCGCCGACCGAAGCGAAGGACTATCCGGTCTGTTCCAAGGCCGTGCAGGATAGCTGCATCAATCCGGGCGACGCCAGGAAGGGCCATCATTCAGCCGTCGGGAAGAAGAGCCGCAAGCATCACTGAGTACGCGCGTCGGGGCAGCGCAAGCGCTCCCCGACCGCCCCGGTTGCTGGACCGATGATCGATGCGAATGAGTCTGCTCTATTCCGGCGCTATGACAAGCGTCCCGCCCGCACGCTGATCGGCCAGGATATGGCGCGTTGTCGTTCCGGATCGCCCCACAGGTCGAGAAGGTCGGTCGCGAAGTCCGACAATCGCTGTTCCTGTCCAGCCTCCCGCGCGCGGCGGACGGCGGACCAGGTGCCGACATAGCCAAGCAGTTGATGCGCGTTCCAGTCGCGGTGGATGGCCATGGCCGGCACCGCGATCGCCGGGAAGGGAAAATCCATGTCGGCATAGCCATTTTCGACCATATGCCGTTCGGACGGCCAGTAAGGGCCGACATCTTCGTCGTGAAAATGGGCAAGCCGGTCGTTGATCGCCCCCGGATCGAGCCGGGCTACGCCATAGCTGACCAGCGCGATCGCCGCGCCGTCCATACCGATGCGCCGCGCTTCGGCATGGAAAGCGGGCAGGTCGAACCAATGGGCCGCCTGCGCGGCGGTGAGGAGGCTGGCCGCGCCATCCTCCAGCGGCAATGCTTCGGCGGCGGCGCAGCGATAGTCGATCCGGGCGTCGGGTACGGCATGGGCGATCTGGTCGGCACTGGGATCGACGCCCACGACCGCCTCGAAATATTCGGCTAGACGCCGCGTGAACTGGCCATTGCCGCAACCGACATCGACCGCCAGCCGCCGGTCAGGCGCGAGCGCGGCCAGCGCAGCCGCCAGTTCATCGGGATAATCCGGACGATAGCGCGCATAGTTGGCGCCACCTTGATCGAACCAGTTGGTGGCGCCTGTCGTCATCGCCTTCAATCCTCGGCCCGCAACAGAGTCAGTCGCGCCTTGCCGATGTCGCGCACGGCATCGATGGCGAACCCCTTGACCGCCACATCTTCGCGCCGTTCGGTTTCGATGCTGATCCAGGTCGCGCTGTTGGTCCAGCCGAGCCGCGACAATTTGTCGAGCGCCACTTGCCCCGCGCCGCTATCATAGGGCGGGTCCATGAAGATGAGGTCGAGCGGCTTGCCCGCCGGGCCGAGCGACAGGACGCTGGCTGCGCGGATGTCGGGACGGATGCCCAGCTTGTCGCCATTGGCGCGGATCGCGTCCAGCGCCGCCTTGTCCTGCTCCACGAACAGGCAGGAGGCTGCGCCGCGCGACAGGGCTTCGAAGCCCAGCGCGCCCGATCCGGCGAAGAAATCGCCCACCGCCAGCCCCTCGAAGGAACCGATGCGGCTGGTCAGCATGGAAAAAAGCGTTTCGCGCGTACGGTCGGCGGTAGGACGGGTTGCGTCACCCTTGGGCGCCGTCAGCGGCCGCCCGCGCCATTGGCCGGAAATGATCCTCATGCGTCCGGGTCTTTCAGGCTCTTGCGGAAGAGGATCAGGTCATGCTGGCGCACTTCCTCGACCGCCCCGACCGCCATTTCGTCCAGACTGAAGGGGCCATAGGCGGTGCGGATCAGGCGGTTCACCTTGAGGTCGAGATGCTCCAGAACGCGGCGCACCTCGCGGTTCTTGCCTTCGGTCAGGGTCATTTCGATCCACTGATTGCGGCCGGTGCGGCGTTCCAGATTGGCCTCGATCTGGCCATAGCGAATGCCGTCAATCTCCAGCCCGTCGAACAGGTCTTCCAGTTGTTGCTGGCTGACCTCGCCAAAAGCGCGCGCGCGGTAGGTACGCGGCACGCCGGTCGCGGGTAGCTCCATCTGCCGCTTGAAACCACCATCGGTGGTGAGCAGCAGCAGCCCTTCGGTGTTCATGTCCAGCCGCCCGATCGGCATCAGGCGCGGCAGGCCTTCGGGCAGTCGGTCATAGATGGTCGGACGCCCGGCCGGATCATGCTCGGTGGTGAGGCAGCCGGTCGGCTTGTGGAAGAGGAAGAGGCGCGCGGGCGGCGGCGCGGCGACCGCGACACCATCGACCGTGATGCCATGGAGCGATGTCAGCAGGGTCGCGGGGGTATCGATCGCGACACCATCCCTCGCGATGCGGCCATCCTCGATCATCCGCTCGATTTCACGGCGGGAAGCGATGCCCGCGCGGGCAAGCAGCTTGGCGATGCGCTGCGGTTCGCCCTTGCCATCCGACGCGGCGATGGCGTGGGCGGGATGGGGATTGGCCGGATGGGCAGGACCGGCAGCTTTTTTTGTGCCGGGCCTACGCGGCGGATAGGGCTTGGTCGCGCCGAAGCGCGGAGCATCGGCGCGCGGCCGGTCGGAACGGTTGCGGTCCGGGCGCGGACGTTCGGGGCGACCTTCTTCGCGCCGGTCGGGACGAGGGCCGTCCTTTGGCGCAGCGCTGCGTGGGGATGATGTGCCAGCGCGCGGTGCATCGCCGCGCGCGCGGTCGGGACGGTTGCGATCCGTAAGGGGACGCTCGGCACGGGGTTTCACGTTCCGATCCTTCGGCGCAGCATCGCGTGACGACGGTGCGTCGGGGCGTTTGCCGCCGGGGCTGGTCGGGCGTTTTGGGCCGCCGGGGCCTGCCCGTCGGGGCGGTCCGGATTTTTTCGGCGGTTGCACGGGCAATTCCTTTTCTTGCGTACTGGTCCTTCCCATATGAGCGGAAAGCCAGCAACAGGCTGAAATGAGCCGCTCCGGCGCTTGGGTGAGGGGGACTGTGGCAGTCCTTGGGCAACCTGGTGCGGGAACGCGGCGTTTCATCGGGTGCATGGCGGAAACAGGGCGGACTTGGCAAATGTTTTTCGGGCTGGTGAAAGAAGGGGAAGCACGCAAGCCGCGCCGCAAGGCCGTCCGCACCGTGTTGGTTGTGGAGGATGAACCGCTGGTCGCCTTCGACAATGAACATGCGCTGGTGCAGGCCGGGTATCGCATCGCCGCGACCGTGGACGATTACGCCCATGCGGCCCGCGTCATCGATGCGGGCGGGGTGGATCTGGTGATTGCCGACGTTACCCTGCACGGCAAGAAGAGCGGCATCGACGTTGCCCGTCATGCCGGGGCACAGGGGCTGCCGGTGCTGTTTGTCACCGGCCGATGCCCGATGGATGCGCGCGCGCTGGCGGTGGGATGTCTGGCCAAACCTTTCGCTCCGCGCGATCTGGTGGCCGCGATCGCCGTGGTCGACGCCGTGCTGCGCGGTGTGCGCCAGCCCAAGTCGCCGCCGGGGCTGAGCCTGTTCGCCCCTATATCCTGATCGTCGCCGCTGCCGTCGCAATGCGCGCTTGCCAGCGCCGGATCAGGCCATATGGTGGCGCCCGAACTGACGCCATCGGGGAACAGACACATCCATGAACGACGCCACACAGGCCAGCCATAGCTGGCTCGACGCCGTAAGGCCTTATGTGGAAAAGGCGCCGTTGGCGGCGTTTTTCCTGGGCGTTTCTTCGGGTGCGCCCTTCGCGATGATCGCGGCGACGCTGACGACCCGGCTGGCGCAGGATGGCATCGACAAGAAGGCGGTGACGGCCTTCACCCTGGCTTTCCTGGTCTATAATCTGAAATGGCTGTGGGCGTGGATCGTCGATGGCGTGCGGTTGCCGATCATCGGTCGAATGGGGCAGCGTGTGTCCTGGCTGCTCGTGGCGGGCCTGTTCGTCATGGCGGCCATGGCCTATCTGGCGCTGGTCGATCCCAAGACGAGCCTGATGCAGACCGCCTATGCCGCCATCCTGGTCGGCATGGCCGGCGCGACCTACGACATCGTGATCGACGCCTATCGCATCGAATTGCTGAAGCCTGAGCAACTCGGCGTCGGTTCGGGCATGTCGCAATATGGCTGGCGGATCGGTTCGGTCGCCGCCGGATCGCTGGCGCTGGTGCTGGCGGCGCGGATCGGCTGGCACGGCGCCTATCTGGCCTGCGCCCTGTTTGCGTTGCCGGCGATGCTGACGGGCCTGCTGATGGGAGAACCGGAACGGCATCGCGATCCGATCGCCCGGCGCGGTGTCAGCGAAGTCATGGCGTCGATCACCGGCCCGCTGGTCGAGTTCTTCAAGCGGCGTGGCGCCCTGTTGGTGCTGTTGTTCATCCTGCTGCACAAGATCGGCGACACGCTGGCCAACCTGACCTTCCGCCTGTTGTTCGACGATCTGGGCTATACCAATGACGAAATCGCCCTCTATGACGTCGGCATGGGCTTTTGGGCCTATCTGATCGGCATCTTCGTCGGCGGCATCCTCTATGCACGGCTGGGGATGAAGCGGTCGGTGTTGCTCAGCCTGATCCTGATGTGCGTATCTAATTTCAGCTTTGCCGCTCTGGCTGCGCTGGGGAAGAGCAATTGGGGCATGGCGGGCGCGATCGGTTTCGAGAATATCGCCAGCGGCATCGGCGGCGTCACGGTGGTGGCCTATTTCTCCGCGCTATGCGATCTGCGCTTCACCGCCGCGCAATATGCGCTGATCTCGGCGGCGGCGAGCATCGTCGGACGCTTCCTGACCGGCACGACGGCGGGGGGATTGATCGAACAGTTCGGTTATGTCGATTTCTACCTGTTGACGACCGCCTTGGCGGTGCCGGGCATATTGCTCTTCTGGTTGATGATGCGTGCGGGCCTGATCGACGCCAGCGTCGGAACGGCGGCGACGGAGACAGGCGAAGCGCCATGATCTTCCTCGTCGCGTCGATGTGCGTCCAGATTCTCTGCGCGGTTCATGCCATCCGGTCTGGCCGGAACCAGATCTGGCTGCTGTTCATCTTCCTCTTCTCGATATTGGGCTGCTTTGCCTATCTGGTGCTGGAAGTGTTGCCGGCGCATTGGAACAACCGCCATGTCCGCACCGCGCGGGCGCAGGTGGTGGGCAAGGTCGATCCGGAGCGGGCGGTGCGCGATGCCGAGCGGAGCCTGGAACTGGCCGAAACCGCCGCCAACTATATCGCGCTGGGCGATGCGCAGACGGTGCGCCACCGCTATGCCGATGCAGAGGTGGCTTATCGCAAGGCCTTGACGCTGGGACCGGGCAATGACTGGGCCACGCAGGTCAAGCTGGCCGCTATGCTGTTCGAGTGCGGGAAGAGCGGCGAGGCATTGCGCCTGCTGGATGCCGCGCCGGAACTGGCGCGCGGGAGCGAGTGGGACCGGCGCGCCTTGCTGCGGGCGCGCATATTGGCTGACCTGGGTCGGGTTGCGGAGGCGCGGACGCTGTTCGAGGATGTGGTGGAGCGGATGGCCGGTGAGGAAGCGCGATGCCATTATGCGGCCTTCCTGCTGCAACAGGGTGACAGCCATCGGGCGCGATCGATTCTGGAGGAGGTCGAGCAGCGCGCGCGCCGTATGGACCGGACGCAACGCGCATCGCAGGCGGACATGTATCGCTGGGCTGGTGAACGGCTTGCCGAACTACGACAGAATTAGGGCCGATCGATCTTTGTCATCCGCATGGCGTGATCGGGTTACGCCACATCCTCCACCTGGGGGAGGTAGGCGCCATAGCCTTCGGCCTCCATCCGGTCGCGCGGTACGAACCGCAGCGAGGCTGAGTTGATGCAGTAGCGCAGGCCACCTCGGTCGGGAGGACCGTCGTTGAACACATGGCCAAGATGGCTGTCGCCATGGGCGGAGCGCACCTCCGTGCGGACCATGCCGTGCGAACTATCATGCCGTTCCGCGACATTGGCCGGCTCGATCGCTTTGGTGAAGCTCGGCCAGCCGCAGCCGGATTCATATTTGTCGGATGAGGCGAATAGAGGTTCGCCCGACACGATGTCGACATAGATGCCCGACGCCTTGTTGGCGAGATATTCGCCGGTGCCGGGGCGTTCGGTGCCGCTGTGCTGGGTGACATGATATTGTTCGGGCGTCAGCCGGGCAACAGCTTCGGCGGTCTTGCGATAATCTGACATGTCATTCTCCCATCGGCGGAAGGTCAGCCCAATGCGGCGTCGATCATGAGCCGCCATATATTCGCGGCATCGCCTGTCCGTGCTTCGTCCGCCTCGTCCGGTCCGAGGTTGCGCATGATCTCCATGCCAGCCTCCAGTATATAGGGATCAGGTTCGCGAATTGCAGCGATCGCCGCCCGGGCATTTTCTCGGTACATGCGCCGCAGCATCTCGGCATCGGGATCATCCCAGTCCCATTCCGGTTGCACGGTGTCGTACATGGCTCGCGCGGCGCGTTCGATAGGAGTCATGGGCATGCGACATAGCATGACGATCGCGCAAAACCTACCGGTAGGGGGAAGTGCAACGTCAGGGAAGCGCGTTCAGGGTTGGAGCGAACAGATAAGAATTTCTGACAAAATTATCTCTATTTATCAGTTGCTTTTATCATGATTTTGCGATGCTTGATAAGCCTCATAACGCCGCGTGGCGATTTCGGCGCCTTCACGCAGGAGCGGCCCCAGCCGCCAGAAATCGCGCAGATGCCCCTGTTCCGGTTCGGCTGGCCGGTCCCATCCATAGTCATGGCGCAATCGCCCGAGATGGCCCGATTGCAGGATCGTTTCGGGTAGGATCACCGCGGCCCCATGCTGGTCGGGATCGACATAGATCGCATCGGCCTCGCAATAAAGTTCGCACATATAGCAGGTCTGGCACTGGTCGATCCGGGCCACCACGGGGGTTCCATCCTCCCGCGCGTCAAGCACATGGGTCGGGCAAGCGGCCACGCAATCATTGCAGCCGGTGCAGCGCTCCTCGAAAATATGGGCGATCATGCGGCGGCCTCGGTCGATTGGTGGAAGGGATGGGGCGTTTCAAGGCGAGTCCAGGCCTGTTCCAGCCCACCCGTCAGCATCCGTCGCCCGAACGCCGGATCGACGCCGGGTGCATCTATGCGCATATGCATACCCCGGCTTTCCTTGCGCGCCAGCGACGCAGCGCCGACCCAGCGGGCGGAGGCGAGCAGGGCCACCTGTTCACGCAGGCCCACCTTCGCCAGGCCGGTCGCATGGCCATGATCCGCGACGTCGCGCCATAGGGCATCCAGTCGGGACTGGGCTTCGGACAGCTTGGCCTCGCTGCGCCAAAGCGTGCCGTCGAAATGGATCGTGCAGGCCTGGGCCGCTGGAATGATTAAGGAAAGGTCGAGCGGCTTGACGTGGGAAGCCGGGCGCAACCCTACCTGCCCAACGGGAAGGGATAGGGGCGCACTGTGCCGGTTATGGCGGAGACTGGCCTCTGCCGCTGCCCTGCCCGCGACACGGCCGGAGGTCAGCGCCCAGGCGGCGTTTTGCGCGCCGCCGCCGCTGGTAGCGCCCGCCACCAACTCGCGCGTGGCGCAGTCGCCCGCGGCGTAAAGGCCGGTCACGCTGGTCCGGCAATCCTCGTCGATAATCTGAAGGCCGCCTGTGCCGCGCACAGTGCCTTCGCCGAACAGGCGGATCGGGAAGCGGGTTTCGAACAGGTCGATCCCGTGCCGCTCGAAGGGCGGGAGCGAAGCGGGCTGGATACGGCGCAACATCTGTTTGAGCAGGGTTGGCGCATCGCTGAGGTCGGCCAGAACCGGGCCTTCGTCCATCGCCTTGGCCAGCGCTTTCAGATGCGCCGCTTCGCCGCTCATCGGCGGCGGCACGTCCAGTTCCCGGCCGCTCTGGTCGAAGAAACGCGCCGCAAAATAGGGCAGGGTGCGGGTCGAGTTCCAGGCGGGGGACAGGGAGTAGGAGGCGGAAAATTCCATGCCGGACAGGACCGCTCCGGCTTCGGCGGCCATCAGAAGGCCGTCGCCCGTATTGCCATGGCTGCCGATCAGCCCGGAACGGAAGGCGCAGCCGCCGGTGGCGAGGATGACCGCGGGGGCATGGACGGACCAGGGCCGGTCGTCCAGCCGCGCATGACCCGCCGCGCCCGCCACCGCGCCCTCATCATCGACCAGCAGTTCCAGCGCGGGATGATGGTCGAGGATGGTGACGCCCCGGTCGATCGCGAAGCGCCGCAAGCCCCGCATATATTCCGGGCCGCGCACCCCCGAATAGAAGGTGCCGCCCTTGCCGTCGCTGTCGAACGGATAATAGGCCGCCAGTTCGGGCAAGGCGCGCCAGGTTTCGTCGATGATGCGCGCCATCCAGCTACGTTCGGCAAGTTCGAAGGATCGCGCATGGCGTTCCTCGATCGCCTTGGCGCGCTTGTCGACATCGGGCGGCACCCACCAGTGATTGGGGCCGCCCGTGGCGGTGACGCCGCTGGTGCCGACGAACCCCTTGTCCACCAATATGACGCGCGCGGCCGCACGGGCGGCCGATGTCGCCGCCCAGCAAGCCGCCATGCCGCCGCCGATGACCAAAACATCGGCGGTCAGCGCCAGCACGTCTTCCCGGCTCATTCGGCGGCGATCGGCTGAGGCTCGCTTCGCGCGCGGCTATGGCGGTTTTCCGGCACCGGCAGGCCCAGATGCCCGCGCAGCGTGTCATGGGCATAGTCCTTCCTGAACAGCCCGCGCTCTTGCAGGATCGGCACCACCCGTTCGCGAAACAGCGCGAAATCGCCGGGACGGGTGACGCGCAGGTTGAAGCCGTCCGCCGCGCGGCCGACGAACCAGCGCTCAATCTCGTTGGCGATGGTTTCGGGCGAGCCGACAAAGTCCGATTTCCACTGGCCGAAGCGATAGGCGGCCTGGCGTAATGTCAGCTTCTCCTCCGCCGCGACGCGGATGATGCGTTCGGCCTGGCCCTTGTAGCTGTTCAGCGTCACGCCGGAGAGATCGGGGAAGGGCGCATCCAGATCATAGGTTGAGAAATCATGATAGTTGAAGGCGCGGCCGACCTGCGTCAGCAGCTTGCCGATGTCGAGCGCGCCCTGCGCCGCCGCCGCGATCGCCTGCGCTTCCTCGTCGGTCTGGGCAATGGTGGGGACCAGGCCCGGCAGCACCTTGATAAGGTCGGGATTGCGGCCCAGCGCGGCGGCGCGCGCCTTCAGGTCCGCATAATAAGCGCGGCCGCTCTCGAAATCCTGGGACGCGGCGAAGGTGCCTTCGGCGATGGCGGCGCCCAGCGCACGGCCTTCGCTGCTGTCGCCCGCCTGGAAGATGACCGGCTGCCCTTGACGCGATCGGCTGAGCGCCAACGGTCCGGCGACCGAGAAATGCGCACCCTGATGGTCGAGCCGATGCTGCTTGCCTTTGTCGAGGAAGACGCCTGCTGCCCGGTCGCGCGGGAAGGCGTCATCCTCATAACTGTCCCACAGGCCCTGGACCACGTCCACGAACTCGCGGGCGCGGCCATAGCGCAGCTTATGTTCGAAATGCTCCTCGCGCCCATAGTTGCGCGCGGCGCCCTCCAGACCCGTGGTCACGACGTTCCAGCCAGCGCGTCCCCGGCTGATATGGTCGAGCGAACCGAACTGGCGCGCGACATTATAGGGTTCCCAATAGGAAGTGGTCAGCGTGCCGACCAGTCCGATGCGGGATGTCGAGGCCGCAATCGCGGACAACAGCGTCAGCGGCTCCAGTCTGTTGAGGAAATGGGGCGCCGTATCGGGCGTGATGTAGGGCGAATCCACAATGAAGACGAGGTCGAACTTGGCCGCCTCGGCCAGGCGGGCCTGTTCGATATACCAGCCAATGTCGATGCTCGCGTCACCGGGCAGGTCGGGGTCGAGCCAACTGCTGTGATCGGCCCCGACGCCCTCCAATATGGCGCCCAGATGCAATTGTCGTTCGGTCTGCTCCACCATGTTCGGTCCTTCCTTTAGAAGTATGACTGAACGATAGGGCGGTAGTGGACCGACGAATAACGAGAGCTGCTCAATCGCTGGTGATTTTGTTCAATGGGATCAGCCCCGTTCGACGGCGATGGTCGGTCGCGTATTGGGGTAGATCTGTTCGACGGCCGGTTCGCCGGCGGCCAGGTCCGGTTTCTTCATGCCATAGGCGTTGACCGGCTGCGACCGGTTCACCCACAGCGCATAATGGAGATGGTCGGCGCGCGGATCATCCGTATTGGGATGGATCAGGATGGTGAGGCCCAGGCTGTTGAGCTGCAACCATGGCAGGATCACCGGCTGGAGATCGGTGCCGAAACCGAAATAGAAGGACGGCGTGACATGCGGTCCGCGCGGCTCCGGATTCCAGTTGCCCAGTTCCACGTCGAATCGCTCGGCCGACCATCGGCGGATGAGGGCGGCCTTCTCGTAGCTGTCCTCATCGAAATAGATATGGGCGTGGTAGCTCTTGATATCCGTATAGGCGCGGGGATGCGACGGCAGGCCATTTTCCTCGCCGGGCCGTACCGATTTGGGCCGGGGTGTCGGCTCCCTGTCCGTCTCATAGCCCCAGGGGCTTTTGCCGGTGCGGGCAGCGACGGCGGCGGGGGAGAGCCTTGGCGATGGCTCGGCGGCGAAGGCGGGCGCGCCGATCAGCCCGCCGGCCGCAGCGGCTCCGCCCGCCTTCAGCAAGGCACGCCGCCCCGGCGAAACAAGATCGGCCCAATGCTGGTCGACGGGATCGTGCAGGTCGCTCATATCACTTCGCCTTGACAGCGGTCGCTTCGATTTCGACCAGGAAACCGGGATTGGCCAGGGCGGCGACCTGAACGGTGGAGCGGGCGACCTTGTTGGGCTGTTCGGCCGTGCCGAAGAATTGGGCATAGCCTTCGGAAAAGCCCTTGAAGTCCTGCTTCCCGCCCAGCTTGGGGTCGCCCACCAGGAAGACGGTCAGTTTCACCACATCCTTCAGGCCATAGCCCTGCGCGGCGAGCAATGTCTCGATCTTGCGGAAGATGCCGAGGGTCTGGGTCTTTGTGTCGCCATAGGCGGCGGGGGTCGCCGGGTCGGCGGCCTTGTCCGCAACTGGCGGCACCTGACCGCTCAGATACAGGGTTTCAAGGCCCGCCGGCACGGTCACGCCCGTCAAAATGGGGGATGGGCCTTCGGCGCCATGGCGGACGACCGTGGGCTGGGCCTGCGCGATGCCGACGCCGCCCAGCAACAGGCTGATTGCGGCGAGGGGGTGGGAAATGGACAAGGACATGGACTGCTCCGTTCGGTTAGATGTGGGTTAGGGCAGGGGCGATGGCGTCGGCGGCGCGGCGGCCGGAAAGAACTGCCCCCTCCTGCCAATGGCCCGAATATTGGGACAGGTGGCTACCGGCGAACAGGAAGGGACCGTCAGGCTGGTTGAGCAGGCGGAAGCTGTCCAGCCTGTTGCCGTCTTTTTCCCATTCCAGCCATGGTCCCCGGCTGTAGGGGATTTTCGCCCAGTTGATGACGACCGGCCGGTTGAGGTCGCCACCATGGCCGGGATGGATGCGCTCCACCGCCGAACGGGCCAGCGCGATCTGCTCGCCAAGCGGCCTCCGGGCGAAGCTGCGCGCGGCATCCTGCGCCATATAGGCGGCGAGCAGCACCGCCTGCGGCTGCTGGAAGCGGTCGGACGGATACCAGATGATCGATGTTTCCCCACCGACGAAGGACAGGCCGCCATAGATTTGCTGCTCCTCCCAGAAGGGGCGGCTCTGGAAGGCGACCTTGACCGAATCCTCATACGTGGCCGTCGCGATCGCCTGACGCACCGGGGCGCTGAAGTCGGCGGCGATCTCCCGGCCAATACCGGCAGCGGCACGGTGACGATCGCCCGATCCGCCGTGACGGCATGTGCCCGGCCCGCAGCATCGCGGTAGGCGATCCGCACACCCTGACCCGAACGACGGATTTCCGTGACCTGTGCACCGGTGACGACAGGGCGGCGCAGCGAGGCGGCGATGGCGCGTGGGATGGCGTCCATCCCGCCGACCGGCGCCAGCATCGTCGCCTGCATCAGGATATTCTCCTCGAACAGCAGGCCGATCATGTTGGGATTGGCGAGCAACTGGTCCAGGCTGCGCGGCGCGACCGCCTGCTGCGCCTGGTCGAAGGCGCCGGGAACGCGGGCCAGGCCGGATCGGGCGCTGCCGCCATAATGGCCGTCGGCGGCCAGATCGCCATAACCGGTCAGGAAGGTCGCCAGCGCCTTGCGCGTCGGCGCGTCGAGCGTCTGGTCGAGGCTGCCCGATCGCAGGGCTGTTTCGAGCAGTTCGGACAGATGGCCACGCAGGTCGTTGGCGGCCTGCCGCAGGCGCAGCGGCCCGGACGAGTCGGCGATGAAGGCACTGCGGCTGCTATTGACCAAGACCTCCAGCGGAACATGCAGATCGCGGCTCAGGCCCAATATGCCGTCATGATGGCTGGGAATGCGCGCCGCCCCGGCGTTGAGATAGAGGCCGGGGTCGAAATTCACCGACTGGCTCTGCCCGTCCGTGTCGGTGAAGCGATCCCCGCCGCGCACGGTCCAGACGCGCCCGCCGACCCGGTCGCGCGCCTCCAGCACGGTGACGTCGATCCCGCGCGCCTCCAGTTCGCGCGCGGCGACCAACCCCGCGATGCCCGCGCCAAGGACGACGACGCTCCCCACCGGTCCTGTCCGGGTCGCACTGAACAGGGGAGAGGGAAGCGCCGCCGCCAGGGTGGCGCCGCCCATCGACCGCAAAAGGGCACGACGGTCGAGGGCGAGGCCGCGCTTAAAGACTGGCTGAGACACGGACATACCAGAAGCCCCCAAGGACGCCGAGCGGAGAAGCGTCGGGATAGATGAAGCCGCTCGCCGGCGCGTTGGTCGACGGATAGAGCAGCCGGCTTTCGCGATCGGGATAATTGTCGAAGATATTCTCCGCGCCGACGGCGATGCGGAATTTGTCCGCGACCTTCACGCCCACCTCCAGATCGAAGGAGAGTTCCGCGCCGAAGGTCTTGTTCCCGCCATTGGCCTCCAACTGGTTATTGGTGAATTTTCCATAATAGTTGGCGCGTGCGACGACATCGACCGGCCCGGCTTCGGCCGTCTGGGTGAAGACGCCACGCCAGCGCGGCAGCAGGCTTTCAATATCCCGCTTGCGCACATCGTCGATGAGTTGACCGGTGCGGCCGCCCGGCAGGGTGATGGTCCGGCGCGACAGCAATTTCGTCCGGTTATAGTTGACCGCCAGGGACGATCCCAGCTTGCCCCAGCCGGGGTTCGCCCGATAGCTGGCCACGAAGTCCACCCCCTGGGTCCGCGTCGCGAAACCGTTGGTGAAATAGCGCACGACGCCCAGCGAATTGGGATCGACCACGCCCAGCGCGCCAAGTTGGGTCCGGTCGGCATCCGTGACCGTGAAGTTGCTGGTCAGGCCGATCCGGTTCGTGACCTTGATATTATAATAGTCCGCCGTGACCGTGAAGCTTGACGTCGGCGTCAGCACCACGCCGCCGCTGAAGTTGACGGATTCCTCCGGTTCCAGCTTGGTGGCGCCGTAGTAGATGGCGGCCGGGTCGCCGGGCGAAAGCGTGGCCACCTGCACCGGCACGGGATTGGTGCCGATGAAGCTGGTTTGCAGGTTACGCAGGTAAAGCTGACCGGGCGTCGGCGCGCGGAAACCGGTGCTGGCCGCGCCGCGCAGGGCGATGGCGTCGCTGAAGGCGTAGCGGGCCGTCGCCTTCACATTGGTGGTGCCGCCGAAATCCTCGTAATGCTCATAGCGAACCGCGCCGCCCAGGGTGAAGCGCGGCGTCACATCGACTTCCAGGTCGAGATAACCGGCATAGCTGGCGCGCGACCGGTCGACGATGGAGTTCGGACCATAGCCGGGAAAGCCATTAGAACCGACAGCATGGGTCAATGGGTCGATCGCCGGTGTCGATGGATTGAAATCGATCAACGTACCATCGGCGCGACGGACATATTGCGCTGCATATTGCCCCTGGGTGTAGGAGCCTTCGTCTCCCGCGCCGATCAGGAAACTTTCCCGTCGAAATTCCAGGCCGCCGGCGATGTTGAGCGGGCTGGCCAGCCCGATTTCCAGCGGATAGGTCAGGTCGAGATTGGCGTTGAGTTCGCGCTGTTCCAGCGATCCCGCATAGAAGCTGGTCGGGGATTCCGGCCCCAGCGACGGGTTGAAGGTATCGGAGATGTAATATTTGATCCGGTTCTGGCCGTAGGCGAGGCTGGCGTCGTAGCTGAGGCCGAAGCCGGTCTCGCCCTTATAGCCGCCGACCGCCGACACATCCGTATTGGTGCTGCGGAACCGCGGGGTGAAACCGTTGGGAAAGAGCGTCGCATCGTTCCAGGTCCGCCCGTTCGCGTTCCATGTACCGTCGGCATTTTTATCGAGATAATAGAGGTTGATCGATTTGCCGAAGGTGAAGGGCGCGCCGGTAGGACCGGTCGTCGTCACCGCGACGGGGCGGCGATAGTTGAAGTCGATCACTTGATCGCTATGGCCATAATTGCCGAAGAAATAGAGGGTGTCGTCGCCCAGCGGCAGTTCGGCGTTGACGAAGAAGCGATAGGCCTCCGTATCCGGGCTGCCGAAGCGGGTCACTGGCTGCTTCACATCATAGCCCAGCGATTCCAGCACCAGCGCATCGGGGCGCTGCACCGCGCGGTTGGTGTCGTTGGCGTTGATATACTCGCCGGTCAGGTTGAGGAAACCGCCGTCATGGCCGAGTTTCAACCCCAGATTGCCCGATAGCTGGATGTCGCGGCCGTCGCCGGCATAATATTCGCCATAGCGGGCGTTGAGGTCCAGCCCTTCGGATTTGCGCTTGAGAGCGAAGTTCAGCACGCCCGCGATCGCGTCGGACCCATATTGGGCGGCGGCGCCATCGCGCAGCACCTCGACCCGCTCGATCGCGGCGCCGGGAATTTGCGAAAGGTCCGCGCTCTGCGATCCGGCAGCGAGCGACCCACCGCTCACCTGCACCAGCGCGGAACGGTGGACGCGCTTGCCGTTGATGAGCACCAGCGTCTCGTCTGGCGGCAGGCCGCGCAGCGTGGGCGGTCGGACGAAAGCGGAACCGTCGAACAGGGCGTTGCGCTGAAGGTTGAAGGAGGGGACGAGATTCTTGAGTGCCGTCTTGATGTCGCTGGTCGCCTGGGACGCGAGGTCGTCGGCGGAGAAGACGTCGATCGGCACGGCGGACTCGCTGACGGTGCGATCGGTGCGGCGGGTGCCGGTGACGATGATCGTGTCTCGGCCCGCACCAGCCGCAGCGACGGCCGGCTCCTGAGCGGCGGGTTCCTGCGCCTGCGCGCCCTGGGCGAGCGCTACCGCCGCCAGAGCCGTGCCGGCCCTGGCTAATATCTTCACCGATGTCATGAAGTCCCCCTGGCTATTGTCGCAATATGGTCCGCCGGGGGCAGACCCTCCCCAGCGGTTATTTATCTACTAATATTGTAGAATATGTGCGCAATCGAGTTTTGCTCATATCAAGCAAGAGTGACCAACCTATTGGAAAGGCTTCTACAGGGACGAGATGTCGCCCGTGCCGGTACATGGGGCGATCAACGCGGAAAAATCGGGTAGACGCCATATATTGGAATTTATCGACGATGTATGGCGGTCGCCAATATATGAGATAAATGCTGCGATGAGGCGGATTCTATAGAAGATATTGGTGAAATGGCGATTGCTCGTCATAGGATATCAAGAATTAATCATGGGATTTGACAGGCAGGATTTCCTAACCCGGCTGTACCGCTCCGCAGAAGGGGCATCATGGCAGGAAAGGATGAGAGCATGTCCACCGCTACCGCTGAAAGCATCGCTACCGCTCCACTCGACATTCGTCCGCTGCAACCGACGATCGGCGCCGAAATCCACGGCATCGACATTGGCAAGCCGATCAGTCCGGAGGTGCGCGACGCCATCCGCGCCGCCGTGCTCCAGTATAAAGTCGTCTTCTTTCGCGACCAGAATCTGGACAATGACAGCCATGCCGATTTCGCCCGGCAGTTCGGGCCGCTCTATACCCATCCCAGCACGACGCATGATCCCAAGATCACGCCGATCCACAATATTTCCGCTCTGGATAACGCCCGTTTCGACAAGCGTCAGGCCAAGGTGAAGATCAAGCCGGGCGAGGCCTATCATACCGATACGAGCTGGCGTCTGGTGCCGACCTGGGGCGCGGTGCTGCGCGCGGTCGACCTGCCGCCGGTGGGTGGCGATACGGTCTGGGTGGATGCGAATCTGGCGTGGCAGGGTCTGCCCGACGACCTCAAGGAACGGCTGGAAGGGCTGCATGTCACCCATGACTATCGCTCGGCATTGCTGGCAGATGGCCATGATTACCCGATCGTCGCCCATCCGGTGGTGCGCACCCATCGTGAGACGGGGCAGAAGATATTGTGGGTGAACCTGACACAGAACCCGCAGATATTGGGCGTGGAATTGTCGGAAAGCCGCGCCCTGATCGAGGAAGTGCTGTTGCAGTATAAGCGCCCGGAATATCAGGTCCGCTTCTCCTGGAAGCCCGGCTCCGTCGCTTTCTGGGACAATCGCGCGGCGGTCCATTATGCGGTGCGTAACTATGGCGACTATCCGCGCTTGCTGCATCGCGTCCTGATCGCCGACGATCCGCTATACGCCGATCTTTAAAGCACCGATCCGGTCGGATCGAGCCGCGAAGGCGATCTTTGATCGTTGATGATCGGCGCGCTACTTCCTGCCGCGAAGGATGCAACGAAAGCCGATATGGCTGGTGGCGCTGTCCACCGCCTGGGGATGACGCGCAGCTGGCCGGTAGCGCTGGCAATAATTGGCGGCGCACAGATGCGATCCGCCTTTCAGCACCTTTCGGGGGATGGCGACATGGGGCATGGCCGGATCGAAACTGTCCCGCTTTGTGCCTCCACGGGGATTGGACGGCACGCAGCAACTCCCTTTCGCCTTGCGTTCGATCCGGGGCTGGGCGAACCAGTCGACCGTCCATTCCCAGACATTGCCGATCATGTCGTACAGGCCGTGGCCGTTGGCGGGATAATGGCGCACCGGTGACGTCCGTTCATAGCCATCCTCCAGCGTGTTACCGTAGGGGAAGGCGCCTTGCCAGTAATTGGCCAACATCGCCCCTTCCGGGGCAAGCACATCGCCCCAGGCATAGTCCGCGCCATCCAGTCCACCCCGCGCCGCAAACTCCCACTCGGCTTCCGTCGGCAACGCCTTGCCCGCCCAGCGCGCATAGGCTTCCGCATCCTCATAGGCGACATGGACCACCGGATGATCGGACAGGTCGTCCATATGGCTGTCCGGTCCATGGGGATGGCGCCAGTCGGTCCCGAAGCTGAAGCTCCACCACTGGCTGTAGTCGCCCAGATCGACCGGGCCGGCGGTACGCTGAAACAACAGCGATCCCGCTTTCGCCATGGCGGGGTCCATGCCCGGATAATCCTTTGGGTCCGGCGGTATTTCTGCAAGGGTGCGATAGCCGGTCGCCTCCACGAAGCGAGCAAATTGGCGGTTGGTGACGGGGGTCTCGTCGATCCAGAAGCCATCGACCTGGACCCGGCGCACCGGTGCCTCTTCCGGATAGAAGCGATCCGATCCCATCAGGAAGGCGCCGCCCTCCACAAAGCGCATTTCCTTTGTCCGGTCGTCGATCGCTTCAGTCATGTCGGTATCCGCAGGGCATGTTCTCACTATCCCCTTTAGAAGCGCAATCCGCGGCGGCAAGCCAGTCCTGTCTATTTCAGCCGAAGGGGCAACCCTGCGGTGACGAGCATGACCTCATCGGCCATGGCGGCGATCGACTGGTTCAATCGACCGGCATCATCGCGGAACCGGCGTGCCAGTGCATTGTCGGGTACGATGCCCAGGCCAACTTCATTCGCGACGAGAATGAGATGCCCGGAAAAGCGGCTGACGGATTGCGTCAGCCGCGCGCACGCCGCCGGAATGTCCGCATCCATCAGCAGAAGGTTGGACAGCCAGAGGGTCAGGCAATCGACCAGCACGACGGAGTCGGGGCTGTCCAGCGTCGCGATGGCTTCCGGCAGGTCGACCGGCGCTTCGACCGTCCGCCAGCGATGATCGCGATCGGCCTGATGCTGCGCGATGCGGCGGCGCATCTCATCATCATAGGCCTGCGCCGTTGCGACGAAGCATGGATGCCCTTCGATCGTTTCCGCGCGCTGTTGTGCATAGCGGCTCTTGCCGGAACGGGCGCCGCCCAGCACGAAGAGGCTATGTCCGGTCATGAGACGTCCTTTCGACAAGGGATCAAAACAGCCATGCGGCTCCTCCGGCGATCAGCCACAGTAGCAGGCAGGCGCGACGATAGATGACGAGCGCGCGTTGGATGTCGCACGCAGAGGCATCCCGTCCTTCGCCGCCGATCCATGGCTTGGGATGGATCACGGCATCATAGGATATGGGACCGGCAAGGCGGACCTGAAGTGCGCCAGCCATGGCGGCTTCGGGCCAACCGGCATTGGGGGAGGCATGTTTGCGCGCATCGCGCCACAGGATGTGCCAGCCCCGTCCCCCGGCAAGACAGAGCAACAGGCCGGATAGCCGGGCCGGGGCGAGATTGAGCAGATCGTCCAGCCTGGCGGCGGCCCAGCCGAAGGCGCGCCACCGTTCCTCGCGATGGCCGATCAGGCTGTCGGCGGTATTGATCGCCTTGTATATCCACACTCCCGGCAGTCCGAACAGCAACAGCCAGAAAAAGGGTGCGGTCACGCCGTCGCAATAGCTTTCGGCGAGGCTTTCTATGGCGGCGCGGGCGACGCCACCTTCATCGAGGGCCGTCGTATCGCGGCCGACGATGGCGCTGACCGCGACGCGCGCGGCGGGAGGGTCGCCCGCCTCCAACGCAATGGCCACCGGGCGGACATGATCGTACAGGCTGCGCTGCGCGAGCGCGGGCCAGGCGAGCAGCGCAAGCCCGACCCAGGCGTAACCGCCCAGCGCGCGAACCACCCATATTTGCAACGCCCAGCAAAAACCGCCGACAATAAGGAGCAGCAACAGGATCGTGGAGATTCCCAAGGCCCGCCGCATCCCAAACCGCCATTCCTGCCGATTCCAGCGCCTCTCGCACCCTTCGATCAAGCGCGCGAACAGGCCGACGGGATGACCGATGCGCCGATAGAGGGCGTGGGGCCAGCCCAGGCCCGCATCCAGCGCCAGGGCGACGAGGGCAACCGGGTCAGCCATGACCAAGGGCGCGTTCCAGGCGCGCCTGTGCGGCCTGGTCGGGTGGAAGGCCGAAGCGCAGCCAGTGCGGCTGATCGGCGAAGGGACGGGTCAGGATAGACGCGCGGGTCAGTCGATCGAACAAGGACTGCGCCTCTTCCGTCTCGATCAGGCGGAACAGGGGGCAATGGCCGATGGGCCGATAGCCCGATCGTTCAAGCATCAGGTCGAGGCGCGCCGCGTCATCGTGAAGCCGGCGGCGGGTCGCGGCGATCCAGTCCCGATCGCGATAGGCGGCTGTGCCGATGGCGATCGCCGCCGTGGAAAGCGGCCAGGCCCCCAGTTGCGCCCGCAAAGCCGCCAGAATGGACGGGGGGCCAAGTACGAAGCCCAGCCGCACGCCGGCCAGCCCGAAAAATTTGCCGAAGGAACGGAAAATGAGCAGCAACTCGGTCTCACTCACCATGGGGGTCATGCTGATGGCCGGGTCACTGTCCGCAAAGGCTTCGTCGAGCAGCAGCCATTGCCCATCCGCACGGGTCCGCAACAATTCCGATAGCTGCTCCGGTTTCAGCAAGCGGCCGTCGGGATTGTTGGGATTGGCGAGGATCAGCGTCTGTCCGGATTGAGCGTCGCCGTCCCATTCGGTGGCCGTCGAACCGGCAATCATCTCACCATGGGTACGATAGCTGGGCGCGACATGGTGTGCCGATCCGCCGATCAACCGGCCTGCCAGCCGAAGGCCGATTTCCGTGCCCGGCACGGCGCAGACATGCTCCGCCGCGACACCGAAATAGACGGATGCCGCCGCTTCGAGTTGTTGCAACAGTTCGGGTTCGGGCAAGCGCTGCCAATCGATGGCCAGGTCGTCGGGGACCGGCCAGGGATGCGGGTTGATGCCGGTCGACAGGTCGATCCATGGCTCGACACCGGTGCCGAAATGGCGCTTCGCCGCATCCAGCGCGCCGCCATGCCAGGTCCAGATGTCGCTCATGCCAACCGTACCCATAGCAGCGCCGAAAGCAGCAGCAGCGTTTCCGTGATTTCGATCCCGGCACCATGGCCATCACCTGAAATGCCCCCGATCTTGCGACGGAGCCAGTACGCCCAGAGCATAAGGGCCAGTGGCGTCATCCAGAGCGAGGGCGAGGCGAAGCTGGCGCCGATCAGGCACAAGCTCCAGATGATGAGATCGCACGGACGCACGGCATCGCGGAAGCGGGAACCCAGCCCATCATGAAGCGGTGGAAGGAAGCGCGACCAGAAAAGAGGACCGATGCGCCCGGCAAAGGGGATGAGCGCAATGGCGACATAGGCTTGCGCCTCGATCAGCAGGTGGAGCAGCAGCAGCTTGGCAAGGAGTTGCAGCACGATGGTTACGATGGCGAAGCTGCCCGTGTGCGGATCGGCGAGGACGGCGATCAACCGCTCCTGATCCTTGTGCGCGGCGCCCGCCGCATCCGCGATGTCGCCCAGCCCGTCGAGATGAAGCGCGCCCGTCACCGCCACCCAGCAGATAAGGGCGGCAAGGGCGCCCAGCCACGGGTCGACAAGAGCGCCAGCCCACGCCGCCGCCGCTATGATCGCGCCGACAATCAGGCCAACAGCCGGAAACCAGCGCATCGAGGCGGCAAACTCGGTACTGCTGACCGGGATACGCGGGGTCGGCAGGCGGGTGAGAAACTGGATCGCGATGACAAGCCCCTTCATCCGCGCAATCCCCTGATCTGGGCGCTTCGCGGCTCTCCCGGCCAGACATGCAGGGATAGCAGCGCGCCATAAGGCAAGTCGAACGCCCAGAGTTGGGGGCGGGGAATGCCGCACAACAGGTGGAGGACGGCCCGGATCGCGCCGCCATGGGTGACGATCAAGGTCGGGCGGAGCTGAAGCTCGGCCAGCGCCGCCCCGATCCGGTCGAGCATGGACGACCAGCGTTCGCCATCGGGCGGCGGATAGAGGTCGGGATCGTTCCAGAAGCGCCCGAGCGGTTCGGCCGCGATCGTGCTTGCGGCCTTGCCATCCCATGCGCCGAAATCCAGTTCGCGCCAGCGTGGATCGATTTCCGTCGCCATATCCCGCGCTTCGCCGATCGCGGCGGCCGTGAGGCTGCACCGTTGGAGATCGGACGCGACGATCCGCTCGACATCAAGGCGGGCCGCCTGCTGCACGCAGGCGGCGATTCCTTCCGTCGTGGGGGCGGCGTCGGTGCGACCCAGCATCAGGCCGGGCTGAACGGGCGCGCCATGGCGCAGCAGATGGAGGGGGAAGTCGCTCACAGGGACGCGGAAACGGCCGCTTCGGCGAAGGTCGCCATCTGGTCATGCGCAGCGAGTGCCGCCCGCACCACCCCGGCCGCGACCGCCGCGCCGCTGCCTTCGCCCAGCCGCATGTCAAGCGATAGCAACGGTGTAAGGTCCAGTTGGTCGAGCAGGCGCGCATGACCCGGTTCGGCCGAGCAATGGCCCGCAAGGCAATGCGCTGTGATGGCGGGATTGTCGATCGCGAGCGGTGCGATCGCGGAACAGCAGATGAAGCCGTCCAGTAGCACCGGGACCGCCAGTTGACGGGCGCGCAGCATCGCGCCCGCGATGGCAGCGATTTCCCTGCCACCCACCCGCCGCAGCGTTTCGAAGGCGGAACGGGGAGCGGCGGCATGGATGGCCAGTGCGCGGTCGATGACGGCGACCTTGCGTGCGATGCCGTCGCCATCGACCCCCGTGCCGGGGCCGACCCAGGGCGCGGCGGCGGAACCGAAACTGCGCGCGCACAGCGCTGCGGCGGCGGTCGAATTGCCGATGCCCATCTCCCCAAGGACGATGAGGTCCAGCCCATCCTCGACCGCAGCCGCGCCGATGTTGAGTGCGTCGAGACATTCGTCCGCCATCATCGCCGGCCCGGTTGAAAAATCGGCGGTTGGCCGATCCAGATCGATCGCCACGACCTTCAACTCCAGACCGGCCGCGCCCGACAAGGCGTTGATGGCCGCGCCGCCCGCCTGGAAATTGGCGACCATCTGCGCGGTGACGCTCGTGGGGAAGGCGCTGACGCCATGGACGGTCACGCCATGATTGCCCGCGAAGATGGCCGCGCGTGCGCGCTCCATCCGTGGACGTTCCCGGCCCTGCCAGCGGGCGAGGAAGATCGCGATCTCCTCCAGACGGCCGAGCGACCCGGCCGGCTTGGTCAATTGCGCCTGGCGCGCCCGCGCGGCGGCCTCCGCCTCCCGATCCGGTTCGCGCAGGTCGGACAGGGCGGTTTCGAAGGCGGTAATGGACGTAAAGCTGGTCATTCGACGGTAAATCCCGGTGGCGGCGTGCGGGTGATGAAATGGCCCTTGATAGCCTGCGGCCAGAACGAAAAGGGAACCCGGCCATGCTCGCTCGCCGCATAATGGACGGCATAGTCGAGAATGGCGCGCGCGGCTTCGTCATCCGGTTGGAAACGGCCGAGCACATAGCCAACCTTGTCCGGCGCGCGCAGATGCACGGTGCAGAAATCCTGACAGGCAAAGAGGCAGGGCATTTCCTGCACCGTTATGCCGTCATAGCGCGGGTCGCTGCCCTTGACGCGCCTGAGCGCGGCGATCAGGCGCGCGCCGCCCCGCACGCCTTCCTGATCTTCCCGCGCATCTTGGCTGTGGCGGCACGTGTTGCACGCCACCACTGCCGGGCCGGGATCGACCGGTGTCAACATGATCGAAACCTCCAAATTGGGCCGAACCCGCCATGCGTCAGTGAAGACGGGAATAGAAAGCTGGACAGAGATACCCGCATACGCCGGTCAATCGCCGTGCCTGCTGCGGCCAAGCGGCGTGATGGTCGGCCAGGCACCGTCCAGACGCACCTCCGCATCGATGCCGTAGACCATGCGCAAATTGCCGGGGGTCAATACCTGCTGCGGCGAACCATCGGCCACCAGCCTGCCCCGGTCGATCAGCAGCAGCCGGTCGCAATAGCGGGCGGCCATGGTGAGATCGTGCAGGACCGCGATCACCAGCGCGCCGGCATGGGCTTCGGCCCGGAGAAGGTCCATCACGTCGATCTGGTGGCCGGGGTCCAGGCTGGCGAGCGGCTCGTCGGCGATCAGGGCAGGCGCTTCGACCGCCAGCGCCCGCGCCAGCAGGACGCGCGCGCGTTCCCCGCCGGATAGTTCGGTGGCGTCCCGCTGCCGCAGGTCGAGTATGTCCGCGCGTGTCATTGCCCGCTCGATCGCCGCGCTGTCACTGGTGCCGATGCGCGACATGGGGCCTAGATGCGGCAGGCGGCCCAGGCCGACCAGCCGCTCCACCGTCAAAGGCCAGTGCAGGGTTTGCCCCTGTGGTAGATAGGCCATCCGCCGGGCCAGATCGGCGCGGGGCATGGCGGCGATATCGGTTCCCTCGATCCGGATGCGCCCCTGCGAAGGGATGAGCGCGAGCATCGCCCGCGCCAGCGTCGACTTGCCGGCGCCATTGGGACCAACCACACCGACGAGCGTGCTCGCATCAAAGGTGGTACTGATCCCGTCGAGCACCTGCCGACGGCCCAGCCCGACGCTGACCGCGTCCAGTTCCAGCATCACCATAGCCGCCGCTCCCGCATCAGATGGACAAGGAAGATCGGAACGCCAAGGAAGGCCATGACCACGCCCAGCTTCAACTCATTCTTCGTATCGATCAGCCGCACCACAATATCGGCAAAGGTCAGCAACGCCGCGCCGCCAAGCGCCGAGGGCAGCAGGATCGCCGACGGGCTGCGATCGGTCAGCGGGCGCAACAGATGCGGCACGATCAGTCCGATGAAACCGATGGCACCGGACACCGCCACCGCGCCACCCACGCCGATCGCCGTGCCGAGCATCAGCCGCACCCGCGTGCGCCGCAGGTCCACGCCCAGCGCCTGCGCGCCATCTTCGCCCAGGGTCAGCGCATCGAGCGCATGACCGTCCCACAGCAGCAGCGTCATGCCCACGGCGATGCAGGGCAGGGCGATCCACAGATGGTCGAAGGACCGGTTTTCCAGGCTGCCCATCAGCCAGGTCATGATCTCCATGGCGGCAAAGGGATTGGGCGACAGGTTGAGCGCCAGGCTGATCCCCGCCTGCGCCAGGGTGGCGACGGCGATACCCGCCAGGATCAGCGTCAGCGAGCTTTCAGAGCGCCCTGCAAGGAAGAAGAGCAGCAACAGCGAGATGCAGGCCGCACCGATTGACAGCAGCGGCAGCATCGCGGGATGGATTTCGGCAAGGCCGAAATAGATGGCGCCCACGGCGCCCAGTGCGGCCGCGCTTGATGTGCCCAGAACCGACGGTTCGGCCAGCGGATTGCGCAGATAGCCTTGCAGCGCCGCACCCGCCAGGCCCAGCATCGCCCCCACGGCAAGACCGATCAGCGTACGCGGCAGGCGCAAGTCGAACAGGATTATATCCGTTACCCGGTCGCCATGGCCGGTCAGGGCAGCCCAGAGCTGCGCGACGGGAATATCGACCGACCCCAGCAGCAGCGACCCGATACCCGCAGCCAGAGCGAGGCAGGCCAGTCCTGCAATGAGGGGGATGCGATATTGTTGCACCGCCATCATCTTATCCATTTGCCACGCATGGGCAGGGGATTATGGGAAGGTGCATGTCGCGCAAAGCCTTTCTTGCTTCCGCTGCTCTCTGTCTCGTCCTTGCGGGTGGTTCGGCCTTGTGGGCGGCTGTTTCGCGTCCGGCCGCGCAGTCCGACGCCAGGCCGCGACGTATCGTGTCGCTGAACCTGTGCGCCGACCAGTTGGTCCTGGCCCTTGCCGATCGCAGCCAGATCGCGGGACTGACGCGCAATGCGACCGATACGGACATGTCGGGCGAAGCGGCGCGGGCGCGCGGACTGCCCATCCTGACCAATTCGGCCGAGCAGATATTGGCTATCGATCCCGACCTGGTGATCGGTATGCCCGCCCGGCGCAGCACGGCGCTGGGCGTGCTCAAGGGGCAGGGTTACAAGACGCTCGACCTCAAGAGCGCGGACAGTCTGGACGATATCTACGCCTCGATCCGCGCCACGGCCGCCGCCGTCGGCCATAGCGATCGGGGCGAGGCGATGATCGCGGGCATGAAGCGCGACCTGGCCGGGCTTGGCCGCCCCGGCGCGGGCCGTGTCGCGGCCTATTATCAGCGGCGCGGTTTCATGACCGGCACCGGCACCCTGGTCGACGATCTGATGCAGCGCATGGGCCTCGTCAACCTGGCCGCCAAGCTCGGCAAGCCGGCGCTGGCGCAGGTCAGCCTGGAGGAAATGGTCGCCGCCCGTCCCGACTATCTGATCGTCGAAAGCGCCACCAGCCGCGTGACCGATCAGGGAAGCGAAATGCTGCACCACCCCGCGCTGCGCGATATTCCGCGGATCAGCATCCCGCAGGCATGGACGGTGTGCGGCAGTCCCGCCTACACGCTGGCGGCGCGCGCCATGGCGCAGCAGATCGTACGGCTGAACGGCGGGCATCGTTAGAACTCGATCCCCGGCTGCGCCTTCACATTCTGCTCGCGGAAGGGGTGCTTGACCAGCGTCATGTCGGTGACGAGATCGGCCGCCTCGACCAGCGCGGGTTGCGCGTTGCGCCCGGTGACGATGACATGGGTCAGCGGCGGCTTGGCGGCCAGAACGGCCAACACTTCGTCCAGCGGCAGATAGTCGTAGCGCAGCACGATGTTGAGCTCGTCGGCTAGCACCATCTGGTAGGAAGGATCGGCGATCATGCGCTTCACCTCCTCCCAGGCTTCGCGCGCCACGGCGATGTCGCGAGTGCGGTCCTGCGTGTTCCAGGTGAAGCCTTCGCCCATCGCCTTGAATTCCACCTGATCGGGAAAGCGGTCGAACACGGCCTTTTCGCCCGTGGTCATGGCGCCTTTCACGAACTGGACGATGCCGACCTTCATGCCATGGCCGATGGCGCGCACCACCATGCCGAGCGCGGCGGAGGTCTTGCCCTTGCCGGTGCCGGTATGGACGATCAGCAGTCCTTTCTCGATGGTCTTGGCCGCGACCTTCTTTTCCTGCGCGGCTTGCAGCTTCTTCATCTTTTCCTGATGCTGTTCATCGGTACGCGGCTTCATGCCTCATCTCCTGCGATGTCGGCGAGCAGCAGGGCGGCGCTGTTCGACCGGGGTTTCCATAATTGGCGGTCCAGCGCTTCGCGCAGCCGCCGCGCGGTTTCGCGCAAGGCGGCGGGATTGGCTTCGGCCATGAAGGCGCGCACGGCTTCATCCTCGATGAAGGCGGCGTGGACGGCGTCGAAATGATGGTCCTTCACCGCATGGGTCGTGGCGGCAAAGGCGAAGAGATAGTCGACGCTGGCCGCAATCTCGAACGCGCCCTTATAGCCGTGGCGCATGACCCCCGCGATCCATTTGGGATTGGTGACGCGGGCGCGCACGATCCGGCCGATCTCGTCCTCCAGGCTGCGGATCACGGGGCGTTCGGGGCGGCTATGATCGTTGTGATAGCTGCGGACCGCGCGGCCTTTCAGATGCTCGACCGCCGCCGCAATTCCACCCTCGAACTGGTAATAATCGTCGCTGTCGAGCAGGTCATGCTCGCGATTATCCTGATTTTGCACCACTGCGTCGGCATCGGTGAGGCGCGCGGCGAACAGGGCGCGTTCCGGATCGCCTTCGACGCCGGAACCATAGGCATAGCCGCCCCAGTCGAGATAGACATCCGCCAGGTCGGCGCGACTGTGCCAGAGCCGTTCGTCGATCATCGCCTGTAGCCCCGCGCCGTAGGCGCCGGGCTTCGATCCATAGACCCGTGCGCCGGCACGGCGGGCGGCGGAGGCGGGATCGGCGCCCTCCGCGACGAGCCGCGCCGTTTCGGCGCGATAGCGCGCGGCGGCGGGATTGTCGCCATCCTCCTCGTCCAGCGCCATGACGGCGCGGGCGGCGCTGTCCAGCAGGTCGATCTGTTCGGGAAAGGCATCGCGGAAAAAGCCCGATATGCGCAATGTCACGTCCACGCGCGGGCGGCCCAGTTCCGCGATGGTCATGATCTCGAAGCCGACGACGCGGCCCGATGTCCATTCCCAGCGCGGCCGGACGCCCATCAGCGCGAGCGCCTGGGCAATATCGTCGCCGCCTGTGCGCATATTCGCCGTGCCCCAGGCGGAAACGGCCATGGCTTTGGGATAGTCGCCCTCGCGCTGGAGATAGTCCTGCACCAACAATTGCGCGGATCGCAGGCCCATATCCCAGGCAACAGCGGTAGGTACGGCGCGCGTGTCGACCGAAAAGAAATTGCGCCCGGTGGGGAGGACATCGGGCCTGCCGCGCGTTGGCGCACCCGATGGGCCGGGCAGGACGAAACGGCCGTTCAGACCCGCGAGCAAGGCCGTCATCTCGGCCTGCCCGCAAGCGTCCACGCGGGGGGCGAGGTCCCCGGCTATCCGATCCAGCACGGCGTCGCTCGCCGGGCCGATACGCGGCGCATCCTCAACAAGCGCGCAGGCGAGGGCTTCGAGCCGTTCGACCGTGTCGCCGACCGTGCGCCAGGGGGCGTCGTCCAGTTCCGCAAGCCGTTCCGGCCGAGGGCCAGCCCACGGATCACCCAGTCGGCAATCGAGTGGATCGAAGGCAAGCCCAAGATCGTCGGCGATGGTGCGGAGCAGCGATTTGTCCCCCGCGCCATCATAGCCGCGCGGGGTGCGGGCAAGAGCGACCAACAAATCACGGCGCAAACGACCGTCGGGCGAACGGCCGAAGATATGCAGACCGTCACGGATCTGCATTTCCTTGAGTTCGCAGAGATAATTGTCGATCGCGGCGAGCGCGTCCTCCCCTTCGCCGATCGCGCCCGCATCCTGATCCAGCCCATGGCCGCGCGCCAGGTCGATGATGTCGCGGTGCAGCCGTTCCAGCCGGCGCGGGTCCATCCCGGCGGCGAGATAATATTCGTCGACCAGCGCCTCAAGCTGCTTGAGCGGGCCGTAGCTTTCGGCGCGGGTGAGGGGCGGGGTGAGGTGGTCGATGATGACCGCGCCGATACGCCGCTTGGCCTGCGTGCCTTCACCCGGATCGTTGACGATGAAGGGGTAAAGCTGCGGCATCGGCCCTGCGCAGATTTCCGGGAAACAGGCGCTCGACAGCGACACCGCCTTGCCCGGCAGCCATTCGAGGTTGCCGTGCTTGCCGACATGGGCGACGGCCTGCGCGCCGAACATATGCTCCAGCCAGATATGGAAGGCGAGATAGGCATGGGGCGGCGGCAGCGCCGGGTCGTGATAGCTTTCCTTCGGGTCGATATTATAGCCGCGCGCGGGCTGCACCGCGACGGCGACATGGCCGAAGCGATGGACAGCCAGGCGGAACGCGCCCTCGCGCACGAACGGGTCGTCGGCGGGATCGCCCCAACGGTCGAGCATGGCCTGCCGCGCCTCTTGCGGCAGTCGTTCGAACGCCTTTGCATAGATGTCCAGCGGCAGGCTGGCTTCGGACGGACGCGCCAGCGACGAAGGATCGTTGGTCACGCCGCCGGTCATCAGGCGCATCAGCCCTGCGCCCTCTTCGGGGGCATGGCCGACGTCATAGCCGGCTGCCTTGAGCGCCGACAGGATCGTCGCCGCACTGGCTGGGGTGTCCAGGCCGACGCCATTGCCGATCCGGCCGTCGCGATTGGGATAGTTGGCGAGCACCAGCGCCACGCGCCGATCCGAAACGGCGGTGCGTCGCAATCCTGCCCAGTTCCAGGCGAGGTTGGCGACGAAGGCCAGCCGGTCGGGCGCAACCTTCGGCACGATGATGCCGCATTCGGTACGGCGATCGAATCGTTCCGCCGCCTTGAATGCGACGGCGCGGGTGAAGATGCGGCCGTCCACCTCCGGCAGGGCGACATTCATGGCAAGGTCGCGTGGGCCAAGGCCGCGCGCGGCCGATGCCCATTTTTCCTCTTCCATCCCGGCGAAGGCGATTTGCAGGATCGGGCAGTCGGCACGTTCGAGGACGCCGGGCGTGCGGGGTTCACTGGATGAGGACGCCGCGAAGCTCGTGGCGTTAAGGATCACGTCCGGCGCGACCACACCCAGCAGGGCGCCCAGCCACTGCGTGGCAAAGGGATCGCGCAGGGAGCGGACATGCGCGGCAGCGACGTTGAAGCCCTTGGCCCGCAGCGCGGCGATGGCCGCATCGACGGCCTCAAGCGTCCCGGCGATCATGAGAGCGCGAT
Source organism: Sphingobium sp. BYY-5 (assembly GCF_022758885.1). NCBI lineage: Bacteria > Pseudomonadati > Pseudomonadota > Alphaproteobacteria > Sphingomonadales > Sphingobiaceae > Sphingobium > Sphingobium sp. BYY-5. Next base: position 931,726 of record NZ_JALEBH010000001.1, read on the forward strand.
AGAAGAGCAGCAGCGCCACCGGCCGGCTGTCGTCCCAATCCTGCCGAAGCTGGGCGATGCCGGGGCGCTCGACGCCCGGCAGATAGAGGCCCGCGTCGGCGATCGGCACGGGGTCGTCGGCCTGCCCCACATCATGGCCGATCAGCCGCGCCGCCGTCCGCAGGAAGGCAAGGGCGTTGGCGGTGCCGCCCTGACGCAGATAGTCGCCGAACCGTTCCAGCATCTCCGGGGGCAAGGTCGACGCACGATCGAGGGCGGGATCGCTATCCTGCCCTGCGGCTATGGCGGCGAAGGCGATGCCTCTGGCGCGGGCGACGGATGCGATCTCATCGACGCCATAGGGCCAGTAGCTCTTGCCGCCGAGCAATATGACACAAACGAAACGGGCCTGCGCGATGACCTTTTCCACATAAAGGTCGACCGAATAGGGGTGGCGAAGCTGGAGCAGGTTGGCGAGGCGGATGCTGGGGCCATCTTCCGGCAGCATTGCCGCCGCCCCGGCAAAACAGGTCAGTTCGCTGTCCGCCACGGTCAGGATCACGATGTCGCCCGGCGACTGGTCGAGGTCGATCGCCTCGTCGCCGTTGGAGATCGTTCCGGGGGTGGCGGACAGGAGGTGCATCAGCCGATCAGCGGTGCGATCGCCGCGCGGATCGCGGCCTCGTCCACGCCCTTCTGGCCGATCACGACCAGCCCGGTGCGGCGCGTTTCCTCCTCGCGCCAGGCGCGGTCGAAGAAATGCTGAATGCGTGGACCGACCGCCTGGACGACCAGGCGGCTGGGCTTGCCCGCCACCGCCGCCATACCCTTCACGCGCAGCACGTCATGCTCCGCGATCACCGATCCGAGCGCCTCGGTCAGTGCGTTCACATCCGCGACGTCGCCGCCGGTCAGGACGAAGCTGTCGAAATCATCATGGTCATGGTCCGCGTCGGCACCATCATGGTGCGAGGGGCGCGAATCCAGATCATCCTCCGCCGCGGCGGTGATGCCCAGAAGCGCGGCGATGTCGACCGCGCCATGGCTGGCGCGCACGATCCGCACGCCGGGGCGGGTTTCGGCATTCACCTGCGCCTCGACCGCCGTCAGCGTTTCGCCGTCCACCAGATCGGCCTTGTTGAGCACGACCATGTCGGCGCAGCCCAGTTGCTCCTCGAACAATTCCTCCAGCGGCGATTCATGATCGAGATTGGGGTCCGCCGCGCGGGCCGCCGCCAATGCCGTTTCATCGGTGGCGAAGCGACCCGCCGCGACCGCATCGGCGTCGATCAGAGCGATCACGCCGTCCACGGTGGCGCGGGTGCGGATATCGGGCCATTGGAACGCCTTCACCAGCGGCTTGGGCAGCGCCAATCCAGACGTTTCGATGATGATATGGTCGGGCGGGCTGGGTCGGTCGAGCAGCTTCTGCATCGTCGGCAGGAAGTCGTCGGCCACGGTGCAGCAGATGCAGCCATTGGCCAGTTCGACGATATCGTCCTCCGGGCAGGCTTCATCGTTGCAGCCCCGGACGAGATCGCCATCCACGCCGACATCGCCGAATTCGTTGATGATGAGCGCCAGCCGGCGCCCTTTGGCATTTTGCAGCAGATGGCGGATGAGCGTGGTCTTGCCCGCGCCCAGGAAGCCGGTGATGACGGTGGTAGGAATCTTGCTCACGCGTCTTCTCCCAAGGAGGTGGATAGGGGACGCGCGACATCGTGCCGCGCGCCGGTCTGGTGTCAGAAGGTCAGGCGAACGCCGCCATAGGCAGCGCGCCCGGCGGTGGCGAAGCTGAACACTTCCTCATATTTCTCGTTGGTGAGGTTCTCGACACGGCCGAACAGCGCCACGTTGCGCGCCAGCTTGTAGTCGAGGCTGAAGTTCACCAGCACATATTCCCGCATCGACATAGTGACGGGGATGTAGCTGGGATCGGTATAGGCCGTGTCGGTCGCCCGGCCGTTGTAGCGGATCGTCAGCGTGCCTGCAAAGCGCTGGTCGGCGCTGCTCACCGTCGTATTGAAGCTGGCGATATGCCGGGGCCGACGGATTTCGCGGACGCCATCCTCCTTCGCGTTGAGCCAGGTGTAGGCGAGGTCGAAGCGCAATTGCGGCAGCGGCTGAGCGCTCACGAACGCCTCGATGCCATGCTGGTTGCTCTTCGTGTCCCGGTTGGCGGGTGTCGCGACGAAGTCCGGGGCGGGATAGCTGGTGTAAATCTCATCCTTCAGCCTTGAATCGAACCAGGTCGCGCCGATGGTCGCCCAACCGCCGACACTTTGCTCAAGCCCGGCTTCCCAGCCTTCCGACTTTTCCGGCTTCAAGTTCGGATTGCCGATATATTGACCATCCATATAGCCGTAGAGTTCGTAATAGCCGGGATTCTTGACGCCCGTACCATAGGCGGCGCGGACACGCGTTCCGGTCGGCAGCGCGTAGCTGCCCTGGACGCGCCAGGTGGTGGTGTCCTGAAAGCGGTTATTGTCGTCGTAACGCACCGACCCGCCCAGCGAGAGCGCGCCGGCCGTCATCTCATATTGCCCGACCAGCCCGATATTGTCGGTATGCCGCCTGCCCATGAAGGCAAAGCTCGAAAGGTTCCGGAAACTCTCCCGCTCCACATCGATCGCGCCGGTGATGCGGTGCGTCACCGCTTCCGTGCCGAGGGTCAGGCTGGAAGAGAGGGAGCCTTTGTAGCGGCGACCCTTGTCACCATAGTCGAAGCCAAAGGCGTTATAGCCCTTGCGCGTCGTATCGGCGAACTGGCCCGACAGCGTGCTGATCCATCGCCCGTCCAGCCCGGTAAGCTGCGCCGATAGCAGGCCATAGAGCGCTTCGTTGCGATAACGGACACCGGGGCTGTCGACCGTGTAACCGAACAGAGGGCTGGTGGGATCGAACTCGCTGTTGTTGGTGTCGGCCTTGGTCAGGCTGTAGCGCAGCACGCCCGTCAGCTTGACGGCGTCGGTCGGCGTCCAGTTGACCTTGCTGGTCGCGCCCAGGCTTTGGGAGCCGATGTCCCGGTTGCCGCCGCGCGCGGTGGGATAGCCGTCCGTGTCATAATAAGAGGCGGACAGGGCGTAGTCGAAGCCGTCGCTGGCGCCCGCCACGCGCGCGGCGCTGCTGACCGTGCCGAAGGAACCGCCCTCGATCCGTCCGCTGATGCCCGGCGCCTCGCGACCCGACAGGGTGATATAATTGACCACGCCGCCGATCGCGTCGGAACCGTAGAGCGAGGATTGCTGGCCGCGCAGCACCTCGATCCGGGCGGCGGGATCGGCGATCAGCGTGCCGAAATCAAATTCGCCATAATAGGGATCGGCGGCCTCGATACCATCGATCAGCACCAGAACATGATTGGCTTCGCTGCCGCGCAGGCGGATTTGCGTCTGGCCGCCGACTCCGCCGATCCGGCTGATGGCGATGCCGGGCACGTCGCGCAGCACGTCGGACACGATGCGCGTCTGCCGCGCTTCCAGCGTGGCGGCGTCGATCACGGTGACGGACGCGCCGAGCTGGCTGGCCTTCACCCCTTCGCCGGAACGGGAGGCGGTGACGAGGATCTCATCGCCGGGGCGCGTGCCGGGTTCCGTTTCGGGCGCCTGAGCCAGGGCAGGCGTCGCCGCTGCCAGGGCCAATAGGGAAATAGTCTTTACAGTCTTCATCGGAGAGCCCCCTCCGAACGCCGGCAACGAAGGCAGGGCCTGCCGAACGCGCAACGCGATCGACCGGCGCATGGTGGCGGACTGGCGTTGTTGCGCCCGCATACCCCGCGCCGAAGCGGCCCCGGCCGCTTGGTCGTCGCTCGACGGACATTCTCCGTGCCCTGGTCTCTCCCTGGACCTGGGACAATGAGCGACCCACGCTGGCTGGTCTCCTGGCTCGCGGGTCGTCGCTTGATGCACACCTTCCCAGGGTCTCCCCCAGTGGCTGTCCCGGCCTGTTCCGGAACCTGTGCATCGCGCTCGCCGCTTACAGTTGCAGGGACAGCCCTGGATTTGCCGGCTCTTGTTAAGCCGCCTCACCATGTTCCCATTCAAGCCCCTCGCGGGGCACCGACGCGGTCATGGAGAACAGATATTCCCCACCATCATGCCCATAACGCGCCGCACCATTTTGGCAATGTGCTTTCGTCCGGCGCCTCTGTCGGGGGGAAGAGGGATGCTGCCCTTTCCATTTGCAAAGACGGTGAAAAACAACAAAGGGGGCGCATCAAGGGGAGCGCCATGAAGAAGCAGCTATTGTCCGCCATCCTGTTGGCCGTGCCAGCCACCGCCTGGGCTGAAGCGCCCGACGATGCGCCGTCCATCGTGGTGACGGGGGCGGGGCTGGACCTGCCGCCGGGCACGCCGGTCTATGGGTCGGTGGTGATCGACCGGCAGCGGCTGATGGACAGTGCTTCAGGCCGGATCGAGAGCGTGCTGGGCGATGTCGCGGGTTTCCAGCAGTTCCGCCGGTCAGACAGCCGGTCGTCCAACCCGTCCAATCAGGGGGCGACCTTGCGCGCGCTGGGCGGCAATGCGTCAAGCCGTACGCTGATGCTGCTCGACGGCGTGCCGATCGCCGATCCCTTTTTCGGCTATATCCCGTTCAGCGCGCTTGCGCCCGAGCGACTGTCGGTGGTTCGCGTGACGCGGGGCGGGGGCATCGGCGCTTTCGGCGCGGGAGCGGTCGCCGGCACCATCGAAATGGCGAGCGCGACGCGCGACCAGTTGCCCGACATCGCGGCCAGCGCCTTCTATGGCAGTCGCGATTCGACGGAGGTATCTGCCGGGCTGACCCAGGATCTGGGCGGCGGTTATGTCTCGCTGTCGGGCCGGTGGGACCGGGGCGACGGATTCGAGACAACCCCGAAGGACCAGCGCAACGCCGCCACCGTGCCCGCCGCCTATGATGGCTGGTCGACCAATTTGCGCGCGGTCGCACCGATCAGCCCCACCTCCGAACTGCAATTCCGCGCGACCCTGTTCGAGGATAACCGCACGCTGCGCTTCCGCGGCGCGGACAGCATGAGTCAGGGACAGGACGCCAGCATCCGCTACATATCCCGCGGCCCATGGCAGGTCGATGCGCTCGCCTATGTGCAGGCGCGAAACTTCTCCAATATCGTCATATCCTCGTCCAGCTTTCGCAAGTCGCTGGACCAGCGCAACACGCCCTCGACCGGCCTGGGCGGCAAGATCGAGCTGCGGCCGCCGGTCGGTGACGATCATGTGTTGCGCATCGGCGCCGATACCCGCTTTGCGACCGGCGACATGTATGAGGATGCCTATAACGCCAATATCGCCAGCAATCCGCGCACCTTCCTGCGCCATGCCGGTGGCGATCAATGGACCACGGGCATCTTCGCTGAAGATGACTGGACGCCTGAAGGTTTGGGGGGAAAGCTGATCCTGACCGGCGGCGCGCGGGCGGATCGCTGGACGATCCGCAACGGCTTTTACCGGGAAGTGAGCGCCACCACCGGCGCAGCGACGGGCAGCGACTATGCCGACCGATCCGACTGGGAAGTATCCGGGCGGGTCGGCGCGCTCTACCGGGCAAGCGATGCGCTGGCGTTGCGGGCGGCGGCCTATAGCGGTTTCCGCCTGCCGACGCTCAATGAGCTATATCGCCCCTTCGTGGTCTTCCCGATCACGACTAGGGCCAATGCAGCGTTGACACCGGAAAAGCTGAAAGGCGCGGAGGCCGGCATCGACCTGACCCCGGTGGAAGGGGTCAGCCTGTCCGCGACTGCCTTTTACAACCGGCTGGACGACGCCATCGCGAATGTGACGATCGCGCCCAACATCCGTGAACGGCGGAATGTCGACCGGATCGTCGTCAAGGGGATCGAACTGACCGCAGCGGCGGCGATGGGCGATTTCCGCCTGTCCGCCTCCTATGCCTATAGCCATAGCACGGTCCACGCGCCCGGTGCCGCCTTCGACGGTTTTACCCCGGCGCAAAGCCCGCGCCATGCCGCCAGCGCGACGCTTGCCTGGGCGCCGCAACAGGGGCCGTCATTGTCGGCGACGCTGCGCTATGTGGCGGATCAATATGAGGACGACCTGCAAAGCGACGTGCTGCCCGATGCGCTGACGCTCGACACCATTGCGCGCCTGCCAGTGGGCCATGGTGTGACCCTGGTCGCGCGCGGCGAAAATCTGTTCGATGCGGAAATCGTCACCCGCAACGCCGGTGGATCGATCGACCTTGGCACACCACGCACGCTCTGGATCGGCGTCAGCTTCCGCCATTGACCCATGACAGCTAACCGGCGGCGTAGAGATCGAGCGGGCGACCAAGGTCCGTGTGCGCCTGCGCCACGGCCTGAAGGCAGGTCAGCGCGCCCAGCGCATGGTCGTTGCCCAGCAATTTGCTGACCCGGTCATAGGCGGCATTGGGATCGCGCAGCGCTTCGCTGGTTGCGTACATCATCAGCGCCTCGTCGGCGGTCATGCGGGCGCAGCAGCAGGGGGCGACCAATATCTTGCGGCTCGACGCACGGGCCAGTTCCAGCATCATGGCTCGCATCAGCACCAGGGGACGCCGATAGCTGCGGCCGAACGCGCCCAGCATGGCGTTGGCGGCATGGGCGTCATTGACCCCGGCGGTCGCCATGCGGCGCATCACGAACAGGAAGAGACGATTGCCATAGCCGCCCGGAATGGGACGGGGCAGGTCGAGGGGGGAGGTCTCTCCATAAGCCATAGAATCGCGCCTTCTGCGTTGGTCGGGTAACGCATAGTACGCTATTGCGAGTCAGTCGCAAGTATTATTCAATCGGGCAATTGTTCGTTCAGTCGCAAAATCTCGCCCGCCAGATAGAGCGATCCGCCGATCAACAGCTTGGGTGAGATGTCACCGGCGGTGGCCGCTACGGCACGGATGGCGGCTTCCGGTCCGGAATGGGCGGTGCAGCTTATGCCCCATTGAGCGGCGATGGCGGCAAAGCGTTCGGCCGGATGATGGTCGTGCCCCGGCACCGGCAGTGCATATATATGGGCGATACGCCCCGCAAAAGGGGCGAGGAAGGCGTCCGCTTCCTTGTTCGCCAACATGCCGATGATGAGGTGCAGCTTCTGCCCCTCCAGCCGGTCGGCCGTGAAATAGGCGCTGATCGCTTCGCCCGCACCGGCATTATGGCCACCGTCGAGCCAGGCAGTGGAACCTGTGGGCAGGGACGCCAGTAGCGGGCCATGCTCCAGCCGCTGGAGCCGGGCGGGCCAGTGCGCCCATAGCGGCGCGGCCTTGAGAGCGGCTTCGGACAACGGCACCGCGTCCTGATGGCGGAGCATTGCGAAGGCGAGGGCGGCATTCTGCACCTGATGCGCGCCGGCCAGGCGGGGCAGCGGCGTTTCGAGCCGGCCCAGATCGTCGCGATAATGAAGACGGTCGCGATAGATAGCGGCGTCCCAGCCATCGCCCTGGCCGATCCAGACAGTGCCGGCCTTTTCAGCGGCTTCCTCCATCACGGGAAAGAGCGATTCGGGGTAGCGCTGCGTCACCAGCGCCGCGCCAGCCTTGGCGATGCCAGCCTTCTCCGCGGCGATCTGTGCCAATGTGTCGCCCAGAAAGGCCTGATGGTCGATGCCGAGCTGGGCGATGCCGCACACGGCCGGATCGGCGATGACATTGGTGGCGTCGAGCCGGCCGCCCAGGCCCACCTCGATTATGCAGGCGTCGGCGTCATGCTCCGCGAAGGCGAGGAAGGCGGCGGCGGTCGTCACTTCGAAGAAGCTGGCGTTCACGCCTTCCGCTATGTCCAGCACCCGCGCCAGATAGCGGGCGAGCAACTCGTCGCTGATAAGCTGGCCCGCCACGCGGATACGCTCGTTGAAGCGCACCAGATGGGGCGAGGTGAAGACATGGACGCTCTTGCCGTCCGCCTCCATCGCAGCACGCAGGAAAGCGCAGGTCGACCCCTTGCCGTTCGTGCCCGCGACATGGAAGACGGGCGGAAGGGCGCGGTGCGGATCGTCCAGCCGCTCCAGCAACTGCGTGATCCGCTCTAGGCCGAGTATGTCCGCGCCGGGGGACAGCGACCAAAGCCGGTCAAGCTGGGCCTGCACCTGTGGATCGTCCGAAACGGCGTGGTCGGCCATGGCGCGCTTGCTCCCCTACGGCGCGGTGATGTCTGGATCAGGCGGCGGCGCGTGGCGTCAGATAGCCGATCACGCGGGCGAGCGTATCGCGCAGCTCACTGCGATGCACCACCATGTCCAGCATCCCGTGATCCAGCAGATATTCGGCGCGCTGGAACCCTTCGGGCAGTTTCTCGCGGATCGTGCTTTCGATCACGCGCTGCCCTGCAAAGCCGATGAGCGCGTTCGGCTCGGCGATCTGGATGTCGCCCAGCATGGCGTAGCTGGCGGTGACGCCGCCGGTGGTGGGATCGGTCAGCACGACGATATAGGGCAGGCCCGCCGCGTGCAGCTTCTGGATTGCCACGGTCGCGCGCGGCATCTGCATCAGCGAAAGAATGCCCTCCTGCATCCGCGCGCCACCAGCGGCGGTGAAGATTACATAGGGGCATTTATGGGCGATCGCGTCATTGACGCCCTGGATGAAGGCTGCGCCCACGCCCATGCCCATGGAGCCGCCCATGAAGGCGAAATTCTGTACGCCCATGACGAGCGGCACGTCATCGATCGCGCCGCGCGCGTTGATAAGGGCGTCCTGATCTCCGGTCGATGCCCGCGCGGCCTTGATCCGGTCGGGATAGCGCTTGGAATCGCGGAACTTGAGCGGATCTTCGGCGACATGCGGCGTCGGCAGCAGGATGAAGCCCGCGTCCAGTATCTGTTCGAAACGCGCGTCGGGACCGATGCGGCCATGATAGTCACAGCGTGGGCAGACGGAGAGATTTTCCTCCCACTCCTTGATGAAGACCATCTCTGCGCAGGATGGGCATTTGTGCCACAGCGTCTCGGCAGTGGTTTCCTTCTTAGTGAAGGGCAGGGCGTTGCGAACGCGGTTGATCCAGCTCATGCGGCGGTCTCCCGTGAATAAGTGGTAAGGGCGCCGCTCAGCGACGCGACGAAATCCTGAACGAAAGGTCCGGCGGCGTCACCATGTGATCCGACGATATCAACGATGGCGGAGCCGACAACCACACCATCGGCGATGCGACCGATGGCGGCGGCCTGTTCGGGCGAACGGACACCGAAACCGACAGCGATCGGCAGGTCGGTGGCGGCCTTGAGCCTGCCCACCGCCATTTCGATCGAGGCCTGCGCCGCCTGCTGCTTGCCGGTGATCCCGGCGACAGCGACATGATAGAGGAAGCCGCTGGCGCCATCGAGTACGGCGGGCAGCCGCGCCGCATCGGTGGTCGGCGTGGCGAGGCGGACGAGGTGGACACCGGCCGCGCGCAGAGAGGGACCGATCTCGGCATCTTCCTCCGGCGGCACATCGACACAGATCACGCCATCGACGCCTGCCGCCTTGCACTGGTCGGCGAACCATTCAGCGCCGCGCACCAGCATCGGATTGGCATAGCCCATCAGGATCAGTGGCGTGTCAGGATGGCGCGCACGGAAATCGGCGGCGAGGGCGAAGATATGCTTCGTCTTCGTGCCGGCGCCAAGGCTGCGCAGGTTGGCCAGTTCGATCGCGGGACCGTCGGCCATCGGATCGGTGAAGGGCATACCCAGTTCGATGATGTCCGCTCCGCCTGCGACCAGCGCGTCGAGGATGGCGGGGGTTGCGGCGACATTGGGATCGCCCGCAGTCACGAAGGTGATGAGGGCGGCGCGGCCTTGCGCCTTGCAGGCGGCGAAGCGGGTGGAGAGGCGATCCCCAGTCATAACGGCGCTCACATCTCCACTCCCAGTGCATCTGCGACGGTGAAAATATCCTTGTCTCCCCGGCCGGACAGGTTGACGACGATGATCTTGTCCGCGTCCAGCGTCGGCGCGACCTGCTCGGCGGCGGCGATGGCGTGCGCGGATTCGAGCGCCGGGATAATGCCCTCAAGGCGCGAGAGTGTCTGGAAACTCGTCAATGCCTCATCATCCCTGATGGGCAGATACTGGACGCGGCCGATTTCATGCAGCCAGCTATGTTCCGGGCCGATGCCGGGATAGTCGAGACCGGCGGAAATGCTGTGCGCCTCGGTGATCTGGCCATCCTCGTCCTGGAGCAGATAGGTGCGGTTGCCGTGCAATATGCCCGACGCGCCGCCCGCCAGCGATGCGGCGTGCTTCTTGTCCAGCCCTTCGCCCGCAGCCTCGACGCCGATCATCGCGACTTCGGGATCGTCCAGGAAGGGATGGAACAGGCCGATAGCATTGGAGCCGCCACCCACGGGGGCGATCAGCAAATCGGGCAGACGGCCTTCGGCTTCCAATATCTGCGCACGGGTTTCCTTGCCGATGATCGACTGGAAATCACGCACCAGCTCCGGATAAGGATGCGGGCCGGCAGCGGTGCCGATGATGTAGAAAGTGTCGTGGACGTTCGATACCCAGTGGCGCAGTGCGTCGTTCATCGCGTCCTTGAGGGTTTGTGATCCCGACACGACCGGGATCACCTCCGCGCCCAGCAGCTTCATGCGGAAGACATTCGGCTTCTGCCGCTCGACATCCTTCGCGCCCATGAAGATCTTGCATTCCATGCCGAACAGGGCGGCGACGGTAGCGGTGGCGACGCCATGCTGGCCCGCACCCGTTTCGGCGATGACCTTCTTCTTGCCCATGCGGCGGGCGAGCAATGCCTGGCCGATGCAGTTGTTGATCTTGTGCGCGCCGGTATGGTTCAGTTCCTCGCGCTTGAGGTATATCTTTGCGCCTTTGCCTTCGGGCGCCCTGGCGCGAAGCGCCTCGGTCAGCCGCTCGGCATAATAAAGCGGATTGGGCCGGCCGACATAGGAGCGCAGCAGTTCTGCGAACTCGGCGTCGAATTCCGGATCGGTCTTGGCCGCCGTGTAGACCTTCTCCAGCTCCAGGATCAGCGGCATCAGCGTTTCGGCGACGTAGCGGCCTCCGAATGCGCCGAAATGGCCGCTGGCGTCGGGCTGGGTGCGAAGGCTGTTGGGCAAGGCAATGGTGTCGGTCATGATGTCAGTCTTTCCGGGACAGATATGGGCGTTCGCTTCGGTTCGGAAGAAGCGATCAGCGCCATCGTTGTCCGATGCGCATGACGGTGAGTGTCTGCGTCAACATGCGGACACCGCTTTGCAGAAGGCCATGATCTTGTCCACACTCTTGATGCCCGGCGCGCTTTCCACGCCGGACGACACATCGACCAGAGGAGCGCCGGTGACGCGGATAGCTTCGACCACATTGCCGACGTCAAGGCCGCCGGAAAGGCCCCAGGGGGACGAGACGGCAACGCCGCGCAGCAGCGTCCAGTCGAAGCGCAACCCCATTCCACCGGGAAGCGCCGCGCCGTCCGGGGTCTTGGCGTCAAAGAGCAGAAAGTCGGCGGCGCCGTTATAGGCTTTCGCTGCGTCGATATCGGCGCGGGTCTTGACGGAAATCGCCTTCCAGACGGGAAGGTTGAAGCGCGCGCGAATGGCCGCGGCGCGTTCCGGGGTCTCCTTGCCATGAAGCTGGAAGGCGGTGATCGCGCCGGTGGCGGCAAGTTCGGTCAGGATATCGTCGCTGGGATCGACCAGAATGGCGACCCGTTCGATCGGCGCAGGGACGAGCGCCGCCAGTACCTGCATCCGGTTTACATCGACATAGCGTGGGCTTTTGGGAAAATGGTTGAACCCCAGATGGGTCGCCCCGGCCTTGATGGCGGCGCCGATCGTGTCCGGCGTCGACAGGCCGCAAATCTTGATCGCGAGTCGTGACATGGAGGGAGCCTTTAGACCGTAAGAACGGTCAAGTCACACCAGACCCGAAACCGGATCGGCAAGGTCCATGTCATGCAGCGCCAGCCACTGGTCGGCATGGGCGATGCTGGCATCCCCCAGGAAATGGTCGAGCGCGGCGATGATTTCGGGGTCGCTCATCGTCGCGGGATCGAGCGGTTCGTGCCAGTGGAGTTCGAAATGCGGGCCGCTGGTGCGGACGAGATAGAAGGGCAGGAAACGCGCGCCGACCTTGCGGGCGAGGCGCAGCGCGATCGAGAGATTGCCCGATGGCTCCAGAGACCGGCCGAAGGTCGGGAACCAGACCTGCCGCTCGCGCCGTTCATCGGCGAGGATATAGAGGGTAGCGCGATCCTTTTGCGTCAGATGCTTGAGCACGCCGCGCGCCGCACCCCCGCCGCCGATCGCCTCACCCATATAGCTGGAGCGGGCCTTTCTGAGCTGGGCGGCGATCCTGGGGTCTTCGGGGTCTTCATAGACGCCCAGGCCCGGCCGATCAGTCGACCATTTGATATGAGCGGCGAGTAGGTCCCAGTTGCCGATATGACAGGTGAAGGCGATCAGCGGGCCGGGGGCGTCCAGCACCTCCCTGTAACCGGCGCGGTCGATCACGGTCACATGCGCATCGTTCACTAAGCGGTCGATATTAGCGAGTTCAGCCATGGTGCGGCCGATATTGACCCAGCGCCGGGTCAGCATCGCCTCCCGCTCAACCTCCGGCAGGTCCGGGCGCAGGATGGCGAGATTGGCGCGCGCGCGCGCATCGCGTAGCTTCATGCTACGTCGCGCGATATGGACCGAAAGCTGGCCGCCGATCCAGGATGCGAGCCGTGCGGGCAGGAAGCGCAGCAGGGTGAAGAGAAAGGGGTTGGAGAGCATCGCCCAAGCGTCATACAGCAGCAGTCGAGACGGTAAAGGGGCATGGAAGCTGGCGATGATGATGGGGCTGTGGGTCTTTCTCCAGACGCTGACCGTGCTGGGTGTGCTCAACTATCTGCGTCACTTGCCGACCGATCGGAAGATCGAGACGCCCGATGGCGTGGTCGTGATCCTGAGCGTGCGGGATAATTGGGATGGTGGAGCGGAATTGATCGCCCGGCTAAAGGCGCAGGGCGCACCTTTCCGCCTGCTTGTGGCGACATCGGGGAATTGCCCGGCAGCGACGGCGCTGGCTGAGCGGGAAGGGGATTGGGTGCAACTGGTCGTGGCCGGCGTGGCGCAGGATGAAGGGCAGAAGGTGCACAAGCTGCGCGCAGCGCTGCGCGCCTTGCGGCCGGAAGATCGCTGGCTGATCTTCATCGACGCCGACATAGAGCCACCGGCGCGACTGGTGGGGCGGCTGCTCTTTCCGCTCGTGCAGGGCAAGGCGGACATCGCGACCGGATACCGGATGCTGCTGCCGGAGCGAGGCGCGATGCCGGGGCTGGTCGGCGCGGTGGAAATGCAGTTGGCGACATTGCCACGCCATGCCAGCGCAACCATGCCCTGGGGCGGGGCAATGGCGATGACGCGCGACGTGGCGGACCGGCTGGATCTGGACGCGGCGCTGGCCGGGCGGCTGTCGGACGACATGACGATCGGCCTGGCAGGATGGCGCGCGAAGCTGCGGCTGCGGCCGGTGCGAGACCTGCTGGTGGCCAGTCTGCTTGATGCGCATGGCGCCTTTGCCTTTGGCGTGCGGCAATATCGGCATATCGTCACCAACAGCGCGGGCATGTGGCAATTGGCGACGGGGGTCGTCGCGATCCAGTCCCTGATGTGGGCCTGGGCGCTGGGATGGGGCGGATGGTCGGCGATCGCGGTCGGCTATGGCGCGGCCCTGGGCAGGGCGCTGGTACGACGACGGATTGTCGGCGCGGTGCTGGAAGTCGAGCAGGCAGCGAAGGCGCGGCGTTCGCTGATGTGGGATATGGTGGCGCCCTTCGCCGTGACCTGGGCGCATCTGACGATGCAGGTGGCGGCGGCGACGTCGAGCCGCATTCGCTGGGGTGGCTGGGACTATTGGGTCAGGCGCGGCAGGGTGGTGCGGATGGAGCACATCACCTGACTTCCATCAGAAACCCGCCGGGAACAGATGCTGGCCGTCGTCGCCGATGCGCAACACCACCTTCCCCGCGACCGCGCTCATCGGCAGGTCCCCATAGAGATGCGGGAAAAGCGCGCCGCCGCGTGACACTTCCCATTTGACCGCCTCGCCAAAGGGAGCAAGGTCGATCATCAGCATGACCAAGCGATCCTGCCCCGCGAAATGCTTGGCGACCGTTTCGGCCGCCTGATCGCGGGTCGACATATGGATATAGCCATCGGCCAGGTCGATCGGCGCGCCTTTGAACACGCCGTCGGCCTTGAACTGCTCATATTGATCGGCGGTCAGCACCTTGTAGGCAAAGAGGTCGCTCACGCTTCGGTGGCTTCCTGTTCGCCCTCTTCGTCGCTTTCCTCGATCTTGGCCGCGCTCACCACATGCTCGTCCTCGGCAACGTTGAACAGGCGCACACCTGCCGAATTGCGGCCGATGACGCGCAGACTGTCGAGGCCCATGCGGATCAGCTTGGCCTGATCGGTGACAAGCATCAACTGGTCGGCCTGCGTGGTGGAGAAGCTGGCGACGACCCGCCCATTGCGGGCGATATTGTCGATATTGGTGATGCCCTGTCCGCCCCGTCCGGTGCGGCGATAGTCATAGGCCGACGACAATTTGCCATAGCCGTTGGTGCAGACGGTCAGGATGAACTGTTCCGCTGCCGCAAACTCGGCGGCTCGCTCTGCGGGCAGGGTGGTTTCCGCCTCATTGTCCTTCCAGGGCGCGGCGCGCAGATAGGCTTCGCGTTCGTCCGGTGTTGCGGCAAAGCCCTTGAGGATCGACAGCGAGATGACCTCGTCATCCTCCTTCAACGACATGCCGCGCACACCGGTCGCGGTGCGGCTCTGAAATTCGCGCACATCGGTCGCGGCGAAACGGATCGCCTTGCCCTGGCGGGTGGCGAGCAGGACATCGTCCTCCTCCGTCAGCAGCGCTACGCCGATCAGGCGATCCTCGCTGCCTTCGTCGAAGCGCATGGCGAGCTTGCCGTTGCTCGGTACATTGGCGAAAGCGTCCATGCTGTTGCGGCGGACCGTGCCGGTCGCCGTCGCGAACATGACATGCAGATCCTTCCAGCTTTCCTCATCCTCCGGCAAGGGCAGCACGGTCTGGATGGTCTCACCGGGGCCGAGCGGCAGCAGGTTGACCATGGGACGACCGCGTGTCGCCGGGCCACCTTCGGGCAGGCGCCACACCTTCATGCGATAGACCTTGCCGGCGGTCGAGAAGAACAGAACCGGCGTATGGGTCGAGGTGACGAACAGTTCGGTGACGGCGTCCTCATCCTTGGTCGCCATGCCGGAACGGCCCTTGCCGCCGCGCGCCTGGGCGCGGAAGCTCTCCAGCGGCGTGCGCTTAATATAGCCCTGCACCGTGACGGTGACGACCATCTCCTCGCGCTCGATAAGGTCTTCGTCCTCGATCCCGTCGGCAGCGGCGGTGATCTCGGACAGGCGCGGCGTCGCGAACTCGCGCTCGACGGCTTCCAACTCCTCGCGCATCACGGCATAGAGCTTGCGCCTGTCGCCCAGGATAGCGAGATATTCGGCGATGGCTTCGGCCAGTTCGGCCAGTTCCTTGCCGATCTCATCGCGGCCGAGCGCCGTCAGGCGATGCAGGCGCAGGTCGAGGATGGCACGAACCTGAAGGTCCGACAACTGATAGAACTCGCCCGACACTTCGGTGTCGATCGCTTCGACCAAGCGGATATAGGGCGCGATCTCCCCGATCGGCCATTCGCGCGCCAACAGTTTTTCGCGGGCTTCGGCCGGGCTGGAGGAGCCGCGGATGATCTTGACCATTTCATCGAGGTTGCTGACCGCGACGACCAGGCCGAGCAAGATATGGGCACGATCGCGCGCCTTGTTCAGCTCGAACTTGGTACGGCGGGTGATGACCTCCTCGCGGAACTTGACGAAGGCCTCGATAATCTCGCGCAGGCCCAGCAATTCCGGCCGGCCGCCGCGAATGGCAAGCATGTTGGCGGGGAAGCTCGACTGCGCCGGGGTGTTGCGCCACAACTGGTTCAGCACCACGTCCGGCGTCGCATCGCGCTTCAGGTCCATGACGATGCGCACGCCTTCGCGGCTCGATTCGTCGCGAATGTCGCTGATGCCTTCGATCCGCTTGTCCTTGGCGGCTTCGGCGATCTTTTCGACCAGGCCGTTCTTGCCGACCTGATAGGGGATGGCGGTCAGCACGATCGAGCGGCGGTCCCCGCGACCTTCCTCGACCTCATGGCGCGACCGCATCATGATCGAGCCACGGCCGGTATGATAGGCGCTGCGCGCGCCCGACTGACCCAGGATCAGCGGCGCGGTCGGGAAGTCGGGGCCGGGAACGATCTGGATCAGTTCATCGGTGGTGATGCCGGGATTGTCGATATAGGCGAGGCAGGCGCGCAGCACTTCGCCAAGGTTGTGCGGCGGGATGTTGGTCGCCATGCCGACCGCGATGCCGCCCGCGCCATTGACCAGCAGGTTGGGGAAGCGCGCCGGCAGCACTTGCGGCTCATTTTCCGAGGCGTCATAATTGGGCTGGAAATCGACGGTGTCCTTGTCCAGATCGTCCAGCAGCGCGGTCGCCACCTTCGCCAGGCGCGCTTCGGTATAGCGCATCGCTGCTGGCGGATCGGGGTCCATCGATCCGAAATTGCCCTGGCCGTCGATCAGCGGCACGCGCATCGACCAGTCCTGGGTCATGCGCGCCAAGGCGTCGTAGATCGAACTGTCGCCATGCGGGTGATATTTACCCATCACCTCACCGACCAGACGGGCCGACTTGCGATAGGGGCGATTATAGACGAAGCCCGATTCCTGGGCCGAGAAGAGAATGCGGCGATGAACCGGCTTCAACCCGTCGCGCACGTCCGGCAGGGCGCGGGCGACGATGACCGACATGGCGTAATCGAGATAGCTGGTCTTCATCTCCTCGACGATGGAGATGGGGCTGATATCCGAAGGGTCGGCGAGGGCAGTCTCGTCGGTCAATGCGATTCTCTTTTTGGATGGATGCGTGTCGTTGCTGATGCACTAGCCCAGCGAAACAAATCTGTCACCCCTCGCGCGCAGGCGCGCGCTTGCGCGTGCAACCAAGGCGGTGTGTCGCGCGGGAATGTTTACAGCCGGAACGAACGGCGCGCATAACGGTTGCAAATTGCGCCGATATAGGCTTGTTCAACGGTCATTCACGCGCCGCTCCCTAGTCGGCGCTCAACCGCGAAAGCACGCCTGAGCCCCCTATCAGGCGCGCAGAGGAGATGAGGATCATGCGTTTTGTTACTCCGGTGTCGCTCGCGCTGGCTCTTGCGCTGACGGGCGGGGCTGTTTCCGCGCCCGCCTTTGCCGCGAAGAAGGAAGAGAAGAAGGCCGGGCCGAAACTCAACGTCTCGCCGGACGTCGTCAAGGCGCTGCAAACCGCGCAGGCCGCCGCCGAGAAGCAGGATTTCGCGGGCGCCAAGACCGCGCTCGCCGAAGCGGACAGCAAGGCGCAGTCGAACGACGACAAATATCAGATTGGCGCGATCAAGCTGAACACCTCGATCGCATCGAAGGACGCGGCGCTCCAGAGCGAAGCGTTGACCCAGATGCTCGACAGCGGCCTGACGCCGCCGGAACAGGCGGGTCAGTTCAACGCCATTGCCGCCGACCAGGCGCTTGGCGCCAAGAATTATGACCTGGCCATTCAGCGCGCCGAAGCGGCGCTGGCGGCGGGCTATAAGGCTGAGGCGGTCAATCCTACCCTCGCTCAGGCCTATTTCGGCAAGGCGGGCACCGCCAATGCTTCGGTCGAACCGGCGCGCGGCTTCAACCAGAAGGGTCTGGCCGCGCTCAAGGCTGCGGCCGATGCGTCCAAGGCTGCGGGTCAGCAGCCTCCGGCACAATGGTATCAGATCGGCGTCGGCCGCGCCGAGGCGGCGAAGCTGCCCGAAGTGACCGACTGGGCGAAATGGGCCTATCAAGCCGAACCGAGCGGCCAGAATCTGCGTACGCTCGTCCGCCTGTTCCAGCGCGCCAATCCGAACATCTCGAACCGCGAAAATCTCGACGTTCTGCGCTTGCTGGGTGCTTCGGACGGCCTCGTGATCGCGGCCGACTATACCGAATATGCCGAAATGGCATCGAAGACCGGCATCTATGGTGAGGTCAAGTCGGTGATCGACAAGGGGCGGGCGAAGGGCGTGCTGAACGCCAGCGCCGGCGCCGACGTCTATCAGACCGCCGTGCCGAGGATCGCGGGTGACAAGAGCACCCTGGGTTCGGCCGAGGCCGATGCGCAGAAGGCGGCCAATGGCAAGATCGCGGCGGCGACCGCCGACGCCTATCTGGGCTATGGCGATTATACCAAGGCGGCGTCCCTGTTCGAACTCGCCAAGCAGAAGGGCGGCGTCGACGCGGACGAGGTGAACACCCGTCTGGGCATCGCCAAGACATTGGGCGGCGACACGGCCGGCGCCAAGTCTGCATTCCAGTCGGTCCAGGCCGGATCGCGCAAGCAGATCGCCGACCTGTGGCTGGCCTATCTGGGCACCAAGAGCGCCTGATCCTTTGATCCTTCCGCGCGCTGCCGTCGAAGCGGCGGCGCGCGGAAGGATATTCGATTGTTGATGAAATGATGCCGGAACATTCCGGCATAATATTGGGGGAGGCCGGGACGGCCATGCGTAGATTGACGGATATTTCGGGCAGCCTGTCGATGGCGGCGGTAGCTGGGGCGGCAGTTGCCGGGATGTTGGCGGTAACGCCCGCTTATGCGAAGAAGCAGGTCGTTTCCGGCCCGCCGATCGTCATGTCGGACGCTTTTCGGACCAATGCCCAATCGGCCGAGGCAGCGCTGAAGGCGCGGGATGCGGCCAGCGCGGCCGCGCGCATTAGCGCGCTGACGCCCACGACGGATTTTGAGGCCTATGCCGCGTCGGGTCTTCGCTATCAACTCGCCGTGCAGCAGCGCGACGTGCAGGCGCAGCGGGTCGCCCTGACCGACATGTTCAAGACCAGTTCGGTTCCGGCCGCGGATGCGCCGCGCCTGCGCTATGTCGCGGGCTATCTCTCCTATCTCGTAGGCAATTATGACGATGCGGTGGCGCAGCTCGATTATGCCAAAACGCTGGGCTATAGCGGCGTCGACGCGACCATGTTGCGCGCCGACATCGCCATGCGGCGCAAAAAGCCCAAGGATGCCCGGCCTTATCTCGAAGCGGCGATGGTGCAGAAGCGGGCTTCGGGCGAACCGGTGCCGCTTCCCTGGATCGATCGCGGCATTTCGATGGCCTATCAGGCGGGAGACTGGGCCGAGGTCAGCCATCTCTATCGCGAGCGCCTAGCACGGGCGGCGAGCCGGGAAGACTGGCGTTCTGCGTTGACCAATTATCTGTCGGTCGCGGGCCTTGATACCCAGGCGCAGCTTGATCTGTATCGCCTCCAGGCCGCCAATGGCGCAATGGCGAGCGAGCGTGACTATCAATCCTATGCGCAACTCGCGGAGAAGGCCGGCTATTATGCCGAGGCAAAGGCGATCATCGAATCCGGCCGCAAGGCGGGCAAGCTGATGCCGACCCAGGCCGTAACCAGCCAGTTGCTCAAGGGCGTGACGCCCAAGGCGACCAAGGAGATTGCTGGCCTGCCCGCGCTGGCGAAGAAGGCTGCCGCAGCACCCACCGGCAAGGAAGCGCTGACGCTGGGCGACAGCTATGTGTCGCTCGGACAGTTCCCGCAGGCGGTCGAACAATATCGGCTGGCGCTCAGCAAGGGTGGCGTGGACGCTGGCCGGGTCAATGCGCGGCTCGGCATGGCGCTGGCGCGGTCGGGCGACCTTGCCAGCGCACAGACGGCGCTCAGCCAGGTCGGCAATGGCGACTGGGGGAATGTGGCAGGTTTCTGGTCGGTCTGGATCGACCAGCAAAGCAAGAAGGCGGCCTGACGCCGCCTTCTCTTTCCGCTGCCGCGTCGATCAGACCGGTAGCGGAACGCCCGGCAGGTTCTTCGATGTCCGGATGGTGAGCGAAGTCTTCACGCTCACCACATTGGGGGCAGGCGTCAGCTTCGACGTCAGGAATTGCTGAAAACTCTGAAGATCCTTCGCTACAACCTTCAAAATAAAGTCGATTTCACCATTCAGCATATGGCATTCGCGCACGTCGGGCAGGCTCGCGACATGATCCTGGAACGCCTTGAGATCGGCTTCCGCCTGGCTCTTGAGGCTGACCATCGCGAAGACGGTGATCGTGTATCCCAGCATCGCCGGATCGACGACCGCATGGTAGGAGGTGATAGCGCCCGCCTCCTCCAATGCACGCACGCGGCGCAGGCACGGCGGGGCCGTCAGGCCAACCTTGCGTGCCAGCTCCACATTGGTCATTCGTCCGTCCTGCTGCAACTCTCCAAGGATCTGCAGGTCGATGTCGTCGATATTCGGCCCGGCCATTATTCCGATTATTTCCTGTCCTGTTTGTTAGGTGCACCATAATAATATTTCAGAACAATGCAATTGTCCCACTATGCGACGTTGCATTTCTGTCGCACCGGTCCTCCCTCTTTCCCTTTTGGTAACGAGTGCCTATCCATAGGATTTGTTAGGACGTGCGTAGATGGATCGGTGGTCTGTCCTGCGGCAAATAAGGATTTCAGGTGCGGTTCAACGATCTCATGCAAACGGTGCTGGCGGCGGAAAACCGTACCGGACTGAGCGCTGTGACGTTGTGGCGCCAATGTGTCGACCTGCTTGCCCAGCATGACCGCGCCGATGGTGCATCGATAGAGGCGCAGGAGCGGGCAGGGCTGCTCGACCGGCTCACCGACCTGCGGCCCGAACTCACGGAAGCGCAGCGAATCGCGACCGTCGTCGAACTGGGGCGTCGCCTGCGTTCCGCGACATTGGTCGTTTTCTTTGCGGGGGACAGGCCGTCCATCGCGGCCGCCGCCATGGCGCGTGCGGAATTGCCCGATGCGGCCTGGGCCGACCTGCTTCCCAAACTGACACCCACGGCGCGCGGCGTGCTGCGTGGCCGGCGGGACATGGGGCCAAAGACCCGGCAGGGATTGGAAGCGTTCGGTTCGGCTGATCTGGTGCTGACCACCGGACGGCAGGATATGGTCGGCGATGCCGCGATGCTGCTGACCGGCGAAATGGCGTTGAAGCAGGACGTTTCCACACCGGAAATGCGAAGCGCCACCATCACCCCGTTGCGGCCGCCCGCGCGCGATGAAGACCAGATCCGCAATCTGGTCGACCGAATCGCCCAATTCACCAGCACACGCCGGTCGATGGCTGAAACAGCACCTGTGTCTTTGCCCGAAGCAGATGCGGCCGTCGTCCATCCTTTCGCCTTTGAAACCGATGCTGATGGCGTGATCCTGTGGATCGATCGGGGACCGCGCGCCGCATTGATCGGCCTCTCGCTGGGCGAGGCGGCATTGGAAGGCGGCAGCGGACCCGATGGGCATGTGGCCGGAGCCTTCGCCCGCCGCAGCGCTTTTCGGAATGGCCGCTTTACCATTGTGGGCGGCGCGGTGGCGGGCGAGTGGCGCATATCGGCCACGCCCTTCTTCGATCCGCGTTCCGGGCGATTCCAAGGTTATCGTGGGCAGGCACGTGCGCCCTATCTGCATGAAGTCGCTGCCCAACCCGCTCCAGCGCCAACGGCGGTCACGGGCCTGTCGGCCGATTCCCTGCGCCAGTTGGTGCATGAGCTGCGCACGCCGCTGAACGCTATATTGGGCTTTGCCGAAATCATCGAGCAGGAACTTTTCGGCCCGGCTGGCGATGGTTATCGCGACATGGCAGGGAAGATCGCCGTCGATGCGCGCCATCTTCTGGCGGCATTTGATGATCTGGACCTGGCCGCGCGCGTATCACGTGGCGAGGATGGGGCGGCGCTGTGCCTGGTTGATCCCCGACAATTGGTGACGCAGATCGCCGCGCGATTCCGCGAACAGGGACGTGTCGCGCTGTCGCCGGTCGAAATCGCCATGACGCCCGAACTGCCGCCCTTGCTGATCGATCCCGTACAGGGTGAGCGCATGGTGCAGCATCTGTTCCGCACGATGATCTCCGTCGCGCCCGCAGGGGAGGTTCTGACCGGGGCCTGCTGGTTGCGCCCCGATGGCGCGCGCGCGCGCATCATTCTGGCTGTTGACCGCCCCTCAAGCCTGATCGGGCTGGATGAAGCGCAATTGCTTGATCCGGCTTATGGCGTGGATGGCGACCGGGTCGACGGGCCGTTGCTGGGCCTTGGCTTTTCGCTGCGGTTGATCCGAAGCCTGGCGACGACATGCGGCGGCGACCTGGAAATCGGGGAGACACGGATAATGTTGATCCTGCCGGCCGCCGTTACGGCGAGAGAGGTCGCGGATATCGGCTGATCGCCGGCAACTCTCTGGCAACCATTGGGGGTTAGGAAGGGGGCATGATGGCTTCCCTTCACGACGGCAACCTGCTTGCATCGCCACTGGCCGGGGACATGATCCTGCTCGATCCCGCCTTTGGGACTCGATTCATGCTTTTCGTCGATACCGAGGAGGAGTTTGACTGGAACGCGCCGTTCAGTCGCACGGGACATGGCGTGACGGCCATCGCCGGAATGGCGCGCGGGCAGGCCTATTTCGCGGCTGCGGGGGTCAAGCCCGTCTATGTGACCGATTATCCCGTGGTGGAATCCGATGCCGCCGCAGCCATGATGGGGCAGTGGGCGAGCGACGGCATGGCCGATATCGGCGCGCATCTTCACCCATGGGTCAATCCGCCCCATGTTGAGAATGTCAACGCGGTCAACAGCTATGTGGGCTTCCTGCCGGAGGCGGTGGAGCGCGCCAAGCTCGAAGCCTTGTGCTGTCGCATGGAGCAGCGCTTCGGGGAACGGCCGGTGGTGTATCGCGCGGGGCGCTATGGCGTTGGACCGAATAGCGCCCGCTTGCTGGCCGAAGCCGGCTTCCGCCTCGACAGTTCGGTGCGCAGCCGGTTCGACTATAGCAGGCAACATGGCCCTGATTTCCGGGGGCTGCCGCAAAATCCCTATTGGGCAGGACCGAAGCGGACCTTGGTGGAACTGCCTTTGTCGACGGCCTTTACAGGCATGATGCGCGGCGGGGGGGAGCGGCTTCATCGGGCGGCCCAGAATATGGGGCCGCTTGCCGGCGCCCTGTCGCGCGCTAGGATGCTGAGCCGAGTGCCGCTGACGCCCGAAGGCATAGCCGTGCATGAAGCCATTGCCGCTATCGATGCGCTGATCGAGGAAGGGGTGCGCCTCCTCAATTTCAGCTTTCATTCTCCCACGCTGGAGCCGGGCCATACCCCCTATGTCCGGACCGAGGCCGATCGGACGGCCTTCTACGCCTGGTGGGACGCCATATTGACGCATCTTGCCAGGCGGGGTGTGGGGTCTGCGAGTCTGGCCGAACTGCTGGCTGCCATTCCCGCGCGCGCAGAGGCTTGCAAAGCGGCGTGATGCTGCCTAATCGGGCCAATGTTGACGGGTGGGGCCTGTAGCTCAATGGTTAGAGCTGGCCGCTCATAACGGCTAGGTTGCGGGTTCGAGTCCTGCCGGGCCCACCATAAAGACAATCCTGCAGCAAGATCCTCCACGTCCGATGCATGGACGCGCCACAGCGAGCGTCCAAGGATTAAGAATCTGTCATCAACCGGCCAACATCAGGTAGGAAGAGGCAGCATATGGAAGGGGTCTGACTATTTTCGAATCATGAAGGACCAAAGGAATGTGGAGGGTTCCCGCCGCGGTCTTGCTCGCACTGGCGGTGCCGGTTGGGCAGGCCGACGCTCAGGTTGAAGGGCTTTGGTTGAATCCGCATAATAGTGTTGCGGTGCGCACCGGCTCCTGTGGCGATCGTCTGTGCGGTTGGGTCGTCTGGGCGAATGCGGCGGCCCGCCAGGACGCCAGGGATGGCGGGGACGGGGAACTGATCGGCACCCGTCTGCTCGAAAATTACCGGCCGGACGGCCGCTCCTGGGCTGGCACCGTCTATGTGCCGGATATGGGGCGGCGTTTTTCATCGCAAATCCAGGAAATGTCGCCGCAGCAGTTGAAGATCACGGGCTGCCTGCTGGGCGGTTTCATCTGCCGGTCGCAAACCTGGACACGGATCGAGAAAACACCCGATGCTTGAACGGTCGCGACATCCCGTCCGCTGGTTCATGGCGGCTGCATTGCTCATCATTCTGCTGACGGTTGCCGCGATGGCGACGCCCGTGCTGAAAGGAAGCGCCATCCGCGACTTTGGCGGCGCAAAGGGCGCGCCCGTGGCCGTCGCCTTCTTCTCCGGCGACATGGGGTTCGATTTCGGCATGAGCGGAAAGGTGGGGGAGGCGATCGCGAGGCGTGGTATTCCAGTCATCGGTTTCAATTCCGCCAAATATTTCAGCAAGCATCACAGCCGGGCGGAAGTGGACGGCATCGTCGCCGACGCCATTCGCCTCACTCTGGCGCGTAGCGGTGCGCGGCGCATTGTGCTGATGGGCCAATCCTATGGAGCGGACATGGTTGCGACTGTAGCCCCCGATCTGCCGCCGGACCTGAAAGCGCGACTGGCGGCGGTCGCAATGATCGTGCCTGCGCAGACCGTTTATTTCCGGGCCGATCCGCTGGGCTTCGCCTATCGCGGCACGCCGGATGCGCAGCCGCTGGAGGCGATCCGCCGGTTCGACGCCGCGCCGCTCGTCTGCATCTACGGGCTGGAGGAGGAGGATAGCCTTTGCCCGCCGCTTCTGGATGCGGGCGCGCATGTAACGGGCCTGCCCGGCGGCCATTTCCTCCATCATGATTCGCGGCGGTTGTCGGACACGCTACTCAATCAGTTGCAGGCCGCCGATCCGACGATCCTTATGACGGGAGCGTCTGTTCCCGTGACAGCCAGTCCGTCGGATAGTAAAAGCGGTTAGGCTGGAGGGGCCGGGGAGGGGACGCATATGACGAGGATATTCCGCTCCATCATGGGGCCATTTCTGCTGACATTAATCATGCTCCCCGTGTCGGCACTGACGTCGTCCGTCCCCGATCTGGCGCGCGCGGAGGCCGTGGCGCTGCCGGAAGCCCTCCATTCAATGCCGGAGTCATCGCAGGCCGACATAGCCTATACCCTTCCTCCACTTGGGCGACTGGCCATCTACCGGCCTGCCGGGGCGCCTCGCGGCCTCGTCATCATCCTGTCCGACGCGCGGGGGTGGAGCGAGAGCGATCGGGCGCTGGCGCTGCGGTTGAATGCCGAAGGCGTGCTGGTGGCGGGTGTGTCCACCCCAACTTTCCTGCACGCCCTCTCGATGCAGAAGGGGTGCATCAATCCCAATTATGCGATCATCGATCTGGCGCGGGATATCCAGCACCGGCTGAAACTGCCCATGTATATGAAGCCCATCATCCTGGGGCGCGGGCAGGGGGGAACGCTTGCCTATGCTGCGCTCGCCTCCGGCCCGGACGGGTCTTATCAGGCGGTACTGTCCATCGCTTTCCAGCCCTTCCTGCCGGAGACGGGCCAATGGTGCAAATCGGGTACGCTCAAATTGACGGCGCGTGCGCGTCCCCATCGGGGCTGGACGCTTGCGCCCGCCACGTCGCTGCCGTCGCCTTGGATTGTCGTGCAGGCGCAGAAGGGGGCCGTGCCGCCAAGCGGCTTTCTGAACAGCGCTACGGGCGGAAAACTGGTCGAGCTAGCGCCGAACACCGATCCGGACACATTGATAGCCGCGCAGATCGCGCCTTTTCTGGCATCGCCGCCACGACCCGGCGGGGGCGCACGACAGGGCGCGGCGGCGCTGCCCACGGACCTGCCATTGACGATCGTCGCCGATGCCGCCGCGCCGCGTACGGACCGGATGGCCGTGATCTATTCGGGTGATGGCGGCTGGGTGGGACTGGACAGGGATGTGGCGACCCAATTGGCGAAGGCTGGCATTCCGGTGGTCGGCGTGGACAGCCTGTCTTATTTCTGGAGCCAGCGCACGCCCGCCGGTGCGGCGGCCGACCTGAGCGCGATCATCCGCGGTTATTCGGATCACTGGCACCGGCCTAACATATTGATGATCGGCTACAGCTTCGGCGCAGACGTGCTGCCCCATATCGTTGGGCACCTGCCCTCATCGGAGCGGGCGCAGGTGAAGGGGCTGGCGATGCTGGGCCTCAGTTCGTCGGCGGATTTCCAGTTTCATCTCAGCAGTTGGCTCAATATCGGGTCAACCGATGCCTATCCGACCGTACCGGCGGTCGTCCGTCTACGCGGCCTGCCGATGCTGTGCATCAGGGGCCAACTGGAAACCGACAGCGCCTGTCCCGCCATACCCCGCGGCGTGGCGCAGGTCGTGACCGTGCCGGGCGGCCATCATTTCGATCGCAACGCACCGCTACTGGTGCAGCAGATATTGGGCCGCCTGCCGAAATGACACGCTCGGACGCATTATCGATAAGAGCATGGGTGGGCAGCCATCGCGGCGCGCTGAGCATTGCGGCGATGCTGGCGGTGTCGGCGCTGGGCCTCATCGCGCTACATGCGTTGCTGGCCGACGTGCGCCTGCGCGACATTCGCGCCGCGTTCCACATGATCGCGCCCCGGCAGGCCGCCCTGGCGCTTGGGCTGACGGCGCTCAGCTATGTGGCGCTCACCTTCTACGATCATGTCGCCCTGCGTGTCATCGGCCGACCGCTCCCCTGGCGGACGGCCGCGCTCGCCTCCTTCTGCAGCTATACGCTGAGCCATAATCTGGGTCTGTCGCTATTGACCGGAGGATCGGCGCGCTATCGCATCTACACCGCGGCGGGATTGGAACCGGGCGACATCGCCCGTATCATCGCGTCGGCCAGCCTGTCCTTCTGGGGCGGGGTGGTGGTGATGACGGGCCTGCTGATGGCGGTGCATCCCTCGCTTATCACGCTGGGCGGGGTTGCCTTGTCCATCCCGGTGCAGCGCGTTGTGGGGGTCGTCATCCTCTTGACGGCGATAGGTGTCCTTGCGGCAGCGGGCCGGACGGGACGTAACCCGAAACTGCTGGGCTGGCATATCGCCCTGCCCAGCCGGGGGCAGGCCGCAGCGCAGATCGGCGTGGCCTGCATCGATCTGGCCGCAGCCAGCGCTGCTTTGTTCGTGCTGGTGCCGCATGTGGACGGCGCGCTCTATCCCACTTTCTTCCTGGGCTATGCGCTGGCGATCATCGTCGCGCTGGTCAGCCATGTGCCGGGCGGGCTGGGCGTGTTCGAAGCGGTGATCGTGGCCACGTTGCCGGACGTCGATCGGCCCAGGCTGCTCGCGGCGCTGATCGCCTATCGCGCCATTTATTATCTGCTGCCTCTGATGCTCGGCGTGATCGCCATCGCCCTGCACGAAGGGGCGAGCTGGCGGCGGCCGGTCAGGCGTCTGCTCGGCGGCGCTCAGGCGGCTGCGTCCGGCATGGCGCCGGTCATGCTGGCGATCCTGGTGGCGGTCGGCGGCATCATCCTGCTCGTTTCGGGCGCCTTGCCTGCTGTGCCCGCGCGCCTTCACACCATTCACGGCCTGTTCCCGCTGGCCTTCATCGAAGCCTCCCACTTCGCCGCCAGCGTGGTCGGCACGCTGCTGATCCTGCTTGCGTCCGGTCTGTACCGGCGCCTTGATGCGGCTTTCTGGATGACGCGCGCCCTGTTGCTGGCGGGCATCCTCTTCTCGCTGATCAAGGGGCTGGACTATGAGGAGGCGAGCGCCCTCCTGCTGATCCTCGCAGTGCTGCAATGGACGCGCGGAGCCTTTTATCGCCGCACCCGCTTCACGGCCGACGCGCTCAGCCCGGCCTGGCTGGCGACATTGGCGGTCGCCGTGGGGCTGTCCACCTGGATCGGCTTCTTCGCCTACAAGCATGTCTCCTATCAGAGCGATTTGTGGTGGGATTTCAGCCCGCGCGACGATGCATCCCGCTTTCTGCGCGCTGCACTGGCGAGCGGCGTGCTGGTCGTGGGGGCGGCGCTCTGGCGCCTGTCGCGTCCGGCGTCGCCAAAGCAGGTCCGCGAACATGCCGATGTGACGGCCAGCCCGGCGGCGCTGCAACTCGCCAATCGCACCGACGCATTTCTGGCCACCACCGGCGACAAACTGTTCCTGACATCCAGTACCGGCCGGGCCTTCGTCATGTACCAGGTGCAGGGGCATAGCTGGATCGTGATGGGTGATCCCGTCGGTGATCGCGCCGAATGGTCGGACCTGCTCTGGACATTGCGCGAAATGGCGGACGAAAGTCAGGGCCGGCTGCTGCTGTATCAGATCAGCCTGGATTCGCTGGCACTTGCCATCGACCTGGGTCTCTCCATCGTCAAATATGGGGAAGAAGCGCGCGTCGATCTGCAGCGTTTCACCCTGGACGGGCCGGACGCCAAGCCGTTGCGCTATGCCGAGCGGCGCGCGGCAAGGGAGGGGGCCAGTTTCGAGATCGTCGCGGCGGCCGACATATCCCCTTTGCTGCCGGAATTGCGGGCAATTTCCGACCGCTGGCTCGCCGCCAAGGGGCACAGCGAAAAGGCGTTCAGCGTCGGACGCTTCGATCCTGCCTATCTCAGCCAAGGCGATTGCGCGCTCGTTCGGCAGGAGGGACGCATCGTCGCCTTCGCCAACATCTGGGCGACCGACAACCGCAACGAATTGTCGGTCGACCTGATGCGGCATGACGAAGCGATGCCCTATGGCACCATGGATTTCCTGTTCATCCGCCTGATGCAATGGGCGCGGGAGCAGGGCTATGACTGGTTCACCCTGGGATTGGCGCCATTGTCGGGGATCGAGGCGCGACGCCTGTCGCCGCTCTGGGCCAAGGCGGGCGCATTGCTCTACCGTCATGGAGAGGGCTTTTATGGCTTCGAAGGGCTGCGCGCCTATAAGGACAAATTCTCTCCCTCCTGGGAGCCGCGCTTCATCGGCGGCCCGCAGGGCGTATCTATGGCGCGGGCGATGCTCGACCTGCAAAAACTGGTGTCCGGCACGCCGGGCAGCGCGGCCGCGCGCACCAGGCTGCGGCGATCTCCGGAAATGGCCGTTGAACCCGCGCTTTCTGGAGGAAAATGATGACGTTATACCCGGCTGCGTAGAAAATGACTCATCAAGATCGACCGATTGCTGTCCCCGGCGAAAGCCGGGGTCCAGTTCCACGGTTCGAACTGGACCCCGACCTTCGCCGGGGAACAGGCCGGCATGAGTTCTCATCAATGCATTTTGGTATTACAGGGTGAGAGGGGCCACGTGCCCAAAAAAACGAGGGGTGAACGGATATTCCCCCCACTTTTCGTCATCCCGGACTTGATCCGGGATCCAGGAGCCTCAGCCTCACATTGACGCTCAACGCCTGCTGATTTTCGTCAGCATGATGGAAAAGGGCTATAGACTCTTTTCCCGGCGCTTGGCCTGCTGCCATAGCGCCTCTTTTGCATCGAGCGAGAGGGAAGGGAAGGCGTCACCGGCCAACTCTTCCATCATCCGGAAACGCCTATCGAACTTGCCATTTGCTTTACGTAGAGCATCTTCTGGATCGATCTTCATATGTCGTGCAAGGTTTACCACGGCAAAAAGCAGATCGCCAATCTCCTCCGCCTGCGCGTCGTGCCCCTCAGCCTCGCGCACCTCGTCCAGTTCCTCCTCGATCTTGTCGAAAACCCCCACGGTATCGGGCCAGTCGAACCCGGTGCGCGCCGCGCGCTTCTGCAGCTTTTCCGCGCGCAGCAGCGCGGGCAGCGTGATCGCCACTCCGGCCAGCGCGCTTGGGTCCGGCTCCTTCTCGGCGCGCTCGGCCGCCTTGATGGCTTCCCATTGGGCATGGCCGTCCTCGCGCCGCGCGCCTTCGCTAAAGACATGAGGGTGACGACGGACCATCTTCTCCGTGATCGCGTCGATCACGTCCTGCAGGGCGAAATGACCGGCCTGCTCGGCCATCCGGCTGTGAAACGCCACCTGTAACAACAGGTCGCCCAGTTCGTCACGCAGCGCCACCATATCCTCACGCTCGATGGCGTCGGCAACCTCATAGGCTTCCTCGATCGTATAGGGTGCGATCGACGCAAAATCCTGATCGATATCCCAGGGACAGCCCGTGTCGGGATCACGCAGCCGCGCCATCACATTGGCAAGCGGCATGATGTCGGCGGGACTGGCTTTTGACATGGGAACCTTCAACGATGGAGCGGACGTCCCGCCGATAAGCGCCCGGCAGGATCATGGCCAGCCCGAATGATTATACCATGTTGGGGCGGCAAGAGGGCTACCCGCTTCGTTCCTAATATAAGTTCGATAATAAGGATTATGTTAAATTAATCCACGCTCTCACACCATCGCGTAGCTGTCCGCCTTGCTGTCCGCATTCCGCCAATGTGCCCCGTCAATCCTCGCGGATCATGCTGTGCTTGGCGGTGTCGCGCATCCGGACATAGACGGTCAGCGAGATCGCGATCATGATCGTCACATAGATATAGAATGCCTGTTCCATCCCGGCCTGCTTGAACCACAGCGCGACAAACTCCGCCGTGCCGCCGAACAATGTATTGGCCAAGGCGTAAGGCAGCGCCACGCCCAGCGCACGGATATGCGCCGGAAACAGTTCCGCCTTCACCACGGCGTTGATCGATGTATAACCGGTCACGATCACCAGGCCCGCCATGACCAGCAACCCGGCGATCAGCGGGTCCTTGGTCACGGCCAGTGTCGCGAAGATCGGATAGGTGCAGAACACACCAAGAACACCAAAGCCGATCATCAACGGCTTGCGCCCGATCCGATCGGACAATGCGCCTGCCACGGGTTGCAACAACATGAACAGGAACAGCGTTATCGCATTGATCTGCGATGCCATTTCCCGGCTCAATCCGCTCGTATTCACCAGGAATTTCTGCATGTAGATGCTATAGGCATAGAAGGCGATCGTGCCGCCAGCGGTCAACAGCATCACGGTCAATGTTTCGCGCGGATGGTTGGTGATGAGTTCGACAAAGCCCGATTTGGGCGCACCCTCAGCCTTCGCGACGGCGAAGCTCTGCGTCTCCGCCAGCCCACGCCGCAGCCAGAAGACGATGATCGCCAGCGCACCGCCAATGAAGAAGGGAATGCGCCAGCCCCAGGCGTCAAGCTGTGCCTCGCTGAGCGTCGCCTGGAGCAGCAGCAGGACGCAGATCGCCACCAGTTGCCCGGCGATCAGCGTCACATATTGGAAGCTGGAGAAGAAACCGCGTCGGTTCTTCCCCGCCATTTCGGAAAGATAGGTGGCGCTCGCTCCATATTCGCCGCCGATCGAAAGCCCCTGCATCAGCCGCGCCAGCACCAGCAGCAAGGGCGCGGCAACGCCGATCGTCTCATATCCCGGCGTAATGCCGATCAGCAGCGACCCTGCGCACATCAGCGCCACCGACAGGGTCAGGCCGCTCTTGCGACCATGGCGATCGGCATAGACGCCCATCAGCCACGCGCCGATCGGCCGCATCAGGAAACCGACCGCGAAAATGCCCGCAGCGCTCAGCAGTTGCGCCGTGCGATCCTCGCTGGGGAAGAAATGCGGCGCGAAATACAGGGTGAAGGCCGCATAGGCGTACCAGTCATACCATTCGACCAGATTACCGGTGGAGCCGCCAATGATGGCCTTGAGTCGCTGCGCCTGCGTAGGCGCGCCCTGTTCTGTATATTTTATGGATGACGTCATGGAGTCAGCACCATTTCCCCATTTTGTACGCCCCAGCTTTTGAGACGGGAAAGCATATTCATACCGATGACGTTGACCTCGCCAAAAGCAGGCGACACCACGACCGGCAGGTCGCCGGCGCGGATCGGCCCGATCGCGAGGGTTGAAATATTGGATCGCCGCGCCTCTACCTTGCCATTGGCGGTAGACATGATGACGCCCGGCGCGCCGACATCATAATTGAGCCCTGCGGCGCGAGCGGTGGTTTCGGACAAGGCCGTGAACGTCGCGCCGCTGTCGATCAGGAACCGGGCGGGCGTGGCGTTGATGGTGCCTTCCACCCAATAATGGCCGTCCGGCGCCACGGGAATACGCAACGTCTGCCCATCCGTGCGCGCCGCCGGCAGGGAATCCGGCGCTTCATCGGGCGTGGCGACGCCTCCCTGCTCCGCCCAGCGGCCGGTTAGATAGCCTTGCGTCTGCGCGAATTTGAAGATTCCCAGCAATCCGGCGAAGATCGCCACCCAAAGCAAGACCATGCGCAACATGCTGCCCCAGGCCAGCCGCCGTCCGATCAGCGAGGAGGCAACCAGCATGATCGCCAGTACATACCAGATAGTGGATGCCGTCTGATCCGTATCCATCAATCGCCCCCCTCTTCCCTGCCCAGTTCCACCACCATGCCGTCATAACCCGGCTCCACACCCTTGGGGAGGGTACGACATAATGTGTCATAGTCCATGCTCTGATCCATATGGGTCAGGATCGCGCGGCCGGGCCGGGTGGCCGCGATGCCGTCCAGCGTCAGCGCCAGATGCGGATGGGTGGGATGCGGCTTCTCCCGCAATGCATCGACCACCCAGACGTCCAGGTCATCATAAAGCGCCAGCATGTCAGGCGTAATGGCATGAAAATCGGTAGCATAGCCGATGGAATGGCCATCATATGTGAAGCGAAATCCGGTGGACCAGATGTCGCCATGGGGCTGATCGACGCAGGCGATATCGATGTCGCCGATGCGCAGCCCGTCGGGCAGCACATATCCCGCAATCGTCGGATGATAGCCGTTGCGCCCATCGAACGCATAGCCGAACCGCTCGCGCAGCAGCTTCAACGTCTGGGCGCGCGCATAGCCCGGCACCGGCGTGCGCCGATGATGGTAGAGCTGGCGCACATCGTCGATACCATGGCTGTGGTCGGCATGGTCATGGGTCCACAGGATCGCGTCGATCGCGATGACGTCGGCCGCCAGTAGCTGGGCGCGCATGTCGGGCGATGTATCGACCAGGATGCGCGTGGTCGGACTTTCGACCAGGATGGAAACGCGGGTGCGCCGGTTCTTCGGCTCGGTCGGATCGCATGTTCCCCAGTCATTGCCGATCCGCGGCACGCCGGATGACGTGCCGCTGCCCAGGATCGTGAGCTTGAGGCTCATGCGACCTTCGAGAAGAGGGTGCGGAAATTGGCCGACGTCGCCGCCGCCAGTTGCTCGATGCTTTCACCGCGCAGATTGGCAAGGAACCGGGCAGTGTCGGCGACAAAGGCCGGCTCGCATGGCCTGCCCCGATGCGGGATGGGCGCGAGGAAGGGAGAATCGGTTTCCACCAGCAGCCGGTCGAGCGGCAGTCGCGCCGCCGTTTCCTGCAAATCCCTGGCGTTCTTGAAGGTCACGATTCCTGAAATGCTGATGTAGAAACCCAGTTCCATCGCCGCGTCGGCAAAGGCGCCGCTGGCGGTGAAACAATGGATGACGCCGCTATAGGCCCCCTTCCCCATCTCATCACGCATGATCGCCAGCGTGTCCTCCTCCGCATCGCGGGTATGGACGATCAGCGGTAGTCCGGTTTCGCGACAGGCGGCGATATGGGACCGGAAGCTCTTCTGCTGCCGCTCCCGATCGCTATGGTCATAATAATAATCGAGGCCGGTTTCGCCGATGCCGACCACGCGCGGATGGACGGCGCGTTCGACCAACTTGGCGGTATCAACATGGGGATGTTCGTCCGCCTCATGTGGGTGGATGCCGACCGTGGCCCAGACATCCGGTTCGCGCACGGCGGTATCGAGTACCGCATCCCATTCGCTTTCCCGCGTGGCGATGTTGAGCATCAAGCCGACACCGTTCGCTCGCGCGCGTTCAAGTACATTGACCTGATCCTCAATCAAGCCTTTGTAATTCAAGTGGCAATGGCTGTCGATCAACATGGCGTCAGGCTTCGGCCTCCGTCAGTTCAAGGCGCGGAAAGAGCGGCTTTGGCGGGCTGAGGGTGAAGCCTGATCCGCGCAGGCTCGCATAGAAATCGCTCCCGATGACGCCATAGCCGCGCCCTTCCCCGTCGATACCCAACTGGTCCAGCAGGGCGGCGGCGCTGGCCGGGATGACCGGCTGGATCATGATGGCCAGGCTGGCGATCGCCTCATAGAGGGTGGCAAGCACTGCTTCCATCCGCGCCGGATCGGTCTTCCGCAGCGTCCAGGGCGCCTGCGCGTCGATATAGGCGTTGCAGGCGAACACAGCGCGCATCCATGCCTCGATCGCGACCGATGGGGCGAGATCGGCCATGACGGCCTGGAAGGTCTGCGCGGCGTCCGCAACCGTCTTCAGCAGGTCGTTATCGACCTCCTGCGGCGCCGGTTCGGGCAGGCGGCCGTCCAGATTTTTGGCGATGAAGCTCAGCGTCCGCTGCGCCAGATTGCCGAAGCTGTTGGCAAGATCGCTGTTCGACCGCGCGACGATCGCCTCCGCGCTATAGCTGCCGTCATTGCCGAACGTGACTTCGGACAGCAGGAAATAGCGCAACTGGTCGACGCCGAACGTCTCCGCCAGTTCCATCGGATCGGCGACATTGCCGAGCGACTTGGACATTTTCTCGCCGCGATTAAGCAGGAAACCGTGGCCGAACACCTGCTTGGGCAAAGGCAGCTTCGCACTCATCAGGAAAGCTGGCCAATAAACCGTATGAAAACGCACGATATCCTTGCCGATAATGTGCGTGATGTCACCGCCCTCGGCCCAATAGCGCGCCATGCGATCGGCATCGTCCGGATAGCCGCAGCCGGTCAGATAATTGGTGAGCGCGTCGACCCACACATACATGACATGGCCGTCGCTGCCCGGCACCTTGACGCCCCAGTCGAAACTGGTGCGCGACACGCTGAGGTCGGACAGTCCGCCCTCGACAAAACGCAGGATTTCGTTGCGGCGGCTGTCGGGCTGGATGAAGTCGGGCAGGCTGCTGTAAAGGTCCAGCAGACGGTCCTGATAGGCCGACAGGCGGAAGAACCAGCTTTCCTCCACGGTCCATTCGACCGGCGTACCCTGGGGCGAGAGCTTGACGCCCCCTTCCCCATCGGTGATTTCCTTCTCGTCGTAAAAGGCTTCGTCGCGGACCGAATACCAGCCTTCATAGCGACCGAGATAGAGATCGCCATTGGCCTCCATCGCCTGCCAGATGGCCTGGCTGGCGCGGTGATGCTCTGGCTCGCTGGTGCGGATGAAACGATCATAACTGATATTCAGACTGTCGTTCATGTCTTTGAAATACGATGACATATCATCGGCCAGATCGCGCGGCTCGATCCCGCGCGCGCGCGCGGTCTGCGCCATTTTCAGCCCATGCTCGTCGGTGCCGGTCTGAAAGAAGACATCGCGGCCCATCATCCGCTGGAAACGGGCAACCGCGTCGGTGGCGATCACCTCATAGGCGTGGCCGATATGCGGGCGGCCATTGGGATAGGAAATGGCGGTGGTGATGGTGAAGGGCTTGGACATGGCGCTTTCCCTAAAGCGATTTCAAGTCAGATGGAACATCTGACGGCTCGGAAATCGCGGAAAAGAAAAGCCGCTCAGGCAGGAGGAGCGAGCGCCGCCACATGTCCCGCCAGTTCGAACACCACGGCCGCCGGATCGAGAGACAGGATGATCGCGCCGCCCGCCAGATGTCGTGCCTGCTCCCAATGATCCAGAGCGGTGCCCAGCGCCCGCCCCTGTCGCGACCGTGCCACCTGGGCGATGAAGGCGGGCGCGCGCTCCAGAAAGGCCTCGTAACGCGGCCTGGCGGATTTGAGCGCCAACGCCTTGGCAAGGGCGAGGCGGCGGCGATTTCCAGGATCGCCCTGCGTCGCGAGCATGCTGAGCGCCTGTTCAATGTCGAACAGGTCAAGACCCGCATAGCGCAGCGCCTGCCCCGGCGACCCTTCGCCCGCTTGCACCAGCGC
The DNA here is from genome assembly GCF_022758885.1 of Sphingobium sp. BYY-5. Lineage (NCBI taxonomy): Bacteria > Pseudomonadati > Pseudomonadota > Alphaproteobacteria > Sphingomonadales > Sphingobiaceae > Sphingobium > Sphingobium sp. BYY-5. The sequence goes on from NZ_JALEBH010000001.1 coordinate 967,428, forward strand.
GTCCATTTCCTGCGGCGACAACGCTTCATCTACGGCACGCAAAGCTGTACGCATCGTCGTATCGTCCAGCGGATCGAAGCGCAGGGTGCGGCAGCGCGATCTTATGGTCGGCAACAGCCGTCCCGGCGCATGGCTGACCAGCAGGAACAGCATATCGGCCGGCGGTTCTTCCAACGTCTTGAGCAGCGCATTGGCCGCGCCCCGTTCCAGATCATCGGCGCTGTCGATCACCACGACGCGGCGGGAGGAAAGCGACGGTGCCGACTGGATCAGCCGTTGCAGCCCACGCACCTGATCGACGCTGATATTGCGTGCGGTGACGCCATCCTTCTCCAGCGGCGACAATTCGGCATAATCGGGATGCGCACCGGCATCGATCAGGCTGCGGATCGGGTGGCTTTCCGGAACGGACAGCCCCTCCCCATCGATCGCCGGCCCGGCGGCATCCGCCAGCAGGCGCAAGGCAAATGCCTTCGCGAACCTGCCTTTGCCAATGCCCCTCGGTCCCGCGAGAATCCAGCCATGGTGCATTCGACCACTGCGCGCAGCGGTCGTCAGGGTGCAGACCTGTGCGTCATGGCCCAGGAGGAACGTCATGGCAGCAAGTCTTCGATCGCTTCGAGCAGCCGAGCCGTCACCGCATCCGTCGGCCCCGATGCATCGACGGCGTGGACGCGATCAGTCTCCTCGCTAGCGAAACGAGTGAAAGCAGCGGCTACGGCGCGATGAAAATCGTTGGCGCGACCGCCGATCCGATCCGCCGCATCGCCGTCACGCGCCTTCGCCCGGCTTATCGCTTCCTCGTCAGGCAAAGTGAGCAGCAGCGTACGATCGGGCAGGAAGCCCGCGCTGCCGATCCTGTGCAGCGTCAATATGTCGGCGTCGCTCAGCTCGCCCTGCCCCTGATAGGCGCGGCTCGAATCGAGGAAACGGTCGGACAGCACCCATGCGCCGCGCGTCAGCGCCGGACGGATCGTCTTTTCGACATGATCCGCCCGCGCTGCTGCGAACAGCAGAGCCTCGGCGCGCGGACTCCAGCGGTCGGCCCCGCCAGTGAGCAGCAATGCACGGATCGCCTCCGCCCCTTCGCTGCCACCTGGCTCGCGCGTCTCGACTACCTCCAACCCACGCGCGCGCAGCGCTGCGGCAAGCGCCCTTAGCTGGGTCGACTTGCCGGCGCCCTCGCCGCCTTCCAGCGTGATGAAACGGCCTGAATTCACCCGAAGAGCGACTTTACACCGTTCCACAGGCGGCCGAAAATACCCGCCTCGGCAACATCCTCACCTGCGACCAGCGGCATGATCTGCGGCGGCGTGTCCGGTGTCTGGACGATCAGTTGGGCAATCTGCTGCCCCTTGACGATCGGCGCCTTGATCGGGCCGGTATAGACGACCTTGACCTGCACATTGGCCGACGCGGTTCGCGGCAGCGTGACGGCCAGGTTCTGCGGTGCGACCAGCGAGACGCTCGTCGCGCTGCCGAGCTGAACTGCGGCCGTCTCGACCGTCTGCCCCTTCTTGAACAAGGGCTGCGCCTTCCACGCCTTGAAGCCCCAATCCATGAAACGCACGGATTCGGCAATGCGGCCATTGAAGGTCGGAAGGCCAGCGACCACCATCACCAGGCGGCGGCCGTCCTGTTCGGCCGAACCGGTGAAGCCAAAACCTGCTTCCTCCGTATGACCGGTCTTCAGGCCATCGGCGCCAGCGATCTTGCCCAGGATCGGATTACGGTTCCCCTGCTCAATGTCCGCGCCGCCCATGGTCTTGCCCCAGGTGAAGGAGCGGGTGGCGTAGAAGCGCTTGTAGAGATCGGGTGTCTCCTCCACCGTCGCCTGTGCCAGCTTGGCCAGATCCTCGGCGGTGACATAAGTCACGCCTTCGTCCGGCCAGCCGTTGCTCGTCCCGAAATGGCTGTTCTTGAGGCCCAGGCGCTTGCCCTCTTCATTCATCAGGGCAACGAACGCCTGTTCGGTCCCAGCGATGCCTTCAGCCAGCACGACGCAAGCGTCGTTGCCTGACAGGGTGACGATGCCATGCAGCAGATTTTCGACCGACACCTGTTCACCAACCGACAGGAACATGGTCGATCCCGCCTGCGGCCCGTGCCATTGTTTCCAGGTTTCCGGGCGCACCGTGAACTTGGTGTCGAGCTTCAACTCGCCCTTCTGGATCAGGCGGAAGGCGACATGGGCGGTCATCATCTTCGCCATGGAGGCCGGCGGGATTCGCGTTTCGCCGCCCTTGTCATACAATACTGCGCCCGATGACAGATCCTTCATATAGGCGATTGGCGCCTCGCTGGTATAGGGCGGCGCGGCCGCGATCAGCGGTTGAGCCAGCAGCCCGGCGGCAAGGAGGACGGCAACGCTTTTCTTCATCGGAAATTGCTTTCGATTGGAATGGAATCGCTCTCGAACCACGATCTCTATCGCGCGTCATTAGCTATGATGCGGGCATTCTCAAAGCCCTTGGTCCTTGCCGCACGGACACCGGCCTGCGCGGCCTGCTGTGTCGGGTAAGGGCCGAAGCGAACGCGCCACAAAGTACCGCCTTGTTCCGTATGTGCGCCTATGTTTTTCGCCAATGTTTCGGCGCGCGCCTGCGAGGAGAAAGCGCCCACCTGCACGACATAGCCGCCCTTGCGGATTGGCATGGCAGATTTGGGCACGGCGGGCTTCGGTGCCGCGCCAACCGCCGGCTTATCGAAGTCGGCGCCTGGCTTTGTCAGCGAGGAAGGGCTGGCTGGCACAATGGCGGGTTTTGCCTTGGGCAAGGCCGTCATGGCCGTCGATCCGACGGGAGGGAGTTTCCCTCTCAACACCTTGAGCAAGGCGGCCGGAGTTTCCAGTCGCTCGGCCGCCCGGCCGTGCGCGCGCAGCGCCGCCCGTTCCTGTTCGGGCGGATTGACCCGCCGTACACGGACCGGGATTGCGCCCTCACCGCCGACGCCCAGTTGCGCCACCGCGCCGGGTGACAATGCGATAAGCCGGTCGTTGCGCATCGGGCCGCGGTCATTGACGCGCACCAATATGGTCCTGCCGCTATCGAGCGCTGTCACCTCGACATAGCTGGGCAGCGGCAAGCTTTTGTGCGCGGCGGCGATCGCCGCCGACACAAAGGCTTCGCCATTGGCGGTGGCATCGCCTCGGCTGCCGCCATCCAGCAGCACGGCATAACCCACTTCGTCATAATAAGCGGGATCGGTCGGGGTATAGGAGATGCCGGCTATGGTATAAGGTTCGCCGATCTGTACGGGCGTATCGGCTACCATGCGGCCCGGCATCGCCGTGTCGGACTTTTTGGGCTGGGCGTGCAGCGCGCTCCCGCCGGCCATGGCCAGCATCAACGCGAAGGCGCGCATCCTCTTATTGTTTGACCGCATCCGCCAGCAATCCCACCGACAAGGCATAGAAATTGGAGCAATTATAATCGAGGATCACCCGATAATTGCTGGTCAGCAGATAGGCGGTTTTGCCCGGCCCGTCCGGCTCCAGCAACGTCGCCAGCATGTTGTCGGCGGGCCAACTGCCATTGGCAGGAACCAGCCCCAGCTTGCGCCATTCCGCCATTGTCAGCCAGCGGCTGTGCCGGTTGAATACGCGCGGGCAGCGGGCCGGCGTGGTGCGGGCCGCGACACTTGTCCGGTTAAAGCTGCCGGGCACCGATACCGCGATGCCCCATGGCTGGCCGCGCCGCCAGCCGGAATGGACGAAATAATTGGCGATCGAAGCGAGGGCGTCCGCCTCGCTGGTCCAGATATCCGCCTTGCCGTCCCCATCGCCGTCCTTAGCAAGGCGCAGATAGACGCTGGGCAGGAATTGCGGATAGCCGGTTGCCCCCGCCCAACTGCCGACCAGTCGGCTGCGCGGCACGCCATTGTCGAGCATCTTGAGCGTCGCCAGCAGTTCCGGCTCGAACAAGGTGCGCCGCCGCCCTTCCCAGGACAGGGTGGCCAGCGAGCGGATCAGGTCAAAATCGCCGGTATAGGAACCATAATTGGTTTCATGGCCGTAGATGGCGACCATGATCTCTTCCGGCACGCCGGTTTCCGCCTCTATCCTGGCGAGCCGCGCGCGATTGGCCTGATAGGCGATACGCCCGCGGCTGATCCGGGCCGCATCGACATGCTGGCGCCGATAAGGCTCGAAATTGGGGATCGGGGAATAGGCGCCCCCACCGGGCTGGTTCTGGTCGAGCTGGATGACGCGCGGATTGGGTGTCAGGCTAGGAAACACGCTGTTGAGCGTCGCATCCCGGATGCCCATGGCGCGCGCCTTTGGCCGCAGGCTTTCCAGATATGCCTGGAATGCCGCATTATCCTGCGCATAAGCGGGGACAGGAGCCACTCCAGTCGTAACAACAACGGTCAGCCCCAAAAACAGCGCCAGGACGGATGAGCGCAAAGAATCTCCCATGTCCCTGTTGTTGCACAGCCTATGCGAGGCGGGAAACCCCTTATTGGAAATCGGCCGTCAATTAGACGATGAACCGTGCACCGCGCGATTTTGCGCTTGGCAAGTCCGCACGGCACGCTAGGAAGCGGGCAACGGACAGGTGGCCGAGTGGTTTAAGGCAGCGGTCTTGAAAACCGCCGTGGGTTTACGCTCACCGTGGGTTCGAATCCCACCCTGTCCGCCATGGACAAACCGGAAATATAGGTTTCGTCTAGCTTTTCGCCAAAGCCGTCTCCGCTTCCTTGCGGCCGAAGGTAACGAAACTGAGCGCGGCAAGTAGCCAGACGCCGATGCCGCCATAGAGCATGACCCAGCCAAATCCCTGGGCGAGCGCCTGGTGGACGATGGTGGTGGACACGCCCTCGCCCGGCGAGACGGCGGCCCCCGATGCGATCCGTTCCGCCAGCGATCGCAATTGCGCCGCATCGGCAGCGCCCGGCAGCGCAGCCCTTAGCGACGCCCCGACCCCCTCGACCAGAACGAAGCCCATCAGCGCGATGTTGATCGCGAGTGAAATCATCCTTGCGCTCATGTCGATGCCCGACGCCATGCCGGCACGCTCGTTCGACACCGAACCCGTGGTCGTGTTGGTGACAGGCGTGTTGGTGAAACCCAGGCCGATTCCAGCCAGCAGGCAACCGGGCAGCATCGTCAGCCAGCTCGTATGCGCCGTGGCGCTTCCAAGCTTCATCAGGATAAAGCCAAGTCCGATGATGAACAGGCCAGCCGGAATGACCAGGCCTGGCCGGTAACGCAGCGACAGGCGCTCCGCCACGGGCGGCACCACCAGCGTCGGCAATGTGTAAGCGAGCAGCGCCATACCGGCTGTCATGCTGTCATAGCCCAGCCCGGCCTGAAACCAGATCGGCAGATAGATCATGAAGGGCCAGAAGCTGATATTCATGGCCGCCGAACCGATGACGGCACCTGAAAAAGGGCGAATCCGGAACACGGAAAAGTCGAACATCGGCCTGGGGCTGAACTTTTCCGCAATGAGAAACGCGATGAAGCTCGCGACGGCGATGCCGAGGATCGCGAGCGCGGCGGGGCTTGCGAAGCCGAGGTCCGGTCCCTGCGTGATGAAATAGGCGAAGCAGAACACCGACAGGGACAATGTGAGAATCCCGGCCAGGTCGAGGTGCATCGCATCAGGATCGCGCGATTCCCGCACGCCGTCGAAAGCGAGGAGGAACGTCACGACGCTAAGTGCGACATGGACGAGAAAAACCCATTCCCAACTCGACACGGCGACGATCACCCCGCCAACGATCGGACCGAAGCCCAGCCCGATGCCGAAGATGACACCCCACCAGCCAAAGGCCACGCTCCGCTCACGCCCCTCCTGGAACTGGTGAGACAGTATCGCGACCTGGCAGATCAGCATCGCGCCACCGCTCATGCCTTGAAGAAAGCGGGCAACGATCAGTACAGATGCGCTCTGCGTCAATCCGCAGATGAGCGAGGAAACGCCGAACGCGACGATCCCGATCAGGAAGACCCGCTTGCGGCCGTAACGATCGGCCAGCGTGCCTGTCGCCATGAGCACCGTGGTCACGGCGATCGTATAGGCGTTCATGATCCACTGGAGTTGCTTGAAATCCGCGTGCAGCACCTGCTCCAGCGTCGGCAGGATCGCCGGCACGCTGGAAATCTCAAGCCCGAACATCAGGGAGGAGAGGCAGACGGCGGCAAGAGCGATGCCGCTCCTGCTGGAGAGGGACAGGGGAACGGCAAGGGTCATGCATCGGCCTTTCGACACTGGAACGGCAACGGCGAAATCTGGTTGGCGGGGAGGTCTTGCGTCGCTCGATCCCGCTGTTGCGTTGATGGGGGAGCATAGCCACCCCTTGACCACATCAAAACCGGATGAGAAGATATTTCAGAGACAACGATATTGGATTATTGGTATGACCACGCTGGATGTGGAGTCGGTTCAGGCCTTCGTCGCTATCGCCGATTTCCAGAGCTTCACCCGTGCGGCCGAAGCGCTCGGCTCGACCCAGGGGGCTATCAGCGTGAAGCTGAAACGGCTGGAGGATCGGATCGGCCAGCGACTGATCGAGCGGACGCCGCGGTCGGTGCGGCTATCGGCGCAGGGTGCGGTGTTCCTCGATGGCGCACGCGGTTTTCTGGCGGCGCATGAACGCGCTGTTGCCGGACTGTCCGCTTGCCGCCGCCGCTTTACGCTTGGCATAGCCACGCATGTTGCAGGGCCGGAACTGACGACGTTACTGGCACGGCTCAACGCCCATGATCCCGGCCTGACGATCGAGGTGCGGCTCGACATTTCCCGTGGCTTGCTCGACGCCTTCGATCGTGGCGAACTCGACGCGGTCATCATCCGGCGAGAGGATGACCGCCGCGACGGCGAGGTTCTGGGGCCGGAGCATTTCGGCTGGTTCGCCGTCCCGCAGTTCGAGCATCGTCAGGGCGAGCCGGTCCGTCTTGCCGCGCTCGCGCCCTCTTGTGGGGTGCGGGATATCGCAACCCGCGCGTTAGACGCCGTCGGCATTCCGTGGATGGAGGTTTTCCTGGGCGGAGGGTCATCGGTGGTGACGGCGGCCGTCTCTGCCGGCCTTGCCATCGGGGCCTTCTCCTGCCGGCTCTCTCCTCCCGGTACGGTGGAGGTCAGCCAGCGTTTCGGATTGCCTGACCTGCCATCGTCCGAAATCGTGCTGCATTCAACACTCACCGATCCCAAATCCCGCGATGCGTTGCGTACGCTGGCGGCGGCATTCCGGGAGCATCGCGCCGCCATCTCCTGATCCGGAAATGTCGGATAACGACTTCCGGCTCACGCAGATAGGCCCTGCGCAACAATTCCAGGAACCCCGGCGCGATGGGGATGGTCCTATCGGCAGCCGGACCCATGCTCGCGGGTTTCTATGAAAGCCTCGAACGAGACCGTGGTCATCCCCGACCGCCAGAGTAAAACTTGGCGTTGCCAAAGGCTGAAACAGCATAGGCCGCCGGACTGGGCAACCAGCCCGGCATGGCAATCTCGTCAGGCCAGCGCGCCGTGGCAATGCTTGTACTTCTGGCCGGAACCGCAGGGGCAAGGCGCATTGCGGCTGATGTCCAGATTGGTGTACTCGCCCGCCGGCGCGGCGGCGACCGTCGCGCGCGGGATGGTGGTCGTGATGCCGCCCAACTGCCCGGCGTCGATGTCCGCGCTATTATCCTCGCCTGAGAAAGGATCGATATGCGTGGTGATGAAGTCGGGCAGGACCGGCAGGCCGTAATCCTGTAGCGGCGGCTGCTCCATGCGGAACTGGACGCGCGCGATCGATCCGGTCACATCTTCGCGGATATTTTCCAGCATCCGCTCGAACAGGGCGAAGGCTTCCTGCTTATATTCGTTGATCGGCGTCTTCTGCGCATAGGCGCGCAAATGGACAACCTGACGCAGGGCGTCGAGCGTCGCCAGATGCTCCTTCCAATGATGATCCAGGCTCTGGAGCAGGATCGACTTCTCGATCATGTGCCAGTCGGCCGTCTCGACCTCCTTGACCTTTTCCGCTACCGATTCGTCGGCCAGTGCCACCAGCCGTTCCTCGATCATCTCAGGATCAACCGCATCCTCAGCCAGCCAGGCGTCAAAATCCGGCTCCAGGCCCAGGATTTCCGCCGTTCGCGCTTTCAGGCGATCCATGTCCCACTGTTCGGGATAGGTGCCCGGCGGACAGGATGCGCCGACCAAGTCGTTCACCGTCTCCCGACGCATGTCGGTGACGACATCGTCCACCGTTTCCGCATCCATGATGTCGCTGCGCTGTTCGTAAATGACCTTGCGCTGGTCGTTCATCACGTCGTCATATTCGACGACCTGCTTGCGGATGTCGTAGTTGCGCGCCTCGACCTTCTTCTGCGCGGTCTCGATCGCCTTGCTCAGCCATTTGGACGGGGGCAGCGCCTCGCCATCTTCCAGGTTGGAGCGGATCATCTTCGCGAACATCGTATCCGGGCCGAAGATGCGCATCAGGTCGTCGTCAAGGCTGAGGTAGAAGCGGGACAGGCCGGGATCGCCCTGACGCCCCGAACGTCCGCGCAACTGATTGTCGATGCGGCGGCTTTCATGACGTTCGGTCGCAAGGACGAACAGACCGCCGGCGGCCAGCACTTCCTGCTTCTCCGCCTCGATTTCCGTTTCGATACGGGCGATGGCGGCGTCGCGTTCCGGCCCTTCGGCCATGTCGCGCAGCTCGTCCTCGACCCGCATCTCCAGGTTGCCGCCCAGTTTGATGTCGGTGCCGCGACCAGCCATGTTGGTGGCGATCGTCACCGCGCCCTTGCGGCCTGCCTGGGCAACGATATGGGCCTCGCTCTCATGGAAACGCGCGTTGAGGACAGCGTGCTTCACCCCTTCCTGGTTGAGGAATTCGGACAGCATTTCCGACTTTTCGATCGACACGGTGCCGACCAGCACCGGCTGACCCTTTTCGGCATGGACCTTGATGGTCTTGGCGATGCCACGGAATTTGTCTTCCAGATTCTTGTAGAAACTGTCTTCCTCATCGATCCGCTGCACCGGCCGGTTGGTCGGGATCGTGACGACATTCATCTTGTAGATTTCGTAGAACTCAGTCGCTTCGGTCGCGGCCGTGCCGGTCATGCCGCCCAGCTTGGGGTACATGCGGAAGTAATTCTGGAAGGTGATGGAGGCGAGGGTCTGGTTCTCCGGCTCGATCTGGACGCCCTCCTTGGCCTCCACTGCCTGGTGCAGGCCGTCCGACCAGCGACGCCCGTCCATCATGCGGCCGGTAAATTCGTCGATGATGATGACCTTGCCGTCCTTGACGATATAGTCGATGTCGCGGCGGAACATGGCGTTCGCGCGCAGCGCCTGGTTCACATGATGGACGACGGCGGTATTCTCGAAATCATAGAGATTGGCGCCCTGCAACAGGCCCGCCTGTTCCAGGAGGCGCTCGATCTTCTCGGTGCCGTCCTCGGTCAGCGTGACGGTGCGCTGCTTTTCGTCCTTGTCATAGTCGGCCTCGGTGATCTGCTTCACGATCGCATCGACCGCGACATAAAGCTCCGACTTGTCATCGGTCGGGCCGGAAATGATGAGCGGCGTGCGCGCCTCGTCGATCAGGATCGAGTCCACTTCGTCGACGATCGCGTAGTTGAACGGCCGCTGGGCCATCGAGGCGCGGTCATATTTCATATTGTCGCGCAGATAGTCGAAGCCAAGTTCGTTGTTCGTCGCGTAGGTGATGTCGGCATTATAGGCCTCGCGGCGCTGATCCTCCGACAGGTTCGGCACGATGACGCCGGTGGTGAGGCCCAGGAAACGATAGACCTGGCCCATCCATTCGCAGTCGCGCGTGGCCAGATAGTCGTTCACCGTGACGACGTGGACGCCCTTCCCTTCTAGCGCGTTGAGGTAGGTGGCGGCCGTCGCGACCAGCGTCTTGCCCTCACCGGTCCGCATTTCGGCGATCTCGCCGCGATGGAGCACGATGCCGCCCACCATCTGCACGTCGAAATGACGCATCCCCAGCACGCGAACCGACGCCTCCCGCACGGTGGCGAAGGCTTCTGGCAGCAGGTCGTCGAGCGTTTCTCCGGCCGCCAGCCGTTCACGGAATTTGACCGTCTGCGCCGTCAGTTCCTCATCGCTCAGCGCCTGCATCGCCTCCTCGAAAGAGGCGATCTTGTCGACGATCTTGCCCAGCGACTTTACATAACGTTCGTTGGACGATCCGAAGATGGACTTGGCGAGTGCGCCGAACATGCAAATTCCTGACAAAAGGGGGACGCCCAGCCCCCTCGCGAGGACCACACGCAGATATGCGCCGCGATTTAGGCACGGCACATCCTTTAGTCAATCAAGCTGCGCCTGAACCAGTGCTGTCGCGAAGCCGTCATGATCGCGCGGCAGGCGGTTTTCGTCGGATGGCGGCGTCAGGACAGCGCGAGGGATTTGCACTTCGCGCAGGCTGCGCCACAAGGACGCAGCACAAGCCAGGGGCCGCAAAACATAATGTTCCGCCAATCCATACGGGCGCCGGTGCGCGGCCATAGCCTGCCCGTCGCCCTTATTCTGGCATTGGCCCTGACCGTCTGGTTCGGCCTGACGGCGATCGCGACCCCGTTCGATCATGATGAAAGCCAATATGTGGCGGGCGCTTATTTCGGCGGCCAATTGCTGATCTTCCGCGATTTCCTTTATCTTCAGCCGCCGCTGCATAGTTGGGTCTACGCCCCGCTCGCCTCGCTGTTTCCCGGCGATATGGTGCTGGCAATGCGATTGGCGACGGCGGCGACGGCGCTCTGCACATTGTCCATCCTGTGGGTGGCACAGCGGATCGCGGGCATTTCACGGGGCAGTGCAGCGATCGCAACCCTGCTGGTGGCCGCTACCGCCGCCTTCCAATTCACCGGCAGCGTGGTGCGCAACGATATGCTGCCGACCCTGCTGTCGTCGAGCGGCCTGCTAATCAGCCTGCTGGCGCTACGGCATGGCACGCCGCGATACTGGTTCGCTGCCGGATCGCTGTTCGGTCTTGCCATTGCGACCAAGCTGAACTTCGCGCCATTGGGTCTTATGGCCGGTCTGTTCGTGATCGGCACCGGCGGCCGGTGCGGCTTTCGCGCCGCCTGCTGGCTGGCGGCAGGCGCGGCGGCGGGAATGGCGCCGATGCTGATCGTCTGGGCGCTGGCGCCGGACGCCTTCCTCTATGGCGTGTTCACCTATGGCGCGACCGCGCCCCATGCCTGGTATGCGGCGAATGGCGCGTTCGATGAACTCAGCACGCTCGAAAAGCTGACCGACCTGCTCAAATATCTGTGGAAAGGATCGGCGCTCGCAGCCCTGATCCTGCTCAGTGCCAACTGGATCACCACACGCCAGCGGATACGCTCACCGGGTCGGCGGCTGGCGATCTGGATGACCGGCGGCGCGTTGATCGGCGCGGCGCTACCCACGCCTTCGCAGGTTCAATATGTGATGCCCCTGCTGCCACCGCTCGCGCTGGCGCTCGGCTATCTGCTGGACGATGCGCGGCGCTGGTCCTTCGCCCAACGACGAGTGTTGCTCGGTTTCCTGTGTCTGGCCACCATACCGGGTATGCTAACGGCAGTTCGCCATGTCGGGGCCATGATGCACAAGGGATCGCCGGTGCTGGAAGCAGATGCCGCCGCACGCTGGGCCGGCGCGCAGGTGCGCGCAATGGGGCACGGCGGCGATGTCGTCACCCTGTCGCCCCACATGATTCTGGGCAGTGGACTCGCCCTCGACCCGCGCTTCGCTACGGGGGCGTTCGCCTACCGCACCGGCTGGACCATGCCGCCCCGGTTCGCTCGGCATATCCATGCGATGACTCCTGAAACGCTGAGCGATCTCGACCACGCGCCGCCCGCAGCGATCCTGACCGGATATGAGGCCGGGACACGCAAATTGCCGTTACGGCCCGATGACGGCTTAGTCGCTTATGCCCAGCGACGCGGTTATCGGATGACGGTAATGCCTGACGGAGTTGGGCGGCTCTATGTCCGCCCGACGAAACACGCGCCGCGCTGACCGAAGGAGGGTTGCGAATGATTGACCCCCGCCCGATTTTGCCCCATTCGCGCGCCATGACCGACCGCTCTCCCCTCGCCCCCGCCGCCTTCCCGTCGTTGCCCACCATTGCAGGCGTGACGCTGCGAACTGCGCGCGCCGGTTACAAGGCCTGGGAGCGTTGCGATCTCACCTATGTCGAGCTGGATGCCGGCACCGCCGTGGCGGGCGTCACGACCCAGAGCCAATGCCCCTCGCCTGAGGTGGAATGGTGCCGGGACGCCATTCCGCTGGGATCGGCGCGGGCGCTAGTGGTGAATGCCGGCAACGCCAATGCCTTCACCGGTCATCGCGGCCGCGCTGCGGTGGAGGCGATTGCCGCCAAGGTCGCCAACCACCTGTCCTGCCAGCCGTCGGATATCTTCATCTCCTCCACCGGCGTGATCGGCGTACCGCTGCCCATCGACAAGGCAGAATCGGGCCTCGAAGCGGCCTTCACCGCCGGCCCCTGCGATTGGGAACAGGCGGCGACCACGATTGGCACCACCGACACCTATCCCAAGGGCGCGCATGTCTCCGCCATGATCGGCGACAGGCGGGTCGAACTGGTCGGCATCATCAAGGGTTCCGGCATGATCGCGCCCGACATGGCGACGATGCTGGGCTATATCTTCACCGACGCGGCGATCGATCCGGCGCTGCTGCAACAGATGCTGTCGAGCGCCAACAAGCGGACCTTCTCCTGCATCACCGTCGATAGCGACACGTCGACCAGCGATACTGTGCTGGCCTTCGCCACGGGCAAGGCGGGCAATGCGCCGCTCACCGCAATGGACGATGCCGGGGCGGATGCCTTCCACGCGGCGCTCGGCGACCTTTGTCGCCAGCTCGCCCATCTGGTGGTGCGCGACGGCGAAGGCGCGACCAAGTTCGTGGAGATCACCGTCGAAGGCGCGGTCAGCGACGAAAGCGCGCACCGTATCGGCCTGTCGATCGCCAATTCTCCCCTGGTCAAGACCGCCATCGCGGGCGAGGACGCCAATTGGGGCCGCGTCGTCATGGCGATCGGCAAGGCGGGCGAACCGGCCGATCGGGACAAGCTGTCCATCCGCTTCGGCGCGACCCAGGTGGCGACCGGTGGCCTCGCGGTGGAGGGCTATGACGAAGCGCCCGTTGCCGCTCATCTGCAGGGTCAGGATATCGTGATCGGTGTCGACCTGGGCCTGGGCGAAGGGCGCGCGACCATCTGGACCTGCGACCTGACCCACGGCTACATTTCGATCAACGCGGATTATCGTAGCTGATGACGCTGGAACTGCATGATCCCGTCGTCGCGCTGATGCGTCAGGTCGGGCGCGATATCGTGATGCCGCGCTACCGCAACCTGTCCGCCGATGAGATCAGCGAGAAGGCAGCCAACGACTTCGTCACCATTGCTGACAAGGAAAGCGAAATCCGGTTGGCGGAGGGGCTGGCAAACATCCTGCCCGAAGCCGGGATCATCGGCGAGGAAGCCTGCGCCGCCGATCCCGCTATCCTCGAACGGGCGGGTGACGGGCTGAACTGGATCATCGACCCGATCGACGGCACCGGCAATTTCGCGTCGGGCCAGCCGCCCTTCGGCATCATGGTGGCGCTGGTCGATAGCGGCGCGACACTGGCCGGGTGGATATTGGACCCACTGACCGGACGGCTGTGCCACGCCATGCTGGGCGGCGGCAGCCATATCGACGGCGAACGGGTGTTGGCACGCGAAAGCGATGGCGAGCTGCCGATCGCGGCGCTCGCGGTCTATTTCATGTCGGACGAGGAACGGGCCAACATACAGCGCCGATCGGAGGCCAGCTTCACGCTGGTGGATATTCCCCGCTGCGCCGCCGAACAATATCCCCGGCTGGTGCTGGGACAGAATGACGTGTCGGTCTTCGCGCGGACCCTGCCCTGGGATCATGCGGCGGGGACTTTGTTCGTCAACGAAGCGGGTGGCTGCTGCCAGCGGACCGACGGTACGCCCTATGTCGTGGGCGACCTGCGCCGTGGGTTGATGGGTGCGTCCTCCCCGCGCTTGTGGGACAAGGCCGCGGCGACGCTATTTGGATAAGAGAGACTGCTATGCTGACGATCTGGGGACGGCTGAATTCGCATAATGTGAAGAAGGTTGCCTGGTTCGCGGACGAGATCGGCGTGCCCTATGTCCGGCATGATGTCGGCGGTGCATTCGGCATGGATGCGGCCTATCTGGCCAAGAATCCCAATGCGCTGATCCCGACGATTGAGGATGGCGATGTGATAATGTGGGAATCCAATGCGATCCTGCGCTATCTGGCCGCCCGCTATGCGCCTGCCGAAATGTGGCCCGCCGATCCGGTGGCGCGGGCGCTGGGCGACAGGTGGATGGACTGGCAGTTCGGCTTCGCCAATGCCCAGCTCGACGCCTTCGTCCAACTGGTGCGACGACAAGCCGGACAGCGAAACGGACAGCTCATCGCGAAATCCGCCGAAGCGGCCGGCGCCGCGATGCAGATCCTCGACCGGACGCTCGCTGCCCAACCCTGGCTTTCAGGTGTACGGTTCGGTGTCGCGGATGTGCCGATGGGCGTCTATGCCCACAGCTTCTTCACGCTGGATATGGAGCGGCCGGACGTGCCGCATGTGCGCGCCTGGTATGACCGGCTGCGCGAACGGCCGGCCTATGCCAGATCGGTAATGATCCCGCTGACATAGGCCGAACGGTTTTCCGTCAGAGGACGCTTTCGATCCAGCCCTTGAGCGCGCTCTTGGGCGCGGCGCCGACCTTGGTGGCGCTGACTTCGCCATTTTTGAACAGGATCATCGTCGGAATGCCGCGCACGCCATATTGGCCCGGCGCGTCGGGATTTTCGTCGATATTGATCTTGGCGATCGTCACCTTGTCCCCCAGTTCGTCGGAGATTTCCTCCAGAGCCGGGCCGATCATCTTGCACGGGCCGCACCATTCGGCCCAGAAATCGACAAGCACGGGCTTGTCGGAATCGATGACGTCTTCCTTGAAGCTGACGTCGGTAACTGCCTTGGTGGCCATGGCTTTAATCTCCTTTTGTTGGGCGATATTTAGGATGGATGCGCGTCAGGCTCAACGGGCTAGAGCGGCAAATTCTCCTGCGTGGGTACAAAGCCCGGCTTGTGCCCCGCCAGTAGATGCGGCGGTAGAACGACCAGATGCGGACCGCTGGTATAGAGCAGACCGGCCTCGATCGCGCGGCCGGGGAAAATGACTTCAAGAGCGGCGACATAGGCCGCCATCTGCCGCACATGCGCCATCGGCACCTCATCCGGCGATTGAGGAGCGATGCGCCCGGTCTTGAAATCCACCAGTTGAATGCGATCCGCACCGATGCACAGCCGGTCGACCGTGCCGGCGATCACGGCCTCCCCCACGACCGCGGCGATCGGCGCCTCGGCCAGGGCGTCGGGACCGAACAGATCGGCAAAGGCCGGGGCCTCGATAACGCGGAGCGCCTGGTCGATGACATCCCGGCGAACGGCCGGATCGTCCACCCCCTGCTGCGTCAGCCAGCGGTCGGCGGCATCCCTGCGTCCCGCCACGGGAACGTCGGGCAAGCGTTCGAACAGGCGGTGGAGCCAGCGGCCGCGCTCGGCCGCCGCGCGCATGGCGGGCGTAGGCGGTGGATAGGGCACGTCGTCCTCAACCGCCGCCGATGGCGCGAGCGGCCGCGGCGGACGCGCTTCGACCGGCGCGGGCGCGCGCAGCCAGCGCGGCTCCGCGACCTTTGCGCGCTCCTCGGCCGTCTCCGGCTCGGCTTTCCTGGGTTGCAATTGTTCGGTTCCGCGCCAGCGTCGGACGGCGCCCCAGAGCGGGTCGGCCTCCCAATCGGCGTCAAGCGAGATCATCGCGCCTTCGACGGCGGCAAACCAGCTTTCCAGCTTGACCTCTCCCTTGGCGCGCGGCCCCAGCGAACCGGCGACGATCAGCTTTTCCTCGGCACGGGTCAGCGCGACATAGAGCAGCCGCCAATGCTCGCGCCGCTCTTCCTCCGCAGCTTCCTCCGCCACCGCACCGATCGGCCCCTGTCGTTCGGCCTTGCGCGGGGCGAGGATCGGCAGGCCGTTCCATTCCAGCGAATCGTTCCGCTGACCCGCATCCGGGTCCATGCAGGCGTCGGCCAGGATGACGATCGGCGCCTGTAACCCTTTGGCGCCATGCACCGTCAGCAGGCGCAGCATGCCGCCCTGAGCGGCGGCATCCCGGACGATTTCCACCTCCCCGCGGTCGAACCAGTCGATGAAGCGTTGAAGCGAGGGATAATCGTCACTTTCGAACGCCAGCGCGGCGTTGAGCAGTTCCTCGATCGGGTCGGCCGCCTCGATCCCCAGCCGCTCGACAAGGCGACGGCGGCCGTCGATGGGGCCGGACAGGATGGCTTCCAGATAGCGATAGGGGGTGGTAAAATCGGCGGCGGAGAGCAGGCCGCGCAACGGCTCCAGTTCCGTATCGGACAGCGTCTGGTTGAGGTGCCGCCACAGGCCGACCCTGCGCCCGATCAACCGCTGCATCAGTTCATCCTGGCTCCAGCCGATCAGCGGAGACACGAGCAGCGACGCGAGGTTCAGTTCATCTTCCGGCTGCACCGCGAAGCGCAAAGCCGCCAGCAGATCGCGCACCGCCAGTGGTGCGTTCAGGCGAAGCCGGTCGATCCCCGCGACGGCCACCTGCTCCTCATAAAGGCGCGCGACGATAAGGCGCGCCAATTCGCTGCGCCGGCGCACCAGGATCATGATGTCGCCCGCGCGCACGGGGCGGCCCCGGCTTTCGAGCATAAGCCCATCGTCGATCCATTGCCGGATCTGGCGCGCGATCCGGGCGGCGAGGACACGTTCCTGATCCGCCGCCCAATCTTCCTCGCCCTCGGCATCTTCGTTGAGGTTGGCGACGACCGGCTTCCACAGTTGCACTTCGCCGGGATGACGGTTTGCACTGAGATGCCGCACATCGCCCGGTTCCAGCCCCAACCGCTCGGCGCGCAGCGTAGCGATGGTGCGGTCCACCACGTCGAGGACAGCCGGTGTCGATCGGAAACTCTGATCTAGCGAGAGATTGAAGAAATCATGACCGGAGCGATCGGCGTCGCGCTGGAAAAGGATTTGCGCGGCGGCGAAATTAGCCGGGCTGGTGCCCTGGAAACCGAAGATCGCCTGCTTGAAATCGCCAACGGTGAAGATGGTGCGGACCTTCTGCCCCGGCTCCCATTCCGTGGCGAAAAACTCCTCCGCCAATGTTCGGACGATGCGCCATTGCGCTGCGTTGGTATCCTGCGCCTCATCCACCAGAATATGGTCGATCCGCTGGTCAAGCTTGTAGCGTATCCACTCGGCGATGCCGTCCTGCTCCAGCAGACGCGCCGTCCGGGCGATCAGGTCGTCAAAGTCCACCACGCCCGCCAAATGCTTGGCCTGCGCATAATCTTGCGCATAGGCGCGCCCTGCATGAAGCGCCTGCGCCAGCAGCGCCGCATAATCGGCGCGCAGCTTGACGGCGATCAGGTCGTGGGATCGATCGTAAAGCCGCGCAGCCATTTCCAGATAGCCGTCGAACGGCGGCACCCAGCCCTTGGCGTCGATAAGGTCGCCGTCCGCCTTGGCCCAGGCGCGATGAAGGTCACTCAGCCCTGCCGCTCTGCCTGCCGGGTCGAGCGCCCGCCACGCGGCAATGCGGTCGCACCGCTCCAGCCCCCGCCCCTTGCCCCAGTCGACATTGGCGCGAACAATGGCGTCCAGTGCGCGCATGTCGAACATATCATCCGAGCATTGCTCGGCAAGCCATTGATCTATATCGCCATCGGGCAGGTCGAACTCCGCCGCCAGCCAGGGCAATATGCCATCGGGCAAGGCTTCCAGCGCGTCACCCGCCCCGGCGCAGCGCAACAGGAAGCGTTCAGCGCCCCCTTCGCCCAATCGCAGGCTGAGCGCCTGCAAGGCACCGATCAGCCGTTCATCCCCCCGTTCCTGCGCCTGCACGGCAAGGTCCGCGAGGGTCTCGCGCGCCAGGCTGGCCTGTTCGCGCTGGTCGAGCGGGCGAAAGCCGGGCGCCAGATCGGCTTCCAGCGGGAAGGCTGCGAGCAATTGCTGGCAGAAGCCGTGGATGGTCTGGATGCGCAAACCGCCGCCGGTCGACTCCAGCACTTCGGCGAAGAGGCGTCGGGCCTTGTCCTGCATCTGGGGACCATGATCCTCCCCCAGGGCGATAAGGTCGGCGGCCAGCGCCGGGCCATCCAGTTGCACCCAGCCGGCAAGCCGATCGTGAATGCGATCCGCCATTTCCGCCGCGCCCGCCTTGGTGAAGGTGAGGCAGAGGATATTTTCGGGCCGCACACCCTGAAGCAGCAGGCGGAAGACGCGCGCGGTCAGCACATGGGTCTTGCCGGTGCCCGCCGACGCGGACAGCCACACATGGGCGGCGGGCGCGGCGGCGCGCGCCTGGTCGCCGAGCAGTTTCTGCAAGGGGCGCGGCTTGTCAGCCATCGTCGCGGCCATACCATTCCTCCAGCCGCATGAGCTGGTCATAATCGCCATAATTGGCCACTTCGGGGTTTATTTCGGCGCGGAACGGGACCGATCCCAGCAGATAGTCGTTCGCCACGCCCTCAAATTGCTCATGGGCATGGGCCGTGAAGTCGGCGGTGACGATCTTGTCGCGCTTCCCCATCGGATCGACCGGGCTTTCCCGATAGCCGAACTGATCGCCCTTTTTGGCGAGCGACCAATATTCGAAATCGCCTGCTTGCGGCCTGGGACCAAGCCCCTCGAACCCGCCCAGTTCAGCGATGATGCCGAGCAGCCCCAGTTGGAGGGCAAAACCCGCCTTCACCTGCCGCGCGCTGGGCGGCTTGCCCGTCTTATAGTCGATGATGCCGATCCGACCGTCGGCCAACCGGTCGATCCGGTCCGCCTTGCCCATCAGGGTGACGCCCGCGATCTCCGCCCGTCCCTCCTGCTCCACCGCCAATATGGTGCGGCCTTCGGCCTTGTCCTTCGCCACTTCGGCGGCGATCCAGCGTATCGCTTCGATCAGGCGGGGCTGCCACAGCGCGCGGAGCAGCGGATGCACCTCCGGCCGCTCGAACATCGCCCTGGCCCGCGCTTCCAGATCGGCCGGGTCGAACCGTTTCTCCTCCGCCCAATGTTGCAGAATCTCGTGCACAGCCGTGCCGCGCCAGGCCGGTCCGGCATCGGCGTCGACCGGATCGAGCCGTGCGAGCCGCAGGATGCGCCGGGCGTAGAAGGCATAGGGATCGGCTTTCAGCCGGTCGACATCGGTAACGGGGATCAATTTGGGCCGGACTTGCGTGGGCGGGATCGGCGCGGGACGGCGTTCGGGCGCGTGCATGTGCGGACGGTCGATCGCCTGCGCCAGCAGCGCATAGCGATCCGCCGCCTTCCATTGCACGCCCGCCATCGCCTTCAACCGCAGCCAGAAGCGCGATGCCACGGCCGGTCCGCCACTCCCGCGTCGTGCTCGCGTGATGAGGACATGCGGGGCGCCCAGGGCACCGGCAAAATCATGGGCGGCCAGGCCGATGCGGCTTTCCAGGCCCGGCAAGCCAAGTTCGCGGCGGACACGCGGTGCAAGCCAGGGATCGGGTGCGGGCAGGCCCGGCCACGTCCCTTCGTTCAATCCCCCCAGGATCATGAGATCGGCCTGCGCCAGCCGCGCCTCGATCAGGCCGAGGATCGCGATGCGCGGATGCCCACCCTGCGGCGGGCGCACGGCGACGCCCGCCAGCATATGCTCCAGCAGCAGGGGAAGCGCGCGGATGTCCGCCTGCCGTGGCCCCTCCTGCGCGAAGGCTTCCATCTCGGCGAAAATATCCGCAGCGGCATGGCCCTGATGCCCGGACCAGACCATATCGCCCGACAACGCACCGGCCTGCGTGCGGATCATTGCCAGTTGCCCGGCCAGATCGGACACGATGCGTACGCCCTCTTCCAACCGTTCCAGCAGGGCGCGGGCGTCCGGCCACCAGGCACGCACCTCGTCGCGCAGCCGCCTGTCCCGATCATCGCCCCCGCGCGGCGCAAGCAACAGATCGATACCGACCAACCCCGCCTGTGGGCGCGGCCCGCGCAGCAGCAGGTCCAGTCCGCGCACGCCCTCCAGCCAGGCAAGCCGCGCCTCACCCCGCATCACCAGCGGATGCTTGAGCAGGGTCAGCAATGCGACCGGGGCAAAGCGTTCGGCCACCGCCTCCGCCATGGCGATCAACAAGGTGCCGGGCGGCAGCCGTGAAAGCGGCAAACCGGCAGAATCGTCCGCCTCTATGCCCCAACGCCGTAGATGTGCGGACACGCGCGTCGCCAACTGCCGATCCGGCGTCACCAACGCCGCCGTCCGCTCCGGGGTTTCCAGCGCCTCGCGCAGCGCGATGGCAATGGCCTGCGCCTCCTCGCCGGGCGTTGCGACTTCCAGCGCCTCCACCCCAGCGAGCGACCGGTCGGCCGTCTTGAGGTCACGCCAGCGGCTGGTCAGGCGCGGCGGCAGCATGGCGTTAGAGATATTGCGCCCTCGCACGGCGCGTGCGTCATGCTCGCTGCCCCAGCGCCATTGCGCGATATCGTCCCGCGTCGCGCTCATGCGGTCGAGCAGGCGCTTGAGCGCATATTGCGGATGCGTCTCGTGCGGCGCGGATGCATGACCGGTCAGCGGGTCCGGATCGAAGGGGCCAATCGCGTTCCAGGCTTCCTCGTCCATATTCTGGTCAAGCCCGGCGAAGACCACCATGCCCTGGGGCATTTCCGCAACGCGACGCAGCAACCGGGCGACGCTCGGCGCGGTGGTGGAGATGCCCGCAGCCACCACGAAGCCGGGAGGAGGCGTATCAGCCCAGCGCGTCGCCAACCGATCGAACAGGCGGTTGCGGCGATCGGCTAGGTCGATACAGCCCAACCGCGCCAATTCCGCTGGCCAGCGCGACAGGAGAATTTCGAACAGAGTGAGCGACGCCTGCCAATGGCTGGAGAGTTCCGCCGACAGATTGAGGTCGCGCAGGGCGTTGAGCGGCACCTGTTCCACCTGCATCTGGTCCAGCACGCTGCCCAACGCCTGCCCCAGTTGCAGGGCAAGTGCTGCATCGGTGCCCGGCTTCACATCCTGTACCATCCGCGCGAGGATCATCTGACGGCGGACCGACGCGATGGCAGGCGGGATGGGATCGCCCTCCCCCAACGGATCGAGCGCGCCGCCCACCTGTTCGCCCAGGTCCGGATCGCCCATCGTCACCAGCCGGGGCAGCAGCAGGCCACCGCCGGACTGCCGGACGAAGGCGTCCCGCACGGCGCGCACGGCGCGATTGCTGGGCAGCAGGATCATGCCCTGCGCAAGCGCGCGGACATCCTTGCCATGGCGCGCCAGCAGGCCGCTTACCAGCGCGTCGGCGAAGGCGCGGTGCGCCGGAATGGTGTAGAGCGCCGGATGCGTCTGCTCACCCATGGGTGAGGATCGACTCCACAACGGGAATGGCCTGCGGCGTACCGACGTCGAACCACAGTCCCTGATGCGCTACGCCGTAAAGCCTGCCGGCTTCGATGGCGCGGTTCCAGAAGATATTGGTGGAAAAGACGTCCGACGGCGGATCGCGCAGCACGGCCGGCGACAATATCTGGATACCGATATACACGAACGGCGCGACATGTCCCTGTTTCCGGCGCAGCAGCCGCCCGTTGGCATCCATATGGAAATCGCCCTGCCCGGAGTGGCAATAGGCGCGGGCCTGCGGCACGAGGAGAAGCAATGCGTCCATGCGCACAGGGTCCCAGACCCGCTGCATCATGGCAAATGTCTCGGCGGGACCATCGATCCAGAAATTGTCGCTGTTGACGCAGAAGAAGGGTTGGTCGCCCAGCGACGCCTTGGCGTGCATGAGGCCGCCGCCGGTCTCCAGCAACTTGGCCCGCTCGTCCGAAATGACGAATTCCATCGCCCCCTTGCGCGCCTGCAGATGCGCTTCGATCGTATCGGCGAGATAATGGACGTTGACGACCACCTTGCGGATGCCGCCCGCCTCCAGCCGGTCCAGCGCATGGTCCATCAGCGGCTTGCCGGCAACCTTGACCAGCGGCTTGGGCCGGGTGGCAGTGAGCGGACGCATCCTTTTGCCAAGTCCTGCGGCCATCAGCATCGCCGTGTCGATCATGCGAGGGCAAACTCCTGAAGCGCCTGATGGCGCTTGTCGGCGGGAATATTGGTGGCGAACCATTCGGCCACCGGGGCCAATGCCGGATGGGCCAGATCGCGCTCCAGCAGGCCCCACATGCGCGGCAGATAGGCTAGGTAACGCGGCTTGCCGTCGCGCTTCCACAGGCGCGTGAAGATACCGATGATCTTGGCGTTCCGCTGTGCGCCCAGCACGGCATAGGCCGCATCGAAATCCGCCGGCGGGGATGCCAGCGCCTTGTAGCGGGCGAGCATCGCGGCCTCGATCTCCGGCGGAACGTCGCGCCGCGCATCCTGCAGCAGCGACACCAGATCATAGGCCGGATGTCCGGCCAGAGCATCCTGGAAATCCAGCAGGCCAAGGCCATAAGCTTCCGGCTGGTCGATCAGCATGATATTTTCGGCATGATAGTCGCGCAGGACCGTGACGATCGGGCTGGCCGACTGCTCCACGATCGGCAGCACGCTATCCCAGGCGCAGTTATAGGCGTCTTCGTCGACCGCCAGACCGATGGCGGGGCAATACCATTCGGTTACAAGGCCGACTTCGCGCCGATAGACGGCGCGGTCATAGGGCGGCAGGTCGGCGGCAGGCAGCTTGTGAAGGTCCACGAGCAAATCGATCGCGCGGCTATAGACCGTCATCTCGTTATCCGGCTGGGCGTCGACATGCTCCTTCAGTCGATCGTCGCCGAAATCCTCGATCAGCACCAGTCCTTCGTCCAGGTCACGCGCCAATATCCGTGGCGCGGCAAAGCCGTCCGCCACCAGATGTTCGGCTATGGCGATGAAGGGGCGCGGATCTTCATGCGGCGGGGGCGCATCCATCAACACGGCGCGCCGTCCACCATCAAGGACACGGAAGTAGCGGCGGAAGGAAGCATCGCCCGCGAGCGGGACGATAGCGGCGCCAGGCCAGCCGGCCTTGACCAGGAAATCCGGGGCGGAAACGGGAGGGATCATAGATGCGACCATCGATCCGTCCAAGCGTCCGACACGTCCGCTGTCAAGCGTCGCGCGCCGTCCGGTTCGATTGTGATATGCAGGCGGAGGCTGTGCGACCATAGAGCACCGCCCAGCCGGTCCGGCCATTCCACGATCAAGAGGCTGTCCATCAGATAATCACCGAGCGCCAGTTCCTCCGCCTCCGCCGCGTCATCCAGCCGATAGAGATCGACATGAGCGACCGGCAGACGCACTTCCGGCACATCATAGGGCTGCACGATGGCGAAGCTGGGACTGGGCGCTTCGCTCTCCAGCCCCAGTGCTTCCAATATGCCGCGCGCGAGGGTGGTCTTGCCCGCGCCCAGTCCGCCTTCCAATGCGATCACATCACCGATGCGGACATCTGCGGCGATCCGTCGGCCAAGATCGAGCATCACCGCCTCGTCCGCTATAATCATGCTGGTTTCAGCCACGCGGCAGCTCGATCACGACCATGGTCCCCTGCCCCTTTTCCGATATGAGCTGCAACGTGCCGCCATGGGCTTGCGCAAGTTGTCGTGCCAGTGGCAGGCCAATGCCTGCCTTGATACCAGCGCGCGCCTGCTCGGCCCGCGCCGCCGGATCGAATATCGTCGCTTGTTGAGCGGATGAGATGCCGGGACCATTATCTGAAATCACGATGCGCGCCCTGTCCGCGCCGCCATCACCGTGAAGGAGAATGCGGGCACCCTGGCTGCAATAGCATAGCGCATTTTCCAGCAGATGGTCGATCGCCTGGCTGATGCGGCGTGCATCGCCCTGTACGTTGCCCAGCGATGGTTCGATCTGGATAACAAGGTCCATGCCTTTGACCGATGCCTCGCTATGAAGCCGATCGATGCGGGCTTTGGCAACTGCCGTCAGGTCAACGGCTGTACGCTCGATCGGCAGCGTTCCCGCCTCCCCCTGGGTCAGGTCCAGCACATTGTCGATCAACATGGACAGACGCCCCGTACTTTGCAGAATGCCGTCGACATAATCCTTGGCTGATCCGCTCAATTCGCCAGCATAGCCTGCGCTCATCATCTCCGCGAAACCGGCGATCGTCGTCAGCGGTGTGCGCAGTTCGTAGCTCATATTGGTGACGAAGGCGGTCTTGATCTGGTCCGCCTGCTCCAGCGCCTCGTTGCGATCGCGCAGCACCTGCTCCACGCGCCGGCTGTCCGTCACGTCCAGCATGGTGAAGAGCGCATTGCCGTCAGGCAGCGGAATGGCCGCAAATTCGAAGATGCGCCCATCCGCAAAGCCTACATGCCCCACACGTTGCTTGCGTTCCACAGTGGCGGCGCGAACCAGTTCGCGGACGAGATTGGATTGCTGCGGTTTGGCGAGGCGCGACTGCACTTCCCGCATCAGGTCGTCGATGCGCGGATGGGTCGCCAACATCTCCTCATTCGCGCCCCAGATGGCACGGAAGCGGCTGTTCCACATCTGCAAGCGCCCATCGGCGGAAAAGACGCCGATCGATTCGAACAGATTGTCGAACGTCGCGGTGCGGACCCGGAGCAGCGTATCGCGCGCGCTGGACAATTGCACCTGCTCGGTCCGGTCCTCGAAGATCAGCAGTAGGCCGCCGTCGGGCAAAGGCTGGGCATAGACGCGCAGATGCGTACCGTCCTGCAACAGCCAGTTTTCCTCCAGCGGATCGGGAGACAGGAACCAGTCACGCCGCTCCGCGCGCCAGGCGGGAAAGTCGCGATGCTCCGGCAGGCGACGGGCGTCGCGCATCTGGTCGAGAACACGTTCGAACAGCGGGGCGTCGGCAAGCGCATCCTGTTGCAGTCCGAACAGGCTGATGAAAGGTTGATTCCAGAAGCGCAACGTGCGGTCCGAACCAAAGCGCGCCACACCGGCGGAAAGCCGATCGAGCAAGTCGCGCTGAGCCGCCTCCAACCGCCGATGTTCGACCCGCGACTGCTCCAGTTCATGCTGGTCGACGGCATAGCCTGCTATGCCAGCCTCCCCCAGGGGCACATCGACGACACGCATCGTGCGGCGCTCGCCCTTGATCGTGGCCGGCACCATCCGGTCGACCAGTTCGTCCCGCGCCATCGCATCCGCCGCAGCCGCTTCGGGCGGCACGCCGCCAACCGACTCGACCAGTTCCGTCCCGTGCATGATGACATCGCGGGCGTCCTGTCCGTCCACGGCACGGACATAGGCGCTGTTGACCAGGCTCAACCGCAGATCGGACGTGCGGTGCCACATGGGGAAGGGCGCGGCCTCGACCAACCCCGCCAGCGCCTCCAGCGCCTCCCGCAACTGTTCGACCTGCGTCTTCAGTCCCTGAATTTCACTCTGGCTGTCGGTCGCGTCGAAAATCCAGAGCACAACGCCGCCGCTGCTCGCCAGGTCGGGACCAGCGGGCGCGCCGCGCACCAGCAGCAGGCGTGAAGAGCCGATCCCGCGCACTGGCAGGGCA
Organism: Sphingobium sp. BYY-5; assembly: GCF_022758885.1. Lineage (NCBI taxonomy): Bacteria > Pseudomonadati > Pseudomonadota > Alphaproteobacteria > Sphingomonadales > Sphingobiaceae > Sphingobium > Sphingobium sp. BYY-5. Next base: position 993,004 of record NZ_JALEBH010000001.1, read on the forward strand.
AAACTCTTCCCCGCGCGCTGTGCCGATGCAATCTCATGCGCCAGAACCGCACCGTCTTCGGGTTCAAGTCCGCCATCGGGCGCGGTCAGTTCGGATACGTAGGTCGGTACGCGGGGCTTGCCCAGCCATTTGGCGAGGCGATCCGCAGCTTCCAGCCGACCGTCGGGATGGATGATGATGGGGGCAGCCGGGGCCGACGCCAAGAGAACAGCCAGCCGGTCCAGCTTGCCCTGCGCCTGCGTGCCTTCGCGCCGCATATGCTGCCCACTGGCTAACGCCCAGATCGCGGCGCCCAGCCAAATCGCCAGAACGATCCCGAAAATGATGGCAGCAAAAGGCGACAGCGTCGTCATGCGCGCGCGTCCCTATTTTGCTGAACCTGCCCGACCCTGTTCATAATCGACACCGACCTATCGCAAGTCTGGCGCAGCGGGAAGCGGGTGATGGAAAGATTTGCGCGCCGTAATGGCCGAGCGCCAAGAAAAAGGGGGAAGGCGTTGCCGCCTTCCCCCTTTTTGTACCGCCTTAGTAGCGGTAATGATCCGGCTTGAACGGCCCTTCCACAGGGACGCCGATATAGTCGGCCTGGCGCTGGCTCAGCTTGGTCAGCTTCACGCCCAGCTTTTCCAGGTGCAGTTCGGCGACCTTCTCGTCCAGATGCTTGGGCAGGACATAGACGTCGTTGCCGTAGGTCTCGCTCTTGGTCCACAGCTCGATCTGCGCCAGCGTCTGGTTGGTGAAGCTGGCCGACATGACGAAGCTGGGATGGCCGGTGGCGTTGCCCAGATTGACCAGACGGCCCTTCGACAGGACGATGATCTTCTTGCCGTCGGGGAATTCGACTTCGTCGACCTGCGGCTTGATCTCGGTCCACTTCATGTTGGACAGACCAGCAATTTCGATTTCGCTGTCGAAATGGCCGATGTTGGACACGATCGCCATATTCTTCATGGCGCGCATGTGATCGACGGTCAGGACGCCTTCGTTGCCGGTGGCGGTGACGAAGATGTCGGCGCGGGGCGCCGCTTCTTCCATCGTCACGACCTCATAGCCTTCCATCGCGGCCTGCAATGCGCAGATCGGATCGACTTCAGTCACCATCACGCGCGCGCCGCCGTTACGCAGCGAGGCGGCCGATCCCTTGCCGACATCGCCGAAGCCCGCGACGCAGGCGATCTTGCCGGCCAGCATGACGTCGGTGCCGCGACGGATCGCGTCGACCAACGATTCCTTGCAGCCGTACAGATTGTCGAACTTCGACTTGGTGACGCTGTCGTTCACGTTGATCGCCGGGAAGGGCAGCTTGCCCTTCTTCGCCAGTTCATACAGGCGATGGACGCCGGTGGTGGTCTCTTCCGACACACCCTTGATCGACTGGACGGTCTTGGTCAGGAAACCAGGACGCTCGGCCAATACGCGCTTGAGGACGGCGACGAAGATTTCTTCTTCCTCGTTCGACGGGGTGAACAGTTCTTCCCCGGCCTCGACGCGGGCGCCCCACAGCGCGAACATGGTGGCGTCGCCGCCATCGTCCAGGATCATGTTGGCGACGCCGGACTCATCCGTGTGCCAGTCGAAGATGCGCTCGACATAATCCCAATATTCCTGGAGCGTCTCGCCCTTGATCGCGAAGACCGGCACGCCCGACGCGGCGATGGCGGCGGCGGCATGGTCCTGCGTCGAATAGATGTTGCAGGTCGCCCAGCGAACCTGCGCGCCCAGCGCGGTCAGCGTTTCGATCAGCACGGCGGTCTGGATCGTCATGTGCAGTGATCCGGTGATGCGCGCGCCCTTGAGCGGCTGCGACGGGCCAAATTCCTTACGCAGGGCCATCAGGCCCGGCATTTCGGTTTCGGCGATGTCCATCTCCTTGCGGCCGAAACCGGCAAGGCCGATGTCGGCGATCACATAGTCCTGCGCCTGGGTGGCGGGTGCGGTGGCCACGAGCGTGTCTCCGTTTGGTCTAGAATGTATCTGCGCCACAGGCTCGATCCCACGGCAACATGGTTAGCGCCTTACCAAGGGGTAGTCCGCAAGGCAACTCAATATAAAGTTTTCTTTATGTCGCCTCGCCAATTGGTTCAGGCCGAACCGGCGCCACCGACCAGATGCGATGAATCGATCCCCGCCGCGGCGAAGATGGCAGATCGTTTGCGGCGAGTCGGTGTGTCGAACAGCAGTTCCTGGTCGCCGGGTGCAAGGAACCAGCTTTCGCCGGTCATTTCCTGTTCCAATTGCCCTGCTCCCCACCCCGCATAGCCGAGCGCGATCAGATAATGACGCGGACCTCGCCCTTCCGCGATTGCCTTGAGGATATCGAGCGAGCCGGACAGACCCCACAGATCGCCCACCCGCACCATATCCTGACCCGGCCAGTCGAGCGAATGCAGCACGAAACCGCGACGTGGCTCCACCGGCCCGCCGCGCAGGACGGGGATGTCCGGCACGCCGCTGCCGTCTATATCGAAACTGTCCAGCAGATCCCGGAACCGTACGCCCTCCATCTCCTCACCCACCGCAATGCCCAAGGCGCCCTGGGCATCATGGACGCAAAGCGCAATGACCGAATGATCGAACCGCATGTCTTCCATGCCGGGTAGGGCGAGCAAGAAATGCCCGCCATAGAAGTTCGCCTGGGTCATGCGTCGAATATAGATTGCAGTCCGCGCTTGCCAAGGACGGGCAATCGCATGGATGGGGCGGCACGACATATTCCACGTCCCTCCCTTGACAGGGCGCGCGTCAAGGCCGACCTCCCGGCGCGTCACAGGCCAGGAGACTTGAACCATGACCATTTCCAAGGGCGATCGCCTTCCTACCACGACTTTCACCAAGATGACCGAGAATGGCCCCGAAGCCGTTCCGTCCGACGATTATTTCGCGGGCAAGACCGTCGCCATCTTCTCCGTGCCGGGCGCCTTCACGCCGACCTGCTCGGCCAAGCATCTGCCCGGCTTCATCGAGAAGGCGGATGCGCTCAAGGCCAAGGGCGTCGATGAAATCGCCTGCACCGCTGTCAATGATGCCTTTGTCATGGGCGCCTGGGGCAAGTCGGCCGGCGCCGAGGGCAAAGTGACCATGCTCGCCGACGGGAATGGCGACTTTGCACAGGCCGTCGGCCTTACCATGGACGGCAGCAAGTTCGGCCTGGGCACGCGCGGTCAGCGCTTCTCCATGATCGTCAAGGACGGTGTGATCGCCGAACTTAACGTTGAAGCGCCGGGCGATTTCAAGGTTTCGTCGGCGGACCATATGCTGGAACAGCTCTGATCTAGCAAATGGCGCGCCGGATGAATAATCCGGCGCGCCTGCTTTTCAGCGTCTTCCTTCCGTCACGCAAAAACGGTAACAGGAGGCGATGACACAAAGCATCGGCAGCGCCGCGGTCGCGCAACTCGACCGCATCTATCAGACATCCATCGAAAATCTGCGTGAGGCGATGCGGACTTATGCAAGAGATGGCAGCATCCCACCCGTAGAAGCGCGTGCCGACCGGCGCTTCTGCTATCCTGAACTGCGCATCACCCATCATAGCGACAGCAACGCGCCGCCGCCGGGCCGTTCCTTCGCCCGCCTGTCCAAGCCGGGCCGCTATGTGACCACGGTCACACGCCCCGCCATGTTCGCCGACTATCTGGCCGAACAGATCGACCTTCTGGTCCGCGACTATGGCGTGGAGGTCGAAACCGGGCTTAGCGACCAGCAGATCCCCTTCCCCTATGTCCTCGACGGATTGGACATCAGCGCGCTCGACGGTACGCCACCGACCGAACTGGCCCGCTATTTCCCGGCGACCGAACTGGCAGAGATCGGCGACGAGATCGCCGATGGCCTCTTCATCGTTGATGCCGATGGCGACCGGCCGCTGGCCCTGTTTGACGGCCTGCGCACCGATTTCTCGCTGGCGCGCCTGAAACATTACACCGGCACGCCCGCCGAACATGTGCAGCGCTACATCCTGTTCACCAACTATCATCGCTATGTCGATGAATTCGTGGCCTGGGCCTGCGCGGAGTTGCAGCGCGAAGGCAGCCGTTTCACAGCCCTGTCGGGTGCCGGTGGCGTCTATGTGACTCCCGAGACGGCGGACCCGGCGGGCATGATCGCCGACAGCGCCTGGCGCAAGCACCAGATGCCGGCCTATCATCTGATCGCGCCCGACCGCAGCGGCATCACCCTGGTCAACATCGGTGTCGGCCCGGCCAACGCCAAGACGATCTGCGACCATCTGGCCGTCGTCCGTCCCGAAGCCTGGCTGATGATCGGCCATTGCGGCGGCCTGCGCCCCAGCCAGCGCATCGGCGACTATGTGCTGGCCCACGCCTATCTGCGCGACGACAAGGTGCTGGATGACATGCTGCCGCCGGAAATCCCGGTGCCGGCGATCGCGGAGGTGCAGGTTGCGATGGCGACCGCGGCCGAAGCCATATTGGGCGGCAACAATCCGGAGGATTTCAAGCGCCGTCTGCGCACTGGGACGGTCGTGACAACCGACGACCGCAACTGGGAATTGCGCTATTCCAGCTCGGCCCTGCGGTTCAGCCTGTCACGCGCCGTCGGCATCGACATGGAATCGGCAACGATCGCGGCTCAGGGCTATCGCTTCCGCGTGCCCTACGGCACTTTGCTCTGCGTTTCGGACAAGCCTATCCATGGCGAACTGAAGCTGCCGGGTCAGGCCAATCGCTTCTATGAGGAAGCGATTTCGGGGCATCTGCGTGTCGGTCTGATGGCCTGCGAACTGCTCCGCCAGGAGGGAGCAAAGCTGCACAGCCGCAAGCTGCGCGCTTTCAATGAGCCGCCATTCCGTTGAGCCTGTGCCGGGTCAGGCCGCAGGGCGCGCTATGCTGACCCGGTTCTTGCCATCCTTCTTCGCGGTATAAAGGGCATCGTCGGCGCGGGCCACCATGTCTTCCAGCCGCATGTCGGTGCCGATAAGCTCCGCCACGCCAAAGCTGGCGCGCAATCGTGTGTTCGGAATCCGGGGCAGCAAAAGGTGACTGACTTCAGCGCGCACCCGCTCCATGACGTCGGCCGCTGCGCCAGCGCTGCTATCCTGCAACAAAAGCCCAAACTCGTCGCCACCCATGCGGCCGACAACATCGCCTCTGCGCACTGCGAGGGTTAGGAGTTGCGCAAAACCCTGCAACGCCTGATCCCCGGCGATATGACCATGGCTGTCGTTCAGCGCCTTGAACCCATCGAGATCGCAGACGACGAGCGCCAGCGGACGTTGATGACGCCGTGCCTGCGCAATGGCGCGTTCGGCGGCTTCATCCAGGCCGCGGCGATTGAGAACCTGGGTCAGAGGATCGTGCCGCATCTGCCGACGCAGTTGCTGCGCCAGATCGCCGGCAACCACCAGAACTGCGGCGACCCCGGTGCCGACATAGATGGACGGCATAAACAGACTGAGGATCGCGCGATATAGCTCCTTGCCTTCCTCTGGCCCGCGGATGAGGATAGCTGATCCGGCCAATGCCATCTGCGCGACGGCAAAGGCAATCAGAAGCGAGAAGAAGGCGAGTTCAGGTGTGGTGAAGCGGCGCCCCTTAGGCCAAAGCAATATGGCGCTGATCCCCATCAATACGCCGACATAGGTCGGGGTAATCATGCCCTGCATGGCTTGGCTGCCCATCGGCGAGATAGCGATAGCGGTCGCCCCAATCGCGATCAAAGCCGGAATGGCAAACAGCCGGACCGAAACAGTTCGGCCCGATCGTTGCCGAATGCCGATGGCCAACAGCGTGGCGCTGGTCACTAATCCGACACCGGCCAGGGTGAACAATGGCCCGCTTTGCAGAAAATAGCCGCCGGCATTGGCCAGCCATTGAAAAACGGCCACGGCATAAGATGCCGTCCAGGTCAGGACATGCTTCTGGCGCCCGAAATGCAACCAGGCGACCGCCATGGCGATAGCCATGACGACGCTGGAACCGAACAACAGGGAAAGGACAACGATTGACACGCTCATGCATCAGCCGTTTACCAAGATTTACTCGCGCTTACCAGCCGCAGGACTTGCCCTTGTTCTGCGTAGTCAGCCATTTTTGTAACGGCGCGAAATAATTCACCAAAGCCTTTCCAGACATCTCACGACTGCCGGTGAAGGCCTGCAGCGCGTCGGGCCAGGGTTTTGATGCGCCCATTTCCAGCATGGCGTTGAGCTTCGCGCCGACTTCCTTGTTGCCATAGAAGGAACAACGGTGAAGTGGCCCCTTCCAGCCGGCCTGCTTGCACGCGGCCTCATAGAATTGGAATTGCAGCACGCGGGCCAGGAAATAGCGGGTATAGGGGGTGTTGCCGGGGATATGATATTTTCCGCCCGCGTCGAACTTCGTTTCGTCACGGGCTACGGGCGGGATGATGCCCTGATATTGAAGACGCAGGTCGGTCCAGCTCTTTTCATATTGGCTTTCCGGAATCGATCCGTCGAACACGCCCCAGCGCCATTTGTCGATCAGCAGGCCGAAGGGCAGGAACGCTACCTTGTCCATCGCCTGCCGCAACAGCAGACCCAGATCCTTGTCCGCGCCGGGAACCTTCGCGGGATCAAGCAGGCCGATCTTCACCAGATAGTCGGGGGTGATCGACAGGGCGACGAAATCGCCGATCGCTTCATGGAATCCGTCATTGGCGCCATCCAGATAGAGCGGCTTCTGGATCTGATAGGCACGCTGGTAATAATTATGGCCCAGCTCGTGATGGATGGTCACGAAATCGTCGCCATTGACCTTCGTGCACATCTTGATGCGGATGTCGTTCTTGTTGTCCAGATCCCAGGCCGAGGCGTGGCAGACGACTTCGCGATCGCGCGGCTTGACGATCTGCGAACGGTCCCAGAAGCTCTGCGGCAGTTGTTGAAAGCCGAGCGAGCTGTAAAATCCTTCACCTGCCTTCACCATCTTGACGGGATCATAGGCTTTGGCCTTGAGCAAGTTGGTCACGTCATAGCCCAGGTCGCCCGCCCCCTGCGGCGCGACGATATCGTAGATATTGCCCCATTCCTGCGCCCACATATTGCCCAGCAGGTCAGCGCGGATCGGGCCGGTCCTGGGCTGGACGGCGTCGCCATATTTCTCGTTGAGCTTCGTGCGGGTGTAGCAGTGCAGCTCGTCATAGAGCGGTTTCACCTCCGCCCAGATCTTGTCGGTCAGCTTGGCGAAATCGTCGGCGGGCATATCATATTTGGACCGCCACATGACGCCAGTGTCAGCAAAGCCCAGCTCCTTGGAACCGGCATTGGCGATGCTCACCAGCTTGGCATAATCCTGCCGCATCGGTGCGCCGACATTGTCATGCCAACTGACCCACATTTCCTTGAGTTCTGCGGGGTTGCGGTTCTCCCCCATCTGCTCTTCGATATCGCTGCCGTTGATCGGCTGCCCCTTGAGCGTACCCTTGCCTTTGCCATAGGCGGACTGGAGTTTCGTCGCGAGGTCGTTCAGTTCCTCCGCCGCGCCCGGCGTTGTCGGCGCGGGCAGAGTCAGCGCGGTGCGCAGCAGCGTCAGCCGGCGCTTCGTCTCCTCGCTCAGGCCCGGCGCGGTTGCGAACTTGGCGGCGTCCAGCGCGTAATCGACCCGCATCTTGGTGTCGATCGCCCCGAAATAGGAAGCTATCGCGTCGGTATCGTCAGTGAGGTAGGTCGCGTTGATCCAGGCCGCCCGGCTGCTGACAATCGACTGGTCGAACAAGCTCTGTTCGGCCTTGGCGAGGAAGGCTTCGGCGTCGGCCGCAGTCGGTGTTTGCTGCGCCATCACCGGCGAAACAACAAGGGCGGCCGCAAGCGCGGCCAGCGAAATAGCGATTTTCATGGAGTTCCCCTTATCGGTTATGAGGGGAAGGTGGCTTCCTCCGGCGATCCAGTCAAGCGGTGAGGAAGTCGATGATCGCCTGCCCCAATTCCTTGCGGGTCACGGCGTTCATGTGGTTGCCGGGAATTTCGACATAACGGCCGTTGGGCAGTATATCGACCAGTTCCTGCGCAATACCATTGTCCTGATCGTCCGCACCGCAGATCACTTCGGTCGGTTGCTGGAAGCCGGCAATGACAGCCTCCGGCGTATCGACGAAGGTGTTGAGGATATGGAGCATCGCCACGGGATCGCCCTTGGTGGTCTTGAGGAACGCCTCCGTCATCCATTCGGATGTGCCGCGTTCGAAGCTGCCAAGGTTGGTGAGGACATTCTTGTAATAGCCGCCCTTATCCAGCGTCTTGACCAGGCCGCGCAGCCCCATGCCGGCCAGGATCACGCGGCGGGGGGTAGCCCCGCGCGCCAGCATCCGCACGGTAGTCCGCGCGCCCAGCGAATAACCGCCCAGGTCATAGTCGGTCAGGCCCATCTGCTCGACCAGCGCCAGATTGTCGTCGGTCAATGCGTCGGGCGGATAGGCCGTCGCGTCGTGCGGCTTGCCGCTCTCGCCATGACCGCGCAGGTCCGGCAGGATCAGGCGAAAGCCTGCCTCCACTAGCCTGGCGGCATGGCCATATCGTATCCAGTTGGTCCAGGCATTGGAGAAATAGCCATGGATCAACACCAGATCCCGCCCTTCCCCCACGACATGCACCGCAATCGGCAGCCCGTCCCGCCCCTTTATGTCATGGCGTTCGATCGGCAGGTCGGTCATTGGGCAGTTCCTTATCAGGCGGGGGCAGTTTGCCGATATGGCGTCATCGGTTGCGGCGCAAGAGCGCGATGAACGCCAGCGTGGCGCCCACCTGTGCAACCGCCATGTCCTTTTGCGCGTCCCAGACATCGCCCTGCTGGCCGTTATAATAGTCGGCCGTATCGCCCGCAGCGACGATGGTGAGCAGCCATTCGAATATCTCATATAACGCACTGCCCAGCCCAATGGCGGCAAAGGCGAAGACCAGGCTCCAGCGCCATGGCAATCCGCCATGGCATCGCGCACTTTCGGCAATCGGAAAGGTCAACAGTGCGCCGAAGGCGAAATGTACTAAGCGATCATAACCGTTGCGCTTCATGCCAAAAAGGCTGGAAATATCATGGCCGCTGATCGCCCGCGCCCAATCGTCATAGGGCACATAGCTGTAAATCCAGCGCGCGCCCAAGGTGTGCAGCAACAGGAACAGCCAGATGCAGGTGACAGCGGATGTGGACAGGGGCCAACGTCGCAGCAGCCACGGCGCGGCGACAACCAGTGCAACCGTTGGTCCATGCTGGAGCGGCGCTAGATCGGGATAGGGCTGCGCGATATTGGCGAGGCCGATCGCAGCAAGCAGCAGCAGGATCATCCGGCGCTGCGCGAATGGAAGGGCTTTCCACACCGCTACAGCGCCGGAGATCATAAGGGCGGCTTAGCCCTTCTTGAGGTGACGGCGGCCCAGCAGTTCCGCGATCTGCACCGCGTTCAGCGCTGCGCCCTTGCGAAGATTGTCGCTGACGCACCAGAGGTTGATGCCGTTTTCGACGGTCGAATCTTCCCGCACGCGGCTGATGAAGGTCGCGAAATCGCCCACACACTCGATCGGCGTGATATAGCCGCCATCCTCGCGCTTATCGACCAGCATCACGCCGGGCGCCTCACGTAGGATATCCTGGGCTTCCTTGGCCGAAATTTCCTTCTCGAACTCGATGTTGATCGCTTCGGAGTGACCGACAAACACCGGCACGCGCACGCAGGTCGCCGTAACCTTGACTTTGGGATCGAGGATCTTCTTGGTCTCCACGACCATCTTCCACTCTTCCTTGGTCGATCCGTCGTCCAGGAAGCTGTCGATGTGCGGAATCACGTTGAAGGCGATCTGCTTGGTGAACTTTTTCGGTTCGGCCGGATCGCCGACGAAGATGTTGCGGCTCTGCTCGAACAGTTCGTCCATGCCCGCCTTGCCCGCGCCGGAAACCGACTGGTAGGTCGCGACGACGACGCGCTTGATCGTCGCGGCATCATGCAGCGGCTTCAAGGCCACGACCATCTGAGCGGTCGAGCAGTTCGGGTTGGCGATGATATTCTTCTTCTTGTAGCCGTCGATTGCATCCGGGTTCACTTCGGGCACAACCAGAGGCACGTCCGGGTCCATGCGGTAGAGCGACGAATTGTCGATCACGACGCAGCCGGCGGCCGCCGCCTTGGGCGCATATTCAGCCGTTGGGCCGGAGCCAGCGGCGAACAGGGCAATGTCCCAGCCGGTGAAGTCGAAATGCTCAATATTCTGGCATTTTATGGTCTTGCCGGTTTCGCCGAAATCGACGGTCAGCCCCTGCGACCGCGACGAAGCGACGGCTGCGATTTCGTCAATAGGGAACTCGCGTTCGGCGAGAATGGTCAGCATCTCGCGGCCCACATTACCGGTGGCACCAACGACGACGACCTTGTAACCCATGACTAAAGTCTCCACTCATATGCGATATTGCAGCGTGGGCGCCATAGCGATACTGGGGCGTTTGTCCAGAAATAAGGGCTTGTCGAACCGATAGCGAGCAGATTACCGATCCCGCCGCAACAGCCCCTTTCCCATCCTCCTGTCACCGGATTATAGTTGATGCAGTCAAAGTCGCTGCCACCCCTGCCCCAGCATTGGTTTCACAGTTTCCAATTTCCCGATGGCGAGCGCGTAGACGGCATAAAGCCGCTGGAATCGCTGCGCGAGGAAGCCGATCAGATTTTCAGCATGTCGATGGCCGGCCGACGGGTACTCGACATCGGCGCATGGGATGGTTTCTTTTCCTTCGAAGCGGAACGGCGTGGAGCCGCAGAAGTGCTCGCGACCGATCATTTCTGCTGGTCGGGCCAGGGCTGGGGCGACAAGAGCGGTTTCGACCATGCCCATGCCCGCTTCGGATCGAAGGTCCGATCGCTTGACCTGGATGTCGCGAATCACCGGGTAGAGCAATTGGGCCAGTTCGACACCGTCCTGCTACTCGGCGTCCTCTATCATGTCACCGATCCCTACCGCGTATTGGAGGCCGCCGCGGCGATGAGCCACGATCATCTGGTGGTGGAAACGGTGACGGCGCTGCGGCACGAACCGGTTCCGGCGATGCGCCTCTTCACCGAACTGGAACTGAATCGCGATCCCACCAATTTCTGGGCGCCCAATATCCTGGCCCTGCGCGAAATGTGTCAACGCTTCGGCTATTCGCGTTTCAAGGTTCTGCCGGAGGTGCTGGACAATGAGGGCTGGCGCAAATGGGCCATGCCCTTCCGCAAGAAGGATCGCTATCGCCGTGCGGTCTTTCACGCCTGGCGATAGCGATCCAGATCATTTGTTGATCGGGCCACCGGTATGTTCCGCAAGGAAATGCTCGATCGTGCGCCACAGATGAACGCTGATGCCCGGCCCACCGATACGGTGGGTCTGGCCGGGATAGGCCATCATCTCGAACGGCACCGCCGCACCCTGCATCCTGGCCATCAGCGCGGTCGCATTGTCGAACACGACATTGTCGTCGGACATGCCGTGGATCAGCAACAGCGGGTCCGTGATCTTTACCGCCTCATCCAACGCGCCTGACGTCGGATAGGCACTGGGCTTGTCCTGCGGCTGGCCGAGATAGCGTTCGGTATAATGGGTGTCGTAGAGTTGCCACTTCGTCACCGGTGCGCCCGCCACCGCCGCGGCGAAGACGCCCGGCGCCTTTTCTAGCAGCTTCAGGGACATATAGCCGCCATAGGACCAGCCATAGGTGGCGATCCGCTTGGGATCGACATAGGACTGGGCCTTCAGCCATTCGACGCCCTTCAACTGATCCTCCACCTCCACCGTGCCCATGGCACGGTAGAGGTGATCCTCGAACGCCTTGCCGCGATCGGGCGTGCCGCGATTGTCGATGGCGAAAACGATCCAGCCGCGATCCACCAGATATTGATTGAGCGCGCCCGACCATGTGTTCGTGACCTGCCGCCCCCCGCCGGGGCCGCCATAATGGATCATGAAGACTGGGTAACGCTTCCCCGGCTCCATCGGCGGGGTCATGATCTTGGTATAGAGGGTCGTGCCGTCCGCCGCTTTTACCGTGCCGAACCGCGTCTTCACATGACTGGCGACATAGGGCGCATAGGGATGGCCGCCGGTCAGCGCATTTTCCGACAACCATTGTAGCTGCTTGCCGCTGCTGTCGGCCAGATAGACCTGCTTGGGCTGGTCCGTATTCTGGCGCGTCACGACGATGCGGCTCGCGGCGCCGTCCATCACGGCGTCATTCCACCAGCCATTTGCCGTCAGCGCGCGCGCCTGTCCGGGCTTGCCCAATGGCGCGACATAGAGTTGCTGCTCCAGCGGCGTTTCACGATTGCCGGTGAAATAGACGAGGCCCTTGTCCTCATCCACACCCACGACGTCACGCACTTCCCAATCGCCGCTGGTCAACGCGGTCCATTTTGCTCCATCCACGCGATAGAGATGGCCATGGCCGGTTCTTTCCGACCACCAGAGGAAGCTGCCATCCTGTAAGGCATGGAAATTATTGGACAGGTTGATCCAGCTTTTCGCCGTCTCGGTCAGCGCGACTTTCGCCCTGCCGGTCGCGGGATCGACGGCGAGCAGATCAAGCGTCTTCTGATCGCGGCTCTCCCGCTGGACATAAAGCGTTCTGCCGTCCTTCGACCAGTTGACACGGGCAAGGTAGATGTCCCTGCTCGCGCCCAGATCAACCTTCAACTGGCCGGATCCGTCACGCTTCATTACATAAAGGTCGACGTTCGCATTGGGCGTGCCAGCAGCGGGATAACGTTGCTGATATACCTTTGTCCCCTCCCCGCCGATCGCGGTACGGGTGACGATGCCGACCGGACTTTCATCGACGCGGGCCACCGCGATCAGATTATCGTCGGGCGACCACCAATAGCCGGTGCGCCGGTCCATTTCCTCCTGCGCGACGAACTCGGCCACACCCCAACTCACGGTATCGCTCGCGCCCTGCGTGAGTTGGTGTTCCTGTCCGCCGATCGGCTGCACGAACAGATTGCCGCCGCGCACGAAAGACACAAATCCCCCCTTGGGGCTGACCACGCCATTCAGCTCTCCGTCGGGCGTATCGGTCAGGCGTGTCACCTTCCCGTCCAATCCGGCGAGATAGAGATCGCCATCGACGGGTACGAGGATACTCTTGCCGTCGGACGACCAGTCATAGCTGGTGATGCCGCTGCTGCCCGCCACCGATCGGTCGCGTTCGCGCTGCATCTTTTCTGCTTCGGAAAGCTCTGCGCCGCTACCGGTCTTTTTGGAATCGACCAGCATTCGTTCCGCACCTGTCTGGCTGTCGATCGCCCAGAGATCGAGCCGTTCCTTCTCGTCCGCGCGCGGCTTGAGCAGCGTTACCAGCGTACCGTCAGGTGATAGCTTGAGCGCGCGCGGCTGCGACCCGGCCAGATCGGGGCTGGCGAAAACACGCTCCAGCGTCAGCTTCTGCCCTGCTATATCCTGGGCCTGAACGGGGAAAATGGGGATCAGCAGCAGCGCGCCTAGAGCCGCGCCGGCTTTCAGATAGGGAGGCATCGTCATCCTTTCCGGTCGGCGCGCGCACGCACCGCTTCATGGCACGCAGGCTTAGCGCGACGGACAAGAAAAGATCAATGCCGGGAAATAATCTATCCAGCCATGACCGGAAGGCCATGGTGGGCGCGACAGGGATTGAACCTGTGACCCCACCCGTGTGAAGGGTGTGCTCTACCGCTGAGCTACGCGCCCCCTGTAAGGAGGAGGCGGCCATTGGCATTGGCTGCCTGCCCTGTCAAGCGTGCCAGCGTCCCTTCGATGCAAAATGCTTTCCTGTTCGCTGGATCGGCGCCTATAAAAGGGCGTCAAAGTTCAGGAGTATAGCCTTTATGCGTCAAATCCTTGCCCTGGTGATCGGCAGCTTGCTGTTGAGCGCCCTTGCCGCCTGCAACACGGTGCAAGGCGTCGGCCGGGATATCGAATCGGTGGGTCGCGCCGGAAAGGACGCCATACACTGAGGGGCCATACGCCCCTTCCCTAGGCCCTATTGCAGGATGCCGCTCCCTGCGGCGGCACTCCTGCGCAGGCGAACCCCATCACAATCCGGTTCGCCACATTCGCACGCCTCGACGGTGTAGCGCACACCGCACATGACCAGCACATCCCGGTCGAACGAGTAATTGGAAATACCCGCACGCTCGACCTTTTCCTGTGCTTTGGCCCTGAGAGACATGGCTGCTCCTTCCGGTCAGCAATCATTCGTTGTGCGATGCACAATGTCAATTGACCGAAATTCGTTCATGAACATTTTGTAAGAATATTGTCGCTGAAAAGGCACGACCTGACGCGCGCGAACGCATCACTTGCACGCCACGGCGGCGCGTCCCATATGCCGGCCATGAACGACCAAACTAACTCTTCCGCCATGCCTGTCTGGCACGGCACCACCATCATTTCCGTCCGCAAGAATGAGAAGGTCATCGTTGCCGGCGACGGCCAGGTATCCATGGGCCAGACCGTGATGAAACCCAATGCCCGCAAGGTGCGCCGCCTGCATGACGGCTCCGTCATCGGCGGCTTTGCCGGCGCCACTGCCGATGCCTTCACCCTGTTCGAACGGCTGGAAGCCAAGCTGGAACGCCATAATGGTCAGTTGATGCGCGCTGCCGTGGAACTGGCCAAGGATTGGCGCACCGACAAATATCTGCGCAATCTGGAAGCGATGATGATCGTCGCGGACAAGGATGTAACGCTGATCCTGACCGGCAACGGGGACGTGCTGGAACCGCTGGGCGGCGTGGCCGCGATCGGTTCGGGCGGCAATTTCGCGCTGGCCGCTGCCCGCGCATTGGTGGAATATGAGGAGGACGCCGAAACGCTCGCTCGCAAGGCAATGGCCGTGGCGGCGGATATCTGCGTCTATACCAACGACCAGCTTACGATCGAAACGCTCGACTCAGCCGTTTAACTTCCGCTCGGCCCCGGACCTGATCCGGGGCTGTCGCAGCCCTTCCTTTCTTTAAGAAGCACAGCCCTTCGACATTTGAATGAGCCAGGTGGCTCATGAAAACAGGGCGAACGGATCGCAAAGAAGAATATGAACGACAATCTGACCCCCAAAGCCATCGTTGCGGCACTCGACGCACATATTATCGGGCAGCGCGACGCCAAGCGCGCCGTTGCCGTGGCGCTGCGCAATCGTTGGCGCCGTCAGCACCTGTCCGCCGACCTGCGCGATGAGGTGACGCCCAAGAATATCCTGATGATCGGCCCGACGGGCTGCGGCAAGACCGAGATCAGCCGTCGCCTCGCCAAGCTGGCCGACGCCCCCTTCGTCAAGGTGGAGGCCACCAAGTTCACCGAGGTAGGCTATGTCGGCCGCGACGTGGAGCAGATCGTCCGCGACCTGGTGGAGGAAGCTGTACGCCTGGAGAAGGACCGCCGCCGTGAAGCTGTGCGCGAAGCCGCGTCCGAAGCCGCGATGGGCCGCCTGCTCGACGCGCTGACCGGCAAGGAAGCGAGCGAAGCCACGCGCCTTTCCTTCCGCCAGAAAATCGAAAATAACCAGATGAACGATGTCGAGGTGGAGGTGGAAGTCGCCGACAGCCCGTCCATGCCGATGGAGATCCCCGGCATGGGTGGCCAGGTCGGCATGATAAACCTCAGCGACATGATGTCCAAGGCGTTCGGCCAGCAGCAGAAGAAGCGCCGCAAGATGCGCGTCGCCGAAGCCTGGGACAAGCTGGTCGAAGAGGAACAAGACAAACGGCTGGATCAGGATGACGTCGCTCGCGTCGCCATCACCAGCGCCGAGCAGAACGGCATCGTCTTCCTGGACGAAATCGACAAGATCGCGGTCAGCGACGTGCGCGGCGGTTCGGTCAGCCGCGAAGGCGTGCAGCGCGATCTGCTGCCTCTGATCGAAGGTACGACCGTATCGACCAAATATGGTCCGCTCAAGACCGACCATATCCTCTTCATCGCGTCGGGCGCTTTCCATGTGGCAAAGCCCAGCGACCTGCTGCCTGAGCTACAAGGCCGCCTGCCGATCCGCGTGGAACTGAAGGCGCTGACCGAGGAGGATTTCGTCGCGATCCTCTCCGACACCAAGGCCAGCCTGGTGGCGCAGTATCGCGCGCTGCTGGCGACCGAGGAAGTGACGATCGACCTGACGCCCGACGGCATCCGCGCGGTCGCGAAGATCGCCGCCGATGTAAACAGCGAGATCGAGAATATCGGCGCCCGCCGCCTTCAGACGGTGATGGAAAAGCTGCTGGAAGATGTGAGCTTCGAGGCGGAGGATCGTCGTGGCGAAACGCTGGTGATCGATCAGGCTTATGTTGAAAAGCAGTTGTCAGCCGTGGCGCACGACACCGATCTCAGCAAATATGTGCTGTAACTAATTGCTGTTCCCCGGCGCTCGCCGGGGAACAGCAATGCCGGCCTCAGTAACTCCGCCCAACCAGTACGCGCTCCACCGCCTTTTCGCCGGTGAAGATGCAGGCGCCGTCGGCGGCGTCCGCGTCGAGCGGTATGTTGCGCAGGGTGAGCTTTTCACCCTTGAGCCACTGCACCACCTTCTCCAGCGCCTCACCGGTCGGCTTGGCCCACTGAACCAGCGCCCAGCCTGGCTTCGCGCTGGCGTTGAAATGGGCTTTCAGCGCGTCAAGATCGGTAATCGATCGATCGATACCGCCGTCGAGCCGCGCCTTGGCGTCGGCGAACAGCGCCTCCTGGATTTCACTCAGCAGGTTGCCCGCATTCTGTGCGAAATCGCCCTTCGCAACGACCTGACTGTCGAGCTTGCCATCCTCGCGATAAAGCCGGTCGCGGCGGATGACCGAGACATTGCCGCCGGCAACATCACGGCCGCCGACCTCGATCACGATCGGCGCGCCCTTCTTGACCCAGCCCCAGCGCTTGGTCGCCGCCTTGGCCGGGCGTTTGTCGAGCAGCGTGCGTACCGGTTCGCGGAAGGCGTCGAGGCCATTGAGCTGCGTCACCAGGTCAGTGCAATAATCGAGGATTGCGGCATCCTCTTCCGTATCACGGAGCATCGGCACGACGACGATCTGATAGGGCGCAACGCGCGGCGGTACGCGCAGGCCGTCATCGTCGCCATGCACCATGATGAGACCACCGATCATGCGGGTCGACATGCCCCAGCTTGTCGTCTGCGCCAGTTCCTGCTGCCCTTCGGCATTCTGGAACTTGATATTCTGCGCCTGGCTGAAGGTCGTGCCCAGGAAATGCGAGGTGCCGGCCTGAAGCGCCTTGCCGTCCTGCATCATCGCTTCGATCGAATAGGTGGCGACGGCGCCGGGAAAGCGTTCGTTCTCCGGCTTTTCGCCCGCGATCACCGGCAGGCCGACGCATTCCTCGGCGAAACTGCGATAGACTTCGAGCATCTTCATCGTCTCTTCCATCGCCTCGTCGACAGTGGCGTGCGCGGTATGCCCTTCCTGCCAGAGAAACTCGCTGGTGCGCAGGAACATACGGGTGCGCATTTCCCAACGCACGACATTGGCCCACTGGTTGATGAGCACGGGCAGGTCGCGCCAACTCTGTACCCAGCGGCTGAACGCCGCGCCGATCACGGTTTCCGACGTCGGTCGCACGACCAGCGGCTCTTCCAGCTTCGCTTCGGGGTCCGGCACCAGCTTGCCGTCCTGCTGGATCAGGCGATGATGGGTAACGACCGCCATTTCCTTGGCGAAGCCGTCGACATGCTCGGCCTCCTTCTCGAAATAGCTGAGCGGAATGAAGAGCGGGAAATAGCAATTTTCATGGCCGGTCTGCTTGATCCGCGCATCCAGCAGAGTCTGGATGCGTTCCCAGATGCCATAGCCCCAGGGACGGATGACCATGCAGCCGCGAACGCCGCTTTCCTCGGCCATGTCGGCCTCCGAAATGACGGCCTGATACCAGGCGGCGAAATCCTGTTCGCGGGTAACGGAAAGGGCGTGCTTCACGTGGGTCGAGCCTTGGCTAGTCTGAAAAGAAGAATGGCGCGCCATAGGCCAGACGCGCCATGCCTGTCGACCCCTTCGGATGCAGGAAGATCGACGTCAGTCGGCCGGCGCGCCCAACCGATCGAGCCATGCCCTGGCCTGTTTGGGTTCGCCGACCGCATCGGCCGCCGCGGGGCCGCGCACCGCCATGAAATCCTGGTGCAGGTCGAACGGCTCCAGGCCCAGGGTTGCCCGCATATCGTCAATTTCGTCCGCCAGCTCGGACAGCGTTTCGATGACCGGTGCGGCACGCGCTTTGGCGACGCGATCCTTCTGATGGTCGAACAAGCCCCAACGCCCGTCAGCGGTCACGCGCAGTGCCGCGATCAGGGCGTCGCGATATTCGCCTTCCAATTCCGCCCGGCGGATATCGAGCCGTTCCAGCCGGTCAGCCTTCGCCATCAGGTTCAGCTCAGCTTGTCGATCTTCGCGTTGAGCGCAGCAAGCTGGGCCTTGAGTATGGCGATCTCGTCATCCTTGGCCTCCTCCGACGCAGGCGCAGCGGGTGGCGGTGGCGTAACGCCAGGGATGCCACCGCCAAAAGCGCTGGCAGCGGCTTCGAACATCTGCAGATTGCGCTTGGCGATCTCGGCCAGCGGGCCGCCGCCGAATGCCCCTTTCATCGCTTCCTGAAACTGCTGCTGATTCTTGCGAAAGGCGTCCATCGACGCTTCCAGATATTGCGGCACCATCGACTGCATCGAATCGCCGTACATGGCGATGAGCTGGCGCAGGAAGTTGACGGGCAACATATTCTTGCCGCGCTGTTCCTCTTCCATGATGATCTGGGTCAGGACATTATGCGTGATGTCCTCGCCCGTCTTGGCGTCAACGACAACGAACTCACGCCCTTCACGTGTCATCTGCGACAGCAAATCGAGCGTGATATAGCTGGAAGTTTCGGTATTATAGAGTCGCCTGTTGGCGTACTTCTTGATGACGACCGGTTCCGATTCATTGACGGTCTTGGATTTGGTCATGGATTCCTCTCCCACACCTGCTCATATCGCAATAGCACAAGGCGATGCCGCACCGCAACATGGGCCGCGTCCTTTGCCCCTTTTTCTCAGTATTTTATGGCGCGAAACGGAGGATGATCCGGAACTGCGCCGTCGCGCCTTCCTTGGACTGCGCAAATATCAGGAGGCGCAGCGTCCGGCGGCCGCATCGCTGGGGCATTGCGTGACCAGCGCCGGACCATCGCGATTACTGCAATATGGGAAGGAAAATGGCCGATTTCCGGTGGTTTTCATCCCCTCCCTTATCAATCCTCCCCAGGTGCTCGACCTGTCCGAAAGCCGATCCTTGCTGCGCCACATGGCTGCAGCAGGACATGATACCTATCTGGTCGATTGGGGCGCACCTGGCGTGGAGGACGCCTCACTCGGACTGGACGGACATGTGATGCATCGGTTGCTGCCGATGCTCGCCACCCTGCCCCGTCCGCCGATTCTGGTCGGCTATTGCCTGGGGGGCAGCCTGGCGCTGGGGGCGGCGGCGATGCGACCCTTTCCGGCGGTGGTGACGATCGCCGCGCCATGGCGGTTCGACGCCTTCCCCTCGGCGGACCTCGACCTCATCAGCGGCCTGTGGCAGGGCGCGAAGGCGATGTGCGAGCGCATCGGCTATGTCCCGATGGAGGTGCTGCAATCGGGCTTCTGGGCAATGGACCCCGTGCGCACCATCCGGAAATATGCCGCCTTTGCCGATGTCGAAGCGGGATCGGACGCGGAGCGCGCCTTCCTGGCGGTCGAGGATTGGGCCAATGGTGGGGCGCCGCTGACCTTCGCGGCCGGCCGCGACCTGTTCGAAACATTCTATGCCGCCAATGCCAGTGGATGCGGCCAGTGGACGATGGATGGCCGTCCCGTCGATCCCTCCGCTCTTGATTGCCCGACCCTTTCGATCGTCTCGACCAGCGACCGCATCGTGCCTGCCACCGCCGGTCCTCGCCTGAACGAAGAGCGCAGCGTTCAACTCGGCCATGTCGGCATGGTTGTGGGCGGCCGCGCGCGCGAAACGCTATGGGAACCGCTATCCCTTTGGCTTTCCAGCCATGGTGGTTGATGCTATGTGCGCCTGCGAAAAAATCGTCCATCACCATAGAGGATCATGGCATTGTCAGACATCGTCATTACCGCCGCCAAGCGCACGCCTGTCGGCAGCTTTCTGGGTGCTTTCGCTTCGACCCCCGCGCATGAACTTGGCCGCCAGGCGATCCTTGCCGCGCTGACCCAGGCGGGCGTCGCGCCGGACGAAGTGGATGAAGTCATACTCGGTCATGTTCTGACTGCCGGCCTTGGACAGAATCCCGCGCGTCAGGCAGCGGTGAATGCCGGGATTCCGGTTGATCGCACTGCCTTCGCCATCAACCAGGTCTGCGGATCGGGGCTGCGGGCCGTTGCCCTTGCCGCCCAGGCGATCGCAACCGGCGACGCGCGTATCATGGTCGCCGGCGGGCAGGAAAATATGTCGCTCTCGCCCCATGCCCAACTGCTGCGTGGCGGCACGAAGATGGGCAATGTCAGCCTGATCGATACGATGATCGTCGACGGCCTCACCGACGCCTTCAACAATTACCATATGGGCATCACCGCTGAAAATCTGGCGGAGAAATACCAGATCAGCCGTGAGGCACAGGACGAATTTGCCGTCGGCAGCCAGAACAAGGCGTCCGCCGCACGCGCATCGGGCCGCTTCAAGGACGAAATCGCACCTGTCACGGTCAAGGGGCGCAAGGGCGATACGATCGTCGATACCGACGAATATATCCGCGACGGCGCCACGATCGAAGCAATGCAGGGCCTCAAGCCCGCGTTCAAGAAGGATGGCACCGTCACCGCCGGCAACGCCAGTGGCTTGAATGACGGTGCGGCCGCGCTGGTGCTCATGACCGCCGATGAAGCCGCCAAGCGGGGCGCGTCCGTGCTGGGCCGCATTGCCGGATTCGCAACCTGCGGCGTTGATCCGTCGATCATGGGCATCGGCCCGGCCCCGGCCAGCCGCAAAGCGCTGGCAAAGGCGGGCTGGTCGGTCGCAGACCTTGATCTGATCGAAGCCAACGAAGCCTTCGCCGCGCAGGCGCTGTCGGTCGGACAGGAGTTGGGTTGGGACGCAGCAAAGGTGAACGTCAATGGCGGCGCGATCGCCATCGGCCATCCGATCGGCGCTTCGGGCGCGCGCGTGTTGACCACCCTGCTTTACGAAATGGCCAAGCGCAACGCGAAGAAGGGCCTTGCCACCCTGTGCATCGGCGGCGGCATGGGCGTCGCCATGTGCATCGAACGCTGAGGCATATTTCATGAAAACGAGAAGGCCGCCGGTCGAAGGATCGGCGGCCTTTTTCTTTGCCTCAGTTCCACACCCGATCGAACCGCGCGCCCAGCCCAGTCAGCAATTCATATTGCGACAGGCTCGATAGCCGCGCCGCTTCCGGTAGCGCATAGTCGATCGTCAACCAATCGCCCTCGGCCACGTCAGCGCGCAGGCTGACATCTACCGCAATCAGATCCATCGACACCCGGCCCAGCACCGGCAAGCGCTCACCGTCGATCAGCACCGCTCCCCTGCCGGAAAAGCCGCGCAGATAGCCGTCGGCATAGCCCAGGTTCAGGATTGCCACCTCATGGTTGCGCTCGGCAGTGAAGATGGCATTATAGCCGATGCTGTCTCCGGCGATCAGCCGGCGGCGTTGCAGCACCTGCGCCTGCGGCTGCACCACGGCGCGGATATGGCCGTCCGCCTGCGCGCGCGGAATGCCGCCATAAAGCGCCAGCCCCGGCCGGGTCAGGTCGAACCGATAATCGCTGCCCAGACAGATGCCCGCGCTGTTCGCCAGGCTGTAGCGCGCGGCGGAAACCGTACCCATGATCCCGACGAACCGTTCCCGCTGCGTATCGTTGAGCGGCACATCTTCGTCCGCCGAAGCGAGATGGCTCATCAGCGTGGCGATCTCCAATCCCTCGGTCACCGCCGCAACATCATCTCGCCAGTCGAGGCCGAGCCGGTTCATGCCGGTATCGACCATCACGTCACATACGCCTCCACCAGCGGCGCGCCAGCGCGCGACCTGCATGGGGGTGGAAAGCACGGGCCGGGCGCGGGCGCCGAGCGCCTGAGCCATATCCTCTTCCCGCACACCGTGCAGGACGGACAGAGCGATCCCATCCTCCAGCAGATGCTCGACCGCCGCCGCCTCACCCCAATTGGAGACGAAGAAATCCCGGCATCCCGCCCGGATCAGCCGGGCCATGACCTCGGCCGCGCCCAGCCCATAGCCATCCGCCTTGATCGCCGCGCCACAGGCCGCGCCGCCGCTCTGGGCGGTGAGCCAGCGCCAGTTCGATATAAGCGCGTCGCCATCCAGGCGCAGGCGCAGCGGAGCGATATAGCCGTGCATGACGGTGCCGATAGCCTCCCCAGCGTCAGGCGTCGAGGGGGCGATCCCTGGTTTCGGGCAGCGCGATCAGGCAGGTGAGCAGCGCCAGCGCCACCACCGCCAGCGTATACCATAGGCCTGCATAGGGATTGCCCGTCCGCGCGACGATATATTGGCTGACCAGAGGCAGAAAACCGCCGAAATAGCCGGTGCCGATATGATAGGGGATGGAAAGCGAGCTATAGCGGATACGCGCCGGAAAATATTCCGATAGCAAAGCCGCCACCGGCCCATAGGTTGCGCCCGACAGGGTCCAGAGCACCAGCAAAGCACCGAACAGCAGCATGGCGCTGCGCCAATCGGGCGTTACCGCGCCGAAATCATAGCCCTGCGTCGTGAGCGCAGCGTCCAGCCCATCCGCACTGAGATCGCGCACCGCCACGCCGCCGATTGCCACGGCGGGTGCCGCCCCTTCCCTCTTCTCATAGGGAATGCCGCGCTTGGAAAAATGGTCGAGCAGTTTGCCGCAGGCGGTCGGCTGCACCTTGGCGAAGGGATCGAACCGGCAGTCGAGACCGCTCACCACAACCGGCGCGCGAATTGACGCATCCTGAAGGGCCGGGTTCGCTGTCTTCCCCATGAACTGATAGAGCGGCAGCGCCAGCAGCAGAACCAGTGCATAGCCGATGATGATCGGTTTCCGCCGCCCGACCCGATCGGACAGCCAGCCGAAGAAGATGAAGGAGAATATCCCTGCAAGGGCGCTACCGCCCACCAGAAGCTGCGCAATGCCCGGCGCGACATGCAGACTGCTTTGCAGGAAATAGAGCGCCTGAAACATCACCGTATAGGCGATGACGGTGAACCCTGCGGCGATGCCGATCATCGCGACGAACATGCGTTTCTTGTTGCCTGGAGCGGTGAAGGCTTCCTTGAGCGGGTTCTGCGCCTGCGTGCCTGCGGCCTTCATCGCCGTGAAGACCGGACTTTCGCGCAGCATCAGCCGCATCCAGAGCGAAATGGCGAGCAGCAGCAGCGACAGGATGAAGGGGATGCGCCATCCCCAGGCGTCCCACACCGCCTTGCCCACGATCCATTGGGTGCCAACCACGACGATCAGCGAGAGGATGAAGCCGCCAATGACGCCCGCCTGGATGAAGCTGGTGTAGAAACCGCGCTTCCCGGCAGGCGCATGTTCGGCGACATAGATGGCCGCGCCGCCATATTCGCCGCCCAGCGCCAGCCCCTGCGCGATCCGCAGCAGGATCAGGATGATGGGCGCGGCCACGCCGATGCTGGCGGCCGAGGGCGTGAGGCCCACCCCCGCCGTCGCTGCGCCCATCAGGATGATGGTGGCAAGGAACGTATATTTGCGCCCCAACCGGTCACCCAGATACCCGAACAGCATCGCGCCGATCGGCCGGAAGGCGAAGCCGATGGCGAAACCCGTAAGCGTGTAGAGCAGTTCGACGGTGGGATTGTCGGTCGGGAAGAAAGTGCGCCCGATGATTGGCGCGAGAACGCCGTAGATGTAGAAATCATACCATTCGAACACAGTGCCGAGCGCCGACGCGGTGATGACCAACCGGTCCCGCCGTGCATCCATCACATAGTCGCTGCCAACCGTATCGCTCATTCCACCCCCGAAGTTCACACCGTCACTGGGGACCGCTCGCAATGCGTCGATCCCCGAAGTTCACACCGTCACTGAGGGCCGTTCGCTTCGCGCCGATCCGCCATCATCATCGCCTCCGTGCTTGCCCCCGGTTGTTTCCATCCGCTGTCATGCTCATGAGCATCCGCATGACGGGATCGATCGGGTCGATCATTCCAATTCCCTGCATGTCGTTTCTCCCCAAGATCATGGCCGGCCGCCGGTCGAGTATGACGCGAACGGGACCGGTAGGACAGGCGGTAATTCGTCATGCGGTACGATCCTTTCGCCGCGATACAGGAAGCAGGTTGGAAGGAACGGCCCGCATGGCGTGGAAAGCACCGCGTTCATGGGCTATGTCGGACCTATGAAGCTGATCTTCCTCTATGGCCAGGCCGCCGCCGGCAAGCTGACGGTGGCGAGGGCGCTTGCGGCGCGCACCGGCTATGCGCTGTTCCACAATCATCTGGTGGTCGATGCGGTCGGAGCGGTCTTCCCCTTCGGCTCGCCTGACTTTGTACGGTTGCGTGAGCGCTTCTGGCTGGACATCATGACGGCTGCGGCGCGCGCCGACCGGTCGCTGATCTTCACCTTCGCGCCCGAATCCAGCGTCGCACCGGATTTCCCCGAACGGGCCGCCAGGCTGATCCGGGCCGAAGGTGGCGAAGTCCTGTTCGTGGCGCTGACGGTGGATGCCACCGAACAGGAACGGCGCATCGCCAATGCGGACCGGAGCGCGTTCGGTAAATTGACGTCGATCGATCTGTTGCGGACGCTCCATGCCGATTTCTGCCGCTGCATGGCGGCGATGCCACCACCGCTGGTCAGCATCGATACCGGTCTGACCGGGCCGGATGAGGCGGCCGCGCACATCCTGTCGGCGATCGGCGATCAGTAGAGCCGCGCGCCGTTCGGCACCGGCTTGTCCGGCGCGAACAATGTCACCGCACCCGCTTCGTCGGCGAAGCCAAGCGTCAGCACTTCGGACAGAAACTTGCCGATCTGGCGTGGCGGGAAATTGACCACGGCGGCGACCTGACGGCCGGGCAGATCGTCCAGAGCGTGGTTTTCGGTAATCTGGGCGCTGGATTTTTTCCGGCCGATCGTGGGACCGAAATCGATCAGCAGCTTGTAGGCGGGCTTGCGCGCTTCGGGATAGGGTTCGGCCGAGACGATCGTGCCGACGCGGATATCGACTTTCAGGAAATCGTCGAAGGCGATCGTTTCGGCCGCGGGAGCGTTGGGGTCATGGGTCAGGTGCATGGTGCCACCCTAGCCGTTCGGGTCGAGCGAAGTCGAGACACGGTCGTGGGAACGCTTCTCAACTTCGCTCGAAGCGAACGGAGGTTTGTTCACGCCAGTTCCAGGATCACCGCGTCCACGGGCAGGCTCTCGCCCTGCGCGGCCGAGACACTCTTGACCGTACCGGCCTTGGCGGCGCGGAGGATATTTTCCATCTTCATCGCCTCGATCACGGCGAGCGGCTGGCCGAGTTCAACCTTGTCGCCTTCCTTGACGTTGAGCGCGACCAGCAGACCCGGCATCGGGCAGATGAGGAAACGCGACAGATCCGGTGGAACCTTCTCGATCATATGCGCGGTATAGGGCGCCGCATGGGCGGGCAGGATGCGCAGCTTATGGCTTGCCCCATGCGCGGTCAGGACGAAACCCGAACGCACCGGGGCGATCTTCACCGCCAATGCGTCCTCGCCGAACTCCGCCTCGATCAAGCGATCGCCGGGCGTATATTCCAACGCCATGTCCAGGCTCACGCCATCGACGGTCACATCGTCGCCATCGATCTCCACATCGTGGATCGCATCACCGATCTTCACCTGCCAGCCAGTTGGCGGTGGAAGCCGACGCCCAAGCTGCCCGTCGATGCGGCGGGCACGATCGGCCTGGGCCATGGCGGCAAAGGCGCCGATCGCGGACAGGCGCTGAAGCAGTTCGGGCGATGCAGGCGCGCCGGTGAAGCCCTCCGGATATTCCTCCGCGATGAAACCGGTGGTGATGTTGCCCGATCGGAACCGCTCATGCTGCATCAGCGCGGAGACGAAATCGATATTATGGCCCGGCCCCTCAATCTCGAACCGGTCGAGCGCCTCGATCTGCTTGTCGATCGCTTCGAGGCGGGTAGGCGCCCAGGTGATGAGCTTGGCGATCATCGGGTCGTAGAAGATCGAGACTTCCCCGCCCTCCTCCACGCCGTCGTCCACGCGGATCAGCGCGCCGCTCTCATCCGTGCCGGTTTCGGGCGGGTTGTAGCGGATCAGCCGGCCGGTCGACGGCAGGAACCCGCGATAGGGGTCTTCGGCATAGACGCGATTTTCGATCGACCAGCCGTTGATCTTCACGTCCGCCTGGGTGAAGGCGAGTTTTTCGCCACTCGCGACGCGGATCATCTGCTCGACCAGGTCGACGCCGGTGATCTCCTCGGTGACGGGATGCTCGACCTGAAGCCGGGTGTTCATCTCCAGGAAGTAGAAGCCGTCGCCGGTCTTGTCCTCGCCGCTGACGATCAGTTCGACCGTGCCCGCGCTGAAATAGCTGACCGAGCGGGCGAGCGCGACGCACTGCTCGCCCATCTTCCTGCGCATTTCGGGGCTGACGAAGGGCGACGGCGCTTCCTCCACCACCTTCTGGTGGCGGCGCTGGATCGAACATTCGCGTTCGTTCAGGTAGACGATATTGCCATGCTGATCGCCCAGGACCTGGATTTCAATATGACGCGGGCTTTCGATGAACTTTTCGATGAACACGCGGTCGTCGCCGAAGCTGTTCAGCCCTTCGCGCTTTGTCGCCTCAAACCCTTCGCGAACATCCTGTTCGGAATAAGCGAGGCGCATACCCTTGCCGCCGCCGCCGGCCGACGCCTTCATCATCACCGGATAGCCGATCTCGTTGGAGATGCGGACGGCGTGTTCGGTGTCGTCGATCACGCCGACATAGCCGGGGACGACGTTGACGCCCGCTTCCAGGGCAAGCTTCTTGGACTCGATCTTGTCGCCCATGGCGGCGATGGCATTGGCGGGTGGGCCGACGAAGATGATGCCTTCCGCGTCCAGCGCCTTGCGGAAGCTCTCTCGCTCCGAGAGGAAGCCGTAGCCGGGGTGGACCGCATCGGCGCCGGTGGCCTTGCACGCTGCGATGATCCTGTCGGCGAGCAGATAGGATTGGGCGGCGGGCGACGGGCCGATATGCACCGCCTCATCGGCCATCAGGACATGCGGCGCGCGGGCATCGGCATCGGAATAGACCGCGACGGTCTTGATGCCCATCTTGCGCGCGGTGCGGATGACCCGACACGCAATTTCGCCACGGTTCGCGATCAGGATCTTGGTGATTGCCATTTTGTGTCCTTGCCCCAGTCCTATCCAGTTTCCATTTCCGTCACCCCGGACTTGATCCGGGGTCCAGGGTCACATGCGTTGTGCGGGGAACCCTGGATGCCGGATAAAGTCCGGGGTGACGCTATTATTTCAGTCCGTCTTCTGACCCCGTTCGGGTTGAACTTGTTTCAAGGCCCCTCCTTCCCCACGCCCCATCGCTCCCGAAGGCGCGATGGATGCTGAAACAAGTTCAGCATGACGGGAGAAAGCAAAACAGATCACTCCGCCGCTTCCAGATGCCCGTGCGGTTGCGCCATCATCGGTGTCAGGCCCAGCTTGCCGAGCAGCGCACTGTCCTTGTCATCCCCGGCATTGGCTGCGGTCAGCAGCTTGTCGCCGGTGAAGATGCTGTTCGCGCCCGCCATGAAGCAGAGCGCCTGGCAGGCTTCGCTCATGCTCTCGCGACCCGCGCTCAGGCGCACCATCGACTGGGGCATGACGATACGGGCCACCGCGACGGTGCGGACGAACTCCACCTCGTCGATCTTGGCGAGCGGCGTGTCCTTGAGCATATCGCCCAGAACCGTGCCCGCCACCGGCACCAGCGCGTTGATCGGCACGCTTTCGGGGTGCGGCATGGTGGCGAGTGCGTGGAGGAAGCCGATACGGTCGCTCCGCGTCTCACCCATGCCGACGATGCCGCCGCAGCAGACATTGATCCCCGCCGACCGCACATTTTCCAGCGTCTCGATCCGGTCTTCGAAGCTGCGGGTGGTGATGACGTTGGCGTAGTTCTCCGGCGAGGTGTCGATATTATGATTATAATAATCGAGACCCGCGTCGGCGAGCGTTTTCGCCTGCTTTTCGTCCAACATGCCCAGCGTCATGCAGGTTTCCATGCCCATCGCGCGCACGCCCTGCACCATCGCGACCAGCTTTGGCATATCGCGTTCCTTGGGGTTGCGCCATGCCGCGCCCATGCAGAAACGGCCGGAGCCATGGTCCTTCGCCTGTGCAGCGGCCTGAAGCACGGCTTGCACGTCCATCAACTTGGTGGCCTTGAGGCCGCCTTCGGCTTCGGTCGACTGGCTGCAATAGCCGCAATCTTCCGGACAGCCGCCCGTCTTGATGGACAGCAAAGTGGACAGTTGCACTTCATTGCGCGGATGGTTCGCCCGATGGATCGACTGCGCTTCGAACATCAGGTCGTTGAAGGGCAGATCGAACAGCGCGGCGATCTCTTCGCGGGTCCAATCGGTGCGGGCGGTAACGGTATTCAAGCGGCTTCCTCCAGCCCGGCGGGGGGCATGTTGTGGCCGAGAAGGCGCAGCACGTCGGCGGCGCATTCCACGACATTGGAACCCGGCCCATAAATCCCCTGAACTCCGGCGTCACGAAGATAGTCATAATCCTGCGGCGGGATCACGCCGCCGGCGATCACCTTGATGTCGCTGCGCCCCTTTTCGCGCAGCTTCTGGATCAGTTCCGGGATCAACGTCTTGTGCCCTGCCGCTAGCGACGATGCACCAACCACGTCGACGCCGCTGTCGAGCGCCAACACTACCGTTTCCTCCGGCGTCTGGAACAGCGGGCCGGACACCACGTCAAAGCCCATGTCGCCAAAGGCCGATGCGATGATGTTGGCGCCCCGATCGTGACCATCCTGTCCCATCTTGGCGACGAGCAGTTTTGGCCTGCGACCGAGGCGCCGTTCGACGGCCTGCACGCCGTCGAGAACCTGTTTCCAGCGGCTGTCGCCTTCATATGGCGCGCCGTATACGCCCTTCACTGGCGTGGGCTGCGTGCCGTAGCGGTTGAAACTTACCTCCATGGCGGAGGAAATCTCCCCCAGCGTGGCGCGGGCGCGGGCCGCTTCGACCGCATGGGCGAGGAGGTTGTTTTCGATCGACTGCGGCCCGGCGGCGGCGGCGCGGAGGGATTCCAGCGCGGCCTGGCAGGCGTCTTCGTTGCGCTCCGCCTTCACCCGGTTGATGCGGGCGATCTGCGCCTCGCGGACCTTGCTGTTGTCGACTTCCAGCGTTTCAAGCAGATCTTCACTGGCGAGGCGATATTTGTTGACGCCGACGATGACGTCCTCGCCCCGGTCGACACGCGCCTGACGCGCGGCCGCGGCGGTCTCGATCATCGCCTTGGGCCAGCCCGCCGCGACGGCCTTCGCCATGCCGCCTTCGGCCTCCACGCGATCGATGATCTCCTGCGCGGCGTCGACCAATTGCTGGGTCAGCGCTTCCACATAATAGCTGCCCCCCAGCGGATCGACGACATTGCACATGCCGGTCTCTTCCTGGATGACGATCTGCGTGTTGCGCGCGATGCGGGCCGAAAAGTCCGTCGGCAGCGCGATCGCTTCGTCCAGCGCGTTGGTGTGCAGCGACTGCGTGCCGCCCAGCATGGCGGCCATCGCTTCGATCGTGGTGCGCATGACATTGTTATAGGGGTCTTGCTCGGTCAGCGAGACGCCCGAGGTCTGGCAATGAGTGCGCAGCATCTTGGAGCGCTCGTCCTGCGCACCCAGCTTGGTCATGACGCGATGCCAGAGCACGCGGGCGGCGCGCAGCTTGGCGATTTCCATGAAGAAGTTCATGCCGATGGCGAAGAAGAAGCTCAAACGCCCGGCGAACTTGTCGATGTCGAGGCCGCTCGCCACGCCAAAGCGGACATATTCCGCTCCGTCCGCGATGGTGAAGGCCAGTTCCTGCACCTGCGTCGCGCCGGCTTCCTGCATATGATAGCCGGAGATGGAGATGCTGTTGAACTTGGGCATCTCGCGCGAGGTGTAGCCGAAAATGTCCGAGATGATCCGCATCGAGGGTTCGGGCGGGTAGATATAGGTGTTGCGGACCATGAATTCCTTCAGAATGTCGTTCTGAATGGTCCCGTCCAGCAGCTTGCGCTCGACCCCCTGCTCCTCGCCCGCGACGATGAAGAAGGCCAGGATCGGGATTACCGCGCCGTTCATGGTCATCGAAACGGACATCTGGTCGAGCGGAATGCCGTCGAACAGGATCTTCATGTCCTCGATGGTATCGATCGCCACACCCGCCTTGCCGACATCGCCGACGACGCGTGGATGATCGCTGTCATAGCCGCGATGGGTGGCAAGATCGAAAGCGACGCTGAGGCCCTTCTGCCCCGCCGCCAGGTTGCGGCGATAGAAGGCATTGGATTCTTCGGCGGTCGAGAAGCCCGCATATTGGCGGATAGTCCAGGGACGCCCGGCATACATGGAGGCGCGCACGCCGCGCGTGAACGGCGCAAAGCCGGGAAGGCCCGGATCGCCAATCTTATCTGGGGTCACGTCCTCCGCCGTGTAGAGCGGCTTCACCGTGATCCCTTCCGGGGTCTCCCAGTTCAGGTCCTTGCCCTTCACTTCCTTGACGGCGGCGGCGGCCCATTGCTCCAGCGTCGGCTTGTCGGTCATTTGCGTCCCTACCTTATTCCTCTCCCACAAGCGGGAGAGGATACGCAGGCTTGCCAGCTTGTCTGGCTAGCCGGAGTTGGAGTGGGCTGTCCGGCCCACCCCGCTGCGACTAGGGCCTGCTGCGCAGCCCCAAGTCTCGCTGCCCCTCCCGCAGGCGGGAGGGGTGGTGTTAATGTGCGCCCTCCTTCGGCGTCTCCATAATCTCGGTCAGCACCCCGTTCATATCCTTGGGGTGGACGAAGAAGATCGGCGTGCCATGCGCGCCGATGCGCGGCTCCCCCAGAACCTTCTTGCCTAACTCTTCGAACCAGCTTTTGGCTTCATATATGTCGGGCACTTCGTAGCACATATGGTGCTGTCCACCGGCCGGGTTCTTCGCGATGAAGCTATGGATCGGGCTGTTCTCACCCAGCGGTTCGATCAGTTCGATCTGTGTCCCCGCCGTACCGCCTTCACCAGGCGTATCAACGAAACACACCTTCACGCCCTGCGCGGGCAGGTCGAAGGGTTCATGCGCGATCGTCGCGCCCATGACGTCGCGATAATAAGCAAGGCTCGCCTCCAGCGAAGGCGTCGCGATGCCGATATGGTTGAGACGGCCGAGTTTCATTTCCTGTCCTTCGTCATTGCGAGCATAGCGAAGCAATCCATTTGACGTATCAACCTTGCACAATACTCTCGTATAAATCCTGCCAACCGGGATTGAGGGCGATAATCAAAGCAATCTTCTTTGCCCGTGATCATGCCTTGATTTGCTTTTCCCGTAAGATGGCCGCTTCCATCGTGTCGGCCATTTCGAACCACACCAGCATCTTACAGTCGTAACGCTGCGTGAACCCATCCGCGACGCCCTCGCGATGCTGCCATGCGCGCTGCGGCAGGTTCGACGTCACGCTGGTGTAGAGCGTCCCGTTGCACCTGTTGGCCATGATGTAGACAGCGGGTTGCATCATCCCACTTCGTCATTGCGAGGAGCCAAAGGCGACGCGGCAATCCAAAAATCGCGCCAATGGATTGCTTCGCTTCGCTCGCAATGACGAAGGAGGAGATGGCGTTCATCGTCTGTCACAGCGGAATATTGTCGTGCTTCTTCCACGGGTTCTCCAAGCTCTTGTTGCGCAGCTTGCGCAGCCCCAGCGCGATGCGCTTGCGGGTCGAGTGCGGCTGGATCACTTCGTCAATGAAGCCCTTGCTTGCCGCAACGAAGGGATTGGCGAAGCGATCTTCATATTCCTTCGTCTTTTCAGCAATTTCTTCCGGGGTCTTGCCACGGAAGATGATCTCCACCGCACCCTTGGCTCCCATCACCGCGATTTCGGCAGTCGGCCAGGCATAGTTCAAATCGCCGCGCAGATGCTTGGAGGACATGACGTCATAGGCTCCGCCATAGGCCTTGCGCGTGATGACTGTGATCTTGGGTACGGTCGCCTCGGCATAGGCGAACAGCAGCTTGGCGCCATGCTTGATGATGCCCGAATGTTCCTGCGCCGTCCCCGGCAGGAAGCCTGGCACATCGACGAAAGTGACGATCGGAATTTCGAAGGCGTCGCAGAAGCGCACGAACCGCCCTGCCTTCTTGGACGAGTTGATGTCGAGCACGCCGGCCAGCACCATCGGCTGGTTGGCGATGATGCCCACCGTCTTGCCCTCAACCCGGCCGAAGCCGCAGAGGATATTGCCGGCGTGCGCGGGCTGCACCTCGAAGAAATCGCCCTCGTCCACGACCTTGCGGATCAGTTCGTGCATGTCATAGGGCTGGTTGGCGTTGGCCGGGATCAGCGTGTCCAGACTTTCCTCGACCCGATCCCATGGGTCTGCGCTCGGCCGTTCGGGCACCGGATCGCGGTTCGAAGCGGGCAGGAAGTCGACGAAATCGCGGGTCGCCAGCAACGCCTCGATATCATTCTCGAACGCCACGTCGGCCACGCCCGACTTGGTGGTGTGGGTGATGGCGCCGCCCAGTTCCTCCTGGGTCACGACCTCGTTGGTGACGGTCTTCACCACGTCCGGGCCGGTGACGAACATGAAGCTGCTGTCCTTCACCATGAAGATGAAGTCGGTCATCGCCGGCGAATAGACCGCCCCGCCCGCGCATGGCCCCATGATGACGCTGATCTGCGGCACCACGCCCGACGCCAGCACGTTGCGCTGGAAAATCTCCGCATAGCCCGCCAGCGAAGCCACGCCTTCCTGAATGCGCGCGCCGCCGCTGTCGTTGAGGCCGATCACCGGCGCGCCGCCCTTCAACGCCATGTCCATGATCTTGCAGATTTTCATCGCGTGCCGTTCCGACACCGCGCCGCCATAGACGGTGAAATCCTGGCTGAACACGAACACCAGACGCCCGTTGATCGTGCCAGATCCCGTCACCACGCCATCGCCGGGGATATGCTGGCCGTCCATGCCGAAATCGATGCAGTTATGCTCGACATACATGTCCAGCTCTTCGAAGCTGTCCTCGTCCAGCAGCACTTCCAGCCGCTCGCGCGCGGTCAGCTTGCCCTTGCCGTGCTGGGCGTCGATGCGGCGCTGGCCGCCGCCCAGGCGCGCAGCCTCGCGCTTCGCTTCAAGCTGTTCGATGATGGCGAGCTTCGACATGTAGGGCTTCTCTCCGGTTCAGGCGAACGGTCGTCGTATCATCCCCTATCCAGCCCCTGCGGACTTTCGCAAATGCAAATTTGCTAATTTGCAAATCGCGATTTCGCAAATTAGAAGCGGAATATGGCACGCGGCAATCGTATCTTCGCAGGTCCACGCCTGCGCCAGCTCCGCCTGGACCACCGTATGGACCAGGCGACGATGGCGCAGGCGCTGGGCATATCCGTATCCTATCTTTCGCAGCTTGAGAATGACGACCGACCGCTGACCGCCAAGGTCAAGGCAGCGGTCGCCAACAGCTTTCCCACCGACTGGGCCAGCTTCGACAGCCGGGAGGATGAGCAGTTGCTGGGCGCCTTCACCTATGCGCTCGCCCATCCCGAACTGCCCGGCGTGCAGATGGAGCCGGAGCGGATCGAGAAGCTGCACCTGCAATTTCCCGAATTCGCGGCACGCTATGTCGATCTCTACAACGCCCATATGCGCGCCAATGAGCGAATCAACATGATCGAGGAGGCGATCGCCAACGATCATGAGGTGCAGGCGCGACTGCCTTGGGAAGCCGCCCGCGACTGGTTCCACGAGGCAGGCAATTATGTCCATCCACTCGACTGCCTGGCGGAGGAGATGGCGGAAAGCTTCACCCAGGGGCAGGTGCTGGATGAAGGGATGCTGGTGGAAGCGCTCGCCCGTCGCCACGGCATCGAGACGCTGATCGCCGAAACGCCCGACAGCGCCCTGCGCGCCTATCGCGCCGCCGACCGGCAGTTGTTCGTCAACGCCGCGCTGCCGACCGAAAGCCGCAAGTTCATGCTGGCGCACCAGCTCATGATGCTGGAGGGGCAGGCGGTGATCGCCGATGTGGTGGGCAAGGCCGCCCTGCCCGTCCCCGGCGCGGACCGGCTGCTGGCGATTGGCCTGGGCAATTACGCCGCCGGCGCGCTGCTGCTGCCCTATGCCGCCTTTCGCGAAGCGGCGCGGACGATGCGGCATGACATAGACCGGCTCGCGCGCACGTTCGGCGTCAGTTTCGAGCAGGCCTGCCACCGCCTTTCGACGCTCCAGCGGCCGGGACTGCGTGGCATCCCCTTCTTCTTCTGCCGCGTCGACATGGCGGGCAACATCACCAAGCGCCATAGCGCCACCCGCCTGCAATTCGCCCGCTTCGGCGGCGCCTGCCCGCTCTGGAACGTGCATGAGGCGGTGGCGGTCCCTGACCGGATCAACGTGCAGCTTGGCGAGACGCCTGACGGAGTGCGTTATGTGTCGATGGCCAAGGGGCTGGTGAAGCCATCGGGCAGCTACAAGCGGACACCGCGTCGCTTCGCCGTGGTGCTGGGCTGCGAGGTCGCCCATGCGGCGAACTTCGTCTATGCCGACGGCCTGCAACTGGAGGTGGAGGGCGCAGCCACCCCGATCGGCATCACTTGCCGCCTATGCCCCCGCCAAAGCTGCGACCAGCGCGCCTTCCCGCCCGCCGACCGCCCGATCCATGTCGATCCGGACAATAGGCAGATCGTGCCTTACTGGATAGGCTGAGCCGCCTAGGGCCGATCAACATTCAGGTTAAAGCAGAAGCCTTGGCCTGATTCTCAACGTCATGCCGGACTTGATCCGGCATCCAGAGTCGCAGGCGACGCCTTTTGTGGCCCTGGATGCCGGATCAGGTCCGGCATGACGGCTTGGGAAGCGCCTAAGACTGCGAATGTCGATCCGCCCTAGGGCCTCCCATCTCCATGTAGTTTGGCCCACAGATCCGCCGTGCCGGCTTCCTGCGCCCTGGTGGTGAACTGGGCGGCAATCAGCCAGCCCTTGATCGGGCGCATCGGCAGCACCGTGGTCAGGATGAGCACGGGAATGCCCACGGCGACATGCACCCACCAGGGCGGCCGCGCCAATATCTCCAGCATGATGATGAAGATCACGCCCGGCACACAGGCGAAAAGTTGGACAAATACCGCCGGGCCATCGGCAGGATCGGCGAAATTATAGTTGAGGCCGCAAACCTCACAATGGTCGCGCATGGTCAGGAAACCGGTGAAGATATGCCCCTCGCCACAACGCGGGCAGCGGCCGAAGACGCCGGTCTCATGCGCCGGGCGCTTCTTCCATTGCCGGCCGGATTCATCGACCCAATGGGCTTCGCTCTTCTGTTCCATCTCGTCTCCCATCGTCCCGACCCATGTCCCGAAACCCTGGCGCATGTCCATTGCGCCTTTTGTCCCACCCTCGCCCTGCGCCCAAGGCTGGCCTTTGCGTCCACAAAGCGCTATCGGGCGCGCCAATCATCCCGATCTTATAAGGCAGTCAAATGGGCTTTCGTTGCGGTATCGTCGGTCTTCCCAATGTGGGCAAGTCCACCCTGTTCAATGCGCTGACCGAGACGCAGGCGGCGCAGGCGGCGAATTATCCCTTCTGCACGATCGAACCGAACGAGGGCCGCGTGGCCGTGCCGGACGAGCGGTTGCAGACCATCGCCAGGATCGGCGGCAGCGCCAAGATCATCGAGACGCAACTCAGTTTCGTCGACATTGCCGGCCTGGTGCGCGGCGCGTCCAAGGGCGAAGGGTTGGGCAATCAGTTCCTGGCCAATATCCGCGAGGTGGATGCGATCGTCCATGTGCTGCGCTGCTTCGAGGATGACGACATCACCCATGTCGAGGGCAAGGTGGACCCCATCGCCGACGCCGAGACGGTCGAGACCGAACTGATGCTGGCGGACCTGGAAAGTCTGGAAAAGCGCGTCCCCAACCTCGCCAAGAAGGCCGCGCAGGGCGACAAGGAGGCCAAGGCCGCCGCGTCGGTGCTGGGCCAGGCGCTCGACCTGCTGCGCGACGGCAAGCCCGCGCGCCTGACCGTGCCGCGTGACGTCGAGGAAGAACGGCTGTTCGCCCAGGCGCAGTTGCTGACGGCCAAGCCCGTCCTCTATGTCTGCAATGTCGAGGAAGACGCCGCGTCGGAAGGCAATGCCCATTCGGCGCGCGTGTTCGAGAAAGCAGCGGCCGAAAACGCCAAGGCGGTGATCGTCTCCGCCGCGATCGAAGCCGAACTCGTCACCATGCCGATCGAGGAGCGTGCGGAATATCTGGAAGCGCTGGGCCTGACCGAAGCCGGCCTCGCCCGCATCATCCGGGCGGGCTATGAACTGCTGGGCCTCATCACCTTCTTCACCGTCGGACCGAAGGAAGCCCGCGCCTGGACCGTGAACAAGGGCAGCAAGGCGCCCCAGGCCGCCGGCGCGATCCACACCGATTTCGAAAAGGGCTTCATCCGCGCCGAGACCATGGCCTATGCCGACTATGTCCAGTTCAACGGCGAGACCGGGGCCAAGGAAGCGGGTAAGTGGCGCTCCGAAGGCAAGGAATATGTGACGCAGGACGGCGACATCATGCTGTTCCGCTTCAACGTCTGACCGGATCGGCGGGGAAAGGGCGTATCGCCCCTCCCCGCCTTGCCATCAGGTTTCGGAGGGGCGCGGTGCCCCTTCTTCAGGCGTTTCGGCGATCGGTTCTGCTTCGCTTTCGACCGGTGCTTCATAGGCGACAGTCTCTTGCTCCGCTGCCTTGCCCCGGCCGAGCCGGCCCTTGATCCAGCGCCAGCCGACACCGAAGACCAGAATGATCGGCAGCAGCAGCTTCTTGCCGAAGGCCAGCATCAGTGCCAGGAAGCCCAGCTTCTTCGCCGCCAGCAGCCCGGCTCCGGCCGCAACCAGCCCGCCAATGCCATATTCGGCGACCTTGTCTACATTGGGTATGAAGTCGGCATAGCGCGCGCCCTGGTCGAAGGTGACGGAGCCGCCGAATTTCGCGGCGGCCGCTTTCACTTCGGACAGATGCGACATGGTGGAGATCATGTTGAGGCTCAGCACGCCATGGCGACCGAGCAGCCGGACATCATAGTTGAGCGTGCCTTCAGCCACATCACCGAAGCGGATGTCGCGCGCCCATATGACGCTGTGATGCGCGCGGTCATAGGTGGGGCGCTCGGCCCAGCCGGCCAGATGCACGGGCGGATAGCCCGCTTCGGTCCGTTCCTTGTTCCGATCCGCTTCGCCGGACTTCATCTCGGTCATCAGCGCGTCGAAATCGGTTGAGGCCGCGTCGTCATCCTTCACATAACCGCTCTGGTCATAGGTGATGACCGCGCCCCAGGCATCCTCATCCATGAAGGTCTTTCCGGCCGGGAAGACCAGGCCCAGCACGCCATCCGCCTGCGCAGCGGGATTGCCCCAGGCATCGACGATCACCTCGCGCGCAGCCTTGGCGTCGAGATAATAATAATCCTTGCCCAGACGCAGCGTCGCCTTAGCCTCCGGCAGCGCGATGTCCCCGGTCTGCGGCTGCTGCCGCTGCAACATGTCCTTGATCTTTGCTTCATAAGCGCGTTGTTCCGCGCTCGGCGCTGGCTGTTGTGCCAAGAGTGTTCCCGGCGTCGCCCCGATCAGCAACATGGCGCCGACCGCGCCCCACATTCTCTTCATGACAACTCCCCCAAATGAGGGGTAATATTCTAGAAACAAACGAATAGATCGCAATGGCTCAAGGAGAATTTGTGCACGCGCCCAGGAAAATCGCCTTCCCGCCCAGTATCGATGTGCAGACCCGGTTGCTGATCCTGGGCAGCCTGCCGGGGGATGCGTCGATCAAGCAGGGCGAATATTATGCCCATCGCGGCAATGCCTTCTGGCAGTTGATCGGCGACGTGCTGGAAGAGGATTTGCGCGGCCAACCCTATGCGATGCGGCTGAAGCGGTTGCGGGCGCATGGTGTCGGGCTGTGGGACGTCATCGAAAGCGCCGAGCGGCCGGGGAGCCTGGACAGCAACATCCGGGGCGCAGAGTTGCGCGATCTGGGATTGTTCGTGGAACGGCTCCCGGCGCTGCGGGCGATCGGCTTCAACGGCAAGACCGCGGCGCTGCACGGACGGCGGCAATTGGGCGAGCGGCCGGGGCTGGCGCTGGTCGATCTTCCCTCTTCCAGCGGCGCCTATGCCAGCCTGTCGCGGGAAGCGAAGCGGCAGGCCTGGGGTGCTCTGCGCGATCACCTGGGGTGAAAGCCTACCAAAACGTCACTTTACCGTCATCGCATGGCTGCTAAGCGATTAGCTTCGAAAAATATCCAACAGAGTCGCCATGCTGAGCCGTTCCCCTGCCCGCCTTGTCCTCCCCGTCCTTCTCGCCTTCGGCGCGCTAAGCGCCTGCGCCACCGCTCCGACCGGTCGCCCTGCGCCGGTCGCGCAGGCTGAGCAGCGCGCGCCCGTCACCATCCTGGTGTCGATCGACGGATTCCGCGCCGACTATCTGCAACGCGGCGTGACGCCCAATCTGGCGGCGCTGGCGGCCGGAGGCATCGAGGCGCCGATGCGCCCGTCCTTCCCGACCAAGACTTTCCCCAATCATTGGGCGATCGTCACCGGCGACCGGCCCGACCGGAACGGCATTGTCGCCAACAATATGGAAGACGCCAGCCGCCCGGACGAGAAATTCACCATGGCGAGCGACGATCCATTCTGGTGGAACGATGTCGAGCCGATCTGGGTGACGGCGGAAAAGGCGGGCGTGCGCACCGCGACCATGTTCTGGCCCGGCTCCAACGTCCCCTGGGGCGGGACGCAGGACAAGGCGTGGCCCTACACCATCCATGGCGGCGAGCGGCCGAGCGACTGGGCGCAGTTCAACCAGCAGATCGGCGGCACGCAGCGTGTCAACATGGTGCTGGACGTGCTGCGCCGTCCGGCCGACATCCGCCCGCGCTTCGTGACGCTCTATTTCGATACGGTCGACACGGCAGGCCATATCAACGGGCCGGACGCTCCCGAAACCACCCAGGCGCTGGCCGAAGTGGACCAGCATATCGGTGAGTTGGTCGCGGGCCTCAAGGCCATGGGTCAACCCGCCAACCTCGTCATCCTGGCCGATCATGGCATGGCGGCGCGTTCGACCGACCGGGTTATCGCGCTGGACAAGGTGGCCAACCCCGCCGACTATCGCGTCGTGGAGTCTGGCCCCTATGCCAGCCTGGTCGCGCAACCGGGGCATGAGGCGGCGCTGGAGGCCGCTCTGCTCAAGCCCACGCCCCATATGCAATGCTGGCGCAAGAGCGACATTCCCGCGCGGTTCCACTATGGCGCGCATCGCCGCATTCCGCCCTATTTCTGCCTGGGCGAAACGGGCTGGGAAATTCAGCCCACCACTCCCACCAAGCCGGTGACGGGCGGCAATCATGGCTGGGACGACCGCGCGCCGGAGATGCAGGCGCTGTTCATCGCCAACGGCCCCGCCTTCGCGCCGGGCGCGAAGCCCTTGGCGGGCTTCGCCAATGTCGATGTCTATCCGCTGATCGCCCGGCTGATCGGCGTGATGCCGCGCGCTTCGGACGGCGATCCCGCCGCGCTTTCCGGCCTTCTCGCTCGCTAGGATCACTGCCATGCTGACCCGCCGCCAAATCCTCACCGCCGCCACCGCCACGCCGCTGATCGGCACGCCCGCGATCCTGAAAGCACAAAGCTGGTTCGCGGGCTATCCCTTCGCGCTCGGCGTCACGTCGGGTGATCCCGCGCCGGACGGCTTCGTCATCTGGACCAAGTTGGCGCCCAAGCCCTTCGACCTGCATGGCGGGATGCCGATGGTGCCGCTGCCGGTCAAATGGGAGGTGGCGAGCGACGATCGTTTCAAGACCATCGTCGCTTCGGGCGAAGCGACCGCGCGGCCTGAACTGGGTCATAGCGTCCATATCGAGGTGACGGGCCTCCAGCCCGACCGGCCCTATTGGTATCGCTTCACGCTGAGCGGCGATCAATCGACGCGCGGCCGCGCCCGCACGCTGCCCCTGCCCTCCGCCAGCCCGGCGAGCCTGAAGTTCGGCGTGGCGGGATGCCAGAATTATGAGGATGGCCTGTACACCGCCTTCCGCCATCTGGCGCGGGAGGACGACCTGGCCTTCGTCTTTCATTATGGCGACTTCATCTATGAATATAAACGGCGCGGCCCGAACTATGACAAGGACGGCCTGCCCGTGGCACAGGTGCGCCAGCATATCGGCCAGGATTGTTTCGATGTCGCCGACTATCGGCTGCGCTATGCGCAATATCTGAGCGATTACGACCTTCAGGCCGCTCGCGCCCGGCATACTTGGTTCCCCACCTTCGACGATCATGAGATCGAAAATAACTGGGTCAGCGATTTCGCCGGAAAGGGCGACGCCCCGGCCGAAGTCTTCCGCCTCCGCCGACAGGCCGGATTGCAGGCCTGGTATGAATATATGCCGGTTCGCGCGGCGATGCTGCCACGCAACGGCATCATCACCGACATGTATCGCGAGGCGCGCTATGGCGATCTGCTCTCGATCGATTTTCTCGACACCCGCTCCTTCCGCAGCGACCAGCCCTGCGGCGATGGGTATAAGCCGCATTGCCCCGCCATCGACGACGGCAAGGCGCAGGTGATTTCACCCGAAGAGGAAGGCTGGCTGGTCCGCAACCTGACGCGCGGACAGACCAAGTGGAACTGCGTCGCGCAACAGGTGATGATGATGTCGCTCGACCGTCGCCGTTATGCGGACGAAAAGACCGTCGTCTATAATATGGACACCTGGGCAGGCTATGCCGCGCAGCGCAACCAGCTGCTGGCGAAGATGCGCGGCCTCGACAATGTCGTCGTCCTGACCGGCGACGAGCATCAGAATTTCGCCGGGCTGCTGGACAATGGCGACAAGACGGTGGCGGTGGAGTTCGTGTCCACCTCCATATCATCGGGCGGCGACGGATCGAACCTGCGCGCGGGCAGCGACATCATCCTCAAGAATAATCCGAACCTGAAATTCATCAACGACCAGCGCGGCTATCTGGTCTGCGAGGTCGCGCCTGACGCCTGGACAACACGGGTCCGCGTGGTCGATCAGGTATCGACCCCCGGCGGCGCGATCAGCACGCGCGCCAGCCTGACCGTGCCGCGTGGCCAGCCGTCGATCAGCATCGCCTGACATTGACGTAAACGGAAAGCGCCTCTACATCATCTCCGTTGCAATAGGAGACGGATGATGACGGACGAGATTCTCTATTTCGAGGATATCGAGGTCGGCGACAGCATCGACTTCGGCCCGCTCACCGTATCGCGCGAAGAGACCGTCGCCTTTGCCGCCGAGTTCGATCCGCAGCCCTTCCACCTGTCGGACGAGGCGGCGGCCACCACCCATTTCGGCACCATCTCCGCCAGCGGCTGGCACACGACCGCGCTCTTCATGAAGATGTTCGTGACGGAAATCCAGAAACATCCCGGCCGGCAGGCGGCGAGCCTGGGGGCCATGGGCGTGGACGAACTGCGCTGGCTGCGGCCGGTGCGGCCCGGCGACACGCTGCGCGGCAGAAGCGAGGTGATCGACAAGAAAGCCTCCCAAAGCCGCCCGGAAATGGGGATCGTGCGCAACAAGGTGACGATCCTGAACCAGGACGATCAGCCCGTGCTGACCATGATCCCGATCGCTATGTGGCGGACCCGGCCAGCGCGGTAATAGTGGCCCTGCGCGATCATCTTCGCCTGGCGTAAGGCGGGCGGCGCATCGTCGCCAGGGAGAATGATACATGCCAAGTGCCGCCCATCTCATCGCCTTCGCCCTGATTTCGCTGGGCATGGTGCTGACGCCGGGGCCGAACATGATCTATCTGATATCGCGCTCCATTTCCCAGGGGCGCACGGCCGGAATGATCTCCCTTGGCGGCGTCGCCTGCGGTTTCCTCTTCTACATGGTAGGCGCGGCGTTCGGCATCACCGCCCTGCTGATGGCGATGCCCTTCGCCTATGACGTGCTGCGGATCGGCGGTGCGCTCTATCTGTTGTGGCTGGCGTGGAACGCAGTGCGTCCCGGCGGCCGTTCGCCCTTCCAGGTCCGTACCCTGCCCCAGGATTCGCCGCGGCGGCTCTTCACCATGGGGCTGGTCACAAACCTGCTCAATCCCAAGGTAGCGATGATCTATCTGTCGCTGCTGCCGCAATTCGTCGATCCCGCGCGCGGCAACATCCTCGGCCAGTCGCTCCTGCTCGGCGCGACGCAGGTCGCGATCAGCCTGTCGGTCAACGCGGTGATCGCCTGCCTGGCCGGATCGATATCCTCTTTCCTGGGCGAGCGACCGCTCTGGCTGACGATCCAGCGCTGGTTCATGGGCACCGTGCTGGGCGGGCTGGC
This sequence comes from Sphingobium sp. BYY-5, assembly GCF_022758885.1. Classification (NCBI taxonomy): domain Bacteria; kingdom Pseudomonadati; phylum Pseudomonadota; class Alphaproteobacteria; order Sphingomonadales; family Sphingobiaceae; genus Sphingobium; species Sphingobium sp. BYY-5. Next base: position 1,035,497 of record NZ_JALEBH010000001.1, read on the forward strand.
GGTGCGGATGGCGGTGGAACGGTAGGGCTATTTCCGCCCGAACAGCTTCTCGATATCGCCATGGCCCAGCTTCACCCAGGTCGGGCGGCCATGGTTGCACTGACCGCTCCTGGGCGTGACTTCCATTTCGCGCAGCAGGGCGTTCATTTCCGCGACGCTCAGCACCCGGCCCGCGCGCACCGATCCGTGGCAGGCCATGGTCGCAGCGACGAGATCGAGCCGTTCCTTGAGCGACAGAGCGCTGTCATAGGCGGCGAGATCGTCGGCGAGATCGGTGACAAGGCCCTGCACGTCCGATTGCCCCAACATGGCGGGAACGGCGCGCACCAGCATGGCTGAGGGGCCGAAACGCTCCAGGTCGAGGCCAAATTCCTTCAACTCCGCCACACGCGCTTCCAGCCGGTCGCAGGCCGGTTCGTCCAGTTCCACCACTTCGGGCAGCAACAGCGCTTGGCTGGCGACGCCTTGCCCCTCCATCGCGCGGCGCATTCGTTCGAGCGTCAGCCGCTCATGCGCGGCATGTTGATCGACGATGACCAGGCCGTCCTCCGCCTCCGCCACGATATAGGTGCGGGCTACCTGGCCGCGCGCGACGCCCAGGGGAAAGCTCTGCGCCTCCGGTGTGGGCATGGCGGCGGGCTCGGCGCGAGCCTGGGGCGGCGGCGTGAGGAAGGATGGGCGGCGATCGGCAAAGGAGGGTTGCGCCAGCGGGTTGTAGTTGACCGGTGACGAAGCCGCTTCGAAGATCGGCATGGCCCCTATCGGTGTGGGGGAGACCGGTTCCGGCTTCCAGGCGGACAGGGCCGCCGGGTCGGCATGTTGCACCGCGCGAAACCCCTCGGCATCGAGCGCGCGGCGCAGGCCGGAAACGATCATGCCACGGATCAGCGCCGGATCGCGGAAGCGGACTTCGGTCTTGGCCGGGTGGACGTTAACATCCACCTCCAGCGGCGGCACGTCCAGGAAGAGCGCCACCACCGGATGCCGATCGCGCGCCAGCATATCGGCATAGGCGCCACGTAACGCGCCGATCAGCAGCCGGTCGCGCACCGGCCGGCCATTGACGAACAGATATTGGTGATCGCCCACGCCGCGATTGTAGGTCGGCAGCGAAGCGACGCCGGACAGGCGGATACCCTCTCGCTCCAGCGACACGATCACATGATTGTCGGCCAGTTGCCGGTCGGTCAACGCAGCGACCCGATCCTCCCGCGCCTCATTTTCCTGCACGCCCAGCACACGGCGGCCATCATGCTCCACGGAGAAGGCGACGGACGGATGCGCCATGGCGAGACGGCGGATAATGTCGAGGCAGGCGGCATATTCGGACTTGGGCGATCGCAGGAATTTGCGGCGCGCGGGCACCTTGGCGAAGAGCTGGTCGACGGTGACGCGCGTGCCGGGCGGCAATGCCGCCGGCCCTTCCGCCACCAACTGGCCATTGTCGACGGTGCGGTTCCAGCCGTCGCTTCCGCGCGGGCGACTGTCGATCGATAGCCGTGCGACGCTGGCGATCGACGGCAAGGCTTCCCCGCGGAAGCCCAGAGTCGCCACATTTTCAATGGCATCGTCGGGCAGTTTGGAGGTCGCGTGACGCTCCAGCGCCAGCGCCATATCGGCCGAATCCATGCCGCAGCCATCATCGCTGACCTCGATCCGGTCCAGCCCACCGCTCGACAGACGAACGGCGATACGAGTCGCCCCGGCGTCCAAAGCGTTTTCAACAATTTCCTTGAGCGCGCTGGCGGGTCTTTCGACCACTTCGCCCGCAGCGATACGATTGACCAAATGTTCGGGTAGACGGCGTATTGACATTGATTAGTGACTAGCCCAATCGAGCGCTTTCCGCGAGCCGCGATCCCAGATTTTTTGCACTGCAAGGCGCAGGGAAGGATGGGCGGACGGACGAGCGAACAGCTATCCGACCGACCCCATATGCGTCGCGGGGACGGCGGGCGAAACAGGATAAGGCATGTCGATCTTCTCGCGTCTCTTCAAATTCTCCTCGCAGGATATGGCCATCGACCTGGGCACCGCCAATACGGTGGTCTATGTGCGCGGGCGTGGCATCGTGCTCAACGAACCTTCGGTGGTGGCGGTCGAGACGCTGAACGGCGTCAAACGGGTCAAGGCCGTTGGCGAAGACGCCAAGCTGATGATGGGCAAGACCCCGGATTCGATCGAAGCCATCCGCCCTCTGCGAGACGGCGTGATCGCCGACATCGACGTCGCCGAACAGATGATTAAGCATTTCATCACCAAGGTGCATGGCGGCAAGCACAGCCCCTGGCGCGCGCCGGAAATCGTGATCTGCGTGCCCAGCGGCTCGACCAGCGTCGAGCGCCGCGCCATCCGCGACGCCGCCAGCAACGCCGGCGCGTCACAGGTATTCCTGATCGAGGAGCCGATGGCCGCTGCGATCGGCGCCGACATGCCCGTGACCGAGCCGATCGGTTCGATGGTCGTCGATATCGGCGGCGGCACCACCGAGGTCGCCGTGCTGTCGCTCCGTGGCCTGGCCTACACCACCTCGGTCCGCGTCGGCGGCGACAAGATGGACGAAGCGATCGTGTCCTTCGTCCGCCGCCATCACAACCTGCTGATCGGCGAAGCTACGGCGGAGCGGATCAAGAAGCAGTTCGGCGTCGCCCAGCCGCCTGAGGATGGCGTGGGCGAGACGATCCATATCAAGGGCCGCGACTTGGTGAACGGTGTGCCGAAGGAAATCTCGATCAACCAGGGCCAGATCGCCGATGCATTGGCAGAACCGATCAGCACCATCGTCGAAGGCGTGCGGATCGCGCTGGAAAATACCGCGCCCGAACTGGCGGCCGACATTGTCGACCAGGGCATCGTCCTGACCGGCGGCGGCGCGCTGCTCAAGGGGCTGGACGACGAACTGCGCGATGAGACGGGCCTGCCCGTCACGATCGCCGAAGATCCGCTGACCTGCGTTGCGATCGGCACCGGTCGCGCGATGGAAGACCCGATCTTCCGGGGTGTGCTGCAAACCGCCTGATCGGAAGGAAATCCTGATGGCGCGGCCACCCAGCCGACGCCCCGGCATCAACCGGAAGGCGCAATATAGCCTCTTTGCAAGCTATGTAGTGGCGGTTGCCGGAGCGGTAGCCGGCTTACTGCTGGTCGTGGTCGCGGTCTTCGACCCGACCGGCTTTTCTGGCCTGCGGACCGTCACGGCCGAACTGATGCGTCCTGTGTCCACAGGGCTGAAGAATATGGTGAGCGGCGTCAACTCGATCGACGAAGTCCTGGCCTCCTATTGGCACGCGGGGTCGCAGAATGTCGCGCTGCGCCGTCAGGTCGAGGCGGATCGCAATCGCATCATCGAAGCGAAGGCGGTCAGGCAGGAAAATGCGCGCCTGAAAAAGCTGTTGAAACTGGTCGACGAAGATCAAAGCGACCTGTTGACCGCACGGCTCATCAGTTCCTCCCCCAGCAGCACGCGGCGTTTCGCACGACTCAATGCGGGACATTGGCAAGGTGTCCGCCCCGGAATGCCGGTCCGCGCCACCGAAGGGCTGATCGGCCGCGTGCACAGCACGACGCCCAACACCGCCGAAGTCTTGTTGCTGACCGATACCGGCAATATCGTTCCGGTTCGCCGCGCCAATGACAGTGTGCCGGCCATTTCTACCGGTGCGGGCGATGGCTCGCTCGAAATTCGCGCCCTTTCGGCAGGACGCAACCCGTTCAAGCCCGGCGATCTGCTGGTGACGTCGGGTATCGGCGGCATTTACCAGCCCAATATTCCGGTGGCCGTGGTGGTCCGCGTCGAGGGGGAGATCGCCTGGGGCTTTCCGCTGGCTAACCCATCGCGCGTAGACGCGGTGGTGGTCGAGCGCGCTTTCGAGCAGGTGGTGACACGCGGCGATCCGGGCGTGGCCGCGCAACAGGAGACCGCGCCCGCCAGCAACGCGAGCGTGCCGTGATCGACCCGCATCTGCTGCATGTGCCGCGCCTCGGCCGATATCCGGGCCAGTTTCGCCTGATCGGCACGCCGGTCATCACGGTGATGCTGGGTTCCCTTGCCAGCGCCATACTACCCCTGATTGCCCAGTCGCCGGTCATGCCGCTCTTCGGCCTGCTGCTGCTGCTGTCCTGGCGGTTGCTGCGGCCGGAACTGTGGCGCGCCTGGATCGCCCTGCCGCTCGGCCTGTTCGACGATCTGGTGAGCGGACAGCCCATCGGGTCCGCCATGTTCCTGTGGACCGTCGCGCTGATCGGAATAGACGCCATCGACCATCGCATGGTGTGGCGCAGCTATAAGCAGGACTGGCTAATCGCTTCTGTCGCCATTATCTTCTGTATATCCGGAGGTGTGTTCTTCGCGCGGATCACGGGCGGAGGCGAAATAAGATTGCTGTTGGTCGCGCCGCAAATGGTCTGGTCGGTCCTGCTCTTTCCCTTCATGATCCGGCAATGCGCCCGGATCGATCGCTGGCGCGTAATGGCATGAAGCTCCTAAAATCCAAGCGCAAGATCGTTACCGAAGCCACTCAATCCTTTACCTTTTCTCGTCGCGCGATGGTCGTGGGAGGGTTGCAGGGTGCCGTTGGCGCGCTGCTGGTCGGCCGCATGGCCTGGATCAGCGTGGCGGAAAATGAGAAGTACAGCCTTCTTTCGGAAAGCAACCGCGTCAACCTGACGCTCATCCCCCCGCGGCGCGGCTGGATACTCGACCGGCACGGCAAGCCGCTGGCCAATAACCGCACCGATTTCCGCGTCGACCTTATCCCGCAGAGGGTGGTCGACGGCGAAGCCACGATCCGGCATCTCGCCCAGTTGCTGAGCCTGGAACCGGACGATGTGGACCGCATCCGCGAGGAACTGGACAAATCGGCGGGATTCCGCCCCGTCCAGATTGCCGACAAGCTGACCTATGACCAATTTGCCGCCATCAGCGTCCGTCTGCCCGACCTCCCCGGCGTGGCGCCCAGTCAGGGCTTTTCGCGCTATTATCCGGCTGGCGCCACGGTAGGACATCTGCTCGGCTATGTCGGCGCGGCCACGGCGGAGGATTATAAGGCGCGCAAAGATCCGCTGCTGATTACGCCGGGCTTCAAGGTCGGCAAGGACGGGCTTGAGAAGGCGTTCGACCGGCACCTGACCGGAAAACCCGGCGCCAAGCGGGTGGAAGTGACGGCGCGCGGCAAGATCGTTCGTGAACTCACCACGCGGCCCGATACGCCCGGCAAGTCCATCCAACTGACGATCGACGCCGGGCTGCAGGAATTTGCGGGGCGGCGCCTTGCGACGCAGAGCGGTTCGGTGGTCGTCATCGATTGCACCAATGGCGACGTGCTCGCCATGGCCTCCATGCCCAGTTTCGATCCCAACAGCTTTTCCGACGGCATCAGCCATATGGAATGGGACATGCTGTCGAAGGACGATCATGTCCCCTTGCGCAACAAGACCCTGCAGGGCCTCTATCCGCCCGGATCGACGGTCAAGCCGATGGTGGCGCTGGCCCTGCTGGAGGCCGGTGTCGGGCCGCAGGAGACGATCAGTTGCGGCGGCGCGATCCGCGTCGGCAATACGCTGTTCCATTGCCACAAGCGCCGCGGCCATGGTCCACTCAACATGCGCGGCGCGATCGCGCAGAGCTGCGACATCTATTTCTACCAGATGGCGCAGCGCATCGGGATGGACCGGATCGCACAGATGGCGCGACGCGCCGGCATGGGCCAGCGTTTCGATCTGCCCTTCCCCAGCCAGAGCTTTGGGACGGTCCCCGACCCGGCCTGGAAAGAACGCAAATATAACAAGCCCTGGCAGGTGTACGACACGGTGAACGCGACCATCGGTCAGGGCTATATGCTCATCAACCCGCTGCAGATGGCGGTGATGGCGGCGCGCCTGGCGACCGGCAGGCAACTGATGCCGAACTTCGTGCTAGGCGCTCAGCGCCCTGCGCCCGCGCCCGTGGGGGCCACCGAGGAGCATCTGGCCATCATTCGCGACGCGATGAGCGCCGTGGTCAATGGCGGCGGCACGGGTGGTGCGGCGCGGATGAACATTCCCGGCGTGCTGATCGCGGGCAAGACCGGCACCGCGCAGGTGCGGCGCATCACCATGGCCGAGCGCGCCGGTGGCGTGCGCGGCAACAGCTCGCTCGCCTTCAAGCTGCGCGACCATGCCCTGTTTCAGGGTTTTGCCCCATTCGACAATCCGCGCTACGCCGTCGCCTGCATCATAGAGCATGGCGGGCACATGATCCGGAACGAAGACGCGCCGATGATCGCCAGCGACACCATGTCCTATCTGTTCGATCCCGACAAGGCGATGGAGAAGCTGGTCACGCTGGAAAAGGGTTGGGGCGGTACGCCCGCCGAGCGACAAGCGCGGCAGATGGCGGCCTTCCGCCTCACCAAGGCGATCGAGAAGGGACAGGCACCTCCCCCCGTCGCAGACACTGCCACCAACGCGGCCTCCAACACGACAGCGCCAGCCGCTTCTCCCGCCGCAGCGCCAGACGACGCCGACGACATCCCGCCGCCGCCAGGCAGCGACGCCACGGACGCGCCATGAGCCTCATTCCCCAACCCCTGACCCAATTCCCCTGGCGCGTGCTGCTATTGCTGCTGGCCATCGCCACCTTCGGGACGCTGGTGCTCTATAGCGCTGCGGGCGGCAGCATCTTTCCCTGGGCCGTCAACCAGGGTGTCCGCTTCTGCATCTTTTCCGTCATGGCGCTGGTACTTAGCCGTGTGCCGGTGGAATTGTTCGCCCGCTTCGCTTTCCCCGCCTACGGCGCGATACTGCTCGCGCTCGTGCTGGTGGAACTGATCGGCGGCGTGGCCGGCGGCAGCCAGCGCTGGATCAATCTGGGCTTCATGCAGTTGCAACCGTCCGAGTTCATGAAGCCCATCATCGTCCTGGCCGTCGCCCGCTTCTACGCCATGCTGCCGGTGGGCGAAATCCGCCGCTGGAACGCGATATGGCCGGCGCTCGTCCTCATCGGCTTCCCCTGGGCGCTGGTCCTCATCCAACCGGACCTGGGGACCGCCACTATGATCCTGGCCGGCGGCATCACCGTGATGTTCCTGGCCGGCCTGCCACTGCGGCTGTTCGTTGGTTCCGGCCTGGCCCTGGCCGCCGTCGTCCCCATCGCCTTCAGCTTCCTCCATGATTACCAGAAGAACCGCGTCCTCATCTTCATGGACCCGGAAAGCGATCCGCTGGGCGCGGGCTATCATATCAGCCAGTCCAAGATCGCGATCGGTTCGGGCGGCATGTGGGGCAAGGGTTTCCTGCAAGGCACACAGAGCCATCTCGACTATCTGCCCGAAGGCCACACCGATTTTGTCTTCGCAACCATGGCGGAGGAATGGGGGCTGCTGGGCGGCGTGCTGCTGATCGGCGGGTTCATGCTGCTGTTCCGTTGGGGTATTCGCGTTTCGATGCGCACGCAGGACAAGTTCGCACGGCTGGTCGCTGCGGGCCTGACCACCACCATATTCTTTTATGTCGCGATCAACCTGATGATGGTGATGGGCCTGGCGCCGGTGGTGGGCATTCCCCTGCCCTTCATGTCCTACGGCGGATCGTCGATGCTGACGGTCATGCTGTGCGTGGGGATCATCATGGCGATCGACCGATCGACCAGACGTCGCGCAAACCCGGGGAACTGGGCCTGAGCCGCTATCGTTTGAAAAATTTCCATCATAAACGATTTACTATTTGCAGAATCGCAAGCGACTGCTAACAGCCCGCCCACGCCGGAGCGATACCCGCAGGGGTTCAGCCAACGCCAGCGTGGACGCATAGCTCAGTTGGTAGAGCAGCTGACTCTTAATCAGCGGGTCCTTGGTTCGAGCCCAAGTGCGTCCACCATTTTTTCCAACAAAATCAAGTGAATATGTGGAACGCAAATCGCTCTGAAAACTGCTTACGGTTTTCCCATAAGCAAATCGTAAGCAGCGGCCGGGGAGCGTAAGCGCCCATCATAGCAGCGCCCCACACCGGCTAGGTGTGGGGCCTGATAGCGTTAGGCACCCCCCGACCGCAGCCCTCCCGTCCGTCCGGGAAACTGCGCCTTGCTGTTCTGTCGCCACCAAAACTCCACCTTCACCGGGACGCTCCATTTCTTGGCAAGCCGGTCGACTTCCTTCCATGCGTCCGCAGCAGATTGCCCCTGCAAAGAGATTCCGAGCTTGTGGTGATAGCGGAACCCTTCGCCAGTGTGGCTTCCTACCTTCGCGGGGATATGCAGTTCGCGAACAAGCTGCTCGCCCTCAACTCCCGCTGCTTTCAGGTGCGAGATCATCGCAATCAGTATGGACGACCACCGAGGGCTTTGGATCGCTTTGCTGTTGATTTCCACTGAGAAGTGACCCGGGTTTTCCATCGAGAAGTGACCCGTCTGCGGATTATGTTTCGGGTGTCATGGGCGGGTCAACCCGTGGTTTTCTCCTTTCGGTTCTGATCTGCTTGGCAGAGCTGTTTTTGAAGCGGAAGCTATCGTTGCCGGTCTCCAGGATGTGGCAATGATGGGTAAGCCGATCGAGAAGCGCCGTGGTCATTTTGGCGTCGCCGAACACGGTGGCCCATTCGCTGAAGCTGAGGTTTGTGGTGATGATGACGCTGGTGCGCTCGTAGAGTTTGCTCAGCAGATGGAAGAGCAGCGCGCCCCCTGAAGCACTGAACGGCAGATATCCAAGCTCATCCAGGATAACGAGATCAGAGTGCAGGAGGCGATTGGCGATCTGACCGGCCTTGCCCTGTGCTTTTTCCTGCTCGAGCGCATTGACCAGTTCGACCGTCGAGAAGAAGCGGACGCGCTTTCGATGATGTTCGATGGCCTGGATGCCCAGCGCCGTTGCCACATGGCTCTTGCCGGTGCCAGGACCGCCGACCAGCACGATATTGTCGGCGATGTCGATGAAGTCGCAGCGATGCAACTGACGCACCAGAGCTTCATTGACCTCGCTACTGGTAAAGTCGAAGCCGGCCAGATCGCGATAGACAGGGAAGCGCGCGATCTTAAGCTGATAGGCCACAGATCGAACCTCCCGTTCTGCTGTCTCGGCTTTGAGCAACTGGGAGAGGATCGGAATGGCGGCTTCGAAGGCTGGAGATCCCTGTTCCATGAGATCGGTGACGGCCTGCGCCATGCCATGCATCTTGAGGCTGCGGAGCATGACGACGATGGCGCCGCTGGCAGGGTCATGACGCATGACGCTTCTCCTTGCGCAGATCATCATAGCGTTCGACATTGGCCATCGGCTCGCTGACCAGCTTGAGCGCCTGGGGCGCCGTCACCGGCGGCGTGGAGATCGGTTTTCCGTCGACCAGCCTGTAGAGCAGATTGAGGATATGGGTCTTGGTCGGAACGCCAGCCTCCAGCGCCATGGTGACCGCCGTCAACACCAGTTGCTCATTATGATGAAGAACCAGCGCCAGTATTTCGACCATTTCCCTGTCGCCGCCAGGATTGCGCAACAGATGTCGCTGCAGACGCTGGAACGCATCGGGTAGCTCAAGGAAGGGCGCACCGTTGCGCAGGGCGCCGGGCTTGCGCTGCACGACCGCCAGATAATGGCGCCAGTCATAAACCGTATGACCTGGACCGTCGTGAGAGCGGTTGATGATGCGCTGATGCGTGCAGATTGGCTGTCCCTCGGCGACGACCTGGAAGCGATCAGGATAGACGCGCAGGCTGACAGTGCGATTGGCGAAAGAGGCCGGTACGCTGTAGCGATTGCGCTCAAAGTGGATGAGGCAGGTCGGCGATACCCGTTTGCGATATTCCACAAAACCATCGAAGGGCCTGCCCGCAACCATCAGACACTCAGATTCATCGGCCCAGGCATTGGCAACCGATCCGGGTTCGATCCCGTGAGGGATGTCCTCCCATAACGCCTTGCAGCGCTCCTCCAGCCACAGGTTCAGCGCATCAAGGCTCTCGGCCTGCGGCGTTGGTTGCCACAGACGGGGGACTGTCAGGAATTCCGTGTGTGGGCGGGCATAATGGGTAAGAAGGAGACCCTGTATGCCTCGACGCAAGGAGCCGGCGATCCCGGCTGATTTACTCGATCAACTCTTGGCCGGCAGCGATGCCGCCAGTGCGCTCCAGCAGGGCGGCCTGCTGGATTCATTGAAGAAGGCGCTGGCCGAACGGGCGCTCAACGCCGAGATGGATTACCACCTTGGCGATGCCCCGCAGGTCGGGAACAGCCGCAATGGCTATGGCCGCAAGACGGTGGTGACGGACACCGGCAAGATCGAGATCGAGGTGCCGCGCGATCGTCATGCCAGCTTTGATCCGCAACTGATCGCCAAGTACCAGCGCCGGTTTCCGGGCTTCGACGACAAGATCGTCTCGATGTATGCGCGCGGCATGAGCACACGGGAGATCGTCGGGCACTTGCGCGATCTGTACGGTATCGACGTCTCGCCGGACCTGATCTCGACGGTGACCGACGCCGTGCTCGAAGAGGTCGCCGCCTGGCAGGCCCGACCGCTCGATCCGGCCTATCCGCTGGTTTTCTTCGACGCGATCCGGGTCAAGATCCGTGACGAAGGTCTGGTCCGCAACAAGGCTATCCACATCGCGCTGGGCGTGCGTGCCGATGGCGGCAAGGTCGTCCTGGGCCTGTGGATCGAGCAGAACGAGGGCGCCAAATTCTGGCTGCGGGTGATGAACGAGCTGAGGAACCGCGGTGTTGAGGACATCATGCTGGCCGTCGTAGACGGCCTGAAGGGCTTTCCAGAGGCCATCACCGCCGTGTTCCCCGAGGCGATCGTCCAAACCTGCATCGTCCACCTGCTGCGCAACTCGATGGACTTCGTGTCGTGGAAGGATCGCAAGGCGCTCGCTGGTGCACTGAAGACCGTCTACCGCGCCACCGATGCCATCGCTGCCGAGGAGGCCCTGACAGCCTTCGAGGCCGGCGAATGGGGTCGGCGCTATCCTGCGATCGGCCAGAGCTGGCGCCGTGCATGGGCCGAGGTTATCCCGTTCTTTGCCTTCCCCGACGAGGTCCGCCGCATCGTTTATACGACAAACGCCATCGAGGCGTTGAATGCCCAGCTTCGACGGGCGGTCAGGGCCAGGGGGCACTTTCCCAGCGACGATTCAGCGACCAAGCTGCTCTATCTGATCTTGAACCGATCCGAGAAAGAGTGGAAAATGCCGCCACGTGAGTGGTCCATGGCCAAGGCCCAGTTCGCCGTGCTGTTCGGAGAACGCTTCATCAAGGCCATGGCAGCGTAATGTTCAACCGCCCGCCCACACACGGAATTCCTGACAGTCCCACAGACGGTGCCGCGCATCCTGGACATTCTTCTCGACCTGCCCCTTTTCCCATCCCGCAGCCGGGTTACAGAACTCAGCTTCGAACAGATAGTGGCTGACCATCGTCAGGAAGCGTGCGTTGACGGTGCGTTTCTTGCCACGCCCGACCTTGTCGACGGCAGTGCGCATATTGTCATAGATACCCCGGCGCGGCACGCCGCCCAGCACGCGGAAGGCGTGATTATGGGCGTCGAACAGCATCTCATGGGTTTGCAGAAGGTAGGCACGCACGATGAATGCCCGGCTGTAACTGAGCTTGAAATGCGCGACCTGCAGCTTGGTCCGAACCCCGGCGATGATTGCCCAGTCCTCGCTCCAATCAAACTGAAAAGCTTCCCCCGGCGCGAACGATAGGGGCACGAATGTCCCACGCCCGCCAATCTGTTGCTGGCGCCGATAATCTTCGCGCCAGTCCCGAGCAAAAGCGGCAACCCGGTTGTAGGATCCTTCATAGCCCAGGCTCACCAGATCGGCGTGAAACTGCTTGATCGTGCGCTTCTGCTTGCGCGATCGGCCCATCTCGCGCCGCAGCCAGGCCGCCAGATGCTCAGCAAATGGGTCCAGTTTGCTTGGTCGATCGGGCACCTTGAACCGCGGATCGATCGTCTCGGACCGCAAATATTTGCGGATCGTGTTGCGTGATAGTCCGGTGCGCCGCGCTATCTCCCGGATCGGTAGATGATCGCGAAAATGCCAGCGCCGGATAACGCTTAATAACGCCATGTCCAACACTCCATATACCCTCGCTTGTCAAAGCCAGGGACGAGTTCAACATGGGTCAATTCTCAGTGGAAATTTACGCCCTACCCGGGTCACTTCTCAGTGGAAATCAACAATGATTGCCTACATAAGCCAGGCTAATAAATTCAGGGGAGGTCTCTCCCGGCTTGTAATGTGAGGCACCCTAAAATTGCGCGTTGATGCCAAGCCGGATGGTTCGCGGTCGAAGTGGCGTCATCTGATCGCGCCGCGCCAGGCTGAAGGGATTCCCGAATGCGAAGCTGTTGGCGCGAATATCGCTTATATTGGTGACGTCCAACGAAAGGCCAAATCTGCCAAAGTCGATCCGCGCACCGACATCTCCGACCGTATAATCTCCCTGCGGAATATCGAGCAACGGCCCTACGCCGAGCCGGGATTTTCCAATGTACCGCACCGATGCTTCGCTGCTCAGGGTGACGCCAGGTGCAATATTCCTGCGCCAGCCTGCGACAAGGCGGATCCCATCGCGTGCAATGTTCGGCAAGGTTTGCTCGCCGGGCGTCGCAAATTCCGCTTCCGGCGCATAAAGGTCGCTATCGTTGAGGAAGGCCGCTGCGGTAAGTGTGAGCGCCGATGACAAGCGCCATATAATCTCTCCGTCTAGCCCGTAAATCCTGCCGCTGCCGATATTGGCGGTATAGGGCAGGCCGGAATTGTCGATCAGATCGGCCTGAATATGATTCCAGTCGGCGAAGAAGAAAGCCGCCCGAACCGATAACCGGTCCTTCTCCCTGTTACCCAATCGAAGGCCGATTTCACTCATGGACAAGTCGTCAGCCGCGAATTTCCTGCTTTCCAGGGCCGATCCTGATGGAGCTACCGCCAACCCACCGGCCCGATATCCCTGCTGATAATGAACGAAGGCCGAAAAGGAACCGGGCGGATGCCAGTCCAGACCGAGCGTGCCGGAGAAGCGCAATTCATTGCTGAACGGCTCGTTGGATTTGTCCATGGGGTTATCGAGCAGGTTTCCGACGCTGCGCGCATAGGTCAATCGTCCGCCGACCGTGCCCGTCAATGTCGATAGGATAGGCCTGGAGAACTGCCCGAACAGAGCCGCCTCTGCCTGATAGTTGACGACGCCTGTTATCTGCACCGGGGCATCAGGTTTTCCGAGGGTGCGGGACAGTGCGCTGGCATTATAGATTAGGGAAGCGCCCGCCACCCATGGCGTCTTTTTCCCGCCGCCCGAAACCCTCGTTTCGTGGCTGAAAAGCGTGATGTTATTATTTTCCTCAAATTGTGCGGGCGACGTCGATCCGTCATGCCCGGATGCGTCGAACACTGACCTGAGATCATGGCGGACGACCGAAGTCGTCGAAACCAGTTCGGCCTTTCCCAGCATCCGTCGTGCAGTGAGGTAGCCCAGATAATAAGTATTTTTGAAGGGTTGAGAGATGCTGTTGCTGCGGGTCAGCGGTTCATCGCCGCGCAGCGTATATTGCCCGTCGCCGGTGGCGGTATTATGTGTAGCGATGCCCAGATCAACAGTCAGACCTAAAATGTCCTCAAAGCGCCAGGTCATCCGCTGACCATAGCTGGTGGTGCTGTTGATGTTCCGCAGCCCACGCGAAGGATCGTCGATATACCCTGCCTCATGCGTGACAAAAGTGACGAAGCGGACGGCGATCCGACCGTCGATCACCGGCAGGTTGATCATGGCTGCGCCATCGCCGCCCACTCCCCCGAAACGGGTGGAACTGATGCCCGCCGACGCAGTCGCGGACGCATTGTCGATATCTGGCGCATTGGGCACAAGCCGAATGACGCCGCCAAGCGAGCTTGCACCATATAGCGTGCCCTGTGGGCCGACCAGCACCTCGATATGCTTCATGTCATAGAGATTAAGATTGGGGTCGGGCGCATTATAGTTGAGCCGGACATCGCCCAGATATTGCCCCACCGTGGCCTGGGTCGGACCATTGAAGCTGCTGTCGGCGATACCACGAATGAACAGCTTGTTCCGCGCGGGGCCAAGATTGGTCGCTCCAAGCGTTGGCAACAGCTTGGTGATGGCGGCGGTGCCACCTGCCGCATTGCTGGCGATCCAGCCGGAATTAAACTCGACGAACTTCACCGATCCGGGATAGGTATCGAGCGGAATATTCTGCTTGCTGGCGGTGACGAGAATATCTGGAAGCGGTTGGATATCAGGGATTTTTGCGGGCGCAGGCCTTGTGCTTCTGGGTGGTGGTGGTGGCGTCGCCCTTTGCCGGACAATGCGAACGGTAGCGCCGTCATAGAAGACAGCTTCCGTACCCGTTCCGCGCAAGGCGCGGGTCAAGGCCGTGCGGACGGAAATATTGCCCCTGGCACCCGGAGAGCGGCGGCTTGCAAGATCCGGGTCCGCAACGGCAACCGTGATGCCCCCCTGCGCACCCAGCGCCGCCGCGACTTCACCCAGGCGACCGGGTGGAATGTTGAAATGCCGCGCATAGGCAACATCGGCCATGCCAAACCCGAACATAGCATTGACGGCGACAGCCGCCCAACTAGCGGCCCGCACCGGCAGGCTTCATCGTCCAGCCGTCGGGTCCGGCTTCAAAGGTGACATTGAGGGCCGGCATCAGGCGCCTGAGCTGATCCGGATCATTCCCATCGATGGCGATGGCGCCGGAAAAGGGGCGACCCGCAATAGCGGGCGATACAGCGACGCGGACACCTATCGCACGACCAAGATCGGCCGCTACCTGCGACAATGGCTCGCCCGTATAGACGAGATGTCCCTTCTGCCAGGCCCCGACAGAAGCGACCGGAGCAGGGATTATGCGGATCGATCCGCGAGCGGATGAATCGACCAGAGCCTGACCCGCCTGGAGCGGGATCGCCTCCCTTTCGGGATTATAGAGAATCTTGCCCTCGGCCACCGCAACCCGCACCTCCCCTGCGTCGCGCACGACGTTGAAGATCGTTCCAAGATCTTCGATCTGATTATCGCCGACCTTCAGTCTGAACGGCCTGGCGCTGTCATGCTGAACATGGAACAGAGCCTCCCCGGCCGCGAGAGACGCAAAGCGAGTATCCTTACGGTCGAAGGTCATGCGCGTCGAACCATTGAGCATTACCTGCGTTCCGGCGTCGAGGCTGACGATCTCCCTCTGTCCTGGACCGGTAGCAACCTCATACCGGCTGGTGGTGAGCTGTGGAACGAAAATGATGGCCGCAGCAACCGATACCGCCAACAGACTGCCGACCAGTCCCCAGCGGCCCCATCGGGAAGCTGGTGGATCGAGCGGAATATCGTCATCATTGACGGCCTCCGGGAAAGTCACATCGGGCAGCAGCGCTTCGATCGTGAGATCGGTTTCTTCTATTTCGTCATAGGCATCCGCATGGCGCGGATCCTCCGCAAGCCATTGGGCAAACGCATCCCAGGTGGCATCGTCGCCCTGGCGTAGACGGATGTGCCATTCGATGGCCTGCGCGCGCGCGCTGTCCTGTGCCTCAGATCCCATGACGCCCTCTTTCCCCCCTGAGATGCCGCGGATCGCCGCGATCCCCATCAAGGCGCAGCTTCGCGGCTGCAATTGCCTCATAGGCGCGGGTCAGATGCTTCTCGACCGCGCTGACGCTGATGCCGATATCGGCCGCGATCTGACGTTGCGGTTCGTTCTCGATCCGAAAGCGGCGGAAGATCGTGCGGGTTCGCTCAGGAAGGCCGTCGAGCACGCGTTGCAAGATGGCAAGCTGCTCACGTGCGATAAGTTGCGCTTCGGCCGACGGCCGCTCGTCGACCTCCCGCTCCTCCCCGCTATGGACATCCACCCAATCTTCCTCACGGCGGATGCGTCGGCCCGCTGCGCGACGATGTCCCAGAAAATGATTATTGGTCATCCGGTACAGATAGGCGCGCGGCTCGGCGACCGGCCCGATCCTGTCGACCGACAATTTGAGATAGATTTCCTGAAGGATATCCTCCGCTTCCTCCGCTACCGCGCCGCGCAGCATGAGGTAGCGTAACAGAGCGGGACGGGACGCTATAAAGACGCCCAGCAAGCCGCCAGTTGCCATATCCTGCTGATCGACCCGTTCCGAACACATGGCGCGGTCCTAACCCCGGCACCGACATCTAACAATCGACTTGTTTGATGTCCTACATGGAAGGGACCGGCAGGCCGTGGACCAGGCGGTGACGCGGGCAGCGCAGCACCATGCCCCTACGCCATTATCACCGAACGATTTTTTTGATGGGGGTCCACACAGGCATCGGCATCTCAGGAGGAAAGGAGAATGCCCCGGTGCCCGATGCCATGATGTCATCCATCGAATTGACGGTGATCGCCCTGTCGCGTCACGATCCTTTGTCCAGCCTGAAGCCACCGGGGAGCCGCTCATTCAGCCTGTTCGGGTCGCAAGCGCATCTGCCACTCGCCAACCCCCGGCTCGAAGCGCTCCGGCGTTATGCGGTGCTGCTTCGGCTTCGGGGGCATGGATTGGCGCAGACTGAACATGAACGTATCCGCAACGCCGGTTACGATCCGTGTCAGATCGATGCGATAGCCCGGCTCGTTGCACCGACCTGTCCGCCACCATCCATTGCCCGCTCCCGGCGCCAGCGCGAAGCAACCATGGCAGATCGGCTGAACGGCTATGATCTCGAACAAGAAAATCGCCTATCCCAACCCATGTCCACAGTCTCCTGTAGACCGAAACTTGCGAGAATATTCATGCTCTATCTGGTCAAATCCTGTCCCCGCCTCCTTGCAGTCGTTCCCGTCCTTTCGCTCATTTGCTGGGGGGCGTCCGCACAGGCACAGGACAAGGATCATATCATCATTGGTCTCGGCGCGGCCTATACGCCGGCCTATCAGGGTGCCGATGACTATCGGCTGATGCCGCTCCCCGCGATCGATATAGCCTGGGGACCAGTCTTCGCTAATCTCCGCAACGGCATCGGCATCAACGCAATCGACAACGACGTCATCACGGCCGGCGCCAGCGTGACGTTCATGCAGGGCTATCGCCGCAGGGACGCACCCGAGGGGATCGGCCGACTCTCGGTGGGAGCGGGCGGACGGCTCTTCGTCAATCTGAAGGCGGGAGGTTTCATCGCTACCTTGGGAGCGACAAAGGGCTTCGCTGGCGGCACCAAGGGCGTCATCGCCGATGCCAGCCTGTCCTATCCGATCATGCTATCTTCCCGCCTCGTCCTTGTTCCAACGATCGGAACGACATGGGCGGACAAGAAGCATAATGACCGCTATTTCGGCGTAGATGCGGAACAATCCCTGGCGTCCGGACTGCCGCAGTTTCGGGCCGGGAGCGGTTTCAAGGATGCATCCGCGATGGTTAGCGCGCAATATCGTCTGACGGATCGTATCAGCCTAGGTGCATCGGCCGGTGTCACCACCCTGCTCGGCAAGGTGCAGGACAGCCCAATCGTCTTTCACAAGACGCAGCCTCTTGGCTTCCTCTCCCTCTCATACCGCTTTGGATCGTAAAATTGCCCCGCTGTCGGTCTTTGGCTGACGGCGGGGTGGCCCGCCTATAGGGAAGCGCAACCAGATCGGCTATTCAGCCCGCATATTCATTTTGCGGAGCCAAAGTTGAACGTCCCCTCCCCTCCATCACCCAAGACCGGCAAAGGCACAGACCGACGCTTCGGAACGGAAAAACCTGCCACGCGGGCAAAATTGCTGGATGCAACCTTGGCCCTCCTTGTTGAGGAAGGCTATGCAGCGGTGAGCGGCCGCAAGGTGGCAAGCCGGGCTGGCCTCAATCCCTCCCTGGTGCATTATTATTTCCCCACGACAGATGATCTGTTGGTCACCGCCTATCAGCGGGGCGCGGAACAAAGCCTGGAGCGACATAAGGAAGCGGCGCTCGCGGATGATCCATGGGCCGCGTTATGGGCGCTGAGCATCGATCCCAGCCGCACGGCCCTGGCCATGGAGTTCATGGCGCTCGCCAATCATCGAAAGGCGATCCGCGGGGAGATTGCCCGCTATGCCGATGAGATCCGCGCCGTGCAATCTGTGGCGCTGAAGCGGGCGATGGAAAAAGCGGGCATAGATCTGGGACCATGCACCCCCGCGACCGCTTCGGTCCTACTGGCGGGCATAGCGCGCGTGCTGGTGATGGAGGAAGGCGTCGGCATCGTGGCCGGACATGATGAAACATACCAGTTCATGGAGTGGCTTTTCGCACGCCTGAAAGACCGCCCTGGCGATGGAATGGGCGGTGGGACGCCATAAGCGGATTTCCTTTTGCCAGCCGCGCCGTCCGGACGCTAAGCAAATGCTTAGCATGATGGGAATGCGATCACCCGCCCCATGGATCGCGACATTGCGCCCAGCTTTATGGCGCAGGCTGGAAGGGAAGGCATATGGATCAGGCAGGTTTCGAGGTCAGGGACCTGGCGCCAAGGATCGGCAGTGAAATCACGGCCGATGTAGACATGCTGATGAGCGGCGCCTGTTCTGCCCGTATCCGGTCGATGCTGGAGGAGCGCGGCGTGATCGCGATCCGCGGCATCCATCTCACCGACGAACAACAAATCGACTTTACCAAGACCCTTGGCTCGATCGCTGAGGAAAAGACCTTCAAGATCACGATGGACCCCAGGGAAAATCCGGTCGCCGAATATATCAAGGGCGCCTTTTACTGGCACATTGACGGCACCATGGGCGACGTTCCGATCTTCGCATCGCTGATGAGCAGCAGGCGCTTGTCCGATACCGGCGGGCAGACCGAATTTTCCAACACCTATGCCGCCTATGACGATCTGCCGGAATCCGAAAAGAAAGCCCTGGAAAAGCTGAAGATCGTCCACATGTTCGAAGTCGCCCAGCGCTATGTCCAGCCCGAACCAAGCCATGCCTTGCTGCAATCCTGGCAGCAGTTCCAGCCCAGCAGGCTGCCGCTGGTCTGGACGCACCGGTCAGGCCGCAAATCGCTGGTGCTGGGGTCGACCGCTTCGCATGTCGAAGGCATGGATCTGCGTGAAGGCTGGGCCTTGCTCACCCGTCTGCGCGATTATGCGACCCAGCCTCAGTTCGTCTATCGCCACGAATGGACGCTGGGCGACCTGGTGATCTGGGACAATACGGGAACCATGCATCGGGCACTTCCCTATGCGATGGATAGCGGGCGGCTGATGCATCGTACCACGCTAGCCGGCGAAGAACCCTTCGCTTGAGCGCAAGTCGCTTTCCATTCATTCATTGAGGAAGCCGATGATGAAAGAACCGCCGCCCGTTGCGGTCGTGACCGGCGCCAGCCGAGGTGCAGGACGAGGTATAGCCATCGCGCTGGGTCGCCATGGCTGCACCGTCTATGTCACGGGCCGTTCGGAAAAGACCGGCGATCACGCCCTTCCCGGCACGATAGGAGAAACGGCCCAGGCTGTCACTGATGCGGGCGGGCATGGTATTGCCGTACGCATCGATCATGCCGACGACGCACAGGTCCGGGCACTGTTCATGCAGGTGGAACAGGAGCGGGGTCGGCTGGACATCCTCGTCAACAATGCCTGCGCCCTGCATGACGATCTGACGGCGCCCGGCGATTTCTGGGAAAAACCGATCGGGATCGTCGACATGCTCGATGTTGGTCTGCGCAGTTCCTATGTCGCAAGCTATTATGCAGCGTCGCCCATGGTCGCGCGGCGCCACGGGCTAATTATCTTCACCTCAGCCTCCGGCGCGGCGCATTATTCTTTCGGCCCCGCTTATGGCGCGCACAAGGCGGGGGTGGACAAATTTGCTGCCGACATGGCGGTCGACCTCCGCCCTCATGGCGTCGCGGCCCTTTCGATCTGGATGGGCGCGCTGCTGACCGACCGGCTGCGCATGGTGATTGCCTCCGATCCCGTGAAATATAAGGACTTGGAAGCCACGACCGAGACGCCGGAATTTACCGGGGAAGCCATCTGGGCGCTATATACTGATCCCGCGCTGATGGACCTTAGCGGCCAGACCGTGATCGGCGCGGAAATCGGCCTGCGCTATGGATTTGCCGACAGCAATGGACGCCAGCCACGCTCCTGCCGTGACACGCATCAGGTAGCGCCGCGGCCTCAACATCCCCTGATATTGCGATGAATGCAGGACGAAGGAGGCACGGGATGAATGATGCGGATCTGGAAAATCTCCGCCAGGATGTGGCTTATCTGAAGGATCGATTGGCCATTCAAGATCTGATCGCACGCCATGCGCGGGGCCATGACCGGCACGATGTCGACCTGCTGACCGCCGCCTATCATCCGGACGGGATCGACGAACATGGCCATGCCATCAATGCCGGGCCAAACTATGCGCGCTGGTCCAATGCGGTCCATGCAGCCGGATCGGAGTCTCACCTGCACAATATCACGACGCATTTGTGCGAAATCGATGGGGATGTCGCGCACTGCGAAAGCTATGTGATGGTATCGCTGCTCGATTGCGGCGGGAAGACGGCGCGGATCATCAACGGTCGCTATATCGATCGCGTCGAACGGCGCGACGGCGAATGGCGGATCTCCCTTCGGCGCTCGACGGTCGACACATTGATCGCGGGTGACGCATCCATCCTGCAACATCCCCGGTTCATCGAACAGGGCTACACCAGGGGGCAACGCGACAGACGCGATGTCTCCTATCAATATCCTCTCTCGCTGGACCAAGCCGTCGACCGATGGTGAACAAGATCGGGCGACAGCGCCCTTTACTTCCGGCTTCGCTTGGTAAAACGCGCGAATGCCGCATCGGAAAGGCGCACTTCGACCCGTGTCTCTTCATCCTCGACGGCGGTGGAGAGCATTTCGCCATGTTCGTGCAGCCAGGCGATCGCCGCGCCATCCGAAATCGGAATGCGCAGGCCATAGATTTTCGCGCCGCGTGTCATGCGGTCGCTGATCGTGCGCTGGAGCATCTCGACCCCCTCGCCCGTGAGCGCCGAAAGGATTACCACATCGTCGCGCCGGACAGCCTGTTCGCGGACAAGCACCTCTTCCTCGCCGCTCAACAGGTCAAGCTTGTTCCATGCCTCGATGATTGGTGGCGGTTCGGGATCGCCTTCGCTCCGATCCAGCGCGGATTCGCCGCTGACCCCTAATTCACCCAGGACGTCGAGCACATCATCCCGTTGCGCTTCGCTATCGGGATGGGCGATATCGCGAACATGGACGATGAGGTCGGCCGACAGCACCTCCTCCAGCGTCGCGCGGAAAGCTGCGATGAGCTGCGTCGGCAGGTCGGAAACGAAGCCCACCGTGTCGGACAGGATCGCCTTGTCGAGGCCAGGCAGAGCAATCTGGCGCATGGTGGGATCAAGCGTGGCGAAGAGCAGGTCTTCCGCCATGACATCCGCCCCGGTCAGGCGATTGAACAGCGTCGATTTCCCGGCGTTGGTATAGCCGACCAGCGCGATCACCGGCCAGGGCGCGCGCTGACGCCGGGCGCGATGCAGACCGCGGGTGCGCGTTACCTGATCCAGTTCACGGCGTATCTTGGCCATGCGGTCGCGGATCATGCGGCGATCCGCCTCGATCTGCGTTTCGCCGGGGCCGCCGAGAAAGCCGAAACCGCCCCTTTGCCGCTCAAGGTGAGTCCAGCTTCGCACAAGGCGGCCGGCCTGGTAATCGAGGTGGGCGAGTTCCACCTGAAGGCGGCCCTCGTTGGTGGCCGCACGTTCGCCGAAGATTTCGAGGATCAGACCGGTGCGATCGATCACCTTGGCTTCGCACGCCTTTTCAAGGTTGCTCTGCTGGACCGGCGACAGGCTGTTGTCGACGATGACCAGTTCGGCCTCTTCCTGTTTGACGAGGGTTGCGATCTGGTCGACCTGACCGCTGCCAAAGAGCGTGGCTGGTTTCCGGTCGCGCACGCGAAAAGCCTGGGCCGCGCGCACATCGATACCGATGGCTAGGGCAAGGCCGCGCGCTTCCTCCAGCCGCGCATCACTGTCGCGGCGGTCGGCGCCATGGGTTTCGGCATGAACGACGACGGCGCGCGCGCCGCGCGCCACTTCATCATCGGAGTCGCGGTTGAATATGGCCATGGCGGCTTAAAGCATCTCCCCGCGTACCGGTCCACTGGATCAACGGCGGACCGGCCGGGCGGACGATCAATCGTCCTGTTCGTTCTCGCCGGTCAGGTCGAGCGCATGAAGCGGCTGGACCGTCGAAATAGCGTGTTTGTAGACGAGCTGTACCATGCCATCCCGCTCCAGCAACATGCAAAACAGGTCGAAGGCGGCGATTTCGCCCTGCAGCATGACGCCGTTGACCAGGAACATCGTCACCGGGCTGCCCGACTTGCGGACAGCAGTCAGGAAGATTTCCTGCAGCAGCTTCGACTTGCCGTTGCCGTCGCTCGACTTGCGTAATTCGGTCAGGTCCATCGACTGGGCCGGCATCACGGTCGAAATCGCATGTTTGTAGACAAGCTGCGACTGGCCGTCACGGCGCAGCAGCACGGAGAAATTATCGAACCAGGTGATGATGCCCTGCAACTTCACGCCCTTGACCAGGAACATGGTCACAGGGGTCTTGCTCTTGCGCAGGCTGTTCAGGAAAATGTCCTGAAGATTGTTCACTTTATCGGCCATGGTCGTCGCCGGTCCTATATTCTTGGCGGGACGTTGCCCGCTCTCGCACCCTTAAGCAGAGTGTCTTGCTCGCCCCCGCGCACCGGGAGCGCGCTCGTTCTACCGCAATGGCGAAGAGGCGTCCATGGTCGAGATGCGCTTTGGCCAAATTCCGTAACGCATTGGCCAAAAACGGGCTATTCCTTGCCTTCGGTGATGCCGAGCAGCTTGAGCTTGCGATGCAGCGCCGATCGCTCCATGCCGATAAAGGTCGCGGTGCGTGAGATATTGCCCGAAAAGCGCCGGATCTGGATCCGCAGATATTCGCGCTCGAAACTTTCCCGTGCCTCACGCAGGGGCGCGCCCATGATCGCGGACTGGCCGATCCCCTCCCCACCACCACCGCTCGTCAGTTCGGCCGGCAGCATGTCGAGTTCGATCCGGCCGATCCGGTCGCCCGGCGCCAGGATCATCGTGCGTTCGATCACATTGCGCAGTTGGCGGACATTGCCCGGCCATTCATTGGCCTGGAGCGCGGCTAGAGCGTCGCTGGCGATCTCCGGCGACGGCACGCGACGATCCGCTGCGAAACGGGCAAGATAATGATCGACCAGCGGGGGAATATCATCGCGTCGTTCGGACAGCGGCGGAATGGCGAGTGGCACTACATTGAGGCGGTAGAACAGATCCTCGCGAAAGCGGCGTTCCTCAATCTCGCTCGCCAAGTCGCGCGCGGTCGAGGAAATGACGCGCACATCGACCTTCACCTGCCGCTGGCCGCCGACGCGGGTAAAGCTCTGGTCGGTAAGGACGCGCAATATCTTGCCCTGCGTCGTCAGCGGCATGTCGGCGATCTCGTCCAGATAGAGCGTGCCGCCATGTGACTGCTCCAGGAAACCCGGTCGGGCAAGCCCGCTGGAATCTTCCAGACCGAACAGTTCCTCCTCGACGCGATCAGGGTCCATGCGCGCAGCGGCGACGATGATGAAGGGCGCATCGGCGCGGCCGCTCCAGCTATGAAGCATCCGCGCGGCGACTTCCTTGCCGACACCGGCCGGACCGGAAATGAGAACACGGCTACCGGTGCCCGCGACCTTCTTGATCGTGGCGCGGACGCTGTTGATGACCGCCGACGTGCCGGTCAACTCATCATCCTGGCCAAAGCGGGCGCGCAGCACCTGGTTTTCCCGCCGCAGCCGCTCGGTTTCCGTCGCGCGGGCAACGAGATGGAGCAGACGGTCGGCCTCAAACGGCTTTTCGATAAAATCGGCCGCCCCCTTCCGAATGGCGGCGACGGCGGTGTCGATATTGCCATGACCGGAAATCATCAGCACCGGGATGCTCGGATCGCGGCGCTTGATCTCGTCCAGCAATTCCAACCCATCCAGACGCGACCCCTGCAACCAGACATCGAGGAGCACGAGCGAAGGACGGCGCGAATCCAGCGCATCGATCGCGCTGTCGCTGTTGGCGGCGGTGCGGGTGGCGAAGCCTTCATCTTCCAGAACACCCGCGACCAGATCGCGAATATCCTCTTCATCGTCCACAATCAGAATATCAAGCGCCATTGGCCGTCACTTTTCCTTTAGGCAGGGCTATCACCTGACCCTCTTCCAGTTTTTCCAGCGCACCCGCGGCGAACCGCAAGGTCACAGATGCGCCGCCACCATCGGCATCGTCAAAGCGAATCTCCCCCAGATGCTCCTCGACAATCTTCTTGACGATGGCGAGGCCCAGACCCGTCCCCTTGGATCGCGTCGTCATATAGGGTTCCAATATCCGCTCACGCTCCGGCGGCAGACCGATGCCATCGTCGCGCACGCCGATCAGCAGATCGTCCCCTTCGCGCGTCAGCCACATGCGGACATGGCCTCGCGGCGTCCCATCGTTCGAAACTGGCTTTGGTTCAATGGCTTCGACGGCATTTTTCACGATGTTCGTCAATGCCTGCCCAAGCTGACGCCGGTCGCAGACCAGTTCCATACCCTCCGAAGCCGCTTCATATTCGAAGCGGATGTCAGGATGCGCCACCTCGTGCAGGAACAGGGCGTGGCGCGCAATGTCGCCAATCGCCTCACGCCGGAAAACGGGCTTTGGCATCCGCGCGAAGGAAGAAAACTCATCCACGATCCGACGCAAATCGCCCACCTGGCGGACGATCGTGCCGGTCAGGCGCGTGAAAGTCGCCTTGTCGCTCGTTATTTCCTCGGCATAGCGGCGTTGCAGCCGTTCGGCGGCAAGCTGAATCGGCGTCAGCGGGTTCTTGATCTCATGCGCGATGCGCCGCGCTACGTCGGACCAGGCGGCGCGGCGCTGGTCGGACAGTTGCTGGGTGATATCGTCGAAGGTCAGGATATGGCGTGACGCATCCTGCGACAGCTTGACCGCGAGCGTCCGCAAATCACCATGCGCACGCACCTGGACGATGCCGGCACCTTCTTCCGACGCAACGAACTCGGCCAGTTCCGGCGACACGTCGGCAAGCGGGCGACCAACCGGATCATCCCCCTCCTCTACCAGGATCGCAGCAGCCGAACTGTTGAGCAGCAGGATCACGCCCTGTAGATCGACCGACAGCACACCCGCGCTGACGCCGGACAGGATCGCCTCGATAAAGGCGCGGCGTTCATCCAACTGGCTATTGGCGGCTACAAGCGCGCCGGTTTGCGCTTCCAGCCGCTGGGTCATGCGGTTGAAGGCGGCAGCCAGCGTGCCGATCTCGTCCCTTGCCTGTGGGCTGGTGACGCGCGCCGACAGATCACCCGCCGTAATCCGTCGCGCCGCCGTCACCAGTTCATTGACGGGCCGGACCATCCAGTCGGCGACGGCCAGCGCGATATAGACGGCAATGCCGACCAGCAGCAGCGACCCCACGAACAACGCGATGTTGAACCGCAATTGGAGCGCACGGGACTGAGCCGAGAAAATATCATAGTCGGCCAGCACCTTTTGCGCCTGCGTCACATTGCTGAAAGAGGACGTACCGGCGTTTCGGGTAGCATAGAGGTAGATTTTCGAATTGGGGTAGAGCAGGGTCACTGCTTCGACCTGATTGGGCCGGGCGCGGACCACGATATCCTCGCCGGCCGCCAGCCGCTTCACCACTTCAGGCGCGAGCATTTCCGAAGCCGGCCGGTTTTCGGGATCGACGGTTGCCGCGGTGCGGGCAATGCCGTCCTTGCCGACTTCGATGATGGCCGATCGGTTCAGCTTCCGGGTAACGACCTGATAGATATAGCCCTCTGCAAAGCGAGGGCTGGAAACCTCCGACTGGTTCAGATAATCGCGCAGATCGCCCGCCATGGTGAGCGTTTCGTCGCGCACCTCGCGCTGATTCTGCTCATAATAGCCGCGCGCCAGTTCGCTCGCATTTTGCAGCATCCCCCGCGCGCTGTCCGAAAACCAGAATTGCACGCCATATTGGAACAGCAGGGACGCGAAGATCACGACCAGCAACATCGGCACGCTGGCGACGATAGAGAACATCGCAACCAGCCGAACGTGCAACTGCCCGTCGCTACCGATCGCCGATTGAGCCGCGCGCCGCTTCGCCACCCGCCGACCGAGCAGCATTAGGAGGGCGATGGCCGGCACCAGATTCGCCACCAGCAGCAGCGCGACGATTGGCGGCGTCAGCAGCGTGTAGGATTCGCCGCTGCGTGCCAGCAGATGATAGGTCAGGCCCGCCATGCCCACCAACAGGGCTAATGTGAAAGCCTCCACCAGCACGGCCAGGCGCCCACGGCGCAGGAAAGGCGGCAAATGCCTTCGCCATGCGGTGGCCCGCCTGCGTAGGGTGGTTGCGCCGTTCATAGTGGCTTTGTTACAACAAGCCCGTGCCCATTCAAACACAGTATTTTGGGCTTTCCATGTCGCTGATCGATACAGACCGTCGGTTCGTCCTGATATGCCACGGAATTTCCGTCAATCACTCAGCCGCAACTGAAGCGGGTCGAGACCATAGTCGGTGAGCTTCTTGCGAAGCGTGTTCCGATTGATGCCAAGCAGCGCCGCAGCGCGAATCTGATTGCCATCAACGCTGGAAAGAACTTCCTCCAGCAGGACCGGCTCGATTACCGCCAGCAGATCGTCATGCAGGCTGCGCTGGGGCTGGCCGATGCCCACGCCCAATTGCCGCTTCGCCCAATCCCGCACGGCATGGACCAACTGATCGGCCGGCGCCACATAGTCGGCGGGCACGGCGTCGATCGGCAGCATGTGCCGCAACATCTCCGCCGTGATGATATTTTCGCGGCTGAGGACCGACAGGCGCTGCATCATATTCTGTAGCTCGCGTACATTGCCCGGCCAGTGCCAGGCCATCAGCAGTTGCGCCGCATCGTCGGCCAACGTCTTGCGCGGCAGCCCATCCCGCGCGGCACGTTCCAGGAAATGGCGGGCCAGCAGGATCACGTCCTCGCGCCGCTCGCGCAGCGCCGGCAGGGCGATCGGCACGACATTGAGGCGATAATAGAGATCCTGGCGAAAGCGACCTTCTTCGATCAGATGGGGCAGATCCTTGTTGGTCGCCGCGATAATGCGGACATTGACCCGGACAGGTTTCGACCCGCCCACAGTCGTCACTTCGCCCGATTGAAGCACACGCAGCAGCCGGGTCTGCGCTTCCATCGGCATATCGCCAATTTCATCGAGGAACAGCGTGCCGCCCTGCGCCTGCTCGAACTTGCCGGCGGTACGGGCGTGCGCGCCGGTAAAGGCGCCCTTTTCATAGCCGAACAGTTCCGCCTCGATCAGTTCGCGCGGAATTGCGGCCATGTTGATCGGCACGAAGGGCTTGGTGCGCCGCTGCCCCAGGCTGTGGATCGCTTCCGCCACCAGCTCCTTGCCCGTGCCCGACTCACCCAGCACCAGAATGGAAAGGTCATTGGACAGGACGCGGGCAATGGTGCGGTAAACTTCCTGCATCGCCGGAGAACGGCCGACCAGCGGCAGACCGTCATGGGGCAGCCCGACTTCTCCCGGTTCCTCCGCGCTCTGCCGGGTGCCGAGCGCGTCGGACACCGCGCGGGTCAGCTCGTTGAGATCGAAGGGCTTGGGCAGATATTCGAACGCCCCCTTCTCGGTCGCACGGATCGCGGTGTTCAGCGTGTTCTGCGCCGACAGGATGATGACATTCAGGCCAGGCTTGGTCGCCAATATGTCCGCTACATCGTCCAGCCCGTCGCCGTCCGGCAGCATGACGTCGGTAATGAGAACGTCGGGCGCGAAACTTTCCATCAGCGCAGCACGCTCGCGGATGGAAGCGGCGGTCTTGACCTTATGCCCCTGCCGGCGGAGCGCTTCGCCGACCACCACGCAGATGGCGGGATCATCATCCACCACCAGGATCGCGCCAGTCGCCGCCATCACGCCATTCCCATCGGCAGCAGGATGCGGAAGCTGGACTCTCCCGCCTCCGCGTCGCGCGCATATTGGACGAAACCGCTCATGTCGCGAACCAGCTTGTCCACCAGCGCCAGGCCCAGCCCTTGCCCGTCGCGCTTGCCGGTGATGAAGGGATTGAAGAGATGGTCGAGAATATGTTCGGGCACGCCGGGTCCATTGTCGATAACGAGGATTTCGATTGGCAGCACCGCGCTGCCCTTGCCGTCACCAACCACGACCGAGACGCCATGGCGGAAGGCGGTTTCCACACGGATGCGCGGCTTGGCGACATGCTCCAGCGCCTCGGCGGCATTTTTGAGCAGATTAATCATCACCTGCACCAGCGCATCGTCATTAATGTTGGCGAATGGTAAAGATGGATCATAATGCTTTATGATCTTTATATTTTTTGCAAATCCTGCTGCTGCAATACCCGCCGCCCGATCGATCAGGGGATAGATGTTGCCGGGGTGGCATTCCAGCGTGCGGTCGGTCGTGAAATCCTGCATCCGGTCGATGAGGGCCGCGATCCGGTCCACCTCGTTGCAGATGAGCTGGGTCAGCGCCGCGTCGCGCCCGCCATGGCTGGATTCCAGCAATTGCGCCGCGCCGCGAATGCCCGATAGCGGGTTCTTGATCTCATGCGCCAGGATCGCGGCCGCGCCCATGGCGGAACGGGCGCCCCCCGACGATCCGCGATGGCCGATCTTGCGCGCCTGGCTCTGGGCATGGAGCGACACGACGCGCCAGCCCTCATGGTCGACGATCGGCGCGATCATCAAGTCCACTTCCATCTCGGCGGTGCGGCCGGCATGAACCTTGATATCATAGGCGGCGATCGGCTTGTTGCTGTGCCAGATGTCGAAACGCGCGCCGGCTTCGGCGATGCGGATCGTACGCGCTATATCGCTGCCGATGATCGCCGATCGCGCCATGTTGAGCAGCGTTTCCGCGCGGACATTGGCGTCGGCGATGCTGTTGTCCGGCTTCACGACGAGCGTCGCGACCGGCAACGCGGTCATCTGCTCACCCAATGATGGCCCGTCCTGCTGCACGCGAAGCGGCGGGGCGGACGACAGCGCCACTGTCATGCCGCCTTGCGCAACTCCGCCGGATCAAGGCCGCTGGCGATCAGCGGTTCATAGAAGCGGGCGAGCATGTCGAGCACCTTTTCCGCTTCCGGTTCCTGGTTCACGGCGTTGCGGAACTCAGCCGATCCGGTCAATCCCTTGGTGTACCAGCCGATATGTTTGCGGGCCATATTGACGCCGGTGTAATTATCATAATGATCGAGCATTGCGTGATAATGCTCTATAATCACTCGATATTGCTCCGCCAGAGACGGATCAGGCAAGCGCGTGCCATCGGCCAGCCAGGCCATGACCTGACCGATCAGCCAGGGCCGGCCATAGGCCCCGCGGCCGATCATGACGCCATCGGCGCCGCTCTGTTCCAAGGCCGTATCCGCATCCTCGATCGAGCAGATGTCGCCGTTGACGATGACCGGCAGCTTCACCGCATCCTTGACCGACCGAACGAAGGCCCAATCAGCGCTGCCCTTGTACATCTGGCAGCGGGTGCGGCCATGGACGGTGATAAGCTTCGCGCCCAGATCCTCGGCAATATGGGCGAGTTCTGGGGCGTTGAGGCTGGAATGATCCCAGCCCATGCGCATCTTCACGGTCACGGGAACATCGACCGCCTCCACCGTCGCCTTGATGAGGGCGGCGGCCAGCGGCAGATCGCGCATCAACGCGCTGCCCGCATCGCCATTGACGACCTTCTTCACCGGGCAGCCCATATTGATGTCGATGATCGCCGCGCCACGATCGGCATTGAGCTTGGCGGCGTCGGCCATTTCCGTGGGCGAACAACCGGCAAGCTGCATCGACACCGGCTCCTCCAGCGGATGCCAGGCGGCCTTTTGCAGCGACTGGCGGGTCTCGCGGATCATCGCCGCCGACGCGATCATCTCCGTCACGTTGAGGCCCGAGCCATAGCGGCGGACGAGCGTGCGGAAGGGCATGTCGGTGACGCCCGTCATCGGCGCCAGCACGACCGGCATGTCGATGGTCACTGGACCGATGGAGATGGGAGAAAGCCTGCGCATGATCTTTACTTTGATGAACTGCCTAAAAAACAGGCAGCCCTTAGCGGAAAATGGGTCCGGCGGCAAGCGAGCCTCCCTTGCCCCCAACAGAAGCGCACTTCCAGTCTGTCCCACGACCCGCTATGCGCCGCCCCATGACATCAAACAGCAAGATCGTCGCGCTGATCGTCGCCGCGGGCCAGGGAAGCCGGGCGGGCGGGAGCGTCCCCAAGCAGTTCAGGATGGTGGCGGGCCAGTCCGTTTTGGCGCACGCCTTTAACGCGCTGGCCGCGCATGGCGGGATCGACACCATCCATATCGTGTTGGGCGCGGAACAGGCAGAAACGGCACGCGCCTTGCTGGGCGATCGCGATGTCGCGTCCTTCATCACCGGCGCGGACAGCCGGCGCGGATCGGTCCGCGCAGGGCTGGAAGCGATCGCGGACAATGGTGGCGCGGATGTCGTGCTGATCCATGACGCGGCTCGCCCCTTCCTGCCGGCTGCCGTGATCGACCGGCTGCTGGTGGCGTTGGATGACGCACAGGGCGCCATCCCCACCCTCCCCGTCGCCGACACGCTGGTACGTGGCGCGGATGGCGTGATGGCGGATGGCGTCGATCGGGCGAGCCTTCATCGCGTGCAGACGCCGCAGGCCTTCCGCTTCGACGCGATCCTCGCGGCGCATCGGGCATGGGATGATGCACAGGAAGCCACCGACGATGCGCAGATATTCCAGGCCTGGGGTCATGACGTCAACCTGGTGCAAGGCGATGAAAGGCTTGAGAAATTGACCTATGACCGGGATTTCGCCCGCGCCGAAGAGCGACTGGCGACACCGCGCAGCACGCGCGTCGGCATGGGCTATGACGTCCATCGCCTCGCCCCTGATGAAGAGCTTTGGCTGGGCGGCATATTGGTCCCGCACGATCGCGGCCTGGCCGGACACAGCGACGCCGACGTGGCCCTTCACGCGATCGTGGACGCCATTCTCGGCGCGTTGGCGGAGGGTGATATCGGCAGCCATTTCCCGCCCTCCGATCCGCAATGGCGCGGCGCATCCTCCGACCGTTTCCTCGCCTATGCGCGTGATCGGGCGACGGCGCGGGACGGCATGATCGAGCATATCGACCTGACGATCATCTGCGAAGCGCCCAAGATCGGTCCGCATCGCGACGCCATGCGCTCGCGGATTGCCAGCATATTGGCGATCCCGCTCGACCGTATCAGCGTCAAAGCGACCACCACCGAGAAACTGGGGTTTGCCGGCCGGGGCGAAGGCATCGCCGCGCAGGCGGTTGCCACCCTCTCCCTCCCCGCGCTATCCTGACCTTATGCCCGATACCGTCCTTCCGACCCAATTGGTCGAACTCGCCGAAAAAGTCATCGTCGCCAATCGTCGCGCAGGACGCACGGTCGCGGTGGCGGAAAGCTGCACCGGCGGCCTCGTGTCGGCAGCGCTCACCGAAATCGCCGGCTCGTCCGAGGTGTTCGAAGCCGGTTTCATTACATATTCCAATGATATGAAGGCGAAACTTCTGAACGTTTCGCATGATGTGCTTGATACATTTGGTGCGGTGTCCATCGCCACCGCCTGGGCCATGGCGCAGGGCGCGCTCAACATGAGCCATGCTCATGTCGCCGTCGCCATCACCGGCATTGCCGGGCCGGGCGGCGGCAGCGAGCAGAAGCCGGTTGGCACGGTCGTCTTCGCCCGTGCCGAACGCGGCGCCAGCCCCGACAAGGTCGTGGCCGACATGCATCATTTCGAGGATAATGGCCGGGGCGGCGTGCGGCTTCAGGCGGCGCTGTGCGCGCTGGAACTGCTGTTGCCCGAAGGCGCGTAAAGCGCCGCCGCACGCGTTTCGAACGCACCGATCATCTTGCGCAGCGCCTTGTCGAAGAACTGACCGGCCAGCATTTCGAACAGCCGGTTCTTGAATTCGAACTCCACCTCGAAATCGACCAGCACCCCGCCCTGCCCGTCGTCACGAAAGCTCCACTCATTGTGGAGATGCTTGAGCGGGCCATCCAGATAATCGACCCGAACATGGTCGGGCCGATGCTTGTGGACACGCGAGGTGAAGCTTTCCTTCACCCCCTTGAAGCCCACGATCATGTCGGCAACCATTTCCGTCTCGCTGTCGGAACGGACGCGGATAGCGCTGATCCATGGCAGAAATTCGGGATAGGCGGCGACGTTCGACACCAGGTCGAACATCTGCGTCGGCGTATAGGGAAGGTGGCGCGTCTCGTTATGCTTGGGCATGAAAGGGTCAGGCCTTCGTCGCCGCCTTGGCCAGTTGCGCCTCGCGCGCGGCCTTCATCTCGGCGAAATCCTTGCCCGCATGATAGCTGGAACGGGTCAGCGGGCTGGACGCCACCTGCAGGAAGCCCTTGGCCCGCGCAATGCCTGCATAGGCGTTGAACGCGGCCGGGGTGACGAACTCCATCACCTTGGCGTGCTTGGGCGTGGGTTGGAGATATTGGCCCATGGTCAGGAAATCGATATCGGCCGAACGCATGTCGTCCATCACCTGATGGACCTCCAGCCGCTCCTCGCCCAGGCCCAGCATGATGCCCGACTTGGTGAAGATCGACGGATCGAGCTTCTTCACCGACTCCAGCAGGCGCAACGACGCATAATAGCGCGCGCCGGGGCGGATGGTCGGGTAAAGGCGCGGGACCGTCTCCAGATTATGGTTATAGACGTCCGGCCGGGCCGTGACGATCATCTCGACCGCGCGCTCATGCTTGTTACGGAAGTCAGGCGTCAGAATCTCGATCGTCGTGTTCGGCGTGGTCCGGCGCAGCGCCTCAATCACCTTGACGAATTGCGACGCGCCGCCATCGGGCAGGTCATCGCGGTCAACCGACGTGATGACGATATGTTCCAGCCCCATTTCGGCGCAGGCGTCGGCCAGATTCTGCGGCTCTTTGGGATCGACCTTGCGCGGCATCCCGGTCTTGACGTTGCAGAAGGCGCAGGCGCGGGTGCAGACATCACCCAGGATCATCACCGTGGCGTGCTTCTTGGTCCAGCATTCGCCGATATTGGGACAGGCCGCTTCCTCGCACACCGTGTTGAGGCCCTTGTCGCGCATCAGCTTGCGGGTCTCATGATAGGCGGGGCTGGTCGGCGCCTTGACGCGAATCCAGTCGGGCTTGCGGGCGCGTTCCGGGCTGGCGGGCTGACCGGGCACGGGGATCGGGCTGATGTCGTTCATGCGCCCCAGATAGCGATGCTTGGGCCTACTTGCCAGTCCTGACTTTGTACGGCACACCCACGCCATGAGCGACTTTGCCGACATGCTTCAGGGCTACCACCGCTTCCGCAACACCGGCTGGAACCAGCAGCGGGAGCGATGGGGCGAACTGGCCGAGGGGCAGAGCCCCAGGGTGATGGTGATCGCCTGTTCGGACAGCCGCGTCGATCCGGCCCAGATTTTCGACACCAGCCCCGGCGAGATATTCGTTGTGCGCAATGTCGCGGCGCTGGTCCCTCCGTTCGAAACCAATCCCGGCCATCATGGCGTATCGGCCGCACTGGAATTCGCGGTGCAGGTGCTGAAAGTCGGTGAAATCGTCGTCATGGGGCACGGCAAATGCGGTGGTTGCAAGGCGGCACTCAGCCATGATCTGAAGGATGCGCCGCCGGGCGAAGGCGGCTTCATCCATAACTGGATCGAGCTGCTGGACGGCGCGCGCGACGTGGTAGTGGGCCGCTATGGCGAGCAACGCGACCGCGATGTGGAGCGCGCCATGGAGCAGGAAGCCGTCAAGGTCAGCCTCGCCAATCTCCGCAGCTTCCCCTGCGTCCGGTCCAAGGAACGCAATGGCGAACTCAAACTGATCGGCAGCTTCTTCGCCATCGCGGACGGACAGCTTCACATATTGGACGAAGCGAGCGGCGCCTTCTCCCCTGCCTGATCGAAAACCCGCCTGAACGAAAGGAAGCCGCCATGGCGACACGACAGGAAGGCCGCGGCAACATTGCCCTGCTGATCGACGCGGACAATGCGTCGGCGGCGCATTTCGATTCGGTGATGACGGTGCTGGCCGAACTGGGGACGGTCAATATCCGTCGCGCTTATGGCAACTGGAGCAAGGCGACGCTCAAGGCGTGGGCCGCCCTTTCCATCACCCAGGCGATCGAACCGCAGCAGCAGTTCGACCTGACCAAGGGCAAGAACGCCACCGACATGAAGATGACGATCGACGCGATGGACCTGCTGGCCAGCGGGCGCGTCGACGGCTTTGGCCTCATGTCCAGCGACAGCGACTTCACGCCACTGGTCACGCGCATCCGGCAGGATGGCATCCCGGTCTATGGTTTCGGCACGGCCAACACGCCCGAAGGCTTCCGCCGCGCCTGCACCCGCTTCATCGACGTCGCCGCCTTGGAATCGGCCGAAGTGCCGATCACGAAACCCACCGCGAAAAGGGCCGCCGGAGCCGCTTCAGCCAGACCTGCGCCGAAAAGCAGCGGAGAAATCAAGGCCAAGCCGGTCGATGCCGAGGTCGTGAAGCTGCTGATCGATGCTTATGATGCGGTGAAGCGCGACGAAAAGGGCTTCGCCTCGCTGGGCAGCGTCGGACAGTTGGCGGGCAATCGCTCCAGCTTCGACACGCGGAACTATGGGTATAAGCGACTGTCGGACCTGGTGCGCACCATCCCCAATTTCCTGGTCGAAGTCCGCGAAGGTGGGCAGACATGGATCAAGCGGGTCCGCTGATGCCTGTCATTTGCCCGCCGCTTGATGGTTCACGGCCGCGTCCAGGGCGTCTGGTATCGCGCCTGGGCGGCAGAAACAGCGTGTGGACTCGGTCTTGCCGGGTGGGTGCGCAACCGAACGGAAGGCGGCGTCGAAATGCTGTTACAAGGTGAAGCAGAAACGATAGAGCGCTTCATCATGTTGGCGCATGAAGGGCCATCGGCTGCGCAAGTGATGCGGATCGATACCACGGACGCAACAGTCCAGGCGCTCAACGGGTTCGAGAAACACCCGACGATCTGAAGGATTTGGACTACAGAGCCGTTTCGACCGGACGAGAGGACAGCCTCGCAACAATCCCCCAACTCCTGCTTTCCCCCCTCCTCTCCTTCCTTGTTTACCCCACCTTGCGGATCAGGCAGCCTGTCTTCGTCTTCCACGGCAAAGGGGACAGGTTATGCGGATGAACGTGGCACCCATCATTGTCGGTATGGCATTGCTGGCTACAGGCGTGATCGCTGCTCGACCCGCATGGCGCTGGCCCGCCCTGCCAGCCGGAGTCATTGTTCCGTCCATCCCTGCCGATAATGACATGAGCGCCATCAAGGTCGCGCTTGGCCGTCGCCTCTTTTATGATCGCGCCTTGTCGCAGAATGGCAGCATGGCTTGCGCCGATTGCCATAGCCAGTCTCACGGTTTCAGCGATGGCCTGCCTACCCATATTGGCGTCACGGGAGAGATGGGCGTACGCAATGTTCCGGGCCTTGCCAACGTCGCCTGGCGCACAGGCTTCACGTGGATTGAGGCGGGCATCTCGACGCTGGAGGCACAGGCGATGGTGCCGATGACCGGAACAAAGCCGGTCGAGATGGGCATGGCCGGCAACGATGCTGAACTGGCCCAGCGGCTAGATACCGATTCCTGCTACCGCCGCCTGTTCACGCAGGCGTTCCCGAATGCGAAGGGTGGCGCGACTTATGCGAAGGTGACGGCAGCGCTTGGCGCCTTCGAGCGAACCATGATTTCCTTTGGCAGCCCCTATGACCAGGGCAATCTTTCCCCGCTGGCACAAAAGGGAGCAGCGCAGTTCGCGGCGTCGGGTTGCGTCTCCTGCCATAGTGGTCAGGATTTTACCGATGGAAATATTCATTATGTCGGGAGCGCCGCGCCGGGTGAGATCGACAACAGCGCCTATGGCGGCAAACCGCTACCACCCGGATTTGAACCGCCGCCCGAACGCTTCCGCACGCCCTCGCTCCGCAATGTCGCCGTGACCGGCCCATGGCTGCATGATGGGCAAAGCCCGACCATGGAAGCGGCGATTCGGCGTCATGCGGCGACGCAACTTGGCGATATCGAAATGCCCGCTCTGCTGGCGTTTCTCGATTCGCTGACCGATCGCGATTTCCTGAAGAACGCCGCCCTTGGCCCGCCGCCAGCCGCTTGCCCAACCGTCATCTGACCAAAAAAAGGCCGATCCCAATGGGACCGGCCTGAAAGTTTTTAGGAGAGGATGCCTGAAAGGCCTGCCCTTTATGAAATGTTAGCGTCACCATCGCAAGTGCGAAACAACCGTTTGCGGTTGCAAAAATTGCAACATGGTTGTCCCATACGCAATCAGCCGTGGCCGATCAGCGGGTCAACTTCTTGTAGGCCAGGCGCGTCGGACGATCGGCAGCATCGCCCAGGCGGCGGCGCTTGTCTTCCTCATAAGCCTCGAAATTGCCTTCGAACCACTCGACATGGCTGTCGCCTTCGAAGGCCAGGATATGGGTGGCGAGACGATCAAGGAAGAAACGGTCATGGCTGATGACCACGGCGCAGCCCGCGAAATTCTCGATCGCTTCCTCCAGCGCGCCCAGCGTTTCCACGTCGAGGTCGTTGGTCGGTTCGTCGAGTAGCAGCACATTGCCGCCCTTCTTCAGCATCTTGGCGATGTGGACGCGGTTGCGCTCACCACCCGACAGCTTGCCGACATTCTTCTGCTGGTCCTGCCCCTTGAAGTTGAAGGCCCCGACATAGGCGCGGGTCGACATGTCGTGACCGTTGACCTTCACATAGTCCAGGCCGTCCGACACTTCCTCCCAGACATTCTTGGAGGCATCCAGATGGTCGCGGCTCTGGTCGACATAGCCCAGGCGCACGGTCGAACCGATGTCGACTTCGCCCGAATCGGGGGTCTCCTGACCGGTGATGATGCGGAACAGGGTGGATTTGCCCGCGCCGTTCGGACCGATGACGCCGACGATACCGCCCGGTGGCAACAGGAAGGACAGGTCCTCGAACAGCAGCTTGTCGCCATAGGCTTTGCTAATGCCCTTGAACTCGATCACCTTGCCGCCCAGCCGTTCCGGCACCTGAATGACGATCTGCGCCTTGCCGGGCGTGCGGTTGTTCTGGCCGGCGACCAGTTCCTCGAACTTCTTGATACGCGCCTTGGACTTGGTCTGGCGGCCCTTGGTGCCGGCCCTGATCCATTCCAGCTCATCGTTGATCGCCTTCTGGCGGCCGGTGGCCTCGCGGTCCTCCTGCTCCAGGCGCTTGGCCTTCTTCTCCAGATAGGTGGAGTAGTTGCCTTCGTACGGGAAATATTTTCCGCGATCGAGTTCCAGGATCCAGCCGACGACATTGTCGAGGAAATAGCGGTCATGGGTTATCATCAACACCGACCCGGCATATTCCTTGAGGTGGTTTTCCAGCCAGGTAACGCTTTCGGCGTCCAAATGGTTGGTCGGTTCGTCGAGCAGCAGGATGTCCGGCTTCTGGATCAGCAGGCGGGTCAGCGCGATGCGGCGCTTTTCACCACCCGACAGGCTTTCCACCGACCAGTCCGACGGCGGGCAACGCAGCGCTTCCATCGCGATTTCAAGCTGGTTGTCGAGCGTCCAGCCGTCGACCGCGTCGATTTGCTCCTGCAACGTGCCCATTTCCTCCATCAGCGCGTCGAAATCGACGTCTTCCGGCGGATCGGCCATGATCATACTGATCTCGTTGAAACGGTCCATCTTGTCCGCGATCTCGCGAGCGCCGTCCTTCACATTCTCCAGCACCGTCTTGGTCGGGTCGAGCTGCGGTTCCTGCGGCAGATAGCCGACCGTGATATTCTCGCCCGGCCAGGCTTCACCGCTGAAATCCGTATCGATGCCGGCCATGATCTTCATCAGGGTCGACTTGCCCGCGCCGTTGGGGCCGACGATGCCGATCTTCGAACCGCGATAAAATTGCAGGTTGATCTGGTTCAGCACCGGCTTCGCCGCGCCGGGGAAGGTCTTGGTCATGCTCTTCATGACATAGGCATATTGCGATGAGGCGGACATGGGTTCGCGCAGCTCCGAAAAGACAGGTAGGAAAATCAGGTGGAAAAACTGCGCCGAGTTAGCGGAGGCGGAAGGCATTGGCAAATGGGGGATGCCCGGATAAGCCTTCACCCATGTATAAAATCCGATCGGGCCTGTCTGCCGCCCTGCTCCTTGGCAGCATCCTCACCCCCGCCCTTTCCCATGCGGCGTCTGCCGACAGCAGCGCGATTCGCGATGCGGCGCTCAAAGATGGCGTCGCCTGGGACTTTACCGAAGGACTGACCACCGAAGTCGGCCCGCGCCCTGCCGGTACGCCGCAGGAAGCGCGGGCACGCGATTGGGCGGTGGCAAAGCTCAAGGCGCTGGGCTTCTCCAACGTCCGCGCCGAACCTTATACCATGCCGGTCTGGGTACGCGGGCATGACGAAGCCCGCATCCTTTCCCCCTTCCCGCAGAATCTGGTGCTGGCGGCACTCGGCAACAGCGGATCGACCAGCGACAAGGGAATTGAAGGCGAAGTCGTCTATTTCCCCAGCATCGCCGATTTGGAAGCCGCGCCCGAATCCGCCCTCAAGGGCAAGATCGCCTTTGTCGACCATGATATGAAAGCGACGCAGGACGGCTCCTCCTACGGCTATTTCGGCGCTGCGCGGCGTCAGGGCCCAAGCATAGCATCGAAGAAGGGCGCGATCGCCATCCTGATCCGATCGATCGGCACCGACCATCATCGCGTGCCGCATACCGGCGTGCAAATGTGGGCGGATGGCGTGACGCCGATCCCGGCGGCGGCGCTTTCAGTGCCCGACGCCGAGCAGCTCGCCCGCGTGATCGCGCGCGGACAGCCGGTGAAACTGCACCTGACGCTCACCTCCAAGATGTTGAAAGACCAGCCCTCCGGCAATGTCATCGCCGAAATCCCCGGCAGCGATCCGGCGGCCGGTATCGTCGTGGCCGCCTGCCATCTCGATAGCTGGGACCAGGGCACCGGCGCGACCGACGACGCGACCGGCTGCGCCATCGCGGCGGCATCCGCGCTTCAAGTCTCCAGGGCCGGCCGGCCCCGCCGCACCATCCGTGTGCTGATGGCGGGCGCGGAGGAGATCGGCGGTGATGGCGCGCGCGCTTATTATAAGGCGCATGGACAGGAAAAACATGCGCTGGCGATCGAATCGGATTTCGGCGCCGACCGCATCTGGCGCGTCGATTTCAAGCTGCCGCAAGGTCATGAAGCCTTGGCAAAAACTATCGCACAGGCGCTCGCACCGCTGGGCGTAGGCGCCAGCACGCAGGAAGCGGGCGGCGGTGCAGACATTGCACCGCTTGTGAAGGCCGGCGTGCCTGTCATTGATTTGCAACAGGATGGCACGCGCTATTTCGACATCCACCACACGCCCGACGACACGCTGGACAAGGTCGATCCCGAACAGTTGCGGCAGAATGTCGCTGCCTGGGCCGTGACGCTGAACCTGGTCGCTAACGCATCAGAAACATTGAGCGCTAACTGAACTTTTATAGTAGACAACGCCCTGTCGCGTGATTCTGCCGCTTCACCGACGCAGAAAAGCATTGATTTGTGCAGCGCACACGTTAATGCGGGTCGCTCGCGTAGGGCCACATCATAATGTGCCAGACGCGGCATAATGCTATGGGAGCCGTACACAATGAAGAAGATCGCTGTTGTTTTCGCTTCGGCCAGCCTGATGGCCCTCGCCGCTTGCGGTGAGAAGCCGGCCAACGAGACCGCGAACGCTTCGAACGCTGTCGTCGAAAACGTCGTCGAAAACGCCGTCAACGCTGCTGACAACGCCGCGAACGCTGCCGACAACGCCGCGAATGCGACGAACAACGCTGCGAACGCGCTGTAATCTCTGCATTAAGCGAGATTTCGAAGGGCGGATCCGAAAGGGTCCGCCCTTTTCGTTGTCCGCTTCCCATGGCCATGGCTCTCAGTAGAGCAGGAACATCGCGCCGTTCCCAAGGGTTTCCCTTCAAACGAAACGGAGAGATGATATGGGGAAAGGCATATTGCTGTGGTTGCTGGGCGTACCGATCCCGATTATTCTGCTTTTATGGCTCTTCTTCCACTGATCGCCGATTGACGGGACACGCGCTTCCCCGCTAAGGCCGCCCCATTCGGGGAGTAGCGCAGTCTGGTAGCGCGCCTGCTTTGGGAGCAGGATGTCGCAGGTTCGAATCCTGTCTCCCCGACCACTTTCCTTTCTTACACTGTCTCAACCTGTCCTGAAGCTGTTGCAATTGCGCCAGTTTTTGGCCATTCGGCGGTGCCGGGGCGTCCCATCCCGGTTCATGCCTTCCCGATGCCGTCGGGGGCGTTTCGGGGGCGCGCTCTTTTGACAGTGGGGGCGTTGGATGCTGACGGACAAGGAGTGCAAGGCGGCAAAGGCCGGAGCGAAGCCCCTCAAATTGTTCGACGCACATGGCTTGCACCTGCTGGTAAGCACCACCGGTCACAAAAGCTGGCGCCTCAAATATCGCATCGGCGGGAAGGAAAAGCAGATTGGCTTCGGGGCATACCCGGAAGTCAGGTTGCAGGAAGCGCGGGAAATGTCCGTAACTGCGCGCAAGACCTTGAACGAAGGACGCGATCCGGCGTTGGAATTCAGCACCAAGGCCAAGCGGCGCGCGCTTGCCACCAATCCAGACAACAGTTTCGAGGCGGTAACGCGGCGCTGGCACGCATTGCAGGAACCGCAATGGAAGCCCCGGCACGCGACCGAAGTGCTGAACAGCTTTCAGCGGGACGTGTTCAAGGCGCTGGGCGCCTTGGATATTCGGCACGTCAGGGCGCAGAATGTGCGCGACTTGCTGGTGGGCGTGCAGTCGCGGGGCGCACTGGAAACCGGACACCGGCTACTGCAACGAATTTCGGCCGTGTATCAATATGCGATTGCGGAGGAATTGGTGATCTGCCCCCTTCTGAGTGGCCCATTGACTAGCTGCTCCTCCACATCGATCACCGCCTGCTGGGCATTGCGCCCAGCGCGATAGGCGTAGATTTCAGGTGGAAGATCGGCCTCGAAGATCGGCTCCAGCACCAGCATTGCTGCTGTCATGCAGACCCGATCCCGCATAGTGGAAATGCCCAGCGGCCTGAGTTTGCCGTTGGCTTTCGGTATGTAGACACGTCTGATCGGTTCCGGCCAATACGTCTCCTCTCTGAGCGACAGCGCCAGTTCCGCCAGCCACCGCTCGGCACCATATACCTCGATGTTCGCAAAATCCTGTCCATCCACGCCCGGCGCGCCCTTATTGGAGCGACACTGGGCATAGGCATGAGCCAGAATGTCATCGCGGCTGATCTTGTCATACAGCGCGTAAAAGCGGTAACCGGCCTCTGCCTTCGCTTTCGCGTGCAACGCCTTCTGCAGTTTCTGGACGCTTTTCGGAGCTGATAGGTTGCCCAATCTCCTGCCCCTCACCACGTGTCGCGTTCGTCTTGAACTAAGGCTCCTTCCCTCCACCGGCATTACCCGGCTTCATCGGTACTACGGGCCTCTCCGCCACCCCATCACGCCCTTCCCATCCCTCGCGGGCGTCCGGTTGCCGATCCCTCGGCACGCCATGGGGCTTCCCGTGTTGCGTGCACTTTCCTTGCGTACATGCCGTCGCCACTACCCCGGTGCCGCAGACGGGCTCCAACGTCGCTCAAACTTGCCCGCCCATATCAACCTTCCCCGTAAGGGTTAACGGGTCGGCCTGCACATCGTCCTTTTCGAGGATTGCTCAGCGTTCACTCACGTTACGGCCTGTACGCTCGCACGGTCACCTACGTGACCGTCATCCGAGGGCTTCAGACATATCGTCACCTCCATGCCTGCCCCGGTTGCTTCCGGCTGGAGCATCGCCGGGTGGGCCTTTCACCCCGCCTTTGCACGGCGCACACCCTTTCGCGACATTTCGCCGCCGATTTCCGATCCTCAGATGTGAACCGGCGGGTTTTCGCTCGTCATGGTCAAGACCAGGGATCGGACTCACTACAGCCACCAGATGACGGCTGCGGCGCCGCTGATGGCGCTCATGAAGTTTCTGACGTTGCAATCGAAGCGAGTGGCGATGCAGCGCCAGTCCTTGAAGCAAGTGCCACGCTCGATAAGCCATTCGCGCGGGCCTGACTGTCACAGCCTTTGGCGGCGACCATTTCGGCGTGAATATTGCCGATGATCATGCGGGCCAGGACGCCCATCATGAACCCGGGGCGGAATCAGGCCAATGGACAAGAGCATGACGCCGCCCTCCCCAGATGGTCAGCGCGCACCCGCTTGCACCACAGTCACCCTGGACTGACGCGAACCTATGACGCGGCGAGGTTGAAATATGAAAACACACTTGCAAATATACCATCATACAGGCATCGCATCAGTCTGATTTGGGGGGACGTTTTCAGCTCAGCCCGGACTGTGCCCAGTGCAATGACCTTACGCGCAGTCGCTAGAATATAAGCAGCAAGGCGACGAAAGCCCGGCGGATGGATCGATCAAGAGGATGATGGAGTGTCTCTATGAGCAAGTTTAGCAAACGGGATCTCTTGAGCGGCACGGTAGCCGCCGCGTTTGGACTGAGCGCCGCACGAGCACAGGCGGCTGCCGCGACAACGAACATGGCTCCTGCCGCTGGGCCGCAGATTCCGCCGGGCCGCTTCAATAGCAGCGTGCAATCCTTGAAAGGCTACGAAACGCCCGAATGGTTCCGTGATGCCAAGTTCGGAATCTGGTCGCATTGGGGGCCGCAGGCCGTACCCCGTCAGGGCGACTGGTATGCTCGGTTCATGTATGTCCCCGGCCATCCGCACTATGATTACCATGTAAAAACATACGGCCACCCGTCGGAGTTCGGCTACAAAGACATTATCCCGCTGTGGAAGGCGGAGAAATTCGATCCCGATGCGCTGATGAAGAAATATGCGGCCGCCGGCGCAAAATATTTCGTGTCCATGGGCGTGCATCATGACAATTTCGATCTGTGGCGATCCACGCATCATCGCTGGAATGCCACCGCCATGGGTCCAAAGCGAGACATTGTAGGGGATTGGCAGAAGGCAGCCCGTGCGAACGGCCTGCGCTTTGGCGTCTCCGAACATCTGGGGGCCAGCTACAGCTGGTGGTATCCCAACCATCTTTACGACCAGTTCTGGCCGAAGTTGGGCCTCGCCTATGACGGCGCCAATCCCGAATTTTCTGACCTGTATCACGACAATCGCGACGAACCGTTCCGCAACACCTCGCAAAGCTGGTACACGACAAAGCCCGACTACCATCAACTGTGGTTCCGCCGCATTCGCGACCTCGTCGATAATTATCAGGTCGACTTGCTCTACTCTGACGGAGGGTTGCCCTTCGGAGAGGTCGGCAGGTCGCTGGTTGCGCATCTCTATAACCGCAGCATCGCACGGTCGGGTAAGCTGGAAGCCGTCTATACCTGCAAGGATTCCGGCACTGGCGAGTTTCACAAGGAAGCGTCCGTCCAGGATGTCGAGCGCGGCGTGCTCAAGGACATCAATCCCCTGCCGTGGCAGACGGATACGTCCAACGGCGACTGGTTCTTCGCTGATCGATATGACTATAAAACGTCGGCGCAGATCGTGACCATGCTGGCGGACATCGTCAGCAAGAACGGCAATATGCTGCTCAATGTCGTGCAATATCCGGACGGTAGCCTGCCACCTCAATCCGAAGAACTACTTGCGGACCTCACCGCCTGGATGAAAGTCAACGCCCCTGCCATCCATGGCACGCGGCCGTGGAAGATCTTCGGCGAAGGGCCGACCGAGACCGCCGAAGGCATGTTCCAGGAAAAGGGGGACTATACCCCGCAGGACATCCGCTTCACCACCAAAGGCGAAGCGCTCTACGCAATCACGCTGGGCGAACCGTCCGGCCAGGTCGCGATTACGTCGCTGGCCAGCGGAAATCCGAACGAGCGGCGCGCCGTCCGCCGTGTCCGGTT
The DNA here is from genome assembly GCF_022758885.1 of Sphingobium sp. BYY-5. Taxonomy (NCBI): domain Bacteria; kingdom Pseudomonadati; phylum Pseudomonadota; class Alphaproteobacteria; order Sphingomonadales; family Sphingobiaceae; genus Sphingobium; species Sphingobium sp. BYY-5. Next base: position 1,079,535 of record NZ_JALEBH010000001.1, read on the forward strand.
GCTTGGGCATCGGGGCAATCTGACGTTCCGGCAAGCCGGTCAGGCGCTGGTGATCGATCTGCCGTCGCAACTGCCTTCGCGGCATGCCAGCGCATTTGAAATATCATTTGCCTGATCATCCCCGTTGTTCCCCGGCACAGGCCGGGGAACAACGGGGATGATAATGGTGTATCCAGCCTCTTTCCGATGGGCGGATCGCCTTAATCCTCAACCACTATCGCCGGTCCGCCGACGTGCGCGATAAAGCAGGTTCTGGAATGTCGCCGTACCCGATCCTGCTGCGTAAAGCCCCGGACGCAGGCTCAGGAAACCATCACCGACGTTGTGATTATAGCCGGCGACCTCGACCGATCGCTCCTTTTTCCATGCGCCACCAGGGGCAGAATAATAGAAAGTCACGACATTCTCGTCGTTGACGAGCCGCAATCGGAGGCGTTTCGTGGATATCGGGGCACCGGCCGGCCACCGCTCCTCCTGACCGATACGATAGGCGTGCAGGCGATCATCCCCCACGCCCAGGCCGCAGAACAGCTTGTCATTGTAGAAAAGGATCAGCCCCGCCTGCGTCCCTGCCTGTATCTCGACATCGACTATGATCTCGTAGGAGCGGTCGCCTGCCACGAACAGCAGCGGCGACGCATCGGCTGGTCCCGTCCCCTGCGCTGCCAGCGACAGACTGTCTCCCTGGAAACGCGCACGCTTCAGATAGTCGCCCTTGGGTGCGAAGAAGGTCAGTCGGTTGCCGATCGCCTCCTGCGACAGGCCCGAAAGCGGCTGGCCATGCGTGCCACTCCCGGCAGCGGGCTTGAGAAACGGCTGGTCGAGCGCACCTCCCAATGCGCGCGGCCAACCGTCCTGGGTCCATTCCATCGGCTCCAGCAACAATTGCCGCCCCAGCGTTCGAAAGCCGTTCTCATAGCCATGATAGGCGAGCCACCACCGGCCGTCCGGTCCCTCGACCGCTGTCGCATGTCCCCGCGACCACCACGGCTCTTCCCGCGATACGGTCCGCACGATCGGATTATAGGGGCAATTTTCCCATGGCCCATTGATCGAGCGGGATCGTGCGGCAACCACCATATGGCTCGTCGGCGGACCAGCCGTACCGCCCTGTGCCGCGATGAGATAATGATAGCCGTCGCGGTGAAGCACCTTGGGGCCTTCCAGCGCGAAACCTTCGATCACATAATCGCTGGGGATCGGCCAACCATTATAGACATGCTCGACCGCGCCATCGGCGGCCAGCCCGTCATCACGCAGCTTCACCCTGTTGCCACCGTTGAAGAAGAGGTAGCGCTTGCCATTCTCCCCGACCGCGTGGCCCGGGTCGATCATACCGTCGATATGCATATCGATCGGCTCGCTCCACGGCCCGCTCATCGCAGGCGCATGAATGACATAGGTGCGCAGCGGCCGCGCATCGCCATCGGACGCCAGAACCGGGATATAGATGAAATAGCGATCGCCATGTTTGGCGATATCGAGCGCCCAGACCGTGCCGGTCGGGGTCTTCAAGGCTGCCGTTACGGGCGTCCAGTTGACCAGGTCGCGTGAATGCCAGATCGGCACGCCCGGATAATAGAGAAAGGAGGAGAAGGCGGCGTAATAATCCTCACCATCCTTCAGGATAGTGGGATCGGGTCGATCACCGGCCAGCACGGGATTGACGTAGCGGCCGTCGCCCAGATCGCCCCGGCGGGATCCTTCCACCCCTATGCCGCTCATGGAACCGGTGCCGGACATGTCCGGTTCGCCGATCGCTTTGCCGATCGGACGCGCCGCAACGCCGGGCGCCAGGGCGGCCCCGGCAGAAGCGGTGGCGAGGGTTAACAGGTGCCTGCGGGTCGGGTTCATGACAATCTCGCGAGAAGAGAGAAAGAAAAACAGCCCGGAGCAGGCGGGATTGGAAACGGCTTTAGCGGCCCGATGCCGACACGGGTTCGATCGTCGTGAATACGACGTCATTACTACGCATCGGCACAGCCAGCTTGTAGCGCCCGTCCTTCCCGACACGGATCACGCGATCGGTTTCGGGAATATCCTGGGTCAACGCCTGCAACTCACCAAGCTGCGCATCGCTGAGCTTTGCCGGCGCTCCCATTTCCAAATAGCGGCTATGCGCATCATTGGCTTTATATCCGGTCCTGTGGACCTGAAGCCGGTACGTCCCGGGCGCCATGCCGGTGAAGCGAATGGCGGCCGGCGCCTCTGCCTGCGCGGGCAGCAATTTGGTGAAGAAGGGACGGTTGCTGGCGTCCTGCTTGGGCTGGCGCCAGTTCCAAAGCAGCACGGCGCTTCGCCCATCCTGCGTTGTGGCCAGGGCCTGCGAATCCGCAAGAGGAATTTCCTTGCCGTCCAGTGCGTGCAGATATTTATAAGCGAACCAGGCCGCCTTGCGGATGCCTTCCCTGTTCATCAGACCGAAACCACCATGAAAGGGCGTAGGGGGCGGCCCGGCCTCCTCAAACAGGTCGCTATAGGTCCAGTAGCTCATGCCCTGCGCCAGACCGCGCGAGCCACGCAGCTTATTAAGGATAAAAGCCGCGCTGATATAGGAATCATGCACCGGGTCGCGCGGGTTGTAGCTGGCGCTCCATTCGGTGAAGAATAGCGGAATGCCTGGAAAGGCCGACGCATCGATCTGTGCACGGACCCTTCGCACGTCGCCGACGACCGCATCCGGATTGGTCGACAGCTTGTTGTCGTCCACCCCATTCTCGTCCAGAAAGCCGCCATCGACGCCATAGGTGTGCGTGGTCACGAAATCGACGGGTATCTTGCGCTGGGCGGCGCGATCGAGAAATTCCGGCACCCACGCCGCGCCTGCGGTCGCAGGACCGCCTACCCGCAGGGCAGGGTCGATCGCCTTGATCGTCCGAGCGCTCGATTCATACAGGTCAAAATAAGCGGGCTGGTCCGCCTTCTCCCAGAATCCGTCCAGATTGGGTTCGTTCCACACCTCGAAATACCAGCTGCGGACTTCTTCCGCGCCATAGCGTTCGCGCATATGCCGGACGAAAGCGTCCACCAGCGCTGCCCAAGCCTTCGGTTCGGGATGGGAGGTGTTGCCCTTCCAATAAAAGATGGTCTGCTTCGACGTCGCCATGGCTTCAGGTGTGAAGCCCAGTTCGACGAAGGGCTTGATCCGCCGCGCCAGCAAAGCGTCGAACAGGCGATCAAGGCCGGCCCAGTCATAGACGATCTTGCCGTCGCGCCGCTGAACCGTGTGCAGCGCATCATGGAATGGGGCATGGAAGCGGACATAGCGAAAGCCCAATTCATCCACGGCTGTAGCAAGCTGGGCCAGGCTGTCCGCACGGCTCAGCGTTCCTGCGAAATCCGACCCGACCGACAGGTCGAACGCGCGATCGATCGGCGCGCCCGCGCGGCTCAGATCGACATCCAGCGACCGCCCCTGCGCCGCCGGAGCAGATGGCGCCTTGGAGGATTGGGCGAGAGCAGGCTGCCCGATCGCTATCATCAATGCGGCCGCGCCACTGAACATGCGGAAACGGGTACGCTGCGATTTCGTCATGAACTCACCTTGATGCAATGGAAAGAAAAGCGCCCAGCCGTGCGGCGACACGGCTGGGGCAATTGGGCGCAACGAAACCATGGCTACCCAATGGAGGGATCGATCCTGCTTTCGTTCATGCCGCCACGGGGCGGGCGCCAAAAGCGCCCCTATGCGCATGACGGATCAAATCCCGGTTCGACGGAAGGTTCGCGATCGCAAAATCGGCCTGACGTCGCACTTCGGCAAACGCCTTTCGCGCGTCATCATGATAGCGGTAGACGCCCGCCTTTCCGCTGAGGTCGGTCTTCCAGCCCATGCCATAAAGGACATATTGCCAGCTCATTTCGGAAAAAATATCGACCTGAAGATCGAAGTCCATTTCCGTGGGTGGGCGGAAACGCCAGCGGTCGAGCAGTTCCTGCAAGCTGTCGGGGATGGACGATGGCGCAACATTGTCGATCCAGAATTGTGAATCCCGTCGTTCCGAAATGCAATAATGCAGCTTGATGAAGTCGAGCGCCCGTTGATAGCGGGCGAGCATATTGGCGTTATACTGGCGCGCGGACGTCTCGAAATCGCCGCCCCAGGGGAAAAGATTGGCGACCATGTTCGCCGCCACTTCCGAAAAGACGATGCCGGTCGCTTCCAGCGGTTCGAAAAAGCCGCTCGACAGGCCGATGGCGACGCAGTTCTTGTGCCAGTTGGTTTCGCGATACCCCGCATTGAATTGGAACTTGCGAAACTCCAGCTGCTCCGATGCTGGACCGACATAGGCGCGCAGCCGGGCTTCGGCCGCCGCATCGTCCATATGGGCGGACGAGTAGACATGGCCGATGCCCCGGCGCTTTTCCAGCCCGATGTCCCATATCCAGCCGGCATCCTGCGCCGTGGATAGGGTGTAGGATACGATTGGATCGTCGGCGCTGCCATAAGGCACCTGCATCGCCATTGCGCTGTCGCAGAACAGGACATCGCGGCATGACCGATAGGGCATACCCAGCGCCTTGCCGATCAATTCGGCCCGGAAGCCCGTGCAATCGATATAGAGGTCGGCCTTGAGAACCCCATGTTCCGCCGTGCGTACGCCGTCGATCGCGCCATCGCCGCCGACGAGTACCTCCGTGACACGGTCGGTCATATGATCCACGCCATTTTCGACCGCCTTGTCGCGCAGCAATTCCGCCAGCGTCACGGCATCGAAATGATAGGCATAGTTAAGCGGCCCGACATAATCGGGGTGGCTCTGCAATTTGGGCGCCCGACCGGTGTCGGCGGCCTTCTTCTGCGGTCCGCAGACCTCATCCCAATTTTCCGCGCCACCCAGGCCAAGCAGCCAATAGGGGAGCAGTTCCAACCCATCCGGCGATTCTGCGACCTGGAACGGATGCGTATAATGGTCCGGTCCCGCTTGTCCGGGAGCATTTCGCCAATGGACGAATTTCGCGCCCTGTTTGAAACTTGCGCCGCATCGCCGGATCATTTCGGCTTCATCGATGCCAATGGCGGCGAGCGTGCGACGGATCGTGGGAAAGGTACCCTCCCCCACGCCCAATATGCCGATTTCGGGGGATTCCACCAGTCGAATGGATATTCCGCCAGGCAAGTCGGCGCCCAGTCTGCGGGCAAGATATCCTGCCGTCAGCCATCCGGCGGTTCCGCCACCAACGATCAGGATAGTCTTGCCCATAGCACCTTCTCTTCAAGAGAAGTGATTGCCGGGATCAGCCGGCAATCACACCATTAGCTCAAAATGCCAGATTGATCCCGGTGCTGATGCGCCGGTCGGACTGGAACCAGCTACGCCCCTTGAGCTGGCCGCCCGGATACCCTCCCATCAACGTCCGCTGGGTCGAATTGGTCAGGTTCGTGCCCTGGATGCCGAAGGAGAAATTCTCCGTCACCTTGAACCGGACCCCCGCTTCCAACTGCCCATAGACATCGCCATAGACCGGCAAAGCTATCTGTACGGGCGTGCTCGACCCTGGCGCACTATAGAAAGGATAGGTCGGGTTTGTGCCGTTGCTGTTGGTCGTTTGCAAATATTTGGAGCGCCAGGAATAAGCGATCCGCGCCGAGATCACGTTGCGCTCATACAGCAGCGTCGCATTGAAATTATGCTTCGACAAACCGACCAGCGGCACATCGTTGCGGACAACGCCGTTAATGTCGCGATAGATATCACCCGGATTCTTGCTATCGAGGAAGGTGTAATTGCCTTCAAAGCCAAATCCGCTCAGCCAGCCCGGCAACATGTCCAGGAACATGCGCCCCCCAATCTCGAAACCCTTGACCGTTGCCGCCCTGGTCGAGTTCACATAGTCGGATGCGGCCGCGTTCACGTTTTCGCTGCGTCCGTCGGTAAACACCACCGTCACTTGCCGCTGAGTGAGCGAGTAGATGGGAAGATTGGTTATCCGCTTGTAGAAAGGCGCGAAGTGGAAGGACGTGCCCGCCTTCGGATAATATTCGAACGACAAGTCGAAATTGTTCGACATGGTAGGCTTCAGCAACGGATTGCCGGTTGACGCAGTGAAGTTGGTGAACAGGTTCGGCAGATTATTATCCGGTGTGCTGGCCGGATTGGTTGTCGTTTCCACCCCCACGGAACCCGACGCACGCAACGCCTGGAACGATGGAAGGTCGAGCGTAATATTATAGCCAAAGCGGATTTTCATGTCCTGGGCAGGCTCATAATCAATGTTGATGGAAGGAAGGAAGCGCGTGAACGTCGCCTTTCCTCCACGGGGAATAAATTGTTCGCCCAGAGACAATGTTTCGCCGTTGCGGATGAAGGTCGTGGCGTTCTGCGTGATGAAACCGCTACCTTCGTTCTTGATACGCACCGCGCGCACGCCGACATTACCCGAAATGCTACGTTCCTCGCCGAACCGTACCAGGGCGTAGCCCGCTGTGGTTTGAGTCATATTATCCACGCGGTCGCCCGGCAGAACAAACCCGGGCGCGCGGATGCCCGCACCGCCGCCATAGCCGGTCTGCGGCAGCGGGCCTGCGGCAGAGCAGTTATTTTCCATACCGGTGCAGAAACCGGCCGGCGGCGATGTCGTCAATTGACGGCGATCAAACCGACGTGCCAGTTCATCAGTCGGGAACATCAAATTCGCAGGCAATGATGCCGAACCGTGGAAGAAGTTCTTGAACGCGTGCATCTCGACATCGCCCGGCGCCGCATTGGCAAAGGTCAATTGTGGATCGACGTTCCAACCACGGCCGAGCGCTGCCCAATTATATCCATTGCCCAGGTCACGCTCGGTGCGCTTGGCATAACGACCGCCAAATTTTACGGAGCGGAAGAAGCTATCCTCGAACTTATACTCCAGGTCCAGATTGGCGGAGTTCAGGCGGCCTTTATTATCTTCATTATGCGGCATGGATGCCGACCAGAAATAATTGGCCGGATCTGAAAGCGCCACCTGCGACCCTGCCGGCAAACTCACGACGGGAAGATCACCGCTCAGATCGAAGCCATAGCCATCCGGGAACGCGACATCGCGAAACAGGTCCATACGATTGAAAATCTGGGCCGAATCGACCCGCTGGATCGCGCCCTTGATCGACAATGGACTGTTGTCGGGCGACCAGTCGAAGCTCAGCGAATAGTCGCGCGTCCGTGTGTTGCTGGCATAAGCGCCCTTATTGCCGCCGCTATTGAGCGAGCCGGCGGGCAGGAATGTCTGAGGATCGCGAGTAAACATGCTTGGCGTGGAAATCAGCATGTTGTTCTCGTCGAACTGGCTCACGGTCGGATCGACGCTCAGCGACTGTGAGGACACCTGCGCGCCCCAGTCGCCCGACTTGTTGCGGTAGCGCGATTGGAAGAAGGTGCCGGTGAAGGTCAGCGAGTCGGACGGCGCCCACTGAATGGCGCCGTAAATACCAGTGCGCTTGCGCTGGAATTGCTCCTCGCCATAGGTGTAACCGCCTGGAATATAATAATCTTCGTTGCCGATTCGCGTGCGGAAATAAGGTTCGACGCGGAAGAAATGCGAATTGGAGCTGAGGCGGCTATAGGCCACGTCGCCCAGGACACCGATTTCACCGATCGGGGTCGACCAGCGCTTCGTGATGAGGATCGATCCGGACGGGTCGGTCTTCCGGGCCAAATCGCCCATGCTTACGTCACCTGTCGCCGCAACATGCCAGTTGCCGTCAAAATCGAACGGAACCTTGGTGCGCAGGTCGATCTGGCCGCCCGTGCCGCCTTCGATCAGGTCGGCGGTCGACCCCTTGTAGACGTCCACGGCCGCCATCAGTTCAGGCGTCACATCCGCAAACTGTATCGATCGGCCGCCATTGGCGCTGAAGATATCCCGCCCGTTGAGGCGCGACGCCACACCGGTCATGCCGCGAACCTGGATGCCCGATCCTTCGACCGAATAATGGTCAGGGTCGTTGAGCGCGGCAAAGCGGACGATCGTCACGCCCGAAACACGCTGCAGGACTTCAGTGATGGAATTGTCAGGCAGTTTGCCTGCATCGTCGGCCACGATCGAATCGATCACGGTCTCACTGCGGCGCTTTCTTTCTTCAGCCTTCTGCAAGGCCTCCCGGCGGCCTGTGACGACGATATCCTGGTCGGATACCGGAGCCGACGCTTCGGAATCCTGCGGCAATCCCTGCTCTCCGGCCCATGCCGGGACAGCACAGCTCATGGCTGCAATCGCCAGGCTTGATGCGCTCAGATTCTTGAAAAAACACCCCAGATTTCGAGCTCGAGATTCGCTGCTCATATCCCCTCCCTTTACCGGAACTGCTCAATGCACCTTCTCGGTAGCGCTCCCATTAACCGATGCTGACAACGCTGCCAAGCGTTTCTTCATATTTGAAAGCTTATTTTATAGTTCGCCTATGATACTTAATTGCCCGCGGAGATGCGCCCGTTCTCGACGCCGGCCATTCATCGCAACGAAACGCGATACCGGAACCATCGAACGGCCGATGCCGGCCGGTCCCGCAACAACAGGTAAAGAGGAAATTTGACAGTCGGCCCGTCGCATATCATTGCTCGTCCAGCCCCTTGGCTGATGGAGATATGATGCGAACTGGCCCGAAGGCGAGCTATGCCGCGCCGGCTGTCGAAAAGGCTTTCGAGGTGCTCGAACTGCTGACCAACCACCCCGGCGGCGCGTTGATCAGCGAGATGGCCGTGTTGATGAACAGGTCCATCGGCGAAATATTTCGTATCGTCATCGTCATGGAAAAACTTGGCTATCTGCATAAGTCCCCCAGGGATGATCGATATTCGGTAAGCTATAAGCTGCTGGACCTCGCTTTCAGGGCCACCCCCGCACAAGATCTGGTCGCCGCCGCCACATCCGCGATGCGCAAACTGGTTATCGATGCCGAACAATCATGCCATCTCGTCGTCATCAACGAGGGGGCAGGCCTGGTGATCGCGCGAGAGCAGAACCCTGGCACGCGCGGATTTTCCTTACGTCTTGGGGCTGAGGTTGATCTGCTGACCAGTTGCTCAGGGGCAGTGCTGCTGGCTTTCTCTCCCGACGATCTACGCGACAGTCTGGTCAAGCAGGCGACCGCCTTGTCCGGATGCGTGATAGATCAGGAAGAACTCGAGAAGAGGTTCATATCCATCCAGAAGCGCGGCCATGAACAGCGCAAAAGCTTCATTACCCGCGGCGTTACGGATTTAAGCTATCCGATATTCGGATTTGACAGGAAAGTTGTAGCGGCGCTCACAATCCCATTTCTGGAACTGATCAATGGATCGCAGAGAGTCGATATAGGAGTTGCCAAGCAATATTTGCGAGATGCTGCGGCGGACATCTCCAATATGCTTGGATATAGCGACGTCTCTTGAATTTTTCGATCCAGGACGCCCCGTTCAGGAAACGCCAACCGGACGATAATGGCCGCTTCCGTGCAGCACCGCCACGCCTGAATCAATCTGCCGCGCCCGGTATATGAGCCAACATGCCGGGCGGGCGCTCATATAACCACATAACCTTGTCCGTCAGCGTTTCGCCGCCCACCACAGCGCGTACCTCGATCACATTGGCGCCGGTGCGCAGTGTCACGGGCCAGCGTATAATACGGTCCGTCGCCTGCTGCGTGCCGACCTCGACACCGTTCAGGAACAGGGTCGCCTGCGGCGCGCTGGTGTAGATTTTCACCACGACATCGGGATCGGGTCGCTGGGTGAAGCGGCGGCTGGTGATGTACAGCGTCGGGCGATCGGACCACCAGGCGCGATACCAGTACCAGGCGTCCTTGCGCACCTGACGGTCATAGGTGACAAGCCCCTTGTCGTTGATCCCGCGCCGATCGCCTTCATGCCGCCCTGCCGAGGCGAGATCGAAACCGACCCAGATGAAGGTTCCCCATAGATAGGGCTTGTCCTTCAACGCAAGCCAGTTGCGCTCATGATAGAGCGCCTGATTTTGTTCGGGATGCCAGCCGCTCGACGGAACCACCGGGCCGGGTGGATCTTCCTGGTGCAGGATGCTGGCGCCCGCGCCATATTCGCTGACCCCGAAGGAACGTTCCGGGTGGCTGGTGTGGAAGCCCGCGGCCCAATCGCCGATCGAACCTTTCTGGTCGGGATACCAGCCAAAATAGCGGTTGAACCCGATAATGTCGGAAATCAGCGCCTTGGGATGATCGTCCTGTTGGCAGCAATGCGCATAGGCCGTCGGTCGATCCTGATCCATCTGCTTCGTCACCGCCTGCAACGCGCGCAGCACTTGCTCCACGATGGGTTCGGTCGAATAGACCTCATTGCCCAATCCCCAGATCACTACCGAGGGATGATTGTAATTCTGGGCGATCAACTCGCGCATCTGCTGCTCGGCATTGGCCTGGAAGGCGGGGCCATCATCGACCACGCCGTTGATCCCGATCTCCGTCCATAGGGCAAGGCCCAGCCGGTCGGCTTCGTCATAAGCAGCCTGGGGATGCTGGAAATGCGCCAGCCGCGCGCCGGTGGAGCCCATGTCGCGCATGATCGCGAAATCTTCCGCAACCTCCGCATCGGTTACGGCTGTCCCCTCGCCCGGTCGGGCGCTGTGCATCAGATTGACCCCGCGCAACGGATAGGGCTTGCCGTTCAACAGGAAGCCCCGCTCAGGATCGATGCGGACCGTGCGCACGCCCAGCGGAACCGAAACCTCGTCACCAGCTTCGCCGATGCGGGCGACAAGCCGGTAGAGATAGGGATCACGCACGCCGTCCCACAATCGCGGGGATGGAAGCCGCATATCGAACATGGCCTCGCGCCCCCGGCCCGCAGGCGCTAGGACTTTTGCCGATACCTGCGCCACCTCGCGCCCCTCGGCATCGAGGATGCGCGCATGGATGGAAACGGTCTGCGCGCGGGGGCCGTCGTTGGCAATCTTTGCCACTGTCGATATCGTCGCGCCATAGGCTGTGATCCCATGCGCGCGGGCGTATAATCCCGGACCGCCATGATCTAGCAGGTCGAAATGCACATCATCCGTCTCGATCAGCGACACGGGGCGATACAGGCCACCGAACACGGTGAAATCGCCGCCCAGCGGCGTCACGGCGCGATTGAGGCTATTGTCCACGCGTACGGCCATCAGATTGACGCCATGTACGAGTGCGCCGGTCAGATCGCAGCGGAAGGCTGCGTAGCCCCCCTGATGACGACAGACGGGCTTGCCGTTCAGATAGACAGCGGCGACTAGCGCCGCGCCATCGAACTGAACGAAAAGTCGCCGTCCGTGACGCAGCTCGGTGATGTCGAAGGCGCGCCTGTACCAGGCGGGTCCGCGATAATAGGTGCCATCGCCGGTTTCGGCCGCGTTGAACGTGTGCGGCAGGGTGATACGCGTCCAGCCGCTATCGTCGAACGCCGCTGCCGCAGCGCCCTCCTGCTCGCCTTGCGCGAAGCGCCAATCGGCCAGAAGCCGTGTCGTCTCACGCGAACTGGCGGCGGCCTGTGCCGCTACCGTTTCCGGCACAGTAAGGACAAGAACCGAAAGGATGCAGGCGAACAGTCTGAACATGGGTGACGGCACTCCTCTTCCTCGGCTCGGCGGGCGGCCTTTTCTTATGGGATCAGTTGGGATTTCCCACGGGGATCGGCGGCGTTCCCTTATATGTTGTCAGCTTGATCCGAAGCACCTGTTCGCGGTCGGTGAAGTTGATGCCGTAATCGATCGCATCACCGTTCCACACGCGGCGGAATATCCATTTGCCATTGTCGAAACGGCCTTCCTCGACCCGCAGCATCATCATCGATTCGAGCGGGGCGGGCTTGCTCAGGCCGAAATAGACGCGCGTCCGAAAACCGGTGACGAGGAACTCATTCTCGCCCAGTTGCGCGACAGCGACGCCACCAACAGGTTCGGGGTTGCCGGTTGGCTTGTCCGTGCCGAACTGCCACTGACCGAAGGTCGCGGTCATATTATATTTGCCCATGTCGATATGCTGGGTATGCGCGGCCTTGGGGTCGGTCGGCTCGGCCACGCCCCAGGTCTTGCCTTCGAACGCCCATTTCGCCCATTCGCGCTGCATCGGTTCGAACAGGCGATAGTTGCGCGCGAACAATTCCATGGTCGCGTCGTCCAGGTCCTTCGCGCCCAGCGGATAATTATAATAGCCCGTATAATCCATGCCGAAGGGCGCAAAGCCAATCGCGCCTCGCCCCACGGCAGGGAAGAAGTAGCGCGCAAACTCCTTGTCATTGCCCGTTTCCGGCACCATCAGGGCATTATCTGGGCGGTCGTAAAAGCCGAGATAGGCAAGATAGGCGGCGTGATCGCGCGCGTAGATGTCCGGCGCGACCAGATCGATCGCTGGCGCCGCCGCCTTATACACATCGATCACATGATGGACTGGGCCGCCGCTGGAATAGGTCGTCGCGGGCTGGCGTCCGAAGGCGGAGGCGAGCGCGGCGTTCATCAACATTGGCAGCGGCTTCACCGCCTTGCCGGCTTCGGCGATCTCATTGGTATAATGGGCGATCGACCAGGCGTGGAAATATTCGTCCGCATCGCCGCCAAATAGCTGGCGCCAGGTGCCCGGCTGCTTGTTCATCCGCCTGACCAGCGACGCAGGAACCGGCCCGTCGAACAGCTTCTGCGCCGTCGGAGAGAAATCGCGCACGCTGCCATAGCTACCGACCTCATTTTCCGGCTGCACCATGATGACGGTATTTTGAGGATCATTTTTCTTCAGATATTCCATCAACTTGACGAAGGCGCACTTGTCCGCGTCCAGCGTTGCGCGATAATGGGGCGAAAGCGCGTAATGGGTTTCGCCCTTGGCGTTGATCATGTGCGGAAAGCGCTTCGGGTTCAGCTTGACCCATTCAGGCACATAGCTGGCCGAGGTATTCTTCCAGGTGCCGAACCACAGCAGCACCACGCGCAGATTGCGCGCGCGCGCCTGCGGCAGCAGCGCGTCGAGGAACGAGAAATCGAACTGCCCCTCCACCGGTTCGACCTGTTCCCAGCCGACCGGCACCTCGACCGTATTGGCGTGCATCTTCTCGATCGCCGGCCACACTTCGGGCAGCATGGCGGGATAATTGGCGCTGTTGTTGACCTGCGCTCCCAGCATCAGGAAGGGCGCGCCATCCACCATCAGCGCGTGATGGCCCGCCCGCGAGGCAATATAGGGCGTATCCGGCGCGGCCAGCGCGGGGCCGGCGACAAGGGCCAGACAGGTCAATGTCGAAAGCAGTCGGCTGGTCATGCGCATTAATCTATCGTCCCTTCTGTAGTGCGGTGAAAACGAACGGAGCGGGCAGCGCAGAAACCGAGACTGAAATTGGGGCGTGCGACTATCGCCGCTGCCACCAATGCACGCTGCATCACCTTCATGATCCTTCTCCCTATGCCCTTCACTTGCGTAAATGCCCTTTATAATGCAAGGCATTTTTGATAGCGCTATCATGAGTATAGCCGGGAGATGAGGATGAAATGGGCAATCACCCTGCTTGGAATTTTGGCGGTCGCGGGCGCAGCGCCGTATAGCGCGAAAGCGGAAAAGGCAGAGGCGCCTGCCCCCTATCTCTGGCGCAACGTTACGGTCGGCGCGGGTGGGTTCGCGCCCAATATCATCTTCAGCACGGCAGAGCGCGATCTTGCCTATCTGCGCACCGACATGGGCGGCGCCTATCGCTGGGAAGCGAAGGAAGCCCGCTGGGTTCCGTTGCAGGACAGCATGGCCGAAGGCAGCTATATGGGGATCGAGAGCCTGGCTGCCGATCCCAGCGATCCGAACATCGTCTATCTGGCCGCCGGCATGTATCGAGGGGGAGCCGCCGCGATCCTGCGTTCGGACGATCGGGGCACGACCTGGCGCGTAACGCCCGTGTCCTTTGCGATGGGCGGGAATGAAGATGGCCGCGGCATGGGCGAGCGGCTGGCGATCGATCCCGGCAACACCCGCACCCTCTTCTTCGGATCGCGCCATGACGGCCTGTGGCGGAGCGATGACGGTGCCGCGACCTGGCGGAAGGTCGACAGCTTTCCCCTGCCCGGCCTGGGCTTGCCCGGCCGTAGACAGCCGACACATGGCGGCATCAGCTTCGTCGTGATCGATCCGGGGACCGGCGCCATCTTCGCGGGGTCGGCGGACCCCGGTGATCGCCACCTGTTCCGTTCGCTCGACCATGGCGCGACTTGGCAGCAGGTCGAGGGCGGGCCGCCGCCCACGCTGCTGCCGGTGAAGGCGGCGATCGACCGCCGCGGGATGCTCTATATCGCCTATTGCAACGGCATCGGCCCGAACGGCATCACGGCAGGCGCAGTCTGGCGTTTCGACACGAAGCGCAGCCGCTGGACCGACATCACGCCCGACAAGGCCCAGGTGGGCGGATTCATGGGGCTAAGCCTCGACCCGTCCGCACCCGGCACCTTGGCGGTCAGCAGTGTCGATCGCTGGAAACCAGGCGACACGATCTGGCGCACGCAGGACGACGGGGCGCACTGGACCGACATCCATGACATGAGCCGGCACGACACGCACGCATCGCCGTTCCTTCAGATGGACGGCGACAGCGCCGATTTCGGTCACTGGACCGCCGGTGTTGCGATCGACCCGTTCAATCCGGGCCGGGCCGCCTATGTCACCGGCGCCACCGTCTATATGACCACCGACTTCGCCGATCCCAAGGCGATGCTCTGGAAACCGTGGGTCAAGGGAATTGAGCAGACCGCCATCATCACCCTCGTCAGCCCGACCGGCGGCGCGGCGCTGATCTCTGGCTTCGGCGATATTGCGGGGTTCGTACATGACGATCTTACGGTCTCGCCGGCCCATGGATTTTCGAACCCCTATCTCTCCAATACCAACAACATCGATTATGCCGGTCGCCACCCCGATATCCTGGTGCGCAGCGGCAGCCTCCATGCGAACCGTCCGCGCGACGCCACGCTGGGTTGGTCGCAGGACGGTGGGCGCAGTTGGCAGCCGTTGCGCGTTCCGCCAATGGCCGCAAAACCCGGCGCGGAGGAACAGCGGCAGGACCTGGAGGGCAACGCGCCCATCGTCACATCGGCCGATGGCGCAACCTTCATCGTCGCCACGCCGATCGTCATGTTGACGCGCGACCGGGGCAGCACATGGCTCGTTCCCAAAGGGCTGACGTGGAACGTCCAGCCGGTCGCGGACAAGGTCGATCCCCGGCGCTTCTATGCCGTCGACGTGGATCGGCACCGACTGCTGGCCAGCAAGGACGGCGGACTGAGCTTCGCGCCCGTCAAGGGCCGTGGGCTTCCCGCCGATCTTGAGGGCGCACGGATGATGGGGCGCGAACAGCCCGCCAGCCTGGTCGCAAGTCCGTTCGCGGCCGGCGACCTCTGGCTGCGCGTCGGCACCGATCTCTATCATAGCATCAATGGCGGCGCTTCGTTCGACCGGGTCAACGGAACGCTGCCGTTGAGACTGTTCGCACTTGGCAAGCCGGCACCAGACAGCGGCATCGCCACCATCTTTGCAACCGGGATATTGGACGGGACGAATGGCATATGGCGTTCGACCGACGAGGGGCAAAGCTGGCGCAGGATCAACGATGATGCACATCAGTGGGGATTACGTTTCCGCGTCATCGCCGGCGATCCCCGCATCTTCGGCCGCGTCTACCTGGGCACGGACGGACGCGGGGTGCTGTATGGCGATCCAGGCCGCTGAGGTGCGCCCCGCCCCCCCATTTGAACAAACCAATCACACCCGCGCGCTTTCCCAAATGCGTTGAAGATTTGCCGCGCCCGAACCGACAAAAAATACAGATTAGGAGGAAATAGAGTGCCGACCCTTGCCAAGTTCCTGAGCCGTTTTTGGCTGACTCCCCTTCTGTGTGCCACCGCCGTTCCGGCCTATGCCGCAACGCGCAGCCTGTCAGAGGACTGGCTGTTCACGCGCGGTGAGGTCAAGGGTGCGGAGGCATCGGCATTTGGCGACAGCGGTTGGTTGCCGGTCGCCGTCCCGCACGACTGGGCGGTCATGGACGGCCCCAACGGCGCCCCGCCCTTCACGCCCCAGGCCGTGGGCGGACAGGATTCGGGCTACCTCCCCGGCGGTATTGGTTGGTATCGCCGCCATCTGCGCCTGGACTCCGCCGAGGTGCAGAAGCTGGTCCGCCTGAATTTCGAGGCGGTCTATATGGACGCCGACATCTGGCTGAACGGCGAATTGCTGGCCGAACATCATTTCGGTTACACGGCCTTTACGGTCGATCTGACGGGCAAGCTCAAGGCCGGCGACAATGTGATCGCGGTGCGCGTCCACCATGCCGACCCTTCGTCGCGCTGGTATGGTGGATCGGGTATCATCCGTCCGGTCTCGCTCGACATTCTCGATTGTGTCCATCTTCAGCCCGACAGCATCTTCGTGACCACCCCGGTCGCGACCGAGGCGTCGGGCACCGTCACCGTCCGCGCTGCCACCGGCAATTGCGCGGGCCGCGCGCAGCCGATGGAACTGGTCACGCAAATCGTGGCCCCCAATGGCGATGTGGTGGCACAGACAAGCGATGTTCGCACCGTGGCCGGGAAGGGCAATGCCGACTGGAACCAGTCGTTCACGGTGCCGCGCCCGGCGCTATGGTCGCCCGATGCCCCCAATCTCTATACGCTGGTTCAACAGGTGCGGGTCCAGGGCGCCGTGACCGACGAGCGGCGGACCCGTTTCGGCATTCGCACGATCAGCGCCGATGCGGTGAACGGCCTGCGGGTCAACGGCAAGCCGGTGCGCCTGCGCGGCGGCAATTTCCATCATGACAATTACATGCTGGGCGCAGCCGGCTTCCCCGATGCTGACATGCGCAAAGTCGCGCTGATGAAGGCTGCCGGTTATAATGCGCTTCGCAGCTCGCATAATCCCGCCAGCCAGGCGACGCTCGACGCAGCCGACGAACTTGGGATGCTGGTGATCGACGAATCCTTCGACGCCTGGAACAAGAGCAAGCGCGACATGGATTATGCGCGCTTCTTCAAGACCGACTGGCAGCAGGATATCGACTCCATGGTCATCAGCGGGCGCAATCATCCCAGCGTCCTGTTCTGGAGCATTGGCAACGAAATTCCCGAACAGGGTTCGCCGCTGGGGGTCGATACAGGGCGCAAGCTGGCGGAGCGCGTGCGGCTGCTCGACCCCACCCGGCCGGTGACGCAGGCGGTCAGCACCGACGCACCCGCCAGCGACGCCCAGTTCGCGGTGCTGGATATCGCGGGCTATAATTATCGCGCGAACATGTTCGAGGACGATCATAAGAAATTCCCCGAACGCGTGATGTACACGTCTGAATCGCTGCCCCTCGACGCCTTTTCCTATTGGCGCAAGGTGGAGACCATGCCCTGGGTGATCGGCGATTTCGTCTGGACGGCGGTCGATTATATCGGCGAAAGCGGGATTGGCTGGATGGGCTATAGCCAGGACTGGCAGAAGCTCGGCCCCTATCCCTGGCACCTTGCCTATTGCGGCGAGATTGACGTGACCGGCCGCAAGCGACCAGCGGCCTATTACCGCCAGATACTCTGGAAAACCGGGATCGACCCCGTGGTGGCCTTTGTCCGTCAACCCAAAGGCACAGAGGATTTGCCGGATCGGCATTATTATCCGATCACGCCCCCGCATCTCGACTGGTCGCATCCCGATGTTCACCCGAGCTGGACGTGGCGGGGGCAGGAGGGCAAATCGCTGGAGGTGGAGGTCTATTCAGAGCTTCCAGAGGTCGAACTGTTCCTCAACAACAAAAGCCTGGGCCGCAAGATGGTGAGCGTGGACACCGAGTATAAGGCGCTGTTCAACGTAACCTATGCTCCCGGCCGTCTGACCGCAGTGGGCTATCGCGCCGGACGCGAAGCCGCACGCTGGGAATTGCGCACCGCCGGGGCGCCCACCAGCGCGAAGGTGAGCGTTGATCGCCAACGCCTCACCGCCAATGGTCAGGATCTGGCCTATGTGGCGGTTCAACTGGCCGATGCCGATGGCACACCAATCTACGCGCAGGCGGACGATCGTCGCGTAACCGTGCGTGTCACGGGTGCCGCGAACCTGGCCGGTATCGGCAATGGGGATCCACGCGATGCGTCAAGTCTCCAGTCGGGCACCCGGACCAGCTTCCACGGCCGCGTCGTCGCCGTCATCCGCGCCGGGACACAGGCCGGGCCGGTCAAGGTCGAAGTCGCAGTCGATGGCGTGCCGGTCCAGGAGTTACGCCTCGACACCGTATCACGGTAAGGACGTCGGGGTTGGTCCGTCACGACTACCCTTTGGCAGGGTGGCAAACCATCGTCAGATGCCATCGGCGGGGCTTGTCGCCTCTTCCCTCCCTTTGCGGGAGGGAAGAAGGGGGAGAGGCAGTCCACAAAGCGATCGGGAGGGAAACTAATCGCTTCACGCAATCCTCTCCCCAGTATCAAACAGCCTTCCCGGATCGCGGATCATGTCGATCCGCGATCCGGAAATATCTTGCAGGTCAGAATCGAAAACGGACGCCCGCCCGGTACATGCGACCCACCACGTCATACAGCGCCGGATTGACGAAATAGGGCGACTTGGCCGGATCACGGTCGAACAGATTGTCGACCTTGAAGTAAGCGGTCACTTTCGGCGTGATGTTGTAGGTGCCGCCAATATCCATATAGAAGGCGCCGGGCATGAAATTCTGGTCGATCGTCGGCTCAGCCTGGGTCGATGCAGGGCAACTGCCCGGCTGGCACACCACATATTGATGGCCCAGTACGCCGTCGCTGAACCAGCGTTCCTGAACCATGAACGAGAATTTGTCATTCTCGTAGCTCTGGATCGCCAGCCACTTCCAGTCGGGCGTATTGCCCAGGTTCACGCCCGCGCTGTCGACGCCCGTAGTACCCGGCAGGCCGCTGGTGGTTACGAACTTGCTCACATGGGTCGCCAGCGCCCGGAAGGTCAGGCTGCCGGGAAGGCCCAGCGGCCGCTGCCAGCGATAGCTCGCCTCAATGTCGAAGCCGCTGGTGTCGATCGACGCCAGGTTGAACGCCTGCACGTTGATGAAGTTCGGCCCGCTCTGGTTATTGAGGTTGAAGGCGCTGCAAGTTTCCGGAACCAGATTCTGGAAGCACAGGTTGACGATGTCGCCCGCGCCGATGCTGGAAATCACGTCCTTGATCTTGAGCTTGTAATAATCGAACGACACACTAAGCCCCGGCAGCCAGGACGCGCCGGAGAAGGCGATGCCGGCGGTCGTGTTGCGCGCGGTTTCGGGCCGCAGGTTGGCGTTGCCGATCGTGTTCTGGATTGCCAGCACGTTCACGCCACGGAACGGATCGAAGAAGTTGGGCAACGTGGTCGTGACCGGGGCTGCGAACAGTTCCGACAGGTTGGGCGCACGCACATCCTTCGACGTCACGCCGCGCAGCCGGAACCCTTCGATCGGCAGGCTCCAGGTGCCGCCGACCTTCCAGGCCCAGATGGTGCCCGACGTGCTGTAATCGGTCACGCGCACCGCGCCGTTGATGTTGGCGCGGCCCAGCGCATCGCTGTTGAGAACCGGCAGGTCCGCCTCGAAAAAGGCTTCCTTCACGCTATAAGCGCCGCCGCCATTCTTGTAATTGCCCGCATACCAGTTGTTGCCGGCGTTCAGCAGCGTCGGGTCGGCCGGATAGTCAGTCGTAGGCGGGCTGAACGCGAATCCAGCGCCGTAGGGGTCAGCCTTCACCCGGTAGAATTCGTGACGATATTCGCCGCCGAACGCGATCGAGAGCGGCCCGGCCCACAAATCGATGGGCGATCCCGAAATATTGATGCTGACCACATCCTGCGTCTGGCGCGTCCGCTGGAACGGCCCATTTTCAGGAATGATATAATCCAAAGCCGCCTGAGACGGATTGCCGCCGAAAATGTTGAGCGGCTGGCAGCCATTCGCCCGCGCCACGGGATCGGCGCACACGACCGCACCGTTCAATGTGGTCGCATTGATCGCCTGGTTGAAGCGGTTCGACAGCATGATGTTCGACACATCGATGTCGGTATAGGTGGTGCCCCGCTCATAATAATTGTCGTAGCTCCATTCCGTGCCCAGCAGATCGAACTCCCCCTTGGCGCCGATTACCGCACGATACAGGCGACGGTCGGTGTTGACCTGCGTGTTGCCCAACGCCGCATTGCTTGTGCCATAGCCGAAGCTGGTGATGCCCGCCGTCGTACACGCCGCCTTGATCGCAGCGGGGACGAAGGGATTGGCGCACTGGATCGTCAGGCCGGGTCGGTTCATGCCGCCCACCGGCTGATTCTGGGTCTTCACCTGCCCGTAGTTGAAGCTGACATAAAGTTCGTCATTGTCCGAGAAGTCGAAACCCAGACGGCCATAAGTGTTGACGCGCTCGATCGATGACTGAAGCGTACGGCCCGCATCGACATTGCCCGAAAGGTCGCCGCCAATGCAGAAGCCGGGGAAGCATCCGCGCACGTTACTCGTGCCATCCCGCGCAGGCACGCCGTTCGATCCATATTGGAACTGGAACGGATTGCCCGACTGATCGAACGCGGTGCCCTGGAGCGGACCGGACGTAATCAGGCCATATTTCGTATAGTTATAGGCCTGCCCAAAATCGCGCAGCACATAGCGCGGCGAACCGTCGTTGACCACGCCCCGGTCGATCAGGCTGGTCTGCTTGAACCAGTCGCGCCCGCCGGCCAGACCGATCCCCCAATCGCCACCACCGACGCCATCTTCATTGGCATATTCCGCGCTGACGACCAGGTGCGCGCGATCATTGGCGAAGCTGGTGCCGGCCGCAAGCTGGACCAGCACCTGCTCATTGTCGTTATACCGGCTGATGCCGCCCTGGATATTGCCCTTGATGCCCTTGAACCGGGTGTCCGTGATGAAATTGACGACACCGCCCACCGCATCGGAACCGTAGGAGGCGGACGCGCCGCCATTCACGACATCGACACGCTGTACCAGCAGTTGTGGAAACAGGCTGATGTCGGGCACGCCGGTCACGTTCGCGCCAACGACGCGCTGGCCATCGAGCAGCGTCAACGTGCGGATCGCGCCCACGCCGCGCAGCGAGAAGGAACTAAGTCCCTGCTGCCCGCTCGACGTGCTGAACGTATTGACGGACGTCCCGCTCGACCCCTGCAATGAAGGAAGCTGCGCGATAGTGGTGAAGATGTTGGGCTGCGCATTGGCCTCGATCGCGCCCGAATCGATCACAGTGGTCGGCGTGGGCGCAGTGTATCCGCTGGCCTTGATGCGCGATCCCGTTACGACGATGTCGGCACTCGCGTTGCGCCCGGCTTCATCCTGTGGCGCAGCCGTTTCGGCCGTGGACTGAGCGAGCGCCGGAGCGACGGCAAGGCCGATCGACAATGCTGCAGCACTCACCATCACAAAGCGCGCACGCGCCGAACCACGGTGCAAATGGAAACCTGACATCATTCTCTCCCCAATTCATCTTCTGTGTAGATTGTAGGGCCCCCGGCCCAGCGCCCGCACCATCCCGTCCTCCGTAACAAAGACTCGACAGAATTTTAGTTAGCGCTAACAACATCTATTGCTATCTGCGCCGATTATTGTCAATACTCCTACAAGATTTACATCGAGAGGATGATGTGCCTTGAACCTTGCCGCACCTTGGCGCACGCGAAACCGGCCATACACGGAAGAACAGACGCGGACGCTCCATGCCATGGCGCGCGTAGATAACGTTAACGGAGCCGTTTCATGATCCGCACGATCGGCCGGTTCCGCTGGACCATCATCAGCCTCTTTGTCGGGGCCATGGTGATAAATTATCTCGCCCGTTCGGTCCTGGGCGTCGCCGCACCGGTCATTCTTACCGAACAAGCGATCAGCAACGTTGAATATGGCTGGATCACCGGCGCGTTCCAGCTCGGCGTGATGCTGCAGCCTGCGGCCGGCTACTTCCTCGACAGCGTGGGCCTTCGCGTCGGCTTTACAATTTGCGTGGCAATCTGGTCGCTCGTCACCATGGCGCACGCTTTGGTGAACGGCTGGTTCGGTTTCGCCGCGCTCCGCGCCCTGCTTGGCCTGGCGGAAGGGTCGGCCCAGCCGGCTGGGCAAAAGCTGGTAGCGGAATGGTTTCCATCCAAAGAACGTGGCGCAGCGGGCGGGATATATAATATCGGCGCGTCTTTCGGCGCCGTCTTCGCTCCGCCACTGGTCGCCTGGGCCGTCATGATGCACAGTTGGCGACTGGCTTTCGTGATCGCCGGGGGCATCGGCCTCGTCTGGGCGCTACTTTGGTATCTTCACTATGACAGCCCCTCCCGCCACCGGCGACTGGGTTCTGCAGAGCGCGACTACATCCTGAGCGGCCAGGAAGCCCGCCTCGCCGCCCGCAAGGAAAGACCGTCCATCCTGGCGCTTGCGCGACGCCGCGATCTGTGGGGTATCGCCCTGCCCCGTATGTTGGCGGATCCGGTCTGGGGCATGTTGTCCTTCTGGATGCCGCTCTATCTTGCCAGGGTGCGGGGCTTCGACCTGGCGCAGATCGCCATGTTCGCCTGGCTTCCCTTTCTCGCCGCCGACCTTGGCTGCATGTTCGGTCCAGCCGTCGTGGCATTCCTTCAGCGCCGCAATGTCGACCTGATCGACGCGCGCCGCTGGGCCTTCACGCTGGGTGCCGCAATGATGACCGGCATGGCCTTTGTCGGCCTGGCTACCAACCCCTATGCTGCGATCGCGCTGCTGTGCCTCGGCGGCTTCGCCCACCAGACCCTGTCGGTTACGGTGATTACCATGGCCTCCGACCTCTTCGCCAAGAACGAAGTGGCGACTGCCGCGGGCATGGCCGGAATGGCCGGAAATCTTGGCGTCCTCATTTTCTCCCTGCTGCTGGGCCAGATGGTCGACAATGTCGGATATGAGCCCTTCTTTATCTTGCTTGGCATACTCGATCTGATCGGTGCCGTGCTTCTTTGGACATTGGTGCGCAAGCCTGCATGAATATTATCTCCAATCCTATCCTCCGGGGATTCAATCCCGACCCGTCAATCGTGCGCGTCGATGATGATTTCTACATCGCGACATCGACTTTCGAATGGTATCCCGGCGTCCAGATTCATCACAGTCGCGACCTGAAACATTGGCGGCTCGCCGCGCGCCCGCTCGCACGCTCATCTCAACTGGACATGCGTGGCGATCCCGATTCCTGTGGCGTGTGGGCGCCCGACCTCAGCTATGTCGATGGCCGGTTCTGGCTTATCTTCACGGACGTCAAGCGCTACGGCGCCACAACCGTGAACGGAGCCAAGGGATTGTCGTTGCGCGACTTTCCCAATTATCTGGTGACGTGCGATCGCATCGATGGCCATTGGTCCGATGCCGTTCACCTCAACAGCAGCGGCTTCGATCCCGCCCTGTTCCATGATGACGACGGCCGCAGCTGGATGCTCAACATGCTGTGGGATCATCGACCGGACCGTGGCCGCTTTGCCGGTATCCAAATTCAGGAACTCGATCGCGCCAGCCTGAAGCTCGTGGGTGAACCGCACTTGATCTTCAAAGGTACCGACCTTGGCTTCACCGAAGGTCCCCATATCTACAAGCGCGGCGGATGGTATCATTTGCTGGTGGCGGAGGGCGGCACGGGATGGGATCATGCCGTCGTCATGGCCCGGTCACGCAACCTGCTTGGACCATATGAAGTCCATCCCGATGGCGCGGTCCTGACCTCGGCAGGCTGCCGGGATGGAAATCTCGCCCGTGCAGGACATGGCGACCTTGTCGAACTGGCGGACGGGACGCCATGGATGGCGTATCTCTGCGGCCGGCCATTGCCAGGGCGGGAACGCTGCATCATGGGACGGGAAACAGCGATCCAGCCGATGCAATGGGGGGAAGACGAATGGCTGCGTACCCGGCACGGTGACGCGCGCCCCGATCCGACCCCGCCAACGCCTGAACTTCCCGCTGCCCCGTGGCCGAAACAGGAGTGGGACGGACGCTTCGACACCCCGATCCTTCCTCAAGAGTTCCAATGGTTGCGAAGCCCCTTTCCCGATCGCCTGTTCAGCCTTTCGGCCCGTCCCGGCTTCCTGCGTCTTTACGGACGGGAGACGGTCGGCAGCCTGTTCGAACAAGCGCTCGTGGCGCGCCGCCAGGAGCATTTTCGCTTCACCGCAACGACCTGCCTCAGCTTCGCGCCGCACAGCTTTCAGCAAGCCGCCGGGCTTATCCTCTATTATAACAGCACCAAATTCTATTATCTGTGCGTCAGCGCGGAGGAGGATGCCCGCCAACTTCAACTCATGTGCGCATCCCCGGAACTGGAAGAAGGCATCACCCTGCAAGTCGTCGTCGCCGCCTTGCCGGATGGCGCAATCGAGTTGCAGGCGGAAGTAGAGGGAGACAGACTGCGCTTTGCCTGGCGATTGCAAGGATCGACGCCTTGGAACCAGTTACCCCAAATTCTCGACATCAGCATTTTGTCGGATGAAGTGACTTTTCCAGGCCTTCCAAACTTTACCGGCACATTTGTCGGCATGGCGTGCCAGGATCTTTCAGGCTCGGCAGTCCCTGCGGACTTTTCCCGGTTCGACTATCGGGGCGAGGACGGCTTTACCGCACCGGTCGATTGACGTTCCACGATCGCATGGCTGAGGATGCTTTCGCGCGGGACACGCGACTTGCCGTCTTTCGCCGCGATTTCGGCGATCAGCAGGCCCAGCGCCTCGGCAGCCAGTTCCCGTACCGGCTGACGCACGGTCGTGAGCGGCGGCCAAAGCGTAACGGCCGCCGTCGTGTCGTCGAACCCCGCGACAGTCAGTTCAGCGGGCACATCGAGATGGCGGCGATGGGCAACAGACACCACCGCAGCGGCCATGTCGTCATTGCTGGCGAATATGGCGGTCGGGGGTTCGGGCATGGTTAAAAGCTGCTCAGCGGCAGTCAGTCCCGACGCATAGGTGAAATCTCCCTGCACCACCTGCACATTCACGCCGCCGGTTTCGCGAACCGCCGCGTAAAATCCCGCCATGCGTTCCGCGCTTGCCGCCTGGTCGGGATTCCCCAGGATGAAACCCAGTTGCCGGTGCCCAAGGTCCAACAGCAGTCGCGTCATCTGATAGGAGGCGGCACGATCATCAATCCGTACACAAATGGTCTCGGGCGATTGATAGGCGCCCACCGCCGCCACGGCGCATTCCGCGTTGCGCAGCACGCGCAGAACCTCTGGCGCTTCCCCCAGGGGCGGCGCAAGCAGCACGCCGCTCAAACCCGTCGCAACCAGATCCTCCAACGCCTTTGTCGCCGGAGGTCGCCCGCCCTCACCCTTCAGCAAGATCAGGCGTGCGCCGCGCGACGATGCTTCCTCAAACACGCCTGTCATGAACTCGCTCATGAAGGCGGCGCTGGCGTTCGAATAGATCACACCGATCCGAAGCTCGGTGGAGGTGACGAGGTTTCGCGCAGCGACATTGGGGGTGTAAGCCAGCGCCTTGATGGCTTCGTCCACTACGACGCGGGTTTCGTCGCTGACACCCGGCCGTCCGTTGATGACGCGCGAAACGGTCATCGACGACACACCGGCCCGCCTTGCAACATCCACGATGGTCGCACCGCGCGCGGATCGCTCCGATCTGGCCATCTTTTCACCTGCTTTCAGAAATGTAAATTATCGACCTAAGCTATCGATCAAACTCGGCAAAGGGAGAAATGAGGCGCGTATGGAAGCGCAGCCCAATCCTTGTTTCGGGTCTCGATTATCAGCCGACAGCAGCAGGTGGCAATACAGGGTCGTTTCGCCTCGACATCAATCAATGTTAGCGTTATCAAGTCGACAGTCGCAAAGGATAGGCGGCAGGATCAAGGAGAGAAAGCAATGCAGCACCGGATTTCGACCTTTCGGGTTCTAACCCCTGTGATGCTGTACGCATCGTTGTTCGGTTTCAGCGCCGCGTTTGCCCAGTCCGCCCCTGCCCGCTTCGATCGCTTCACTTATCAGGGGCAGGCCACTGAGCAGGTCGCAATCAAGCCCGGCGAATATCGCAACCCGATCCTGTCCGGCTATTATCCTGATCCGTCGATGACGCGCGTCGGCGACGATTATTATCTCGTCAACTCCTCCTTCGCCCATTTCCCCGGCCTGCCGATCTTCAAATCGAAGGATCTCGTCAACTGGACGCAGATCGGAAACGCGATCGACCGGCCCGAACAACTGGACTTCGACGGCCGCCGCATCTCCCAGGCCGTGTTCGCGCCCGACATCAGTTTCCACGACGGCACATTCTACATCGTCAACACTTGCGTCGAGTGTAAAGGCAATTTCGTCATCACGGCGAAGGACCCCGCCGGTCCCTGGTCCAATCCCATCTGGCTGCCCTTTGAGGGCATCGATCCTGCCATCTACTGGGAAGGTGACAAGGCCTATATCGTCAATAATCGCGCACCCGACGAACCGCCCCGTTACAGCGGCCACCGCGCCATCTGGATCCAGGAATATGACTGGCGCGCGGGCAAGATGGTTGGCGAAAGCACGCAGATCGTCAATGGCGGCGTCGACATCTCCAAAAAGCCGGTCTGGATCGAAGGACCGCATATCTTCCGCAAGGATGGCTATTATTATCTGACCGCAGCCGAAGGCGGCACCAGCGTCAACCATTCGCAGGTGGTGCTGCGCGCGAAGGAACTGCGTGGCCCCTATATCCCGTTCGAAGGCAACCCGATCCTCACCCAGCGCGATCTCGACCCCGCTCGTCCGAACCCGATCGGATCAGCGGGCCATGCGACACTGGTGGAGACGCAGACGGGCGACTGGTGGGCGAGCTTCCTCGCCGTCCGTCCCTATACAGACGACTTCTACAATATCGGGCGGGAAACCTTCCTGCTGCCGGTGACATGGAAGGACGGCTGGCCGATGATCCTGCCCAAGGGGCAGACGATCCCCTATGTCGCCAAAGCGCCGCGCCTGCCCGCCGGCCCCAAACCTGCCCTGCCGACCAGCGGCGACTTCGCCTATACGGACGAGTTCGACGGCAAGAGTCTGTCGATGCAGTGGATCGGCATCCGCACCCCGCGCCAGCCCTTCTACCGCCTCTCGGGCGGGGCGCTGGAACTGGGAAGCGGTGCGCCCCTCGGCTATCTCGACGGCGTTCCCGCCTTTGTCGGCCGCCGACAACAACATGCCAACGCCACCTTCTCCACCACCCTGCGCTACACTCCGGTCAAGGATGGCGACCGCGCCGGCCTTGCCGCCGTGCAGAGCGACCGCAGCAACCTCTTCTTCGGCCTGACACGCATCGCGGGTAAGTCGATGGTGGCCCTTTACACGCGCGATACTGCCGACGCCGACACCCTTGTCGCCTCCGCGCCCGTCACGACGATCGGCCCCGTGACGCTGACCATCCGCGCCAAAGGCGGGACCATGGCCTTCGACTATAGCGTGGGCGGAACAGTGCGCACTCTCAAGGCCGATCTGGACGTCACGCTGCTCAGCACGAAGAAAGCGGATGGCTTCGTCGGCACCGTGGTCGGCCCCTATCACTACACGCCAGGCACGTAAGGAGCTGGCATGGCAGTGATGCGTACAAAGATGTTCAGCCTCGCCCTCGCAACCGGCCTGATCGCTGGCGCCCTCCCGGCGCAGGTCTGGCGTGCCGATCAGGGCGACGGCACCTATCGCAATCCCGTGCTGTTCGCCGACTATCCCGATCCCGACATCATCCGCGTTGGAGGCGATTTCTATTTCGTCAGCACGACTTTCGCCAATTCACCGGGCGTCACCGTCCTCCATTCGAAGGATCTGGTGAATTGGCGGATCGTCAGTCATGTGGTCGATCGTCTCGACGGCGACCCGCGCTACGATCTCAAAAATGGCGGCGATTATCGCCACGGCTTCTATGCCGCCAGCCTGCGCCGCCATAACGGCCTCTTCTACCTTGCCGTAACCCCGGTAGGGCATAAGACCCGTATCTATCGCTCCGCCCGGATCGACGGTCCCTGGACCTATAAGGAACTGGACCGCGAAGCCTTCGATCCCGCACTGTTCATCGACGCGGATGGCACCGCCTATCTCGGCACCTCGATCGGCACGGACGGCACGGTCACGCTGCTGACGCTCGACAAGGATTTGAGCGCCGTCACCGCCGCCCGGCAAACCTAT
Organism: Sphingobium sp. BYY-5; assembly: GCF_022758885.1. Classification (NCBI taxonomy): domain Bacteria; kingdom Pseudomonadati; phylum Pseudomonadota; class Alphaproteobacteria; order Sphingomonadales; family Sphingobiaceae; genus Sphingobium; species Sphingobium sp. BYY-5. The sequence goes on from NZ_JALEBH010000001.1 coordinate 1,107,612, forward strand.
TATAACAAGGGCGCGGAAGGATCGAAGATCGTCCGGCACAACGGCTGGTATTATTTCTTCAACGCCATCCCCTCCAAACTGGCGATGACGGTATCCCGCTCGCGCAGCCTGTGGGGACCGTGGGAAACCAAGGCTTCGATCGACGACAAGACCGGCGGTCATCAGGGCGCGATCGTCGATCTGCCCGATGGAAGCTGGTACGGCTTCGTCATGGTCGACGCGGGCGCGATAGGCCGCATGACCAATATCAGCCCGATCCATTGGAAGGATGAATGGCCCTTCTGGGGGACGCCGCAAGCCCCCGATCGCGTGCCCGACCGATCGCCCAAGCCGATCCAGGGCTATCCCTTCGCCGAACCGCCCTCCTCGGACGATTTCTCCTCGCCCAGGCTCGGCCTGCAATGGCAATGGAACCATAATCCCGACGATAGCCGCTGGTCATTGACACAGCGCCCCGGCTTCCTGCGTCTGCACGCCACCCAGGCAGACGGCATTTGGACCGCGCGCAACACGCTGACGCAAAAGGCGCAAGGGCCGCGCGCTCGCGCGGTCGTGAAGCTCGATACCGCCGGTATCAAGCCTGGCGACATCTGCGGCTTCGGCAGCTTCGGCAAATATAGTGCGCAACTTTCGGTCGTTGGCGGAGCACAGGGCACCCTCACGCTTCGGATGCAGCTCACGGAGTCCACCACGGACGGCCCGCTTACACAGGTTCGCGTCCCGGCTCAACCGATTGCCGGCCGCACGCTCTGGCTGCGCACCGACATGGATTTCGACGCGAAGGAAGGCCGCGTCGCCTACAGCCTCGACAATCGCCGCTGGACCGAATTGGGCGGCGCCTTCCCGCTCGCCTTCGACTGGCGCACCGGCACCTTCCAGGGCCAGCAGCTCGCCATTTCCTGCTACAATTTGACGGCTGACGGCGGCTATCTCGATGTCGACAGCTTCACGCTCTCCCCTCTTTCGAATGGAACCCGACCATGAGCGTTACTCGCCGCGAAGCCGCCGTCAGCCTTGCTGCAAGCACCCTTGCGCTCACCGCCACGCCCGGCCGCGCGGCGAACGGTGCGTCGCCTTCGGCCCAACCACTCGCCCTCTGGTATCGCCAGCCTGCCGTCGAATGGACCGAAGCGCTTCCCATCGGTAATGGCCGCCTCGGTGCGATGGTCTTCGGTGGAACCGCACAGGAGCGGCTGCAACTCAACGAAAGCACGCTCTGGGCAGGCCAGCCCTATGATCCCGTCAACCCGCAGGCCAGGGAGATGCTGCCCAAGGTCCGCGCCCTGATCTTCGAGGGGAAGATCGAGGAGGCAGAGGCGCTCGCCAGCCAGACGCTGATGGCCAAGCCCCTGACGCAGATGCCCTATCAAACGCTGGGCGACCTGACACTCGACTTTCCCACCCTCGGCGCGACGGACGGCTACCGGCGCGAGCTTGACCACGACAGCGCGATGGCGACCACCCGCTTTACTGCGGGCGGCGTCAGCCATGTGCGGCAGGTCGTTGCATCGCCCGCCGATCAGGTCATCGCAGTACGCCTCTCTGCTACCGGTGCGGGCAAACTCGACGTCGATATCGGTCTGCGCTCCCCCCAGCAGGAGGTGAAAGTCGTGGCGGATGGTCCGTCCGGCTTGCTGATGACCGGCCGCAACGGCGCGTCCAAGGGCATAGAAGGCAATTTGCGCTTCGCCGCGCGCCTGCTGACGCAGGTCGAGGGTGGACGCATCACTTATGCGGCCGACGGACGGCTCAGCATCCGCGGCGCGAAGGCGGTGACGTTGTTCATCGCCATGGCGACCAGCTACAAGCATTTCGACGATGTGAGCGGCGATCCACTCGCCGCCACCGCGACGGCGATCTCCAGGGCACGGTCCCGCCCCTTCGCCCGCATCGCTGCCGACACCGCCGCAGCGCACCAACGGCTGTTCCGCCGTGTCGCCATCGACCTCGGCACGACACCCGCCGCAGCGCAGCCCACGGACGAACGCATCGTCGCCTCCCAGACCAGCGACGACCCCGCGCTCGCCGCCCTCTATTTCCAATATGGCCGCTATCTGCTGATTTCGTCGTCGCGGCCGGGCGGCCAGCCCGCCACGCTTCAGGGCCTGTGGAACGACAGCCTGAACCCGCCCTGGGGCTCCAAATATACGATCAACATCAATACCGAGATGAACTACTGGCCCGCCGAGCCGACCGCCCTTGGCGAATGCGTGACGCCGCTGGTCGACATGATGCGCGAGATTGCCATCACCGGCGCGCGCACGGCCCGGACCATGTATGGCGCGCGCGGCTGGGTCGCGCATCATAATGTCGACCTGTGGCGCGCCAGCGCGCCGATCGACGGCGCACAATATGGCCTGTGGCCCACCGGCGGCGCATGGCTCTGCACCCATTTGTGGGATCATTATGAGTATAATCGCGATCGCGCCTATCTCGCTTCAGTCTACCCACTGATGGCAGGCGCAGCACGTTTCTTCCTCGACACGCTGCAAAAAGACCCGACGACCGGCTTCCTCGTCACCAACCCGTCGATGAGTCCGGAAAATCCCCACGGTCATGGCGGCACCCTTTGCGCCGGGCCGACGATGGACATGGCCATCCTGCGCGACCTGTTCACCCAGACCATGGAGGCGGCCGCCATCCTGGGCACCGATGCAAGCCTTTCCGCCGAAATGCGCGCCGCCCGCGACAAGCTCGCTCCCTATAAGGTCGGCCGGCAGGGCCAGCTACAGGAGTGGCAACGGGATTGGGACGCCGACGCACCCGAACAGCACCACCGCCACGTCTCTCACCTCTACGGCCTTCACCCGTCGCGTCAGATCACGCTGGACGGCACGCCCGATCTCGCCGCCGCCGCGCGCCGCACGCTGGACATCCGCGGCGACCGTGCGACCGGCTGGGCTACGGCCTGGCGCATCAACCTGTGGGCGCGGCTGCGGGAGGGCGACCATGCGCATGAAATCCTTCGCTTCCTGCTCGGCCCGGAGCGCACCTATCCGAATATGTTCGACGCCCATCCCCCCTTCCAGATCGACGGCAATTTCGGCGGCGCGGCGGGTATCGTCGAAATGCTGATGGACAGTCATGGCGACGTCATCGACCTGTTGCCGGCCCTGCCGCGCGCCTGGCCGACCGGCCATATCCTGGGCCTGCGCGCTCGTGGCCGCTGCGCCGTTGACATCAAATGGCGCAACGGCAACCTGGATCAGGCGATGCTGCACCCCGAGCGCGATGAGCGCAGGATCATTCGCCTCGGCAAACGAAGCCGCACCTTGCCTCTGAAGGCCGGCACCCCAGTCACACTCACGTCGAGAGATTTTGCATGACCCTGCGCCGCTTCCTCCTGCCCCTTGCCATATTGTGCGCCGGGACGTCGCTGTCGGCTCAAACTCCCAATCCGTTGGCGCCTTCCGGCCACTGGACCGCTTATCAGGGCGGCAGCGCCACGCTTCCGCCCATGGGCTGGAATAGCTGGAACGCCTTCTTCACCGAAATCGACGAGGAAAAACTGCTCGGCTCCGCCCAGCGCATCATCGACACCGGCCTCGCTAAGAAAGGCTATCGCTATATCAACATCGACGATGGCTGGTGGCTGAAACGCCGTGCCAGCGACGACCGGCTGATGATCCGCGCGGACAAATTCCCGTCCTCCCTGACGGTCAAAGGCGATCCCTCCTTCCGCCCGCTTACCGACAAGCTGCACAGCATGGGTTTCAAGGCAGGCATCTATTCCGACCTTGGCCGCAACAGTTGCTCGCAGGCCTATTCCACCGGCCCGGCGCAATTGCCCGAAGGCACGGTGGCGGAACGTGAGGTCGGCCTTTACGGCCATAGCGACCAGGACATTCGCCTTTTCTTCGCCGACTGGGGCTTTGACGCGATCAAGGTCGACGGATGCGGCATCCGCGCCTTCACGCCCGACTTTGAACGGGTCCGCGATGGTCAATATCGCCCGCTCACCCCCCTGATCGATCAGGCATCCATCACCCGGTCAAATATTCCCGCCGTCAAGGCGCTCTTTGCCGACATCAACCAGTCCCTCGCCCGCCACAATCCGGATGGCGACTATATGCTCTCGCTCTGCATCTGGGGCAGCGCCAATGTCCGCTCCTGGGGGAAGGATGTCGGGAATATCTCGCGCACGAGCGACGACATCTCGCCCAACTGGAACCGGATGCTCACCAACTATGACAGCGCCGTCCGCCGTGCGCTCTACGCCCATCCCGGCTCCTGGAATGATCCCGACATGCTGTTCATCGGCGCGGGCGATTTCGACGCACGGCACCTGACCGAAGCCCGTTCGCACTTCGCCCTCTGGGCGATGATGAACGCTCCGCTGCTGATCGGTGCGGACTTGCGCAAGACGCCTCAACCGCTGATCGACATCTTCGGCAACGCAAGTCTCATCGCAATCAATCAAGACCCGGCCGGCAACCAGGCCGTGCTCGCCTTCGACAGCAACGAACTCCAGATACTGGTCAAGACGCTGGCCAATGGCGACAAGGCCGTTGCGCTCTTCAACCGGGGCATGGCGCCGGTAGATGCGGTGCTGACATCAGACCATCTAAAGTTCCGCGCCAACCACGCCATTGCCCTATCCGACCTCTGGACCGGAGCGAAGAGCGACTTCACCAGGGAAACAACCCTGCGGGTGGAGCCGCGCCAGACGTTGATATTCCGCGCTTCGGGTGAGCGAGCGCTGGCCGACGGCCTCTATCTCTCGGAACAGCCCGGCAACGTCAATCCAGCCGTCGACGGCGTCGTCGAGCCCCAACCCGATCCCACAATCTACCGCTCCATTCCTGGTTGGCGCAGCACGCGCGGCATCGGCGAACGTCCGATGTACGCCGGTTGGGGCGGCGCCATGGCCGACGCGACGCCCTATGACCAACCCCTCTTCATCGGTGGCAAGGCTTTCGCCTCCGGCATCGGCGTCCTCGCCAATTCGCGTCTGGAAGTGCGGAACAAAGGTTTCGCGCGCTTCACCGCCAGCGTCGGTGTGGACGACAGTGCGCTCGACGGCAGTCAGCAAGTCCGCTTCTTCCTCTATGGCGATGGCAAGCCTCTCGCCAGCACGATGTCCTTGCGCCGTGGAGACGCACCGCAATCCTTGGCGGCCGATGTGAAAGGCATCGCCCTCATCGAACTGGTCGCACGCGCCGATGGCGCGCAGGGCAATGCGGTCCCGGTCACATGGGGCGACGCGGCGCTGCGTCGCTGACGTCTTGTGGCGCGGCAAGAAGGAATGCGTGGAACATTCCGACCTGCCGCTTTCGTCCACAGTTCGGCACGTCGCCCCTCTCCGGACCCAGACGACCATGACAGGGAGACGCGCCGATCCACGCGCCTCCTTCCGAAACAGGTCAGCGACCGCCTTGTGCGCCGTCGATCGGATATTCGAAAATGGATGTCGACATAGGCGGCACGGTCAACCGACCGTTCATGGCCGGAGCCGCAGCCTCGGTTATGGTGACACCGGGCTTGGCTCCAACCTTGTTCGCAGCGCTCAGCGATTTGGCGGTGATACGCCAGACCTTCCCCTGACCACGCGTACGCACATGTGGCATGTCGATCGCCACGCTCTGCGACTTGAAGGTCGCGTTGACGACGCCGATCCGCAAGTACCGACCGTCCGGACTCAACCCTGCGATCATATCCAATGGCCAGGTCGCGCTGCCCGCCTTCACCTGTGGGTGAGCAGACCCGACGACATGTTTGGGATCGGGCTGCCGCACATTGCCTTCCAGCCCCACCGGTACGGTGCCTGCTCCAAAATGCTCACCATAGAGTTTGAAGACCAGTCCGGTCGTGTTCATCACCGCATCGGTCGCGCTTATGTCCATGGTAGACGTCCCGGTGGTGAAGGCCGCCATCGTCAGGAAATCGGTATGCCGCAGCATTTCCTGGATCACCATGGAATAGGCGAGCGCCGATTTCAGCGTCGCGCCGTCCTTCGCCATATAGGCATATTCGTCCATCGACAGGAAAATGCCCTTGCCGCCATTGGCTTCCCTGATGGCCGGAAAGCGTTGCCGGTAGATGTTCCACTCCTCCGCCTTCATGCGCACATTGTTGGAAGGCGAGCGCGCGAATTCGATCAATTCCTCGTCTGCCGGCGCGTTCGGGCGTTCCTCGCCCCGATCATAATAATGTTCGGTGATGCCGTCGAACGTTCCCATCGCTTTGGCGAAGAAGCCGCCGGTCCAATCCTCCTCGGTTCCAAACTTATGTTGGATGCTCCCCAGCGATGGGTTTTCCTTGACGTCCCGGGGATGCAACTGGTCCGGCATCGCCCCCGACGCGATCAGCGTGATGCCCGGATCCTTCGCCCGCATCGCAACCGCGAAATTCTTGTGCTTCATGAGATAATAGTCGAGCGATGTCTTGCCGATCTGCCACCAGCCATAGGGCTCGTTGCCGATATTCCACCATTTGACGCCATAGGGCGCCCGATGCCCATTGGCCGCACGCTTCGCGCCCCATTCGCTTGTGGGCGCGCCGTTCAGATACTCGACCTCCTCGGCCGCCGAATTGGCATCGCCCAAGCCCGCATTTACCGTCACATAGGGCTCCACGCCCAGGATGCGCGTCAGGTCCATCCACTCATCCATGCCGATGTCGTTGGTCTGCATCGCGCTCCAGGCATGGTCGAACATCGGCACTCGCTTGTCACGCGGTCCCAGCGCCTGATGCCAGTCCCAGTTGGACAGGAAATTGCCGCCGGGCAGACGCCAGAAGCCGGAATTGAGCGACTTCGCGATCGCCGTCACATCTGCGCGCCAGCCATTGATATTATCCGCCGGCATCAGCGAAACCGCACCGACGCGGAAATGCTCGCTGCCCGTCCCCGTCACCTCCAGCCGGGCGTCGGACGACGCCTTGCCGGCAGTGAAGCGGAACGGAAGCTCGGTCCATTTCGCGCCAGGCGCGGGCAGCCTCACCACCTGTCGATCTTGTGGGCCATCGCCCCACACAAGCGCCACCTGCACCTTGGCCCCGGAATCACCGCTAAGAAAGATGCGGCCGACATACGCCTTCCCCGCGACCACGCCCATGCCGCCTTGACTGAACCCACGGGGACTGTCGCCCAGCACCGCCACCTTCGGGCTATGCGTGCCGACGAACGGATCGTCGCCGTCCATTACAATTGCATCCTCGCCCCCGATCGGCCGCCATTTGCGGAATTGGGCCGCAGGGCGTCCCTCAACCGTGTCCGGGACTTTCTCGTCTTTCCCCTCGGCGCAAATGGGATAGTAAAATTTGCGGTCATCCAGCATTTCCGCCCATAATGTGCGGTTCACCAGCCCGCCTATCGGCTCAATGAACATGCCATATTCATAGGGCGTCACCGCTGCGCTGATGCGGCTGGTATCGATCGTCGCCCGGATCGCTTGCGCCTGCCCCGCGCCAACACTGGCAGCCACCAGCGCCAGACAACAGCCTGCCTGCAAAAGATGCACCCGTCGCATGAATATCCTCTCCCTTTGGGGACGCGCATCGACACCACGCCGACGCGCGTCTTGACAGTTTCCAATGTGCGTCTCGCTTTGGCCGCTTATGGGTGCGGCCTTGTGCGTCAGCGTGCCGGCGCTATCGGCAGATCGAAGGAACCGACCGGCAGCGGCGCTTCGTCGTAAAGATTGATGACCGGCGAGCCAGCCCAGGCATAGCGCACGCGCGTCGCCGGACGCCCGTCACCCGCCAACACCACCCGCAACCCTTCCACCTTGCCCGGCACAAAGCGGCAGGTGCCTGCCATTTCCCCGCACAATTCCAAGCCGATCACCTGCGCCGCGCTACGTGTATGCAGCCCACCGGCAAGTCCGGTGAACTCGATCACCGCGCCACCATCGGTCGTCGCAATCGCCCGCGCCGCCTGTGGTCCGGACCGCGACCCCGCCTGACCATAGGCGACCGCGCGCATCGCCGCCGCCAATCTGCGACCGACCTCCTGCTTCTCGCCCGGATGGATGTCGAACGGGTCGCCAATATCGATCGCCGTGGCAAGGCCACCATGATCGTCCCGGACCATGGCCTGATACTGCGCCTGCCGCATCGCGGCCCATCCATTTTCGACCGGCTCGGTTTCCGGCCTGCCATAGGCGGCGAGTTGGACAGCCACGAAGGCAAGGTTCGGCGAACCGAACTGCCGCCGCCAATCGGCCATCATCGCCTTCATACGGTCAGCATATCCAGGCAGGTCGACATCCGACTCGCCCTGATACCAGGCCACGCCCTTCAGCCCGATCGCCCCCAACGGCGCGATCATCCCATTATAGAGCGTTCCGGAACCGGTCGTGTCGCCCCATGGCACGCGCGGCGCATCTGCCGGCCAATGGGTCGCCACGGCGTAACGCCAGCCCTCGCCCAACGGCAACGCGCCTGCCTGCCCCAGCCCCAGCTTGATATCGGCGATCGGGCCGGACAGTCCGCCATTTGCGTAATTGTCCAGCACATTGACGATCATGACATTGCGTCCGGCCTTCAACACGCCCGGCGGGACGTCAAAGACGCTCGGTTGCCAGCTCCGCGCGCTCATGCCGACCGGCTTGCCGTTGATCCACACGCGCCCGACATCGTCCAGCAGCCCCAGCGATAATATCTTGGCTTCCCTGACCTGCTCTGCCGTCAGTTCAATTTCACGGCGAAACCAGACCATGCCATTATAGTCGACAAGCGCGGTCATGCCCCATTCCTCCCAGGGACCGATGCGCGGAACATCGGTCCAGGTGATGGCGCTGTCGGGCTGCCACGGTTCCTTGCCGACCGCGTCGCCGGTCTCCTCGCGCCACCATTTTTCCCATTCGGCGCTGGCCACGCGCTCCGCCGCGAAGGGATCGCGTCCGTGCAGCGACACGAGCGCGGATTGCGCCGCCTGTCCGACGGCCGCCTGCGCCCGCGCGCCCATCCATGGGCTGATCCGCGATCCGCCCCAGCTACTCGCAATCGCGCCAATGGGCACTTTCGCCGTCTTGCGCAGCTCGCGCGCCATGTAAAAGCAGGCGGCGGAAAAATCAGCAACGCTATCCGGCCCTGCCTTGCGCCACGTCGGCGCTTCGCGGAAGTCGCGCAACGGCTCGTCCGCCACGGCGCGCGGCACCAGCATCAGTCGCAGTTGGTCGTCGGCTGACAAGCGGATCTGCGTCGCTGCGTCCTGCGCATTTCGCACTTCCAGTTCCATGTTGGACTGGCCCGAACAAAGAAATACATCGCCCACCACGACATCCTGCGCCGTGATGCTGCCCGACGCTGCGCGCGCGTTCAGGGCTATGGCCCCTGTGGCGCCGATCGGGGCAAACCCTGCCTTGAATCGACCATCCTTGTCGGCGCGCACTTCGCGTGTTTCCGAACCCAATGTTATCGCAATCACTTCATGGGAAGCGGTTCGGCCCGTGATCGTGACGGGATGGTCGCGCTGGATCACCGCATGATCCCCGAACATCGGATCGAACCGGGGCTGTGCCAGCGCGGTTGTGATACTCGCCGCTGTAAAGCTGATGATCAATCCCAAGGATAATGGCATATTATTGTGCGGAAACATGGCCGCTCGCTCCTCCCCTGCGCCGGTCTGTCTGGTGCCGGATCGTTACGGCAGGAATAGTCTATTTTTCCCGCGCCACAATAATTTTGTTATCGCTACCTAAAGTACCCATATTACAAGATATGCGGTCAGGCCCGGCACCGCGACGCATGTGTCTACTTTGCTGTCGCGAATTCAAGGTTTCGATCAAAGAAGGGCAGCAGATGATCCTGAAATCGCCATGCTACGCGGTTGGTATGGTCACCCTCATAGATTTCGAAGCTGTTCGCTATGCCATTGCGGTCCAGCACCTCGTGCAGCGCCTGCGCATCGCCTTTCAGCCCGTCCTTGTCGCCCACATCGATTGCTATGGCCCGATAGCGGCGCAGATTGCCGATATACTGATCGACAAAAGCGAGCGGCGCATTGGCGGCCCATTTGGCGAGCACGTCACCCCGCACCGCCCCGTCCTTCACCGGCAGGTCCAGGTACAGCGGCGGATTTTTCGGATTTGGCGACCAGGCCGCCGACGTCGCAAGCTGCGCGCGCAGGAAGAAGGGCAGTTTGGCCGAGTCCGCAGGCGTCTTAACCGATTCGAGCGCGGTCATGGCCGCCGCATCCATCTGCCCGGCCTGCCGCGCCGACAGGCAGCAGGGGCTCATGATATAAAGCGCTCCGAACATGTCGGCGTGCTTCATGCCGATTCGGCTGGTGCCGTAGCCACCCATGCTGTGCCCGGCCAGCCCCCGGCTCTCTCGCTTGGCGATGGTGCGATAATGGCTGTCGATATAGGCGATAAGGTCGCGCGAGATGAAGGTTTCAAAGTCTCCGGTCGTCACCGAACTTGAGTACATCGACCCATTATGCACCGTCTTTGAATCGGGCAGCACCAGGATGATGTCGCGCGCACCCTTCGCGAAGGCATTCTGTACCGTGGTGGTTATATGAATTTCCTTCGTCCATTGCTCCACACCGATCGAATAGCCGTGCAGCGCATATACTACCGGATAACGCCGCTTCGGCTCCTTGCCGTAGCTGGGCGGCAACACGACCAGAACATCACGGTCCGCCGCGTCTCCTTCCAGATTGCCTTCGATGGTCGGCGCGTGGACCTTGATCCGTTCGATCGTCACCGCCTTAGCATCGGCTATCGCGGCTGGCCCTTCCGTGGCCATCTGCGCCCATGCCGTCGCCGGCCCCATCGACAGCGCGACTCCCAGGAGCACCGCGATTCGCTTGACCTGTTTCATTTCATCCGCTCCCTTTTCATTGCTAACATCGTTGTGAAACTGTCCTAACCGCCCCGCAGCATCCGCATCACCAGCATACGGATCCGGCCGTAATTGCCATTGGCCAATGGCCCCAGCACGCCATGCTGTTCCTCCGGCAAATGCTCCAGCGGATGCCTGTCGGATCGAAACACATAATGGTCGAAATAGGCTCGCCAGGCGGCACGCTCGGGCGCAGGTCGTTCGGCCAATGTAATCATCGCCAGCAGAAGAGCGGCGTAGGGCGCATCTGGACCTGACGAAAACCCGTCCCACCAGTAGTTCACCAGGATGTTGGCCGGATCGAGCGCTTCTACCTGGTGCCACCAGAGCTTGGGCAGATACAGCGCATCACCCGGCCCAAGAACGACAGTAAGCGCCTTGGCGCGCGCCGCCGCAAAGCGCGGATATTCACCCACTCCCTCCCCAGCCCTCGCCGCCATCGATACCGGCTGTCCCGATAGCGTATGATCGATCGGTCCCACATAGAGATCACCGATCGCGTCGGGAGGATAGAGCGTGAAGCAGCGGCGCCCCGCCAAGACACACGCCAGATTGTCATAGGCGTCATAATGACAGGCGATCGTGGATGGGTTCCCGATCCACAGGCGCGGCCGAACCTCCGTCCCCAAAAATATGCAGGGATTGGCGTCAGCAAAACCGGGAAAGTGAGCGTCCGCTGGGAGCGATCCCATATAGCCCGTACCGCCACCGCCGGCCGCATTGTCCATAATGCGCCCAAGCGCGTCGCCAACCCGAATCGTCTCCCGGGCGAAGTTGAACCCGCCCGGCCCCTCGCCATAATGATAACGCCCCAGAAGCTCTGCCGGCGCGGAAAAATATTCAGCGGTCAGCCCGGCGTCGAATCGGGCGAGATAGTCGAATGCGGCAGAGACGCCCTGACGCCCCGCCGCCGCCGCCGGCCAGGCCTCGCACAGACCGCGAATCACGATCGGTCGACAGGCCAATGCAAGCGCGCGCAAGCCATCGGCTCCACCGACGTCCGATGCCGCGAGTTCCTGCACGGAAGCGACCGCTACCGTCATCCCTCAGGCCGACATAGCCAGCCGCTCATTGCGACGCCGAGCCATTAGCGAGATATGATGCAGCGACGCGACCATGATATGGGCGCATTGCAAATGCCCCGCGCGAAAAAGCTTCAGCGCCGCAGCGTCTTCCAGGTCGCCCAGCGCGTCAAGACTGACGGTGTACAGCCCCTCCAGATGCAGGCGCTCCCCATCATCGAAGTTCAGCTTGATGTCGATGGGCTCAATCAATCCGTGCGCGACAAGCTCCGCAATGAAAAGCTCGGTCCCCGCCGAACCGGCCATCAAGCGCCCCAGAGCCGTCTGCACCACCTTGAGCGAGGATGTCGGCCGTCCCTCCGAATCGAACAACAGATCGCTAGCGCCGTTCGCAAAGCGGCTATGCGCGCGATCCAGCGCAATATTCTCGCCGATCGCGAAAAACCCATCGCGATCCGCCTCCATCGGTTGAAAGGCAGGCCGCCCGTCCGGGCAATCGATGAGATTTTCGCCTTCTTTAAAGCCCATCAGCGCGCCGACATAAAAAGCGCCAGTCTCCGCATGTTTGGACAGCAAAAGCGGGCAAGCGGCAGCGGCTTGTGCAAACTCATTATGCACCACGCGAACAAACGGACTCCCTCCCAGCCCGGAAGGCCGCATCCTTAGTGTTGCATGAGCGTCACTATTGACCAGTTCGAGCGTCTCCACATCCCCTCCTAATCGCATAATATGATCCTTGGCCGCCCACGCATCTGGCTCTTTTCCACGGCTTAAAGACCGCTTTAGCGCTAGTGGACCGTTACACCTACAATTTCTCTTGATAGGCCGTTTCGATAGCGCTAACATTTCCAACAGAAAAAGAGAAGACCAGGATGAGGACGATAACATCTGCCCAACAGGCAGAGAAAATATCATCCCGGTTATAAAAACATGATCGCCGCAACACGGTGTTGTGGCGTTCGGGCGAGACATTGTCTGAACAAGGGGAGGATCATGAAGTATAGATTCCATAATTCGTCATCGTTGCGCGTGCACGCAACGTTGTCGACGACGGCAAGCCTGCTGGCGCTGGCGATTGCCGTGCCTGCGGGCGCACAAGTTGCCGACCAAAGCACGGTGGGATCGTCGACCAGCGACGCCGACATCATTGTGACCGGCATCCGCGGCTCACTGCAGCGCAATCTCGACATCAAGCGCGAATCCTCCGGCGTCGTTGACGTCATTTCCGCAGAGGACATCGGCAAGTTCCCCGACTCCAACGTCGCCGCCTCGCTACAGCGCTTGCCAGGCGTGTCCATCAACCGCGCCGGTTCCCGCGGCGAGCCGGACGGCATCACCGTTCGCGGCTTTGCCGGCGACTTCAACGAAACCCTGATCGACGGCCGCAGAATTTCCACGGCAACCGGCGGTCGCTCTGTTGACTTCACCACTGTCGGGTCGGACTTTGTGGGCCAATTGGCAGTCCTCAAGACCCCCGACGTGTCGTTGTCGAGCAGTTCGATCGGCGCCACGGTCAATATTTCCTATCCCAAACCCTTCGACCGTCCTGGCACCCGCGTCGCGATGACTGCGGCAGGGTCGATTCAGGATGATGCCGGCAAGGTCGTACCGACAATCGGTGGCTTGTTCAGCACGACCTTCGCCGACGACACCATGGGTTTCCTCGTCGACGCCGTGTATACCCGCCGCGACACGCAGGTGAACCGGGTCTATGTGTCCGGCTGGCAGGGCGGCCTTTTCGCGCCTTGCCAGTTGGCGGGCAGCACGGCTGCGTCGTGCAGCCCCTCCGACGCTGCAACGGCGCCGGCATCCGACCGCAAAAGCGTCGTAGGCTGGTATCAACAGCAATATGGCGCCGATCAGCGCTATACAAAGGATGAACGCGTCGACGGCCGCATCGCTTTCCAGTGGCAACCTTCGGATGACGTGCTCCTCACCATCGACGACAATTATTCGCGTCAGAAGATCGTGACCGACATCTCCGGCTTCGGCATGTGGTTCAACCAGGGCGACCTGCGCAATGTGGAGCAGGACAGCAATGGCACGGCGATCAATTTCATTCAGGCCGGGACGCCCACCGATTTCACGGCCGGGCGTGACAGCCGCCTGCTTGAAACCAACCAAGTCGGCCTCAACCTCAAATGGGATGCTACCGAAAACCTCAAGTTCGAGGCGGATGCTTCCTATGCGAAGAGCAAACAGAATCCCGGCAACCGCATCGGCAGTGAGAATGGCGACATCGGTTATGGCGGGTTGCTGGGCACGGCGCTGGGTGTTCGCGTCACGGGTGACAGCAAGAACAGTTTTCCGGAACTGACCACCTATGGTCCCGCCGGCGATCAATCGCGTTGGAGCGATCCGTCCATCATCGGTTCGCACGTGACGGTACGATCGGTTCAAAAAAACTCGGATGAAATCAAGCAGTTTCGCCTTGGCGGCACCTGGGAGGAGGGCAGCTTCCGCGTCAAGTTCGGCGGTCGTTACATGGAGGACCGCTTCAAGCTGGAAAACCGCAACACCTTTGCCAATAATTTCTGGCAGGCCTATGCCGGTTACGGCACACCGTCGGGCAGAAATACCGGCGTGCCGATCCCGACCAACCTCTATGGCCGCCCGATCAGCATGAAAAACTGGATTCCAGGCTTTTCCGGCAATCTGCCGCCGGAATTATTGGCCTATAATGCCAGGGCCTATCAGCAATATCTGGAAGGTCTGGGCAATCCTCAGACGAAGAACATTCCCGGCTTCAATTATGCCGACCCTACTGTGGGACCGAACTTCACCGGCGCCTTCGATCTCGCTCTCGATCCGGGAAGCATCCAGGATATCAGGGAACGGACCTGGTCTGCCTATGTCAGCGTGAACTTCGAGCATGAAATTGCCGGGATGCCGTTCCGCTTCAATGCCGGTATGCGGGAAGAGATCACCAATCTCACATCCAGCGGCGTCGGTCGCGTACCGATTGCCCTTGTTGGCAGCGAAGCCGATCCCACGCTTCTCAACGTGACCTTTTCGGAAAGTCAGCCGATCTCGACGAAGAGCAGCTATTCTTATCTTCTTCCCAGCCTCGACATGAAGCTTGAGATCACAGATAAGTTCCATCTCCGCTTCGACGCATCGCGGACGCTGACCCGTCCCTCGCTCAATACGCTTACACCCGTGCTGAATGTCGGTATCGGTCAACGCGTTGGCGCATTGACGGCGACTGGCGGCAATCCGGAACTGCAACCTTTCCTCGCGGATAATTTCGACTTCGCGGCGGAATGGTACTACCAGCGCAACTCCTATGCAGCGGTGAACTTCTTCATCAAGGATGTGTCGAACTTCATCGTTGCCGGTACGCAGCGTCAGACGATCAACGGGGTGATCGATCCCACGACGGGCCAGCCGGCTATATTCACCGTGTCCCAACGCGTGAATGGGCCGTCCGCCACGATCAAGGGTGTGGAGTTGGCCTGGCAGCATGTCTTCGGCGACAGCGGCTTCGGCTTCAATGCCAACGCCACCTTCGTCGAAACGAACAAGCCCTATGATCGCACCGATCTGTCGCAGAGCGGATTTGCTGTGACCGGCCTTGCCAATTCGGCGAACTTCGTCGGCTTCTACGACAAGAATGGCTTCCAGATCCGTGCCGCGGTCAACTGGCGCGATAAATATCTGCAGGCGTTCGGTCAGGCGCAGAACAACTCGGCCTTCGGTGCGGAACCGACGTTCGTGAACGAAGCGCTACAGGTCGATCTCAGCTCAAGCTTTGATATTACGAAGCAACTGACGGTCTTCGGCGAGGCGCTGAACCTCACCAACGAGACAGTCAGCACCCATGGCCGTTTCAGCAACCAGTTGCTTGACGTCTATGCCTATGGTCGGCGGTTCACGGCGGGCGTTCGCTACCGCTTCTAACCCTGTCTCGTCCTGGAGGGGAAGTCGGTTGACATCCCCTCCCTTTTCATGGGTAATTTCTTCATGGTTCACCCCATCCGCAACATCGTGATCGTCGGCGGTGGGACCGCCGGATGGCTAACCGCCGGTATCATCGCGGCACGGCATCGGACCCGCATCGGCAACGGCTTCAAAGTCACGCTGGTTGAATCTCCCAACACGCCCATTATCGGCGTGGGCGAAGGGACCTGGCCCACGCTCCGCACCACGCTGTCCCGCATGGGCGTGTCGGAAACCGATTTCTTTCGCGAATGCGACGCCGCGTTCAAGCAGGGCGCACGCTTTGCCCGCTGGACGACAGGCGCCCCTGACGACGGCTATTACCATCCGCTGATGCTTCCCCAGAATTTCGGGCAAGTAAACCTTGCCCCGCACTGGCTGGCGAACGATGCCGATGAGAGTTTCTGCGACAATGTCTGTTCCCAAGGCCGCATCTGCGATGACGGATTGGCGCCCAAGACAATCGCGACGGCCGAATATGACGCGCTCGCCAATTATGCCTATCACCTCGATGCCGGCAAGTTCGCGCCGTTCCTGCAGCGTCACTGCTGCGAAAAGCTGGGCGTGCAGCATATCCTTGCCGACGTCGAACAGATATTGATGAAGGATGATGGCGACATCCGCGCCATCACCACGACCCAGGCCGGCGAGATAGAGGGCGACCTGTTCGTCGATTGCACCGGCTTCAAGGCGCTACTGATCGAAGGCGCGATGAAGGTGCCCTTCAAGGAGTGCGGCGACGTCCTGTTCTGCGACACGGCGCTCGCGATGCAGATACCTTATGAACGCCCCGACAGCCCGATCGCGTCACACACCATTTCAACCGCGCAAAGCGCGGGCTGGATCTGGGATATCGGCATACAGACCAGGCGGGGCGTCGGCCACGTCTACTCCAGCAGCCATATTTCGGACGAAGAGGCGGAGCGCGAACTGCGCGCCTACATCGGCTCCGCGGCAGAGGGCCTGAATGCCCGCAAGATTTCAATCCGCTCGGGTCATCGCGAAACCTTCTGGAAGGGCAATTGCGTGGCGGTGGGCCTCGCCGCCGGCTTCCTGGAACCGCTCGAAGCCTCTGCCATCGTCCTCATCGAACTGTCAGCCAAGATCATAGCCGAACAAATGCCCGCGTGCCGCGAGGTGATGGACATCGTCGCGTCCCGTTTCAACGCGACGACCCAATATCGTTGGGGGCGTATCATCGATTTCCTGAAGCTCCATTATGTGCTGACGCAGCGTACCGACAGCGATTTCTGGCGCGACAATGTGCGTGATGAATCCATCCCCGATCGGCTCAGGGAATTGCTGCTGCTCTGGCAATATCAGTCCCCTTGGTTCCATGACGAGTTCGACCGGGCGGAGGAAGTCTTCCCGGCAGCGAGCTATCAATATGTGCTCTACGGCATGGGCTTCCGCACCGAGGTCGATCGCACCTCACTCGCCCGCGACACCCATCTGGCGGGACGCGCCGTGCGGGAAAATGTGGCGCTTACCGCGAAGCTGCGCGCAGGCCTGCCGCGCCACCGGGATCTTATCGACAAAATCCTGTCGCACGGGCTGCAGCCGGTCTGACCGGCCGCAGCACGAACCTGCCATTCTGCACCCGGTTGCGGCTGTCATAGGGTGCATCGGGCAATCGCTGCAGTGGCTTGCTGCGCTGGATATTCTGGTGCCAAAACGATCACTAAACGCCGGCGCTACCGAGTAGAAGGATGCCGTCGAGCGCAGACGTGAGCTTCCAATTGATGATCCTCTCCATTGTTTCCGCTACCAGTGATGGCGTTCGCAGAATTGCTCTTCACTATTCTTGATACCGCATATAGCGAACAGGGCCTGCGACAGTGATTGCGTTAACGCTATGATAGCGCTATCCGATCGGCAGATAACAAGGGAGGATCATTATGCCCAAGCATTCGCGCAAACTGCACGCCCTGCTACTCGGTGTCACCATGCTTGCCGCCGGATGCCAGCAGCCTCAGCCCACTAATGAGGCGCCGGCGGCGAAGGAGTCAAAGCGCAGTGCGTCTGAGTATCTTTCCCAGCCGCTGGTGAGCGACATCTACACGGCCGACCCGTCCGCCCATGTGTGGAACGGCAAGGTCTACGTCTATCCCAGTCATGATATCGACGGGCCGACGCCCGAGGACGATCTGGGCGGCCATTTTGAAATGCGCGATTATCGTATCCTCTCGATGGACAGGATCGGCGGGCCGGTAACGGTCGGCCCGGTGGCCTTGGACGTCAAGGATGTGCCCTGGGCCGAAAAGCAGATGTGGGCGCCGGATGCTGCGCACAAGAACGGCACTTATTATCTTTATTTCCCTGCGAAGGACAAGGAAGGTGCCTTCCGCATCGGCGTAGCGACGTCCAACAACCCAATGGGTCCGTTCAAGGCGCAGCCGCAACCGATCAAGGGCAGCTATTCAATCGACCCGGCAGTCTTCACGGATGGCGATGGTTCGAGCTATATGTATTTCGGCGGCATTTGGGGCGGCCAGCTTCAGCGTAACATCGACGGCAAATATGATCCCAACGGGTCGAAGACCGACCTGGGCCAGGACGACAAAGCCGCACTGGCCCCGCGTGTCGCCAAAATGACTGGCGACATGCTCGAATTCAGCGAAACACCACGCGCGGTGCAGATACTGGATGAGAAGGGCAAGCCTTTACTGGGCGGCGACCATGACCGTCGCTTCTTCGAGGCGGCGTGGATGCATAAGTATAAGGGCAAATATTATTTCAGCTACTCGACCGGCGATACCCATTATCTGGCCTACGCCATCGGCGACTCCCCCTATGGCCCCTTCACCTACAAGGGCCGCATCCTGGAGCCGGTGGAAGGATGGACTACCCATCATTCGATCGTAGAGTGGAACAACCGCTGGTGGCTCTTTTACGCAGACAGCCAATTGTCGGGTCAGACCCGGCTGCGTAACGTCAAGGTGACAGAGTTGAAGTATAATCCTGACGGTACGATCCAGACAATTAATCCGTTCGTCACCAAGGGGACGAAGGACGGCGCTGCGCATTGAGCGCGCCGAGCGCGGAGGAAGTGCCCTCCTCCGCGCTCAAATTTATTACGAGCCGCGCAGCGATGCGCAATCAATAGCCGACACGATACCAGCTATGCGGGAGGCCGATCGGCCTCCACCCGGCCGGTGGACGCTGGCGGGTGCGGGCCGGCATCGCCGCCCCGCCTGAACGTTCAGTCATCGCGCCGTTGGAGCATGACGCGCGGGTCTGTGTCCACGCGATGTCCTTGCGCCGTTGCAACGGACGCGGCGCCGGACGCCGCCAGCACCACCCTCATTGCCCATGCCAAAAACCGCCGCATCTTCTTCATCCGTCGAGACCGGATCAGGTGCCCGGTTGAGGCCGCCGATAGGTCTTGCCGTCGATCGTCGTGACCAGATCTCCTTCGAGCGGCTGGCCCGTAACGCTCATGATGAAGCCACCCGGTTCGGTGCTCTTCTTCGTGCCGACCTGCTGCCCACTGGACCGCAGATCCGAATGCCATATGATCCGGGGCAGCCCGGTGCCTGGGACCATTTCCGCGCTTTCGGTGCCGTCGATAATGTGGGCGCCGTCGTCGGTATAGCGTTCGTAATTTGCGGAAATGAAGGTCAGGCGACCATTCTCCGTCGTGCGCACTTCGACCTGCGCAGAGCCGCCCACGCGGCCCTGCAGGGTGAACTTGCCCGCCGGAAGGCTGGGGTAGCGGGTAGGCATGGAATCGCCGGGCTTGTAGGGAACACCCCAGGGCACCGTGAGGCGGCCCGGCTTGGCCACATGGCCAAGCGGCAACGGCTTCCGGTCCGGCAACCGCGCGATCATCAGTCGCGAATGGCGACCACCCGGTTCGGTGGAGACAGGACAAGGCAAGGGATTGGCGCCACCGCAGTCGGGCGTAGTGACCAGCGCCTGCCAATAGACGACAGCGGTCCCATCGGGCGACCAGGCCGGATCGGCGCGCGCGTTCCAGTTGGGATCGCTGGGGCTGCCCGGCGTTCCGTCGCCTGCATTGAGCTGCTGCCCGGCATAGCCCCCGCGATCGCCTGCCCGGTCAATCAGGAAGGGCTGGAAGAAACGGCGCATCCCGTTGCGATAGCCATAGGTTGAATTCAGCATGATCATGCGTGTGAGCTGATCGAGCAGCGGCGGTATGCCCTGCATAGCCCCATAATACATGTGCCGATCGCTCGACCGATTGTCGAAAACGACGAACCATTTATCGTCGGGGGACATCAGGATCGGGTCCGCATAGCCCGGCGCACTGGTCAGGCGATGGGACGCGCCGCTCTTCAACTCGGTGATGTACATGTCCACATTGCCGGACTCCGCCTGCCCCATGCCCACCGCATCCTTGCCGTCGCGCGTCCAGCCGCGCGCCTCGCCGATCGTACCCTGAACGGGATTGAGGATCAGCCGGCCGGGATTTTTCGGGTCGGCGCGAAACGGCGCATATTCCGGCTTGCCGGTACTGGTGAGGACATAGACGTCGTCCAAATCATAGCGCGGGACACGCGATTCGCCAGTGCGCGGCGCAGGGTTGAACGCCAGACGCCCGACCAACCCATGCTGGTCCAGCTCGCCCGTGGTGCGGTTCATGTGGCTCCACATCAGGTGAACGCCGTCCGGGTTGAGGCGCAATTCGCGGATAGCTCCCCCCGGGCCGGAGCCGTCGGCGGAGGTGTTCCACCGGATCGGGTAAACGCGCACGCGATCGGGCGTGCAGGCGTCGTCGGTGATCTTAAGGGTTCCGCAGTCGAGAATATTCGTACCCGCGAGTATCTTGCGATCACCGGGGAACGCCTGCGGATGATCGACCATCAGCGCGCGTTTATGGGCAGGATTGGCCAGGACGCCCGTTCCCTGCGTGCTGAAATTGGCGCCTTCCAGCGTCGTAGCGGGAATGCCGCAGGTGATGCACTTCCAGGGGTCTCCATTGGGGAAATGGCCGCCGTCCGTCTTGATGGCGATCACTTGCGGCCCGTCATAGATGCTACCCGCACCGGCCGACGCCGGCGCGCCCGCATATTCGACGGCCAGCAGCACATGCTGTCCATCCCATGTATAGGCAGGCCCTTCGATGATCGCGTCTATCTGAGCCGACATGCAGCCGGTTCCGCGCGGATTGATCGCAGACGTACAGGTGCCTGCGGCATCCGACGGCGCCGTCGGCGGCAACGGCAGCGACTGGATCTGGACGGATTCCGGCTTTGGCGGCGGAGGCACCGCGCGCGATGGCGCGGTCGATGACGCCGCCGCCAATCCGCCCGCGCAGACCAGCGCCAGCCCGACCGTGGTCTTGAACGCCGCCTTGCGATTGCCGGTGCGCGCTACGCCCGTGCCGATTATCCGAGCGTCAGTCCTGTTCATCATCATGGCTCTCCAAATTGCCTGCCTCATTGCCAGCAGTGCCGTCGTTCAAAATCATCTCTCGGTGCAGGAGCGCGAAGTCGTTCTGCGGACTGTCCGTCGCCCTTCCCATCAGCGCGAACCGAAGGCGTAGCGGACGAGTACGGTTGCGCCAGTTTCTGGGCGCGATTGCGCAGCGCGTGCAGGCACATCCTGCGCGAAAGCCAATGATGCCGTGGAAAGAGTCGCAGCAGAGGCGACCCCGACGTGCAATATACTCCTGAAAGCCTGCTTCACGGCCATCTCCCCTGGTTCGGCCAGTCGCTATCTCGCTGGTCATTATGCGACCCTGTAGCGCACAAAATTGGTCTGGTCAATTTATGCGACACTAAATCGCACAAATTGACCAGACCAACTTCGCTCATGCCGGAACCCTGCTCCTCACTGACCAGGATGAGGCATCCTGAGTCTGGCGCGGATTGGGAGAAGGAAGTCTAAGGCTAAGCCCTCATCACGGGAGGTGGAGGCGTGATAATATCTGCAATATAAGCAAAGCATAGCTCAAACTTGCTTTTTCAGATCAGCCAGATTTCACAAAATCGCCAACGAATTTTAAGACAAAGCAAGATGTACCTATCCTGAAATCCACAATCATTCATGAGAATGCACGGCATCACTTACCCGGCCTTCCTATAGATTCATAGGAATCCGGAACCCCTATTTGGTAATACCAATTTTTGTATAACCGTTGAAGCTCCGCTATGATTGCATGACTCGTCAGCAATCCCCCACAGCAGCGATGAATCTGTCGTGGGGTCAACTCCCTGCATCAATGCGCCGCCCCCGCCTCAATCGCGCGCCCTGGCCGGGGAGCCAGCCAGATCACCATGGCAGCGGCGACGAAAACAACCATCGCAAGCAGGAAAATCTGGGTGATCGCCATCGCGTTGCTTTCCTGGACGACGAACTGCTCGATCGTGCCTCTCACCTGGCCCATGGAAAATCCGGCCGCCTGAAGCGCCTGGCTTGAGCCGTTGCTATTGAGCTTCGAGACGATCTCGCTGCGCGCCACGACGCCGCCATTCTGGTACAGGGTCGTCCAGATGGACGTTCCGATCGCGCCAGCCATCGTGCGAAGGAAGCTCATCACGCCCGCCGCAGAAGCGGTTTCCTCCGGCTCCACCGCCGCCAGGGCGATGGTGGTCAGGGGGATCATGAAGAAGGGCAGCCCGATACCGAGCAGCATTTGCGGAATGGCCAGCGACCAGTAATCCGCTCCACTGCTCCAGCAAGATTCCAGATAGGCGACAAAGCCCATCCAGAGGATGCCGAAGCAGACCAGGCCACGCTGATCCACTTTTTCGCCAAGCATGGCGACAATCGGCGACATCAGCACCGCACCGACGCCGGAGAAGGCCGTGACATAGCCCGCATAAGTGGAGGTATAGCCCATGCTCGACTGCAACCATTGCGGGATCAGCACGGCCGAAGCGAAGAAGACCGCGAAGGCAAAGGACAGGCTCGCCACAGCGACCGTAAAACCGCGATGGCGAAACACCCTCAAATTGACGATAGGCTGCTTGTCCGTCATCTCCCACGCCACGAACATGACAAAACCGATCACCGCCACGACGGCGAGGGTGACGATGAAATTGTCATTGAACCAGTCATGTTCCCGGCCGAGATCGAGCATGATCTGCAATGCAGCGATCCAGAGGATCATCAGCGCCAGTCCGATCTTGTCGATGCCCAATTTTTCGGTCCGGGTTTCGGCGGGCATCAGGAGCTTGAACGTCCCGAAAGCACAGATGGCGGCAACGGGGATGTTGATGAAGAATATCCAGTGCCACGACCAGTTATCGCTGATGGTGCCGCCAAGGATCGGACCCAATATAGGGGCCGTCACCGTGGTCATGGCCCACAGGCCCATGGCCTGCCCATGCTTTTCCCTGGGGAAGATGCGCAGCATCAGCGTCTGGCTGAGCGGCATGAGGGGGCCGCCGCACAGACCCTGCCCTATCCGGCAGACCACGATCATCGTCAGGCTGACGGACAGGCCGCAAAGGATGGAGAAAATGCCGAAGCCGATCATGCCGAAAGCAAAGGTGCGCACGGCGCCGAAGCGGGCGGCAAGCCAGCCGGTAAGGGGAACGCAAACGGCTTCCGCCACGGCATAGGAGGTGATGACCCAGGTCCCTTGCGTGGAAGAGATGCCCAGTGACCCCGCAATGTGCGCGACCGAAACATTGGCGATCGAGGTATCGAGCACCACCATGAAGTTGGAAAGCGCCAGCACCAGGCCGGCGAGCAGCAGGGTGGCGCCCGATAGCGGTTTGAAATCATCCGTCCCGCTCATGGTACAACTCCTAACGGGCCGAAGTGTCGACGGTGACGGTCATGGAAAGGCCGACACGAAGCGGATGGGCAGCGAGTTCCCGGGGATCAAGCCCGATGCGCACGGGCAGTCGCTGGACTACCTTGATCCAGTTGCCGGTCGCGTTCTGCGCCGGGATCAGCGCGAACGAAGCCCCCGTGCCGCCGGAAAAACCCTCGACCTTGCCATGATATTCGACGCTGCCACCATAGAGGTCGGCCGTGAGTGTCGCGGGTTGCCCCGGTTTCACCTTCTGCAATTGGCCTTCCTTGAAATTGGCGTCGACATAGACCTGCGCGACCGGAACGACCTGCATCACGATAGCTCCCGGCGCCACGCGCTGGCCAACCTGAACCGCGCGGCTGGTAACGACGCCGTCGATGGGCGCACGAATGACCGTTCGCTCCAGATCAAGCCTGGCCTGCTTCACCCGCGCTTCTGCGGCCTGAACATCGGGCGCGGTATTGACCGTCGATCCGCTGATGAGCGCATCATTGGCCGCCAGGCTGCCTTCTGCGGCGGTCGCCTGCGAACTGGCCTGAGCCACCGCCGCACGCGCCTGCGCAAGCGACGCTGACGCACTGGCGAGAGAGTTGGTCGCAGTGGTCAGTTCATCACCGGATACGGCTCCGTTGGGCGCCAGCTTCCTGCGGCGATCATAGTCGACCTTCGCCTTGTCATAGCTCGCCTGCGCCGCAACCAGTTGCGCGCGGGCGCTGGTGATTTCGGCGCCGCGTGCCGTCACCTGCGCGGACAGGGAGGAACTGGTCGCCGATGTCTGGCCGAACTGGCGACGCGCCTTGGCCAAATCTGCCTCGGCGGAGGCAAGCGCGATCTGCGCGTCGCTGTCGTCGATGCGGACGAGTATCTCGCCGCGCTTCACCATCTGGGTATCCTGCTTGAGAACGGCAGCCACCTGGCCCGATATCATCGGCGTGATCTGCGCCGTATCGGCCCCGACATAGGCATTGTCGGTTTCGACATGGTGGCTCCCGATGAGCATATACCAACCGCCATAGGCTGCGCCCGCAAGGAGGACGGCGGCCGCGATGCCCGTCAGCAGCTTCCTGCGGCGGGCAAGGCGCGCTTCATCGGCGTTTGAGGCAGCGGTTTCGTCTTCGATTTCAAGCCTGTCCAGGGACGGCATGTTCGCATCGGCTTCAGCCATTGTTCGGTTCCTTGCTGGTCTGATGGGAGGCAGCGGCGGGGGACGAGAATCCACCGCCAAGCGCGCGCACGAGCGCGACGTCGAGAGAAAAGGCACGGGCTTCGAGATCAGTGACGGTCCGCTGCGCCTGGAGAGCGCGCTCCTGGGCGCTCAGCACGTCGAGAAAACGGGAAAGGCCGCCTTCATAGCGTTGCTTCGCGATGGCATAGGCGCCCCGCGCATCTTCAAGCGATAAACGGGATTCGCTCAGCCTTGTCGCGAGCGCCCGTTGGCTGGCCACTGCATCTGCGACGGCGTGATAGGCGTCCGTGACGGCCTGGTCATAGCTTGCAACCGCTTCGTCATAGGTGGCGCGAGCGCTACGATAACGGCCCTGAAGTTCTCCACCATGAAACAGGGGCAGGCTGAGCGCTGGTCCGGCGCTGCCGAAGCTGGAACCGCTTTTGAACAGATTGTCGAGACCGAGCGACTGAAAGCCGAATAGGGCGCTGAGGCTGATGGAGGGATAGAAATCAGCGCGGGCCACCTTGATCCGGCTTGCTTCCGCTTCCACCCTCACGCGGGCAGCGATGATGTCGGGGCGACGCCCGATCAGGTTCGTGCTGGCGTCTTCGGGAAGGCCACGCGCCGGAATCGATGTGGCAGGCGCCGAGATCGAAAGGCCACGATCAGGTCCCTTACCGAGCAAGGCGGCTATCCGGTTGCGCGTGAGCGCAATCTGCTCGTCCGTTTCGGCCAGGTCAGCGCGAGCGGCAGGAACGGCAGAACGCGCTTGCTTCAACTCGGCCTGGGTGTCGAGACCGCTCGCCACGCGGTCATCGGTCAGGGAAGCGGTCTCTTCCTTGATCCGCAAGGCCATCTGCTGCACGCCGCGTTCAGCGAACAGGCGCGCTAGATCGGCATAGGCGTCCGCCACATTGGTCGAGAGCGTGAGGGATGCCTGCGCCAGATCAAGCCGCGCAGCCTCCGCATCCGACCGCGCCGCAGCGTAGGACGCCTTGTTCTTGCCCCACAGGTCGAGATCGAAACCGAGTTCCGCCTGCACCTTCCCGGTACCGTTCCAGCCATGCGGCACGAAATCGGCGGGAATGCCATTATTGTAGCTCTGTTTCGCCGTGCCCGCGCTCCCGGATGCATCCAGCGTTGGAAGGCGCGCCGCCCCCGCTTGCTGGACATAGGCATCAGCGCGCTTCACCCGCGCCGCCGCAGTGGCAATATCTGGTGCGTTGCTCAAGGCCTCCGCGACAAGGGTGTCGAGTTGCGGATCGCCATAGCCCTTCCACCATTGGGCATCGGGCCAGGCATAAGCATCGCCGGCAGCAAGGCTTTGCTCCGCCGCATAGGCGGTTGGGGGCCGGACAACGGGCGCTGAACCAAGCTTTGGAACAGACGCACAGCCCGGCAACAGGAGAAGGAAGGCAGACAATAGGGTGCCTGCCCCCGAAATGCGGGAGAATCGAGCCATTTTGAAAAATCCGTACTTATGGGTACAGTTTTCAGATGGGCGATCACCCAATGCTTGTCAATAGAAAAATGTACCCTATAGTACAGTTATGGAAATCAACGATACGACCCCAACCACCGGCAAACGGGAAGCCCGCAAGCAGGACCGACGGCAGGCCATTATCGAGGCGGCTCGCCAATCTTTTCTGGAAGCAGGCTATGCGGCCACCTCCATGTCGGGCCTGCTGAAAACCCTGGGTGGTTCGAAGGCGACGCTGTGGGGTTATTTCCGGTCAAAGGAGGAATTGTTCGCCGCCGTGGTCGAGGACCTCACGGTAACGTTTCTTCAGGAACTGGAACGCGACCTGGCCCTGACCGGCGCGCTTGAACCGACGCTGACCCGTTTCTGTCGCCGCTTCATGGAATCGCTCTCAGGCCCCGAAGCGCTAGCGACATGGCGCCTTGTGGTCGCGGAAAGCGGTCGTTTCCCGGAAGTTGGGCGGATATTCTTCGAACAGGCGCCGCGACGCCTTCAATCGGCGCTTCGCCATTATCTGGCCCATAAGATAAATCTGGGAGAGCTGCGCGACGAAGATCCCGGCAAAATGGCGGAAATGCTGGCCAGTCTCTGCGCGTCGCAGCATACACGAATGCTTTGGGGGGGATCAGATATCGACCTGGCCGACATACACCAGCGATCCCAGGAATATACCGCCTATTTCCTGCGCGCCTTCCGCGCGGAGTGAGGGACAGGCGCTCGACCTTCATCAGAAGGACGGCCATTACCCCATCAGGTGCGACGCAATAAGCCAGCCGGGCAGCGCGGCCAGCGCCAGAAAGATGCCAAGCGGCACCCGCGCCGTCGGCTGTCGCGCCTGCCCCGTCACCAGCATCACCATCAGTCCAAAAAGGGATGCGATCAGCAGGATGAAGGGCAGCGCCTGCCATCCAAACCAGGCGCCCAGCGCACCCAGCAGTTTCGCATCGCCCAGCCCCAGCCCCTCCCGACCGCGCAGGGCCTTATAGCCAAGGGCAATGGCAAGCAACGCGCCATAGCCGATCGCCGCCCCGATGATCCGGTCCGTCAACATCACATCGGTCGCCCACAGGCCCAGCGTGAAGCCCAGAAAGGCGAGCGGGTAGGTCAGCGCATCGGGCAGCCAGAAATGCCGCCAGTCGAGCAAGGCGAGCGTCAGCAACAGCCAACCGAGCAACGCCCAGCCGATTCCGCCCAGATCTGGCACGAAGCCCAGCGCCAACATGCCGATGAAGGCACAGCCCGCCTCCACCCGTCCATGAATCGGATCGATCCCTGCGCCGCACGTCCGGCAGCGTCCGCGGCTCAGAAGAGCGCTCAGCAGCGGCACCAGATCGCGTGCAGTCAGGGTTCGACCGCAGCCGTCGCAGGCGGATCGTCCACGCATGACGCTGCGCCCCTGTGGCCAGCGCAGGATCAGCGTCGCCAGGAAACTGCCAAGGATCGCGCCGGCCAGCGCACCGATCAGCGCCGCAACCGGTTGGATCACAGCGTACCTTCGACCTTCAACAGTTGCGCATTGCCAACGCTGGTGAAACCGATCTGGCCCAGCGTACCGGCCAGCGCGGGGTCGGCGGTTTCGACCCGCATTTCCGCTACATAGCGCCCCGAACGCCAGATACGCAGATTGATCTTCTCCAATCCCGACTGGCTGACCAGCGGCAGCAGCAGTGCGTCGCCGTCGCACGTCACCACCCCTGACAGCCCCTGCGACAGGTTCAGTCCCGGAAACTGCCCGGCCATCCGCGCCCGCACCCGTCCTTCGGCATGACCGCAGCGATCGTCGCTATAATAGGCGCTGACATCCTCCAGCATCAGGCTGCTCAACGGCAGCGGCGCAAAACTCCGGCCCAGCGGCACGGCGCCGGTCACGTCATCCACGCCGATGCGACCGAAACCGACCGTCAATGCGCCCTTGATGTCGTCCGGCAGTCCCTTGGTCCGAGCCACGTCGAAGCGGGCGCGGCCCATCAGCAGCGAAGTCGGCGATAGCCCCGCGCGCACGCTGCCCAACGGCATATTGCCAAGCATCAACTGGTCGACCCGGCCGCTCCATACCGTGCCGCGCACGTCCCGCGCCGCGATGCCCAGCCGCTCCAGCCCGGCAAGGCCGAGCGCGACACGCATCGGGAAGAAGAAGAACAAACCGAATAGGAGGAGCAGGATCAGCGCGATCCGACTGCGACGCGAAAGGCGCAGGCCTATCATCGCGCCTCTCCCCGCACCAGCACCGCCTGTACCGACACGCTGCCCGCCGTGGGCGATGGCCGTGCGCTCATCGTCTCGACACGTACGCCCTGCCCTTCCAGCCGGGCCAACCAGGAAAAGAGCGCGACCGGCCGGACCGAAGCGATGGCGATCTCCATCCGGTCTTCGCCCTGCGCCTGCGCGCGTTCCAGCGTCAGGCCGGCCTCCCCCGCGTCCTGCCCGACAAACTGGTCGAGCGGGATCACGGGGCCATTGGCGGCGGGCGTGCGGGGCAGCGCCTTCAACTGCTTCACCGCCGCGCGAACTGCCGCGTTGCGATCGATCGCCTCGCCCAGCGTATCGCGCGCGCTGCGCTGCGCCCGGTCGAGCGGGGCGATGATGGCGAACCACAAGATCACCCCGGCCAGCAACGCGAACATCACGCCCAGCATATATTGCTCGCGGGTGGAGCGTTCCGCCCAATAAGTGGCTATCCGTTCGATCATGAGCGCACCGTAATCTCTGCCAGCGTCCGCCCGCCGGGGTCCTGGGACGGGGTCGCCGTAATCGTGAAGCCGGCGGCCTGCAGCGCCAGCAACGCCGTGTTGATATCATCCGCCTTGGCCGCTGCCAGCGTTGCACGCACCATTCCGTCGGGATCGCGTGACAGGCTGGTCAACACGACACCCGGCGCATCCTGCATCGCGGCGAACAACCCGGCGACCGGCGCGGTGAAGGCCCGCCCGCCCGCGCCCCGCGCGGCCAATCGCCCGTCCATTTCCACCTGCGCCTGCACCACATCGGTGGCTTCGGGCAGCACCTGCTGCGCCAGCGCCAGGCTGTCGCGATCGAGGCGGCTCGCCTCCATATACTGCCGGGCGGTTGCGACCAGTCCGATCAGAAGGCTGGCGAGCAGGATAAGGCCGCTCCACACCACCATGCGGGCGATCGCCTGCTTGTCCACGGCGCGGCGCGCGCGCTTGGCGAAATCGCCCTGACGCAGATCGAGCGGCGGCGCGTCGAGCGCGACGATGGCGCGCCCTTCGATGATTCCCGCCGACACATCGGCAATCGCCGCGTCGCCGACCAGTACAGGCAAGGCCATGTCCGCCGGGAGCGCCATATCCTGACCGCGCAGCACTGCCTCCCCACCGATCACGCCGCGCGTGAACCCGCTGTCCGGCTCGGGCAGAAGCAGCGGCATGGGAATGATGATGTCCGGGTCCAGCCCGTGATGCTGCGCCCAGAGCAGCCAATGCTGCATATCGGAGCGGCTGGCGACCGCCACGATATGGGACTTGGCCGGATCGTCATTCTCGTCGGTCGCGGCGAAAAGCTGATCGGACGGCAGCAGTCCCGCCGCCAATGCCGCAAGACGCGATGCCGCCCGCCCCTGCCGCACGGGCAGGTCGGGATGGAATATCCAGTGCAATGTCACCAACGCGGCCGGCGGCACCAGCAGCACGCGCGCATGATCCGGCAGCGCGGCGATCCCGCAGGCGGCCAGCCAGTTCGCGCCCACCCCGGACTGGACCGGTGCGCCGTCCACCACGCGCATCCAGCGCGGCGGCGCCTGATCCGTTTCAGGCAGGAAGACGATCAGGGCGTCACGGCTGCTCATGTGCCTGCCCCCCAGCTCCGCCGTACCAGTCTGGCCGGACTTTCCCGCGCGTCGATCAGCGCCCGCTCGACAACCTGTGTTCCCCCGACATCCACCGAAACATCTACTCCGAAAAATCCCGTGGTCATTTTGACCTGTTCCTGCACCTCGGTCATCGGCGACAGACCGACGAGCGAGGGCGCCGCCCAGAATTGCACCGTGCTGCCGTAGCCATCCGCAGGCCGCTGCGCCAGCAATTGCCGCGCCTGAGCGATGCTCAACTGCCCCGGCAACAACATGGCGAAGAGCGGCGCCTGGCCGGGCAGCAGCGTATTGATGTTGATCGGCGACAAATCCGTGACCGGCAGCGCACAAATCCATGGTTTCACCAGATCATATATGGCGGGCGTGATCCCCGCCACCGCCCGCAATTCGCTGGGATCGACCATCATCCGGTTGGCCGCGCGATAGGGACGGGCGGCCCGGGCATAATAATCGTCTTCCGCGCCACCAGGCTGGGGAACGCTGTCGCTGTCGATCCAGTCGGCCAGGCTGGCGGACGCCCCCTGCGCCTGCCGCGCATCCACGCCCAACGCTTCGAGCAACCCCTGGAACTGCGCGACGCCGATCGGGCGAACCTTGAGCGCGGCTTCACTCTCACCACTGACCACGCTGTTGAGATTGAAACAGTTGCCCGCATCGCTCACCCGCGCGATCGCGACGCCGCCGGGCACCGGGATCGTCTGCGGCGCGCCAAGCCAGCCGCCGGCAAGCGTGATCTTCGCCGGACTTGAGGCGACCAGATCGCCAATCCGCAGTCGCGCAACCTCCGTGCCCGCATCGGCGTAGGCCCGCGCCTGGTCGACCGCCCCACCATTGCCCGTCATGCGCGTCGCCAGCGCCAGCCGCTCCAGCGCAATGGAGGCAACCACGGCCATGACCGCCACCAGCAGCAACACGGTCAGCAGCGCGGCGCCCTGCTCGCTTTTCCTGCGCGGATCAGCCACCGACCGCTCCCGCCGTTTCGGCCTGTTTTTCAACCGGCCCCGGCGCCACCAGGAAGGCCAGCGTAACGGGCGGCTCCCCAGTGCGCGTCACGGTCATCTCCACCGCTTTCGGCAGTAAATCCGGCTGGGTCGGCGTCCAGTCCTCACGCCATTCACCCTGCGCGTCGCGAAAGCGCAACGTCACATCCTCGACATGCTCCAGCAGCGCCGCCGGATCGTCGCCCGCCGCGCCGTCCAGCTGCGCATAGGTGCGCCGTTCCAGCCGCCCCTGCCGGACCCAATATTCGACCTTTTGCAGCGATGGGCGCGCCAGGTCGCCCAGATTGTCCCAGCCGCCGCGCACGAACTGCATCACCGGCTGGCCCTCACCCTCGCTATGCGCCCAGAAAGCGGGGGCGAGCGTCCCCGCCTCAGTCCGGGTGATGCGTGGTACAGCCTGGCCCAGGTCGCCGGCCAGCGCGCCACCCGCCCGCTGCACCGCCGCCATATCATCCAACCGCGCCTTGATCTGCGCCTGCGCAGACACGCTGTTGCCCAGCAACAGCACGCCCGCCGCCGCCAGCATGGCAAAGATCATCAGCGCGACGAGCAGCTCGATCAGAGTGAAGCCCTGTTGGGCGGAACGCTCCAGCGACGTGAAGCCGCGCTCGTCGCGCGAAGGTCGCGGATGATCCATCACCCCACCACCCGCACGAAGCTCAGCACCACGGGCGATGTGCCTGGCTGGCCGTCAACAGTCAGGTCGACCTGCAACAGGCGCTTGTCGTCGGTCGCCTTGATGGCGCGGCTCCAGTGCCAGCGACGCCCGCCATTCTCGACATCGCCATCCTCCTCGCCAATCGACGGTGGCGTGGGATCGGTCTGCACTTCCACCATCAGATTGCGCGCGACGATCTGCCCCATTGCCTTGCTGTCGAGATCGGCCGCAGTACGCAGCGTGACGCCCTGCAATCGCACCAACGCCAGCGCCGCGAGACTGAACACCGCCAGCGCCACCAGCATTTCCAGCAGCGTGAAGCCGTGTTCGGCGGAACGCCTGGAAAATAGGAAGCCGTGTTCGGCGGAACGCCTCGGAGACATGAAGCCGTGTTCGGCGGAACATAGCGGAGACTTCGAACCATGCTCGTGCCTCAAACACTCGTCACCCCGGACTTGATCCGGGGTCCAGAGCGTCCGATGCCACCCCTGGCCGCCCTGGATGCCGGGGCGAACCCGGCATGACGGTGAGAGGCCTCCTACTTTACCCACCGACCATGACCTTCCCCGCCATGTCGATGGTCACGGACACCCGCTCGCCTTCGCGCGCCAGGGTCACGGTCAGGGGATCGGTCGGCAGACCAGTGCCGTCGAAGGCGATCTGCTGGCGGCCATCCTTGCCTACCAGCGCACGGGTGCCGCTCTTCCAATTGGCCGTGGCGAAGGGTTTTTCCTCCAGCGGCGCCCATTGACCGCCCTCGCGGCGCTGGAAGCCATAGCCGGAGGCGGAAACCCACAAGCCCATGGGACGCGCGGTAACGACCGCTTCGTCGCGCGCGGCGGCAACGCGCGCGGCAAAGCGGTCGGCATCATCGACCACCCGGCCGCGCGGATCGGGGATGGCAAGCACAACGGCGGCCGAGATGAAGCCGATGATCGTCAGCACGACCATCAGCTCCAGCAGGGTAAATCCGTTTCCGGAACGATCAAAGCTCGCTGGAATAGATATCCGCATTTTCATTCTCGCCGCCCGGCTGGCCATCCGCGCCCAGCGAGCTGATGTCGAACGCCCCCCTGCGACCCGGCACGGTGTAGATATAGGCGCGGCCCCACGGGTCTTGCGGCAGCTTCTTGATATAACCGCCCCGACGGTAACGCTGCGGCTGGGCGAGCGAGGCCGGCGGGTTCAACAGCGCCTGCAACCCATCGCTCGCCGCCGGATAGGTCAGGTTATCGAGCCGATACTGCTCCAGCGCCTGCTCGATAGTCGAAATATCGGCCTTGGCCTTTTCGATGCGCGCAGTGTCGGTCGCGGGGATGACGTTGATCGCGACGATCGTCGCCAGCAGACCGATGATGACGATGACGACCATCAGTTCGACCAGTGTGAAGCCGTGTTCGGCGGAACGCCTCACGGGCGTGAAGCCCCGCTCATTGGCACTTGAGCGCGTCCCCGCGAAAGCGGGGACCCAGGGTTCCGGACACTGCGCTTCGGACTCTGGACTCCTGCTTTCGCAGGAGCACGGGTCAGCCTCATTGTGACGAAATACAAAACGCATATTCACTCCTTCAAGCCCCGGTGAGGCTTTGCAGTTGCAGGATCGGCAACAGGATGGACAGGATGATAACGGCGACAATGCCGCCCATCAGTATGATGATGATCGGCTCCAACATCGCCAGCGCCGCCGAGGTGAAGCTATCGAACTCGCGCTCCAGATACTCCGCAGCGCGCTCCAGCATCGTGTCGAGCCGCCCCGCGCTCTCCCCGCTCGCCGCCAGATAGACCAGCAGCGGCGGAAACACGCCCGCCCTGCGCAGTGCGGCCGACAGGCTGCCGCCGCCCCGGATCGCCTCGACAATCTCGTCAGATGCCTTGCGCAGCACCCGGTTGTGGACAGTGTTGGCGGTCAGCGAAAGACCCTCCATCAGGGGCAGACGGCTCGCCACCATGGTCGACAGGGTGCGCGCCATGCGCGCGGCGTGCAAATCACGGATCAATCTGCCGAATATAGGCAAACCCAATAACATGGCGTCGAAGCGATACCGGAAAGTCTCGATCTTCAACGCGCGCCACAAGCCCACGCCCGCCAGCACGATCAGGATCAACAGCAGCCACCAATAGCCCGCAAGAAAAGCGGAGATCGCCATCACCATCCGGGTCAGGAACGGCAATTCCTGCCCGACCGTATCGAACTGCTCGACCACCTTGGGCACGACGAAAATCATCAGCGCCGCGACCACGAACACGGCAAAGGTCGCCAGCACGGTGGGATAGGCAATCGCGGTCAGCACCTTGGACCGCATCACCGCCTGCCGCTCCATCAGGTCAGACAGGCGTTCCATGATCGTGGGCAGGCTGCCCGAACTTTCGCCGGCTGATATCATCGCGCGGTAGAGCGGCGGGAAACTCTTCGGCTCCGCGCCCAGCGCATCGGCCAGCCGCCGCCCTTCCAGCACGCCCGAATGCACCTTGCCCACGATCGTGCGAACATGATCCTGCTCGCTCTGTCGGCCAATCGTCCGCAGCGATTCCTCCAGCGGACTGACCTGGGTCAGTGTCGCCAGTTGTCGGGTGAAGAGCGTCAGTTCCTTGGCCGACAGGCGCGGGCTTCGCAGTGACAGGCCTGCCCGCTTGCGCGTAGCCACGACCGCGCCAGGCTCCAGCCGCACGATGAACAGTTTGCGCGCGTCGAGCTTTGCCCGCGCATCGTCGACCGTTTCCGCCTTGATCTTCCCAAGACGCTCCTTCCCCGTCGGGTCGATCGCCACATAGTCGAAATCAGCCATCGACGATGGTTTCCACCTCGGTTGAATCGCGCCGCGACACGCGGATCGCCTCCTCCGCCGTGGTCTGCCCGTCGCGCACCAGCGCCCGCGCCGCCGACCCCAGATTGGGGGCGTTCAGGAAGGCATGACGCGCGATCAGCGATTCATCGCCACCGTCATTGATGAGCCGGCGGATGGTGTCGTCCACCCGGATCGCCTCGAACACGCCGATCCGCCCCTTATACCCGCTACCGCTGCATTCCTCGCAACCGTGCGCCCTGTAGATGATCGTGCCGGGATCGAAGCCGAGCAGCGCACTCGCCGATTTGTCCGCCTGCACCGGCTCGCGACAATGCTGGCACAGGCGGCGCACCAGTCGCTGAGCGATCACGGCGCGCAGGGTAGAGGCGAGCAGGAACGGCTCGACCCGCATGTCGCGCATCCGGGTAATCGCGCCGACCGCGTCATTGGTGTGGACGGTCGAAAGCACCAGATGCCCGGTCAGCGACGCCTGCACCGCGATTTCCGCCGTCTCCCGATCGCGAATTTCACCGACCATCACCACGTCGGGGTCCTGGCGCAGGATGGCGCGCAGCCCCGCGGCGAAGGTCAGGCCGACCTTGGCATTGACCTGCGTCTGGCCGACGCCCTCGATCGCATATTCGACCGGATCTTCCACGGTCAGGATATTGCGGCTGCCGTCGTTCAGGGTGCGGAGGCCCGCATAGAGCGTGGTCGTCTTGCCCGAACCGGTCGGCCCGGTGACGAGAATGATGCCATTGGGTTCGCTCAACCCTTCGCGGAATATCCGGTCCGGCGCGCCGGTCATGCCCAGCAGGTCGAGCGTGATGCCCGCATTCTCCTTGTCGAGAATGCGCAGCACGACCCGCTCGCCCGCCCGGCTCGGCAGGGTCGATACGCGCACGTCGAGCAGCTTGCCGCCCAGGGTCAGGCCGATACGCCCGTCCTGCGGCACGCGCCGCTCCGCAATGTCGAGCCGCGCCATCACCTTGATCCGGCTGACCACCACCGGTGCGACATGCGGCGGCATCCGCAGCGTCTCGCGCAGCACGCCGTCGACGCGCATCCGTACGATCAGGCCCGTTTCATAGGGTTCGATATGGATGTCCGACACGCCCTGCCGCGCGGCCTCGGCGATGATCCCGTTGATAAGGCGGATGGCCGGCGCGTCGTCGGCGCTGTCGAGCAGGTCGTCGGCGGTCGGAATATCGGCGGCCAACATGTCCAGTTCGTCCGCGCCAACCTCCAGCGATCCCGCCATGGCCGCCGCGCTGCCCTCCATCGCATAATGATCGGACAGATGCCGGTCGAACTGTGCCGGCTCCACGAAGCGCACATCGAAACTGCGCGCCAGATGCCGGCGGACCTCCAACAGCACGCGCGGGTCACTTCCCTCGCGCACCGCGATCGTCAACCGCTCGCCTTCCAGCGGCAGCAATACGACACCATGCCTGCGCGCGAACGTGTAGGGAATGTCGATGGGACGCGGCGTGATGGCTGGGGAAATGACTTCGTCCTGGACGGGGTCGCTCATTTCCTTTCTCCGCTGGCGGGAATTTCAACGGGTCGCACCACGCCGCTCGACTTGCGGACGGTCGGCTCGATAATCTGTATCGGCTCGGCCGAAGCCTGCGGCTGTACCACCGCATCGCCGGGCTGGGGCGACGTGATCGGCGGGGTCGCGCCCATATAGTCGCGAACCAGTTCGTCGATCGTCGGCTCGCTGTCGGGGCTGCGTTGCAACTGCATCCCGCGCACATAGCCGTAGCGCTGCTGGGTCAGCCGCTGCGCATCCTCCTTCGACCGCAGGATGGTCGGACGGATGAAGACCATCAAATTGGTCTTGGTCCGGCTCTTGCTGCGCGACTTGAACAGTTCGCCGATGCCGGGGATATCGCTCAGCAGCGGGATGCGTTCGATCGTCTTGCGTTCATTATCGTCCAGCAGGCCACCGAGCGCGAGGATTTCGCCATCATCCACCGTGACCGTAGTCTCGATCTCGCGCTTGTTGATGATGAGGTCGCTGCTCGAATTGCTGACCGGTCCGGCCACGCTCGACACTTCCTGCTTCAAGAACAGCTTGATCGCGCCGCCGGTGTTGATCTGCGGCTTCACCTCCAGCTTGATGCCGACATCCTGCCGCTGCACGGTGCGGAACTGGTTGTCGAAATTCTGGCTCAGCGCCTCGCCGGTCGTTACCGGCACCTGTTGGCCGACCAGGATCGACGCCTTCTGATTGTCCAGCGTCATCACCGACGGCGTGGACAGCAGATTGCTTTCCGTATCGGATTTCACCGCATTGATGATCGCGCCGAAAATGCCGTTCCTGCCGATCTGGGTGCCAAGGCCCC
This sequence comes from Sphingobium sp. BYY-5, assembly GCF_022758885.1. Lineage (NCBI taxonomy): Bacteria > Pseudomonadati > Pseudomonadota > Alphaproteobacteria > Sphingomonadales > Sphingobiaceae > Sphingobium > Sphingobium sp. BYY-5. The sequence goes on from NZ_JALEBH010000001.1 coordinate 1,144,369, forward strand.
CGATAATGCCGGTGGCGCTGGTCAGGCTGTCCACCGCCGCCTGCGTCAGGCTGTTGGACAGGTCGCTGTTCGTTTGCGTCTCGGTCGTGGTCCTCGTGCCGTCGGCCGCCACCACCGTCGTCGTGGTCGTGCCCAACTGGGTCGCGCCATAAGCCCCCGCGATCGTCAGCAGACTGGGGGAGGCGTTGGAATAGTTGGTCGCGGCAAAGCCTGTCGATGTGCTGCCCACCAGGAACTGCACGCCCAGCTTCTTGGCCGCCGCGTCGCTGATCTCCACGATGATCGCTTCCACCAGCACCTGTTCGCGGCGCGTATCGATCTGGCGGATGGTCTCGCCCAGCATCCGCTGTACGTCGCTGTTGGCCGCGACGATGATGGCGTTGGCGCCTTCATAGCGGGTGACGATCGCCGGACCGCGCGTGCTGATCCCGCCGCTGGAAGAGGATGATGACGATACCGCCGCCACCGGCACTGCCGCCTGCGACGCGGGCGCCGCGCTCTTTCCGCCCGCCGCCGGGAGCGACGCCGTCACGGGTTCGTTGGTGGACTGCCCCACCAGTTGCTGGAGAACCGGCAGCAGCTTTTCGGCATCGGCATGTTCCAGCCAATAGACACGGATTTCGGTGCCGCTGGCCGCCTGTCGGTCCAGCTCGCGCGCCATGTTGGCGAGCCGCGCCACGGTGTTGGCCTCCCCCCGGATCGCAACCGAATTGCTGCTGTCGATCGGCACCACCGTCGCGGCGGACGGCGCTGCATTCTCGCCACCGCCACCGCTCGCCACCAGCGCCTGGAGCGAGGTCGCAATCTCGCGCGCGCCGGCATTTTTCAGGCTGACCATCTGCGTCGCCGACGTATCGCGATCGATCCGTGCGATCACCTGGCGGATGCGGGCGATATTGTCGGCATAGTCGGCCACCACCACGCTGTTGCCCGCCCGGTTGGCGGTGACGGAGCCGTCCTTGCTCACCAACGGCCGCAGCGTTTCCAATGCGCTCGCCGCGTCGATCGACCGCAAGCGGAAGACTTCGGTGACGAAGCTGTTGCGATTGGCCGCCCGGCCGACGCCGCTCGGCTGGCCCGCCGCACCATCTGCCGGCTGGATACGATAGGCGCCGCCCGGTCCCGGCACCGCGACCAGTCCGTTGGCGCGCAGGGTCGACAGGAAAATCTCGAAATATTCGGAACGCGACAGCGGCCGGTCAGTCACTACCGACACCTTCCCCTGCACCCGATTGTCGATGATGAAGGTGCGCCCGGTGACGCGCGCGGCATCCTGAATGAAGGCGCGGATATCGGCATCGCGGACGTTCAACGTCTGCTGGGCCTGTGCCGGAGTGACAACCGGTGCGGCCAGAACAAGGGCCATGGCGGCCGAAAGGAGGAGTTTGCGGGTCATTGGCCTTGCACTATTAGGTTGATGGGGGCGACGACGGCGCCGCGCTCAACGCTCAGGGACAGACGCGCGCCGGGCGCGATCTTGTCTTGGATGTTGCCCATGTCGCCGACCGGCTGGCCGTCGACCTGGGTAATGACGTCGCCGGGCCGGAAGCCCGCATTGGCGAAGGCCGGCCCCTTGGACAGGACGGCCAGGCCCGTGACCCGGCCATTCTGCATTCGCGGCGCAAAACCGATGTCACGCTTGAGGCTTTCGACGGTGGGAGAGTCAACGCCAACCGGAGCGGGTGGCGGCGGAGCGGCGCTCTGCCACCCCCCGCCCGACCTCGCCGGGGCAGCGGCAGTCGGCACGGGCGCGGATTGATCGAGGAAGACCTGCTCTTCCGCGCCGCCGCGATCGATCGTCACATGGTCGAAGGCAACCGCCTTCAGGACCACGCCCGGCAATATCTCGTCCCCCACGGCAAAGCTGTTCTGCACGCCGTCGGGCGTCGCGATGATGGCCGATCCCAGCCCCGATCCTTCGTTGAGGCGAATGCCATAGACGGTCAGCGCCAGCGAAGTGACGACACCGCCGCCCTGTTGCGGCGCATCGGACCGAAAAAAGGGATCGAAACTGGCGAACAGCGCCTGACGCGCGCTGGCCGGCAGAAGCTGGGCCTGGCGTCCTTCCCACGGGCCGAAACTACCGATCGGCGTTAGCACCACCCAGATAAGGCGCACAATCTGCAACGCGAGCAACGCTAGCAGCAGTCGCTCACCCAGCTTCAGCCAGTCGATCGCGGGCACACCAGCTTTGAGACTGCGGATTCTGTCGCCAAACGGCACGCGCATAATATCAGATCGCCCCTCAAGTTCCCCCTTGCCTGCTAGGCAACTCTTCTTACTCAGAAATGACAGTTATGTGACTCGTATATGACATAGCAAGGCAAGAGCGACGGATGCTTGCATTTCGCACCATCAACGATAGCTAAACCCAGCCGAACCGTGTCTGTCTGTGAGAGGCCCGCCTTGTCCGATATTGCCGATCGCCCCAAAGCCGCCGATGCCGACCCCGCCTGGATCGCCGGCCATCCGCGCGTCCAGAAGCTGCCCAACCGGGAATTGACGCTGTTCATACAGCGGGATTTCCTCTCGGCCGAAGAATGCGCGGCTTTGATCGAGCGGATCGAAACGAACCGTCGTCCCTCCACCATCGCCGACGCCAATGGCGACGGCTATTTCCGTACCAGCGAAACTTGCGATCTCGATCCGGCGGATGCCTTCGTTGCCACCATCGACGCCAGGCTGTCGGCCTTTTCGGGGATCGATCCCCTCTATGGCGAACCGATTCAGGGCCAGCGCTATGCCGTGGGGCAGGAATTCAAGGCTCATACCGACTATTTCGATCCGAAGGGCGCGGATTATCTCCAATATTGCTCGGTCGCGGGCAATCGCACCTGGACGCTGATGGTCTATCTGAACGAACCGGCAGCGGGCGGCGCCACGCGCTTTGCGAAAGTCGGCAAGATGGTCCAGCCCGAAACCGGCAAGCTGCTCGCCTGGAACAACCGCATCGCACCGGGCGAACCCAATCCCGCCAGCCTCCACCATGGCATGAAGGTGCGGAGCGGCGTCAAGCATGTCATCACCAAATGGTATCGCGAACGCCCCTGGGGGTGATATCAGGATATATTGATGGGAACTCACGCCGACATGTTCCCCGGCGAAGGCCGGGGTCCAGTCCCACGGGCTGAACTGGACCCCGGCCTTCGGCCTACGGCCGAAGTTTATCCTGAGCGCCTGCTGCAAGCAGGCAGTCGAAGGGCCGGGGAACAACAATCAGTCGACCCTGATGAATCATCCTCTACCCAGCTTGGTATGAGCCGCAACTTGCCCGCGTTGGTCCGCCCAACCATCCTCTGGGACCTTCCAACATGGCCTATCGTTCCAGAACAGGAACAGCCGACCTGCCAAGGGCAGGCCGGCCGCCCGTCGATCAGAACACTACGGTCAGCGACGCCGCGATCGTCGTGCCGATCTTGTACCGGTTATAATAGACCCGGTTGCCGCCCAGTTGCTGGAACTCCTGGAACTTTCGGCCGGTGAGGTTGCGGGCTTCCAGCTTGAACTCGCTGTTGATCCCGCCCGGCAGCGTCACGCCCTGGCGTGCAACGAAATCCAGCGTCAGGCCGGGCCGTTCCTTGATGTCGGGTTGCAGGTTCGGCCCGCGGCTGGTGACGCGATCGCTGGCATAAGTCAGCATCAGCGTCTGCTGCGACAGCTTGTCCGTATCCTCCAGGCCGATCTGCAGATTGACCAGATGGTCCGACTGCCCCGTCAGCGGCGATCCGTTCACAAAATAATCCGACGCCGCCGGCAGGTCGCCGGTGGTATAGGTATAGGGAATGGTGGTGTCCCCTTCCTTCACCTTCAGCTTCGACTGGGTATAGGTGTAATTGCCGATCAGCACCACACGACGGCTCTGGAAGAAGGACGAGTCCATCCCGTCGAGCGGGATATATTTCTGCACTTCCAGCTCCGCGCCATAAAGCGTGGCTTCGGGCGCATTGGCAAAGCTGGTCGTCACCGCATAGGTATCGTTGATCGTCGTGAAGGTTTCGATCGGATTGTCGATCTTCTTGTAGAAGCCCGCGACCGTCACCCGCTCGTCACGCCCCATATACCATTCGCCGCGCACCTCGGCATTCCACAATTCGCTGTCCTGCAGGAACGGGTTGCCGCGATAGAAGCGGTTGGAGTCCGTATCGAGATAGGGCTGAGCGATCAGTTCGCGGAACTGCGGCCGGGCGATCGTCTTCGACCCGCTCGCGCGGAACTGCAATCCTTTTGCCGCTTCGAAAGTCAACGTCACGGCCGGCAGCCAATAATTTTTCTTGATCTCGTTGAATGGCGTCAGGCCAGTCGAATAAACATCGACGCCCGTTACCGACTGGCGACCCTTTTCGTAGCGGACACCGGCATTGACCGTCACGCCCGGAATAACTTCCGCCTGTAACTGACCATAACCGGCATGAACGCGCATGGCCGCATCATAGACCGGATAATTACCCGAAAATTCCAGCAGGCTGATATCGTAAAGCTGGATCGACGCATCCGACAACAGATAGTCGGGGCGCAGTTGCTGCACGGGGATCGGCAAATTGGTCGCATCGAAATGCAATTCGTACCGCGACGAGGTACGCTTGGTATCGGTAAAGGCATAACCCGCCGTCAGCGACACATTCGGCGAGAATTTATAGCTGAGGTCAGCCCCGGCCGACCACAGATCCTCGTTCAGGTCGCTGAAGGTGATCGACGCATCGCCACGCTGGCGATTAAGCGCGTTGATGAAGCGATCACCAACCGGGTCGATCGCCGTGTCGATATTAGAGCGCACATATTCGAAATCGCGCTCATAGGGCGCTTCACGCTGCGAATTGGCATAACCGCCGCGCAGGTCGAGACTCAGGGCGTCGCTCAGCTTGAACTCACCGACCATCTGCGTGTCGATCAGTTGGCGCTCATACCAGGCGGTGCTCTGGTTCATATAGTCCGCACCCTGGATCTGGCCGTCGTTTCGGCCGATCGATAGAGCGCTGCGCTTGAGCGTGTCGCGGATATAGAGGTTGGTCCAGCGCAGTTTCTGGTTGCCCAGTTCCAGGCCGAAACCGAGCAGGGCGTTCACCGTCACCTCGTTGTCGGTGCTGATCTGGTGATAATCCTTGCCCGCGCCCTGCGACACATCAAGCGACGCCTGCTGGATATTATCGCGGGTGCGCCACTTGTTGCTGTAGCTGGCCGTAGCCAGGATGCCGAACCGCCCATCGCTGCCCACGTCGAACGCCGTGCCGCCATTGAACGAGCCGGAGAAGTTGAAGGGCAGACTGTTGGTCCGCTGCAATACCGATGTGTTGCTGTTCTGGAACTGCATCGCGATGGCGCGCAGGTCTGACCGCGGCATGTTAGAGAACGGCGTGCCGCTACCGATCGCCTGCTTCAGCAGACCAGGCACATCGCGCGTCCCGTCGTCGAAGCCGGTCCAGTCTGATTTGCTGCCATAATGGGTATAGCCCATCTGGCCTGACGTTTCGGTATTGGCCGAACTGCCGGCGCTCAATTCCAGATAGCTTTCGGTCGGGATAGCCTTGGTCGTCAGGTTGATGACGCCGCCGCCGAACTCACCGGGAAAATTGGCCGAATAGCTTTTCTGCACCAGGGTGGAGGCGATGACGCTGGTGGGAAAGATATCCAGCGGTACGACACGCTTCAGCGGTTCGGGGCTGGGTAGCGGCGAACCGTTGAGCAGCGCCAGCGAATAACGGTCGCCAAGGCCACGAACATAGACATAGCCGCCCGACACGACCGACAGGCCGGTCACGCGCTGCAGCGAACCGGCGATGTCACCCTCGCCCGTGCGCTTGATGTCGGCGGCCGACAGGACGTTCACCACCTGCGCCGCGGCCTGGGAGATGTTCGCGGTACGGCGACCGGTGACGACGATATCGGCGCCGGGGATCGCCACATCGACTCTGCCCGACTGGGCATCGGCTTCCTCGGAAGCGGTGGGCACGCCCGGTGTCACCGAACCGGCCGGTTCCGAGCCGGTCGGCGCGTTCTGCGCCATGGCTGCGGGCGCGACCAGCGCGGTGGAAATCAGAAGCAGGCGCGCCAGGCTCAGCGGCATCGACATGAAGGTTCCCCTATAGAATTCAGAGCAAAGAGGGCGGGAAAGCGCCAATGAACGCTCTCCCGCCCCTATTGAGGTCAGGTCCGTCCGATCAGGTCGTCGGAATGGCCGTGCAGGCCCTGCTGCTGTTGCCGAAGTTCGCCGTCACCGAATTGCAGGTCCAGCCCGCATACCAGGTGTCGTTGCTGTCCTTGACCGCGCCGACATAATTGGTCGTGGTGAAATTGCTGTCGATCGTCTTCGGGTCAGTTGCCACCAGCGCCGTTTCGGTCGCGCCGTTGATGAACAGGCTGGTCAGCGACGGCGTATAGGTGATCGTGCTGTTCGGGCCGGCTTCGAAGATCGAACGGACGGTGGCGGCATCGACGCCACGCTCACCCCTGAATGGTGTCGCTGCGAGACACTGCATCGCCACCGAAATGTAGCGCGGCTTGCCGGCATCCTGCAAAGCCGTATCGGCGTCACGAACGGTCGTGGCGCTGTCGATACGCAGGCAGGTCTGGGTCGGGCTGACGATCAGGCCGTTGACCAAGTTCAGGTCCGCGCCGCCGCGCAGCAGCATCGCCGAACCGTTGCTGCCGCTGGTCGAGCGGTTGATCCAGGTGAAGTTGGCGACCTTCACGAACTGGCGCGGCAGGGCGTCTTCGCCATTATTCGACGCCGAACCACCGTTCGAGTCGGTTTCCATGAAGCTGTCGCCGATATTGTTGCCGTCGCGCTGAACGCCGATCACATATTGGATGGTGCCGCGATAGCCGACGTCGGTGTCCAGATTATCGTCTTCGTTGCCGGTCAGCACCAGGTAACGCGGATGGACCGAACCACCGAAGATTTCGATGCCGTCGTCCGAGCTGTTGTGGACCTGGATATGGTCAAGGACAGTGCCGGTGCCGACACCGGAGGGGGTCAGGCCCTGCAACTCGCTCGAACCCGACAGGACGAAGCCCGAATAGCGGATCTGGACATAGGACATGCGGCCCGAATTGTCGGCGTCGTTCGCGCCGCCATAAAGAGCGCCGCTCGCGCCTTCGGTGTCGCGTTCGCAGGCCGTGGTGCCCGGCGCGGCGGCCGGAGCGGCACAGTCGGTGATCCTGCCGCGACCGAGCAGCACGACGCCGCCCCACTGGCCCGACGACTGGTCCGTCGCGGTGCCCAGCACATTTTCACGGCTGGTGAAGATGATCGGCTGGCTGGCGGTGCCGACCGCGTTAATCTTGTTGCCGCGATTGACGGCCAGGAAGGTGTTGCCGGTGCCGGCGAAGATGACCACACCCGGATCGATCGTCAGCGTGACGTTGGTATTGGTGCTGGCGGCGCCCTGGTCGGTGCCGACGTCGACGCGACCGGGCATCGAATAGATCACGCCGGCGACCTTGGCGATCGCGGTCGAGCTGTTGAAGCGCGCGGGGAAGGCACAGTTGCGCCAGGTGTTGGTGCCGTCCGAAATCGTGCCGAGATCGCTCAACTGGTCCGAACCGGTAATGGTCGGGCAATTCGCCGCCGGAGTCACTGCGGTCGGTGTAGGCGTCGGGGTGGGTGTAGGAGTCGGCGTTGGGGTCGGCGTCGGAGCGGGAATGACGATCGTGCCTTCGCCTGGCGAAGAAATGTCGTCCGCACCGCAGGCGCTCAGGCCTACGCAGGCGCAACTCGCCATCAGGATCGTGTGGATACGGTTAATCTTGGCCATGTCGTCTCCGCTCCGGCTTTGCCGGGTTGTTGAAATGCGGAGCGCAGGGGAAACTCGACTCGGACAACGCCCCCTGTCGCCCTCTTCCGGGGCAGGTAGGGACGGCAAATGACACGATCATTCTGTTTCAATGACAAAACAGAGACTTTAAAATGACAATTTAACGACTTTCCTTCCAGCTTCAGGCCGGCACCCGCGCAAAAGGGCGCCACCCTGGCCGGGTGACGCCCTCTATTCCCCACACCTGTTCCCGAAGAAATCAGCGCATCGCATAGCTCGGATTGAGGCGACCAAGCGCCCGCGCGGCAATATCGCGCGAGGATTCCTGGTTGCCGTTCGCCAACACCAGCGTCACTTCCGGAGCGAAGCGGGCAGCGCGATAGGCTTCGCGGGCCTGCGCCATCTTGCCCATGCCGGCATAGGCACTACCCAGATTGATGAGGCGGGCAGGATCATTCTCGCCATAAACCGGCATCGGCGCCAGCTTGCGCAGCGCATCCTCGAAACGACCGGCCGTCAGCGCTTTTGCAGCCAGACCGCCATCGGGAACGCCCACGACGACCATCTCCTCAGGCGCTGCCTGAGCCATGCCCGGCGCCATTGCGGCCAGCACCAGCCCCATCATTACAGCGGCCTTCCTCATCTCAAAATCTCCTCGAAAAAACTTTCTAATGTAGCGAGAAGTATTTCATTTAGATGACATCAGGGCAAGGTAGCCACGACACCCAAAATTGCTTTTTCTTTAATTAAAAAACAATGGCTTATGAATTTTACGCGAGACTGTCATAAAACAGTAATTTAAATGAATTGCAGATTCGACCATCGATTCGAATCGCACTGCCCCTCCACGCGACACGCCGCCGTGCGCGCTCATAAGAGTCTCGATGATGATGAAAGGGTCCGGAGGCTTCTGTTGCCCGGCGCCTCCGGGGGCCGCTGAATTCCCTTCTGTTGCCCGGTGGGTTCAACCGCGCTATTTTAGAATAATGTCAGGCCGCGAGGCCCTCAATTACGCTGCAATGGCGAGTGCTTCGTTATCGTTGGCACTTATGAGTTTTGCACAGTTTAACGGCTTACACGGGCCGGGTAAAAACATCGCCTTTGAACACACGTCGATCCTAGTTCGGCCCCATCAGAGATCCCGCCTCAAAGACGGGACTTGTGGTGGAACCGCCGGGTACTGCCCCCGGGTCCGCTGCGTCTATTATACGACACAATTTATCACCATAGCCGGGCGAACCCGGCAGTCCCTATATGGCGCGCGACGGCCCGTTTATCAAGTCATTCACGCCGGGAGGGAAAAGTCCGCATGTGCATCATGGCCATGGCATGGAACGCGCATCCGCGCTGGCATCTGATCCTGATCGGCAATCGTGACGAATATCATGCCCGCCCGGCAGCGCCGATCGCCCGCTGGCAGGATCGACCGGGCCTGATCGCCGGACGTGACCTGCAATCGGGCGGCACATGGCTTGGCGTGTCCGAAGCCGGGCGCGTGGCGATCGTCACCAATCTGCGCGGTTATGGCGACCCCCGGCCCGATCACGTGTCCCGCGGCGCGCTGGTGACGGATCTGCTGGCGGGTGACGGCCCCTATGCGGATGTCGCACAGGCAGCCTTCGATGATTTCAACCCGTTCAACCTCATCCTGATCGATCGCGACCGCGCGCACTTCCTCACCAATCGACCGGCCCCGCTGCACACCACCCTGACGCCGGGCCTATACGGCCTCTCCAACGGCGCGCTGGACGCACCCTGGCCCAAGACGCTGGCGCTGAAAGCCGCCCTTCTCGCCTGGCTGACGCAGGGCGCGGAAGAACCCGAACGCCTGCTCGACGCATTGCGCATCGAAACCCTCCCCGACGCCGGCATCGCCCCCGCCATGCCCTCCGACGCCCCGGATGAAGCCGCCGCCTCCCCGATCTTCATCCGCAGTCCCGTCTATGGCACCCGGTGCAGCACGGTCGTTGCGATCGACCATAATGGACAGGGCCGCATTGCCGAGCGCCGCTTCGATGAAAATAGTCGGATTGCGGGAGAGTCTGAGAAACGCTTCTCCTGGTAGAGGGCGCAGCCACCTGTCTTCTCTCCCTTCCCGCTTCCCCCCGCGCGCATCCCGCGCTAAAGCCCTGTTCCCATGATCCTCGTCATCGACAATTATGACAGCTTCACCTGGAACCTGGTCCATTATCTGATGGAATTGGGGGCTGAGGTGGAAGTCGTCCGCAACGACGCCATTTCCGCCGGACAGGCGCTTTCCAGCGGCGCCAAGGCCTTCCTGCTGTCGCCCGGCCCCTGCACGCCCAATGAAGCCGGGGTCAGCCTGGATCTGGTCGCCGCCTGCGCCGATGCGGGCGCGCCGCTGCTGGGCGTGTGTCTGGGGCATCAGGCGATCGGCCAGCATTTCGGGGGCAAGGTGGTGCGCGGCGGCCTGATGCACGGCAAGACATCGCCTGTCAGCCACGACGGCACCGGCCTGTTCGAAGGGCTTCCATCGCCCTTCACCGCGACCCGCTATCATTCGCTGATCGTCGAGGACATTCCCGACAGCCTGATCGTCAACGCCACCAGCGCGGACGGCTCCGTCATGGCCTTCCGCCACGCGACCCTGCCGATTCATTCGGTGCAGTTCCACCCGGAAAGCATCGCGACGGAATATGGGCATGAGATGCTGGCCAACTTCCTGCGGATCGCCGGCCTGCCCGTGCGGGAGCGCGAGGCGGCCTGACGCTGTCCTATCCGAACCGGCCGGGCTATACTGGCTCGGCCGCTTTGCGGATATTACGGTAATAGGAAATCATATTTCAAAATCTGCGGGAAATGTGCGAAGTTAAGCGCGATCGCCCCCTCGACACTGCCGCCCACGGAAGACTAAGGCAGGCCCGATGACCAGCCTGCCCGATCCTTCCTCGCCACTATCAGTCGATGTCGCCGCACAGGCGTTCGACCTGTTGTTCGACGCCGACCTGCCCGAAGCGGATATTGCCGCCTTCCTCGTCACCATGGCGCGACGCGGTGAGAACGCGATCGAGATCGCCGCCGCAGCTCGCGCCATGCGCGCGCGCATGATCCCGGTCGAAGCGCCCGAAGGCGCGATCGACGTCTGCGGCACCGGGGGTGACGGCCACCATACGCTCAACGTCTCGACCGCCGTCAGCCTGGTTGTCGCGGCTGCCGGCGTGCCGGTCGCCAAGCATGGCAACCGCGCGGCGTCCTCCAAGGCAGGCGCCGCCGACACGCTCGAAGCGTTGGGCCTGAACCTCGACCGCGCCGCCGCGACCGCGCAAGCCACCCTCGCCGACCTCGGCATCTGCTTCCTCTTTGCGCAGAACTACCATCCGGCGCTGAAACGCCTCGGCCCGATCCGCAGGGCGATCGGCGAACGCACCATCTTCAACCTGATGGGGCCGCTCGCCAATCCGGCCAATGTCCGTCGCCAACTCGTCGGCATCGCCCGCCCGGCCTATGTCCCCATCTATGCCGAAGCGCTCGCCGAACTGGGCGTCGATCGGGCGATGATCGTCTCCGGCGACGAAGGGCTGGACGAACTGTCCCTCGCCGGCGGCAACGACCTGGCGGAAGTGAAGGATCACAGCCTGGTCGCCATGCACCGGCTGACCGCCGCAGATCTTGGCCTTTCAACCCATCCGGTCGAGGCGATTCGCGGCGGCGACGCCGCCCATAACGCCGCCGCCCTGCGTGCGCTGCTGCAAGGCCAGCCGGGGCCGTATCGCGACGCGGTGCTGCTGAACGCCGCCGCCGCCCTTGTGATCGCCGATGCCGTACCCGATCTTCGCGAGGGTGTGGAGGAAGCCGCCGAAACCATCGATCGCGGCCTTGCCAACGCCCTTCTGAATTGCTGGATTGCTTATACATGACCAACAAGCTCATCGAGATTTGCGATTTCAAGCGCGAGGATGTCGTCCGCCGCAAGGCAGCGACCACCGTCGCTGCGCTCCACGCCCGCGCCAGCGAACAGACGCCCCCGCGCGGCTTCCGCAAGGCGCTGGACGATGCCGCACGCTCCGGTTTCGGCCTGATCGCGGAAGTGAAGAAGGCGAGTCCCTCAAAGGGGCTGATCCGCGCCGATTTCGATCCCCCCGCCCATGCGCAGGCCTATGCGGCAGGCGGCGCCGCCTGCCTCTCGGTGCTGACCGACGAGCCTTATTTTCAGGGGCATGACGATTATCTGATGGCCGCGCGGTCGGCCTGCGCGCTGCCGGTGCTGCGCAAGGATTTCATCATCGATCCCTGGCAGGTGCTGGAAAGCCGCTCGCTGGGTGCCGATGCCATCCTCATCATCGTCGCCGCCCTGGACGACGGTCAGATGCAGGAGATTGAAGACGCCGCCCTGGGCCTGGGCATGGACGCCCTGATCGAAGTGCATGACGAGAGCGAACTGGAGCGCGCCCTCAAGCTCCGTTCGCGTCTGATCGGCGTCAATAATCGCGACCTGCGCGACTTCAGCGTCGATTTCGCCCGCACCTATGAACTGGTGGGCAAGGCGCCCGAAGGCTGCACCTTCGTCGCCGAAAGCGGCCTCACCAGCCATGCCGACCTCACCGCCATGGCGGATCATGGCGTACGCTGCTTCCTGGTGGGCGAGACACTGATGCGTCAGACCGATGTCGAAGCGGCGACCCACGTCCTGCTGACGGGCGAATGACCAAGCTCACCCATCTTGACGATGACGGCGCGGCCCGCATGGTCGATGTCTCCGCCAAGGCGGTAACGGCCCGCGAAGCTGTCGCTTCCGGTCGGATCGACATGAGCGGGGAAGCGGCGAAGGCCATCGCCGACGGACTCGTCAAGAAGGGCGACGTGCTCGCCGTGGCGCGGGTGGCCGGCATCATGGCCGCCAAGCGTACCGCCGACCTCATTCCCCTCTGCCACCCGATCGCGCTTAGCGCCGTGACGGTCGATTTCGTATCGGACGACAGCGGCGTCACCGTCACCGCCACCGCCCGCACCGCCGGCCAGACCGGGGTGGAGATGGAGGCTATGACCGCCGCCTCGGTCGCGCTTATGACCGTCTATGACATGGCAAAAGCAGTCGATAAGGGAATGATAATCGGGAATATTCGCTTGATCGCCAAGACCGGCGGAAAGTCGGGCGACTGGCGACGCAGCCCATGAGCCTGCTGCCGGTCGCGCAGGCGCAGGCGCGTCTTTTCGCCCTCGCCCGCCGCCTTCCGACCGTAACGGTGCCGGTTGCCCATGCGGTCGGCCGCTGGCTGGCGCAGGATATAGTCGCGCTGCGCGACCAGCCCTGGGCCGATCTATCCGCCATGGACGGCTATGCGGTGCGTGCCGCCGAATATCCCGGCCCCTGGCGCGTCATCGGCGAAAGCGCGGCCGGTACGGCCATCCTTCCCCCGCTCGCTCCCGGCGAAGCCTGCCGCATCTTCACCGGCGCTCCGCTTCCTCCCGGTGCCGACGCCATCCTGATCCAGGAAAATGCGACCCGTGAGGGCGACCGGTTGGCGGCCAATGCCGATCCGCTCCCTGCCCGTCGCCATATCCGCGCCGCCGCATCGGACTTCGCGCGCGATGCGCTGCTGCTAAAAACCGGCACGCGCATCGGCCCAGCCCAGATCGCGCTCGCCGTGCTGGCCGGCCACGGCAGCCTGCCGGTCGGCGGCCGACCAAAGGTCGCACTGCTTTCCACCGGCAACGAACTGGTCCCGCCGGGCATGGCGACACCGCCCGGCTTCCTTCCTTCCTCCAACGCCCCGATGCTTGCCGCGATGCTGGCTGGCCTGCCCTGCGACGTGATCGACCTCGGCATTGTCCCCGACGATCTCGACGCCATGGTCACCGCGCTGAAGCGCGCCGCCGAAGCCGATATCATCGTTTCCACCGGCGGCGCATCGGTCGGCGATCATGATCTAGTCCGCCCCGCCTTTGCCAAGGCAGGCGGTTCGCTCGATTTTTGGAAGATCGGAATGCGCCCCGGCAAACCGTTGATGGCCGGACGCCTGGGCGACTCGCTGTTCCTTGGCCTGCCGGGCAATCCGGTATCGGCCTTTGTCACCGGCACCTTGTTCCTGCTGCCGCTTGTGCGCCATATCTGCGGTGCGGCCGATCCGCTGCCGCCGATGGGCGAAGCGCTGCTCGCTTCCCCCCTGCCCGCCACCGGCGAGCGGGACGATTATCTCCGTGCCTGGCGCAGCCCGGACGGCGTCGTCTCCGTCACCTCGCAGGACAGCGCCGCCACCGCCGCCATGGCCATGGCCGACTGCCTCATCCTGCGGCCCGCCGGATCGCCCGCCGCCCAACCAGGTGAACGAGTCGCTATACTGCCCATCCCATGAAAAAGGGGCCGTCGCGCGGCCCCTTTTCCGGTGATATATCTGGACAATCAGCGTTGCTGCTTGTTGCCCGGCGCCTGATCCTGACGACGTTCATCGCCCATCTGGCCCTGCCGGTTCTCCTGCTGCTGCTGACGGTCGCGCTGACCGCCGCTACCCTGCTGATCCCGACGCTGGTGCTTGTCCTGATCCTTCTGGTTAGGCATTGTGACTCTCCTATAGCCCTTTTGCGGAGGGCGAAGGCAGAACCCCTGGTTGCAGCGCCTGTTCCTCCGAATGCGACCAGCCGTTCAACGCTTGACTAATCCCGATGTGTTTCCTATGCGTTCTTCATACGTTCCACGGAGGACCGCAGCGATGTTGACGCCCAAACAGCAGGAATTGCTGAGCTTCATTCAAACTCGGCTGGAGGAGGGCGGCGTGTCGCCCTCGTTCGAGGAGATGAAGGACGCGCTCGACCTGCGTTCCAAATCCGGCATCCATCGCCTTATCAACGCGCTGGAAGAGCGCGGCTTCATCCGCCGTCTGCCCAACCGCGCCCGCGCGCTGGAAGTGCTGAAACTGCCCGACGCCATGCATCGCGCGACCGCGCCGGTCATCGCGCCCCAGCCCAGGTCCGCACCCACTCCGCCGTCCATTCTGCCCGTCGCAGCCAATGACGTGATCGAAATCCCGCTGCACGGCCGCATCGCCGCCGGCGTCCCGATCGAGGCGATGGAGGGGCAGACCATGCTCTCCGTCCCTGCCGCCCTGCTCGGCGCGGGCGATCATTATGCGCTGGAAGTGTCAGGCGACTCGATGGTCGAGGCTGGCATACTCGACGGCGACTTTGCCCTGATCCAGCGCACCGAAGTCGCACGCGAAGGCCAGATCATCGTCGCGCTGATCGACGAAGCGGAAGCCACGCTCAAATATTTCCGCCGCGAAGGCAGCAAGGTCCGGCTCGACCCGGCCAACGCCGCCTATGAACCGCAAATCTACGATCCCCGCCAGATCCGCATCCAGGGTAAATTGGCCGGTCTGCTGCGCCGTTATAATTAAGATTTCGGTCTTCCCGGACGCACGATCCAGGGATGCCCGTCACCCGGCCGGTGGACGGTGTGAACTTCGCCATTTTTCAGGGTGATAGACAGGCCGCCGGTGCGCATCAGCAACCGGCGGTCGATCTTCATCCAGCGCGGACGGCACCAGCGCGGCAGACCGCGATCGCTGACGACGATATCCGCCGCCGCACAATCCCGCGCAAAATCCTGCCGGGCGATCAGCACGTCGCTGCGGGTGAAGAGCAGTCGCCAGTTGCGGCCTTGCCCGTCCTTCAGCCTGACGGCGCAAAGGTCCGGCGAACATCGCGCCTCCGGCAACGCCGAAATGGCCTCCAGCGCCCCGTCATAGCCCGCGCTTTCGGACAGGACGTCACGAACATAGTCGCCCGCCCGATCCCGGAGAATCGCCATCCCCTTCCCGGCCCGCACCGCCACATGCCGCCCGTCGCCGGTGATGAAAATGTCGGGCGGCGACGCGGCAAAGGTCGCGACGATACCGATTACTACCGGCACAAGCCCAACCCAACGCACACCCGTTCGCCATAACAGGCACCAGAGCAATCCAATGATCGTCATGCCGAACAATGCCATGCCCATGGTCGGCGCAAGCAATGTCGCCATCGGGCTGGCGGCCACGCCATGGGCGATCAACAGTAGAAAATCCAACGCCTTCTGCGTCAGCCACCAGGCTGGTGCGCCCAGTCCCACCACATCCAGCAGCAGCGCCAGCGCCTCCAACGGCATCACCACGAAGGTGGTGAGCGGAATCGCGATCAGATTGGCGAAAGCTCCCAGCAGGCCCGCCTTGTGGAAATGGAACAACGCAATCGGCATCAGCACCAGTTCAACGGCGATGCCGGTCGCCAGCAGAACCGCCAGGCCCCGCCCAAGCTTGCGAAGCATTCCCTCATCACGCGCCGCCGCAAAGAGGCGAAAGCGCGGATGCTCCGCCAGCGCCACCAGTGCGGTCACTGCGGCGAAGCTCATCTGGAAACTTGGTCCGACCAGCGCCTCAGGCCACAGTGCCAGCACGATCAGCGCGCCCGTGGCCACCAGCCGCAGAGTGACGGCATCGCGCCCCATCGCCAGCCCGCCCAGCACCAGCAGCGCAGCCACGCAGGATCGCACCGTCGGCACCTCAGCCCCGGTCAGCAGGGTATAGCCAATGCCCGCCAGCGCCCCGCCCGCGGCCGCGATCAGCATCAGCGGCCAGCCAAGTGCGGCCCACTGGCTCAACGCCATGATCCGCATCAACAAGAAGATCACCGCACCGATCAGCGCCGTCACATGCAGCCCGCTGATCGACAGCAGATGCGCCAGTCCGCTGCGCCGCATCGCTTCCGCATCGGTTTCGGATATGGCGCCCTGATCCCCGGTGGCCAATGCGGCCGCTATTCCTTCGGCCGGGCCATCCACCCTTTCCAGGATATGACCGAACAATCGTGCCCGCAGTGGCGGCGGCGCGGTCGAAGGTCGCAGCACCTCGACCGGCTTCAACGCCTTGCCCGTCGCGCCGATCCCCAGGAAATAGGCGCGGGCGGCGAAATCATAGCCGCCCGGCACGCTCGGCGGCGCGGGCGGCATCAATCGCACCCGAAAGCGGACGCGCGCGCCCTCCCCCAGCCCGGCCGGCACATCGGCATCGGCGATATTCACCCGAACCACCTCCGGCAATCCGGGCGCATCGACCGGACGCAGCATGACCCGCACCATCGCCTGCGCCGGGACCGGCCGCAGCGAAGTGACATCGCCGGAGAGTTGCACGAAGGTCGCCTTGACGAGCGGCTGCTGCCCGAACAGCACCGCCTTGCCCCAGACCAACAGACAACCGATACAGGCCAATATTGCGCCCGCGACGATCATCCGCCGCAAACGACCACCAATCGGCAGCATGACGCCCAGACAGGCGATCGCGAGCGCACCACAGCAAAAAGCCAGCCAGCCCATGGCATGGGGCAGCACGAACCAGGCAGCAATGCCCGCGCCCAACCCCACCGGCGCCCACAGCCCAAGCTGCTCCCGCTCTCGCTCCAGCCAGCTTTCCACTGCGGCAAGACCAGCCCGCGACAACGCCGCCAGCCTCCAGCCAAGGGAGGTTTGTCGTGGCTCAAAAGCCATGCTAGGGGGCATCGCATCCATGGGTCAGCAAGGCGAATGTCAAAGAATATGACGGCAAGTGCAACGGGAATGAACAAGCAGGTGGTGACCCGTTTCGCCCCGTCGCCCACGGGCTTCCTGCATATTGGCGGCGCCCGCACGGCGCTCTTCAACTGGCTGTTCGCGCGCCATCATGGCGGCAAGTTCCTGCTTCGCATCGAAGACACCGACCGCGCCCGCTCCACCGACGCCGCCGTGGCGGCGATTTTCGATGGTCTGGAATGGCTGGGCCTGGGCGGTGACGAACCTGCCGTCTTCCAGTTCGAGCGCACCCCGCGCCATGCGGAGGTCGCCAATCAGCTTCTGGCCGCCGGCCATGCCTATCGCTGCTATGCGACTCCAGAGGAACTGGCGGCCTTGCGCGAACAGCAACGCGCTGCCAAGCAGCCGATGCGCTATGATGGCCGCTGGCGTGACCGTAATCCGTCCGAGGCCCCCGAAGGCGCGCCCTTCGTCATCCGCATCAAGGCCCCGCGCGAAGGCGAGACCGTGATCGAGGACGCCGTGCAGGGCCGGGTCGTCGTGCAAAATGCAGAATTGGACGATATGATCCTGCTGCGTTCCGACGGCACCCCCACCTATATGCTGGCCGTGGTGGTCGACGATCATGACATGGGCGTCACCCATGTCATCCGCGGTGACGATCATCTCAACAATGCCTTTCGCCAGCTCGCCATCATCCGCGCCATGGGTTGGGAAGAACCGGTCTATGCGCATATTCCGCTGATTCACGGTTCGGACGGTGCGAAACTGTCCAAGCGCCACGGCGCGCTGGGCGTGGACACCTATCGCGACGAAATGGGAATGCTGCCCGAAGCGGTGCTGAACTATCTGCTGCGCCTGGGCTGGGGCCATGGCGACGAGGAAATCATTTCCATCGCCCGCGCCATCGACCTGTTCGACATTGGCGGCGTTGGCCGCTCGCCGTCGCGCTTCGACATCAAGAAGCTGGAAAGCCTCAACGGCCATTATCTGCGGGAGGCGGACGACTCCCGCCTCGCCACCCTGATCGCCCCGCGCGTTGAGTCGCGTCTCGATACGCAACTGAATGACGCCCAGCGCGACATTTTGACCCAGGCGATGGTTTCGCTCAAGCCACGGGCTAAAACCCTTAACGAAATTGCGGAGGGGGCCGAATTTCTGTTCAAATCTTGCCCACTCGATTTTGACGAAAAGGCCTCCGCTCTGCTAGATGAGTCCGCGCGCGCGCTGCTGATAAAGACAGCCGATGCTCTCCAGCCCGTCCAGTCCTGGACGGTCGAAGCGATCGAAGACGTGATACGCCGCGTGGCAGAGGATGCCGGCCTGGGACTGGGCAAGGTGGCGCAACCGCTGCGTGCGGCGCTCACCGGACGCACAGTCTCGCCGGGTATTTTCGATGTCCTCTTCCTTCTGGGGAAAGAGGAGAGCTTGGAACGGCTGGCCGGTGCAGGGCACGCAACGGCTGGTTGATGGCACTCAAGGAGAAAAACATGTCGGATAATAAAGCCAATTTGACCATCGGGGGAGCGAGCAACGACTATGCCATCATGGACGGCACGGTCGGTCCTCAGGTCATCGACGTTCGCAAGCTCTACGCCCAAACCGGCATGTTCACTTATGATCCGGGTTTCACCTCGACCGCCAGTTGTGAATCCGGCCTGACCTATATCGACGGCGACGCGGGCGTGCTGCTGCACCGCGGCTATCCGATCGGTCAGCTCGCCGAACAGTCGAGCTTCATGGAGGTCTGCTATCTGCTGCTGAACGGTGAACTGCCGTCGAAGAGCGAACTGGCCGACTTCACCAACACCATCACGCGCCATACCATGGTGCATGAGCAGTTGACCGCCTTCTTCCGTGGTTTCCGCCGCGACGCCCATCCGATGGCGATCATGGTGGGCGTGGTCGGCGCTTTGTCGGCTTTCTATCATGACTCGACCGACATCAACGATCCGGAACAGCGTCGCATCGCCAGCCATCGCCTGATCGCCAAGATGCCGACGATTGCTGCGATGGCCTATAAATATTCGGTCGGCCAGCCCTTCGTCTATCCGCGCAACGACCTGAGCTACACCGCCAATTTCCTGCGCATGACCTTCTCGGTCCCGGCCGAGGACTATATCCCCGATCCGGTGATCGTGGACGCCATGGACAAGATTTTCATCCTCCATGCCGATCATGAGCAGAACGCCTCGACCTCGACCGTGCGCCTCGCCGGTTCGTCGGGCGCCAACCCGTTCGCCTGCATCGCCGCGGGCATCGCCTGCCTCTGGGGTCCGGCACATGGCGGCGCGAACGAAGCTGCGCTCAACATGCTGCGCGAGATCGGCACCGTCGATCGCATTCCGGAGTATATCGCCCGCGCCAAGAACAAGGACGATCCGTTCCGCCTGATGGGCTTTGGCCATCGCGTCTACAAAAATTACGATCCGCGCGCGACCGTGATGCAGAAGACCGCGAAGGACGTGCTGGAAAAGCTGGGCGTCAACGATCCGGTCTTCGATGTCGCCAAGGAACTGGAGCAGATCGCGCTTAACGATCCTTACTTCATCGAGAAGAAGCTCTATCCGAATGTCGATTTCTAT
Source organism: Sphingobium sp. BYY-5 (assembly GCF_022758885.1). Classification (NCBI taxonomy): domain Bacteria; kingdom Pseudomonadati; phylum Pseudomonadota; class Alphaproteobacteria; order Sphingomonadales; family Sphingobiaceae; genus Sphingobium; species Sphingobium sp. BYY-5. The sequence goes on from NZ_JALEBH010000001.1 coordinate 1,164,198, forward strand.
TCGGGCGTGATCCTGTCGGCCATCGGCTTCCCGACCGAGATGTTCACCGTGCTCTTCGCCCTCGCCCGCACCGTCGGCTGGGTCGCGCAGTGGAACGAAATGATTTCGGACCCCGCGCAGAAGATCGGCCGTCCGCGCCAACTCTACACCGGCCCGACGCAGCGCGATTATGTAGCGGTCGAGAAGCGCTGACAGGCGCAAGGCCCAGACCAGAATGAATAACGGCGCCCCATGAAAGGGCGCCGTTTTTTTTTGACACCCGCCCCAAATGGCAGCCAACTAGGCGGACACTAACAGGTCCCCGGCAATGACAGGGTGAAATGCCCCCCTTCGCCCGGCATACCGCCGATACGAATATCGCCGCCCATCGCGCGCGCGAGGCGGCGGGATATATAGAGACCAAGACCGCTGCCGCTCGTATCGTTACGGCCAAGCCGCTCGAACTTATCGAAAATACGCTCGCGATCGGCCATGTCGATACCTGGCCCCTGATCGATCACCATGATGCGGGCGTCGTGCAGACCCTGCTCCGTCACGATGCGAACCGAACTTCCCTCCGGCGCGTAGCGGACCGCGTTGTTGACGAGATTGACCAATATCTGGAGTACCCGACGAAATTCTCCAACAGCGATCACCGTGGTTTGGGCATCCGGGACAATGATGTTGATCTTCCGGTCCAATGCCTTGACCGCAAGCAACCCGGCCGCGCGGCGACCAAGATCGGCCAGGTCCACATCCTCGGCCGCCACGGTGAAATCCGGACGATCTATCGCCTGCAGATCGGCCAGATCATCTACCAGGGCCATCAGATGCCGACCAGCCGACGCGATATCCTGCGCATAGTCCGCATAATCGGGACGCAGCGGCCCTTCCAATTGCGCACTGATCGTGTCGGCGGTGGCGATGATACGGCTCAATGGCTTTCTCAGCGACCTGTCGAGCCGCTTGCCAAATTCCGATGGATAGAGAGTGACCGTCGCATCCGAACGAAAAGGCGCCATTACCTGATCGAATGGGAGAGCGGTTCCTCTGTAGCCACTCAATTGGCCGGTCAGGTCGAATAGCGGGAAAGCCGACAGCCGGAAGAGGCGCGTCGGATCGGCGACCAACGCGGCTGACTGCTCGCGGAACGCACGGTTCTGTGCCAGGCCACGCAACATCACCATATCGCCTTCGTCATCGGCCTTCAGGTCGAAATAGGCGGAAAAACGCATGCCTGGAACGGGCGGATCAGCCGGCAGCGCGCTCTGGGGATCATCTCCGGCCAATATCATCTGAAAGCGAAGTTGCATGTCGATCTGCCAGATCCACCCTTCCGCCAATGCAGCGATATCCGCCTCGCGCGCCGCCTCATCCACCAGCGCCCCTACAGCGGGCCGTTCGTGCCAATCGATGACGGACAGAAGCACCCCGCCCCCTTCGGGCCGGGCGCGTACCCACATGCCGATATCACCCTGCTCTGCAGCGGCAATGACCGGCCGGGAAACCGTCACGCCCAGCCGCTGTGCCAAACGGACGACCGCCGCCAATTGAGGTATGGCGAGCGGGGTGCCCAAATCACCACCCGCTGTCCGCTGCAATCCAAGCAATGGCGCATCCGCGCTCGCCAGACAGCCGTTCGGCAAAAGCGAAGCGTGCAATATGGCCGGATGGGCGGATTTGCTCATACGGCCATGACGCAAAATAGATGGTCGATCATCACCTGAGAAGCATGGCCGACAGGCATGGCGGACAGGCCCGCCATGACGCAAGTCATCGGCCAACTGTCCGCCACTGTCGATCCGGCAAGGGACGAATGGGCGCTCATGCGGTGAAGCATAGCTCCACGTCGTTAAAATGCACTAAACCTTGGCAGCGAAATCTTATGATCTGCGGGCCAAAATGATGGCGCAGACTGAACCGATGACGGCGATCATCGCGACCCGAAAGCCCTGGGCGAGCATGTTCACGCAACCGAAGACGATGAGCAACAGCAGCGCGCTACCCGGCGTAACGATCATCCACGGTTTGGCACGCCCCGTCAGCAGCCACCGGTCGGCCATAGTCACGATAGCCAGCAACAGCACGAGATCCGTTGCCTGGGTGCTGCCGCCAACCAGCAACAGCGCGACAAGCGCCATCAGCGGCACAACGAAAGCCAACCAGCCCATGGGCGGCGACCGCAACGCCAGTTCATCAAGCCGATCGGATGTCTCAGCCAGCAGCAGCGCCAGCAGCAGCAGCGCGAACCCTGTCAGCGTCCATTGTAATTCGATTGGAACCAGCGCGATCGCCGCCAGCGCGATTGCCGCGATCCGCACCTGCATGGCCGGCACCTGCATACGCATGATCGTCGGACTGATCACGCGCGCCAGCGGAGCGAGAAGAAGATGCTCGATGCCGCCGCGTGTCCGCCCCCCGGCAGCGCCAACGGAAGTGACCGCCTGCGCCACCAGATCCGCCTGCTCCTGGCTCTCCACCAATGCGACGCGGCCCTCCAGCAAATCATCCTGCGGTACGGTGATCCGACGCACACCTTTTTGCACCGCCGCCCGAACCAGCGTCAGCGCCAGATCCCAGTCGCCGATCATATCGATCGTACCGAACAACAGGGCCGGACTGAGGCGGGCGATACCGGCCCAGCGCTGCCCGGCGTCGATCCGCTCGAAAGGCGCGCTCGCCCGGCTGTCGTCAGTCACCAGCAGCGCATCGCCCTCGGCCTTTCCGAGGCTGTCGACATGGCTTTGCGCGATGATCGCGCCATCGGCGATCAGCAACACGTCCACATCTCGCGGCGCATCGCGCACCATCGTCACCATGTCGCGAATCAGGGCGACGGCGATACCGTCTGCGCTCAGCCGATCCACCGCTTGAGACAAAGCGGGCGTAATGACGCTGACCATGATGAGAATACGATCCGCGCCCGCGCGGACAGCCTGACGCGCCTGATATTCCACCAGGGTTTGCCCGGCGAAATGCAGGCTCGCGCGCAAGCCGGCCGACGAATCGGCTGACGTCCGGCTGGCGCTGAGAATAGCCGCAAAGCTCATATCGTTACGCTATCGACCCGTTCATTGTGCGGCCGACCTTTTCGCAAGGCAGACCGTCGGACGCAAGCAGCGCGTATGTCGAATAATTCAGCCCTGCTCCAGGACAGCCAGAGTGGCTTGCAAACGCCGCAGGATTCGGGGATCGCCGGGTGCCGATTCCGCCGCCTCATCCGCCTGCGCCATCAGCGAGGTCAGGCCGAAACTGGCGGCGAGGCCTTTCAAGCGCCAGGCGGCAAGATGCCAGTTCGCATCACAGCGCGCCCGTCCCAGAAGATCGATCTGGCGTGCGGCGCTTTCCAGAAAGGCGATGCGCAAATCGGCAATCAGCGCGCGATCATCGCCGACAGCGGCGGCCAAAGCCGCGTCAAGGGCGCCAGGATCATAAGACATGGCGACCAACGCTATCGGGTTTGCGTTAAGTTTTGGTAACTGGCCATATGCCTGAGCGGAAAAGATGCTAGGATGGGGAAATGACAGGGGGCAGCACAATCGTCGAGTTCTGGCGCGACGAACAATCCGCGACGGAGACTCATGCGCAGGCGGACGATATCTTGCTTTTGAAACAAGCGGTCCTCGACATCGATGAAAATGATCCCGCCGACAATGGTGGCGAGGGCTGGGTCAAGAAGCTCCGGATCGCCCTGTTGCTGCCTGCCTTGGCCTGGATCGGCTTTGTCGGTTGGGCCTTTGCAACCTCCGGAGATATGCAAACAGGCCCTTCCGCCTGGGCAGGCGCCATCGCCACGCTGGTCGCGCCGCTCATCCTGCTCGGCATGATCTATCTGCTGCTGGTGCGCAACAGCCGTACCGAGTCGCGACGTTATCTCGACACCGCACGCGCGCTCCGGATGGAGACAGACCTGCTGGAATTGCGCCTTGCCCGCATCACCGCCCAGCTAGAATCTGCGCGCCAGACGATGCAGGATCAGGCCGAACTGCTTGACAGCTATGGCGCTGCGGCCAGCAGCAATATGGAAGCGTCGGCCGAACTGATCGCAGGCCGCGCCCAGATCACCGTCGATCGCGCCGAAGCCGCAGAACGGGCGGGCGGAGCACTGATGACGCGCATGGACACGCTGATCGCCGCAATTCCCGAACTGGAAGAGCGCACCGGCGGCATGGCGGCGCAGATCATGGACAATGGCCATGCGCTGGCCGAGCGCATCGATACGCTCGAAGCGCGATTGCATAGCCTGACCGAATTGTCGGATGAAGCCCGCGCACGCACCTTGGCCGCGACCAAGAGCTTGACCAGCCAGCTCAACCAATTGCAAGACGCGACCCGGACGGCAGCGGACGAAGTGAACGGCATGGCCGAAATCGCCGCCGGTCGGATCGAAGCCACAGCCCTGGGCGCGCGCCAGGCGATGGATCGGAGCCGGCAGGATCTGGAAGCTCAATCTTCCGCACTGGCAACATTGATCGAAGCGGCACAGACTGGCGTCGCGAACACAAGCGACCATGTACGCACGGCGCTGATCCACGATCTGGATATCGCCCAGTCGGAAATGGATGAGCGTCTGGAGAAGCTGCTCACGACGGTACGTATGACGATGGTCAGCACCGACGAAGGTCTTTCCCGTCGCGCGGATACGCTCCAGGCGCTTGTCGCCGCCGCCCATGCCGGCATTGGCAGCACCAGCGACGAAGTTACGGCGACACTGGCGCGCGATATGGATGCGATCGAAGTCGATCTGCGTCGCCGTCTCGATGCGTCCCTCAACCGCGCGCAGGAAGCGCTCGCCTTGACCGATGGAAGCCTTGCCAATCAATCGGATGCGCTCGAAACGCTGATCGCCCGGTCGCGCGCGCATCTGGACGCCATCGGAAACGATACAGTCCTGGGCCTGTCGAGCGCTATTGGTGATGTCGAAAACCGCCTGCACCAGATTCATGACTTGATGGAAGGCCAGCGCACGCTGATGTCGGACCTGCACGGCAGCCTGCAGGACTCGGTCGCCGCAACGGAGGGGCAATTTGCGACGCTGGAGGACAATGCCATCGCCCGCAGCCAACGGCTGACACAGGTGCTCGCGCGACTTACTGACGAGACGCAGCGGATCGACAATGCGCTGGCAATTGGCGGCCTGACTGCCGACAAACTGATCGGCAGCGCCGAAACGCTGTTGGTCGCCCTGGATTCGAGCGTGCGGGAGCTGGACGAAACCTATCCGGCGGCGCTTGCTCGCTTCGACAGGCGTCTGGAGCAGAGCCGTGCATTGCTGGGCAGCGCAACGCCGGAAATGGAACGCCTGGAAGCTATTTCCGAAGCGTTGGTCGGTCGTACCGAAGAAGCCGAATCCATGCTCCGCGGTCAAGGCCGCCGGCTTACCGAATGGCTGGAAAGCACGCAGGGCGGGCTTGAAGCCAATCGCGAATCGGTCGATCGGTTGCGCGCGGCGCTGGATGCCGCGCATCAGGACGCCAGCCGCATCACCGAGGGCGCCGGACCGTTGCTGGTAACGGCGTTGTTGCGGGTCAAGGACACTGCCGAGCAGGCCGCCGAACGGGCGCGTCAGGCGCTGGGCCGCGCCATCCCGGACGCCGCAAAGCAACTGGCGGACGCCAGCGAACAGGCTCTACAGGCGGCGGTCGGTGAGAAGGTGGCGGCCCAGATCGAACAGATTGCGCGTGTCGCCGAAGAAGCCGTTAAAGCGGCGCATCATGCTTCGGAGCGGCTGACTCGTCAACTTTTCACCATCGCCGACACCAGCGCCAGTGTGGAACAGCGGATAGAGGAAGCTCAGCAAATCGCGGAAGATCGCAATCGCGACCATTTCGCCCGCCGATCCGCCTTGTTGATCGAAGCGCTCAACAGCACGGCGATCGATGTCGCCAAGATCCTGTCCAACGACGTACCCGATTCAGCCTGGTCCTCTTATTTGAAAGGCGACCGGGGCGTGTTCACACGTCGAGCAGTCAAGTTGCTGGACGCTGGGGAATCACGGGAAATCGTGCTTCATTACGATAGTGACGCGGAGTTCCGCGAGCATGTGAACCGCTACATCCACGATTTCGAGGCGATGTTGCGGATCATCCTGTCCGCGCGCGATGGCAATGCGCTGGGTGTCGCGATTCTCTCATCCGACATGGGCAAGCTCTATGTCGCGCTCGCCCAGGCGATCGAACGGTTGCGCCAATAGCCTCCCCCGGCATTGGATGATATTTCCGAAGGGGGCGGGCGTTATTCCCTGCTCGTGCTCTTACGGATAATCAGGGACACGGATTGTTCGATCAACTGCGGCTCAGGCGATGTTTTCGGGTCGATCAACAGTCGGGTCGCTGCTGCGGCCTGTTCCATGATCGATTGCCGGATGGTCGTCAGAGGCGGCCAGATCATCCGCGCTATCTCGCTGTCATCGAACCCCGCCACCGCCACATCCCGTGGCACGACGATATTGCGTTGGCCCAGGGCCGAAATCACCCCCGCCGCCATTTCATCGTTGAAAGCGCAGATCACCGTCGGCCGGGCGACCGCCAATATCGCCGCCGTGGCGTCCATGCCCGACCGATAGGTATAGTCGCCACTTTTGAAGACGGCCTGCCTCCCTTCTATCCCATGCCGGGCCAGCGCACCCACGAAGGCGGCATGACGCACCTTCGCCGATCCGTGCGACGCTGGTCCAGCGACGATGCCGAACGTCCGATGGCCGATGCTGACGAGATGATCGACCAGAGCCTCGATCCCCTCCGCGTCCCGCACGATAACGGCATGGCTGCGCCCGATATTGCCGGCTGGCGTCAGGCGAACGAAGGGGATGTCATGATCCTCCAACTGCATCAAAACCGGGTCGTCGTCGGTCAGGGGCGGAACCAGCAGCGCCCCGGCGATCCGCACCGATCGCAGCAGCTCACCCACCGCCTGCGCCACATTGCAGTCGTCAGGGGCAAATTCCTCCAGTGTCAGATAATAGCCCGACCCCTTGCAGGCGCGCGAAACGCCCCGGACGACATCGGCGACATAATGGAGCGAGGGATTATTGTTCAGGATCGCAATCTGAAGCGACCGGTCGCTCTTCAACGCTCGCGCCGCCAGATTGGGCCTGAACCCCAGTTGCGCAATCGCCTCACACACCTTTGCCGCCGTATCTCGCGACACGCCCGCTTCGTTGTTGATGACGCGCGATACCGTCCGCGCCGCTACACCGGCGAGGGCACCAACATCATGCAAGGTAGGCTTACCTCGGTCGTCCATGGGCCATCCTCTGCGCCAGGATCAATCGCCTCGAAGCAGTTTTAGCTCCCGTCGCTCCCGCATTTCTGGCCTTTCTGAGAAAAATGTCAACGTTGACAAAAAACAGTTGTCAACGTTGTCAGCAATCGATAGCCTAAGTTCACATATAAGAAAATTTCAGGAGAGGAGACTGTTGTGAACTATAATCACGGCTTGCGTTCGTCCATTTTTGCCCTCGTCGCCACGATGGCGGCGACATCCCCGGCCCTCGCGCAGCAGCCGCAAAGCGGCATTCCCGATGGCGAAATCATCGTCACGGCAACGCGCAGCGAATCCCTCGCGTCCAAAACCCCCGTCGCGCTGACAGCGGTTACGGGCGACACGCTGACGGCGCAGGGCATCACCAACCCGACCAGCCTGGCCGAACAGGTTCCCAACCTGTCCATCGATCGGTCCAACGGGCTTCAGATCACGATTCGCGGCGTAACGAGCACCGACAACACGGAAAAGGGCGACCCTTCCGCAGCGTTCATGACGGACGGCATCTATATCGCCCGTTCGCAGGCGCAGGAGGTCAGCTTCTTCGACGTGGCCCGTGTGGAAGTGCTGCGCGGTCCGCAGGGCACGCTCTTCGGCCGCAACACCACCGCCGGCCTCGTCAACATCATCACCCAGAAGCCCCAGCTCGGCAAATTCAGCGGATCACTGGAGGGCGCCTATGGCAATTACAACACGCAGCAGGCCACCGGCGTCCTGAACGTGCCACTGGGGGATTCGGTAGCTCTGCGCGGCGCCGTGAACTATGACCGGCGCGACAGCTATCTGCGCGAAGGCTCCAACTGGCGCACCGACCTCAGCCCCTTCAAGAAGAATCTGTCCGGCCGCCTGTCCGCATTGTTCGACCTGGGGGATGGCGAATTGCTCATCCGCGGCGATTATTCGTCGATCAAGGGCAATACGGCCAATGGCCTGCTCCTGTCCAACTTCTACTCCACCCCCATCGCCACCGGTGTCGATCCGGTCTATCGCGCCAATGGGAAGAGCGCGAAGAGCCTTCTGTCCCTGAACGTTCCCTACTCCGGTCCGCTGGAACGCGACAACGACACCTGGGGCGTGATGGCGGACTTCAACTATGATCTGGGTCCGGTCACGGTCAGCTATCTGGGGTCCTACCGCAAGTTCAACCGGCATGAAGATACCGTCTCGCTCCTGGCCGACGGATCACGCGGGGTGCCGGGACGCTTCGACGGAAACTACTGGCAGAACAGCCAGGAATTGCGGCTGTCCTCCAATAGCGACGGCCCGCTGAAAGCGCAGGCAGGCCTCTATTATTTCAAGGAAAAGTCGGGGATCGACTATCATCTGTTCGGCCTGCTTTCGCAGACGCCAGGTACGGTGGGCTATGTCTTCGGCTTCCCGCAGGACCCGACCATTTCGAAATCCTGGGCGGGCTTTGGCCAATTGACCTACAGCCTGACCGACGCATTGCGGGTGACAGGCGGCGTCCGCTATTCGAAGGATGACAAATCCCGCGTCGGCTTCACCGTACGGTGCGGCAGCATTGCCTGCGATCAGCCCGGCGACATCAGGACGCCCAACGTCGCCGAGCGCAAATTTTCCAAGACCACCTGGCGTGCGGGCATCGACTATGACGTGAATGCCCGGACGCTGCTCTACGGCGTCGTCGCCACGGGTTACAAGGCGGGCGGCTTCAACGATGGTTGCGAAATCGGCACCGGCGCCAATTGCACCCTTCGGGCCGAAGCGCTCTATTACAACCCGGAAACACTGACGTCGTATGAAATGGGTATCAAAACCCGATTTGCCGACAATGCGGTGCGTCTGAACCTGTCCGCGTTCCATTATGACTATAAGAGCATTCAGCTCAGCCAGTTGTCGGATATCTGCGGTGGCCCCTGCAACGTGACCACCAATGCCGGTGCGGCGAAGGTGGACGGCATCGAACTGGAAGGCGTCATCAATCCAGTCCGTTCGTCGCGCCTCGATTTCGCCGTTTCCTGGCTCAATGCGCGCTATGACGAATTCTTCCCGCAACCGACTATCGACTGGTCGGGCAAGAAGCTGGATCGTTCGCCCTCGATCGTGGTGACGGCCGGTTACACCCAGACCTTCGAACTGGGCAATGGCGGCAATATCCAGGCGGGTGTGCGGTCACGCCTGTCGGACAGCTATGAATTGGCGGCACTGGCCACGGTGAACCAGTTCCGCGTGCCCAGCTATACCAAGACGGACTTGTTGCTGTCCTACAATGCACCGGGCGACCGCTGGTATGTGCAGGGCTTCCTCAAGAATATCGAAAACTCCATCGTGGTTACGACAGTCAGCGTGGGCAGCCTGTCCAGCCTTCAAGTGGCCGATCCGCGCACCTATGGCGCCCGCGTCGGTTTCCGCTTCTAACATGATGAACGCCAGGAGGATCCGGATGACACGCATGTCGAAACGCGCCCTGTCAGTGAGCGTTGCAATGCTCGGCATTCTCCTGGCCGCCAGGGGCGGGGCGGAGGCGCCGGCCTCCGCCCCCACCCTCTCCAGCCACGCCGTCCCCATCATCGAAGTGGGCGGCTTGCGCTTCCGCGATCTCGACCGAAACGGCAGGCTTACGCCCTATGAGGATTGGCGGCTGACGCCGGAGGCGCGGGCAAAGGATCTGGTGTCGCGCATGACGCTGGAAGAAAAGGCCGGCGCCATGATGCATTCGACGCTGGTGGCAGTGGACAGCCCCGTCGGATTTTCACACAATGGCTATGATAATATAGCCGTCGGCAAAGAGATTGCTGACCGGAAGATCACCAGCTTCATAACCCGCCTGCAAGTATCGCCGCGCCGCATGGCAGAGGAAAATAACAAGGTACAGGATCTGGCCGAAAAGACCCGGCTTGCCATTCCCGTTACCGTCAGCACCGATCCGCGCCATCATTTCCAGCATGTGCTGGGCGCCAGCAGCGCAGGCAGCGGCTATTCCCAATGGCCTGAAACTTTGGGCTTTGCCGCGCTGCGCGATCCCGCCCTGATGCAGCGTTTTGCCGACATCGCCCGACAGGAATATCGCGCCACCGGCATCCAGATGGCGCTTTCCCCGCAGGCGGACCTGTTCACCGAACCACGCTGGCCGCGCGGGACCGGCACTTTCGGTTCCGACCCCGCCCTCACCCGCGCGCTGGTGAAGGCTTATGTCGAAGGATTTCAGGGCAGCGATCATGGACTGACCGGCAACGGCGTGATTACGGTGGTCAAGCACTGGGTTGGCTATGGCGCCACGCCGCAGGGTTGGGACGGGCATAATCATTATGGCCGCTTCGTCGACCTCGACGACCAGTCCCTGGCGCTGCATATCGAGCCGTTCAAGGGCGCCTTTGAGGTGAATGTGGCGGGTGTCATGCCCACCTACAGCATCGTGCGCGGTCCGCACGTGGCGGGCAAAGCGCTGGAACCGGTAGGGGCGGGGTTTAATCGCCAACTGCTCACCGACCTGCTGCGCGGCACCTATGGCTTTCGTGGATTGGTGCTGTCCGACTGGGCCATCACCCGCGATTGCACCAAGGAATGCTCGGACCCGCAGACGATGCAGCCACCATCGGCCATCGCCATGCCCTGGGGTGTTGAAAATCTGTCGCCGCTGGACCGTTATGCCAAGGGGATCAATGCGGGCATCGACCAGTTCGGCGGCGTCTCCGAAACCCAAATGGTAGTCGACGCCGTCCACCGCGGCCTGGTCAGCCAGGCACGGATCGATGAAGCGACGCAACGCATATTGGAAAGCAAGTTCGCGCTCGGCCTGTTCGAAAATCCCTTCGTCGATCCGAATGCAGCCGAAGGGGCTGTGAATAGCGCCGCTACGCAGTCAATCGCCTTCGACGCGCAGGCGCAGGCGCAGGTGCTGCTGAAAAATGAGGGCCGCGCACTGCCGCTTAAGGCTGGAACGCGGGTCTGGCTGCACGGCATCGACGCCGCCAAAGCACAAGCGGCGGGATTGCAGGTGGTGGACAGCCCGGAACAGGCCGATTTCGCACTCGTGCGAGTCTCCACGCCGTTTGAACGCCCTCATCCCAATTATTTCTTTGGATCGCGTCAGAATGAAGGGCGACTGGACTATCGCCCCGGTACGCCGGACTATGATCTGGTCGCCAGCCTCAAGGGCAAGACGCGCGTGGTCCTGGCCGCCTTCACCGATCGCCCTGCGGTCATGACGCAGATCGCGCCGCTCGCCGACGCCATTCTCGTCAATTTCGGCGTCAGCGATGACGCGCTGCTGGCGGTGCTGAACGGCCGTCAGAAGGCGCGGGGCCGTTTGCCCTTCGAACTGCCCCGTTCCATGGCGGCGGTGGAAAAGCAAAATCCGGCACTGCCGGATGATAGCGGCAATCCGCTTTATCTGGTCGGTGCGGGTTTGGTGGAAGGAAACGACTAAACCCTGCCTCTCCCCACCCGCCGCCCTTTTCGGGGTGGCGGTTCACCATCTCAAAGGACATCATCCATGCGTCTGGCTCTATTCGCGCTTTCCACGATCCTCGCGACCCAGCCCCTGCTGGCGCAAACGAAGCAGGAAGACCCCGACGCCAAGGCCGCCCGTGTCGAAGCGCAGATGACGGATGACGAACGCTTCAGCCTGCTGAGCGGCATCATGCCCATTCCCTTCCCCGGATCGCCCGTCACGGTCCCGGCGGGCGTCCCGGTTACGGCGGGCTATGTGCCCGGCATCGATCGTCTTGGGATAGCGCCACAGCTCGCCACCGACGCCAGCCTTGGCGTCACCAATCCCGGCCAGCTTCGCAAGGGCGACGTCGCCACCGCCATGCCATCGGGCCAGTCGCTCGCCTCCTCCTTCGATCCGGCCATGGCGGAACGGGTTGGCACGACGGTCGGTGCAGAAGCGCGCGCCAAGGGTTTCAACATCCTGCTGGGCGGCGGCATGAACCTGTCGCGAGACCCCCGCAACGGCCGCAATTTCGAATATCTGGGCGAAGACCCGTTGCTGGCTGGCACGCTGGTCGGCCATGCCATTCGCGGCACCCAGTCGCAGGGCGTAGTTTCCACCATCAAGCATTTTGCGATGAACGCGCAGGAAACACTGCGCTTTACCGCCAATTCCATCATCGCCGAAAGCCCCCTGCGCGAAAGCGAACTGCTGGGTTTTCAGATCGGCATAGAGGTCGGCCAGCCCGGTTCGGTCATGTGCGCCTATAATCTGGTCAATGGCGCAAAATCCTGCGGCAACGACCATCTGCTCAACACCGTGCTGAAACGCGACTGGCGTTACAAGGGCTGGGTGATGTCGGATTGGGGCGCGGTCAACGACGCGTCCTATTTCATGGCGGGGCTGGACCAGCAGGAGGGCAGCCAGCTTGACCAGCAGATATGGTTTGGAAAGCCGCTGAGGGATCTGGTCGCTTCGGGCGCCGTGCCCAGGGCGCGGGTGTCCGATGCGGTGCGGCGGATGCTGCGCAGCTTTTACGCCGTGGGCATCACTGGCCCCTATCAACCCAAGCCCATCGATTATCCCGCCCATGCCGCCGTCGCGCTGGACGCCGCGCGGGGTGGCATCGTCCTGCTCAAGAATGACGGTGTGCTTCCGCTGGCCGCGACGGCCCGCAACATCCTGATCGTGGGGGGCAATGCGGATTTCGGCGTCCTGTCGGGCGCTGGTTCGAGCCAGGTCACGCCATCGAACGGCACGCCCCGGATCATCGAAAATGGCGGGGAAGGCCTTATGGCTCTGTTCAATCGCCAGCTCTATATGCCCAGTTCGCCGCTGAAAGCGCTGCGCACGGCACTACCCAACGCCAATATCGAATATGTCAGCGACTATACCCCGGAAATCGCGGCAGCCCAGGCGGCGAAGGCCGACATGGTCATCATCTTCGGCACCAAATGGCAGACCGAGACCCTGGACGCCGGTTCGCTGTCCCTGCCCCAGGGGCAGGATGATCTGATTGCGCAGGTGGCCGCCGCCAACCCCCGCACGGTAGTCGTGCTGGAAACCGGCAATCCGGTCGACATGCCCTGGCTGGACAAGGCCGCCGCCGTGGTAGAGGCCTGGTATCCGGGGCAGGAAGGCGGCACCGCCATCGCTGATGTCCTGACCGGAAAGGTCAACCCGTCCGGCCGCCTGCCGGTATCCTTCCCCCGATCGCTGGACCAATATCCGCGCAAGGACCTGCCCGGCCTTGGCCTGCCCGACAAGACGCCCATCGAGGTTCGCTATGATGAGGGCGCGGACATCGGCTATCGCGCCTACGCCAAATCGGGTGACAAGCCGCTATTCCCCTTCGGCTTCGGCCTCAGCTACACGCGGTTCGGCCACTCCGCCTTGCGGGTGACGCCCGGCGCGACGGTGAAGCTGAACTTTACCGTCCGCAATGACGGGGATCGCGAAGGCGCCGACGTGCCGCAGGTCTATCTCGTGTCGCGCAACGGAGCGAAGCTGCAACGGTTGGTCGGTTTCCAGAAGCTGGTCCTGAAACCGGGCGAAAGCCGCGCCGTAACCCTGACGGTCGACAACCGTCTGCTCGCCGACTGGAAGGATGGCGGCTGGTCGATCGCGGGCGGCAGCTATGGCTTTGCCCTCGGCAAAGATGCGGAAACGTTGGATGCCGCGTCCGTCGTCAAGCTCCCCGCCAAAAGCTGGAAGGACTGATCGATGCGCAGCCTGCCCCTCATCGCCATCTTGGCTGCCTCGGCCGCGCCCGTTTCGGCACAGGTCGTCCGCACCGAATCCGGTGCGGTCAGGGGCACGACATCCGGCACCGTATCGGCGTTCAAGGGCATCCCCTATGCCGCGCCGCCCGTGGGCGACAACCGCTGGCGCGCGCCCCAACCGGTCGTGCACTGGACCGGTGAGCGCGACGCCGCCGACTATGCCAGCGACTGTTCGCAGGCGCCCTTCCCGCCCGACGCGGCGCCCATCCGCACGAAGACGTCGGAGGATTGCCTCTACCTCAACGTCTGGCGGCCCGCGACGGCAAAGAGCGGCGCGAAACTGCCAGTGATGCTCTGGGTCCATGGCGGTGGCTTCGTGAATGGCGGCTCTTCGCCCGCCGTCTATTCGGGCGAGAATTTCGCGCGCGACGGCGTCATCCTGGTCAGTCTGAACTACCGGCTCGGACGCTTCGGCTTCTTCGCGCATCCCGCGTTGGAGGCGGAGGGCTATGGCGGCAATTTCGGTTTCCTGGATCAGATCGCGGCGCTGAAATGGGTCCAGCGCAATATTGCGGCCTTCGGCGGCGATCCGGCCAATGTCACCATCTTCGGCGAAAGCGCGGGTGGCATGTCGATGCATATGCTGCTGCAAACGCCGATGGCGCGCGGTCTCTTCGCCCGTGCGATCATCGAATCGGGCGGAGGACGCGAGCGCGCCCTGCCCATGCCGAGCATCGCCCAAGGCGCGCAGATCGGTGCGACCTTCGCGCCGGGACTGACGGCGGCGCAGTTGCGTGCCCTGCCGGCGGAAAAGATCACCGGCGACCTCAGCCTCATGACCATGGCGCAACCGGGTTACGGCGGACCTATGACGGACGGCAAGACCATATTGGGCGGGCCGGTGAACGTCATCGCGGCTGGCCATTATGCGCATGTGCCCATCATGATCGGCGCCAATTCGGCCGATGGCTTCCCCTTCGTGACGGACAAGGACAAGATCTGGGCCGCCTATGGCGACAAGGCTGACGCAGCCCGTGCGCTCTACGACCCGGACAGCAAGGCCAGCGGGCTGTTAATCGCCACAGCGACCAGCGCCGATCGCATGATGATAGAGCCGGCCCGCGCCGCCGCGCGCCTGCTCGCCGCGTCGCAGCCGGTGTGGCTGTACCGTTTCGCCTATGCGGTGCCGTCAGTGGCGGAAGCGATGGGCGGCGCGCCCCATGCAAGCGAGATTCCCTATGTGTTCGACACGGTGGAACAACGGCACGAGCCTGCGCCGATCGCGGCGGAAAAGCCGGTGGCAACCCTGACTCATCGCTATTGGGTCAATTTCGCGCGCACCGGTTCCCCCAACGGCGCCGGCCTGCCCGAATGGCGGCAGGCGACGACGGACGACAGGACGGTCCAGATCATCGACGCGAACGGTGCAAGGCAGGTGACGGACCCGCTCAGCGAACGGCTGGATTTCACGGAAAAGCGCGCCACCGGCCAATAAGCTGGCCGGTTCAGTCTACGGAGCCTATTGAGGACAGGCGCCGACCCGTGACAGTTCGACCGTCAGGATCGAGCGGGGCGGAACGAGGATGACGCCTGCACCCGGCGATGCGATCTTTTCGGCCTTGTGCGTGGCGTCCGTCAGCACGGACGAGCATGGCCGAAAGCCTGTGGGTGCGATCGCAAGGCGTCGGCGCACAATGCCACCGTTGACATGGACAAGGACAATGGCGTCGTTGTTGGGCGAAAGCGCCGCAACCGTATCGGGGTCATCCGTCGGGATCAGCTTGTAACCCGGGCGGATATAGCGGCTGAACTGCCGCATGGCCCAATATTTCTGCGTGATATGAATGGGATGGGCGGCATCGACGGGCGCCGTCAGATCCATCTTCACCAGCCCCCAGTTCGACCCGTCGCCCCCACTCTTCCGGCTAAGGGTCTCGACGGCCTGCCAGAACACCCATGCCTGAGGTTCCAGATTTTTGAGATCCTGAACCACATGCTCCGCAAAGGCGAGCGCGGACGGCATACCTTCGAAATCTTCAGGGTCTTTGGACAGGGGCGTGTCATTTTCGCTCATCCACAGTCGAATGCCGGCTGCCTTCGCGGCGTCGCGCACCCCGGTCTGATGGACCGTGCCATAGCTGTGTACATTGAGCTGACCCACCTTGGTCCGCGTTTGCGCGGGATAGGCCGCCCAGTCTTCCAGGAAAAGGTGGGAATTGGTTTCGTCGGGCGCAGCGATCTCCGTCGTCAATCCGCGCTTGCGCAGGGCGTCATGCATGGCATCGACCATCCTGACCTGGCGCGCGGGGCTCCAATGCGCGCCCTCCTGCGTATTGGCGGCGAACCAGTAATCCGTATTCGGCTCGTTGAACGGGGAGAGTGTCCGGAACCTGATCTTGTGACGGCGTTGCAGTTCATCGACGACATGCGCGAGATAGGTGGCGAACGCCTCCTCCTGCCCCGGCAGAAGATTATCGTCCGTGCCCTTTTCCGCGCCCGATACGCGGCCGCTGACCGTCATGAACCAGGGGGGAGAGTTGGAGAAGGCCTCGAAGATCGGCTGCTCGACCCGCCGGGAAATCGCGTCCAGCCACCAGCGCTGATTGGTGTCGGCGGAAAAATCCCACAGCGCCGGATCATCGTCACGCCACCAACCAGTCCCCTGCGCGCCCGCAGGCTGCCGCCAGAACCCCGGTATCGCGGCGCCGGTGCGTAGATAGGGCGGCGTGGCCGCTGCATTTCCACCCCCAATATTGTAGCGGGCGATCGTCCAACCCAACCCATCCTTTCCGTAGAAAAGATCGGCCAGCCGGTCCTTCACCGCATCAGGATATCCGCCCGTCACATGGGCGAACCAGGCAAGCGCCGTTCCCCAACCCTCGAACGGCGGCGCCGGGCGATCCAGGCTCAGGCGAATGTCTCTTGCGACCTCAGCGGTCGGCGCCGCGCCGCCATCGCCCGGCGCTGCCCTGGCAATTCCGGCCGACGCCAGCGACAAGATGGTGGCTGCCCCGAAAAGATGTTTCGCATAATGCCCTACGCCCCGCCGGGGCCTGTCCGCGATCATCTGCAACGCTCCTATTTCTCGTACAATTTAGCTGCGATCCTCATCGGAGTGCCGTTGAAAACCCGGATCAGGGCTGTAGCAACATGATCGTGTCGTCTTGCGCCTGCTTAATCAGAGTGACTGTCGCATCGCGTGCCGCTGCGGGATCGGAATCTGCGATCGCGGCGAAAAGAACACGGTGTAATGGGATCGAATCGCGAAGAGGCCGCGCCTGGCGATGCTTGAAAAAGGTCGTCCAATGCACAGCCGCGCCAATGCTGCCCGCGAGACTGACGAGCAATTCGTTCCCGGCGGCTTCGAGAATGATCTTGTGGAACAACTGGTCAGCGGCCCGCCCCTGTTCCGTCGAAAGCCCATGCTCCTGCATCTGCTCCAGGGCAAAACCCATGCGGGAGACATGCGTGCCATCGCGGTGGGTGGCCGCAAGCTCCGCCGCCGCGGGTTCGATAATCAGCCGGAGTTGGAACAGATCCCGGACAAATTGCAGCGCAGGTTCACCACGGAACATCCAGGCCAGCAGGTCCGGATCCAGCATATTCCAGTCGGCGCGTTCACGCACGCGCGTCCCCGCCTTCGGCTTGCTTTCCAACAGCCCCTTGGCCGCTAGCATTCTCAAGGCTTCGCGCACCACGCTGCGCGAAACGCCGCGTTCGGCCGCCAGTTCATGCTCGCCAAGCAGGCCGGCGCCGGGTTGATATTGCCCCGTAACGATGGCCACGCCCAACTCTCGCGCTATCTCCCGATGGGCAGGCTCGCGCCTTATCTTATCTGACAATATATCCTCCCACCCGGCCATGATCGCCAGCGCCGGAACGTTTTGTCCTATTTTTGGTTCTCGCGCAATTTGATACTTGTCGGACAATTTTGACCAACATATAAGTCAGACAATAAGGCGAGCGTCGAACGAGATCGAACGCTGCCGGAACACAAGCCCCTGGGAGGAAACTGACAATGGCCCGCTATCACACCCTGATCCACGCTTCGCTGCTCGCCATCGGCGTAGCCACCGCCATCCCGGCATCGGCGCAAAGCAGCGATTCCAATAGCGACGACATCGTCGTCACTGGGGTGCGGGAAAGCCTTCGTTCGGCGCAGGCACTCAAGCGCAATTCCAACCAGATCGTCGATTCGGTCCAGGCGCAGGATATCGGCAAGCTGCCCGACGCGAACACGGTCGAGGCGTTGCAGCGCATCACCGGCGTCCAGATCCAGCGCCGCTATGGCGAAGGCGCCACCGACTTCGACCATCGCACCCAGCCGGCCATCACCGTCCGCGGCCTGACTCAGGTGAGCAATTTCATCGACGGCCGCGCCGCCATCTCCGCATCGGGCGGCCGTTTCCTCGACCTCGAGGCCATTCCGCCCGAACTGCTGGCGGGCATCGATGTCTTCAAGAACCCGCCCGCCAACACGATCGAGGGCGATGTCGCCGGTGTCGTCAACATCCGCACCCGCCTCCCCTTCGACGCGCCCGGACAGCTCATCAGCGCGACGGTGAAGGGCAATTATTACGACAGGGCGGACAAGTTCGGCGGGTCGGTGTCGGGCCTTTACAGCAACCGGTTCGATACCGGCATCGGCGAAATCGGCATCCTCTTCAACGTCAGCTATGCCAAGAGCCAGTATCGGCAGGACGCGGTGATTATCGGCGCTTACGGCGATATTCCCACCGGGACAACGATTCCCGGCGCACCGGCAAATGCGCAGGTTCCCTATGGCGTCCAGGTCTATGATGATGGCGGCGATCGGCGGCGTGTGGGCATTGCCGGCGCAGTGCAATGGCAAGCGGCGCCAAACCTGCTCATCACGGCACAAGGCCTGTTCTCTCGTTACAAATTCTTCCGCCAAGGCAAATATTATTATTACAACAATAACGGCAATCCTACGACGACACCTCTGGATGGCGGCAACTTCACCTTCGACAAGTCGGGTTATGCGACATCGGGATCGCTGGCGAACATGGTGTTCGAATCCGCCCGCTACGATCAGGACCTGACCAACGATACCGGCAATTATACGCTGAATGCGAAATGGGATGTGTCCGACCGGCTGCACGCGAAGTTTGACGCACAATATCTGAAGTCGCGTTACGACGCCGATCGCAATGGCTTCGTCATCTCGCTCTACGATCAGACCGGGCAGACCCCCTATACCGCCAAGAACCAAAGCATCGTCGATTTCGACCTGCGCGGCTCGCGCCCGACATGGAACGTCCGCAATCCGGGCCTGCTGACCGATCCGAACAACTATGCGTTCACCTACATGGCCGACGCGCTGCAACGGAACGATGCGCGCCAGATCGCCTTCCAGTCCGACCTGGAATATGATGTTGATGGCGGCTTCCTCCAGAAGCTGCGCGGCGGAGTGCGCTATGCCGACAGCACGATCGACCTGCGCGGCACGTGGAACGCCTTCTGCCTGCTGCCCACCGGTCCCAATCCGAGTTGCCAGTCAGCTTCGGGCACCGCTTTCGTCCCGGTCAGCGCGCATCCGGAACTGGTCATGACGGGTCCGTCAAAGAATTTCTTCGATGGCAATACGGTGCCGGGCGGCATCCTCTACCCCGCTTTCTCCAGCGGCAAAAATCTGTGGGACAGCATCACCAAGACCGAGGCGCTGTTCGGCGCCACGCCGAAGACCGTGTTCACCCCGGACAACCTCAACCACCAGACCGAAAAGAGCTGGGCTGGCTATATCGCGGCCGATTACAAGGGATCGGTGCTGGGCCTTGAAGTTGACGGCAATGCGGGTGTTCGCGTGGTACGGACACAGTCGGGATCACGCGGAACCATCTTCAACGATGATGGCACGCTTGAACCGATCAGCGTTCAGCGGACCTATACGCGGGCGCTTCCCAGCTTCAACCTGCGCGTCCATCTCACCGACGACCTGCAACTCCGCTTCGCCTTCTCCAAATCCTTCGCGCGGCCGAATTTCGACGTCATGTCGACCAACGTCACGCTCAACCCGATAACGCCTGTCAATCCGATCACCGGACGCCCAGGCGGCAGTTCGGGCAACCCCTATCTGCGGCCCATCAGTTCGACCAACTATGATGCGACCATCGAATGGTATTTTGCTCCGGCGGGGTCGGTTACGCTGGGCGCTTTCTACAAGGATGTGAACGGCTTCCTGGCCGGCGGCACGGTGGTGCGGACTTATGGTGGCGTTGCCTATGACATCGGCACCACGGTCAACAGCGGCAACGGCAAGATCAAGGGTATCGAGGCAGCCTATCAGCAGTTCTTCGACTTCCTTCCCGGTTTGCTGAGCGGCTTTGGCGTGCAGGCCAACTACACCTATGTGGACAGCAGCGTCACCAATCCCTTCGCCACGACGGGCAGCGATATTCCGACGATAGTGCCACTCGAAAAACTCTCCAAACACAGCTATAATCTGGTCGGCCTGTACGAAAAGGGTCCGATCACCGCACGTCTGGCCTGGAGCTGGCGCGGCAAATATCTCGACACCACCTATGGTAGCGGCGCCAACGGCCTACCGCAGTTCCAGAAGCCCTATGCGTCGCTGGACTCATCGATCAGCTTCAACCTCAACTCGCATATCGCCGTCTCGGTCGATGCGGTGAACCTCACCAACCGGATGAACGTCACCTATATCGACACCCCCAGCCAGCCGCTGCAATATACGCTGAACGACCGGCGGTTCGGTTTCTCGATCCGCGCGACCTATTAATCTCTCCCCTGCCGGCGCGGCTGCACCCGCGCCGGCCATTTTTGCCGGACCCTGTGCTGGCGACCAGATTTTATGCTTCAGGCCGGAGTGCATATGCCCGTTCGATTTCTTCTCGCCGTCAGCGGCATGGCCCTGTCCGTCGCGGCCAACGCGCAGAATGCGCCGCAGGTGCAGCCGGTGCAGGTCGATCCCGCCCGCCCCGACTGGGAGAATCCGGCCGTCAACGCTATCGGCAAGCTGCCCGCCCGCGCGACCGGTTTCCCGTTTGAAAGCCGGGATCGCGCACTGGCCGGCCATCGCACCCAATCGTCCCGCTTCCTGTCGCTGGACGGGACATGGAAGTTCGCCCTCTCCCCCAATGCCGACAATCTGCCGACCGGGTTTGAGAAGCCCGATTTCGACGTGTCCGGCTGGAAGAATATCAAGGTGCCCGCCGACTGGCAGGCCGAAGGGTTCGACCAGGCGCGCTACAACAACATTACCTATCCCTTTCCGGCGAACCGGCCGCTCATCCCCCACGCGACCAATCCGGTCGGCTCCTATCGCCGCGACATCGATGTGCCTGCGGGCTGGACCGGGCAGGATGTCATCCTGCACATCGGCGCGGCGGGATCGGCCTATTATGTCTGGGTGAACGGGCAGAAGGTCGGCTATTCGGAAGACAGCAAGCTGCCCTCCGAATTCGACGTGACGCCCTATGTAAAGCCGGGGCGCAACAGCATCGCGATCCAGATTTTCCGTTGGTCGGACGGCTCCTATCTGGAGGATCAGGATTTCTGGCGCGTATCGGGCATCGAACGCGAAGTCTTCCTGATGGCCGCGCCCAAGACGCGCATCCGCGACTTCTTCGTCCATGCCGGACTGGATGACAGCTTCACCACCGGCACGCTGGCGGTCGATGTCGCCGTCACGCCCGGCGCAGCGACCAGCGCGCGCTATGTGCTGATGGACGGTGATCGCACCCTGCTGGAAGGGCGTCAGAATGTGGCGGCGGGCCAGGCGGAACGGACGGTGACGCTGGGCGGGCGACTGCCGGGCGTCAGGCCGTGGAGCGCCGAAACGCCCAATCTCTACATGCTGCTGGTCGAGCTATATGACGCGCAGGGGCGGATCATCCAGTCGACCTATTCCCGGATCGGTTTCCGCACCGTCGCGATGAAGGACGGCCTTGTCACCGTGAACGGCAAGCCGATCACGATCCGGGGCGTCAACCGCCACGAACATGATCCCGAAACCTTCCATGTCGTGTCGCTGGAAACGATGGAGCATGACATCCAGTTGATGAAGCGCGCCAATATCAACGCGCTCCGCACCTCCCACTATCCCAATGATCCGCGTCTCTACGAACTTGCCGACCGCTATGGCCTCTATGTCATGGACGAGGCGAATATCGAGAGCCACGGCTATATGGACTATGCCAACAAGCATCCCGAACACCGCGCGGAATATCAGATCGGGTTCGATCCGGCATGGAAGGACGCACATATCAGCCGCGTCACCAACATGGTCGAGCGCGACAAGAACCACCCCTCGATCATCTTCTGGTCGCTGGGCAATGAAGCGGGCATCGGTCCCAATTTCGAGGCTGCCGCCGCAGCGGCCAAAGCCCGCGATCCCAACCGTCTTATCAGCTATCTGGGCTGGGGCACCTGGGACGGGATCAGCGACCATCGCCCCAACTGGTACGCCGACATCTACGCCCCCATGTATGATCCGGTCGAAAAGCTGGTCGACTATGCGACCAACTGGAATTTCAAGCAGCCCATGATCCAATGCGAATATTCCCACATGATGGGCAATTCGGGCGGCAATCTGAAGGAATATTGGGACACCATCTACGCCCATCCGAACAAGCTGCAGGGCGGCTTCGTCTGGGACTGGGTCGACCAGTCCATGTATCGTTACACCAAGGATGGAAAGCGCTATTGGGGCGACGGCAGCGAATATGGCCCCAATCCGGGCGGTGAGATCGAGTTTGGCGACGGCCTGCTTCAGTCCGACCGGACACCCAACCCCGCGCTCTATGAATTGCGCAAGGTCTATGCGCCGGTCCAGTTTGAGGGATTCGACCCGGCGACCGGCCGACTGACGGTGCGTAATCGCCATGATTTCATCGACCTGTCGGGCTTCACCTTCGATTGGGAATTGCAGGAAAATGGGGTGACGGTGGCGAACGGATCGCTGGCCGCACCCAATGTCGCCGCACATGGATCGGGCAGCCTGACGCTGCCGCTGTCCAGTTATCAGCGGCGGCCCGACGCCGAATATTTCGTGACGGTGCGCGCCCATGCCAAGGCCGACCTGATCCCGGCCGTTCCCGCCGGGCAGGTCATCGGCTGGGAACAGTTCGCGATGAACAGCGCCACGCCGCCGCTCGCCCCGGACGCAACCGGAACTGTCCTGGCAACGGACAAGGGCGGCCTCATCCGCCTGTCCGCAGCCGGTGCGTCGCTGGATGTCGACCGGGCGAGCGGCCTCATCCGCTCCTATGTCAAGGATGGCAAGCCGCTGGCCGAAGGCGGCGCCCCCCATTTCTGGCGCGCCGTCACAGACAATGACATCGGCATCGGCACCGACAAGCAACTGGCGGTCTGGAAGGGGATGAGCGAGACGCGCACCGTGACGTCGGTCAAGCTGCGCAGGCTGGTCGACGGCGCGCAGGAAGTCGCTGTCGACTTCGCACTGGGCGACGGCGCGGCGACCTTCCATTCCACCTATCGCATGGCCGGTGACGGGTCGGTTACGGTATCGGGCGATCTGACGCCGGTGAAGACGGACCTGCCGCCGCCCTTCCGCGTGGGGCTGGCGTTCGCCCTGCCCTCCGACCTGGACATTGTGGAATGGTATGGGCGCGGCCCGCATGAAAGCTATGTCGATCGCAAGACATCGGCGCCGATCGGCCTGTGGCGCGGCAAGCTGGCCGAGCAGGATCATGACTATATCCGCCCGCAGGAAACCGGGAACAAGGTGGACGTGCGCTGGATGGAATTGTCGGGGGCCGGGCGCGGGCTGCGCGTGCAGGGCAACCAGCCGCTGATGATGAACGCGCTCGCCTTCCCCTATGAAGACCTCGACCGGCACACGCCCGGCACCTGGAAATCGAGCGATATCAAGCCGCATGGCAACGGCACCCTGCTCGTGGACTCCGCGCAATGGGGCGTGGGCGGCGACACGCAATGGAGCGAGTTCGGCAAACCCATGGAACCCTATCGGACCAAGGCAGTGCCGACCCGGATCGAAGTCCGCCTGGCGCCCTTTGCGGGTGAAGGAACCATGGTGGACAAGGCCCTGCCGGCCCGCGCGACCGAAGCTGAATAAAGGAAAGGGCGCGCGCATTCTGGAGCGCGCCCTTCTCCCCTCCCCGGTCGAGCCGGTTGGTGACATGCCGAAGGGCCGTGGGGTGGCCGTATCGGCACTTGACGCCCCTATGTTCGTCGGTAATCGCTTCCTCCAACGCCATGCTCCCACGACGCGATGGCGGGATCTGACTGGAGGCCCAATATTCATCCGCTCGACCATCCTGTCTGGCATAGCCTGCGTTCGGGCTGGTCCGCGCTGGCACAGGGCGATGACCATGCCATGCGCCTCGATCCACGCCACGGCCCCTTCGCTGCCGTCGCGGACGGTCGGCGAGACGGTCTGGCAGCGCTCCAGCCGCTGATCCCTCCAGACGGGGAGCTATGGGTTGTCGGACGCGATGCAACCCTCGCTCCGCCGCCCGCCATGCATGTCGCCCGCACCGCCCTGCTGGCGCAGATGGTCGCGCCCACCGTCTCCTCCGCGAAAGGCGCAGCGCCCGATTGGAGGGTGCTGGACGAGGATGACGCGCAGGATATGCTGGAGCTGGCGCTGCTGACCAAGCCCGGCCCATACCGCTTCCTCACCCACCGGCTGGGGCGCTTCATCGGTATATATAAGGACAACAAGCTGGTCGCCATGGCGGGGGAGCGGATGCGCCTGCCGGGCTTTACCGAGGTGAGCGGCGTATGCACCCATCCCGACTGGCGCGGCCGGGGCCTTGCCGGCGCATTGATGCGGATCGTGATGCAGACGATGGTGGATCGCGGAGAAACACCCTTCCTCCATGCCTATGCCGCACATGAGAAGACGATTGGCCTCTATCGAACGCTGGGGTTCGAGGTTCGCGCCGAACTGCCGATGGCCGTTATCACCGCAGCCTGAGTACGACCGCTGATCCGAACGGATCAATCCAGGACGTTGGGCAAATCCTCAAACCCTTTGCGCAACGCCACGCTCCAGCTTTGGGAAATCATGGCGAACTCCTCATTATCCGCCTCAATCCGGGTGCGGACGCGAAAGTCGAAACTGTCGGTCGGGATGACCGTCAGGTCGAGCGGCATCCCCACCGAGAGGTTGGAACGCAACGTCGAATCCATCGACACCAGCACCGCCTTGGTCGCATCCTCCAGGCTGGTTTCGCGCTGGATGATGCGGTCGAGGATCGGCTTGCCATATTTATGCTCGCCGATTTGAAAGAAAGGCGTGTCCTCGGTCGCTTCGATGAAATTGCCGGCGGAATAGATCAGGTAAAGGCGTGGTTTGCCGCCCTTGCGCTGGCCCGCGATCATGATCGAGGCACTGGAACCGGAGCCGCCCATCTCGATACTGTCGCGGTAGCGGGTCTGCATCGCGCGCATCGCATCGCCGACAATCTGGGCCACGCGATGCATGGTGTCGCAGTTGAGGATCGTTTCGATGTCGGGGTTGAGTTGGGCTTCCTTGATCGCCTTGCTCAGCACCGCCTTCACCCCCTGGGTGATGGACAGGTTGCCCGAACACATCAGCGTGATCGCCCGCTCACCGGGGACATGGTAAGTGAAGCTCTTCCGGAAGCGCGCGATATTATCCATGCCCGCATTAGTGCGGGTGTCCGACAGCATGACCAGTCCCTGGTCCACGCGCACCGCCACACAATAGGTCATGGCCTCCCGGCCTCCTGCAATCTGTTTGTCGCGATCGACGAATCGCCGGATATTCCATCCGACTTGCGATCGCTTGTTTCAACCCTAGGAGTCGGGCGGCGGGATGCTTTGCTGTTGCTGCTTCTGCAACTGCCGTTCCTCAACTCCGTCCTCCGCCTGCGCGATCCGGACGTCGGCGTCAATCCAGATATCGCCCGCCACCGTCACCGAACCACGGATCGGTGCGGCGTCATTGGCATCCAGCCCGCTGGCCACACGGAGATAGCGTTCAGTCACGCAAACGCGATTGGACGGATCGAAGCCGATCCAGCCCAGTTCGGGGACAAAGGCTTCGGCCCAGCCATGGGTTTCGTGCAACGCATCCCTCTCGCCCGCGAGCAGATAGCCCGAAACATAGCGCGCGGGGACGCGCAGCGCGCGCGCGGCGGCGATGAAGACCTGCGCATGGTCCTGGCAGACACCGGCCCCCAGTGCGAAGGCTTCGGCGGCGGTGGTATCGGACGTGGTGACGCCGGCGCGATACTGGACGGCGTCACTGACAGCCGCGGACAGGGCATGGAGCGTGGCGAGTGGACCATCTCCCTCCGGCAAATCGCGCGCCAGGGCGGCGATTCCCTCCGACCCGCGAGTCAGCCGGGTATCGCGCAGGAAATAGCGGGGGTCGACCCGGCTCTGCAGATGGCCGACCACGCCATGACTCTCGCGCGTCTCGACCAGTCCTTCGGCCACGATCGTCGCATTGTCGAGCTGGTCGTGGCGTATCCAGATCGCCTCCCGTTCACCGTAGCTATTGGGGCGGAAGCTGGTCAGCGGCTCATCATTGACGCTCACCTGCCATTCCAGCACCCTCTGCGCCGGCGTATCGACCGGCATCAGCTTCAGGCGCATCGCCACCCGCCCGGCCGAAGCGGCATAGCGATAAATGGTCTGGTGACGGACGAGCAGCTTCATCGACGGCCTCCCCTTCCCTCCTCAGCCGAAATGATAGGTCTGGGCGATTTCGGCGCCCAGTCGGTTGGTCATCAACAACCCGTTCTGCACCGTTTCATGCAAGCCGCGCCGAAAGATTTCGCCGCTGTCCTGGCTTTCAAGGCCAACGACCAGATCCTGCACCGTGTCATGGCAGTCGCCACGCGCGTCATGCCAGCCACCCAGACGATTGAGACGGTAGGCGAGTTGGTCATAGCAATAGGCGACGCTGCGCGGAAAAAGGCGGTTGAGCATCAGGAAATCGGTGATCTGCCAGGGCGTGTAGGTGCCGCCATAGACATGATGATAGGCGCGCGCGCCCGACAGCGCGTACAGCACCGACGTCCATTGATAATGATCGCGATTGCCGCCGATCACCTCGGTTTCGGGCAGCAGCACATAGTATTTGACGTCGAGCAGACGCAGGGTCATCTGCGCGCGCTCCAGCGCCGATCCGGTACGTAGAAAATCATGCCCCTCATTGCGGAGCTGACCCGAATGGGCCGCGCCGCGGAAGGTCATGACACGGGTCTTCACCCAATCGATCAGGGCGGGAAGCTGCTGCCGCGCCTCGCTCACATCATAGCTGTCGAGCTTGCGCCAGCCTTCGTTCAGTGCTTCCCACATGTCCTGGGTCAACATGGTGCGCGCCGACTTGGCGTTGGCGCGGGCCTTGAGCAGGCAGGAGCGGATCGAGCTGGGATTGTCCAGGTCCAGCATCAGATAGGCGATGGCGTCGCTTTCCGTGACGATCGTGCCTTCAGGGAATTGATGCCCCGCCCCGGTCGCGCGAACAACGGAGCGCCATTCGTCGCGATGATGCGCGCCCGGCAGGATCGCCATGCGCTGCCCCATGGTCAGCAGCCGCGCGGTGGCCTCCGCCCGCTCCATATAGCGCGCCATCCAGAAGAGATTTTCGGCGGTCCGGCTCAGCATGGCATTGCCTCAATATCCGTCATCCCCGCGGAGGCGGGGATCCATCTCCCACCCCTTCCGCTTGGTGCAATGGCAGGAGATGGATTCCCGCCTGCGCGGGAATGACGATGAAAAGGGTGAGAGGGCACGCGCATCAGTCCTGCAACACCCAGGTATCCTTCACCCCGCCGCCCTGGCTGGAGTTGACCACCAGCGACCCTTCCGTCAGCGCGACGCGGGTCAGGCCGCCGGGGACGAGGCGTATCTGCTTGCCGACCAGGCAATAGGGGCGGAAGTCGGCATGACGGCCGACCACCGCCGCCGGGCCGAGCGTCGGCACGGTCGACAGGTCCAGCGTCGGCTGGGCAATGAACTCGCCCGGATTGGCCTTGATCCGTTCGGCATAGGCGGCGATCTCGTCCTTGGTCGACTTGGGACCGATCAACATGCCGTAGCCGCCCGATCCATGGACTTCCTTCGCGACCAACTCATGCAGATTTTCCAGCACATAGGCCAGTTCGTCCGGCTTGCCGCATTGCCAGGTCTGGATATTGTCGAGGATCGGCTTCTCACCCAGGTAGAAGCGGATCATCTCCGGCACATAGATATAGACCGCCTTGTCGTCGGCGATGCCCGATCCGGGCGCCGATGCCAGCGTCACGCCGCCGCTCCGATAGACGTTGAAGATGCCCGGCACGCCCAGCAGGCTGTCGGGGCGGAAGACCAATGGATCGATATATTCGTCGTCGATACGGCGATAGATGACATCGACGGCTTTCGGTCCCAGCGTGGTCTTCATCCACACCCGGTCATTGTCGACGAACAGGTCGGCCGGCTCCACCAGTTCCACGCCCATCAGGTCGGCGAGGAAGCTGTGCTCATAATAAGCGCTGTTGAGCGATCCGGGGGTGAGCACCACCACCACGGGATCGCCTTTGCACGCCGGGGGCGCGACTTCCTTCAGGCTTTTCAGCAATTCGGCGGGATAATCATCAACCGGGGCCACCACCCCCTGCGCGAACAGTTCCGGGAACATGCGCGTCATGATCTCACGATTTTCGAGCATGTAGGACACGCCCGACGGGGTGCGGCAATTATCCTCCAGCACCTCGAAACTGCCCGGCCCGGTGCGCACGATGTCGATGCCGACAATATGGCTGTAGACCTTCCCCGGTGGAGTGAAGTCGGCCATTTCCGCCAGATAGGCGCTGTTCTGGTAGATGATGTCGGCGGGCATGACGCCCGCTTTCACAATCTCGCCCCGATGATAGACATCGTGGAGGAAGGCATTGAGCGCGCGCGCGCGCTGCCGGATACCCTTGTCAAGGATGCGCCATTCCTGCGCGGTGAAGATGCGCGGCAGCAAGTCGAAGGGGATCAGCCGCTCCGGGTCGCCGCCCTCGCCATAGACGGCGAAGGTGATGCCGATCCGACGAAAGATCGCCTCCGCTTCGTCCATGCGACGGTTAAGCCCGGCAATGCCCGTTCGCTCCACCCACTTCTGCACTTCGTCGTAACAGGGGCGTATCGAACCCTCAGGCTCAAACATTTCATGGAAGGGCAAGTGGTCGATCCTCCCTCGGCCAGCGGCCGGTTGTGCATTGCAATATTAGTGCGCCGCGCCGTGGCGATTGCAAGGCAAAAATGGCAAGCGCGAAAAAGGTTGCCGCACCATTCACCACCATAGCGGAAAAGCCGTCCCGCTTCGTTTATGCTGCACGAGATTGAACCCTGCGCAAATGAGGCCATTTTTTTCGATATTGATCGCCCAGCCCCGTTGACCGACCCGCATTGCCTGCGTATAGCGCCGCCTCACCGCAGGGCGAACCGCCCCGCGAGGTCCTTTTGGGGCGGAGTAGCTCAGCTGGTTAGAGCAGCGGAATCATAATCCGCGTGTCGGGGGTTCAAGTCCCTCCTCCGCTACCAGTCAAGGGGTTTATCGTGTTGTATTTGCACGATAAACCCCAGACCCTCGCAAGAAAATGCCACATTTGTTCCCACGTTTTGATTGAGCCGCGATGGGATGATTCGGACCAGAACAGGACGCAACCGGTCTCTGCTAGTTGGTGGCGCTCAAGCGTGGGCCACGGTGTGTGGAAATAATCTGTTCGCCTTGAAAACTGACTATTTCGGTTCGCCGCTTTTAGGTGCTAACGTCATGACAAAGCAAATCGATGCGATGCCTCGACGCCTTACATCATGCGCGCAAGCCGGACCATAAAGCGTGCGACCAAATCCTGGCCCATTGGGGTTAAGTTCAAAATCCGGAGCCGTCCGTCTTGTTTGTCGCAGGAGCTATCAATGAACCCTCTCTCTTGGAGATGACCAATATATCTCAACGCGGTGGTCGGCGGCGCACAGGATGCAATGCAAGCGCTGCTTACCGATACTCTTTTTCCGTTCAGATTGGACAAGAAGAGATCAATGAGGATATCCCAAGCAGGATCTTGGAACAGATCCGGCACTTCCTCGCATCTTTGACGTCGTATTTCGAGATATTGCTTAGCCACAGATATGAGGCGATCATCCGTCAACGGGCTAAAGACAGGTATCGAAGCCGAATGATGACGGAGACGATCCACTTCATCATTGAGAATAGCCAAGACATTGCTTACTCGCGCCCAAGGATCTTCAATTGTGTGCATCAGCATGATTGGTACCCCTGCTATCTAGAAAGATGCCAAGTGCCATCGTGAGCTGTACCGGGATCGACCAGAAAGCGATTATCGCATGGTAGACGTTCCAAGGAAGATTGGGCGTCAATGTCGAAGCGATATGGCCGGCGACAGTAACACCATGCATCCCGGCAACCCACATCGGCCAGAAATATCTGGACCTCATGGCCAGCATCGTCAGGCCAACGAGGAGAGATGAGTCAACGAGAAACAATGGCCACCGCGCATGGGAGAACAGTGTCACCATGGGCGTGAGCAGAGATGCTGAAACGAGCATCGCACATGCAATTCGCGCGTCGCGTCCACCGGCGATGAGCGCATAGGCACAACTCATCACGAGCAATAGAAGAAAGCTGAACATCACGATTTGCATGCGCTCGCATCAGCACGCCCTGCGATATAATATCAAGCGTCTACTTGCGTCGGAACGGACGAAGCCTGCTGCGTTGACTCCATGGCTGGGAACATCCAGCAGCCATAATCATAGATGTCGAGATTGCTGTCCCGCTTGATCGCAACCATCACGCGCTGGGCATCGATCATGTCGGCCCGGCTTTCGACCGACTTGTTCAGGCTTGCAGCGAGGGCGCGAAGCGCACGCTGCGAACGCGATGGTGCGAGATCAGAGCCCTTCATGGCTTCGAGAAAGGTTGTCATCAGGCGAGCGCTGTCATGGACGCTTGTGTCGAGGCTAACAAAAGCGTCGCGCAGTTCGTCGGCAACAACTTGGCCTGCTGCGGGGTTGAATTCAGGCATAACACCTCCGTGGCGCGAAACGCGCATCCCAACGATTATTACGGCGATCAGATAAGAAGCTGAGCGATGCCCTGAACGATCACAACCGCAGCGATGAGAAGCAAAGCGCATACAAAGGTAATGCGCGCCATTGCCAACACTCGTTCGCCATTGTTCAGATCATTTGCTCGACCTCCTATCGGTGGAAGGCGGAACAAGGCAGCCAATGTCTCTTTCAACGTTGCGAGAACGCCTGGCTGTTGTTCGGCCTGGACCCGTTCATCATCGGCAATGGACGCCGATGCAACGCCCACCGGCTGCACATGCAATTGCTGCACCCCGCTATTTTCCTCAGCCAACAATATCCGTGCGGCCTCTCTGCGACTGCGGACGCCAATTTTCAGGCAGGCGGTTGAAATGATATTATCGACCACGCCATAGGTGGTCTCCGCGATCGGCGCGATTTCTTTGGAAGACAATCCCTGTCCCACCAACCGCAGACAGAGCTTCTGTTTCTCGGATAGACCTTCCGTCCGTTGGCTCACGATATCCCTCATGACCACATCATTTTACGAGGAGCGATACAGCAATGTAGTGAAAGAAATCTTCAACATGTTAGTTCAAGCGGCGGCCGGTCCAGACGACCCGGCCGACAATATCCACCAGCGCAGGATCGATGTCAGCCCAGTCGGGATAATGGGGATTGTCGCTGACGACGCTGAACCGCCCGCGCAGCGGCCCCATGGCGATGCGCTTGACCATCAGCACGCCGTCGAGCCGCAGCACATAAACGCCGTCGCGCAACCGATCCGCATCATCGTCATGATCGACCATGATGTCGTCGCCGTCGCTCAGCGTAGGCGCCATCGATTCGCCGTCGACCCGGATCATCGAGACGCGCTGTGGCCGCACGCCCAGATGCCGCAACCAGCGCGCGTCGAACGCCATCACGCCCGCCGCCCGTTCATCCTCGTCCAGCGTGCCGCCGCCCGCAGATGCGCCCAGCGCGAGACGCGGCACGGCGACGATGGCCGGCAACCCCCGCAAGCGTGCAGGCGGAGCAGCCCCCACCGACGCCCCGCCCAGCATCGTTTCGGACACGCCGAAATACCGCGCCAGCACCCGCCGATCCTCCTCATCCAGCTTACGCGGGGTACCGCGCTTGATGAATTGCTGGATATATGCGGAATTGCGACCAATCAGCCGCGAGATGTCAGAATAACTTTCCCTGCGCTCGGCGATCAGCCGATCTAACGTTGACCGAACGTTCGCAGCCTCATGGCTTTCCTCGAGCATATCGACACTCCCCCGCGAGTCGTCGCCCATTGTCCCACTTCGGCTTATAAATGACCATCCCAGCGCGCAGTTGAGCGCAGGCAACATTCCTGTCGCCTGCGTATACCTGGGCGACGGTTCGGCCATACCTGTCCCGTGTCACCGGTGCGATCGTCACGCCGCCGCGGATCAACCACGCCAACTTCGCTTTGCTCTTCATGGGATCGCCCACAACGCAGATACGGCCCTTGCGGCAATGTCCCGCCATCTCCGGCGCATCGATGCCCAACAGTCGAACCCGGCCGATCTCCGGGCAGCGGATGGTGTCGCCGTCAATTGCCACACAGGTTACTGGAGCTTGATAAATGCTGATCAGAAACGGAAGAAGCGCAATCATCTGCAGGCCGTTAACCGATTTGCGGCAGAATGCGAATGTTTGATGGATGCCTCGGCTGCTTAAACTCTATTCCAAGGCTGCATCAGATTTGAAGTTGCTTTTAATGGCTGCGCGCAAATTCACCGCTTCCGTTTGAAACAGCAAGCGAGCACCTTCCGTACCGCGTCGGTGCATCTCTTGCACGCTCACGCCTTCACGTTGGGCATTAGCTATAGTCAGAGCGAGATAATCCGGCTTGCCCAACAGATGAAGGACGCCATCATCCAGCTGAACCAAGATAGCCTCCACTTCGGCCAGCCTGGCCTGGAGCGTTGCGCGGGCAGTGGGGTGAAGTGGTCTGCCTTGAGACAATTGGTCCAATTCTGAAGCGAGCCCGTTTGGGCGAGAGAATTGGAGAAATGTATGGGACGACAGCGATTTAGTCCGGAGCAGATCATCGCGAAGCTGCGCGAGGTGGATGTGATTGTCGGGCGGGGTGGGACCGCCGTCGAGGCTTGTCGGCAGATTGGGATTGCGGAACAGACGCTCTACAGGTGGCGTAAGGAATATGGTGGCCTGAAGGTCGACCAAGTGCGTCGGATGAAGGATTTGGAGCGGGAGAATGCGCAGCTGAAGAAGCTGGTTGCAGACCTCGCGCTAGATAAAGCGATCCTTCAGGAGGCGTCGAAGCTGACTTTTTGAGCCCCTCCCGTCGTCGTGAGGCGATCGAGCAGGTCCGTCGCGTTCCGGTATCGGAGCGGCGGACCTGCCGTGTTCTGGTTCAGCATCGTTCGACGCAGCGACATCGTCCGAAGGATGACGGCGACGAGCAGCGTCTGACGGCTGACATCATCGCGCTGGCCAAGGATTATGGCCGGTACGGCTATCGCCGCATCCATGCGCTGCTCGGCAACGCTGGCTGGCAGGTCAGCCTGTCGGTGGTGGAACGCATCTGGCGGCGGGAGGGTCTCAAAGTGCCGAAGAGGCAGCCGAAGCGACGGCGGCTATGGCTGGGCGACGGATCATGCATCCGGCTGCGCCCGCAGCATCGCGGGCATGTATGGTCATACGACTTCGTCGAAGATCAGACGCGCAACGGACGCAAGTTCCGGATGCTCAACATCATCGACGAGTTCAGCCGGGAATGCTTGGCGATGGTGCCGCTGCGGCGGTTCCGATCGAACGACGTGATCGACGTGCTGGCCGATCTGTTCATCGAGCATGGGCCGCCCGAGCATATCAGGTCCGACAACGGCCCTGAGTTCGTCGCCCATGCAGTGCGCGAATGGTTGGGCAGGCTCGGCGTCACTACGCTCTACATCGAGCCGGGAAGTCCCTGGGAGAATGGCTATATCGAGAGCTTCAACGCCCGTCTGCGTGACGAACTGCTCAATGGCGAGATCTTCTACAGCCTTGAGGAAGTCCGCTGTGTCACCGGCTGGTGGCGGGACTGTCAGGAATTCCGTGTGTGGGCGGGCATAATGGGTAAGAAGGAGACCCTGTATGCCTCGACGCAAGGAGCCGGCGATCCCGGCTGATTTACTCGATCAACTCTTGGCCGGCAGCGATGCCGCCAGTGCGCTCCAGCAGGGCGGCCTGCTGGATTCATTGAAGAAGGCGCTGGCCGAACGGGCGCTCAACGCCGAGATGGATTACCACCTTGGCGATGCCCCGCAGGTCGGGAACAGCCGCAATGGCTATGGCCGCAAGACGGTGGTGACGGACACCGGCAAGATCGAGATCGAGGTGCCGCGCGATCGTCATGCCAGCTTTGATCCGCAACTGATCGCCAAGTACCAGCGCCGGTTTCCGGGCTTCGACGACAAGATCGTCTCGATGTATGCGCGCGGCATGAGCACACGGGAGATCGTCGGGCACTTGCGCGATCTGTACGGTATCGACGTCTCGCCGGACCTGATCTCGACGGTGACCGACGCCGTGCTCGAAGAGGTCGCCGCCTGGCAGGCCCGACCGCTCGATCCGGCCTATCCGCTGGTTTTCTTCGACGCGATCCGGGTCAAGATCCGTGACGAAGGTCTGGTCCGCAACAAGGCTATCCACATCGCGCTGGGCGTGCGTGCCGATGGCGGCAAGGTCGTCCTGGGCCTGTGGATCGAGCAGAACGAGGGCGCCAAATTCTGGCTGCGGGTGATGAACGAGCTGAGGAACCGCGGTGTTGAGGACATCATGCTGGCCGTCGTAGACGGCCTGAAGGGCTTTCCAGAGGCCATCACCGCCGTGTTCCCCGAGGCGATCGTCCAAACCTGCATCGTCCACCTGCTGCGCAACTCGATGGACTTCGTGTCGTGGAAGGATCGCAAGGCGCTCGCTGGTGCACTGAAGACCGTCTACCGCGCCACCGATGCCATCGCTGCCGAGGAGGCCCTGACAGCCTTCGAGGCCGGCGAATGGGGTCGGCGCTATCCTGCGATCGGCCAGAGCTGGCGCCGTGCATGGGCCGAGGTTATCCCGTTCTTTGCCTTCCCCGACGAGGTCCGCCGCATCGTTTATACGACAAACGCCATCGAGGCGTTGAATGCCCAGCTTCGACGGGCGGTCAGGGCCAGGGGGCACTTTCCCAGCGACGATTCAGCGACCAAGCTGCTCTATCTGATCTTGAACCGATCCGAGAAAGAGTGGAAAATGCCGCCACGTGAGTGGTCCATGGCCAAGGCCCAGTTCGCCGTGCTGTTCGGAGAACGCTTCATCAAGGCCATGGCAGCGTAATGTTCAACCGCCCGCCCACACACGGAATTCCTGACAGTCCCGCTGGTGGCGCGATCATTACAACCGACTGCGCCCGCACAGCAGTCTTGGCTACCGTCCACCGGCCCCGGAAACCATCAAGATGCCAGCCTGGCCACTCGGCTCCGCTACGCTCCGCCTCCCGCCCAGGCTGGCATCCGAAATGCGGATCAGCTAATCATGAAACCGGACCAGTCATCGCGGGCAGTCCAACGGCTTGGCTCTCCATCGCGTCGATCCAACTCTTCACTCGCCGCATCGCAAGGATATGAAATCAAACCGGATAATTATGAATCAGACACTTAGCAATCATGGTCGATTAACCCCGCCTATGAGATGGCATCCGCACTTATAGTAGTTTTGAATTGCATCCTGCATTTCCGTAATGGAATCCGCGCCGGAGAAGGACATAGCATGATAGCGCCGCGCCTCCTCGATCAGTCGAGCCTCCAGCGCGGCAAGGTCGATGCCCGTGCAGATTCCCTTTTCCGCTACGATACGACCGCGCGCAAAGACACGGCGGACATGGCGCGATTGCGCACGACCGAGC